>NZ_DLHA01000017.1:103458-277955 GCF_002482975.1 Flavobacterium sp. UBA7680 | reverse complement strand
TCGAGTCCCTCCGCCGGCTCAACGTAAAACCATCGCTTTTTAGTGATGGTTTTTTTTTTGTTTAAAAATGAAATTCCAAATTCCAATGGGAAACTTGGAATTTGGGATTTCATTTTTGGAATTTAAATTGTTAGAATTTAATTAATTTATCTGCCTAGTTTTTGATGAGCAGCTGTAAATTGCCCTGATGACATTGCTGCGAAAATTGAAAGTTCGCCTGTTAAACATAAAGCAATTGCAATTTCGGCAAGTTTACCGCTTTTTCCTGCGCCATAGCAGCCTAATAGTTCAAGACATTCTTTTTGGGTGGGAAATGAAGTGCCGCCGCCAACTGTGCCAACAATCATATTAGACATGGTGATGGCGAAGTAAATGTCGTTGTTTTCGATTATTTCCATTCTTGTAACTGCAACAGAAGCTTCGCCTGTACAGGCAACATCCTGTCCACACGCAATAAACAAAGCCGCAAGTCCGTTTGAAGGATGCATGCCGCTCCCTACTACGCCGGCTTTTTTTGCGCCCGAAACACATATTTTCCATTGTTCATATAATAAGGCTGGAGTGGTTTTTAAAACCGATCTAATGATCTCTTCTTTTAATACGATTTCAGCAGTAACTTTCTTTCCGCGAACTCTTGTGTTTAAAGGGCTTATTTTTTTATCTCCCGAAAAATTACCTTCAATAGTCCAGAATACCGGTTTTATTGGGCAGTTTTCGAGTATAAACTGGCATATCTTGTCAGAACAGATTGTAACCATATTTTGGCCTGATGCATCGCCAGAAGTATATTCTAATTTTAAAATTAAAATATTACCTTCTATATTTACATTTACATCGTTTAAAATGGCGTAATTACTGCTTTCTCTGGTTAAGACCGAAAATGTTTCGGTGTGGTCCATAACCCATGTTGAAAACTTTCCTGCATCAATTAAATTTTTAAATTTAAAAGTAGGTGTTCTTTGTACACCTTCCTGAAGCGTAATAACGGTTATTGGTCCGCATTCCCTACATGCTTTTGCACCTCTATTATAAGAAGCAAGAAGTGCACCTTCGGTAGTGGCAAGGGGGATGTAAAAAGCTCCCTGGGCTGCACTTCCGTTAAGTACCAATGGACCAACAATTCCGGTAGGAATCTGGCTCATTCCAATATAATTTTCAATATTGCCTTTTAGACTTTCGTTATTATTAAATACTTTTTGACCTGAAATAAAGTCCATGTCTAAATTAAGTGTGCTCCGAATGAAATTCAAACGTAGTTTCTGACCATTTATGGAATATGGATCTTGATCAGGTATTTTTTCTGCTTTTGAAAGTTGATGATTGTAAGATTCCAATTTATCTAAAACAGAAGAATCTATATAATCATATTTTGGACGACTGATGTTACTGGTTAAGTTTTTCATAAGTTTATTTTTTTAAGATTGCAGCTAAGATATTACAAATCAGTTAATTAGCGATGTAAATTCTGACTTTTAAATTCATAATTATTTAATTGTCAGATATTTATGTTGATTTTGATTGAAGCTTAAAAAAAAGCACAAAAAAATCCTGTTCTATTAAATAAAACAGGATTAAACTTTAACCTAAATCGAGTATGTTTTAAATGTAAGTTATTGTTTATTATTCACTTACGTTTGTTTTTTGTTCTTCTTTTTTAATTTCGGCTACATATTTAGTAAGCTTTTTTCCGTAAAGGGACTGTGCTACTTTTGGAGTCATTGATTTTTGAATCGTATCAAGAAATTTGATGTTAATGTCATAAATCTCTGCTAAAGCAATATAAGGCGATACTTCGTGATCTTTATTGTTAATAGCGAAGTTGGTAGCATACAAATATTTTCTTTTGATATTTGACTGTTGTTTTGCATCAATGCTGTCAATCGCTTTTTGATCTTGTCTTTTGATCGCTTTAAATCTCGCTTCAACCATTGTTAAGTTCTCATCGATAAAACGAGAATTTACTTTTTTGTATTCTTCAAATAATTCCTGATTTTTAGATCCGGTAATTTTTGCGCTCGAAATGAAATTATCTAAATTAGTGTCAATATTGATGTTTCCCGGTTCAGCAAAGAATAAAATATTATTGTCTAAAGAATTCGTTACACCGCGATCTAAAAACAGATAAAGCATTTCTGGAGATTCTAATTTAATATCTCTTTCAAAAGCAGCATTTCCGTCAATTTTGACACTGTCGATAGCAACAAGCGATGTATCAACGATTCTTTGAATATATAAAGTTCCGGTTTTTAACCCTTTAATATTTCCTGTAAGGTGTAAATTATCTGGAGCAGATTCTTTTTTGCTACATGATGCAAGCAGTGCAAGAGTAACAAAGGCAATAATTGATTTTTTCATTAGTTTATTGGATTTTGGTGCAAAATAAAGAAAATAGTTTGAATGTAAATAAGTCACCGTTAATTTTTCTAAAAAATAAAAATCCCAATCTATTTCTAAATTGGGATCTCTATATTTTTTTAAAAATGAATTGGTTACATTGCTAAAGTGTAAGTCGCTCCATCTTCATGCGTATACGTATATTTAGCGTCGCAGTCATTATTTCCATAATCAATAACACCGTTTAAATATCCGCCCTGAATTTTTAATTTTCCTTTAGATATATACTCGCAAGAATATTTTTTAATTAAGGTTTCCTGTACAGTTAAAGTCAAAGCTCCTCCTTTTTCTGTAGTAACAGTATGAGTTCCCTCTGGCATTTCATAAATATTATCTTCTAATACGTACGGAGTATCAACACCAGCAGTTTGTTTTATGGTGTGTATGCCTGAATTGGTGAAAACTCTTCCAAGTAAATCTGTAAATTTCCCGTTTGTTACTTTTCTGCTCCACTGCGGTACAGTTGCAACAGTAGTGGTATTAGTATATTCTATAGTTCCTTCCAGTTTGAAACCGTTTATAGAATAATCGATTCTTTCTACCGTCATTTTACTTCCGGTTGTAATTACCGGACCAGAAAGTGTAATTTTTAGTTTTCCTTTTCTTGTAATTTGATTTACCGTGCAGCCTGTTCCATAATCAACAGTAAAGACTTTTGGATAAGGAGTTCCGTTTGGAGTTGTAACCGCAACATTGTAGCAAGTTCCCGGAGAAGTTTCTGATGGTTTTGCAGCGGGATTTGTATTTGATACAGTCAATCCTGTTTTAACATCCATTTCATTTATAGCGTCAATTACGACAGATGCGCTGACAGCCGTTGTGTCTGCCTGATTGACAACTTCATCGCTGGAACATGAAACATAAATAAATGCCGAAGCAAACATTACAGAAAGTAAAATAGCCGTTTTTTTCATATTGGTTTTTGTTTAAGATTAGATTAAAGGCATTCAAATGTAATAAAAAAAATAATTCACAAAAAAAATCCTGAAAATTCTACTTTCAGGATTTTGGTTTTTAATTGTTTGTAAATCAATTGTTTTTAAACGGTTTTGTAATATTCGCTTTTGGCTTTTCTGATTTTTTTATATTCTTCCCAATCAAATTTGTTTAAGAACTCTGCGGCTTTTTGCGCTCCGCGAATGAACAAATCAATTTTTGCATCATCAGTAAGATTGAAATTCAGCCAGTTGTGGTTTCCGGTATCAATATATCCGATGAGGTTTTTAAAATCGGGATTTTTTCTTAAAAATTCTGAATCATAACCAAATCTCGCCGTGTCAAACATAGAGCTTATTACATTGGTTATTTTTTCGTTTGTATTGATTTCATTTTTGTCATATCCGAGTTTTATGCCAAAAGTAGGCGACGCCGGAACATTCATATTTTCATGAAAAATGTCAATAGGAAAGTTTGAAATTATCCCGCCATCCATAAACATAACTTCTGACGGAACCGAAGCGCGCAAACAGGTTGCTTCGTTCCATTTGTTCCATGCTTCAATACCGCCGGGAATATTTTTAATTCTAAAAGGAGTAAAGAAAAGCGGAATCGACATGGAAGCTCTCACAAAATCAGCTGGATTTTGAACATCCGGATTAGAGTAAAACAAGTCAATCATTTTAGGGAAAATAATTTTGCTTTCTGTAGTTATGTCAGCAGTTATTATAGCTATTTCGCTCCAATGATCTTGTCTGGTATAATCTTCTTTATCGCCAAGTTTTACTTTGTTAATTCGGAATAATTTATTGTCGTTTGAAACGCCTTTTTCGCGCAGCGCTTTTAAATCGCCATAGTTTTTAATTCCTTTCTGCGAAAGCAAATTTGTCATCCATTGATGAAAATTAGTGCCGGGATTTAATCCTAAATCATCTTTAAAATTATCTACAACCTGACAGCCTTTCATAACTAATTTAAGATTCCCGGCATCGCTCAGTAATGCATCAATAAATTCGCGCGCATCATGATCTCCGTCGACAAAATCATATAAATTTTTATTGCATAAACATTCTAAAATCCATTCGGACTTTGTAATATCAATTGGTCCGGCAGCCGCCATCAGCATGGTATTAATACTTCCGGCCGATGTTCCGGCTAAACTCAAAAACCGAATTCCGACTTGTTCTAAAACATAGACATATCCAACCAATGCAACACCAAGAACGCCGCCGCCTTCCTGAACTAAATCTACATATTCGTTACCGTTTGCATCTACAATATCAGAGAATTTCTTTTTCTTCTCTTTAATTTGTTCCTTTAAATCTTTTATAATTGATAAGACTTCACCGTTTTCTGTAAATTTCGTTTTCTCCATGATTTCCAGTATTTAAGTTTTTGGTTTGTTTTTTACAAATTAATTTTGTTTAAATATTTGATTTTCAGGCATGTAAAAATACGAACTCGATTACTGGCATAAAAGGGGAGAATTACCCTTTTTTTAAATAGTTGAAATGAGTATAGGGCAAAAAAAATCCCGCAGAAATTAATCTGCAGGATTTTAATATATCTTGAGGAAATGTTTACAATGGTTTTAAATTTTCAACAGCTTCAACTGCGTAATCCTGATATCCAAAAATGGAATAATCTACAAACATATTGCCTGTTAAATCAGGAATGTCTTGTCGGTCTCTAATCCCGTTTGGATAATCTAATTTTTCAATGAAAGAAGTTAGGTAATAACCAATTTGATCGTCTTTCTTGTTTTTTGCGATGTCTAAAATTACGCCAACAACTAATTTAGAAAGTTCGACAACAGCTCCGCTAACGGGATTACTTGCTTTTGCGAGTGCCTGTATTCCTTTTGTAATCGTGTCAACATTAGAATCTGTCAAGACCGATTTAATTAATGCGGCATTATCTCGGGTTTTTTTATCTAATTCGACAGCAACGATCTGCCAGCTAAAATCTTTTGGGATTTTTTCATCTTTGTAAACAATATATCCGGTGTCTCCAAAAGTGATAATACTTTTATCTTTTACTTTGTCGATCGTCATTAAAATTCGGGATTGGATAACTCTTGATACAGAATCTTTAATGATTTCTTTTTTTCGATCTTCATCATTGGTTTCGAAAAATTCGTTTAGATTGGGCAAACTATCATTGGATTGGTTTATAAAACTCATGAATTGGATTTCACCTTTTCCTATTATATCACCATTTTTGATGATTCTTAATTTGTTTAGTCTTACATAAAACATAATCTTAGAATTTATTTGCCTACTCTGTTTAGGATTTTTGGCTCGCTCCGGTTATAAGTTTCTATTACTTAGAATAGAAAAAGAATTTAAACAAAACGGAGTTAAAAATATATGATTTTTCTTAAATCGCTACATGTAAAGCAGTCTATTTTTTAAATTTTTATGATTTTGTTTTTTTATAAAAATAAAATAGCCCGCAAGTTTTACCTGCGGGCTATTTGGAATAAATTATTTTATGCTACTCTTATTTGATCATTTCAAAGCTTCTTTTTACAAAAGCAGTCAACGCTTCACCTTTTAAAAGGTTTTGAGATAACTTTGCTAAATCTAAAGCTTGTTTTACCAAATGTTCCTGATGTGTTTTATCTTCCGTATTTAAAATACTTGAAGCTAAATCAGAATTGGTGTTTACAACCAGATTGTACATTTCCGGCATATTTCCCATTCCGAACATTCCGCCGCCGCCTGTTTGGCTCATTTCTTTCATTCTGCGCATAAATTCTGGCTGCGTAATAATGAATGGAGCTGCCTGACTGTCCATAGCTTCCAGCTGAACACTGTATGCTTTAGGAATATAAGCTTCTAATGAAGTTTTTAATGTTGCTTTTTCTTCATCAGATAATTTAGAAATCGTGTTTTCGTCTTTTTTGATTAAATTATCAACATGGTCAGAATCTACACGAACGAAAGTCAATTCGCTGTTATCACCTTCAATTTTTTGAATTAAATGCGAGATAATTGGAGAATCTAAAAGCAATACTTCGTATCCTTTTTCTTTTGCTGCTTCAATATAAGAGTGCTGTGCATCTTTGTTACCAGCATAAAGAATAACTAATTTACCATCTTTATCAGTTTGGTTTTCTTTTAGTTTTTCTTTTAATTCCTCTAAAGTAAAATAAGTATCGTCTACCGTTGGGTATAAAACAAACGCACCAGCTTTTTCGTAGAATTTATCTTCAGAAAGCATTCCGTACTCTAAAACGATTTTAATGTCGTTCCATTTTGCTTCAAAATCAGCACGGTTTTCGTTAAATAAAGCTTTTAATTTATCTGCTACTTTACGAGTAATGTAGTTTGAAATTTTCTTAACCGCTCCATCTGCCTGTAAACCAGAACGAGAAACGTTTAACGGAATATCCGGTGAATCGATAACTCCTTTTAACATCGTCAAAAATTCAGGTACAATTCCTTCTACGTTATCTGTAACGTAAACCTGGTTTTGGTACAATTGAATTTTATCTTTTTGGATTTGCATATCTGAACCTAACTTAGGGAAATACAAAATACCAGTTAAGTTAAACGGATAATCTACGTTTAAGTGAATGTTGAACAAAGGATCTTCAAACTGCATTGGATACAATTCTCTGTAGAAGTTTTTATAATCTTCATCAGATAATTCAGAAGGCTGTTTTGTCCAAGCCGGATTTGGATTGTTAATGATATTATCAAGTTCGATAGTTTCATTAACGTAATCTTCCGGAGCATCTTCTGGTTTTGGAAGCGTTTCTGTTCTTGTTCCAAATTTAATTGGAATAGGCATAAACTTGTTATACTTATTCAATAAACCGCTGATTTTAGAATCTTCTAAAAATTCTAAAGAATCTTCGGCAATGTGCAGAATGATTTCTGTACCACGTGAAGTTTTGTCAGCTGGCTCTAAAGTAAATTCAGGGCTTCCGTCACAAGTCCAGTGTGCAGCAGGTTCATCTTTGTATGATTTTGTAATGATTTCTACTTTTTCTGCAACCATAAATGCAGAATAGAAACCAAGACCAAAGTGACCAATAATTCCAGAATCTTTTGCAGAATCTTTGTATTTATCTAAAAATTCTTCAGCTCCGGAAAAAGCAACCTGATTGATGTATTTTTCAACTTCATCAGCTGTCATACCTAAACCTTGGTCGATAATATGGATTTTTTTACCTTCTTTATCTACTTTAATTTCGATAACCGGATTTCCATATTCTACTTTTGCTTCGCCAATGCTTATTAAATGTTTTAACTTTAAGGTAGCATCAGTTCCGTTTGAAACCAGCTCACGTAAAAAGATTTCGTGATCGCTGTATAAGAACTTTTTGATTAAGGGAAAGATGTTTTCTACTGAAACATTAATTTTACCTGTTGTCATATTTTTTTTGATTTTTTGATTTAACTTGATGATTTTCATTTAGTCAAATAAAATACCAATTTTTTTTAAGTGACAAATTGGCGTAAATGTTAATTTTGAAAGAAAATAATTAGATTTTAAAAAAGAAATTCACGCAATGAATTGTATATTTGTGGTATAATAATTGTTAAACGTGTAAGTATTAACTTAAATAAATGTACAAAATGAAGAAAATAATTTTCATTTGCATGATTGCCACGATGTTATTCGCGTGTAAATCATCTTCGTCTACAGCTTCAACAGAAGCAACTACGCTTTCGACTAAACTTGACAGACCTACTCAAGTCGCTATTAAAGGGAACTGGGTTCTTACTAATGTATCTTATGCAGGTTCTGATTATATCAAAGTAACCTCATTTGATCTTGCAGATTCTAAATGCTTTATTGGCAGTACCTGGAATTTTATTTCAAATAATAACAAAGGTACCATGAATCTAAATTCTCCAAATTGTACAGCTTTTACTTCTCCAATCGTTTGGAGTATTAACAACCAAGGACTTTTTGTTCTTAAAATTGTAGATCCGGGATTAAAATCTAAAAATGTAAAATCAGGGTATTTACTAAAAGTTGCAGGTTTAACAGATAACTCTTTTCAGTTAATAGACAATATTAATGTTGGTGGACAAGTTAAAGATGTTACTTACCAATTTCAAAGAGCTAATTAATATTAAAAAGTATAAAGATGAAAAAGATAACAGTTTTAGGTTTAAGTAGTTTACTTGTATTAGTTAGTTTATTTACAAGCTGCGATTCAGTTAAAAACGCAAATAATACTCAAAAAGGTGCCGGAATCGGTGTAGTTGCCGGTGGTATTATTGGAGGTATTTTAGGAAATAATTTAGGAAAAGGTGGAAACGCTGCTTTAGGAGCTGCAATTGGAGCTGCTGTAGGTGGTGGAACCGGAGCCTTAATTGGTAACAAAATGGATAAACAAGCCCGTGAAATTGATCAGGCTTTACCAGGTGCATCTGTAGAAAGAGTAGGTGAAGGAATTCACTTAACTTTAAATGAGAACGCTGTTCGTTTTGATACAAACAAATCAACTTTAACTCCTCAGGCAAAAGCAAACTTAGATAAATTAGTTCCTGTTTTTAATGAGTACGGAGATACTGATATTCAAATCTTTGGTTATACTGATAATACAGGTAAACCAGAATATAATTTGACACTTTCAGGACAAAGAGCAGCTTCTGTACAGTCTTATTTAGTTTCTAAAGGATTAAAATCAAGCCGCTTTAAAACTTCAGGTTTAGGTATTGTTGATCCTATTGCAACGAATGATACTCCGGAAGGAAGAGCTCAAAACCGTCGTGTTGAATTTTCTATTACAGCAAATGACAAAATGGTTAACGATGCAAAAACTGAAGCTGGAAAGTAATTTCAGATAAAATAAAATATAAAAAAAGCTGTTTCATAATTGAAGCAGCTTTTTTTTGACTTTAGAAATTAAACATCGTAAATTTGACCTCTCTAAATACAACACATGCTTGATATTCAAAATATATCTTTTTCGTATACTGATAAACCAGTTATAAATAATGTTTCTTTTACGATCAATAAAGGCGAAAATATTGCTATTATTGGTGAAAGTGGTTGTGGAAAAAGTACGCTGTTAAAGCTTATGTACGGTTTGTTCGATTTAGACGAAGGCAAAATATTTTATAACGAAAAACCTATTCTGGGGCCAAAATACAATTTGATTCCCGGAATGCCGTATATGAAATATCTGGCGCAGGATTTCGATTTGTCTCCTTATGAAACCGTGGCAGAGAATGTTGGGAAGTTTCTTTCGAATGGTTTTGCAAACATGAAAAAACTTCGTGTTCAGGAATTGTTGGAGATGGTAGAAATGGAACAATTTTCTAATGTTAAAGCTAAATTTTTGAGCGGCGGGCAACAGCAGAGAGTTGCGTTGGTAAGAGTTTTGGCTTTAGAACCAGAAGTAATTTTGCTTGACGAACCTTTCAGCCAGATTGATACTTTTCGTAAAAATGCTTTACGCCGAAACTTATTTAAATACTTAAAACAAAAAGGAATTACCTGTATTATTGCGACACATGACAGTACAGATGCTTTGTCTTTTGCAGATGAAGCAATTGTAATGCGACATGGCGAAGTTATCATAAAAGGCGATCCGTCAAAAATATATGAAGATCCGCAGACTAAATATGTGGCTTCGTTATTTGGAGAAGTAAATGAGGTTGCGACACATTTATTGCTTCCATATGAAGATGAAACGCATAAAACGCTGGTTTATCCGCATCAGTTTAAAATGGTTTCAGAATCTAAGCTTCCGGTAAAAATTAGAAGAACTTATTTTAGAGGAGGTCATTATTTAATAGAAACTGTTCATAAAAGGCAGTTAATATTTTTTGAAAGTGAAATTGATCTTCCACTTGAACAGGAAATATTTCTTGGACTGAATTATCTATAAGAAAAAATATTTATTACAAAAGACAAACCCGACAGGTTTTTAAAACCTGTCGGGTTTACTTTATATAGACGTTAAAAATAAATTAGTTTTTCAAATACTTTTCTAAAAACTGATCTTGTTCCCAAAGTAAGTGCAGGATATTTTCTTTAGCTACATAACCATGTGCTTCTTTCGGTAAAATTACCATTCTTGCAGGCGCACCTAAACCTTTTAAAGCCTGAAAATAACGTTCTGTCTGCAAAGTAAAAGTTCCCGGATTGTTATCGGCTTCGCCATGAACCAATAAAATTGGAGTTTTCATTTTTTCGGCATTCATAAATGGCGACATAGCATTGTAAACTTCTGGAGCTTCCCAGTAATTACGCTGTTCCGACTGAAATCCGAAAGGCGTCAAAGTTCTGTTGTAAGCACCGCTTCGCGCAATTCCGCAGGCAAAAAGATTAGAATGTGTCAATAAATTTGCAGTCATAAACGCACCGTATGAATGCCCGCCAATGGCTGCTTTTTTACGGTTAATATATCCCAGAGCATCAACTGCATTAATAGCAGCTTCGGCATTGTCTACTAATTGAGAAATAAAATTGTCGTTTGGTTCTGTAGTTCCTTCACCAATAATTGGGAAAGCGGCATCATCTAAAACAACATATCCTTTTGTTACCCAATACACAAACGATCCGTAATAAGGAAACGTAAATTCATTTGAATTTTGAGTGGACTGGCCAGCGCTGTTTCTGTCTTTGTATTCTGCCGGATAAGCCCAGATTAATAAAGGCAGTTTTTCCTTTTTAGCTTTATCATAACCTGCAGGAAGGTATAAAGTTCCCGAAAGTTCCAGTCCATCTTTACGTTTGTATTTAATTACCTCTTTGCTGACATTTTTAATGCTTTCAAACGGGTTTTTAAAATCTGTTATCGGAGTTAGACTATTTGGTTTTTTAATGTTTCTGAAAAAGTAATTTGGATATTCTGTTTTTGATTGAATCTGAACCAGAACTTTACCGGATTTAAAATCTTCAATTTCTAAAATTTCCTCTTTTTTATCCTTGTAAGGTGAAGTATAAACACGTTTTGATTTTAATGTTTTAAAATTAAATTCATCAATAAAAGGAAACTGGCCATTTTTTGTATAACCGTCTCCAATTCGGTATAAATTATCTTTTTCAAGAGCTAAAACATATTTGTTGTATTCATTCTTTCTAGTTTCAAAAACGCCGGGATCAGAATAAACATCTTGCGAATTTCTGTCGGTTATTAGTTTTGGCTGTTGATTTGCATCTGAAGGATTTATCAAATACGTTTTCTCATTTCGGGTATCGTACCATTCATCAGAAACTACGGCAACATTTTCATTTCCCCAAGTAATAGTATTAAAACGCTGAGGTGTTTTTACTAATGATGCAGCTTCTTTATCAAAAGGGGCATCCCAAAGAAAAACTTCGTCTCTAAAATCTACTTTGTTTGCAGGATCTCCTTCGTCTAAAGCCGTTACGTATGATAATGTTGCCGGTTTATCATTTCTCCAGGTCATTTCTCTTTTTCCTTTTCGAACAGCCATAAAACCTTTTGGCATAATTTCATTTAATGGGACTTCGTTAACTGTTTTAATTTCTTTTCCTCTAATGTCATAAACAATTGTTTTAGAAGGAAATCTGTTTAAAGGCACCACATACGAAAATGGTTTTTGAATGGTAGTCAGCATAATATAATTGCCGTCTGGCGAAATTTTCTCGCCGGCAAACATGGCTGCTTCTTTAAATAAAACAGCATCACCATCTAATTTGACCTTATATAATTCAGACGTAACACTAGTTTCAAAATTAGCTTCGTCATTTTTGTTTTTCAACATATCAGGATAAGTTCTGTTTTGAGATTTTTCTCCAGATGTATTAGAAATAATAGGCCCGGTTGGTAAATCTTTTTTAGAATCTAAAAGCGGCTGTCTATTTTTTGGAAGCATTTTCACCAAAATCGTTTCGTTGTCTAAAAACCAGTTAAACGGATTTCCAAGATTGGCATTTACAGTCGCTTCCGTAAGTTTTGTGGCTTGCGCCGATGCAACATCTAAAACCCAAAGCTCAACACCAGTAGTTGTAGTGTGAGAAAACAGGATTTTTTTATCGTTTGGCGACCAAAGAATATTGGCAATTTTTGGATTTTGCGGCAAACCAGAAACCTGAATTTCTTCTTTACCGTTTATTTTTCTAAGTTTCAAATTGGTAACATACGTTACAGTACTTGATATATTGGTAACCGGATTAATTCGTATACCGGCTAAACGAATTTCGTCCTGATTTAAATCGTCGAGCGTTTTGTATGTGTTTCGGTACAATAAAAGCATATTTTCTTTTTTTGTATCCATTGAAACG
Organism: Flavobacterium sp. UBA7680; assembly: GCF_002482975.1. Classification (GTDB taxonomy): domain Bacteria; phylum Bacteroidota; class Bacteroidia; order Flavobacteriales; family Flavobacteriaceae; genus Flavobacterium. The sequence goes on along the minus strand of NZ_DLHA01000017.1, from coordinate 265,400 downwards.
GTTGGAGCCCTTTGGTAATCGGCCAAATCTAAAATAGATTTAGAAGGTTTTTGGTAAGTTAAATTCTCCTGAGCAAAAGAGAAAAAACCGATATTTAAAAATAGGAACAACGTAACCTTTAATTTCATGAGTTGAATTTTTTGGGTTTAAAAAAAATGGTATTCAAAATGTTTGTCTAAGATACTTTAGTCTTGTTACATTTTAAATCTTATTTTTCATTCTTTTCAATGAATTCCTCAATAAACTGGTTTTTCAAAAAGTAATTGTTTTTAAACAGTCTGATAATTAAAGTATATTAAATTGCTAATACCGAAAAAAATAGTATTTTGTACTCTTATGTTTTAAAGTATACGTAAATTTGCATTCTAAATTTTTAACAAATAACAATATTATATGTATCATTCAAAAATAGCAGGCTTAGGATATTATGTTCCTTCAAATGTTGTGACAAACGATGATTTGTCTAAGATAATGGATACCAATGACGAATGGATTCAGGAACGAACAGGGATTCAGGAGAGAAGGCATATCATTCGTGGAGAAGATACTACGACTTCAATGGGTGTAAAAGCTGCTAAAATTGCTATAGAACGTTCTGGCGTTGCCAAAGAAGATATTGATTTTGTAGTTTTTGCTACATTAAGCCCGGATTACTATTTTCCAGGACCTGGAGTTTTAGTACAGCGTGATTTAGGATTAAGAACTGTTGGTGCTTTAGATGTTAGAAACCAATGTTCTGGTTTTGTTTACGCAATTTCTGTTGCTGATCAATATATTAAAACCGGAATGTATAAAAATATTTTGGTTATTGGTTCTGAGGTTCATTCAACGGGATTAGATATGACCACTCGCGGACGCGGGGTTTCGGTTATTTTTGGGGATGGAGCAGGAGCGGCAGTTTTAAGCCGTGAAGAAGATTTGACAAAAGGAATTTTATCTACGCATTTACATTCAGAAGGACAGCATGCTGAAGAATTGGCTTTGCAGGCACCGGGAATGGGAGCGCGCTGGGTAACTGATATTTTAGCAGATAATGATCCTAATGACGAAAGTTATTATCCTTACATGAACGGTCAGTTTGTATTTAAAAATGCAGTGGTTCGTTTTGCCGAAGTTATTAATGAAGGTTTAGAAGCAAATGGACTTCAGGTTTCAGATATCGATATGTTGATTCCGCATCAGGCTAACTTGAGAATTTCTCAGTTCATTCAGAACAAATTCAAATTAAGTGATGATCAGGTTCATAATAATATCCAGAAATACGGAAACACAACCGCAGCATCTATTCCAATCGCTTTGACAGAAGCTTGGGAACAAGGTAAAATCAAATCTGGCGATACTGTTGTTCTAGCCGCTTTTGGTAGTGGATTCACTTGGGCAAGTGCAATCATCAAATGGTAAATTAATTCATCTTACATTATATTTAAAACCTGCTTCGTTTTGGAGCAGGTTTTTTTATACCCTTTATTTAGATGAGTAACGATCTGTCAGGCTGAGCGAAGTCGAAGCCCAGTTCCTATTGGCAAGCCTTTTTAACGAGCCTTCGACTTCGCTCAGGATGACATCCGGGTTATTGATTTAAGATAGTGTTCTTTTGTTCTCAACGATTTGTCAGGCTGAGCGAAGTCGAAGCCCACGTCCCAATTGGCAAACTATCAATTTTACACTAAATAAACTTTGTTAGATGCGCTAAGAAAAGGGCGTGCTAATAGGAGCGGGGCTTCGACTTCGCTCAGCCTGACAATTGGGGCTTAATAAAATATATAAAAGAAATATTTTTCTTACTTTTATTTAGAAATAAAACTTTTAAATAAAATGAAACAATATTACGTCTATATACTAAAATGTTCTGATAATAGTTATTATACGGGATTTACAAATAATATTGAAAGAAGATTAAATGAACATATGTTTGGGGTAAACAAAGAATGTTATACGTTTAATAAAAGGCCTTTACAATTAGTTTTTTGTACTGAATTTAATGATGTGATACAGGCTATTGCTTTTGAAAAGCAGGTAAAAGGCTGGAGTAGAAAAAAGAAAGAAGCGATAATAAATGATAAGTGGGAAGATTTAAAAAAGTTATCAGAATGTTTAAATAAAACAAGTCATAAAAATTTTTATAAAAAGGAGGTTTAGTAGTAAATTAGCCTTCGACTTCGCTCAGGATGACACTTGTGTTGAGATTTCTGAAAAACGTTTGTCAGGCTGAGCGAAGTCGAAGCCCCTTTAATTATAATTACAATGAAAAAAAATCAATTAGAAATAGCATGCTTTAATTACGAATCGGCCATAATAGCTCAGGAAAATGGTGCAGATCGAATTGAGTTATGCGAAAATATGAAACTTGGCGGAACAACTCCAAATTCAATCTTAGTCGTAAAAGTCCGCGAAAGCTTAAATATTAAAATGCATGTTATCATTAGACCTCGCGGCGGTGATTTTGTTTATTCTGATGAAGAACTTGTAGAAATGAAACAAGATATTAAACAGTATAAAAAATTGGGCGTTGATGGTTTTGTTTTTGGAATTTTAAAAGACAGCGGTAATATTAATAAAAGACAGAATAGGGAATTAGTGCATTTGGCACATCCGCTTCCTTGTACTTTTCATCGTGCTTTTGATGTGGTCAAAGATGTAGAAAAATCTCTTGAAGATATTATTGATTGTGGTTTTAAAACGATTTTAACTTCGGGACAAGCGATAAATGTAGAGGAAGGAATTTTGGCTTTAGAACGAATACAGGATCTTGCTAAAAACAGAATCGAAATAATGCCGGGCGGCGGTTTACGATCTTCAAATATTAAATTATTACAAGAACGATTAGATTTGACTTTTTATCATTCATCTGCAATTACAAACAATTCAGAAACTGCAAATCCCGAAGAAATAAAAGAGTTAAGAAATTTTCTATAACATTAAAAAAATAAAAAAGCCTGAAGCTGGCAAACTTCAGGCTTTTTTCTACAAGAAAATTATTTAAAAATATTAAAATTGATTCTAATAAAAGCAGTGATTAGAACATTCCGCCACCGCCTTGATTAGTGTTTTCTTCTCTTTGTTTACGCTCTAATTTTTTAATTTTTGCTCCACCAAAGTTGTACGTTAAACCTAAATAAACCGTTTGGCTTTCCCAAGTAAACTGACCATTTTGAGGATAAGGATAAACACCGTCAAATGAATATTTCATTGTATTGAAAACGTCATTAAAACGTACGCTGATATTCATCTTGTTGTCTAACAATGTATAACGTGAACCAATATCCATTTTGTACATTTCATTTCTATGCTGTTGAATTTCTTCAACTCCGCCTCTGTAAAAACCGAATAATAAAAAGCTTAAACGTTTTGTAGGTTTAAAGTTTGAGTTCATACGAGCATTGAATGCTGAAGTTGTTACACTGCGTTCTAAAGGTGAACTTAATTTTGTTGCAGGATCATACTGGAAGACAACACCTTGCTGGTTTATACTAGAAAAATCAACAGATGGCTGAATATCCCACCATTTAGTAATTTTATAGTTGGCAGAAATGTCAAAACCATAAGCACTGTTGTGATCGAAATTAGCAAAACCTAAAATTTGTTTGTAACCAGAAGCATCGTTAGGGTCAGGACTTAAAGTTCTGCTTATTTGATCGTTAATAGCTCTTACAAATACTCCAGCTGTAATGCTTCCTTTTTCAAGAGTTTTAGTATAATTTACTTCAACAGAATTTGTAAACTGAGGTCTTAATTCTTGATTTCCGTATGAAGTTACTAATGGAGTAGAAAACTCACGAATAGGTTTTGTCTGCTCTAAACTTGGGCGGTCAACACGACGGCTGTAGCTTAATTGCAACACGTTTTTCTCATTTAAGTTATAAGTTAAATAAGCTGATGGATATAATGTAATATAGTCATCATCAAATTTTGTCTCACCATGATTTAAATTAGCAGCAACTTTATAACTCTCAAAACGAGCTCCTAACTGATAACTGAATTTTTTGTATTTCTGACCAAAAGTTACATATGCAGAATAAATATCTGTATCATAAGTATAAAAAGAATTACTAAATGCAGCATTGGTTGTGTTGTAAATATTGTCAGTTCTTGTTATTCTCGCTTCTGCACCTGCTTCAAGAGTAGTTTTATCATTTAACGGGTTCACGTAATCAACGTTTACTGTTCCTAATTTTCTTTTGTCATTAATATAATCGTTATATAAAAGAGAGGTAGCGGTATTATCCGGCTTTGTTGTTTTAGTATCAAAACTTGCATCTTGAGTTTCTCTGGTATTACTAAAGTTTCCTTCAAAATCTAAAGTATGACCTTCTTTTTTAAAGATATGTTTGTACGCTAAATTATAAGTTCCGGTTTCGTTTGGACCTTCGTATCTCGATTTTTGGTAGATATTTTTAATATCCGGATCTCCGTTATTGTAATCAATATCAGTATTTACTAATCCAGTTCCTTTTGATTTATTTTGATTGGTGTAAAATGATAAAGTATTGTGGTCATTGATTAAAAAATCCATTCCAACTTTATACAAATAGTTATCATTGTCATTAGAAATATCTAATTTTTGAACCATATCCTGATCTAATCTTTGAATGTGACCATCGTTAAAATAAGTTCCAAAATTATTACCGGCATTTCCAAAGAAATTTACTTTTCCGGTTTTATAGTTTAAATCTAAAGACTGGTTGTATTTTGCTGTTTCACCAAAAGTAATACCACCGCTGTAACTTCCGTTAAAACCAGTATTAGCATTTTTGTGTAAAATAATATTGATAATCCCAGACATTCCTTCCGGATTGTATTTTGCACTAGGATTTGTAATCAACTCAATTTTTTTGATCGAAGTTGAAGGAATTTGTTTCAATAACTGAGCAGGATCAATGTTAGAAGGTCTTCCGTCGATTAATACACGAACATTGTCATTTCCACGAAGCGAAAGTTTTCCGTCCTGATCCACATTTACAGATGGAATATTACTCATAATATCTGATGCAGAAGCTCCGGCAGTAGTCAAATCTTTCCCTACAGTAATAACTTTTCGGTCAATTTTTTGTTCCATTGTCGAACGTTCAGCAACAATATTAACACCTTTAAGCTGTGTTGCTTCTTCTTCAAGAGAAACATTTACAGTTGCAGATTTTTTATTGTCGGCTAAAATTACAGAACCAATATATTTTCTAAATCCAATGTATTGAATTTCGATAGTATAACTTTTTAGGGCTACGTTTTTAAAAGTAAAATCTCCGTTGTCATCTGTATTAACGCCTGATACTACTTTTCCGTTTTCTTTAAGAGAAACTGTTGCGTAAGAAATAGGTGCATTGTTTGATTTTTCGGTAATTTTCCCCGTGACCGTTCCGGTATTCTGGGCTTGTGCTGTTGCAATTACCCCCAGTAATGCAAGCAGAAAGAATTTTAATTTCATAATGAGATAATGATTGTTTTGATTTGATTGATGATGAGGTTGTTTTTTTGTTTTTGTTTTGATTTTTTTTACTTCAAATAAAATTTAAAGTCTCTATTAAGACTATTTTGTTATCGATATGTTACATAAAAAGTAAAAAAAACTTTTTTATTTTTTGGGAAGTTCTGTTTTGTAGCAGGTTAGCGTTTTGATTTTTTGATAATTTTAACATTCAAAACAAAACGTTTTTTAAGAAATTCTAGCAGGATTATGTAATTTAATATGTTTTTCATTTTCTGTAATTGATGAATAAGCAGTATCTTTGCTCACTTTAAAATAAGTTTACATGTCATTATCACAAATTCTTACACCTTCTATACAAAAAGCAATACAGGCATTATTTGACGTTTCTGTTGATAAAATCGAGTTTCAAACTACCAGAAAAGAGTTTGAAGGCGATATTACAATGGTAATTTTTCCTTTGTTAAAAGTGATCAAAAGCAATCCTGCCGAATTAGGAAATAAAATTGGAAACTACTTAGTTGAAAATGTTTCTGAAGTTGCTCGTTTCAATGTAGTTTCGGGGTTTTTGAATATTGTAATTTCAGATAGTTATTATCTGAATTTCTTCAATGAAATAAAAAACAATAAAAAGTTTGGATATGTAACGCCAGACCCTGCCGACAAAGCAATTATGGTTGAATATTCTTCTCCAAACACCAATAAGCCTTTGCACTTAGGGCACGTTCGTAACAATTTGTTAGGATATTCTGTTGCAGAAATTATTAAAGCATCCGGTAAAAAAGTGTACAAAACCCAGATCATAAACGATCGTGGAATTCATATTTGTAAATCGATGCTGGCCTGGGAGAAATTCGGAAACGGAGAAACTCCGGAGAGCTCAAATTTAAAAGGCGATAAATTAGTTGGTAAATATTATGTTGAATTTGATAAAGCTTATAAAGCCGAAATCAATCAATTAATAGAAACTGGTAAAACCGAAGAAGAAGCAAAAAAACAAGCGCCAATTATTATTGAAGCACAGGAAATGCTTAAAAAATGGGAAGCAGGAGATGAAGCTGTTATTGCGCTTTGGAAAAAAATGAACCAATGGGTTTATGACGGTTTTGCGACTACTTACACCAATCTTGGAGTTAATTTTGATAAATATTATTACGAAAGCAACACTTATTTATTAGGAAAAGATGTTGTTCAGGTTGGTCTTGATAAAGGAGTTTTTGAAAAAGATCCTGATGGTTCTGTTTGGATTGATTTGACAGATGAAGGACTTGATCGTAAAATTGTATTACGTTCTGACGGAACTGCGGTTTATATGACGCAGGATATTGGAACAGCAATTCAGCGTGTAAAAGATATGCCAGATGTAGGCGGAATGGTTTACACTGTTGGTAACGAACAGGATTATCACTTTAAAGTTTTGTTTTTGATTCTGAAAAAACTTGGTTTTGACTGGGCTTCAAGTCTATATCATTTATCATACGGAATGGTTGATTTACCATCTGGAAAAATGAAAAGCCGTGAAGGAACTGTTGTAGATGCTGATGATTTAATGCAGGACATGACAGATACAGCTAAACAAATTTCTGAAGATTTAGGAAAATTAGACAGCTATTCTGCCGATGAAAAAGCAAAATTGTATAAAACAATTGGTCTTGGGGCTTTGAAATATTACATTTTAAAAGTAGATCCCAAAAAGCGTATTCTGTTTAATCCAGAAGAATCTGTAGATTTTGCTGGAAACACAGGCCCTTTTATTCAATATACTTACGCCAGAATTCAATCCATTATCCGTAAAGCCGATTTTGATTTTTCTGAAAAAACCAACATCGAAGAACTTCATGAAAAAGAAAAAGAATTGGTAAAACAAATCGAACTTTTCCCGGAAGTAATTCAAAATGCAGCACAAAATCATAGCCCTGCATTAATTGCAAATTATACTTACGATTTAGTAAAAGAATATAATTCGTTTTACCAATCTGTTCACATTTTAGGTGAAGTTGATTTGACTAAAAAGATTTTCAGAGTACAGCTTTCGCAGAAAGTTGCCGAAGTTATAAAATCAGCTTTTACGTTATTAGGAATCGAAGTTCCGGAAAGAATGTAAAAACTTTTTACAAGAATTAAAAAAGCCGATAGTTTAAAACTATCGGCTTTTTGTTTTAGAATTGTTCACTAAAAGGATGAAAAGTAATAAGATAAGACATATTTTAAGTTAAATATTGCTTTCGCATATGAATTAAAGATAATTCATGTTAATTTTGCGCTCGCAAATTCAAAAGTATTCAATTAAAATCTTTATAATTTGTTGTTTTTTAGTTAGTTATTAAAGTGTTAAATGCTTTATAAGTTATCTGAATTTTCAGCTCTGTAAGATTAAAGATATTTTCCTTATATCATTTTTATCTATTTTGAATTAGTACACCTTTTAGTAAGAATAGTAAGGATCATAAACCGTCTAATTGATTTTAGACGGTTTTTTTATTTGTAAAAATAAAGCTACATTTTTTAATGTTAAAACGAAATAAAATCTTGTTAAAATTAATTTAATTTTATAAGTTGCGCCCCTTAATTCAAATAAACTATAATGAAAAGAAAAATTAAAGGGCTATTAGTTCTGGTGTTTGTTCTTACAACGCATTTATTTTTTGCGCAGGAAAGAACAATATCTGGAATTGTGGCGGACGCTGTTGGACCAATTCCGGGAGCAAATGTTGTTGTAAAAGGTACAAGTAATGGAGTGCAAACAGACTTTGATGGAAAATATTTTATTAAAGCATCTCCAAGTCAAATTTTAGTATTTAGCTACATAGGAATGAAAACTCAAGAATTACCTGCGAGTTCAACTTCTATAAATGTAAAATTAAAAGATGATTCGGTAGAATTAGAAGGCGTAGTTGTAACTGCTTTAGGAATAAAAAGATCAGAAAAGACACTTGGATATGCAGTATCGAAAATAAATTCTGATGAAATTAGCAGATCAGGAGAACAAAACGTTATGCAGGCATTAGCAGGAAAAGCTGCCGGTGTACAAGTGGTTGGGTCTGGAGGAACACCAGGTGCTTCTAGTAAGATTATTATTAGAGGAGTAAACACAATTACAGGAAGTTCAGATCCTTTAATTGTAGTTGATGGAGTTCCAATTGACAATAGTACTAGTCAAACTAGTGCAGGAGATAATCCTTTTAATGCAAATTTGTCTGGTATTAATAACTCTAACCGTGCATTAGATATAAATCCGGATGATATCGAAAGTGTATCAGTACTTAAAGGTCCTGCGGCTGCAGCATTATACGGAGAGCGAGCAGGTAATGGGGTTATTATTTATACTACTAAAAAAGGGAAAGCCGGAAAAGGTTTAGGTATTGATTACTCTACTTCATTAGCTATTGATAAAGTAAGTCAATTGCCAGCAAGACAAAATAAATATGTTCAAGGTGGTCTAAATCCTAAAACAGGTATTCCTGAATATAATGGAGGAACTCCACAAAGCTGGGGGCCATCTGCAGAATCTCTTGGGATGCCAATGTATAATAATACAAGTAATTTCTTTAAAGAAGGTCTGACATTTACAAATAACATATCTTTTTATGGTGGTGACGAAAAAGCTGTCTATAGGGCTTCTTATGGAAATGTAACTCAAACAGGTATGATTCCTGAAACTGGTTTAAAAAGAAACACTTTAAGAGTTGTTGGAGATTTAAAAATTAATAATAAGTGGAAAACAGGAGGAAGTCTGCAATATACTCATACAACAAATACATTAGCTCAAAACGGAAGTAATTCTTCTGGAGTGATGTTAAGTTTACTTCGTTCTCCTGGAAACTATGATCTAAGAAATTATAAGGATGCCGAAGGAAATAATATGAACTATTATTCTTCTTACGATAATCCTTATTTTACTGTTAACGAAAACCCAGCAACAAGTGATGTAAATCGTGTTTTTGGAAATATGTATTTAACTTATTCACCTGATACATGGTTGTCTTTAACTGCAAAAGGTGGGATAGATGCTTATTCAGATTATCGAAAACAAGTTTATGCAATTTCATCTAATGGAGATAATCTAAGAGGAATTGGAGAAGTTGCGTTTAATAATATTAATAATAAACAATTTTACGGAGATTTTATAGCAACCGGATTATTGCCGTTGAAATCAGAATGGTTTAAAATAAATTATACAGCAGGCCTTAATTTGCGTTCATCTCAAAATACAGATGTGTTTTCAAGAGGTAAAGAACTTGCGGTAAGAGGAGTATATAATTTATCAAATGCAACACAATTATATGCATCAAATGTAGAGTCAGATATTATGTCTAGAGCTTTATTTGGTCAATTAGAATTTGATATTAAAAATCAGGTTTTTGTTACAGGATCTCTTAGAAAAGAATGGTCTTCAACTTACGGAACTGATGCTAATAGTGCATTATTCCCATCAGCATCTGCTTCATGGGTTTTGTCAAGTTCATTTGATTTACCAGAATGGACAACTTTTGCAAAATTAACTTATGGATATGGAGAAGTAGGTATTGCACCAAGAGCATATAGAACAATTAGTACTTATTCTCAACCATTTATGACAGATGGGTTTACAGATGGTTTAAGTTTTCCATATAATGGGGTTAATGGTATGGGACTTTCAGGAAGTTTAGGAAATCAACAATTAAAGCCTGAAAGAGTTTTAGGTCATGAAGTTGGTCTAAATACTAAATTTTTTGAAAATCGTTTAACTTTTGATTTGAATTTATATTATAAAACATCTAAAGACTTATTAATAGACGTTCCATTGCCACAATCAAGTGGATTTGCGGTTGTTTACCAAAATGCTGCAGAATTAGTAAACAAAGGTGTTGAGGTTGAATTAGGATATGATGTTTTCAAAAAAGCGAAGCCATTACAATGGAACATTAATTTGAATTGGGCTAAAAACGAAAATAAAGTGACTGATATTTATGGGGGCTTAGATGAAATTTCTATTGAAACAGCTTTTGGATCAATTGGATACTATGCCGTAAAAGGACAGCCATTAGGAAGTTTCTATGGTACAAAATGGGAACGTGATGAAAATGGACAAAAAATAATAGGATCTAATGGTTTACCAATAATTGCCGACGAAACAGGAAATTTAGGCAATTCAGCTCCTAAATGGACAGGAGGAATTAGAAATACATTCACTTATAAAAGAGTTACTTTGTCAGGATTATTAGATTTCAGACACGGAGGAGTTGTGTATAATGGCACATTAGCAAGACTGCACAATTTTGGTGTTTCTGAAGCTTCAGCAGATAGAGAACATAACTATATTATTGATGGTGTGAAAGAAGATGGAACTCCAAACAATATTGCAATTTCTGCTAAAGATTATTACCAAAAATATTTAGGTGATGGTGGAGGAGCTTCTGAAGAAGCTGTAACAGATGTAAACTGGATAAGATTGCGTGACGTGACATTAAGTTATGACTTTAATGTGAAAAAATTTACCGCAATTAATTCAGCACAATTATCATTTACAGGTAGAAATTTGTGGTTAAATACTAATTATAAAGGTGTTGATCCTGAAACTAGTTTAACAGGTGCAGGTTCAAGAATTAATGGATTGGATTATTTTAATAACCCGGGAAGCAAATCATTTATAATGACTCTTAAAGTTGGATTCTAAATTTTAAATTTAAAAAAAATGAAAAAATATATAAAAAGTTTAATCTTGACAGCTTTAAGCGTTGGGATGCTTTCAAGTTGTCAATCTGAATTGGATCATTTTAATGAAAACCCAAATGATCCTATGTCAAGCAATCCAAGTTTATTATTAGCTGCGATGGAAGTTTCGACTTTTTCAACACACACAGCAGGTTTAATAAGAACTTCTAATATTTTTGATCAGCATCTTGCAGGAACTAGTATAGGTCAATTGGGAGATATTCAGCGTTATTTTGTTAGTGAGCAAGATGTTAATAACGAATGGAATACTTTATATGGCACAACTTTAATGAATGGTCATATCTTAACACGTGATTTTGCAGCTGAATATCCATATTATACAGGTATGGGGCAGATATTAACGGCGATAAATTTAGGATATGCAACTGATCTTTGGGGAGACGTTCCATATGATGAAGCTTTTAAGGCTGATCAAGGAAATAGAACTCCTAAATACAATACTCAGGAAGAAATTTATCAAAGGCTGCAAGCAATTCTTGATGAAGCAATTTTAAATCTGCAAAAACCTGCTTCAAATAATCTTTCTGTACCAGCTAAAGATGATTATATTTTTAATGGAGATACAAAAAAATGGATTCAAATTGCTTATGTTTTAAAAGCAAGATATTCATTAAGATTAACAGAAGTTGATACGCAGGCAGCTCAAAAAGCATTAGATAATCTTACTGCATCAGAGATTAGTTCAAATAATGATGATGCGAATACTTTTTTTCCAGGTACTTCAAATGGTCTTAATCAATGGTATGCTTTTAATGAAAGCAGGGTGAACTATCTTAAGACAGGAGCTTATTTTGTTAATTCTTTAAAAGATAATAATGATCCTAGATTATCATTTGCGATAGCAAAAGATAAAAATGGCAATTATACTGGTAATGCCGCAGATGATTTAGATACAACTTCATCTTCTTATATTGGTTCTGCTTTTGCAAGTGAAAAATCACCGATTGGTATAGTAACATACGCAGAAGCAAAGTTCATAGAAGCTGAGGCGAAGTTTAGATTAGGACAAGATGCAAAACCAGCATTACAAGAAGCTGTTGCTGCTTCAGTATTAAAAGTTACAGGCAGTACTGCAAAAACAGAATTTTTATCTGCTGTAACTACAACGGTAAATTTAGAAACGATTATTCAGCAAAAATATCTGGCTCTTTTCTTAACTATGGAGCCTTATAATGACTATAGAAGAACTGGATTCCCTGTATTAGTTCCAAACCAGTCTTCACAAACAAAGATTATTCCTGTAAGACTTCCAACTCCATCAGATGAAAGACAATATAATCCAAATGCTACAGTAGTTAGTAATGTAACGACTAATGTTTGGTGGGATAAAAATTAACCAATTATTATAGAGCAAAAAAAGCCGGTAATATTAAAATTACCGGCTTTTTTACAACTAACACAAACATTTTTTATTTTACGAACTTGTCGATAATTGCATCAGATTCTGCTTTTGTTGCAGTTGGTTTTAAATCAAACAAAAGAGAATAAAGCGCTTTTCTATCAACTTTAGCTTCTAAGTTTAAGTCTTTATGTCTGTCGAAAAGAGTCTGCCATTTGTCACGAACATTTTTCCAAAGGACATTGTTTTCTTTCCACCATTTTTGAGCAGCGATACATTTGATGTCTGGAACTTTAGTATAAACATCAAAACCTTTTTCTTGTGCTAACAAAACATCTTTTCCAGCGTCATCACGAATAAGTTTGTCGTTATCTTGCTCATGATTCCATCCTGTAGCAGTGATTTCGTGAATGTTTCTTCTTTTTAAAACATTATAGTCATTACGTTTTGTCTGTTCTCTTCTTGGAAGCGGAGCATCAGCAACGTTAGTCCAGTAATCTTGTCCGTCAACGTGTACCCAAGTTGAAGATCCTTCATATCTTGGACTATCATCTACCTGATATACTTTTTGAGTCCATTGACCTTTAACAGCTTTTTTGTCAAGTTTTTTATATTTCCAAGATGTTCCTTTATCAAAAGAATATAAGTCTGTGTTTTCAAATAACCAATCTTGTCTCCAGTGCTTGATAATCATATCATCACTTACAATTAATAAGTGCTGCATAATAATTTTGTTTGGAGTATCTTCTAACAATTCAACCCACTCTAAAGCAGATTCATGTTTAGTTTGTGAAGGTTTGTATGTAGCCGAATCTTTAGCATATTGAAAAGTTTCAGCAAAGTTGAACTTCACTTCATAACAACCACACATAGATTTAATTGATTTTATGTCTTGTTGTTTCTTGTCCTGACTAAAACCAAGACCACATGTCAAAGCCATAATGGCTGAAAAATAAAGGCTTTTTGAAATCATAACTTATTATTTGTTTTTAATTTTTGCAAATATATAAATTTTATTTAGAACAATTAAAAATAGTTATATATTTGCACCGATTATTAAGATTGAATAAAAATAATGAAAATAAAACTATCCCTTTTTGCTGTATTAACTTTCTGTCAAATCTCATTTGCACAGCAAAAAGATACTATTGCGTCTCAAGAAAAACTTTCGGAAGTGGTTGTAACAGGGCAATTAGAACCGCAATCAATAAAGAAATCAGTATTTAATGTTCGAGTAATTTCAAAAGAGACTATAAAACAATTGGCCGCAAATAATCTTTCGGATGTTTTAAATCAATATTTAAATATTACTATTAAAACTAGTGGAGAAGATGGACGTTCAACAGTATCTATGTTTGGACTGGATTCGCAATATTTTAAAATTTTAGTTGACAATATTCCTTTAGTAAGTGATACCGGAATGGGGACAAATGTTGATTTAACCCAAGTAAACCTTGATGATGTTGAACGCATTGAAATTATTGAAGGTTCAATGGGAGTTACACATGGTGCTAATGCTGTAAGCGGTGTTTTAAATATTATAACAAAAAAAGGCGGCGGATATAAATGGCAGATAGCTGCAACTGTTCAGGAAGAAACCGTTGGTAAAGAATATGCCTTGTTTGACAAAGGCCGTCATATTCAGTCTGCTAAAATAGCGCACAATTTTAATGAAAATTGGTTTATAAATGTTGGAGGAAATCGTAATGATTTTTCAGGATATTTTGATAATAGAGAAGGTAAAGATTACGATTTAAACGATGGTTTAAGAGGGTATACACAACTTCCAAAAGAACAATTAGTAGGAAATGCAATTTTAGGATATCAGAAAAATGATTTTAGGATTTTCTACAAATTTGATTACTACGGAGAAAATGTTCATTATTACAACCCAATCTTAGTTCCGCAGGATAATTACCCTTTTCCTGAGACCTATTTTGCAAATGACAGACGTTATATTACCAACCGTTATTTTCATCATCTAAATTCTAACGGAAAACTTTTTTCTAAATTAAATTATAATATTTCCGTTTCTGAACAAAAACAAGAACGTGATGTAGAGAAATTCAATTATCAAATTGAAACAGGAAATGAATTTGCGAATCAGAGACAAACCTATCAATCTAAAGAAGTTTTTTATTCTACGGGAACTTTAAGCAATTTCTTCGATAGTAAAAAAGTTGATTTTCAATTGGGATATGAGATTACGAATGAAAATGGATTTTATGATGCAACGGCTGGAACCTTTAAAGATGATAACCAGCAGTTAACAGACATAAGAAGAAAATTCGAAAATTACGACATTTTTACTGTAGCCGAAATTAATTTGACAGACAAATTCTCTATTCGCCCGGGAATTCGCTATTCTTTTCAATCGTATTTTGATAATCAATATGCAAGTTCTTTAGGTTTAAGATATTTATTCAAAAAAGGTTTAGAAGCCAGAGCCTCAGTTGGGAAAGCGTATCGTACACCAAATTTTGATGAATTATACACCTATTTTGTAGATTCAAATCATAATCTTCAGGGTAATCCGGACTTAGTTCCAGAGCAAAGTACTTCTTATGAATTGAGTTTTAAAAGATCTTGTCTTTTTAATTCAGGAGCTCAGATTGCAAATAATCTGGCTGTAACTTATATGGATGTAGATGATAGAATTGATTTGGTAATGACTCAAGCAACTCCTACTCAAAATTACAGATATGTAAATATCAATAAATATAAAATGTGGAATATTTCAACTACAGAACAATATTCTTATAAAAATTGGAATGTACAGGTTGGTGCTGCTTTAGTTGGAATTTCTCGAAAATTAGATTTAGCAGCTGTGAATGTAACTTCAGATGATAAATTCTTGTATTCGTTACGTTTAAACTCCAACATTTCATACAACATCCCTAAATGGAATACTTTGATTGCTTTGTTTTATAAATACAATGGAGAACAACAACAATTTGTAGCAGGAACAGATACAGATGGAAGTACTAAATTCTTTTTAAGTGAAATAAAACCTTATAGCTGGATGGATGCTTCTATCCGTAAATTATTCTTTAAGAACCAATTTGAAGTTACTGTTGGAGCTAGAAACTTATTTGACATTACAAGTGTACAAACGATTCAAAATGGAGGAGGTTCCACTGGAGGAGGAGCTCATGCTTCTGGAAGTTCAGATTTACTGTTAGGATATGGACGTTCCTATTTTCTTAAACTTACGTATAACCTAAATTTTAATTAATATATAAATACCATGAAAAAAAACATTATTTTAATCCTTTCTTTCGTTTTACTTGCTTTTACAGCTTGTAATAGTGACGATGATGCACCTGTTGTAAATTCAATTGCTTTTGCAGCAACTTCAGTTAACTTAACTGCTGCAGCAACTCCAATCGAAATAAAATTTGCTACTCCTACTGCTGCTGCAGGAACTGTAACACTATCATTTGTTGAAACTGATGTTGTTAGTGGTACAGATTTTACAACTTTACCAGCTGCTGCTGCAAATACGATTGTAGTTCCTTTTGGACAAAATGTTTCTTCTGTAAGTTTTACTTTTAACAAGCTAAAAGATGCTGTTGAAGGTGAAAATAAAACTAAAAAAGTTGTTTTTACAATTGTAAGTGCTACTATCAATACTACAATTGCTGAAAACAAATCTATCCAGGTAAACTTTACTGAAACAGCTTCTTTAGGAAGTGCTTTGTCTCCAGAAGTTGGTGGTTCTTTAGAGCCAAATCAAGTTTATGTTGATTTGAGCAGTGGAACTATGACAAAAGTTGTTAGAACATCTTGGGATTTAGGATTCTATTCAGGAGATAAATTCAGAGTAGTATTAAACAGCTCTTTAAAAATGGCAGCTAAAGTATTAACAACTTCAAACATAGATGAAGTTCAGGTAGCTGATGAAACGATGATTATTTCTCAAGGACAAGGAAATGCAAGTCAAATTGATGATCCAACTGGAGATTTTACTAAAACAACTGCTATTGCTGAAGTTTCTGCTACAGATTCTGAAAACAAAGTTTACTTAATCAATATGGGAAGTAATCCTTCAACAACTACACCTGCTTCAGGATCTGAAGGATCTGCTGGTGGAACTTCAAGAGGATGGAAAAAAATCAGAGTTTTGAAAAGTGGAAACGATTATAAAGTTCAATACGCTGATATCGCTGCAACAACTCATAGCGAAGTTATAGTATCTAAAAATACTGCATTTAACTTTACATTCTTTAGTTTATTAGACAAGAAAACAGTTGATGTTGAGCCTCAAAAAGCACAATGGGATCTTAACTTTACAACATTTACAAACATAATTCCAGGTGCTACACCTACACCTTACTATTACCCAGATTTTGTATTGAGTAACTTAAAAGGTGGTGCAAAAGCATACCAAGTACTTACAACTGCTTTTACATATGATGCATTTACATTAGCAAATGTTGACAACGCTAAATTTACAGAAGACCAAAGAAATATTGGTTCAAACTGGAGAAGCACAAGTGCAGTAGGTGCTGATGGAATTCCTGTTTCTCAATTTGTATTAAAAACGGATCGTTTCTTCGTAGTTAAAGATCCTGCAGGAAATATCTACAAATTGAAATTTACTGGTGGAGCAAGCGCTACAGGTGAAAGAGGTTTCCCTAAATTTCAATATGCTATCTTGAAATAATTCATAATGAAAAATCTAAAGATTATAAAGATTATTTCATTCTAGGTTATGATGTTTTAACATCAAAAATTTAGTTAATCATTAGCTTTGTTTTTTTTATTTTTTTTTGATTTAGAGGTTAGATTTATCTAACCTCTTTTTTTTATTTCTTTATTATTAAAAATGAATGTTTAATTCTATCTTTGTCTACATTTATCCATTACGAATTAATAGGAATTTTACAACAATTTTAAATATTCGTAGTTATTTCTTTAAATTTAATTTATTAAGTGAATACTAAGTCATATTTCTTTCAATCTTTCGCAATCGTAGCATTGGCATTTGTTGCTTTTATTGGTTTTAAACAAATCTTACCAGATAAAATATTTTCTGATAGTAAAGTAGATTCCAAAAATGTACTTATAGACAGCCTGCTTCTGGAGTCAGTAGCTAAAGATTCATTGTCGCTAAAGAGTGACAGCATCGAAGAAAGCGAGCGTAAATTGGGTCAGCAGAAAATTGTTTATGATGCTTCTGAAGGGATCGAATTTCCATCTGAAACCTTCGATAATTACAAAGGATATCAATACCTGATTTCTTTTTACGAAAAATTATATCAACTCGAACAAAATCCGCAAAGGCATGTTAGAATTGCTTATTACGGAGATTCTATGACCGATGGAGATTTAATTGTTCAGGATGTGCGTAACAATTATCAGGACCGCTTTGGCGGAAATGGTGTTGGTTTTGTATCCATAACTTCAGAATCTGCAGCGTCAAGAGGTTCTGTTAAAGCTACCTATTCTAAAAACTGGAAAACACAATCATATTTAAATGTAAAAAGACCCACAAGCCCTTTTGGTGTAAACGGACACGTGTTTTTTGCAAATGATCAAACAAACCCAACCTGGGTTCAGTATGAAGCGGGACTTCCAAAACATACTACTACTTTAGATAATCCAACCTTATTTTATGGAAGAGCATCTAAAAGAGGAAACGTAAATTTCATTATCGGAAAAGATACCTTGAAAAAAAGCCTTTCTCCAAACAACTTAGTAAACACTTTAAAAGTTACTTCGGGAAGTATAAAAGCTTTCAAAGCAAACTTTATTCACGCCGATTCAATTCCAATTTACGGATTTAATTTTGATAACGGTATTGGTGTTCACGTTGATAATTTCTCTCAAAGAGGAAATTCAGGATTGCCAATTTCTATGTTTGATGCCAGCGTAATGCAAGCCTTTGATAATAACCTGAAATACGATTTAATCGTACTTCACTACGGAACTAACGTATTGAATTATGGAACCAAAAACTATTTCTGGTACGAAAAAGGAATGACAAAAACCGTAAATAAAATAAAAGAATCATTTCCGGGAGTTTCTATTTTAATTGTTTCAACCGCAGATAAATCGACTAAATACGATTTAGAAATGAAAACCGATTCTGCAGTTGTTCCATTAATGAAAGCACAGAAAAAATATGCTTTAGAAACCGAATCAGGATTTGTAAATTTATATACCTTAATGGGCGGTGACGGATCGATGGTAAAATGGGTTGATGAAACTCCGGCAAAAGCCAATAAAGATTACACACACTTTAACCAAAGAGGTGCAAAAGCAATTGGTAATTTGTTATACAGTCAGTTAAATAACGGATACGAACAATATAAAATTTTACGTCAAAAACGTGAAACAGGCGTTAGACCTAAAGCGATTAGAAAACCCAAAGCAGATTCCGTCTCTGTAGAAAAAGATAGCGTAAATGAATAAACTTATTATTTTCTTTTGTTGTCTATTTTTCTCAACAAATGATAAACCGCAAAATCCAGTTTCACCTCCAATAACTAAAAATATGGTTAGTAAAATCGATTCAACAACAGTTGAATCTTTCAACGGGAATAATATTTATAATGCGACAGTTTTAGAAAGTTTTTTTAAGAAATTAAAAGACAATGAAAGCGACAACAATCAAAAAATAAATATTGTTCATATTGGAGATTCTCACATTCAGGGAGATTTAATGACCAATGAAATCAGGAAAAATCTGCAAAGAAAATTTGGAAATGCCGGTCGTGGATTAGTTTTTCCGTATCAACTGGCTAAAACAAACGGATCTTATAACGAGCGTTTTCGCTGCAACAGAGTTTGGGAAACGTATCGGAATATATATCCGATTAGAAATTATCCTGTTGGTTTAAGCGGAATAGGACTTTGGAGAGATTCTGGCGGATTTGTTTTAGAACTGAATATTAAAGATCCGGTATATAAGTTCAATTCAATAAAAATAATAACCCCTCAAAACGAAGATATGTTTGATTTGTCAACAGCATCTCAAACAAAATTTATTGAAACAGCAGAACCAAAAATAATTAAGCATAAAATTAAAAAAGGAGAAGCGATTTCTGTAATTGCAGATAAATACAACGTTTCGATTACCGAAATAAAAAGAGCAAATTCGCTAAAATCAAATAACATTCGTGCAGGAAGAATATTAAGAATTCCAACAAACGAAACACAGTCCAGAAATATAAAAACGTCTGAATATGTTTCTTTAAACATGGAATCTGATTCGTATTCACACTATTATAATTCAGAAAAAGCTTTGGATAAGATTTATTTGATTCCGAATAAAAAAGCTTCAAAATTCCAACTAAACGGAATATTTTTAGAAAAAGATGCACCGGGATTAATTTACAGCGGCATTGGAGTGAACGGAGCAAAATATTCAGATTATAATAAATATCCGTTATTTTTTGAGCAGTTAAAAGCTTTGCATCCGGATATGCTGGTATTTTCACTCGGAACAAATGAAAGTTACGAAAAACTAGAATCAGGAAATTACATCAAACAATTAAGAGAATTTATAAGCAATATAAAAGCGCAGAATATAAATGTTCCGATAATTGTTATGACGCCGCCGCCGTCTCTTCTAAGAAAAAGACCAAACACTTTTATTCAAGATTACACCAAACAAATTATTGAAATCGCGCAGACAGATGGTTTTGCAGTTTGGGATTTATACGATGAATTTGGCGGAATGGAAGGAATTCGAAATCTAAAATCGGCAAAATTAATTGGTCCTGATTGGGTTCATTATTCTAAAAAAGGATACGAAAAACAAGGAAATTTGTTTTCAGAGGCATTTTTAAAAGCATACGATAATTTTAAATTAAAGAAGTAAGTTGATAACAATAGATAACATCAATAATTGGTTCATCCAAAATTTTGGTGCAATTACAATAGAACAAGTTAAAGGCTGGTTTATTTATAATCCAGACGAAAAACTATTATTTAATACAGGTTTATTCTTAGGATTATTTCTTGTTTTTTATTTTGTGTACGGCTTTTTACGCAAAACATTTTATTTAAGATTAACGTACGTTATTCTCTTCTCGCTTTTCTTTTATTATAAGTCAAGTGGAATTTACTTTTTACTATTATTACTTTCTTCAGTTGTGGATTATGGCTTGAGCCAAATTATCTATAAAGAAACAAAAGTCGCTACCAAGAAAGTATATTTGGTTATAAGTGTAATCCTGAATTTGGGATTATTGGGTTATTTCAAGTACATGAACTTTATGATAGGGACATACAACGATATGTTCAATGGACATTTTAAATTTCATGACATTTTTCTTCCTGTCGGAATTTCGTTTTATACTTTCCAATCGATGAGTTACATTATCGAGATTTATCGTGAAGAAATTAAACCAACGAAGAATTACATCGAATATTTATTTTTCGTTTCGTTTTTCCCGCAGTTAGTTGCCGGGCCAATTGTACGTGCAAAAGATTTTCTTCCGCAGATTTATCAAAAGCTAAACTTAACAAGACAAGATGTAAACAATGCCTTGTTTTTGATCATTGGCGGATTAATTAAGAAAACGGTAATTTCAAATTACATCTCTATAAACTTTGTAGATCGTGTTTTTGATACGCCTTTAAATTACACTTCGTTCGAAAATTTAATGGCATCTTACGGATATGCTATTCAAATTTATTGCGATTTTTCAGGATATTCAGATATGGCAATTGGAATCGCTTTATTGCTAGGATTCAAATTACCAGCCAACTTTAGAACGCCATATAAATCAACTTCTATTACCGATTTCTGGAGAAGATGGCACATTTCACTTTCAACCTGGTTAAAAGATTTCTTATACATTTCGATAGGAGGAAACAGAGAAGGTTCGTTCGCCGGATTCTTATTTCCAAGTTTATTCTTCTTCGGATTATTACTTTGGGGAATCACAAGTTACAATACAAGTATAATTCCGTTGATTATTGCTTCAATTTCAATTGCATTATTTTGTTTGTCATTTCTGCTTTCGAATAAAAGAAAACAAACGTTAGTAACCAATCTAAACCTTTTTACCACAATGCTTTTAGGCGGATTGTGGCACGGAGCCGGAGCGCAATTTATTGTTTGGGGAGCTTTACATGGATTAGCTTTAGCGGTTCATAAAATCTTCCTTGAATTCTTTCCTTCTAAAAAAGACGGAAAAAGTAATTTCTTATGGAGATTTTTCTCGATTCTAATTACATTCCATTTTGTAGTTTTCTGCTGGATCTTTTTCCGCGCCAGAGATTTCGAAACAGCCTTGCAGGTAATCAATAATATTGGTCAGTTAACTTTCGAACCGCAAAACTGGAAAGCTATTGTTTTAGGATATAAAAATGTATTCTTATTAATGTTATTTGGATACGTTTGGCATTTCTTACCAGAAGTTATCACAGACAAAATGAAATTGGTTTTTGATAAAACGCCATTACTAATAAAAGCAATAATTCTGGGCTTTGTTTACTGGATCGTTTACGCGACAGCGGTTGCCGGTTCACAACCGTTTATATATTTCCAGTTTTAAAATATAGCCACAAAGAGACTAAGGCGCAAAGATTTTTATTCTTTGCGCTTTTTTTATTTATAGCCACAGATTAAAAGGATTAAAAAGATTTTTAAAATCTGCATGAAATAAAAACTTTGTGCCTTAGTGTCTTTGTGGCAAAACAACACACCTTAGTGGCAAAATTGCAGTTAAATAAAAATTGCCTGAAATATCTAATTAGATTATCTTTGCACTTCAAATAAAGAAAATAGTATGTTTGATAATTTAAGTGATAAGTTAGATAAAGCGTTCCATATATTAAAAGGACACGGTAAAATTACAGAAGTAAACGTTGCCGATACCTTAAAAGAAGTTCGTCGTGCCTTACTTGATGCCGACGTTAACTTTAAAATTGCTAAAGATTTTACAACCAAAGTAAAAGAAAAAGCAATTGGTCAGGACGTTTTAACAACGCTTCAGCCAGGACAATTATTGGTGAAGCTGGTAAAAGATGAGCTGACAGAATTAATGGGAGGTGATGTTGCCGGAATTAATTTATCTGGAAATCCAAGCGTTATATTAATGTCTGGACTTCAAGGTTCTGGTAAAACTACTTTCTCAGGAAAATTAGCCAACTTCTTAAAAACGAAGAAAAACAAAAAACCACTTCTTGTAGCGTGTGATATCTACCGTCCGGCAGCGATCAATCAGTTACATGTTGTAGGAGACCAAATAGGTGTTGAGGTTTACTCAGAACCAGAAAATAAAAATCCTGTTGAGATTGCTCAAAACGCAATCAAACACGCAAAAGCAAACGGATTCAATGTAGTTATCGTCGATACTGCAGGACGTTTAGCAGTAGATCAGGAAATGATGGATGAAATTGCACGTGTACACAAAGCAATTCAACCACAAGAAACATTGTTCGTTGTCGACTCTATGACAGGACAAGACGCTGTAAATACAGCAAAAGCTTTCAACGATATCTTAAATTTTGATGGAGTTATCTTAACGAAATTAGATGGTGATACTCGTGGTGGAGCAGCAATTTCGATTAAATCTGTTGTAAACAAACCAATCAAATTTGTAGGTACAGGCGAGAAGATGGAAGCAATTGATGTTTTCTATCCGGATCGTATGGCTGAGCGTATCTTAGGTATGGGGGACGTTGTGTCTCTTGTAGAAAGAGCTCAGGAACAATTTGACGAAGAAGAAGCAAGAAAACTTCAAAAGAAAATCGCTAAAAACGAATTCGGTTTTGACGACTTCCTAACTCAGATTCAGCAAGTAAAGAAAATGGGTAATATGAAAGACTTGGTAGGAATGATACCAGGAGCTTCAAAAGCCATGAAAGATGTAGAAATAGAAGATGATGCTTTTAAACATATAGAAGCAATCATTCACTCCATGACGCCGGGAGAGAGAAGCAAACCAGCCATCATCGACGTAAAAAGAAAAGCCAGAATCGCAAAAGGTTCCGGAACGAAAGTCGAGCAGGTAAATCAGTTAATGAAGCAGTTTGACCAAATGAGCAAGATGATGAAAATGATGCAAGGTCCAGGCGGAAAAAACCTGATGAAAATGATGGGAGGCTTGAAAGGAATGCCAGGAGGAATGCCGAGATAAAATAATAAAAGTTTCAAGTTTAAGGTTTCAAGTTAAGAAGCCAAAACTTGAAACTTTTTTAATTACATAAATAGTAAGTTTCAACGGTAACGTGAAACTTGAAACCTGAAACAAAAACAACAAAACACAATGCAACTACTAGACGGTAAAAAAACATCTAACGACATTAAAAACGAAATTGCAGTCGAAGTTCAATCCATAAAAGCAGCCGGAGGAAAAGTACCTCATTTAGCCGCAGTTTTAGTTGGAACAAACGGAGCAAGTTTAACTTACGTAGGAAGTAAAGTAAAATCATGTCAGGAAATCGGATTTGATTCAACTTTAGTAAGTCTGCCGGAAACCATTACCGAAGATGAACTGCTTGCTAAAATTAAAGAGTTAAATGAAGATGATAACCTAGACGGATATATCGTACAGCTTCCTTTACCAAAACACATCGACGAGCAAAAAATATTATTAGCAATTGATCCAGATAAAGACGTAGACGGATTTCACCCAACAAACTTTGGAAGAATGGCTCTTGAAATGGAAAGTTTCATTCCGGCAACACCATTTGGAATTATGGAATTGTTAGAGCGTTACAAAGTAGAAACTTCAGGAAAACATACCGTAGTAATTGGAAGAAGCCATATCGTTGGCCGACCAATGAGTATTTTAATGAGCCGTAAAGGAAATCCGGGAGATTCGACAGTTACGTTAACACACAGCCGTACTAAAAACTTAGAAGAATACACTAAAAATGCCGATATAATTATCACAGCTTTAGGAGTTCCTGAATTTTTAAAAGCTGATATGGTAAAAGATGGAGTAACAATCATCGACGTTGGAATTACTCGTGTAGATGACGCATCAAACCCAAAAGGTTATGTTATCAAAGGCGACGTTGATTTTGACGGAGTAAGTAAAAAAGCATCATTTATTACACCAGTTCCGGGTGGAGTAGGACCAATGACAATTGCAATGTTGCTTAAAAATACACTTTTAGCACGCAAAATGAGAAGCCAAAAAAACAAGTAATTTGTTTCTAATATATTACAAAGCCTGTTCAAACGAACAGGCTTTGTTGTTTTTAATATATAATTAATACTTTAAAGTTTTGGTTCTTAAAAATAAAAGATACTTTTGCCACACTTAAAAAACACTTCTCCAAATGGACGATTATTATTCGTTAGTATTAAATTAAAAAGCAGCTTTTGAAATCTTTCAAAATGCTGCGTTAAAACCCTGTATTTTGAAATGAAAGCCTTTTACACAAACAACAACGGATTACTAGAAATACCAAAATGGACTCCAAACTGCTGGATCAACATTGAAGATCCATCAGAAACAGAAAAAAAATACTTACTAGAAGAACTTCAAATTCCCGAAGCTTTTTACAATGATATTGAAGATATCGACGAAAGACCACGTATCGAAATCGAAGACGGCTGGACGCTTATCATCATGCGCGTTCCAATAAAAAGTAACGACATCAAACTTCCTTTTCAAACCATTCCTCTGGGCGTAATTTTTAAAGACGATGTTTGCGTAACCATAACTTTTTACAAAACAGAAATCATACACGATTTTATGTTGTATTCACAACGCAAAAACATTCAGGTAAAAGATAATTGCGACTGGGTTTTAAGATTACTTCTTTCATCAAGTGTTTGGTATTTAAAATACCTAAAACAAATCAATCAGAAAATAAAACTGGCAGAAGATAATTTAGAGAAATCCATTAAAAATGAAGAATTACAAGCATTGCTTCAAATCGAAAAATGTTTAGTTTTCTTTATTACTTCATTAAAAGCAAATGATGTTTTGTTCCATCGCATAAAAAATCTAAGAGCATATAAAGCAAGCTACGACCTGGATTTATTAGAAGACGTCGAAATCGAATTAAGCCAGGCGCAGGATACAGCCAATATTTACAGTAACATCTTAACCGGAATGATGGATGCTTATGCTTCAGTAATTTCGAATAATATGAATAATATCATGAAGCAGATGACTTCGATTTCGATCATCTTAATGATTCCAACCTTAATCGCCAGTTTGTACGGAATGAACGTACCAAACGGCTTGGAAGAAAGTAAATACGGAATTTGGATTCTGCTTTTAGTCTCCGTAATCTTATCGACTTTCGGAGTCTTTTTATTCAAAAGAAGAAGATGGTTTTAAATTGAAATTTTACGATAATATAAAAGCCTGTTCATTACGAATAGGCTTTTTCGTTTTTATACTTTGGGCGTGACCGTCCCGAGATAAGAAGGCCAATATACTTTATGTAAATACGCCTTCTTATATCGGGACGGTCGGGCTATCCGCGCTACTTCGGTAGCCAGCTCCTATCCCTCACGCAGCACTCAGATAACAACAAATCCCGTTCCTACAAGGTTTTCAAAACCTTGTAGGTATGACTATGAATTTTAATTAAAATGTGTAGTCCCTACGAGACAAAAAATCGTGGTAAATGATTTAGCTACCGATATTTAATCTCTCCGAGATACTCCGTTAGGAGTTATATATCGGTAGTTATAATATTATTTCACAGGTAAAATATCCCGTAGGGATTATACATTTTCTGATTTAACAATTCATTCATTATGTCTGCGATTTAATTTAATTAAAATAAAACTCATTTTTTTATTTGTCAATTCAAAATAAATAATAACTTTGTAACGCAAAGTACTTTAATTATGAATCAAAAGCACCAAGAAGATTTAGCACATATTCGTTCCATGATGGAACGTTCTTCAAGATTTATATCGTTAAGCGGACTTTCAGGAGTTTTCGCGGGACTTTCGGCATTAATTGGCGGATTGTATGTTTATCAGCTTTTTAAAGTAAATGGAATCGAATATTTCACTGACGAACATATAATATTATCTGGCAGTTTAGTTTCAGAATTAATCTGGATTGGCGTAATAATTTTAGTTTGTGCCTTTGTATTCGGAACCTTTTTTACCGTTAGGAAAAGTAAAAAATACAATTTGCCAATTTGGACCTCTGCCACAAAAAATATGTTGTTTAATCTGGCAGTTCCACTTGCAGCAGGAGGGATATTTTGTTTAGCATTAATATATCACGGATATTACGGTTTAGTAGCGCCGTCGACTTTACTATTTTACGGACTAGCCGTTATCAATGCCGAAAAATATACATTCTCAGATATAAAATATCTAGGTTTTTCTGAGCTTTTGTTAGGATGTATTTCACTTTTTTATATTGGATATGGTTTAATATTTTGGATCTTAGGATTTGGTATCCTGCATATCGCATATGGATTGGTGATGTTCAAAAAATACAAATAACCCAATGGGAATTATTGATAAACTAAATAAAGATTTTGAAAGCCGTGTCAGACTGGGTATTATGTCCGTTCTGATGGTTAACGACTGGGTAGACTTTACCGAGATGAAAACACTTTTAAATATCACCGATGGTAATTTAGCAAGTCATTCCTCTGCGTTGGAGAAATCTGAATACATCGAAGTTAAGAAAGAATTTGTTGGCAAAAAGCCCAAAACATCTTATCAGGTAACGCCGCTAGGCCGCGCAGCGTTCAAAGAACACCTTTCTTATCTCGAAAAATTAATGAAATCCTAATAACTATATTTTTTTACCTAAAAACTTTGAATCGCAAAGTACTTTTAAAATTAAAATCATGAAATTGCCGATAGTGTTTTTACAATTAGCAGATAAGGCAATTACATTTTTGACCAATAACAAATAAAAATCTACAAAAATGAAAAAACATCAAATTATTTTAGCTTGTACAGCGGTTTTTATACTGCTTTTTTACAATGAATCTGTCGGAATCAATATCTCTATTTTTGGAGTAATACTCACTCTGTTAATTAGTTATTTCTTTCAGGAAAAGTTTGTAAACAGATCACATCTTGTTTTGGTAATGACTTCTATTTTGTCTTGTTTCGCCTTTGCGTGGTATGGAGATGCCGCTTCATTTTTTGCTTTAGCATTATCAATTCTGTTTTTACAATTTAAAACGCAGGATGGAGAACTTAAAATCGTTCAGATTTTTCCCTTAATATTCCTAAACGGAATTACTACAATAGGGCGTATTTTTATATTTAGTCAATGGCTTCCTGAACGAAAAATACACAATGATTTTGCTAAAAAACTAGTAGCGTTTGTAATTATTCCGGTAATATTTCTTGGATTATTTTTTATCGTTTATTCTTTCGGGAGTAATCATTTCTCTTCATTATTTACTGATTATACATTAGATATCAATCTGCCTCAATTAATCGCTATGTGCATTTTGGGATTTTATATCTCATTCAGTTTTTGGAATTACTGGGTTCCGGATGTTTCTTATCAGTTCAACCCAAAACTAAACAATGAATTCACTAACATTTCTGAAGTAAAAAATCAAAGTACATTTTCATTTTTAGATTTGGATTTTGAAAGAAAAAGCGGCGTGATCACATTATTTATGTTGAATATTATGCTTCTAATTTTCATCGGAACATATAATTACGAGCAATTTTTTGAAGTAGTCGAAAAAACAAATTTAAGTGCAGATACACACGAACGTGTAAATGCAGTTATATTTTCAATTTTAATGGCAGTTGGCGTAATCTTATTTTACTTTAAAGGCGGATTTAATTTTGATGAAAAAGCAACAACATTAAAAAAACTGGCAAAAGTATGGATTATATTAAATGTAGTTTTAATTGTAAGTGCCATCGTTAAAAACTCAGAATATGTTTCTTTCTATGGTTTAACATACAAACGTCTCGGAGTTTATGCTTTTTTAATTTTGGCTATTATCGGTTTAGTTTATTCTTTCTTGAAGATCACGAAACAAAAAACCAACGCCTATCTTTTCAACCAAATGATTTGGTATTTCTACGGAACAATATTGATATGCAGTTATGTAAATTGGGGAAATTTAGTAACCAATTATAATATTTCGGTAAACAAAGGAGTAGAACCTGTGTTTTTAAGCGGATTAAATTTTAATGATGATGCACGAAGAGAATATCTTTCAAAAAATAATTTAGATGGAAAATATCCAGAAGCGGTAAGAGAAGAATTAATTTCAAATTATCAAAATGCAGGTTTTTTATCTAAGGCTTTGTATTATGAATTTTTAGATAATAAGAAATAAATTAAAAAGTCCCATTTGAAATTTCAAATGGGACTTTATTTAATTGTTATCACCTCTTTTTCTAAATCGGGGATCGTGCTTTGAAATAAATGTTGTTCTTCGATTCGAACTTTGACTTGGAGCTTCAACTTTAGGAAAACTCGCTTCTTCCGTTTTACTCGAAGGCTCAATTAACTGATTTAATTCTTTAATTTCAGCATCGGTTAAATCGCGGTAACGCCCAACCGGAACATCCAAAGAAATATTAATAATTCGGATACGTTTAAGTGCCGTTACTTCGTAGCCTAAATATTCAGACATTCTTCTAATCTGACGGTTTAAACCCTGAGTCAAAATTATTTTAAAAGTGTATTTACTAATTTGCTCGACTTTACATTTCTTGGTAACCGTATCTAAAATCGGAACACCATTTCCCATTCGTTGTATAAAACGATCTGTAATAGGTTTGTTAACCGTAACCGTATATTCTTTTTCGTGATTGTTTCTGGCACGTAAAATCTTGTTTACAATGTCACCATCATTCGTCATAAAAATTAATCCTTCACTCGCTTTATCCAATCTTCCAATTGGGAAAATACGTTTCGGATAATTGATATAATCCACAATATTATTTCGGACTTCTAAATTAGTGGTGCATTCGATTCCAACTGGTTTGTTGAAAGCTAAATAAACCATTTTTTCGTGCTTTTCCACGATTAACTTTCCGTCTATGCGTACTTCATCATCTGGCGAAACTTTAGTTCCCATTTCCGGCACAGCGCCATTTATTGTTACACGTCCTTCTTCAATTAATTTATCGGCTTCACGACGAGAACAATATCCCGTTTCACCAATAAATTTATTAAGACGTTTAAGATTTTCTTCCATACTGCAAAAGTAGGCAAAAAAATGATTTTAGATTTTAGAATTCAGATTTTAGATTTTTCAAAAGCTTTGAACTAAAAAAAACTTAGAATCTTAGCAACTTAGAACCTCAGTACCTTAATTAAGAATCATGAAAAATCGAACTATCCTCTGGAGTTTCTTTTCTTTCAAACATTCCGTAATCACGCACAACGGTTGCAATTCGTAAATGATAATCTTTGAAAACTTCATTTCTACCTTTTGCCTGCGCAGCGCGATGCATTTCAAGATTTCTCCATTGCTGAATACTCTCTTCATCCCTCCAGAAAGATAAAGACAAAACTTTTGAAGGATCAGAAAAACTCTGAAATCGTTCTATCGAAATAAAACCTTCAATATGGTCTAATTCAGGACGCAGACTTGCAGCGATATCAAGATATTCCTCTTTTTTTCCTTCGTTTGGAATCACTTCAAAAATTACAGCTATCATATTTTTATTTTTTTTATTGTAATGAAACCCAGATTGTTTTTGGTAATCGGGCATTAATCATTGGTTCGTATTGAATATTATTTTCTAAAATTTTTACGGTTTTAAATTCATTAAATAAAAACCATAAAGCTTCGGCAGCTAAATGAATGGAGAAATGTTTTGCCAGGCACATATGTCTGCCAGTTCCAAAAGTTAGGTTTTCGGCATTGTTATTTCTTTCCATATCAAAATTGGACTCCTTTTCAAACTTTTTCGGATCTCGATTTGCGGATGCAAGTACGACTAAAATCGAGTCATTTTTTTTAATTTGGCTTTCGCTGATAAAAATATCTTCGACAGCAATTCGTCTTGTATTATGAATGGGCGGATCAAAACGCAAAGTTTCAATAACCGATTTTTCAATTTCCGTTTTACTGGAAAAAGTTTTATGATTAAGAATCTGCAATAATGAATTGCTCAAAATTCCCCTTCCGGCATCAAAACTCTGAATAAATAATCCAATTAAATTACTAATACTTATTGTTTTAATTTCGCTGAGCGAAAGAGAATTTGATTCTGAAATTTTGGTTAGGATAGATTCGTAAAAATACAATGAAGAAAGCTGTTTTTCGGCAATTGAAAAGATTTCTGGCGCAATTTCATTTATATATTTTATCTGTTCTTCTGTTTTCTGCGAAAGCATTATTTTAACTAAAGATTCCATTTGGTTTGAAATAAAATCACAATCCTTTTCTTCAAAACCAAAACTTTTCAAAACAACTAAAATGGGCAGTTTTTTGCAAACCGAATTTACCCAATCCATTTTATTTTCGACTAAATTACTTTGTATTAATTGAGAAATAATTGAATTAATATCGACTAATTTCATCTTTGAAAATAATAACATCGCGATTTCTTTTGAAATTTCATGCGAAATTCCGTTTGATAATCGTGTCAGATTATTTAAAATTTCTAATGCCGTTTTATTCAGTTTTTGTTCGTTGTCTGGATTTACTGGCGGAATCTCAGCTTTAGGATTTTTTAAAATTGAAACACAATCTTCATACGAATAAATCGCCCATATTTTATTTGTTTCATCCCAAAAAACAGAGTTGTTTTTGAGCATGTTTTTATAGATCGAATAGGGATCGGCAGTATTAGATTGAAGAAATAAAGCAGAAGTCATATGGAATGTTTTTAGCAAAGTTATTTAACTTTACAAAGCAATAGTTCATTCTGTACTTAACTATCGATATCTAAATGGAAGATCAATTTATAAAAACGGCATCTTTAATTGGCGACCCAACGCGCGCTTTAATTCTGTGGACTTTAATGGACGGAAGAGCTTTTACAGCGACAGAATTAGCAGTCAGCGCAAATACTTCGCCGCAAAATATAAGTATGCATTTAGGAAAACTTCTCGATGCCGATTTGCTTTGTGTAGAAAAACAAGGACGTCATAAATATTATAGATTTTCGAATAAGGAAGTTGCATACGCGCTTGAAGCAATGGCAAACATAGTTCCGAAACCAGCAGTTTCTTTAAAAAATAAAACAGAAAATTATCCTCCAATAAAATTCTGTAGAACTTGTTACGATCATTTAGCCGGAAAAATTGGAGTTGCTTTAACGGATAGTTTATTGGAACAAAAAATAGTTGTAGAAAAAAACAATGCGTTTGAAATTAGCAAGGAAGGAGAAAAATGGTTTTCTGATTTTGGAATTAATTTAGAAGAAGCGCAAAAACAAAAGCGAATATTTTTAAAACCTTGTTTAGATTGGAGTGAACGAAGAAATCATATTGCCGGTTCAGTCGGAACTTTGCTTTTCAACAAAATGATAAAGGAAGACTGGCTCAGAAAAACCGTTAATTCCAGAGCAATTACTATTACCGGAAAAGGAGAGAAGGAGCTGTTTAAGTATTTTAAAATTGTTGTTTAGACAATTTAGACTTCTTAGATTGTTAGAATTTTAGATTTTTCCTTAACATTTGTCATTCCGAGGAACGAGGACACGAGCGATAGTGAATTGGCGAAGCAATCTTCGCAAGAAACTCCGTTCCTAAAATCGCCAATCTTGATCGAGCTACTTGTGAGCCCTTCGACTTCGCTCAGGATGACAAAAATGCGGTCTCAGTAAGAGAAACCTCTGAACCTTTGTCTCTTTGTTACTTTGAACCTTCAAAAAGAAACTCAATCACCTTATCATACAACTCATCATCATGCATTCCGTGGCCTAAACCTTTGGTTTCAATAAACTGACTATTTTTCCAATTGCTGGCTATTTTTTTTCCTTCTTCAAAAGCGACGATTTTATCTGAAGTATCATGCGCAATGAAACCAGGAATAGTAAATTGAGATGCAAATTTTTGCCCTGAAAAATCTTCCAGTTTAAAGTTGAAGCGATTTATAAATTTGCTTTCTAAAAGAGGTAACATTTTGGAGTTCAAACTTAGCATTGAAATGTAATTATCAATCAAAGTTTTTAAATCAGAAGGAGCGCCAAGAATAACCATTTTATTGATGCTCGTATTCGGAAATAAATATTGATGATAAACACAGGCCGCACCGCCAATAGAATGCCCAATAATAATTTCAGGCTGATATTTTTCTACGGCTTTATTGATGAATTCGGCATAAAGCGGAACATTAAATTCTTTTCCGCTGCTTTGTCCGTGGGCAGGAGCGTCAATTGCAATAATAGTACTTCCTGATTTTTGTAAATGCGGCAATGTTTTTTTCCAGCGCGCAGCATTACTTTCCCAACCATGAACTAGTAAAATTTTGGTTTCATTTCCTTTCCAGATATAGGTTTGAAAATGATGTTCGTTATGATGGAAAGTTTCTGTTTCGGTATGTCTTAAAACTTTTGGAAGTGTTTCTTTTTGCAGTCTTCCAATTCTCGGCTGGCTAAAAAGTGCATAAGAAAGTTCAAGAGCTTTTTGCGGACGCACATAACTCAAAAAGTTAATATAAGATCCAACTGATTTTAATGTAATAAAACGAATTCCTTTTTTAATTCCCAAAACTTAAATTTTTTTCTAAAGGTAAAAAATGTTTTGCCACAGATTAAAAGGATTAAAAAGATTTTATTCAGCGTAAGAATAATTTAATCTGTGTTAATCCTTTTAATCTGTGGCAAAAAAATATGCAAAAAAAAAGTCCCGATTAAATCGGGACTTGATATTTAGAATTTTGAGAACAATTGTTCCATTTTTTCTTTTTCTTCTTCAGCTAATTGAGTGTCAACTAAAATTCTTCCAGAGTGCTCATCAGTAATGATTTTCTTTCTAGAAGCGATTTCAACCTGAGTTTGTGGTGGAATTGTAAAGAAAGATCCTGCAGAAGCACCTCTTTCAATAGAAACTACAGCTAATCCGTTACGAACACTGCTTCTGATTCTGTTGTAAGCAGCTAATAATCTGTCTTCGATTAGAGCTGAAAATTCAGCTGATTTCTCAGATAAGAAGATTTCTTCTTTTTGAGTTTCAGCCATAATAGCGTCTAATTCAGATTTTTTATGTTTTAAATGAGAGCTTTTAGCATCAAGTTTTTCTTTTAAATTAGAAATAACTTCTTTTTTATGCTCGATAGAAGCTTTCATTTCTTTGATTTGCTTTTCAGCTAATTGAATTTCTAATTCCTGAAATTCAACTTCTTTAGTCAAAGAATTAAATTCTCTGTTGTTACGAACTGATTCTTGTTGTTTTGTGTATTTCTTGATAACCTCTTTATGCTCCTCAATAGCAATTTTCTTTGCTTTGATTTGCTCCTCAATCACTTCAAGTTCACTTTTCAGTTTCTCTGAACGAGTGCTCAAACCTGCAACTTCATCTTCTAAATCTTCAACCTCTAAAGGAAGTTCTCCTCTAACGTTTCTGATTTCGTCAATTCTAGAGTCAATAAGCTGTAAATCATATATTGCTCTTAACTTGTCCTCAACACTTAATTCTTTCGTATTCGTCATATTCTATAAGTACTTAACTGGATTTGTATTTTCTTCCGATAAAATGATCGCAAAATTAAGAATTTTTTTTCGAAGATAATCAACAATATAGTTTTTTGTATAGCGTTCGCTCTCAAAATGACCAATATCGGCCAAAAGTAACTTGTTTTCTGCTTCATAAAACTGATGATATTTTAAATCAGCAGTTAAAAAAGCATCGGCTCCAGCCTGAATTGCATTTTTTATGGCAAAGCTTCCTGAACCTCCCAAAACGGCTACTTTTTTTACTTTTTTTCCTGTAAAGGCAGAATGACGAATGCCGCGGGCAATCATAATTTCTTTTATGTGCAGAAGAAATTCCTTTTCATCCATTTCATTCTCCAATTCCCCAATCATTCCTAAGCCAATATTTTGATGTGAATTTTGCAGATCGTAGATTTCATAAGCCACTTCTTCATAAATATGATTCGTTAAAAGCGCTTTTAAAATTTTAGATTGTAAATGCTTCTCAAAAATAACTTCGATTTTTATTTCTGTTCCGGTATGTAATTTTCCTTTTTCTCCAATTGTTGGATTGCTTTTTTCATTTCCTTTAAAAGTGAAAAAACCTTCAGAATTAAAACTGCAGTTATCATAGTTTCCGATAGTTCCTGCGCCGGCTTCGAACATTGCATTTCGAACTTTTTCAGAATTATCATGAACAGTATAAGTTACTAATTTTTGTAAAAATTGCTGTTTTGGAATTAAAATTTTGGTGTTTATTAAACCTAGAGTATTACAGAAAATGTTATTAACTCCCTGCGGATGATTATCTAAAGCGGTATGTACGGCATAAATAGCAATATCATTTTTAATTGCTTTTAAAATAGCTCGCTCGACATAGTTTTTGCCGGTAATTTTTTTAATTCCAGAAAATAAGATAGGATGAAAGCAAACTACGAGATTGCAATTTTTAGTTATGGCTTCTTCAATTACATTTTCTAATGCATCATGACAAACTAAAACTCCGTTACTTTCGTTTTCCGGATTCCCCACTAAAAGTCCCACATTATCAAAATCTTCTGCATAGGCGAGAGGCGCCATTTCTTCTAGTACGGTTATGATGTCTTTGATTTTCATTTTTTTATTTTGTTTCAAGTTTCAGGTTTCAAGTTTTTTGACAACTGAAACCTAAAACAAATTAACGAAAAAAACTACTTCAATAAAACTATACTTGATTAGAAGATGCTCCAGATTGTTCTGTGACTTGATTTACATTCTATAAACGAATGGTTTACTTTTTGTATCTTTGTGTTTAAATCAAGAACTATGAAAACGCTAACTGTAAAAATAAACGAACGCACTAAGATAGGGAAAGCTTTTATCGCCATGTTTGATAGTTTTAAAGGGTTTGATGAAATTGAGATTATTGAAACAGATTCAAAAAAACTTAAAGAGGAAAAAAGTCCCTATAATCCTGAATTTGTAAAAATGGTATTAGAATCAGATAAAAGAGGTGATTATAAAGAGGTTGATCCAAAAGATGTATGGGGAAGTTTAGGCTTAAAATAGAAAAATTAGCGGAGTCACATTTAAAAAAACATTTCAAAGCAGGTAATCAGGCTAGTATCAAAAAAATTAATCAGATTTTAGAAGAGCTTAGTGAAACACCTTATGAAGGTGTTGGGAAACCAGAAGCATTAAAATATGGATTAAGCGGGTTTTGGTCTAGAGAAATAAATTCTAAAGATAGAATTATATATAAAGTCCAGGAAGATATTGTAACCGTATTTGTAATTTCTGCAATGGGTCATTATTCAGATAAATAATTCTATGAACTTACTTCGAAAAATACTTTTTCCCTTTGCCATTCTATACGGATTCATTACCAGCATTCGCAATTTTCTTTTTGATAAAGGAATTCTAAAATCAACTTCTTTTAATGTTCCGGTTATTGCGGTTGGAAATTTAAGTGTGGGCGGAACTGGAAAAACTCCACAAATTGAATATTTGATTCGGTTATTAGCTGATAAATATAAAGTGGCGACTTTAAGCCGGGGTTATAAAAGAAAATCGGAAGGTTTTGTTTTGGCAGATGCAGCTTCAAATGCTGAAATTCTGGGCGATGAACCTTTTCAGTTTTATCAAAAATTTCCAAATGTTCAGGTTGCGGTTGATGCGAATCGAACAAACGGAATCACACAATTGCTTTCGCAGAAAGAAAAACCTCAGGTAGTTTTATTAGACGACGCTTATCAGCATCGAAAAGTAAAAGCTGGATTTTATATTCTGCTGACTTCTTATGGCGATTTATATGCAGATGATTTTATGCTGCCAACAGGAAATTTAAGAGAAAGCCGAAGCGGAGCCAATAGAGCTAATATTGTTGTGGTTACTAAATGCCCAAATAATTTATCGGAAGAAAAACAAGAAGAGATTCGTTTAAAGTTAAAGCTAAATTGTTCGCAGCAAATCTTCTTTACTTTTATAGATTACGATACTGTAATTTATGGTAAAAATGAAAAGATTACTGTGGATGAAATAAAATCAGAATCAAAGTTGCTTTTAGCCGGAATTGCAAAACCAAAACCATTTTTTGATTATTTAAAAAATGAAAATGATGAATGTTTGACTTTCCCAGATCATCATCATTTTTCTGATGCCGATTTAGATTCCATTCAAAATAAAGCAAACGGAAGAAAGATTATTACAACTGAGAAAGATTATGTTCGTTTAAAAGATTCGAAACTGGTTTCTCAATTGTATTATCTGCCCATAAAAAGCACATTCATCAATCACCAGCAAAATTTTGATGTTTCGATTTTACAGTATATAAAAGAAAACTCAGAATCTTAGAAAATCAGCATCTTAGAAGCTTTGTGCTAATCAAAAAACTTAGCAATTGTACTGTAAAATTCGTCAGGAACAAAAGGTTTTGTAATTACATCGTTCATTCCAAAAGATAAAAGCATATCTCTGTTTTCGTCAAGCGAAATAGCCGTCAATGCAATAATAGGAGTTGTTTTATCGAAATCCCTAATGTGCTGCGTTGCAGTAGTTCCGTTAATTCCAGGTAAATGAACATCCATTAAAATCATATCAAAACGTTTCACTTTTAAAAGTTCAACTGCATCTTCGCCATTGTCGATAATTTCACAGGTAATCATTTTGTTTTCAAGCATTTTACGCGTAATCATTTGATTGATTTTGTTGTCTTCAATCAGTAAAATAGACTTGTGTTTTAATTGTTTGTCGTTATATGGTTTTTCTTCTGTAACAGCTTCCAAAGGTTCGTTATTAATTTTAAAATTTAATTTGAAAGTAAAAGTTGATCCTTTGCCAACTTCACTTTTTAGTTTGATTTCGCCTCCTAAAAGTTCGATTAATTTTTTTACAATAGTAAGACCTAATCCTGTACCTCCGTATTTTCGGTTTACTTCGATAGAACCTTGCGAAAAACTTTCGAAAACGGTTTGAAGTTTATCTTCGGGAATACCAATTCCGGTATCGACTATTTCAAAATAAACGGTTGCATTTTCATCTTCCTGCCCAAATAATTTAGCAATTACATTCACATTTCCGTTTTGGGTGAATTTTAATGCATTATTAATCAGGTTTAATATAATTTGAGATAATTTGGTTGGGTCACCAATTAAATTGTCTGGAATTGCATCGTCTATTTCTAAGTTAAAATAGTTTTTATTAGCCGTTGCCAGTTCTTTTAAAGAGCTTTGAATATTAAAAAGCAATTCTTTTAAATTAAAACTAATGTTTTCGACTTCCACTTTAGTCGAGTCGATTTTATTAATTTCAAGAATTTCGTTTATAAAAGTAGTAAGATAATTTCCGGAGAATTTTAGAGATTCTAAGTATTTTAGCTGTGCTTTTTTCGGGTTATCTTCAAGAAGTAAATGTGTGATTCCGTTAATTGCATTTAGCGGTGTCCGCAGTTCGTGACTTACGGTTGATAAAAATTCTGATCTTGCTTTTGAGGCTTTTTCGGCTTTGTTTTTAGCCAAAATAAGTTCTTTGTTTTTTTCTCTTAAAAGTAAATTATTCTGATTACGAATAATATTGTTTTTGTATAACGCCAGACTCAAAAGAGATAGAATCGAAATTAAGGCAATCGCTAAAATGCTGACTAATTTAGAATAACGATACGTTTTAAGCTGGATTTTTTCTTCACTTTCCCGCTTAAGTGTATTGTTTAAAGTTTGATTTTTTTTGAATTTTTGAAATTCGTTAAAATCTATTTTAGCATTTTTTAGTTTTAGAATATAATTTTCTAATTGATAATGTTCATCTAAGTAAGAATAAGCTAAATCAAAATTTTTGCTTTGTTTGTAATATTGACTTATCGCTAAAGTTATTTTTGATTTCTGCGTAAGGTCATTTGTCTTCTCGGTATAATCAAGCGCTTTTTCAAAATAAACCATGGCAGAATCATTCCGCTTAAGCTGCGTTTCAATTAATCCCAGTTGATAATAAGTATCACTTTTAGTTTTTAAGATTAATGGGTTATCTGGCACCCTGATAATTTTGCGGAAGGTTTTGGTCGCCTGATAGAAATTTTTATTGGTTTTATATGCAATTGCTTTTTGATAGTCTAAAATTTCAGAACTATCAACAATACCAAGCTGTTTTAAAAGTTTTTGAGCTTTTGCATAATAAACGTCTGCAGTTTTATAATCGCCTTTTGCGGTGTTTACAGCGCCAATATATTGTAATGCTAAGATTTTGGTACAAGTTGGTTTTACGCTGTCAAAGGAAGAAACACTTTTGTGAAAGTTTTTTAACGCTTCGTCATACTTCCGCTGATTGTAGTAAATTTTCCCAAGCTTAAAAGTTTGGTTGGCTAAATTTTCGGGAATGTTATTCGTCTCGCAAAAATCAATTGATTTTTTAGTGTAAAAGACAGCTTCATTGTACTCTTTACTATTCAGTTTTTTATTAGCCAGTTTATTATAATAGGAAACACTATCTGTATTCTGTTTGATTTGAGAATACAAAAATGAATTAAAAAAACAAACAACAGATAAAAGATAGTACTTCATGTATGGCAGTGCATTTACAATGAATTCTTATGTTCTTCTTATCAGTAAAATCAAATCAATTAATCTTGATGAATAGCCAATTTCATTATCATACCAACCCACAACTTTTACCATTTTGTCAATGACAGAGGTTAATTGTGCGTCGAATAAGCACGAATGTGTATTGCCAATTATATCAACAGAAACGATAGGATCTTCTGTGTAATCTAGTATTCCTTTTAAATTTGTTTTTGAGGCTTTTTGAAATGCAATGTTAATTTCTTCAATCGTAACAGC
The DNA here is from genome assembly GCF_002482975.1 of Flavobacterium sp. UBA7680. GTDB lineage: Bacteria > Bacteroidota > Bacteroidia > Flavobacteriales > Flavobacteriaceae > Flavobacterium. Next base: position 226,140 of record NZ_DLHA01000017.1, on the reverse strand, counting down.
ACGTTTAACATTGAACGTGATGTCTGTTAATGAGCCATCGGGAACCGGAACACGAATGCCGCAGCCTCCGATTTTCTCATGCAATTTAGGAAAAATTTTTGTTAATGCCTTAGCTGCACCCGTAGTTGTTGGAACAATTGACTGACTTGCCCCTCTGGCCCTGCGTAAATCCTTATGTGGCTGGTCATGAAGACTTTGGTCTGTCGTGTAAGAATGTATCGTTGTAATGTATGCTTGCTCAATTCCGCACAATTCTTCAATGATTTTAATCATCGGAGCGGCGTTGTTTGTTGTACAGCTCGCATTTGAAACAATATTTTCTGTTCCGTCTAATATATTTTCATTAACTCCAAGAACTACTGTTTTAATAGTATCAACTTCTGATGGTGCAGAAACTATTACTTTTTTTGCTCCGGCTTCAATATGTGCATTAAATTCTTCATGCGTTTTATACTTTCCGGTCGATTCAATTACAATATCTATCGAATGGCTTTTCCAGTCCAGATTTGAAATGCTTTTTTCATGAAAAAATAAAATATGTTTTCCGTCTACAATAATTCCTGTTTCATCATAACTTACAGCAAAAGGAAGAACTCCATGTATACTGTCGTATTTTGTTAAATGCGACATGGTTTTGTTATCTGCAATATCATTAATTGCAACGACTTCAATTTCAGGATGATTTATAAGAAGACGGAATAAATTTCTTCCAATTCTTCCAAAACCATTAATAGCAATTCTTGTTTTCAATGTTTTGTTTATTTGTTGAATCATTTAACCGTTTAATCGGTTTGACAATTAAACGATTAAACAATTAAACTTTTTATAAAATATGTTTTTGTGCTTTGTATGAAGAACGAACAAGCGGTCCGCTTTCTACATGACGGAATCCTAATTCAAGACCAAATTTTTCGTATTTGGCAAATTGCTCAGGAGTAATAAATTCTTTTACAGGTAAATGTTTTTTACTTGGCTGTAAATATTGTCCAATAGTTACAACATCAACATTTGCATTTCGTAAATCAGTCATAGTCTGGAAAACTTCTTCTTCGGTTTCACCAAGACCAAGCATGATTCCAGATTTGGTTCTGTTTATTCCTTTTTCTTTTAAATAGCGTAAAACTTCTAAACTGCGATCATATTTTGCCTGAATACGAACTTCGCGTGTTAAACGACGAACGGTTTCAACATTATGAGAAACTACTTCAGGATTTGCCTCAACAATTCTGTCAATATTTCTTTCAATTCCCTGAAAGTCCGGAATCAAAGTTTCAAGAGTAGTATTTGGGTTCATTCTACGGATTGCTTTTACAGTTTCTATCCAAATGATAGAACCTCCGTCTTTTAAATCATCTCTGTCAACACTTGTAATTACAGCATGTTTAATATTCATGATTTTTATAGAACGAGCTACTTTTTCAGGTTCGTCCCAATCTACCGTTTCCGGGCGTCCGGTTTTAACACCGCAAAAACCGCAGGAACGGGTGCAGACATTTCCTAAAATCATGAAAGTTGCAGTTCCTTCTCCCCAGCATTCTCCCATATTTGGGCAGCTTCCAGAGGTGCAGATCGTATTTAAGCTGTATTTATCAACTAAACCACGTAGTTCAGTATATTTTTGTCCAATTGGTAATTTTACCTTTAACCATTTCGGTTTTGCAGGTGGTATGTTTTCAATGACTGTTTCCATATATCATAAATCTGAACACAAAGATACGGAATGTTGTTTATTTGATGATGCTAATTTGCTTTTCGTTTACTTTTCATATCTCCTAATATTATTTAAGATTATGAAGCTTAAGTATTAATAGTTTGATTATAAATATGTTTTAAGCTTATCTTTTTAATTTTTACTTAAGATTTTGATATTTAGCCTGACTTTTTTAAAATTTCAATTTTAACCTTAATCTGCTGCAAATTTGCCTTTTTTAGACAATGGAGGATTTTTGCTGTAATATTTTTGCTATTAATTTAATAATAGTTTAGAAAGACATGAAAAAGAAATTTATTGTATTAGGAATTTTATTGACAGCTTTTAGTTTTACAAAAATGAATGCACAGATACTTTCAGATAAAGTTATGGGAGCTTTAGGTAAAGGTGTTTCAGGATTTACTTTCAGCGATGAAGATGCTGCTGCTTTAGCAAAAGAATCAATTGCTGAAATGGATGCCAATAATCCCGTTGCCGCAGTGACAGACGGATATTCAATTCGTTTAAATCGTTTATTTGGAAAACACACTTCAAGTGAAGGAGTTACTTTAAATTATAAAGTTTACTTAGTAAAAGATATTAATGCTTTTGCCTGTGCAGATGGAAGTGTTCGTGTATTTGCAGGTTTAATGGATATTATGGATGATAATGAATTACTTGCCGTTATTGGACATGAAATAGGTCACGTAGTTAATCATGATACAAGAGATGCTATTAAAGCAGCATATAAAAAAGAAGCTTTGTTAGATGCCGCTTCATCACAATCAGGAAAAATTGAGACACTTACAGGATCTCAATTAGGAAAGATAGGAAGCGCAATGATCGACAGCAAACACAGTAGAAAGCAAGAATCTCAAGCAGATACGTTTTCGTATGATTTCATGAAAAAAAATGGCTATGATGTGAATGCAGTGGAATCAGCGTTTAGAATTTTGCAAAATTTAAGTGAAAGTGCAGAATCATCTTTTATTACCAAGATGATGAGTTCACATCCGGATTCTGGCAAAAGAGCCGATGATGCTAAAAAAAGAGCCGAAAAAAATGGTTTGTATAAAGCTTATGTACAGCAGAAAATTGTAAATACGGCACCTGCAAAAACAACAACTAAAGCACCTGCCAAAACAACTGCTAAAAAAGCAACAACAAAAAAGAAGTAATTTTTGTATAAAAGTAAAACCGGTAATTCTGCAGAATTTACCGGTTTTTTTTTGATCGTTATGTCAGAAACACCTACAATATTGATAAATAGCTCGTTTAAAATTCATATCTTTAATTTGTTAAAAAAATAAACTTTGTGTGAAATGAAATAGCATTATGTTATTTACATTTGTTGTTAAATTGTAATTATAAAAACATGAAAAAAAGATTTATAATAGTAGGACTAATATTTACAGCATTTGGTTTTACAAAAATGAATGCACAGATTAATTTTGGTGAAAAGGCGATAGGAGCAGTTCAAAAAGGTGTGGCAGCTTTCACTTTAACAAATGCAGATGCAGCAGCATTATCTAAAGAAGCGGTTAGAAAATTAGACTCTACCAATCAAGTAGCGCCAGCAACTGATGGTTATACTTTGCGATTAAACAGAGTATTTGGAAAACATACAGCAGGTGATGGTTTTACTTTAAATTATAAAGTATATAAAGTAAAAGAAGTAAATGCTTTTGCAACCGCAGACGGAAGTGTTCGTGTATATTCAGGATTAATGGATATTATGGATGATAACGAATTATTAGCTGTAATTGGTCACGAAATTGGACACGTTGCTAATAATGATTCAAGAGATGCAATGCGTGCGGCTTACCAAAAAGAAGCTTTAATTGATGGAGCTTCATCACAATCGACAAAAATATCTGCAGTTACAGATAGCCAGTTAGGGAAAATTGGAAGTGCTTTAATTGATAGCAAACACAGCCGTAAACAAGAAACAGAAGCTGATTTATATTCTTATAACTTCTTAAAGAAAAATGGTTATAATGTAAATGCAGAAGAATCTGCTTTTAGAATTTTAGCTAAAATGAGTGAAGGTGCAGAAGCGTCATTTATTGATCAAATGATGAGTTCGCATCCTGATTCTAAGAAAAGAGCAGATGATGCAAAAGCAAGAGCTGAAAAAGATGGAGTTTACAAACCATACGTTCAGCAAAAAATTGACAATACAGTTCCTAAAAAGACAACAACGAAAAAAACGACTACAAAGAAGAAAAAGTAGTTTTTGATATAAAGTAAAAACGGCAGATTTAAATCTGCCGTTTTTTTATTTCTAAATTAACCTAAAACATGATGTGCCAAAACTTTTTGCACATCGTATACGTTTACAGATTTATTGAATTGTTTTACAATACTTGGATTTAATTCGCTTGAAACCCAGATTTTCAATTCTGCATCAAGATCAAATGTTCCCGCAGTTTCTACACTAAAACGAGTAATGCTTTTGTAAGCAATAGATTTATATTCAGTTTTGCTTCCTGTTAATCCTTGAACATCAACTAAGATTAATCTTTTATTTGTGAAGATAAAAGTATCGCGAATAAGTTTAAAACCCATTTCAATTTCTTCGTTATCTGTTAAAAGCTGACCGTATTTTTTAAGTAAATCTTCCTGACTTACTGTACCGGCATTGCCCATAAGAGCTGAAAATATTCCCATTTTATTGTTTTTAAAAGTTGATTAATTGTCTCCGTTTTTTAATTAATGTAAAAGTAATCGATTTTGTTAATTTTTAGCAATTGCTTTTAGATTTAAAAAAAGAGGAGTCAATATTAGAGAAAATAAAACAGAGGAAATTACAGAAACTACTAAGTGTCCATATTGTTTTGGGTTTAATCCTATCGCAAATCGAAAGACTAAAATAATAAGTGAAAATAAAACAAGACAAATCCAATAGTTTTTATTTACAGGTTTTGTTGAAGTATTATCTTTTGGAAGTTTAGAAAAAGCAAATAAAATAATCAACCCGCCAATAAAAGTGCTTAAGTGCTGTACAGCTTTAAAAATTGGAATTTTTAGATGAGAAATAGAAATGGAATCATGAAATAAGGCAATATGATTTACAAAATAGCCATGTTCATGTGTAAAGCTATCCCAAAAAAGATGTGAAGCAGTTCCAATTAAAATTGATATTACTACAATAATCCAATGTTGTTTGAAATACCTGTTCCAATTAAATTGGTTAAAAGTAAGAACTCGTGATCGAATTAATTCGGGTAAATTCTGGAATAATTGATTTTTAACAATGTTGTGAAATGTAAATGCTAGTAGAATTGCAAGCGGCAGATCAAACCAAAAAACACCATCAATACTATGGCTGTAATGACTTTCTACTCTCATTCTAATAAAGTACTCAAAATCTGGAGTCATACTTCCGATGATAAGTCCAGTTAATGAAAACCATTTTTTAGGTAAATAATTTAGAGGCAGAACTATTGCGGGATGGGCAAATGTAAAAGGCATTTTTAACTTATAAATTAATGATAAAGATATGTCATTAATTAAAACCATAAAAAAAGCAGAACCTAAATTCTGCTTTTCTTTTTCTATATTTTATTTTTATTCAGTTTGTCCTGTTTGTATTGTTATTGGAAGATTGTACGCTGTACGAACTGGTTTTCCAGCTAATATTCCCGGAACCCATTTTGTTCTTAATGATTTTAAAACTCTAACAGCTTCTTTCCCCATTCCAAATCCTGGATCGTTTTTAACTACAATGTCTGTCATTGTACCGTCTTTTTCGATTACAAATGAAACATACACACGTAATACTTTTTCTGCATCCAATTCTGGTTTTGTAAAATTGTTACCCACATAAGTATAAAACTTTTTAATTCCTCCAGGGAATTCTGGTAATTTGTCTAAAACGGCTACGTTAACAATTGTAGTTCCAGTTTCTCCCGTATCAACAATTGCAGGTTCTCCGCCAGTATTTCCAGGTACTGCATTTACTACAGTTCCTTCCGTTCCATTAGCATTATCTACATGAGGAGTATTGTCCACATTAGCTGCGATAGTTTGTGTTGCCTGATCTGTAGGTACTATAACCGGATTTGTTAATTGAGTTGACGTTACTGGTGCTGTTGCTGCCGGTGGCGTTGATTTCATTGGTGGGGCAACAGGATCCTTTGTTTTTGGAACCACTATTGGATCAACATCAGTTAAAGTAAGAGGTGTAATAGGAACAGGCTCCTCAATGGGATCAATTGTTCTAAATTTATTAAGCAACATCGATACACTTCCTATGGCAGTTAGTAACAACAAGGCCATAAATAGAGCCGTAACTGTTGTTTTAGAATTTTCCTGGCGTAATTGGTACGCTCCGTATTCTTTGTTTTTGTTTTCGAAAACAAGGTCGATCCACTTGTTTTCATAGATGCTTAATTTAGTCATGATTTTTGGATTTTAAGGTTAAGTAACTTTAAATCATACGCGATAGTGAATTGGGTTTAAGCAAACAACGTAGAAGTTGTTGTTTTAGTGTGTGAATAAATTATTTTTTTAAGAAAAAATATGATTATATCTTATTCTTTTCTTAAAGATAATAAATTATCTATTACGTTCAATGATTTCTGCCAATAATTTTTTAGCACGAAGTAATTTTACCTTTACGTTGCTTAGAGGCTCATTAATTTTGTCAGCAATTTCCTGATAGGACATTTCCTGAAAGTATCGAAGGTGAATTACTTCCTGATAATGGGGTTTTAATTCTTTGATGCATAAAAGCAAACGGGAGAGGTTTTGCTCTTTAATTAATGCATCTTCGGCAGATGGAGTAGTGTCGGCAATATTGTATGCCTGTTGGTCTTCAGTATCAGTGATTTCTATAAAAAGATTGGTTTTCTTTTTACGTAATAAATCAATATAAACATTTTTTGCAATGGCAATTAACCAAGTGTTAAACTGAAATTCCGGGTTATAAGAACCTATTTTATCAAAAGCTTTTGAGAAAGTTTCAATGGTGATATCTTCTGCGGTAGTTTCATTTTCTGTACGTTTAAGCATAAAGCCATAAACTTCATTCCAGAAATAATCTAATAAAAAAGTAAAGGCGACCTGGTCACCTTTTTTTGCTTTTTCTATTTTAGAATTTATTTCCAATATACAGGTTTTGAAAAAATATTAGTTATAAAGATATTAATTTGTGTTACAATTAGCACAATTTCTAATACTGGAAACCAAATTTTAATATCATTTTCTTTAAGTTTTCCTGCAGAAAAACCAATCACAGTCCAAACTACAGTATAACGAGTTGCTAAAATTGCTACAACAGCAATCCATTGAAATTGAAACGCCAGCAGAATTATAACTGATAAAAAGAAGAATAATTGTGAGAAAAAGAAAAGTCCCAATTGAAATTTATCAAAAAACTTATAATGTTCAGCCGTAGAAACGTGTCTTCTTTTTTGTGTAAACCAGTCTTTAAAAGATTCTTTTGGTTTTGAATATGTAAAACTTTCAGGCGCATACGATACTGTAGTATTCAATTTGGTTGCAGCCTGATTGATAAATAAATCATCATCGCCGGAACGAACCTGAATATGATCAATAAAACCATTTACATTAAAAAACTCATCTTTTTTATACGCTAAATTTCGTCCAACTCCCATATATGGAAGTCCGGCTTTTGCCCATGAAAAATATTGAACAGCAGTTAATATGGTTTCAAAACGAATAATTTTATTTAATAAAGAATTTTCTATTTTTTCATAACCTCCATAACCTAAAACAATAGTTTTTTCTGTATCAAATTGCGAAGTCATTGATGTAATCCAGTCTTTTGAAGTTGGATAACAATCTGCATCAGTAAATAATAGGTATTCTTTTTTTGCTGCTTTGATTCCTAAGGTTAAAGCGTATTTTTTATTTCCCCAAAAAGCTTCATTATTTTCAACTTTAACCAAGCGAATGTTCGAATATTTTTGCTCAAATTCTTCAAAAACTTCAAGCGTTTCATCGCTTGATGCATCATCAATTAAAACAATTTCAAAATCAGGATAATTTTGCTCTGCTAATAAAGGGATAAATTTCTTTACGTTTTCTTCTTCATTTTTTGCACAGACAATAACAGAAACCGGAATATTCTTTGGCGTAACTTCTTGAGGTTTAGCAAAAGCAAATTTTCCAAAAATTCCTAAATAGTAGAAAAGCTGAATAAAAACAATGGCACTAAAAAAGTAAAGTAAAATTATAAGCATATGGTTTTAATGTCTGTTAATGTTCCAAATTTTGCGAGAACAAAGGTAGTTATGAATTCCTAATTTTCAATGTTTAATATCAATTTACTTTCGGCACTTTGACATTTCTTTTGCAATAGCAATAGACTGAGGGTTTTCGGTTTTTTCTAATTCCGAAATTATGTTTTTATAATTATGATCGTCGCGGTTTTGAGACAATTTTTTGGTAGACTGAATTTCATCTATTTCTATTTCAAAACCAAAAATTCCTCTGGCTTCTCGCATGGTTTTTACAGATAAATCTTCAACACGAACAGGATTTTCAGAATTAGCTTCGTATTTGTCAACAAGCTTTTTTAGCTGTTCTACAGTTGAGGTGTAATCTACAATCTTGATTCTTCCGTAAACATGTACAGCTATATAATTCCAGGTTGGAACATTTTCATGATCGTACCAAGAAGATGAAATATAACTATGCGGACCTGTAAATACAGCTAAAACCTGATCGTTTTCTGCAAAACCTTCAGCTTGCGGATTCAGTTTAGAAATATGTCCCTGCAGAATTTCTTTTCCATCAGCATTAATTTCCAGTTCTATCGGAATATGCGTTGCGCATAATTTTCCGTTAGTCTGATTGATCAGAATTCCAAAACTATTCTCTTTTAAAAAAGTTCTGATTGATTCCGGATCTTCATCTTTATAGAGTTCAGGTGTATACATTTTGAGAATTTATTTCAAGATTTCTTCGTTGCTGCATTCACTTCAGCATCAATATAAATTCTTGAAGTTTTCAAAACGAAGATAAAGATTTGCCGATAATTCAAAGGTACTTTCTATAACTTTTTCGGTTTTTGAGGTGTTAAATTATAAGGAAGAATTTTAATCACCAATCTAAATTTCAGTTCATTTTTTTTGAGTTCAAATAAATCTGAATTACACTTAGGTATAAAATAGTAACTCCAATAAAAGTAAAAATTATTCCTTCAATCAAACATTGTGTTCCAAAATCATCAGAGCAAAAGGTTCTGATGGGACGGAATAATTGAGATATCATTTCTTTTCTGAAAAACTTAAGTCTTAATAGAATATACAATACAATTGCCACTATAATTGTATTTAGGGACGAAAGTTTGCTCTTCCAATTTACAAAAGCAAGTACGCAGATTCCTATTAATGAACCTAAAAATATCCAAACGTATACACTAGGCCAAAAGTTAAAAACGCCTTCGTTTGTAGGTAATAATTTGTTCCAATATTGCGAATGTTGATATTGCGAATGTGTTTCTGCCCAGATGATTTTTTCAGATACGGTGTAAAATCTAAGCTGCAGAATACCATTAATCAGGAAAATCATTCCGAATATTTGGAGTAAAATAACTTTGATATTTAATTCTTTCATTAAGGTGTGGTTGGTAAGCTAGTAAGGTCTGAGTTTTTTTAAATCACATTGACTTCGGCTTCAATTTGGATGCCAAAGATTTCAAAAACGGTTTGCTGCACTTGTTTTGAAACCGCTAAGATTTCCTGACCCGTTGCATTTCCGTAATTGACTAAAACCAAAGCCTGATTTTTATGAACTCCCGCATCGCCAAAACGTTTTCCTTTAAAGCCTGCCTGTTCAATAAGCCATCCTGCAGGAACTTTTACTTCGGTTGGAGAAACTTCGTAAAACTTCATTTCAGGGAATTTTTGATGAATTTTTTCAAAATCAGATTTCAATAAAATAGGGTTTTTAAAGAAACTGCCGCTGTTTCCTAATTCTTTAGGATCAGGTAATTTGCTTTGCCTGATAGCAATAACAGCGTTGCTTACATCTTTTAAAGTAGGTTCAGAAACATTGTTTTTAGCTAATTCAGCCAAAATATCTCCGTAAGATGTATTGATTTTATGATTGCGTTTTGTCAATTTATAGATTACCGAAGTAATAATAAATTGATCTTTTACTTCATGTTTAAAGATGCTTTCGCGGTATCCAAAATTACATTCAGTATTGGCAAAAGTTTTTATTTGCTGCGTTTCGATGTTGATTGCTTCGCAGGAAACAAAAGTATCTTTAATTTCAGTTCCGTAAGCACCAATGTTTTGAACTGGAGTTGTACCGACATTTCCGGGAATTAGAGACATATTTTCTAATCCGCCAAAATTATTGTTGATTGTCCAAAGCACGAAATCATGCCATGTTTCACCAGCCTGACTTTCAACCCAAACAAAATCATCGTCTTCCTTAATGATTTTTTTTCCTTTTAAATCGATATGGATGACCAAAGCATCAATATCTTTTGTTAACAGCATATTGCTACCGCCGCCAAGAATAAATTTCTTCTCGTTTTTGTTTTCTTCTAAAATAGTTTTCAGTTCTTCAACAGAATGTACTGCGGCAAATTTTTTGGCTTTGGCTTCAATACCGAAAGTATTGTAGTTTTTTAAAGAAAAATTGGATTGGATATGCATGTGTAAAAGGCTTTTTAATCTGAGGTCAAAAGTAAGGATTATAATTTATTTCAATTGAGTTTTAACCTTAGAAAGTCTTTTTAAGCGAATTTACTTTATCGCTTCAATAAATTGCTGCATTTCTTTCATTGTTCCAATAGTAATTCTGGTCCATTTTCCGTTTTCTTCATAGATTTTGGTTCCCTCAATATTGTTGGCTTCTAATTGTTTAAAGAAATCCTTTTTATAATTTTCAAGAGAAAAATAAATAAAATTGGAATAAGAAGGAATGCAGGTTAAGTTAAGCTTCGTAAGTTGATCAATCGTATATTTCTTAACTTCTTCATTTAAAGAATAAACTTCCTTAATAAACTTTTCATCATTTAAAGATGCCATAGCAGCAGCTGTTGATACAACACTAACAGATAAATTTGGAGATGATTTTAAAGCGCTGAGTTCGTCAATAGTCGATGAAGCCGCAATGGCATAGCCTATACGTGCGCCGGCTAAACCATGCATTTTTGAAAAAGTTTTAGTGATAATTAGATTTTTGTTTTCAATTACAAGACTGCTTAATGATTGTTCTTTTGTGAAATCGATATAAGCCTCGTCTACAAAAACAATGGCATTTTTAGATGCTTCTTTTACAAAAGAAACTAACTCTTCGTGATCGCATATTGTACCTGTTGGATTATTTGGATTGCAGATATAAATCATTTTTGTATCTGAATCAATTGCTTTTAACATTGCCGCTAAATCATGTTTTTTATCTACAGTTAACGGAACCGTAATTTTTTTTATTCCTAATTTTTCAGAAGGAAATGTCCAATAGTTAAAGGTTGTTTCGGCAAGTATGTAATTTCCTTTTTTTAAAGCAGTATGTTGAAGAACCAAATCTAAAATTTCTGTTGAACCGGCACCTAATAAAATATTATTATCAGAAACATTATTCTTTTTTGCAATAAGAGAAATTAATTCTCCCGAAAGATTCCAACCGTATCGATTGCTGCTATTGATGCTTTTTTGCATGGCGGCGCGAGCGAGTGGAGAAGGACCATAAGGATTTTCATTTGATCGTAATAATATAGGAGATTTGTCTACATCTAAAGGAATATAATTTTCTGGCGAAGGATTTGCAAATGTTTCAAATGAAGTTAAACCTAATCCTATTGTGCCTAAACCTACTTGTTTTAACCAATTTCTTCTATTACTCATATTATTTTAAGAATTAAATTACACAATCTGTTATAATAGTATGTCGTTGAAATTGAAGAAAAGTTACGAAGGTTTTTTTTACCGCAAAGACGCAAAGACGCAAAGTTTACGCAATGAACGCAAAGCTTAGCGAACTTTGCGTAAACTTTGCGTCTTTGCGGTTAAATTACTTTCGAGAATCCAGCAACTCATGATATCGATCAGCAATAACCTTCATATTAATATCATAATTAGCATTTTCCTCTACAAATTTTCTATTTCGAATAATGGCCTCATTTCGAGATTCAGGATTCTCAAAAGACCAAATTAAGTCATTGGCAAGCATTTCAATATCGTCGATTGTAATTAACTGCCCATTTTCACGATGTGTAATCCAGCTTTGATTTCCAGCAATATCCGAAACTACAGGATAACAATTACTAGCCATAGCTTCAAATAATGATGCAGACACACCTTCGGTAATTGGCATACTGATATAAATATTCGATTGCTGTAATAATTTAGGAAGTTCAGTATTCGGGATTCTTCCTGTAAAAATCACTTTGTTTTCGACTTGAAGTTCTTTAGCCAAATCTTTTAAAAATTGCAATCTTGTTCCGTCGCCAACAATAGTCAGCGAAAAATCAATTCCTTTTTGATGTAAAATACTAAATGCTTTTAAAATAGAATCATGTCGATATTCCGGCTGTAACGAACGCGTCACAATCGCTTCAATTTTATTGGAATTGTTTGTTGAAGGTGTAAAAAGTGATAAATCAATCCCTTTCGGAAGAACCAAAACTTTGCTCATGTCAACGCCAATTTCTTTCATAGAAATGGTCATAACTGGTCCCCAGGCATGAATTAAATGCGCTTTTTTGAAAGCATATTTCTGAATAAACTTTTTAAATGGATATAAAACAGAATCTTCCGGCCATAAATCAGTTCGGCCTTGTTGCGCGATTGCAATAGTTTTTGAACCAGACAAAGCAGCAAGAAATCCGTAACTTGTAGTTCTTTCCGCAATAACCATATCTGGTTTTTTATTTCTGATTATTTTTCGAATAGAAATAGGAGCGAAGAAATATTCTAAAATACGTTTGAATCGGTTAAGTTTTGAATTACTCGGAGATTGAAGTTCCCAGGTGATAATTTCAAAATCGCCAAATTCTTTCAGGCCTTTCATCCATGTTATAGCATCGGCGCGGTACGATTCTCCAAGAAAAAGTATTTTTCTTTTCATTGAAATGAGTTTTTTTTTCGCCACAGATTTCACAGATTAAAAGGATTTATAGAAAAGTTGCCACGAATTACACAAATTTCCACAAATTTTTAATTGTGATTGGTTTAGCTTTGACAAAGTTTTAAGCTTTGTCAAAGCTATTAATTCGTGAAAATTCGTGAAATTCGTGGCAAAAAAAATCATTTTAATCTGTGAAATCTGTGGCAGATAAAATTAAGATTCATCAGTGTCTAAAGCACGATTTATGAATTCGTTTAAAGGTTTTAAAGCAATCAGTTTTTTACTCATTTTTGAAACGAAGTCCTTTTGAGTCACTTCAGAAATATCATATTTTTGAGAAGCTGTAAAACTTTTCAGCTTTAAAAATTCAATTGCCGGATGATCTTTTTCATAACCTCTCGGCGGATTTTTAAGCGAATTATTTTCGTCAAAATCTAAATTTCCAAATTCTTTCTTAAAGTCTTTATTGGCTACAATTGCTTCCAAATCGTCATGGAAAAAAGCAATTTCTTTGCGGACTTTTTTCAAATCTTCCGCTTCAGGCGAATAAAATCCACCAGCTATAAAACTAGCGCCTTTTTCAATGTGAACATAATATCCGGAACGGTTTAAGCCTTTTGCGCCAGATGAAAGCCAAACACCTAAATGTGCTTTATAAGGAGATTTATCTTTAGAAAAACGAATATCTCGGTTAATTCTAAACGTACAATTTTTAACCTCTAATAATTCCAGCGAAGGATCAAGCGGTTTCATTACATCCAGAAAATCGCTCACTAATTGATGATAATCTTTTTTGAAGATTTCATAACGCTTTTTATTGTCCTGAAACCAATCTCTATTGTTGTTCTTTTTTAAATCGTCTAAAAATTGCAATGATTCTTTCGTAAGCATATTTCTTAATTTATTGCAGTTGTTTTTTTAAATCTTGTTCACTTATAAAACCCGTTTTTTTCCATATTCCTTTTGTGGTGTGATACAAAGCCAGAGTAGGAAGCTGGTCAATTTTTAATTGAGTTGCTAAGGTCTTATTTTGATCAACATCAATTCTTATAATAGTCACTTTATCGGCCATGTTTTTTTGCATTTCTAAAATGTAAGGCTCCATTTGTTTGCACGGGCCGCACCATTCGGCATAAAAATCGACTAAAACTTTTTTGTCTGTATGTACGAGATTATTAAATTCCTCCATTGTCATTCCAATCTGAGCATCTGACGGTTTTGACAATCCTTCCTCGCTCCAGCTTAAAAAGCCTCCGTCTAACTCGTAAACTTTTGAAAAACCTAATTCGTTTAATTTTTTAGCCGCTTTTTTGCTTCTTCCTCCACTTAAACAATATACAAAAACAGGTTTCGATTTATCATAAAGAGCAGCTTTCGATTCAAAATCTTCGCCGTTCCAGTTTACATTTGCAGCATTTTCAATATGTTCTGATGAAAATTCATCTGGAGTTCGAACATCTAAAATTTGTGGATTTTCGGTGTTTTTGATTTTATCTGCAAAATTCTTTGCATTTACAGATTCAAAAGAAACTGTTTTTTCTTTGTTGCACGAAAGCAGCAAAATTGAAACAAGCAGAAATAAAATTTTGGGGAATTTCATAGTCTTTATTTTAAAAATGATTGTTGCTAAAGTAGTGATTTTTCATTTTTGAATTTCAAATTGATGTTTTTCTTTTGCCACGACCCGAGCGATAGCNNGATAGCGAACAGGCGAAGCAATTTCACGAATTAGCACGAATTTTTTAATTGCTGTTGACTTCGCAGAACTTTGACAAAGTTCAAAACTTTGTCAAAGTTTTACGTCCCGTTAATTTTAAATTCGTGCTAATTCTTGAAATTCGTGGCAAACATTGAATCACAAATTAAAAACCTTATAACTCTGATGCGTCATTTTTACAATAGCTTCGGTACGTTCAGGATGCGTGTCTGAAATAAAAAGCTGTCCAAAAGTTTCACTATTTACCATTTCTACAATTTTGGCAACACGGGTTTCGTCCAGTTTATCAAAAATATCATCAAATAATAAAATAGGTTTTACACCGCTTTGTTTTTTTAAAAACTCAAACTGAGCCAGTTTTAACGCAATCAAAAAAGATTTTTGCTGTCCCTGCGATCCGAATTTTTTTATGGGATGCGAATCAATTTCAAAAGATAAATCGTCTTTGTGAACTCCAGAACTTGTATAATGCAGCGCACGGTCTTTATTGATGTTTTCCTGTAAAAGTGTCAATAAATCTTTTTCGAATAAATGACTTTCATAAACCAATTGAACCGTTTCTTCAGAACCCGTTATGGTTTGATGATGTATATTAAATATAGGTATAAATTGTTCCAGAAAATCTTTTCGCTTTTCAAAAATCGATTTTCCGTATTCATTTAACTGCTCATTATATATAGATAAGGTATCATTATCAAAAGTATGATTGAGCGCAAAATATTTCAAAAGTGCATTTCGCTGCACAATTACTTTTTGATATTGAATAAGCTGATGCAGATAAGTCGAATCTAACTGCGAAATAACACTGTCCATAAATTTACGGCGTGTTTCGCTTCCTTCAACAATTAAATCTCGGTCGGCCGGAGAAATAATTACGAGCGGAATAAAACCAATATGATCTGAAAATTTATCGTAAGCCTTTCCGTTTCTTTTTAAAACCTTCTTTTGTCCTTTTTTTAAACTGCAGACAATTTGTTCTGTTCTGTCGTTTTTTTCTAATTCGGCATCAATAACAAAAAACTCTTCTCCGTGTTTGATATTTTGAACCGCCAGCGGATTAAAATAACTTTTTCCGTAAGCCAAATGATAAATGGCATCCAGCACGTTGGTTTTTCCAATTCCGTTTTTTCCAACAAAACAATTGATCTTGATGTCGAAATCAAAACTGGCTTCAGCGAAATTTTTATAATTGAATAAAGATATTTTGTTTAAATGCATTTTTAAGAGACGCTAAAAAGGTAAAATTTGATGCTTTTCTATTAATTCGCTGTCTTTTTTCTGTCACTCCCGATAGCTATCGGGATAAAATGATTAAAAAGATTTTTTTACAGAGACTCTTTAATCTGTGTAAATCCCTGAAATCAGTGGCAAAAAAAAGTTTTAGCTCAAAAAAAGTGTTATTTGAAATCATCAAAAATTTGAGGGTGCAAATTATCGAAAATTATCGATATAAAGGACTTTTGGTGCGTTTCAAGTTGATTTATTTTGGTGCTGATGCGAAAGGAGTTAGCGTTATTAAAAATATTTGTTTTAAAATAGTGATAAATTTGATTTTTTATGCCACAGTTTCAAGAAAAATTTTATTTTTGCCGTTCACTAAATTAATTTTAAATGGCTACTTACAATAAAAGAGGATATAAAGCACCAAAAGAGAAGGAAGTTAAAGAAGTAAATGAAGAACAACAGGTAATCATTGACGAAAAAGACAGCACAACAGCTGGTGTTTTTTCTAAATTAGACGAAACTGCTTCAAGAACGGAGGATTGGGTTGCTAAAAATCAAAAAATCATTATTGGTTTAGTTGCTGGTATTGCAGTTGCTACTATTGGTTATTTGGCTTACCAAAAATTTATTGAAAATCCTAAACAAGACGAAGCTGCAAACGAAATGTTTGTTGCACAACAGAACTTTCAAAAAGCTGTTGATGGTGTTGCAAGTGATTCATTATATAAATTAGCATTAAACGGATCTGAAGGTAAATTCGGATTTGTGAAAATCGCTGACGAATATTCTGGAACTGACGCTGGAAATTTAGCAAATTACTATGCTGGTATGGCATATTTAAATACAGGTAAATTTGATGATGCTATTAAGTATTTAGGAGAATTTAAATCAGATGATTTAATCTTAAGTGCTTTATCAAAAGGAGCAATTGGAGATGCTTACTCTCAAAAAAACAATCAAAAAGAAGCTTTAGACTATTATGTAAAAGCTGCTGAAGCTAACAAAAACGATTTTACAACACCTCGTTTCTTGTTAAAAGCTGCTAAAACGGCTATCGCTTTAGGTCAAAAAGAAGACGCTTTAAAATATCTAAACGATATTAAAGACAACTTCGATGCAACTCCAGAAGCTGGTGCTGTTGATGCTTTGATTGGATTAGCACAATAAAAAATTTTAGACTTTAGATTTAAGATTGTAGATTTGTATTTTAAGAATCTAAATTCTAAAATCAAAAATCTAAAATATTAAAGATGGCTACCGAAAATAAAAATTTATCAGAATACGATAAAAACACAATCCCAAATGCGAAAGACTTTCGATTTGGGATTGTTGTTTCTGAGTGGAACGATGTTATAACAGAAGGACTTTACAATGGCGCTTTTGACGCACTAGTTGATTGTGATGTTCCTGCGCAGCAAATTATTCGCTGGAATGTACCAGGGAGTTTTGAGCTTATTTATGGCGCAAAAAAAATGCTTCAAACGCAAAATGTTGATGCAGTAATCGTAATTGGATGTGTAATTCAAGGAGAGACTAAACATTTTGATTTTGTTTGTGAAGGTGTAACGCAGGGAATTAAAGATTTGAATGTTCAAACTGATATTCCGGTTATTTTTTGTGTTTTAACAGATAATAACATGCAGCAGTCTATTGACAGAAGCGGCGGTGTTCACGGAAACAAAGGAACCGAAGCTGCAATTGCTGCCATAAAAATGGCATACATTCGCCAGCAAGCTTCAATTTCGCATCCTTTTAATCAACCTTTATTGACTTCTGGAGCACTTCAGATAGAAGATTCTCCAAGAAAAATAGAGAACGAATAAAAATATCTATGGATGAGTTTTTCTGTAAAACAAGAGTCTTTTGGGCAATTTCTAGAATTCTGTTAAGTGTTTTTATTTTCTGGAGTTCCTTTAATATATTAGAACGTTATCCAGATTCTTCAGATTCTCCAATAAGTATGTTTATTTGGGTTTATGCAGTTTGTATCGCAATAGTTGCTATTAATGAATTTAGAGAAGAAGATTCTAATAGATTTTTTCTCTTTATAGTAGGTATAAGCTCATTCATATTTGCTCTTTTTCTTGTTTATATGACTCTTGGTCGTCTAAAACCCGGATATGGAATATTGCTTTTTGTAACTTTTGTCTGGCTGGTTTTAGTAGGATTAAAAGATATACTAGGAAATCACTTTTATATTACAGAATAAACACATTTGTTTTAAAAATATTAAAACCTATACTGTGTCACAATAGTATAGGTTTTTTGTTTTTTTTATGATTTCACATATTTAAAAAGCCAGTAGAAATTCACTAAATTTGTGCTGCTTGGTTTAGATTTAAATCAAAAATCTTAAATCGTTAATCTACAATCTAAAATTTTCAATGTCGAGTATTATTCAATTACTTCCTGATCACGTTGCTAACCAAATTGCTGCTGGAGAAGTGGTTCAAAGACCCGCTTCAGTCGTAAAAGAGCTGTTAGAAAATGCTGTTGATGCAAAGGCAACTGATATTAAATTGATTATAAAAGATGCCGGCAAATCATTAGTTCAGGTTATTGATAACGGTGTAGGAATGACCGTTACAGATGCACGTTTGTGTTTTGAACGTCACGCTACATCAAAAATTCGTCAGGCCGAAGATCTATTTTCCCTTGCTACAAAAGGTTTTCGCGGAGAAGCACTAGCTTCTATAGCGGCAATTGCGCATATGGAAATGAAAACAAAACAAGAGCAGGACGAACTCGGAACTCATATTATTATTGAAGGAAGTAAATTTGTTTCGCAGGAAGTGGCAGTTTTGCCAAAAGGAACATCATTTGCTGTTAAAAACCTGTTTTTTAATATCCCAGCGCGTCGTAATTTCTTAAAATCAGATACAGTTGAATTTCGCCATGTTATGGATGAATTTCAGCGTGTAGCTTTGGCACATCCAAATATTCATTTTAGTTTTTATCATAACGGAAGCGAATTGTATAATCTTCCCGCAGCAGGATATCGTCAGCGTATCGTTGGGATTATGTCTGGTAAAACCAATGAAAAATTAGTTCCTGTAAATGAAGATACAGAAATTATAAACGTTCAGGGATTTGTCTGCAAACCAGAATTTGCCAAGAAAAATAGAGGAGAACAATTCTTTTTTGTAAACGACCGTTTCATCAAAAGCGGTTATCTGCATCATGCGGTTATGGCAGCTTACGACGGACTTTTGAAAGATGGTTCTCAGCCAAGTTATTTCTTATATCTGCAAGTACCACCAAATACAATCGATATCAATATTCATCCCACAAAAACCGAAATTAAGTTTGATGATGAACAAGCCTTATATGCTATTTTAAGAGCTTCGATTAAACATAGTTTAGGTCAGTTTAATGTGGCTCCGGTTTTAGATTTTGACAGAGATTCAAATTTAGATACACCTTATCATTATAAAGATGTAGAAGCAGAAGTACCAACAATTCAGGTTGATGGAACTTTTAATCCGTTTACAGATGATAAAACGAATCAGCATTATGCAAAAGCGGGTTCAGGATCAAGTTCTGGTTATAGCTCTGGATCTTCTTCTTCAAATTCATCTTCGTCTTATTCAGGTTATTCAAAAAGAGTAGAACCAACAGTAAGCTGGGAAAGTTTGTATGTTGGATTAGATGTAGAAAATGTAGAAAGTATTGAAAGTTCACCCTTTACATTCGAAAACGAAGAAGTAACCTCTTCTTTATTTAATGATGATGAAGTTGAACAGGCAACTCAAAAAACGTATCAAATTCATAAAAAATATATCGTTTCTCCAATAAAATCAGGAATGATAATTGTTGATCAGCAGCGCGCGCATCAACGTATTTTATACGAACATTTTTTGTTGAATATGACTGTGAATCAGGCTTCAAGTCAGAAATTGCTTTTTCCTTTAGATTTATTTTATTCTTCTACAGAAATGAAATTAATCGAAGAATTAAAACCTTCGTTAGAAACAACCGGATTTATTTTTGAAGAAGCCAAAACAGATCATATTGTAATTTCGGGAATTCCGGTAAACATTACCGAAAGCGAAGTTTCTCTTGTAATCGAACAATTATTAAGCGATTTGGAAGACGGAATTCCGGCAAGTAGTTACAGTCAAAATGATACCATTGCTAAATCAATGGCAAAAAGTTTAGCGGTTAAAACCGGATCTTATTTAACCGAGAAAGAACAAGACAATCTAGTAAACGGTTTGTTTGCTTGTAAAGATCCTAATATTTCACCTTTTCAAAAACCTACCTTCATTACCATGCGTGTTGAAGATATAGATAAAAAGTTTGCCTTATGATGAATATGACTCCAGTGGTTAAACAACTGCTAATTATTAATATTATATTTTTTATTGGCGCTCAGTTAGTGCCAGTTTCGTATGAATATTTTTCATTATATTATCCGGAAAGTAATGATTTTAGGGCTTGGCAGATCATTACGCATATGTTCATGCATGCGCCATTACCAAACTTTGCTCATATTTTATTTAATATGTTCGCATTATATAGTTTTGGTTCTCCGTTAGAGCATTTTTGGGGAGGTAAGAAGTTCTTGTTTTTCTACATTTCCTGCGGACTTGGAGCAGCATTGCTTCATACAGGAGTGAATTACCTGCAATTACAGTCTATTTTAGATTCTGTCTCTAATTTGAATTTATCAAAATCAGAACTTCATTTAATTTTAAATGCAGATTATCAGTCTTTATTTGATTCCAGTGGTAAAATGGTACAAGGGGATATTGCAGCTATTTTAAATAAAGCACATTGTACTCAAGAACAATTTAATGCTTTGGCACAAGCTGGTGGAATTATGCAGTCTCCAGTTTTAGGAGCTTCTGGAGCAATTTATGGTTTATTAACGGCTTTTGCTTTTATGTTTCCTAATGCGCAGCTTGGTTTGATTTTTATTCCAATTCCAATCAAAGCGAAATATTTTGTGCCTGGAATTTTAGCAGTAGATTTATTTTTAGGATTTAAAGGAAGTTCATTATTCGGAAGCGGAGGAACAGGAATTGCTCATTTTGCACATATTGGTGGTGCGGTTGCTGGTTTTTTAATGATGTTATACTGGAAAAAAAATCAGTTTAATAACAATCGATGGAATTAATTTTTAACTTTAATTAAATTTAAAAACCAAAAGAAGACTTTATGAATATTCTTGACGATTTGAAACTTCAATATAAATTAGGCGGCATTGCGATGCGGGTTATTTATTGGAATGTTGCCTGTTTTCTTATTTCTTTAGTTTTTTTCTGGCCGAATTTTGCTGGGGCATTTGCTTACCCAAATTGGCTGGCTCTGTCTTCAGATCCACAAGTCTTTTTGTTTAAGCCTTGGACATTTTTAACTTACGCTTTTTTTCATTTCGATTTCTGGCATCTGTTATTTAATATGTTGGTTTTAAACTTTGCAAGTAATTTGTTTTTGACTTTTTTTAATCAAAAACAATACTTGGGTCTATATCTTTTAAGTGCTCTTTTTGCCGGAGTTGTTTTTGTCTTAAGTTTTTATGTTTTAGGGACTTCTGCTTCAATAGTTGGGGCATCGGCTGCAATAATGGCAATTTTAGTTGCTGCTACGACCTATTCTCCATTAATGAATGTTCGTTTGCTTTTATTTGGAAACGTAAAGCTTTGGCATATAACGGCTGTAATCTTGGTTTTAGATTTAGTGCAATTACGTTCTGGCAATATGGGCGGACATATTTCGCACTTGGCTGGTGCATTCTTTGGATTTGCCTATATAAAATTACTTCAGAATGGTACTGATTTAAGTATTATTGTTTCTAGAACATTAGATTTCTTTGCAAATCTTTTTAGAAAATCCCCAACGACCCCATTTACAAAAGTTCATAAAAATTACAAAAAACCTACAGAAAAAGCTACATCAAGAATTGTTACAAAAGACAAAACGCAGCAGCAAATTGATGAGATTTTAGATAAAATCAGCCAGTCGGGATACGATTGTCTGACAAAAGAAGAAAAAGAGTTTTTATTTAAAGCAGGAAAATAATCCTTAGCAAGAAAATATGAAAAACCTTTCGTGGTTTAATAAAATAATGTTCTTTTTGAATATAGTACTGACTGTGCTCACATTTAGTGTCTATATTTTACCGTTTTTAGCACCTAAGAGCTTTCCGCTTTTATCGGTGCTTACTTTGTTCATGCCGGCCTTTTTTGTTGCAAATGGGCTCTTCTTTTTATATTGGGCAATTCAGTTTAAAAAACGACTTATTTTATCTGGTTTGGTTTTGCTTACCGGAATTACTTTTATCAGCAAATTCTATAAATTCTCTGCAAAAGAATATGTAAAAGACGAAAGAGATTTTTCTGTAATGAGTTATAACGTACGTCTTTTTAATGTTTTCAAATGGCTGGACCGTGATGATATTCCGGAAAATATTAAAACATTTATAGATGAAAAAGATCCTGATATCTTGTGTGTTCAGGAGTATTCAAACTCCGCGCATTTAGATTTAAAAGTGTATCCGCACCGTTATATTTTTATTGAAGGAAACCAAATTAAGACCGGACAGGCTATTTTTTCTAAATTCCCTATTATAAACGAGGGAAATATTATTTTTCCAAAATCAGATAATAATGTGGTTTATGCTGATATTAAACGCGGGAAAGACATTATACGTGTTTATAATATGCACTTGCAGTCTATTAAAATTTCTCCTGACGTAAGTGAGATTTCTGATGATATTGATAAAGTAAATCAACAGAAATCACAGCGTATTTATGCCCGAATCAGTAAAGGGTTTACGCAGCAGCAGGAGCAGGCCGAAATTTTTAAGGAGCATATAAAGCAATGTAAATACCCGATTATTATTTGTGGAGACATGAATAACAGTCCGTTTTCATACGTTTACCGAAATATTAAGGGAAAACTTAAAGATGCTTTTGAAGAAGCCGGAGAAGGCTTTGGGGCAACTTATAAATTTAAGTATTATCCAGCCCGAATCGATTATATTTTCACCGATACTAAAATGAAAGTAAAGCAGTTTGAAAGCTTTTCTGATTTCGAAAACTCAGATCATTATCCAATAATGACGAGACTTTCGATTGATCAGTTTTAGTTAAAAGTTATGAATTATGAATNNNNATTCATAATTCATAACTTTTAACTCATATTATTTTCTGAGTTTTTAAATAATCCATTGCAAACTTACCTTCATTAAAAAGTAAATCTAAAACACTTAAATTATTGATGAAACCATGTTTGTCATCAAAAACCTGAGTGTATTTTTCAAAAGAATTTTGATCTTTTTTTCCGTTTGCTAAATATCTAAAATCAGAAATATTTTCAACTTCATGAAAATATTCAGCCGTTTTACCAAATTCTAATTTCATTCGTAAACACTTTGTAACTGTATCAAAAACTTCCATGTTTAAATCCATCAGGAAAGTATGTTTCTTTTCGAAAATAGGCACGATATCGTCTTCAAAATACTCAAAGAACGGAGAACTTCTGTAAGCAGCTTCTAAGGATTTAAAATGCTGTTTCTGCCAGTCAAATTCATTTTCGATCAATACATCTTTTGTCTTCTGATGTGCAGATTTAG
This sequence comes from Flavobacterium sp. UBA7680, assembly GCF_002482975.1. Taxonomy (GTDB): domain Bacteria; phylum Bacteroidota; class Bacteroidia; order Flavobacteriales; family Flavobacteriaceae; genus Flavobacterium. Next base: position 202,875 of record NZ_DLHA01000017.1, on the reverse strand, counting down.
AATGCTTAACAGGAATATTTAATAATTGAATTCCATTCGGACTATAGATATAAGTTCTGTTTCTATTCGTCTGCTTTTGAAAATTATCTTCCATTTCAAAAGTTATATTCTCAGATTGAGCCATAACTGCAAAGTGGCTAATTGATGGGAAATATGTAGGAAGTAATAGGGAATTCATTTGATTTTTGTTTTAAAAGTTTCAGGTTTCAAGTTTCACGTTCGCAAAGAACCTGAAACTTGAAACCTGAAACAAAAATAACATTTTTTATTTTTTATGCTTTATTCTGTTTTCTTTTTCTCCAGAAGAATTCTCCAACAAAGTATAGTGCAAGAATAATTAGGAAATATTTGAAATACGATTGCGGTTGTCCTTCACCGTCAACAGTAGTGAAAACTCTGCTCCAGCGAATTTTGTTGATACCTTTTCCGTTTGTATCCCAGCTCATCCAAATGAAAACCGGTTTTCCTACGATATGATTTTCCGGAACGTAACCCCAATAACGACTATCTTCAGAGTTGTGACGATTGTCTCCCATCATCCAATAGTAATTTTGTTTGAAGGTGTAAGTGTTAGTTTCTTTACCGTTTATGATAAATTTAGAACCGCTTAACTCTAAAGTGTTTCCTTCGTAATTTGTGATGATTTCTTTGTAAAACGGAAGAGATGTATTGGTTAAAGCAACTGTTTTACCAGCTTCAGGAATATAAATTGGGCCAAAATTATCCTGGTTCCATTTGTTGATGTGCGGGAAAAGAGCATTGTCATTTCCTTTGTCAATTTCTCTTTTTACAGCAGTAACACCCGGAGTGTTTCTCAAACGTTCAGCGCTTGCATCTGTCAAGGCTCTAAAATAAAGCGTGTCTCTTTTTTCAGATCTAAAACCTGCAGGATCTGTAATATCTAATTCTTTAAATAAAGATTCAAAATCAATAGATGTTTTGCCGTCTAAAGCCACAGAATAAGAATATTGTGGTTTTGCTCTTTCCGGTAAAATAAGTTTTTTTCCGTTAATGAATACAAAGCCGTCTACAACTGATAAACTGTCGCCAGGAATACCAACGCATCTTTTTACATAATTTGATTTCTTATCGATTGGCTTAATAACGCCCGGTCTTCCTTTTGGCTCATAAAAATAATGTACCGTGTCAACCGGCCAGTTGAATACCACAATGTCATTTCTTTTTATTTGTTCAAAAGCAGGAAGTCTGAAATATGGCAGTTGAGGCCAGCTTAAATAAGATTTTCTTTTCGTTAATGGAATAGAGTCATGAACCATTGGTAATGCAACCGTCGTCATAGGAACTCTTGGACCATAATTTAACTTACTTACAAACAAGAAATCTCCAATTAATAACGATTTCTCTAAGGAAGAAGTTGGGATCGTATAAGGCTGAATAACGTAAGTGTGTACTAAAGTTGCAACAATAATTGCAAAAAGTAAAGAGCTTACCGTATCAGCTGTTTTGTTTTCAGGAGTTAATTTTCTGTCAGCGTTATATTCTAATTTCTGTGTATAATTTACATAGTAGATATAAAAGCCGAGAGTAAAAATTCCTAAAATAGTGTCTAAAGTTGATTTTTTACCAAAGGTTCTAAGTGTTTCAACCCAAACAACCGGAAACATAATCAAGTTGATAATTGGAATGAAAAGTAATAATGTCCACCAGGTTGGTCGGCCGATAATTTTCATTAAAACAATTGAATTATATACCGGAATTGCCGCTTCCCAGCTTTTTCTTCCTGCTGTTTGATACAATTTCCAAGTACCAACGAAATGAATAATTTGAACAGCTAAGAAAAATACGAACCAAGAGTAAAGAGTCATAATATAGTATTTTAAGTTTCAAATTCGGGATTGAATATTTGTTTAATCCAGAACTTTTATCAATTTATTGTAAGTTTAATACATCTTTCATAGTGAAAATTCCCTGCTTTCCGGCAAGCCATTCTGCAGCGATAACAGCACCAAGAGCAAAACCTTCACGATTGTGAGCGGTATGTTTAATTTCAATGCTGTCAATAGCTGAATCGTAGTTTACGGTATGTGTACCCGGAACTTCTCCAATTCTTTTAGCTTCAATATGAATTTCACCTTTTTTTGCTTCATCTAAAGTCCAGTTAGAATAGTCACTGTTTTGAATAACACCTTGCGCTAAAGAAATCGCAGTTCCGCTTGGAGCATCCAATTTATGAATGTGGTGAATTTCTTCCATCGTAACTTTATAAGAATCAAATTGATTCATGATTTTGGCTAAATATTCATTTAATCCAAAGAAAATATTTACTCCCAAACTGAAATTTGAGCTGGAGATAAAACCTCCTTTTTTCTCGTTGCAAAGAGCAATCATTTCATCGTAATGTTCTAACCATCCGGTTGTTCCGGAAACTACAGGAACATTAGCATTAAAAGATGCAGAAATATTGTCGACTGCCGCTGACGGAACGCTAAAGTCAATCGCAACATCTGCAGTCGAAAGTCCGTCGTATGTGTTGAATTCGTCTTTCTTTAAAACAATTTCATGACCTCTTTCTAAAGCAATTCGTTCGATTACTTTACCCATTTTTCCGTATCCTAAAAGCGCAATTTTCATTTTGTATGTATTTGTGAATTTTTAAATAGAAGAAACTACTTAAAAACGATAATTAAAAGTTAGTCCGACGTTTGGTTTAAATGTTACATCGGCGGGATAAATTTCTGGACGAAGTGATAATCTTTCGTTTACGTTAAATTGAATCAAAGCTGCATCAACATTGGCATCAATAATGTTTAAAACGTAAAATCCAACAACAAATAAGGCAGATAAATCTCTGTTTCGCTGATAAAATTTCTGACCGGCAATAAGTCTGCTGTCATCTAAAAATTTATATTTATCATCATTATAGCCTTCAAGTCTTCGTTTGTAGGCATCACGATAATCATGATATTTTTTATTGTTATCAATGTAAAAGTATAAACTCGTACCAATTGCTCCGTAAACTAATGGAACTTTCCAGTATTTTTTATTGTATACCTGACCCAAGCCAGGTAAAATAGCCGAGTAAAAAGCAGCCTTTGCAGGCGTAAGCGGATCTATTTCTATTAATGCAGTTGTGTCTTTAACGACTAAAACCGTGTCTTTTTTTACCTGGGCAAAAAGAGAAACGGTTCCTATGAGAAAGAACAATAGACTTATGGGGACAATTTTATTCACTATCCGTTTATTAATTTTATAATTCGATTAAAGTCGGCTTCAGAATTAAAAGGAATTGTGATTTTTCCTTTTCCGTTACCAGCGACTTTTATATCAACTTTCGAACCAAAATAATCATTAAAAGTATTTTTTTGTGTTTCTCTAACCACAAATGAAGATTCAGCTTTAGGTTTTCCTTCTGCTTTTGGCTGCTGACCTTCGTGATAATTTTTAACTAAGGCTTCAGTTTCACGAACAGATAAATTTTGACTTACGATTTTTTGGTAAATATCAGTCTGAACGTCTAAATCTTCAATATTAATGATAGCACGACCGTGTCCCATACTAATGAAACCATCGCGAATACCAGTTTGAATAATTGGATCCAGTTTTAAAAGACGTAAATAATTGGCAATTGTAGAACGTTTTTTTCCAACGCGCTCGCTCATTTGCTCTTGTGTTAATTGAATTTCATCAATTAAACGCTGGTAAGAAAGTGCAATCTCGATTGGGTCTAAGTCATGACGCTGAATATTTTCAACTAATGCCATAACAAGAGACTCATTGTCGTTAGCAATACGAATGTAAGCCGGAACATGAGTTAAGCCAACTAAAGTTGAAGCGCGTAAACGACGTTCTCCAGAAATTAACTGGTATTTATTAAAGTCTAATTTTCGAACAGTAATAGGTTGAATTACACCAAGTTCTTTAATAGAAGTGGCTAATTCGCGTAATGATTCTTCATTAAAATTGCTTCTAGGCTGAAACGGATTTATTTCGATAGCACTTATTTCAAGCTCAATAATATTTCCAACAACCTTATCAGCATTTTTGTCTTCTACTGATGTAATGTCGTTTTCCGGATCTTTTAATAACGCTGATAATCCTCTTCCTAAGGCTTGTTTTTTAATTGCTTTTGTCATAAAAACTATTTACTGTTTTTCTTTATAATTTCTTGAGCTAAATTAATGTAATTAACCGCACCTTTACTTGTAGCATCATAATTAATGATACTTTCTCCAAAACTTGGGGCCTCACTTAATTTAACATTTCGCTGAATAACGGTGTCAAAAACCATATCGTTAAAGTGTTTTTGAACCTCTTCAACTACCTGATTAGATAAACGTAATCTTGAATCATACATTGTAAGTAATAATCCTTCGATGTCAAGATCAGGGTTGTGAATTTTTTGAATACTTTTTATAGTGTTCAATAATTTTCCTAATCCTTCAAGTGCAAAATATTCACATTGAATAGGGATTACTACTGAGTCGGCAGCTGTTAAAGCATTTAAGGTTAATAAACCTAATGAAGGCGCACAATCGATAATGATGAAATCATATTCTTCTTTTGCTTCTTCTAATGCTTTTTTAAGCATGTACTCACGATTTTCTTTGTCGACCAATTCGATTTCGATCGCAACAAGGTCAATGTGAGCAGGGATCACGTCAACATTTGGAGCCGAACATTTTAAAATGGCTTCTTTTGGTGTTATTGTATGTTCAAGAATTTGGTAAGTTCCAAGTTCAACAGATTCTACGTCAATTCCAAGGCCAGATGTAGCATTAGCCTGAGGATCAGCATCGATCAATAATACTTTTTTCTCTAAAACACCTAATGAGGCTGCAAGATTTACAGATGTTGTAGTTTTTCCAACGCCTCCTTTTTGATTAGCAATCGCAATGATTTTGCCCATTTATTTTCTGAATTTTGAACCGTAAAAATACAATTATTTATGGTTTTTGAAAATCTATTTTGTTAACATTTGTGAAACTTCGCTTAATCGTTGTTTCGTGCGTGTTCGGCAGAAATTAATTTGAGTTTTGAGCAGAATTACAAACAAGATTTTGGTTATCGTGAATGCTATTTTGAAGTAAAAACGTATGGATTTAAATTTTACTTTACAGAAATGATCACATTGAGGTTTTCTTTCCTAAATCTTAGGTAATATAAATAATGAAGAGGGCTTTATTTTATAATTTCAATTGTTACAGTAAGTGCGCCGCTCTTTTTATTTGAAGCAATGTTCATAAAAGCTCTTTTGCTTAGGTCAATTTCTCTTCCGTTAACAAAAGGACCGCGATCTGTTATTTCTACAATAACACATTTATTATTTTGTTCGTTTGTGATTTTAAGTTTTGTGCCAAAAGGAAGTTTTTTGTGAGCAGCAGTCAGATCATTATTATTGAATTTTTTACCGCTGGCCGTTTTTCGTCCATTAAATTTATCATGATAATAAGAAGCATGTGCATGTTCTTTATATAAAACATACTGGCCGTTTTCGATATCTAAGTCTGTATCATTTGGAACTTCCTGCGCTGCTGCTATTCCTGAAAAAGCTAAAGCAATATAGAGTATTAATATTTTCATTTTCTAATTTCTATTGGGCGCAAAAAAAATCTATTATAAAAAAATGAGAATATGCTATACGGTTTATTTATGCTATTAAAAGGCATTATTTGGTCTCGTTGTATAGTTTTTGATAAGAAAATTGAAAAATATAGGTTAAGGATTATGACTACTTTAGAATCCCTAAAAAACTATTAAACCAAAAACAATTTTTATGATTAAAAAGTTAACCTCAGTATTTACGGCGTTTGCGTTTATGCTGATTCTATGCAGTTTTGCAACATCTAATTCATCTAATAAAAAAGTACTAGAAAATAAGATAGAAGGCAAGATTGTTTACAATAAGATAAAACATAATATAACATTATCTTGGCCTGCATTTGGTTCTTCGGGAAATTATGTGATTACAAGGGGAGGCAGTCGTCTGGCATCTAATTTTGTATCGGTGAGCTCAACTTCTAAATTAACGTTTACAGATAATAAACCGAATAAAAATAAATACGAGAATTATTATAAAATAACTCGTAACGATATAACAATACTGCTTTCGTTAGAGAATCAAATTTTTGGCAGCAATATGTATTTCTATGATCGAAAGTATGAAAAAGCTGAAACGGCCAAAAATGATATTAATTCACAATTTAGTGCTATTGGTCTGGGTGGAGCAAACGGCGAATGGACTACGAAACGTCAGGCCTATTATTTAAAAGCAAACGTTAATGGTCAAACTTACGATTCAGGCGGTTCAGGTTCAGCATCATCGGCAGAAGCTAACTCAATTGAATTAGGATTCTACTCTCACATTGGAGGTTTAGGAAAAGTACCGTCAGATGTTAAATTGGGTTCTATTTTTACAAGACCTCACCTTTCTGGTGGAGCAAATGCTACGTGTACATTTTGGCGTTCTGTAGAAAATGTAGAGGTAATGCGTGATTTTGCATGGACAGTTTCTCAATCAACCAGCGCACGAAGAATATTGATTGAAAGTACTTCGAAATATATTTCAGATATTGGAAATACTAATTTTTGGGGCAGCGGTGGTTTTATTGCCGATACTCATTATACATCAAACAGACCAAACTGGGCTGGACAACAGCAATGGTACACTAGAAATGCTGTTTTTCCTTCGGGGTCGGGAGCTATGGGAGGCTCGTATAATATGGTTTGGCAAGGCTGCGTTAATCCTCCACAAGCTGATGATACCAATTCTCCAATTCCTACGACACCTATTATAAGAGAAAAACCTTTTCTTTTTATAGATAATGATGGTGAATACAAAGTATTTGTTCCGGCATGGCAAAAAGATAGAGTAGGAGTTTCATGGTCGTCAACAGATATGGGGAAAGGTAAAGTTCAAGATTTACTTACCGATTGGTATGTTGCTAAAGAAGGTGACACCGATGTAGAAATTAATAATGCGTTAAAAGCAGGTAAAAATATATTTTTCACTCCGGGACATTATGCATTGAATGCGCCTATTCAGGTAAATAGAAAAGATGCAATTCTTCTTGGTGCAGGTATAGCTTCGGTAACATTAGAACCTACTGAGAAAAATACTTGGGGATGTATTTATGCCGATGATAAAGACGGAATTATCATTGCCGGACTTCTTACAGATTCATTTAATAGTACAACATATCAGGTTAGAATTGGTGAAGAAGGTGCAAAAGCAGACCATGCTACAAATCCTATATTACTATCAGATATTACTTGTAGAGTGGGCGGGGTTCAGTCAAAAAATATTCAGATACATACTGCTATGCAAATAAACAGCAGTAATGTTGTGGGCGACCATTTCTGGTTATGGCGTGCTGATCATGGTTCGCAGAAAGGCGGAGATTTGCGATGGATAAGAGACAGATGTAAAAACGGACTTATCGTTACAGGAAATGATGTTACACTTTATGCGCTGTTTACAGAACACTTTCAGGAATATGAAGTTTTATGGCTTGGAGAACGCGGCAGAACTTATTTCTTCCAAAACGAACCGCCTTATGATGCTCCAAATCAAGCAAGCTGGAGTAGTCAAGGAGGTAAAGTTGATGGTTATGCAGCATTTAAAATAGCCAATACTGTAAAAGACTATCACAGTATAGGAATGGGTTCTTATGCAGTTTTTACAGGAACAGATGGAAATGTGAATAAGAAAAATGGCTTTGAAGCGCCTAATAGTCCAAATGTAAAACTTGAAAAAATGTGTATTACTCGTTTTGCCGGGCCGGGAAATATCCAAAATGTTATTAATAGTATTGGCGGAAGCACTGCAACTGGTGTAAAACGTGTGGCATTATATAATAATAGTGAAGGTACACAGCCTTTTGACGAAGAATTTAATTTGCCTAATAAGGAATCGTTTCCTGCTTATATTGTTATGGAGAAATAAATAAGATATAGATATTTTGAAATAAAAAATGACAAGGCTCGAAAACCTTGTCATTTTTTATTATTATCATTTATTGGTTATTGCTTCCAAAACTCGGCATTGGTATGCGTAATCCAAAAAACCAATACGGATCTCCTGTGAAGATGTTATAAGCGATACCGCTTTGAACATAATCATGCAGTGCTGTAATTACTATTCCCGCACCTAATTCAGGAACATCATCTTTGTCGAAATCTGGTGCAGATACATGTAAGCCAATACCCCAGTCCAATAGTTTATTGTACGTTATGGATTTTCTTCGTTTTTTTTTGTCAATCCATCCTTTGAACAAAAGATTGTAATATGGAGCCATTTGAAATTGCGTTTGTATGGCTGTTGGCGTAAAGGGGTCTGCAAAAACAATTCCTACAGTACTTATTACGTGAGTTAAAACCTTAAATAAATATATTTCTCTTATTTGAGTTTTTATTTCAAGATTGCTGCTTTTATCATATACGGAAAATTTTAATGCTACTCGGTTCCCTTCCTCGCGATAACCCGCATTGGTAAGATCGAATTCAAAGTTTTTCTTTATCTCAGTTAAAGATAATTTTAAAACAGCATCGCTAAATTCTAATGCTGCTGCATCGAGTTTGCGTCCTTCGATGATATCTTTAATGGTTGTGTTGTTTAAATTGTTTATTGCGTCTATTTTAGTTGTAAAATTTGCAACAATAGCTGAAAAGGTATTGGTGATATTTGGAGAAAGATTAATGGCTGTTCTATTGATACTAGATTTTAAATCAGAAGCTTTTTTCTTTAAAGTTTCTAAAGTTGTAGAAAAATATGTAATGTCTGATGTGATTTTAGAAACCAAATCAGTAATATTTTCTCCTTTTTGAAATTTTAGATTTTTATAATAAGCTATTCGTCTTTCCGCATCTTTTTTAAAGGTTTCAATATCGCTTGCTAATGTCTTTGCTTTTTGTACAATATCCTCCACACTAGGGTCGGATTCCAATTTTTTTATTTCCAGTTTTATTTGATCGGCAATTCCGGTATATTCTGTCCAAGCTAAATCTTTAATGGCTTTAATTTGCATATCAGTCATTTGGTTTATTAAATCCAGTCCTTTATCTCTATTTTCTTTTGAATATTTCTGTAAATCTGCAAGTTCTTGTTTCTGCTCAGGTGTTAAAGATATTGCCCAACGTTCAACTTCGTATTGTTGTTGAGGGGCGATGTTGTCAAAACCATCAATGTGTAAAGGGATTTTTTCACGTTTAGTAATAAGCCATGCGCCAAATTTTATAGATACACCTTCTTCTTTTGCATAATCGAAAAGTTTTGCTTGTTCTCTTTTTAGAACTACAGCCGCAGCCATATAGGATCTTGAGAACATGCCATCGGTTCCTGTTTGATCATAAAAGCTGTCAGCAATATTATCAATGTCTTTGTCAATTAAACTGATATTGTCAACTAACTCCGCAAGTATTTGTAAATCTTTTAATTGCTTATGAATGGCTTCAGGATTTTTTGAATAACTGCTGTAGTCAATACGATTTATAAGATTGTCTATTTTTTCGAGTACATCTTTTTCAGTTTTAAGAACATTTTTTAAAGCCGTAATTTTAGTAGCAATTTCTTGAGGCAGGCCTTTATTGTTTGCGTAAGACGAAACGATATTTTCGGTTTCAATATCAATCATGAGGACGCTATTAATATCTGCTATTCGATTATTTATATAATCTGTCTTAGCATTACCATTTGCATCAAGCCAATTACCATCTTGATCTTTTTCTGTTACTTTAAACAGGTCTTGCGCTTTAACCATGTATTGTGTGCCAATGGTTAACAATAATAAGAAGAGTATTTTTTTCATAAACTTATTAAAGATTAAATGGATAAATCGGCTGCAAGCGCTTTTAGAACTAATCGGTCTGTTTTAGCTTCTGGAATATTAAAATAATTTTGAGCGGAATAAATATATCCTATATTGTTGTATACTGCTGATATGCAAGTTATTAGGTAATTTTGTGAATTATTCCAGTCAATTTGAACCTCAGGTTTTACACGTAGACTTTTTAATAAAGGTAATACTAAAGAAGGAATTGGAATATGTATACAGCGTACACCTTTGTAATATGGATGGCCTGAGTTTATTTTTTTATAGCAAATTTGTAAAGCATTTTGCGCTTCAGTACTATTTCCTAAAACAACAAGAAATGTCCATGGGTCCGAAATAAGTTCACTTAATGTACTAGTTGCATCTTCTGCATTTGTGCTTGAAAGTGTAAAGTTTTGAATCATAGCTAATAATGTTTTATTTTTTATGTTAATACCAAATGAAAATGAATTTTAATTTAATCTAATTTGGATAAACTTCTTTAATGAAATTTACAATTTCTTTTTACTAATAAATGTCAAATCTCGTTATTATTGTAAAGAAATAAACAAGTATAAATACTTGATTTTTAATTAAAAGTAATGTTTGAAATTTACTCTAAGATATTTAATTGTTTTGAAAAGGTTGAATTAGGAATATAAAAAGTTAAATAGTGGCGCGATAACCTTTCAATTGTAAGTTGGGTTTAAAGCAAAAAAAGGCTTTTCAAGTAAATGAAAAGACTTTTGGTCGGGGTGGCAATCCCGAAAGCTTTCTGGAGAACCTGTGGTCTTCCCGATTTTCAATCGGGATGTGATAATCGTTCTATGCTATGATTTTATTTTTCAGTTTATTGCAAAAAAAAAAGTCTTTCCAAGTAAATGGAAAGATTTTAGTCGGGACGTGATAACCGTTCTATTCTATGATTTTATATTTCAGTTTGTTGCAAAAAAAAAGTCTTTTCAAGTAAATGAAAAGACTTTTGGTCGGGGTGGCAGGATTCGAACCTGCGGCCTCCTGCTCCCAAAGCAGGCGCGATAACCGGGCTACGCTACACCCCGAAAGCGGATGCAAAGATATAAATAAAATTCGTTTACAAAAGGAAAATTTCAAAATAAATAAAACTTATTTTGAGATAGCTATTTCAGATTTATTTTCGGTGTTATTTTTTATAATAAAGTTTACATTTGCATCACAAAAAAACAATACACATTATGTCAGATACAATAGAAAAAATTAAATGCCTTATTATAGGTTCTGGCCCTGCAGGTTATACTGCAGCAATTTATGCAGCCAGAGCAAACATGAATCCGGTTTTATATCAAGGTATGCAGCCTGGAGGTCAGTTGACAACGACTAATGAAGTAGAAAATTTCCCTGGTTATGTTGATGGTGTTACAGGACCAGAAATGATGGTTCAGTTACAAGAACAAGCAAAACGTTTTGGTGCTGATATTCGTGATGGCTGGGCTACAAAAGTTGATTTTTCTGGAGATATTCATAAAGTTTGGATTAACGATTCAATCGAATTGCACTGTGAAACTGTTATTATTTCTACAGGTGCTACAGCTAAATATTTGGGATTACCATCAGAACAGCATTATTTAAATATGGGAGGCGGCGTTTCTGCCTGCGCTGTCTGCGACGGATTTTTCTACCGTAATCAAGAAGTTGTCATTGTTGGAGCAGGAGATTCTGCTTGTGAAGAAGCACATTACTTATCTAAACTTTGTAAAAAAGTAACGATGTTAGTAAGAAGCGAGAAATTCAGAGCTTCAAAAATTATGGAAGAACGTGTTCGTAAAACAGAAAATATCGAGATTTTAATGAATCACGATACTGTTGAAGTTTTAGGAGATTCAAATGTAGTACATGCTATTAAAGCTTTAAATAAAACAACTGGTGAGACTATTGAAATTCCTGCAACAGGATTTTTCGTAGCAATTGGTCACAAACCAAACACAGATATTTTTAAAGATTACATCACTCTTGACGAAACCGGATATATCATAAATACACCGGGAACTTCGAATACAAATGTAGCAGGTGTTTTCGTAGCCGGAGATGCTGCAGATCACGTTTACCGTCAGGCAATTACTGCTGCAGGTACTGGTTGTATGGCTGCACTTGACGCAGAACGTTATTTAGCTTCAAAGGATTAAGTTTGTTTCAGGTTTCAGGTTTTTTTTGTTTCAAGTTATTGGAACGTAAAACTTAAAAATAAAAAATCCCGGTCTAAATTTTAGACCGGGATTTTTTTTATAATTAGCGTTCCTATTTTCAACTTGAAACCTGAAACAAAGAAAACTTGAAACAAATTATTTAATTTTCTTAATCAGCTTAGCTTCTTCAGAGAAACGAGTTAATTCAATTTTTGGATTTCCGAATAAAGATAATTCTGCTTTATCACCAACGGCAATAGAAACCGTAGTTTCGGCTAAAATACTTCCAACAGAATTACTTTCAGCCGTTACATTCGCATCTTTCAAAGTAAATTTTGTTCCAGTGAAAACCGAATTATTATCTAAACGGATTGTCGCTTTTTCGGCAATTCCTTCAATAGTAGCATTTGCTTTTTGGTACAAATCACATTTAAATTTAGTGGCAGAAACCAAAGTTTTAATAGAAGAACTTTTGCTCAATTGTAAACTTCCGTCATCAGCTTTTAAGTTTAATTCTGTTCTTGATTTGTCATCAGCAATTAAATTGAATTTTTTTGAATTAACATTCAGGTACAATCTGGAATAATCAAAACTACTAAAAGTAATATCATCTAATTGAACTTCCTGAATGGCATAAATTTTTGCCTCATTTTTTGCAATTACTTTAGTTAATGAACTCGTATAAGTGATTTTTACAGAAAGCTTTTTGAAAATTGTACTTTCTTTTGATGTGTATAAACGAAGCGTTTTATCTCTTAAATCCATTCCAATGATTTCATGAAGATTGTCATCGGCTTCAATTTTGATTTCGTTTTTTTCTCCTTTTTCAAGATAAACTTCAATATTATCATCGGCTTCAAGAGCATCAAAACTTCCTACGTCTTTAATAGAGGTAGTTACAATTTTAGATCCTTTTACTTTTTCTCTCTTTTGAGCAAAAGTTAATGTTGTAACCAAAAGCAGTAGGAACAGGGCTGTATTTTTTTTCATTTATTTTAGATTTGATTTTGACAAATATAAAAAAATCATCCACTTTAGATGAATGATTTCTTTTATATTTAACAGTTTAAAAATGTTAGCTTTGACTAACGCTTCCTCCAGAACTTGCTGTTTTCTCGATAGTCTTTGGAACATTGTTATAGTTAATGTTCCCGCCGCTGCTCGCTTGTGCTTTTAATTTTAAAATTGGATGAACATTTATAACTGCTCCGCTCGAAACATCGGCATCAACGTCATTTGCTAATAATTTTCCCGCTTCGATTGAAGATCCGCTTGACGCTGAAGTCTGTACTTTTAATGCTTTTCCTTTAATGTCAATTGAGCTTCCGCTGCTTGAATTACAAGAAATATTATCAGACTCTACATCTACATGCATTGAAGCTGCACTTGAAGTTTCTAATTCTATGTTTTCTCCCTGAAGTGTATTTTTGCTTAACACACTCGCAGCGCTCGATGCTTCAACTCTGCTCACATGAGGCATTTTTACCGTTACTTTTTTCTGAGTTACGTTACGGAAAGAAGAGAATTTGCATTCAATGATCAAAGTTCCGTTTTCAACTTTTGTAATGATTTCTTTCTGCAAATTATCATCAGCTTCAACTGTAATGTCTACCGAATCAGATTGCTGAATAACCAAATCTATTGCATTGCTTACTTCGATGTTTTTAAAATCTCCCTGAACAATTCTTTTTTCAGTCGTTACATTGCCGCTGCCTTCAATTGTTTTCATGTTAAAGTCATTACATGAAGCAAACAATAGTGCAGTAATTGTGGCAATAACAAATTTCGTAATATGAATGATTATTTTTATCATGGCTTAGTTAATTTTAATTATAACTCCGTTTTTATCAGTGGTTAGCTTTCCGTTAGTTTTTTTACCGTTTAAAATTTCTTTTCCATTTACTTTAATAGAAACTTCGTTTACAGTATCTTTTTCAATATGATTTTCTTCATTGTAATCTTCATTATAATCTCCGTCATGATCTTCATCGTCCATTTCTTCTGCAGGGCAGTTCAAACATTTAATTTTTGAACCTTCTACTTTATAGTTGTAATTTCCGCTAAAGTGTAAGTTAAAGAAATTATCGTCAGTATCATCATATTCTTGTATTGATGCATCTGGTTTAAATAATTGACCTTCTGGTAAATATAAGAACACATCTACTTCCTGACCTCTGAATTTGTTTTTAACATCTGTCAGAAAATAATTATCCAAAATTAAACGATTTCCACTAACCTGGTATTTAAAATTGATTTTTTCTGCTCTTTTTTTAGCGTTAGTTAATGAATTTCCTCTAGCGCTTTTTTCTATCTGAATATAAGGAGAAGCTTCATCAGTACGTAAAACATGTAAACGAACATCTGTTGAATAGATCAAATCATTTCCAGCTGAATCCTGTACAAATTGAAAATCTCCGTGGCGATATAAATCTTTAGCGTAATAGTCATTGTATCTGAATTTTACATACAAAGTATCTTTTGGAGTAATACCAATTATTTTCTTTTCTACCACTTTATTGTCGCGAGAGATCTCTGTAGCTTGTTTAATTCCAATACTAATTGCGATTGCAAGAGCAATAATCCATACGGCTAATAAAGTATATTTTGTAATGTTACCAATTGATTTTAAGTTTGGAGACAACAATTTAAATCCTAATAATGTTAAGAAGAAAAACGGAATCCCAAATACAAAAAGCATTAATAAACCAAAAGACCAAATAGGATATTCTGTAAAGTTTCCGGCTTCAATAAAATTCTGCCAAGGGAAATCAACAAAAGCATTCGTTCCTAAGGTAAAAACCCCAACCATTAACATGATTAAAACCGCAATACCAGATATGATTAAAATTACTCCTAAAAATTTAGCGAAGATTTTAAAAACCGTGATGATAAAGTCTCCAAATGAACTACTTATTCTCTCAGCTCCCGACTTTACCTGGTTTCCCATTTTGTCATAATCTGCATTTTTAAATTTATCAGACAATGAATCTATTTCTTCACGAACTTTTTTTTCAATGTTCGAAATCGTAACCGGTTCACCTGTCATTTCTAGTTTTTCAGAAGTTGTAATAGCCTCAGGCGTTACAATCCAAAGAACGAAATAAGCTAAAATCCCAGTTCCAAAACCTGCAAAAACGAATATTAAGAATACGATTTTGATCCATACAGCATCAATTCCAAAATAGTGAGCCAAACCAGTTGCAACACCGCCAATCATACCATTTTCTTTGTCACGGTATAATTTTTTGTGACTTCTTCCACTATAATTATTAAAAGACTGATTTGATTTTTCTTCCTCGTCAATGATATAATCTTCAGGTTGTCCCATCACCGCAATCACTTCGTCAACGTCTTTCAGTCCAACAACATGTTTCTCGCTTTTTTGTTTTTCTGTTAATAATTCAGAAACACGCATTTCGATATCTTTAATAATTTCATCCTGTCCAGACGAGTTGTTAAGTGATCGTTTTATAGCGTCAAAATAGCGTGTCAATTTTAAATATGCATCTTCATCGATGTGAAAAAACATACCGCCTAAGTTAATATTTACTGTTTTGTTCATGACTTATTGATTTTGATTGGTGATTAGTTTTACGGCGTCAGACAATTCTGTCCAGGTACCGCTAAGTTCGTTTAAAAATGTTTGCCCTATTTCGGTTAATCCATAATATTTTCTTGGTGGTCCAGATGTCGATTCTTCCCATCGATAATTTAGTAAACCGTCGTTTTTCAATCTAGTTAAAAGCGGATAAACTGTTCCCTCAACAACTAGTAATTTTGCGTTTTTTAAAGTGTCTAATATTTCAGATGTATATGCGTCTTTTTCTTTTAGAACAGATAAGATGCAAAACTCAAGAACACCTTTGCGCATCTGTGCTTTTGTGTTTTCAATGTTCATAATTTCATTTTGTTTTTTTTAGATTGAACAATTCGTTTTTTGATTGATGATAATTGATTGATGATTGATTGTTTTTGTGCTATAACCTTTAACCTTTTGTCACACTGAGCGAAGTCGAAGTGTTACTTTATAAAAGAAATCGTTAACGGATATTTGTATAATTCTCCGTTTGAAGCTTTTATAGAAGCATAAATCACTAAAAAGAATTCAACAAATTTTAAAAGTCCAAAAAGTACTACTGCCGTAGCTCCAATACTTAAAAGGCCAATGTTTCCTTCAAAATTGAAATTTCTGATGTAGAAATCTTCATTGTCATTAAAAACAGCTTCGATTGGAAGGTTTTGTAAAAAAACCGTAACAAAAACCGGGATTGCGATTAAAGCTAAGATTAACGTGTAAAGCAATAAACTTAACTGAAAGTTCAAAGCTTGTTTTCCGTGATGATCTACAAACTCCGATTTGTCTTTATAACTTGACCAAATGATGATTGGAAAAATATAATTTCCAAACGGAATAATGTATTGACTTAATGTACTTAAATGTGCGAATGCCGAAGTATTCTTTTCTGATGATTTTTCCATGATGAGTGGTTTTGATTGAGTGATTAAAAGCATATAGTAATTTCTTATGCAAATATATATCTAAAAGACAGTATCTTGTTTTACATAGTACTAATTATTAACAAAATTTTAACAAATTAAAAATTAATTTAAGATATATAATTAACTGAAAATCATTGCGAAGTATTGATTTTACTGATGGTTTTAGAAAGTAATGTCAATTTATTGTGCGTGCATAGTTTTTTTGTATTTTTACATAAAAAATATATCAAATGGCAATATCTGTATCTAAACTTAACAAATTTGTATTATTCAAATTACCGTCGGCATACTTTTGCGGCGTACGTGTAAAAGCAATCGACAAAGACAGATGTGTAGTAAGTGTAAAACACCGCTGGATAAATCAAAACCCTTTTAATTCAATGTATTTTGCAGTTCAGGCAATGGCGGCTGAGTTAACAACAGGCGCTTTGGTTATTTCACAAATAGAACAAAGCGGTAAAAAAATCTCGATGCTTGTCGCTAATAATAAAGGAAACTTTACCAAAAAAGCAACCGGAAGAATAACTTTTGTATGCAACGACGGACATTTAATTGCCGAAGCCATTCAGCAGACAATCGCAACAGGCGAGGGACAAACCTTCTGGATGAAATCGATAGGAACTAATGAAGAAGGTGTTCAGGTTTCAGAAATGGATTTTGAATGGAGTGTTAGATTGAAATAATTTTTTTGCCACAGATTAAAAGGATTAAAAAGATTTCAGTTTGAAGAACTTTGACAAAATTTTAAAACTTTGTCAAAGTTTATGTATAGAAAAAATCAGTGCTAATCCTTTTAATCTGTGGCGAAAACAAACATAAAGAAAGACCTCAAGAAATTGAGGTCTTTTTTGTATTTATTTGTTAGTCAGTAAGCTTTGTTGTGTTTTGTTGTTTTTTTGAACTTTTTCTTTCGTAATTTTATTCTATAGTTTCTGCTCCGAAAATACAGTCTGCTAATTTTATCTTCATTTATCAACACTAGTTTTGTATCTAAATTAAATTACATTTGTAAGATAAATATTTCATAATAGAAAAAGCAGAATTTTATCAAGTTGTCTAAATCTTCAAGATTTACAATTATTTTTTTGATTTATCTTTTAATAGTATTTACCTAAAAAAGTAAAATATATGGATGATAAAAAACAAATATTTCAGACGGTTACCCAAAAACGCTGGAAAACATTTCAATGGTCAAGCAGGCTTATTTTGTTTCTTCTTATTTTAATGGTTCCCATTTTTTTTATCACTTTAAAAAGAGGATTAAAGCCGCCTTTGCCACTTTTAGCCAACAGCAGCCGAGCCGGACATAGCCTTGAAAATCCCATTACACCAAAAGATTTAAGTGATAAAGAACTCAAAAAGTTTAAAGGATTTGATTATTTCTTAAGAGAAAAAAAGAAAATAGAAAAATTACGAAAACAGCCAATTGCACCAAAAACTACTGAAGAAGTTCGGGCTGCTTTTTATGTCGACTGGGATCCTCAGAGTTTGTTTTCACTCCAAAAAAATATTGACAAACTCAATATGGTAGTCCCGGAATGGTTTTTTATTGATCCCAAAACCGATTTACTGCGAACAGAAATTGATACGGCAGCATTGAAAGTAATGAAAAAAGGGAAAGTAAAAATCCTTCCGTTAATCAACAACATCAATGAATCTTTAGGTGAAGGCGAATTTGACGGAGACCTTATTCATCGCATTCTTCACGATAAAAATAAAAGAGAAAGGCTAATTAATGATATTGTAAAAGCATTAAAGAAATATGATTTACAAGGAATTAATATCGATTTTGAAGAGTTTAAAGAAAACAGCGATGAACCTATAATTGCTTTTCAGAAAGCCTTATACGAAAAACTGCATCCGCTGGGCTATCTTGTTTCGCAGGATATTATGGCATCAGACGATGATTTTAATGTAAAAGCATTGGCAAAATACAATGACTATATGTTTTTGATGGCTTATGATGAACATTATGCCGGCAGTGTTCCAGGAGATGTAAGCAGCCAGAAATGGATAGAGCGTATCGTAGACAAAACAGCGCAGGAAATTCCGTCAGAAAAAATTATTCTTTGTTTTGCCGGTTATGGTTACGACTGGCAGGAAAAACAAGAAGGAGAAACCATAACTTACGATCAGGCAATTGCCATTGCAAAACAACATAATGCCACGATAAAATTTGATAATAACAGTTACAGTAACTCTTATAATTATAAAGATAGTAATGGTAAAAAACATGTAGTCAATTTTGAAGATGCTGCCACTAATTTTAATACTATAAGATTTAGTGACGAATATGGCTTGGGAGGAACTGCTTTGTGGCGTTTGGGAAGCGAAGATCAGCGTTTGTGGAGTTTTTATCAGCGAAGCTTAACCGACGAAAGCATCAATAAAAAGCCTTTCGATTTTAATATAATGAAACGTGTTGATACGCGAATCGAAAGTCCCGCTTACATTGGAGACGGCGAAATATTAAATGTTATTGCAGCTCCTGCAGCGGGAAAAATAGAATTGGAAATCAATAATGATGAAGACATTATTACAGAACAGAAATATGTAGAATTGCCCACAAAATATGTCATCAGCAAATTTGGAAACGTAAACAAACAAGTCATTTTAACTTTTGATGACGGGCCAGATCCTACTTATACGCCTCAAATTTTAGATATTTTAAAAAGAGAAAAAGTACCAGCGGTATTTTTTGTGATTGGTATTCAGGGAGAAGATAATATTCCGCTGCTGCAAAGAATTTATAAAGAAGGCCACGAAATAGGGAATCATACTTTTACACATCCAAATATTGCTTTGGTAAGTCCGGAACGCGCGGCGAAAGAAATGGAAACAACCCGATTATTAATCGAAGCCGTTACCGGAAAAAGTACTGTACTTTTTAGAGCGCCTTATAATGCAGATGCCGAACCCACAACAGAAGCCGAACTGAAACCAATTGCTTTAAGTAAAGCACAAAATTATTATACTGTTGGAGAAAGTATAGATCCAAATGATTGGGAAAAAGGCGTAAGTGCGGATTCGGTTTACATTAGAACCATACAACAATATGAAGCAAATCCCGATAAAGGAATTATTTTGCTTCACGATGCTGGAGGCAACAGAGAAGCTACGGTTACAGCTTTGCCCCGAATTATTAAATATTTTAAAGACAAACATATTCAGTTTACAACTGTTGCTCATTTACTTGGTAAAACCAAAGACGAAATTATGCCAGAAGCAAAAGGGCCTTTTATTTCAGTCGATAATTTTATTTTCGATTTCGGATATTGGTTTGGACATTTTATTACGGCTACATTTTGGGTTGCCATTTTTCTGGGGTTTTTCCGAATCGCATTAATGGCAATTATGGCTTTTATAAAAAAATGGAAAGATCATAGACATCCGCCAGTTTATAAACCTTCAAATGGAGTTCTTCCAAAAGTGAGTATTATTGTTCCGGCTTATAATGAAGAAATAAATGCGGTAAAAACAATCGAGAATTTATTAGGTCAGGATTATCCTGATTTTGATATTGTTTTTGTAGATGATGGTTCTAAAGACAAAACTTTTGCCATGATTAATGAAGCCTTTGGCAATAATCCAAAAGTAAAAGTCAATACCAAACCTAACGGAGGAAAAGCATCTGCCTTAAACTACGGAATTAAATTAACCCAAAATGAGTATGTTGTTTGTATTGATGCGGATACGCAGCTAAAAACTGATGCCATTTCGCAATTGATGAAAGGCTTTACTATTCAGTTAAAAGACAATGAGGAAATCGGCGCCATTGCCGGAAATGTAAAAGTTGGTAACGAAAATACAATGCTTACCAAATGGCAGAGTATTGAATATACAACTGCACAAAATTTTGACCGCAGGGCTTTCGATTTAATCAATGGAATTACGGTTGTTCCAGGAGCAATTGGTGCCTTTAAGAAAGAAGCAATTGAAAAAGCAGGAGGTTTTACAACCGATACACTTGCTGAAGACTGTGATTTAACGATTCGGATTTTAAGAAACGATTACCGTATTATAAATTGTATCGAAGCCGTTGCAATAACAGAAGCTCCAGAGAGTTTGAAAGAATTTATGAAACAGCGTTTTCGCTGGAGTTATGGTATCATGCAGGCATTTTTTAAAAACAGAGATGCGTGCTTTAATCCAAGATATAAAGGATTAGGAATGGTCGCTTTGCCAAACATTCTTCTTTTTCAAATCGTTTTGCCAATCTTTGCGCCTTTGGCTGATTTAATTCTTATTTTAAGTTTAATCTGGAATTTCAATGATCCAGACAGTCTTCATAAAATATTGGTTTATTATATTGCTTTTATGGTGGTAGATATGCTGGTTAGTGTGATTGCTTTTATTTTTGAAAAAGAAAAACTGACTAAATTAATATGGTTAATTCCACAGCGATTTGTATACAGACAATTAATGTATGTTATTTTATTTAGAGCATTAAGAAGAGCCATAAAAGGCGAAAGCCAAAGCTGGGGAGTGCTGACAAGAACAGGAAATGTAGCAACGGTGAAATAAGTTTTTTGCCACAGATTAAAAGGATTAAAAAGATTTCTGGAATGAAGAACTTTGACAAAGTTTTAAACTTTGTCAAAGTTGGTTAAAAAAATCTGTGCTAATCTGTGAAATCTGTGGCGAAAAAAAACATAAAAAAAGGCCTCTAATAGTTGAGGCCTTTTAAATTTAATGCATGTTGCGATTATTTCTTTGCGCAGCATTTTTTGTCTTTTTTTGAATCTGTTTTTTTACAGCAAGATTCTTTTTTAGCTTTTTCTTTCTTAGCAGGAGTAGTATCCTGAGCTTGTAATCCAATTGTAAATAAAGCGATGGCTAAAACAGTAAATAATTTTTGCATTTTTTGTAAAATTTAGTTGTTAGTAATTTTCGTTTTTTGATTGAAGATGTTGGTTCAAATATAATGCGATTTAGTTTTGGAAATTGTCAATGATAAGTTAATGTAGAAATATGAAGATGTTAATATAGTCCCTACGGGACAATTTTAAATGCGGGTTATTTTTTTCTACCGATATATTATCTCTACGAGATATTTTTTCTAGTAAATACTTCGTTAGGATATAATATCATTAAAAAAGGAAATGAAATAGTTTTTACCGATATCTTATCTCTAGATTCCAGTAAATACTCCGTTAGGAGTTTAATATCGGTAGAAAAATAAAATAACATCCCTAAAAAATGTCCCGTAGGGACTACACTTCTCTTAATAATTCAAATTCACTCCAAAACCAATTCCCATATCGCTGTCATAATGCGTTGTAATTCCAAAATTTCGTCCCGCAATATATTTCAAACCAGCCATATATTCCTTATCGGTATTCCACATTAAATTCATACGCAGACGTCTCGAAAGCGGAATATCTTTTCGTTCAAATTGAATTCTCACATTTCCATCGGTATACATTTCAACTTGTGCTTTTACAAGCATTGGTAAAGTATATTCAATACCCGCGCTAAAAACCGAACGATTGTCTTTCGTATTACTTTGTCCAAAAAGATTTTGTTCCTGTTCGTCCATTCCCATTTTTCTGTATCGCCAGTCAAAACCTATAAAAGGCATAAACCATTGCATTTTACCAATATATCGGCCAATATGTGTTTCGGTTTCATAACCATGTTTGTCGTTGTAACCCAATCTCCATTCTGTTTCAATGCTCCAGCGTGTGTTGCTGTACATTGCTTCTCCGTCATTTCCATTTGAAGCAAAATCATTTTCGGCCATAAAATGAAACATACGATCGTCCATTTTTAGCATTTTATACGCCATTTCAGGATGATGAATCAACGGATTCGGTGCCGAATTTTCATAACTAAAAATCCTTCCCATTCCCGCCATCATATGATATAAGATATGACAATGAAAAAACCAGTCGCCATCTGCATTGGCCTGAAACTCGATTGTATCAGTTTCCATCGGCATAATATCAATCACATTTTTTAGTGGAGAATATTCGCCATGTTCGTTTAAAATCCTAAAATCATGTCCGTGTAAATGCATTGGGTGACGCATCATTGAGCCGTTGTACAATACGATTCGGACATTTTCTCCTTTTTTAATTAAAATTTTATCCGTTTCAGAAATCACTTTATTATCTAAACTCCAAACATAGCGGTTCATATTTCCAGATAATGTAAAACGTAATTCTTTTACCGGAGCGTCTTTTGGCAACGTTGTTTTGGTTGGAGATTTCAACATTCCGTAATTCAATGTTACAATTTCAGAAGTTGTGGTAGAATCGCTAGACATTTTCATATTGTCCATTTCCATGCCTTCCATATTATGCATTGAATGATCTTCTGTTTTTGCAGATTCCTCTTCGCCGGAAATTTCAGGATACATTACGGCATTCATGTCCATTTTATTGAGCGACATATTCATGCCCATATCATTCATTTCACCGTTCATCTTCATCATGTCGTTCATCATTTTCATCCCTTCGAAATACTTTAATTTAGGAAGATGTTTGACAGGTTGTTTGGTGCCTTCTCCTAAAAATAAAGATGCAGATCCGGTTCTGTCTTCGGCTGTAGCCAAAAAAGCAAATGATTTTTTATCTTCAGGAATTGTAACTACGACATCATAAGTTTCAGAAACGGCAATAATCAAACGATCAACTTCTACAGGTTCAACATCGTTTCCGTCACTCGCCACAACCGTTATTTTTCCACCGCCATACGTCAGCCAGAAATAACTGGAAGCACCTCCGTTTGCAATTCGTAATCGGACTTTATCACCGGCTTTAAACTCTGAAAGCTGATCTTCATTTTTTCCGTTAATTAAAAACTTTTCATAATAAACATCACTCACATCCATGGCATTCATGCGTTTCCATTCGTTAGTGATTTTGGTCGAAAACTGACCTTTTTTAATCGCTTCGGCATAACTTTGCGTTGTTCCTTTTTTTATCGCAAACCAATCGTTTGCATTATGGAGCATTCGCTGCACATTCTCCGGTTTCAGATCCGTCCATTCGCTTAAAATAACCGGAACAGTCGGCAAATCATCAATACCTTTTCTAAAAGTAGAATCGTCTTTCTTTTTATTGATAATGAAAAGTCCGTACAAACCAATTTGTTCCTGCAATCCCGAATGACTGTGATACCAATACGTTCCGTTCTGGATAATGGGGAAAGTATATTTGTGAGTTATTCCCGGTTTTATTGGCATTTGAGTTAAATAGGGAACACCGTCTTCTTTATTCGGAAGAAATAATCCGTGCCAATGCAAGGCTGTATCTTCGTTTTTTAAATCGTTATGCACATAAATCTCTGCAATATCACCTTCCGTAAAAGTCAATGTCGGCATCGGAATTTGTCCGTTTATGGTAAGAGCGCGTTTTTCTTTTCCGGAAAAATTGACAATCGTGTCGCGAACGTGTAAATCATAACGAACCACTTTTTGCGAAAGCATGCTTTGAACGGAAAAGAGCAAAAACAGAGTATTAAATAGGGATTTATTCATTTTATAGCATTGTAATTAGCATAATAAAACTCATCAGGATCATCAAACCATCTTCTATAATAGTTACGGTACTCATAGGTAAATTGAAAACTGCACCCAAACAAGCACATTGAATTTTCTTTTTATTTAATACCGATTGCAAAACACCAACGATACTAATAGTCATTACAATAAAAGTAACAGCATTAGTCAATAACGGATTAAAATTCAATAAATATGAAATTCCCAAACCTAGTTCAATAAAAGCATAGGCATATCCCCAGGCCGGAATTTTTTTTGCCAGCACATCATACATCATATAACTTTCGGCAAAACCTTTTAGATTTAATAATTTAAAAAACGAAAAAACCAGAAAAAAACCTGCCATAAAATGCGGCATTGCCTGCATATAATCAAAATGATGATTGGTAAATTGTATTAATAAGGTAACTAAACTGATGTAGAAAAAAATTAGCAAAATAGGTTTATAAGTAGTAAACCATGATTTTACTTCTTCAGTGTTTTCATTATGATCGGCAGCTTTGATCTCGTATTTACTTTCTAATGCGTTTTGCAATTCGGCCAGTGCAACGTGCTTATTCATCGTTACCGTTGCGGTGTTGTTATCTTTAGAAACGGTAACATCGGTCACGTTATCTACAAGTTGAAGCGCTTTTTTTACTTTGTCTTCGCAGCTTGTACAAGTCATTCCGTTAAGTTGATATGTATGGGTCATTGTTTTATTTATTAGATATTACAATGCAAATTTCCGAAGTAAGATCTACAACGGTTTGTATAATTTTGAGAATGATTTGTAAGATTTACTAAAGGTGGTTTTTTACCGCAAAGACGCAAAGGTTTTTGATATGCTGGGTTTTGTAAAAAGGGCAAAGTTCGCAAAGCTTTGTCTAAAAAAACTTTGCGAACCTTGCGTATCCCGATAGCTATCGGGATTGCGCTCTTTGGGGTTAAATTTTTTTGTACCTTTGTAATAATAAAATTAAGATTATGACAACTATAACTATAAATGAAAAAACAAAAGCTGGCAAAACATTGCTTGAGCTTGCGAAGTTGTTAGCTGTTACAAATAAAGGGGTGAAAATAGAAGAGAATGAAAGTCCTTATAATCCTGAATTTGTCGCTGAGATACAAAAACGATATGCAGATTATAAAAGTGGAAAATCTAAAACAATAACGGTTGATCCGAATGATGTATGGGGAAGTTTAGGGTTGAAATAATTCCAGAGGCAAAAATAGATATTGCAAAACATTTAAAATCAGGTAATCAATCTAGCATAAAAAAAATTGCAAAAATTCTGGAAGAGCTTAGTGAAACTCCATTTGAAGGAGTCGGGAAACCAGAAGCATTAAAGCATCAATTTTCAGGGTTTTGGTCGAGAGAAATAAATAAAAAAGACAGACTTATATATAGTGTTGAGGAAGAAATTGTAACGGTTGTTGTGATTTCAGCAATGGGACATTATTCAGATAAATAAAAAAACGTGCTAATAATTTTAGCACGTTTTTTTTATTGCAAAGTTCACAAAGCTTTGTCTAAAAATAACTTTGCGAACTTTGCGTAAACCTTTGCGCTCTTTGCGGTTAAAAAAAATTACAAATTCTCGATCTGAATACGTTTCTTATCTTTAAGCTGTTTGAAATAAGTAGGCGTGAAGCCCGTAATTTTCTTAAATTGATTGCTTAAATGTGCTACGTTGCTGTAGTTTAAAAGATCAGCGATTTCACTTAAAGAAAGTTCATTGTAAATCAATAATTCTTTTACTTTTTCTATTTTCTGACTGATAAAATACTTTTCAATTGTAGTATTTTCAATTTCAGAGAAAAGATTGCTTAACGAATTATAATCCTGATGAAGGTTTTCGACTAAATAATCAGATAAATTGATTTTGAGTTCGTTGTTTTTATGATGAACCAAATCGACAATGAGGTTTTTAATTTTCTCGATGGTTTTGGTTTTTTTATCATCCAATAAATCAAAACCTAAAGTCTGCAGATTTTTAAGCAAAACTTCTTTTTGAGAATCGTTGATTTCATCTTGTAGTTCGACTTCGCCTAATTCGACAGAAATAGTCTGAAGTCCGAGTTTTTCAAACTCAGACTTCACAACCATTTTACAGCGGGCGCACACCATGTTTTTGATGTAGAGCGTCATATTTATTTGATGGTTTCTACCACGTTTCCGCAAGTTAACATTGAAGAACCGTAATACGGATTCTTAACTGCTTTTTCTTTGCTCAACCAATCTGCGTCTGCCATTGGGCAATATTGTTTGTAAACAACATCAGTCGATTTTGAAACTTTAATTAAGGTATAAGTGTTTTTTGAAAGCGATTTAAAAGTTTCACGTTGCTTTTTTAAATCTGTTGTAGTCGAAATACTTTTAGCATCGGCAGTTAGTTTTTTAACCACTTTCATCCAGGCCGTATGTTCGTCACTTTTTAGTTTGTCCATTTTTATGGCAGTAATCGCGTCTAATAAATCTTTGGCTTTCGCCGAAGTTGCTTTTGCATCGCTTTTTATTAAAGCATCTTTTACAGTAAAATAAGCATCATAAACAGATTGTAACTGACTTGAATCAGCGATTTCAATTCCTGTTTCTGTTGTTTTTATTGTATTTGCCTGAATCGTCTTTGCAGAAAATAATAATGTAATTATTGCTGCTATAGTTGATATTGAGTTTTTCATTGTGTGTAAATTTTGATAGAGAATGTAATTTTTCTCTAAGTTAAATAATTTAGGATGTTTTTTAATCTCGCAATCCCGATAGCTATCGGGAGCAAAGTTTTATATTTCTTCGAGCCTTTGTGCCTTAGCGGCAAAACACTATTATGGCTGTCAGAAATAGAATTATTTTATTTTAGGAATTAACCAAATAGAAGTAAAACCATCAGAAATACTGGCGGTTTTGTAATAAGAAACAGATTTCTCCGAAGAAAAATTAAAGAGATTATTTTCGAATTCAAATTCGTTTGTAGTAAGCATACTAAACTGTAAAGCAGTAGTTGTACAGCTCGAATGATCGCATTTTCCGCTGCAGCCGTGCTGATCTTTAGAATTATGACCTTTTTTACAGCAATCTTCCTGACAAGAATGGGAATTCTCTTTTTTAGAAACAGCTTTCTTTTCGCATGAAGTTTTCTCAGCAGATTTTCCACAAGCATAACCTGAACTGGACATCAAAAAGAAGCCAAGGGTTAAAAGGAAAAACAATATGTGAATTTTTTTCTTCAATGAAAATGCTTTGGAATTACAAATTTAGATATTTTTTTTAAGAGCCGTTACTTATTTAAGATTTCCAATTTTAAGTTTTCTTAAAATCGGTCGGTTTCATGTTTTTCTTCTTTTTAAAATAATTAGAAAGATGGCTTTCATCGGTAAAACCAAATTCGTAGGCAATTTGTTTAATAGAAAGCTTGTCGTTATGAATACGTTTTTCAATTAAAGTCGTTCGCAGGTTATTAATGTATTCGCGATAACTGATCGAAAAAGTCCTTTTGAAATAAGCACTAAAATAAGTTTCGGCAATATTAAAATGACTGGCAATCACTTTTATCTGAACCAATTTCGGGTTATAAATATTCTGATGAATATAAGTCGCAATTTGTTCGTTGTCGATATGCGTCGATTCCATTCGCAGATTCATGCATTTAATAGTTTCTTTGATTACGCCAAAAATCGAAAGAATCTGATAAAAGATAATGGGCGAAGTCGAAACATCGGTTTTGCAATTATAAGCCGTAATATTTTCAATTGTATTTTTTAGAATCGTTTTGCACGGATCGTCTAATTTTAAAACGGTTTCTTTTAATAATTTATCCCGCATAAAATTTTCAGGCGTGTGAATTAAGAATTCATCGCAGGTTAAATTTTGTTTGGAGTTAAAATAATTATCGGTGAATTTGATATAAACAAAGCGGGTCGATTTTTTAATATCAAAATAATGCTCGTCTTCTGGAGAGATCACAAATAAGTCTCCGGATTTGTATGGAAGAAGATTATTGTTGAGGTGATGAACGCCGCTTCCTTTCTTTATATAGATGATTTCGTAATACGTATGTGTATGCGGCGGAAGATGAAATTTTTCATCTTCAAACTCATGAATCACAAGAGTTTCAAACTGATTTAATTTCGGCATGTTTTATTATTACAAGTTTATGTTGTAAATGTACAACTTTTTTCTTGCTTAATGGTGTTAAATTTGCAACGTAGAAAGTCTTTCCCTTTCTCATCCAATCAAAATGAAAAAAAGTCTTATTGCACTCTCTTTTGGAGGCTTAACAATCGGTATAACCGAATTTGTAATGATGGGTCTTCTTCCTGATATCGCTTCAGATATGAAAGTTAGTATTCCTGTTGCCGGATATTTAATTTCTGCTTATGCACTTGGAGTCGTTATTGGCGCTCCTTTATTAGTAATACTTGGAAGAAATTTTCCACCTAAAAAAATGCTTTTAATTTTAGCTTTAATGTTAACGGTTTTTAACGCGCTTTCTATTATTGCACCTTCTTATAATTTTTTATTTGCTTCGCGATTTTTATCGGGATTACCGCATGGAGCGTTTTTTGGAGTGGGTGCGGTAGTCGCAAGCCGTTTAGCCGATAAAGGAAAAGAAGCACAGGCGATCGCGATTATGTTTTCGGGTTTAACCCTGGCTAATTTAATTGGTGTACCAATTGGAACCTATATTGGACATAACTTTATCTGGCGTTATACTTTTGTATTAATTGCCATTGTGGGTCTGTTAACCTTTCTTCTTATTTCTTTATGGATGCCAAAGCTGGACAAAGGTGAAACGGTAAATATGAAAAAACAATTAGAGTTTTTCAAGAGA
The DNA here is from genome assembly GCF_002482975.1 of Flavobacterium sp. UBA7680. Taxonomy (GTDB): domain Bacteria; phylum Bacteroidota; class Bacteroidia; order Flavobacteriales; family Flavobacteriaceae; genus Flavobacterium. The sequence continues at coordinate 174,131 of NZ_DLHA01000017.1, read as the reverse complement.
ACCGAAGCTTGGTTAATTATCGGAATCACTGCTATTGGTTTTGGAGGTTTATTTGCGTGGATCAGTTATATCGCTCCTTTATTAATCAATGTTTCGAAATTTGGCGAAGGCGATGTTTCGTATATTTTAATTCTTGCCGGATTGGGAATGGTTGTTGGAAATTTTGCCGGAGGAAAACTGGCAGATAAATATTCTCCTGCACCAACCACTTTAGCCTTGTTGTTTATCATGTCAATCGATTTGATCTTGGTTTACTTCTTTTCATCAAATCAATATATTTCTTTGTTTTTAACATTCTTAACGGGTGCTATTTCTTTCTCTGTTATTGCGCCAATTCAAATGTTGATGATTCGAACTGCAAAAGGAGCAGAGATGATTGCTTCGGCTTCTTTACAAGGAAGTTTTAATATCGGAAATGCTTTAGGAGCTTTTCTAGGAGGATTGCCTTTAACTGCCGGATACAGCTACGAATCCCCAAATCTTATAGGAGTTGGAATGTCTATAGTTGGAATGCTGATCACAATAACATTAATTAAAATTCGCAAGAACGATTTGAGGCTTCAAAGCGCATAAATTTTATATCCCTATAAATATCAAGCCCTTAGATTATTTCTAAGGGTTTTTTTGTGCCCAAAATTTATTTTAGGATTTGTTTAGGGTTTTGAGTGCTCGTTTTATAACTGTAATAGATACACAAAAACAAGTTGTAGATTCCTTTTTTGAAAGAAAAACTTGTTAAAAATGATATCGATTAAAAATTTTTAATGATTTTTGTTTTAATATTAAATGTTAAAATCACACTTAAAAATTTATTAAATTGTAAGCTTGTAATCGATTGTTTTTTCAGATAAAATCGTAACAAATTATCAAAATCTGATAATATATTTAATATTTATATATCCGTAAAATTACATAAGTCGTATAAAAAAGCTATTTTATTTTTGATATGTAATTCTATTTATGAAATTTTTATGAATTTTAATTTTTTATATAAAAAAAATATCTATGTTTGTGTAATCGATTACAACTTTTTTAAGCATAGTTAATGAAAGTTTCGATTCTTACAAAAATAGAATGATTAAAATTCCAAAATAGCGTAGATCTATTCTTTGTTAATAATAGCAGAGACTGGGCTTGCAAACAAAAAAAGAAACCACAAAAACCACTTTTAAACAATTTACTAACTTAAACAAACAACCATGAATTTTAAAGATTTATTAAACAAGGGAGCAAATCATTGCTTTGCATTTGTTTTTTTATTGTGCTTGCTGTTGAGCAATCGAGCGAATGCTCAGACAGTGACAATAGAAGGAACCGTTAAGGATGCAGCCGGACTTTCTTTGCCAGGGGTTAATGTACTGGAGAAAGGAACGAAGAACGGGACTTCTACAGATTTTGACGGCCACTATAAATTAAAATTAACCAATCCAAAAGCGGTTTTAAGCTTTTCATTTATAGGATTTAAAAGTATTGAAATACCTACAGAAGGAAAAGCCAAAGTAAATGCAACAATGACTGAAGATTCAAACAACTTAAATGAAGTTGTTGTAATTGGATATGGAACTTCAAAAAAATCTGATTTAACGGGTGCGGTGGCTACATTTTCTGGAAATGAAATGCGTAAAATTCCTGTTCCTAACGTAGCAGAAGCTTTAACGGGACGTATAGCGGGGGTTCAGGTAACTTCATCTGAAGGTTCGCCGGATTCAAACGTGCAGATTAGAATTCGTGGAAACGGATCTTTAACGCAGGATGCTTCTCCGTTATACATTGTAGACGGATTTCCGGTAAACAATATTAATGATATTTCTTCTTCTGATATTGATACGATGACCATTTTAAAAGATGCATCGTCTACCGCAATTTATGGTTCAAGAGGAGCTTATGGGGTTGTTATTGTTACGACTAAAAAAGGTAAAGATGGTAAAGTGACCGTAAACTATAATATGTTTTACGGAATGAAAAAAATAGCCAATACTATTGATGTTACAGCTCCTGAAGATTATGTGAAATGGCAGTATGAGTATGCTTTGCTTAAGGATAACACGGATTTAAGTTCGTATGAAAAATACTTTGGTTCATGGAAAGATTATGACATGTACAAAGGCATGAAAGGTAATGACTGGCAAAGACAGGTTTTTGGGCGCACAGGAGAAGTTCAAAGCCGTGACTTATCTATTCGCGGCGGTTCAGATAAAATGAACTATAATTTCAATTATGCTCATTATGATGAAAAAGCGATCATGAACGGATCTGATTTTAACAGAAACAACTTGTCGCTTGCTTTAAACAGTAAAGCTTCTGATAAAGTTGATTTGAGTTTTACAATGCGTTATTCAGATACTGAAATTAATGGTGGAGGAATGAACGAGCAAAATGAGGTTTCATCAGCAGATTCTCGTTTAAAAAATATTGTGGGATATGCCCCAATTCCGGTTCCGGGTTTAACAACCGATGATACTGATGAAGCAGTTTCTGATAATCTGGTGCATCCTTTTGTGGCTATTGCGGATACTGACCGTCAGCAATTCAGAAAAAACTTTAATATGCTGGGAAGTTTTTCATGGAAGCTTACTTCAGATTTAGTGTTTAAAACAGAATTAGGCTGGGATAATTACAATTATTTAGATTATCGTTATTTTGGACGTTCTACTTATTATGTGAAAAATAATCCGGCAGCAGAAAGACAAGGTATGCCTGCTATGATAATGGGAGACAGAAAAGATACTCGTTTTAGAAACGCCAATACGCTGAACTATGATTTGAAAAAAATCGTTGGAGAAAATCATAGTTTAAAATTACTTTTTGGTGAAGAATCTATTGAATACAAAAGAAATGATGTAAATACTGCCATTCATGGTTATCCATTAACTTTTGGTTTAGATCAGGCAAAAAAATTAACGACTCAGGGAACACCGGTTTCAGTTGATAATTTCTATTTCCCAGATGATAAATTGCTTTCATTTTTTGGCCGTGTAAATTACGATTATAAAGATCGTTACCTTTTTACAGCAACGTACCGTGCCGATGGTTCAAGTAAATTTTTAGGCGATAATAAATGGGGATTTTTCCCGGCGGCTGCGGCAGCGTGGAAAATTTCGGGAGAAGAATTTATGAAAAATGCTTCATGGATTAATTTGCTTAAACTTAGAGTAAGTTATGGTGAAGCAGGAAACAACAATATCCCAACAGGGCAAATGGTTCAGAGTTTCACATCTACTACATCTACATGGATTAATGGTGTTGATAATTACTGGGCACCTTCTAAAACAATGGCAAACCCAGATTTGAAATGGGAAACCACTGTGACGCAAAACTTAGGTTTAGATTTCGATTTGTTTAAAAACCGTGTCACAGGATCTGTTGAGGTGTATAAAAACATTACAAAAGATTTATTGATCAACTTCCCAATTTCTGGAGGATATGATTTTCAGTTCAGAAACATGGGTGAAGTTCAAAACAGCGGAGTTGAGGCCACTTTAAATCTTAACCTAATCGAAAGAGAGAAATTCGGCGTAAGCTTATCGCTTAATGCTGGATTCAATACCAATAAAATTAACTCACTTGGTGTAATGAGTAACTTTGGTGCAAGTTCCGGATGGGCTTCTACGGCTATTGGAAATGATTATTTAGTAAACGTAGGCCAGTCAATAGGTGTTATGTACGGATATAAAAGTGACGGACGTTACGAAGTATCTGATTTCAATTATAATGCAGGAGCTTACACTTTAAAAACCGGAGTGCCAGATGGTACTACAATTGTTGGGCCTATGAAACCCGGTGCGATGAAATTGAAAGATATTAATGGTGATAATAAAATAGATGCAAATGATCTTACGGTTATTGGAAACGCAAATCCAAAAACGACAGGAGGTTTTGTACTGAATGCCAATGCGTATGGCTTTGATCTTTCTGCAGCATTTAACTACAGCATTGGGAATGATGTTTATAATGCTAATAAAGTGGAATTTTCTACTTCAATTCCAAATGGACAATATAGAAATTTAGATACTGAAATGGCTGACGGGACAAGATGGACGAACTTTGATCCTAACACAGGACAATTAGTAACAGATCCTGCAGCACTTACTGCCTTAAATGCAAATACTACAATGTGGTCTCCTTATATGCCGCGTTATGTTTTTAGTGACTGGGCTGTTGAAGACGGGTCTTTTTTAAGACTTAATACTTTGAGTTTAGGTTATACTACACCAAATGATTTAACTTCTGCTTTAGGCGTTTCTAAGTTAAGATTTTACTTAACTGCCAGTAACGTATTTGTCTGGACAAAATACACCGGACAAGATCCTGAAGCTTCAACAAGAAGAAATACACCGCTGACTCCTGGGGTTGATTATTCAGCTTACCCAAGAAGCAGACAGTTGATATTTGGTTTAAACCTTAATTTTTAATTCAGTAAAACTTTCACAAGATGAAACATAAAATAGTAATAGCAGGAATGTTTGTTGCAAGTCTTTTTTGTTCTTGCTCAGATGACTACTTAGATGCTCCGGCACAATCAACATTAGACGAATCAGTTATTTTTTCGAGCCCTGATTTAGCTGCGGGAGCAGTAGACGGAATTAAAATTCCGTTTGCAGAAACTAACTCTTACAGAGGTCGTTTTCTTCCTTTTTATGGATTAAATACCGATGTAGAATGGTATAACTCTTCACAAACCGTAAGTGATGCATCAGATTTATGTACGTATGATGCAAAGGCAAATAACTCTCAAATGAATACAACCAACAATGCATGGGCAATGATGTATTCAGGAATTGAGCGTGCCAATCTTTGTGTTCGCGGTTTGCGTACTTATGGTAACCCAACACCGGGATCAGACTTAGGATATTTACTAGGTGAAGCCTTGACATTGAGAGCCATTTATTATGCCGATTTAATAAAAGCTTGGGGAGATGTTCCGTATCGATTTGAACCATTAACAAATGAAACACTCTACATAGGAAAAACAAGCCGCGACGAAATTTACAAACAGCTGCTTAAAGATTTAGCTGAAGCAGCAACATTAGTACCGTGGCCTGGAGAAACTACAGCAACAAGCAGTGTAGAAAGAATCAATAAAGCATTCGTAAAAGGATTCCGTGCTCGTTTAGCAATGGCTGCGAGCGGTTATCAGCAATATCCTGACGGAGTTAGAAGAAGTACAGATCCGCAGCTTTCTGTTGCCAATATGTACGCATTGGCATTAGCAGAATCCCGTTCGGTAATTGAAAGCGGATCTGCACATTTAGAATCTTCTTTTGAAACATTTTGGAAAAAATACAATCAGGAATATTTAGTAGCAGGTGGAGAATCATTGTGGGAACTTCCATTTTCAGAAGGTAGAGGACGTATGTTATTTACATTTGCTGTTCGCCATACTACAAACGATCAATTTCATGCTAATGGACCAAACCGCGGAGGAACTGCTGGACCGCTTCCTTTCGTTTTTTACGATTACGATCAGGCAGATACACGCAGAGATGTAACTTGTGTTCCGTACAAATATGGAACAGCTGTAAACAATATTGCAAAACAAGAATTAGGGACTTTAAATACATGGTATTTTGGAAAATACCGTTACGAATGGATGACACGTTTTGTAACTTCAACAAATGACGATGGTGTAAACAAAATTTATATGCGTTATGCTGAGGTTCTTTTAATTGCGGCAGAAGCAGCAAACGAATTAGAAGGCCCAAGTGCAGCAGCACCATATTTAAAAGAAATCCGCAGAAGAGCATTTCCGGCAGCAGCTCAGGCTGTAAAAGTAGATGCTTATGTAAATGCCTTAACAAGCAAAGACGCTATGTTTAAAGCATTGGTAGAAGAAAATAAATTTGAGTTTACAGGAGAAATGGAACGTAAACAAGCTCTTATTCGCTGGAACCTTCTTAAAACAAAACTAGACGAAGCCAAAGTTAAAATGACAAACTTATCGCAGCGTTTAGGCGAATATGCCACAGTGCCAACAACCTTATATTATAAATTTAAAGCCGATAATGTGAGCTTAGATATTTATGGATTAAACCGTGGAGAAACTGTTGATCCGGGAGCTGCTTATTCTTCTATTGCATGGACATGGACAGGTGCCGCTACCGATGCAAAAATCAATAGTTTGTATAAAGCCGGTGTGAATCCTGATAACAAACAATTCTGGCCAATCTGGCAAGTATTTATTGACGGAAGTAACGGTAAATTGACTAACAATTAAGGTTATTAATCTCACACAATTATTTATTAATTATAAGGCATTATGTTTATGAAAACAAAATATATAATAAAAGGATTAATAGCTTCAGTGTTACTGACCGCTGTTATTTCGGGCTGTGAAAGTTATAACGAAGAAGTTATAGACAGTATAAATGCAAGCAGGGAATTTTCTCCAATTGGATTAACAGCAAAAGTTAGAAACCAGACTACAGTTGAGTTAAACTGGAATGTAAAAGAAGAAGAAAATCCAGATCATTATGTAGTAGAATTTAGTGCAGATGATCCAGACTTTAAAGTCATTTTTAAAACCATTAACGTTACACCCGAGCAATTACCAATTCAGGTAGCTTTAGAAGGGGAAACCGTTTATTCTATCAGAGTAAAAGCAGTTGGCTCAACAGGATTAGAAGATTCTAAATGGTCTGTGATAACAGCAATTACACTTTCAGAGCAAATTTTCTTTCCGGTTCAGGATGCTGATATCGATGCTAAATTTGTTACGTTGAAATGGACGCCAAATAGCAATGTTACACAAATTTCTGTTGTTCCGGGTAATGTCATTCATACTATCACACCTGCAGAAAAAACAGCAGGAGTCGCAGTCGTAAACGGACTTAATGGTGAAACAGCTTATACAGCGACATTATTAAACGGAACCAAAATAAGAGGAACGGCAACTTTTACAACTGGAATTGATATTACGAATGGTATTGTAGTGAATCCGGGAGATGATTTAGCAGCAAGTATTGCAGCCGCGCCTGCCGGTTCAAGATTATTGTTAATGCCGGGAACTTTTACTACTACTGGTGAAATAATTTTAAATAAATCACTTATTATAAGAGGATTAAAAACAGCCGACAAGCCAAAACTAAATGTCAAGTTTACAATCAATCCTGGAGTTACAAATCTTTCTTTAGTAGATTTAGATTTGAATGGAAAAGATTTAACCAATGCAGCTGTAATAACAATTAGCGGAGCAGCATCAACTTATGGAGATATTTTAATCAGTAAAAGTAATATTCATGATTATCTTCGTGCTTTAATTTCTGCCAACGTAACAAATGCAAAAGTGACATCATTTACGGTTGATAACAGTATAGTTAAAAATGTAAATACAAATGTTGGTGCTGATTTTATTGATTTCAGAAATACCTACATTGCAAGCATAGTACTTAAAAATAGTACATTCGACAGTTGTTCTGCATCTCGTGATTTTATTAGAGCAGATGTGGCGGCCAACTTATCTGGAACTGGTTTAGTAACCAATAGTTTAATTGATAAATGTACTTTGTATAATGTGTCAAATTTGGCAGCTCCAAAAAGAATTTTATATGTTAGATTCTTAGATAACGCTTCAACAGTAAAAAATACTTTAATAGCAGGAACAAGCGCTATTTATACCAATCAGGCCAATACTGAACAGCCAGTATTTAGTAAAACCTATTATTACAATGCAGCAAGTTTTATGGACGCAACGATTCCTTTAAATAAAATCGACGCCTCAGGAACTACTGCAGACCCGCAGTTTGTAAATGCAGCAAGCGGCGACTTTACAGTAAAAAATCAAACCCTGATCGACAACCAAATTGGAGATCCACGCTGGTTAGATTAATATTCATTTTTTTCTTTTTTTTCATTGGTTTAAAAAGGGATGCAAAACAGCATCCCTTTTTTGTGTTTTCCAACTTTGTCAAAGTTTTAAACTTTGACAAAGTTCCTATGCGCAAAAACTATAACTGTAAACCGAGACTGAAAACTGCGATTAAAAAAACTACTCAATCTCCAAGTCAAACTTTTGTAGCAAACCCGCAAGCGCAATATGCGAAACCTTAGTTCCTTTAATTTTATTTTCAGAAGGATCAAAAGCATAATTTCTAGACGATCGAAAATCAGTCTTTTCCAGAATACATTCCACGAAAGTGGCATTCGATAAATCACAGTTTTTGAATACCACCAAAGACAAATCAGTATTCGAGAAATCGACATCTTTTACAGAGCAGTCAATAAAATTCGTTTTCTTTAATTTCTTGTAAATGAAAGTCGAATAATCTAAAAGGCAATCCTGAAAACTCATGGAAAACAAAAAGCTGTTACTCGCGCTGAAATCCAAACCCATCAGTTTACAGCCAATAAACTTGATATTTTTTAATCCCGTGTTTTTCAGAATCGCCAATGAAAGATTGCAGTTTTTAAAAGTAGAATCCAGAAAATCATTATGGCTTAAATCACTTTTAGAAAAGTTGCAATTGATGAATTCGCAGTTCACAAATTCAGTATTCGATAAACTCTGATCAGCATAATCTACCGTGTCAAAAGTTCGGTTTTGATATAATTTTGTTTCCATTAAAAGGGATGAAGAAATTGAAAATTGAAGAAATAAACTTGATTTTTATTCTAATTCGATACAATCAAAAATGCCGTTATTTTGAATTAAATTAGGAATATCAAGTTCACTGTCGATTCTTAAAATATTATCGCAGTCTTCGAGATCAAAATTCCATAACGAATTTGGGAGCAATTCCTGAAGCAGGGCAGAAGCCGACTCAAATTTGGATCGACTGTCAACGGAAGTTTTAAAAACATAAATCATAATATGCATTTTTTTGAGATGCAAATTTCAGAAAAATGTATTGTTATTTAATAGGATGCAATAATCAATAATTAGGATTTATCAATCATTTTTCGATATTGAATAGGACTAATCCCTTCATGCTTTTTAAAAAACCGACTAAAGTACGATTGGTCTTCAAGTCCCACTTGTATGGCGATTTCACTTACAGAAAGCGTAGTTTGAAACAGCAGATATTTAGCTTCAAGCAATATGGTCTCGTCAATCCATTTTGCTGCCGATTTTCCGGTAACCGTTCGGACAGATTTATTTAAATGATTTGGCGTAACATTGAGCAGCGAAGCATAATAATGAACAAAATGATGGGTTTTAATATGCTCGTGAATCAGTTCTTTGAACTTATTTGTAATAACTTCTGCGGCCGAAATACTTTTCGCACTCTTAACCGAATTTTTATTCATTTCATAAAACAAAGCAATCAAATACGACTGCACAATATTCAAATTCGCGCTCTCAGTTTCTGAATATTCTTTTTGAAGCCGATTCAAAATAGCCGTAATATCAGGAACATCTTTGCTGGAAAAAGCTACTTTCGGATTACCCGAAATTTTCATGAAATCAAATTCATTAAGCATTTCACGGCTTCCGTATTTTCCAATTAAAATATCAGGATGAAATTGACAGATAAAGCCTTTGTGTATACTGTTAACATTATCAAGAGAGAAAATCTGACCTGCCGGAACCATAATCATTTCGTTATCGGTAGTGATGTATTCCTGATAACCTAATTTCATAACATGCTGACCAGAAGTAATAAAAATTAAAGTATGACAGGAATGTTTAGAAGGCGGAACCGGATATTGCATCTGCATGATTTCCTCAATCTCCAAACAGAAAAAATGATCCGAATTTGATTTGAAAAGCAAATGAATAGGATTGTCCTCTCCCAAAAACTTCTCCCGAAATCTTGAAGGATTATAGGTCTTTATTTTTTCGGTTGTCTTCGCTTTCATACTTAATAATACAATCTAAAATCAAGTAATTTGCAAAGTGCATAATGTTTTTGATACAAATCTTCTACCACTTCCGTAAGATCATCATTTTCCTGATACAAGCTAAAAAAAGCTTTGTCAATCGTACTGCAGCTGGCAATTTTGTTATAAGTTGATCCGTAACCCGAAATGGCGCGCGCGCCGGTAATATCCAGAAAATATTGCGCTTCCTCATCGTTGAGGTCCAGTCTTTTTTTATTGGCAAAATGAATAATCTTTCCTTTCATTTTTCCCTCAAAAAGTTCGGCTATTTCTTCGAGGCTGTAGTAATAATCATGAAGGCAAATGTTATTTTCCTGTCCCGGCATTACAAGATAAATAATTTCATAATCCTTAAAATTATGATCGTCATAAAGCAGCGTATTCAAGCTTTCCTCTAAACCTTCAATCGTATCGCAAGCTTTATAAATACTTGCAATTCCCTGGTCAATAGCAATTTCTTCCAGATTTTTAACCACATCAGTAGTCATAACGGTATCTACGTCCTGTACGCCTTCAAGGCAGAAAATAAATTTTTCATTATCCATACAAAATGTCTTTTCGGTTCTAAGGAAAACTGCTTTTGACAAATATATTTTTTTATATGGAAAAACCGCTATTTGATTGGGATTTTAACGTGGTTTTTAGAATTAGAACAAATACATCAAATAAAAAAACTTTTTAAATGTATTTTTGCTGACTGAAAATCCAAATTAAACATGATCCAAATTAACCAAAACCAATCTTTTTCCATCGACGATATATTATTCTCTTTTGCTCTTGAATCTGAAGCCGCAGAAGTTTTTAAAAACTATAATACATTGATTACAGGGATTGGAAAAGTTAATGCAGCGTATGAATTGTCTAAAGCTATTCAAAATAAAAAGCCTTCCTTAATAGTTAATTTAGGATCTGCGGGAAGCAGTTTTTTTCAAAAAGGAGACGTTATCTGCTGTACTAAATTTGTACAAAGAGACATGGATGTTCAGGGATTAGGATATGCGCAATATGAAACGCCATTATCTGGGCTGCCTCCAGTTCTGGAATATGGTTTGAAAATGGATAACCTAAAAGAAGGAATCTGTGGAACAGGCGATAATTTTGAAATGGGACATTGTTCTGATGCCTATAATGTTGTAGATATGGAAGGCTATGTTTTAGCCATGATTGCAATGAAAGAAAATATTCCGTTTTTATGTCTCAAATACATTTCTGATGGTGCCGATGATAATGCAGCCGAAGACTGGTTTGTTCAGGTGCATAAAGCGGCTGTGGCTTACGGTAAGATTTTAGGATTGAATAATGAAGATGTTTTAGTATAGATTAAAAAGCGGCTATTAAGCCGCTTTTTTTATGCTCACTTTTTGCTCTAAAAGCTTCATCTGATCCTCTGAACAAAGAATTTGTTCTCTAAGATCATTTCTATAGACTTCAATCAAATAATGAAACGTCATTTCTTTCATTGCAGATTTTTTGATAAGTCCTTTTTTAAAATCTAATTTTCTTTCTAATACAATAGCCCTGTAAGATCTCCCACTTAAAGTTGTGTAGGATACATCTTGTCCTTTTTCAAAATTCATTGCTTTAGCTTTTTTGATTCTTTAATATTTTTTCGCTAATACAGTAATCTCAATTTTACAAAAAAAGAGAGTTGAAAAATAATTCTAAGGGGGCTAAAAAAACTTTCTAAACTGTTAGCGCAATGTATAAATATTCAAAAATTTTGGACCAGGTATTTATACCTGTTTTTAAACTTTAACTCTTTTATTTTGAGGAGAATAATTATTAGGAAAAGCTTTGTTATTGTTGACATTAGCTTAAAAATTTGATACAATTTAGAACAGTGATTTTCAACCCTTCTCCATGCCAAATTCCTAATTTTGAAATGATGAAATTTCATTCCAAAAACAAATAAAAAAGGCAAAATGGTACACGAAAGAGTGATGGAGAAATTGGCAATTTTAGCCGATGCAGCAAAATATGATGTTTCGTGTTCGTCCAGCGGCAGCAAACGGGAAAATAAAGGCAAAGGACTTGGCGATGCAATGGGAAAAGGAATTTGCCATGCGTATACCGAAGACGGACGCTGCGTTTCCTTGCTTAAAATTTTACTGACCAATCATTGTATTTTCGACTGTGCATATTGTGTGAGCAGAAAAAGCAATGATATAAAACGCGCCGCTTTTACCGTTCAGGAAGTGGTGGATTTGACGATTGGTTTTTACCGAAGAAATTATATTGAAGGTTTGTTTTTGAGTTCGGGTATTTTTGATAATCCCGATTATACGATGGAACGTTTGGTGAGAATCGTAAAGAAACTTCGGTTAGAAGAAAACTTTAATGGATATATTCATTTAAAAGCCATTCCGGGCGCGAGCGACGAACTGCTAAAAGAAGCAGGACTTTATGCCGACCGTTTAAGCGTAAATGTCGAAATGCCAACAGAGCAAAGTCTTAAATTACTGGCTCCCGATAAAAATCATATCGATGTGATCAAACCAATGGAATATCTGAAAAATGAAATCGTTGGTTATAAAGAAGAAAAAAAACTAAACTACAAAGCACCGCTTTTTGCTCCGGCGGGTCAAAGTACGCAAATGGTTATTGGTGCAACAAAAGAAAATGATCTCGAAATCCTTGGCATGGCCAATTATTTCTACGAACAAATGAACATGAAACGTGTTTATTATTCGGGATATGTGCCGATAAGTTATGACAATCGGCTTCCGGCAATTGGTACGCCTGTTCCCATGATTCGGGAAAATCGGTTGTATCAGGCCGATTGGCTACTTCGTTTTTACGGATTTAATGTCAATGAAATTGTAGGTTTTGATCAGCCGAATCTTGATTTGGATATTGATCCAAAACTGGGCTGGGCTTTGCGAAACTTAAACCAATTCCCTGTTGATATCAATACCGCCGATTTAGAATTGATCCTCAGAATTCCCGGAATTGGAGTTTCAAGTGCCCAAAAGATTGTGTCCGCAAGAAAATTTAAAAGATTGCAACCCGAAGATTTACAGAAATTAGGAATCGCTTATAGCAGGTCAAAATACTTTTTGGCTTTTGCTTCGCCTTTTCAATTACAGCGGGATTTGACTTCGATTCAAATAAAAGATCATATTTTGAATACGCAGAAAAGCAAATACAAAAATGATTTTTCGAATCAGCTTTCTTTATTTTAAACCAAATGACACAAATAATTTACGATAGTACTTTTGAAGGCTGGCTTTCGGCTGTATTTGAAATTTACGAGCTTAAACTCGATGATGTGGTTTTTGCTAAAAGTGAAGTTTCAAATGCTTTGCTTTTTTCGAATAAATATTTAGTAACAACAGATTTAGTAAAAGCAAAACGGGTTTTAAACGGATTAAAACAAAAGCTTTCAAAAGAAGGTTTTGCGAATATTTACAGAGCTTTTTTATCTGAAAATGATAAAATTGACGAAACCTTATTTCAATACGTAAAATATATTTTTTCGAGTTCTATAAATGTTGAAGGCGATTTATCTAATTCGGCAGTTTTAGAAGTTAGAAAAGCCGCTCACTTAACCGGAAGAGAAAGCCACCGAATGGAAGCTTTTGTCAGGTTTAAATTGACCAAAGATAATTTGTATTACGCAATAGTAGAACCCGACTGCGATGTACTGCCTTTGATAGAAAGGCATTTTAAAAATCGTTATGCAGATCAGCGTTGGTTAATTTATGACGCCAAACGCAAATACGGCATTTATTATGATCTCGAAAATACAACTTCGGTACAATTAGAGTTTAATGCTGATTCCAATTCTTCTAAATTTTTAGCCGAAATAAGCGACGACGACGAAGAGTTTTTTCAGAATTTATGGCGTCGATATTTCAGCAGTGTTAATATTGAATCCAGAAAAAATACCAAACTGCATTTACAGCATATGCCGAAACGCTATTGGAAGAATTTGACAGAGAAAATTCCGAATTTGAAAAGATAAACCCTTAAACAAATCAATGTTTAAGGGTTTTGTTTTTTCTGATTCAAGTCTTTATAATAATTGTAATTTCTTTTCTTTTTTTCTGATTGCAAGCGAAGGTTGTTCAAAATAGGAGGTAAGTTCTAAGGAATAAATGACGCTGGTAATTTTCCATTTGCCGTCTCTTTTTATTAGAGTTAAATATTTACCGCCAAAATTGGTCATTTTATTATCCGCCCAAAAACTATAATCCATTGTTACGGCGGCGACAGTTCCATCTTCAATAATATGAATGTTGTCAAACTTATCTTCGGTAGATTGATGGCGGAACAAACTTCTCATAAAACCTTTATAAGTCCCGGAAAAATAATTCGATCGGGCTTTTTCTTTTCCGTTTGTTTCTATTTCTTTATTTTGTGATTTATCCATAAGCGCAGCGCACCAAGTAACCGTTCCGTCATTAAATAAATCGTAAAAAGCGATCGAATCTCTTTTGATCACGCTTTCGCTGTACTTTTCTATAATCGCATTTATTTCTTTTTTGTTATCTGCTTTTTGCTGTGCGGTTATATTTTGAATACAAATCAAACAGCCAAAAATCAATACTTTTATATTTTTCATTTTTCTAATTTTATGCGATTATGAATTATTTTGTATTCAATAGTTAATCCTTCATAACCGTATGCATCAGCTTTCATTTCTTCGATTGCCGTATAACTTACCGGATGAATTCCGCCCAATCGAAGTTCCAACGCCTTGTTAACAGCATCGATATAATTGGCTTTGTCGTTTTTTAGATTGGTAGAATCAGAAATTTTAATCGTAAGATGAAAACTTTTCGTTTGTAAATCTTCCAGCGATTCGGAGTTAATAAACCAAAAATTGTCTGGAACAAATGATACCGTTACAACCGTAACTTCGGGTTTTTTATTCAGGACCTTTTTGGTAAGGCCGCTAATAATTACCGCTAATTCTTTTGCTAAAGCAGCGTCTTCTTTGCCGCTGACTTTTAAATTTATAATAGGCATACTTCAATATTTAATAATTAATGAAGTACAAAGCTCATTATAACAACAGACTTATTTATTGATGTATGTTAAGAGTTTTATTCGGCTTAAAGACTCCGGTTTAATTCCTAAATATGAGGCAATATGATATTGCGGCACTTTTTGCTCAATTTCTGGATAAAGCTTTCTGATCATTTCTAATCTTTCGGCTGCAGAATTTTTTAGGAAAGAAGTTTCTCTTTTACATTTTCTGATGAAATAATTATCAGAAATGTATTTAGCAAGTTTTAAATAATTAGTGTCTTTATCAATCAACGAATGAAACTGCTTATAAGTAATATAATACAACTCAACATCGGTTAAAGCTTCTATATTACAGTTTGTTGGCATTTGCGTTAAAAAACTCGTGTACGCACTGGCAAAACTATTTTCGAGATAAAAATCATTATTGAATTCTCCGTCATTATTTTGCACATACGATCTCAATGTTCCCGAAATCACGATAGCAATAAAATCGCAGACAGAACCTTCCTGAATTAAATGTTCTTTTTTCTTGAGGGTTTTAAGATGCAATTCTTTTAAGAATTCTTCAAAATGACTGGAGCTTAATCCTAAGGTTTCGGTGAAAATAGTGCGTAGTGATTCCATTACTAATTGATGTACAATAATATATGTAAAGATAACGTAATCTTACTTTAGTGCGTCGGGAATTTCTCTTATAAACACAAAACGATAAGCGAATCCTCCATCATTTTTGTAAATTTATGGGTTAATATGTGAATCGTCCACCATATACCGTCTTTAATTAGATAAAACTACTTATTTATAGGTGAACTTTGCACTGTAGAAATAGATGTAATGAAAACAATAATTCCACTTAAAAAACTAAACGAATCTACTCTGGATATAATGATAGATAAGATGAATGATGGGTTTGTAGAAAAGATAGGAAGAGAAATTACAAAATCACATAGAAATGATTTTTGTGCTTGTATTTTGCCTAACAAAGGAAAAGGAACTTTTTTTGTTGATTTCAAGGAAGTTTATCTTAGCAGCGGCTTCATGTTATTCCTGTATCCGGGCCAGGTACAGCGCATAATAAAAACGCAGAAAATTGAGGGTTGGGTATTGTTTTTTGATCATAATCTAATAGATGATTATTCAAGATCAGTCTTAGAAGAATCTTTGTATCAGGGACCTGTACTTACTCTTTCAAAAGACCAAAAAAAATGGTTGTTTCAATTGATGGAATTATTATACGATACTTCAATTGTCAACGATATGTCTACATTTCATAAACCTGCCATTAAATCTATTGTTGTATCCCTTATTTACAAAATAACATCTATTTATCAGGCAAGTGTAACTCAGGATACTAAACAATATTCAATAAGAAGCAATACCATAGTTGCCGCTTTCAGAAAATTACTGCGCGATAATTTTAAGGAAGTAAAAAGCCCAGCGGAATATGCGGCTTTAATGAATCTTTCATTGGGATATTTAAATGATACTTTAAAAATGGTTACAGGCAATACGGTTTCCTATTCCATTCAGGAAGAAGCCATTCGCGAAGCACAGCGATTGTTATGGTATTCTGATTTAAGTATAAAAGAAATTGCCAGTACCATTGGTTTTGACGATCCCAAATATTTTAGCAGAATCTTCAGTAAAATAACAAACAAATCGCCCGTTCAGTTTAGACAAAGCCATTTGAGCGAATAGCAAATCAGGTAAACTTATCATAATTAAAAAAATTACTTCCAAACGGGAGCAGGCATTCTCATGTCTTATTCCAAATGAATTTTAAACTAAAAAAAATGAAAACAATAGTAAATAATCCATTCCTAAATATTCTGATGCTTATAGGTTTTAGTGCTTCTGTTTTTGCACAAGAAAAGCCAGTGAATCAGCATAATATTTCCTTACAGCAAGCTGTTGCGATGGCAAAGGAAAATAACAAAACCGTTCAGGTTTTTGGCATAGAGCAAAAAGCAGCCCAAGCCGATTATAGTGACGCAAAAAATACAATGCTGCCAACATTAGGAATTGGCGGAATGTACCAAAGATTTTCTAAAGCAACTTTATACGATCACGGTTTGAATGATGCCACACAAGTAAGCCGATTGCCAAGTCCGGACGGCGCAAATTTGGGAGTCGATTTAGCCTTCAATATTTATTCGGGCGGAAAAACAAAATCAGTTATTGAAGAAAGTTCGTATCGCAATGCCTTGGCAGCAATCAATTCTAAAGATCAGGCAGGAAATATTGGTTTGCAGACTGCCGTGCAATATCTGGATTTGATTCGATTGTATCATTTTAAAGAACTGATTCTGGATCAGGAAAAAAGAGCAGAAGCAAGGTTGAAAAATATTACCTCATTTTATAAAAACCAGCGCGTTACCAAAAGCGATCTGCTTCGTGCCGAATTAACCTTATCAAATGTTTTACTAAACAAAACCCAAAACGAAAATGATATTGCAATTGGCAGTAAAAGATTAGCCATTTTAATCAATGTTTCAGATTCAGAAGTGCTTTTTCCGAGCGATACTTTATTGGCCAATAATTTAAAAGAAGTAGTTATTTCAGATAAAAACGATGCCAATAATTCTTATGCGCTTCAAAAGATGGATATGAATTCAAAAATTCAATCGACTAGAATCAAAAACCTGAAATCTAATTATTATCCATCGCTGAGTTTTATTTCTGCTTACGGATTCAATTATCCCAACTATTTGTTTTTTAAACCTATCGATCAGATTTATTCTGCAGGTTTTGTGGGCGTTAAGCTGAATTATAATATTTCATCCATCTATCAAAATAAAAATAAAGTAAAAGCAGCAAAATACAGATTGGACGCCATCGAACTTCAAAAAGACTGGATAAAAGATAATGTAAAAGACGATATCTCGGCACTTAATATAAAATACGGCGAGGCTTTAAACCGAATTGAAGTGACGGATAAATCTATAGAACAGGCAAAAGTCAATTTTGAAATTATCAATACAAAATATCTTAATCAATTATCCTTATTAACAGATCTTCTCGATGCTGATAATTTATATCAGGAATCAAGATACACTTTCGTGAATGCACAAATCAGCGCCTTAATTATTTACTACAAATTACAATATACAACGGGGAATTTATAAGCAATATCAATTTCAAATTCAATAACAATATCAATTTCAAAATCAACATTAATAATCAATTACAATGAAAACAGCAGGCAATAAAAATTCAAGTACATTATTAACGATAACTGCTATCTTAATCATAACATCGGCAGCTATATGTTTTGCACTTTACCTTGTAGACGGAGCAAATTACGAGGAAACGAATGACGCTCAGGTGGAATCTTATATCAATCCTGTTTCGGCAAGGGCCAGCGGATATATTACCAAAGTTTTGTTTGAAGAACATCAGGATGTGAAAAAAGGAGATACGCTGGTCGTTTTAGACAACAGAGAATATATCTCTAAAGTTCATGAAGCCGAAGCCGTTCTGGAAGATGCTTATGCACAAATAAACGTTTTAGATGCCGGAATAAATGTGGCGCAAACGGGAATTCTGGTTAGTAAAAATCAAATCGCTTCTGCGAAAGCAAGATTGTGGCAGCAAAAACAAGATAATTTAAGATATCAAAAACTATTAAAAGACGAAGCCGTTACAGGACAAGAATACGAACAGGTTAAAACGAGATATGATGTGGCGCAAAACGATTATAACGCTACAGAAAATGTTTTACTGAGTTCTCAATCGAGAGTTCAGGAACTTAAAACCCGTAAAGCTTTACTAAATGCCGATATTAAACGTAAACAGGCCATACTGGAATTGGCAAAAATTAATTTGACTTACACGGTAATTACTTCTCCATATAACGGAAAAACAGGCCGAAAACAGATTCTCGAAGGACAACAGGTACAATTGGGACAGCCTTTGGTTTCGATTGTAAATGAAAACGAAAAATGGGTTACGGCTAATTTTAAAGAAACCCAAGTGAATGGTTTCTATGAAGGACAAACAGTAAAAATTGCAGTTGACGCTATTTCCGGAAAAACGTATGACGGAAGAATAAAAGCAATTGCAGCTTCGACTGGATCTAAATTTTCTCTCTTGCCAGCTGATAATTCAACAGGAAACTTTGTGAAAATTATTCAAAGAATTCCGGTAAAAATTGAGTTTGCAAATCCCGGCGATATTAAGGAAGTTAAATCAGGAATGAATGTAACGGTTACGGTTTTAAACAGAAAATCATGAAAGCACATCCTTTTTTAAACAGTAAGGCTATACAATACAAAAGTGTGACATTTTGGTTGTTGATTTTGATTCTTTTTATAGCACTGGCACAATTTTCTTCTTTTAATCTTATACAACAGCATTTGGTTTCGTTTTATGGAGTAGAATCCGAAGATATATCAATGTCATTAATGGCAGCCTATTCTGGAATTATAACTTTCCTGCCGATACAATTTCGTTTACAGCGTTATTTCACCATGCGAAACTATTTAATGACGGCTTTTTTATTGGGTATTTTAATCAACATCGGAAGTTTTCTAACACACGATATTGTGGTATTTATGGTGTTGCGATTTTTTCAGGGAACTGTTGTTGCAACTTGTGTGGGAAGTATGTTAGTGGTTATTTTTTCAACTCAGCCGGGAGAAAAAACAACGCTGATTGGATCTGCCATTTTCTTTGCTGCCATTTTAACAACATCGGTAATTACCGGAATTCTTTCTTCGTGGGTTGCAGTAAATATGGATTGGAATTTCACCTATTTTGGATTGATCGCATTGCAGGTTTTAGCACTCCTAATTTGTTATTTTATTTTTCATCCAAAAATGAAACTCCGCCCTTTTCCGCTGTATCAAATAGATTGGACGGGAGGAATATTCTTTGGCGGTTTCAGCCTTTCTTTTTCTTATGTTATGATTTATGGACCAAAAGAATATTGGTTTTCGTCTCATAAAATTGGCATAATTGCACTATTTGGTTTTGTGATGCTTTTACTTTTTTTATACAAACAAGCGAATCTTAAAAGACCGCTTATAGATTTAAAAGCTTTTAAATACGGCAAGTTTATTTTGGGATTATTGCTATTGGTTCTTTTTTACGGAATAAAAGATACCATCAATTTAATTTACGGATATGCAGGCGGAATTTTAGGCTGGAGTTCTACAGATATTGTTCAGTTAGGATTGTATAATGCTGCAGGCGTTGCCATTGCAATTGCATTTTCTGCGATGATGGTTCTTAAAAACAAAACGAATGTTCCCAAACTGTTATTAACAGGATTCCTTATCATGATTTTTTACAATTTATGGATGTATTGGTCATTGACTCCCAATTTATCTTTTATGGATTTGTCTGTTCCGGTTTTTATACAAGGATTCGCTTCGGGATTTATTTTTTTGCCTGTGCTTATTTTAACGATGGCGGCAGTTCCTAAATCTACCGGATTTACAGCGATTATTGTTTGTGCTTATGGTCGTTTTATTGGGACTTTAAATTCTATTTCGGGATTTTATACAATGCAGCTTAATTACAATAAAGAATACAGATTAGGTTTTTTAGAACATCTTACAACCCAAGATCAGAATTTGGCACAACGCAGTGCAAGTTATCAGAATTTGTTTTTATCAAAAGGATATACAATCGATCAGGCAAATGCTTTATCAAACGTAATGATTAACAAAGCCGCAGTAATACAAAGTCAGTTATTGACCAACAGAACTATTTTTATGATTGGAGCTTTGGTAATGTGTTTCGCCATAATAGTTTTAATTGTTTTTATTATTGGAAGTAAAATCGTTGCTTCAAGAAATCAAAAACAACAGCCTCTTGCCGTATAATTTAGCTCTTTGAAAAAGTGGAAACAAAAAGTAAAAAGAAACACATTCTAGATATTGCCGAAGAATTGTTTTGCAATTATGGTTCAAAAGATACGACTGTCAGGCTCATTGCTCAAAAGGCAGACATAAATACCGCAATGCTCAATTATTATTTTAATTCGAAAGAAAATCTGTTTTTAATTGTATTCGAAAGTAAAATAGATCAGTTTAAAGATGCCGAGAAAAGACTTGATCTGCAAGACAAAACTTCTGCCGAAAAACTTTCAATTTATATTGATTTTTTTATCGATTTGGTTATTGATAATCTGTCATTTTTCAAATTAATAATGAAAGAAAAACTGTCAAATGAAAATGAAAAATTGTTGCTCTTATAGATTCTTATTTTAAATCAAATCGGCAGATTTTAAAGAACATTCTAAACAGAAATTCAAGTCAAACTAAAATTAATATTGATGATTTTATAATGATAATTTCAGGGTTTTTAATCTTTGTAATTTTTAAAATAGATTCATCTGATGTTTCAAATGAGAAAAATAAAATAGAAATGAAGAAAGATCTTGGGAAGGTTTTGCGAGGTTTTGCAGTTGATTAGGAAAAATTGTTAAGCTTGATTGGCAGCAATAAACTCTGAAATTTTTTTAGTTATAAATCTTTTCTGTTTTTTACGATAAAGAGTTTGATTAATTAGAGTTATTAGAATAATACCAATAGTAAGAATTCTAAATGTTTCAAAGAAAAAACCTAAAACTAAAAAAAGAGAACCAATATATAGTAGAACTCTAAAATTATAATAAGTATAATAAAGTGTTTTAGAAGTTTCAAAATGTTCGATATAAAAGAAGCCTTCTGCGGTATAAGCAAAGCTATTCATTTGACTTTGACCATTAAATAAATTGTTTTTAAGTACAAGCTTGTTATTTATAATAGATACATCGCTAATTTCTTGTTTAATTAAGTGATGCTGCAAATATGATAAAAGTAATTCATCATCATAATTGCTATCTATTTTAAATTGAAGGGTCATTTGTATTTGATTTTTATAACTTATTTTGCTCGGATTTTTGGTAATTATCCAACGCAGAAACTTTATTTTTATCTATTTCTAAATAGTTTAAAATTCTAGCTAAAAAGTGATCTGAGACAAATTGCCCTCTAGAATAATCTATAAAATATTCTCCATTAGGTTTAAAAATAATATTAGTTGTTAGAATATTAATGTATTCATTTATCCCATCTTTATCTTCGTATGAAAATCTTATAAGGATTGTACCATTAAAGGGTTTTGTTTGTAGGTTGTTCTCCTTTTTTAATGAAACCACATCTTTACAGATAGATTCGATTTCTTTTTTGTTTTTAATCCTATATTCTTCGATTCCTCCAAATTTATTGATAGCCCTATTTTGTATATGGATCTGAGTAATCGAATCTAATAATTTTTTATCAATACGATTTCTGGTGTTACAACTTATGAAGACACATAATATGCTTAAGAAATAAAATTTATTCATTGCTAGTTTTCTTTTTGCGAATTTGCAGTCTGTAGTTTACAAATGGAAAAATTTCGAATTCTCGAATATGAAAAGAATTAAGTTTCATTATCGTCACATTTTCTAACCAACATATCTTCATTAAAGATCTTTTTGTTTTTTCTAAATTCCTGATCAAAATCGTCAAGCTGGATATTATTAAAACATTTTATTGAACTAATATCATTTGGACAAAAAATAAACTCTAAGTACGGTGGCTCATTATTCTCAGGTCCATTAAATGCTAAAATCTTATCTTTTATAAGTTGTTTTGGAATTTCTTGATTAATCAGTTTTTCATCATAATTTACAAACAGAATATTAACTCCCTGAATTTTTTTATACTTATAATTAGTATGAATTTTATAAGGAGTATCTGGTACAGATAAATTAATTATAGTATGACTAGAAGTTTTTTTTAAACTGCATACAGCTAATTTAGCGCCATAAGTTTTTAATTTAAAAATAGAATCTTGTATTGGTTTAATATTTTCAACATAATAAACGGATTCTTCCAAATTACTTTTTTTAGTCTCACAACTAATAAATACTATAGAAATAAGGAATGTAAATAAAACGCATATAATTTTTTTTACCATTTAAATGTATTTTTAACCCCCAATATTTTTACTTACTCTTCTTCAAAGCATCCAATAATTCCACCATATCCACCACACCATAAGTAGACGAATAATCAGAAACAGCATACGGTAATATCAAACTATTATTGTGAATAATCGCTCCGCAGGAATATACGACATTAGGGACATAGCCTTCACGTTCGTCTTCAAGCGGAGAAAGTAACGGTTCGCTAAGTCTTCCAATTTCTTTTGACGGATCATCAAGATCAAAAAGCGATGCGCCAATGCAATAACGGCGCATTGTACCAACACCGTGCGTAATGACAAGCCAGCCTTCTTCGGTCCAAAGCGGAGAACCGCAATTTCCTATTTGGGTAAGTTCCCAAGTGTAACGCGGCTGCTGCAATAAAATAGGATTGTTCCATTGAGTCGCTCGGTTCGAATACATAATGTAATTATTTACACCGTCGATTCGGGCAAGCATGGCGTATTTTCCTTTTATTTTTCGTGGAAATAAAGCCAGGTTTTTATTTTGAGCGCCTTCTCCGTGTAAAGGCATTACTCTAAACGAATAAAAATCTTCTGTAGAAATTAATTTTGGTAAAATGGCATGACCATTATAGGCGGTATAAGTAGCCATAACACGAACAGAATCATCATCATCGGTAAAACGTACGAAACGAGCGTCTTCAATTCCGCGGCTTTCAGAATCGGATATTGGGAAAATAACACGCTCCGTAATATCAGAATCGTGTTTGAATTGTAAATCATAAAACGAATTAGCTAACCAAAGAATTTCTTCGAGTGCAACTCTTCTTTCCTGGCGTATCAACGGATCGCCCAATGCTGTGGTCAATAAATTTTTAAGGACAGCAAATTCAAATTCATCTGGTAAACCCTGCATGATTTGATCGATGTATTTGTCCTGGGTATGCATTTCGATCAGCTTAGTCAAAAATCGCTCTTTGTTGAATAAAGTTTTGTGTTCAATTTCGGCTTTATCAATATGATGACCAATTTTCATGATCTGCAAATTGTTATCTCTGTCTAGAATTCCTCGTCTAAAAACAATCGATGAAATATGACCTTCGCCCGTGGCACGAAAGGAAATAATAACACGTTTTTCACCAACTTCTAAACCCGACTGATCAAAATCTTCTACAATTGAGGGATTAAAAATAGCTGCAGATTCTATCGCATATTCCATGGTGCAATAGGAACCAATAAGCATTTTTCGATTCAAAGACATTCCTTCATAATCGACCTGCATGGCTTCAATAATAGGCCTGATTTTTTCGCAGTGTCTAAAAAATATAGCCGAAATATTACGATGGCGTCTGGCAAACTCGCGAAGGGTTTGCTCTAAAGTTTCCAATACTTGTTTTTCATCCAATGTCATGATCCGAAGCACCATTTGCTGGGTTCGTTCGTAACCATTCATAAAATATCGGGCAACAACTCTTCTGGAATCTGGGGTGAATTTTATACTTTTTCGGACTACTGATACTCGCATAGTTTTGTTTTTTTAGTACAATGAGTAAGTAATTTTCTAGTGTTAGAAAAATTACTTCGGGTAATAATTTGTTTTAAAAAATTTAGAAATAAACCTCATAAATACTGGGGTATTAGTTCTAATTCTATAACAAGTTAATGATTTTGGTCACTAAAAAAAACTTTTTTAAGAACTATTTGGCTGTACTTTCTTTCTCTATTTATTTTAAAAGGAAGTCAAAGATCAAAGTTTAAACTGCTGAAGGCTCTCTGTATTGTTCTATAAACGCATTTAGCGCTTTAGAATGGAGTTCTTCGTTTCTGTAAACTAATAAAGTTGTCATCGTGTTCAACTCTTTGCTTACCGGAAAAGTTTTGATATTCCTGCCACTGTAATACGTATTAATTACTTCTTCCGGAAGAATGCTGATTCCTAAACCTGCTTCAACAAAATTGATAATTCCTTCAATAGAATTAAGTACGGTGCTTTTATAGCGCGTGATTCCTTTTGAGCTTAGCCACGTTTCAAGTCGGGATCTAAAAACACAGCCTTTTTCAAAAACGACAATTTTTAAAGGATCTTCGTTAAGAATATCTTCTAATTTATTTGTTCCCGATGGAGAAAGTATAAGAAGCTTTTCGTTGCGCACAACCACTTGTTCCAGTTCGGGAATATTTATTGGTGCTATAACAAACGCAGCATCCAGTTTATAATTTAATACATCGTGAACAAGTGTCGATAATGCTGCCGAATGAAACTCGAGTTCAACAGCCGGATAAATTTCGCTAAAATTATTAATAATATCAGGTGCTTTTAAGGCCATCGTAGTTTCAATACAGCCAATGCGTACCGTTCCTCCAATTTGATCTGAGTTCTGAATATCATTTTTTGCATCATTCAGCAAATTGCCTATTTTCTTCGCATATTTTAATAATGTTTCGCCGGCTTCCGTAAGTACAACCTTGCGGGAAACTCTCTTGAAAAGTTCCGTTTCAAATTCTTCTTCCAGACTTTTTATACGCGCCGTAACATTCGATTGTACAGTAAAAGTAGCTTCTGCCGCTTTTGTAAAGCTTCCGAGTGTTGCGGCAGCTTCAAATATTTTAAGATCATTACTATTCATAACATCATTATTAGTGATTAATATGATCATAACATATCATATTTAGATATCAAAAATACAAAATAAATTTGTATCAAACAATTGAAAATATGAAAAACATAATTAAATCTGTAGCGCTAATATTGACTTTAACAGCGCTGCCCGGAATTGATGCAAATGCACAAGAAAAATCTTCTGCAGCAAAAAGTAATACTGAAATTCAGGCAACACATTATAATACCACAAAGGTCGACGGCTTGAATATTTTTTATCGTGAAGCAGGCCCAAAAGATGCGCCAGTTGTATTATTACTTCATGGTTATCCAACGTCATCACATATGTACAGAAACCTGATTCCTATTTTGAGTAAAAAATACCGTGTGATTGCTCCAGATTTACCTGGATTTGGTTACTCTGATGCGCCAGATCATACACAGTTTGCCTACACTTTTGATAATTTGGCTAAAACAATGCAGGGTTTTATCGATCAGCTTGGTTTAAAACGTTTTGCGATTTATGTATTTGATTACGGTGCGCCAACTGGTTTTAGACTTGCTTTGGCTAATCCGGAAAAAATTACAGGAATTATATCTCAAAATGGAAATGCTTATGAAGAAGGTTTAAGCAACGAATGGAATCCAATTCAGAAATATTGGAAAGAGCCAACTCAAGCCAATCGCGATGCACTTAATGGTTTTGTATCGACCGAAGTTACAAAATTCCAGTACTTTCACGGAGTAGCTGATAAAAGTCTTATTGCTCCCGAAACTTATACTTTGGACCAGCACTTTTTAGATCGTCCGGGAAATATTGAAATTCAGCTTGATCTTGTAAAAGATTACAGAACTAATGTGGCACTTTATCCAAAATTCCAGGAATATTTTAGAACTAAAAAACCAATGATATTGGCAGTTTGGGGAGATAAAGATCCTTACTTTTTACCTGCCGGAGCAAAAGCGTATAAAAAAGACAGTCCAAATGCTGAGGTAAAATTTTATGATACCGGACATTTTGCGCTTGAAACACATGTAAACGAAATAGGAAACGATATCTTGAAATTCCTTGCTAAACTTCCTAAATAAGACGAAAACAACTTTTCAGTCTTAATAAAAAAACAGCCCAACAAGAGGCTGTTTTTTTATTATATAAATTAAAGATATCTCAGTTTTTCTTCTTCAATATCCAGATAATGCATTTGTCTGCGAATAATAGATTCGTCTAAAGTCTGATCTTCTTTGTTTCTGTTGATGAGCCATTGTCTCTGCTGATTTAATAAATCAAGATAAATATGTTTAAGATCCTGACTTATCGATTCATCATCAATTCCTTTAATATGCTGTTCCCATTTTTGAATAAGATGCTGTAATGAAGTGTTATTTTCTACCTGACCGTCATAATTCGTCTTTAAATAGTGTAAAGCAAATTCAGCTAATTCTTGTCGTATTTGATGATAAGCTTCTTCACGAGGGACATCGTAGATATTAGGCAGTTTAATTTTTCGGATAAAATAAGGAAGCGTTAATCCCTGAATTAATAAAGTCAAAAGAATCACAATAAAAGTGATAAATAAAATAAGATTTCGCTGCGGAAATCCGTTGCCATTATTCAAATAAACCGGAATCGATAATGCCGCTGCCAATGATACAACACCACGCATTCCCGTCCAGCCGAGAATAAAAGGCGTTTTGTAACCGGGATGTCTTCTGTCGGCAACGGTGATAAAATTTCGGGCAATTAAGGTGACAATTACCGCACCGTAAGAAGATATCATTCTACTTACAATTAAAACAACTGTGATTAATACGCCATATCCAATTGCGGTTAAGAGACTTACGCCTTCAAGCCCTTTCGTAATTTGAGGTAAATCTAAACCAATCAGCATAAAAACTAATCCATTTAAAATAAAACATAAACTTTCCCAAACATTTACGCCTTGTATACGCGATCTGCTGCTCAAAAAGCGATGCCTGTTATTAGATAAAAGCAATCCGCAGCTTACAACCGCTAATACTCCGGAACTATGTACTTCTTCGGCAGCGAGATAAATTATGTATGGGGTTAATAAGGACAGCACAATATCGGCATTAGCATCTGTTGGTAAATATTTGTGCGCTTTCATAAAAAGCCATCCAATTAATAAACCAATGGCAACACCGCCAAAAATCATCCAGCTAAAACTCATTGCCGCTTTATAAAATATAAACTGCTCTGTTGCTACGGCAATCATAGCAAATCTGAAAATAATAAGGGAAGAAGCATCATTCAATAAACTTTCGCCTTCTAATATGGATGAAATGGTTTTGGGAACTTTAACAAATTTCAAAATTGCTCCGGCACTTACAGCATCCGGCGGCGATACAATTCCGCCTAAAACAAAACCTAATGCCAATGAAAATCCGGGAATAATATAATTAGCTACTAATGCTACTGAAAGTGCCGAGATAAAAACGACAATAAAAGCAAAACTTGTAATAATTCGCCGCCAGCGCCACAACTCTTTCCATGAAATTGTCCACGCCGCTTCGTATAATAACGGAGGTAGGAAAATAAAAAAGATGAGTTCGGGCTCAATATTTATAGCGGGAATACCCGGAATAAAACTGATCACCAATCCTGCCAATACTAAAAGTACAGGATAAGCTATTTTTATTTTATTGCCCAGCATTATGAGTAATAAAATGATAATTAAAAGACCGAGATAAAATGGAAAGTCGTCCAGCATTCGTTTAGTTTAGGTTTCTATATTCAATTGGTGTGTAACCGGTATTTTTTTTAAACATTCGATTGAAATGCTGCGGATATTTAAACCCTAATTCTGAGGCAATCTGACTAACTGATTTTTCTGCATCGAAAATTCGTTCTTTCGCCAGATTTATCAATTTAAGATGGATGTGTTCCTGAGCTGATTTTCCAGTTTCTTTTTTGATTAAATCTCCAAAATAATTAGAAGAAAGATGCAAATGATCTGCAAAATAGCCAACAGAAGGCAAACCGGAATCTTGTGCTATTTCTGATTGAAAATAATCGTTTAATAAATTTTCAAACTTTGATAAAATATCAGAATTGATGTTTTCGCGGGTTATAAATTGTCTGTCATAAAAACGCACGCAATGATTTAAAAGCAGATCAATCGTATTGCTTATAATGTTTTTACTGTGTTTATCAATCGATTGGCTTAATTCATATTCTAATTTACTGAATAAATCTTTTATGATTTGCTGTTCTTTTAAAGATAAATGAAGCGCTTCGTGTGAGTCATAAGAAAAAAATGAATATTGATTTATATTTTTAGCAAGCGCAGTTCCTTTTATCAAATCAGGATGAAAAAGTAAGGTCAAGCCTGTCGATTTATAATTGTCTGTATTATTAACTTCAAGAACTTGTCCGGGTGCTACAAAAACCATTGTACCATCATCGTAATCGTAATTATTACGTCCGTATTTTAATTCGCCGCAATGACCCGCTTTTAAAAATACAGCATAAAAACCAAAATGCAGGCGCGTATTATTAGGTAATGCGTTACTATTAGAATTATCAAAAACACTGATTAAAGGATGCTGCGTTTCAACACCTTTTAACTGATTGTACTGTGAAACTTGTTCGAGTTTTAATTGGTCCATGATCTATTTGAAAAAAAATATCTACACAAATATACTATTCAGATTCTTAATAACTTAGCGTGATTATTCAAATCAGTAAAAATGGTAATAATAGCAGTAATCTGTATTATATACGAATGGTTTTATTGAAGGAAATTTGTACTGTTAAAATAACAATAAACTTTTATATAAATAAAATTATGGAAAAGAGAATATTAGGAACACAAGGATTAGAGGTTTCTGCATTAGGATTGGGCTGTATGGGATTGAGTTTTGCTTATGGTACAGCGTTAGATAAAGAACAAGGAATAAAATTAATTAGAGAAGCATACGAACAGGGAATTACTTTTTTTGATACTGCCGAAGCGTATGGTATTGCCAATGAAGAATTGGTAGGAGAGGCTCTGGCTCCGTTTCGAAAAGATGTTGTTATTGCAACGAAATTTGGTTTTAAAGGCGGACAGGCATTTAACGGACAAGACAGCCGACCAGAAAATATCAGGGCTGTTGCCGAAGAATCTTTAAGACGTTTAAAAACAGATGTTATTGATTTGTTTTACCAGCATAGAGTAGATCAAAATGTGCCAATTGAAGATGTTGCCGGAACAGTTAAAGATTTGATTCAGGAAGGAAAAGTAAAATACTTTGGAATGTCTGAAGCGGGCGCAGCATCAATTAGAAAAGCGCATGCGGTTCAGCCGGTTTCAGCTTTACAAAGTGAATATTCTATTTGGTGGAGAGAACCGGAGTTAGAAGTTTTACCAGTATTAGAAGAATTAGGAATTGGTTTTGTGCCGTTTAGTCCGTTGGGAAGAGGATTTTTAACTGGCGCAATTACTGAAAGTACCAGTTTTGAAGTTACAGATTTTAGAAATAATTTACCTCGTTTTAGTGAAGAAAACAGAAAAGCTAATCAAAAATTAGTTGATTTACTGTCTGCAATTGCTTCTCAAAAACGAGCAACTCCAGCACAAATTGCATTAGGCTGGCTTTTGGCACAAAAACCTTGGATTGCTCCAATTCCGGGAACAACAAAATCACACCGATTAACAGAAAACATTGGCGGAGCTTCCATTCATTTATCTGCAGATGATGTTAAAAAAATTGATGATGCTTTTGCTCAAGCTACAATTCAGGGAGATCGTTATCCTGCTCAATTTCAGCAAACTGTAGGGAAATAATCCTTTAAAAACATAAAAGTGCTAAATTGAAAAATTTAGCACTTTTAAATAACTAACAACCATGAACTAAAAAAAGTATTACATTTTTGTAAGCGGCAGGTTAAAATTCACTTTTATTTTATCGGCCACTTTTTTAGAAACTAGTTTTGGAATTTGAATATCAAAATCTTCTGCTTTTACTTCAAAGTTTCCTGTTACAGTAATCTTGTCGTCAGACTTTGAAATTTTAGCATTTGTCGTTACTTTTTTTGTTTTTCCGTGCAGCGTTAAATCTCCCGAAATCTTAACTGTTTTAGCTGTCGCCGAAAGTTTAGATGCATCAAAATCTTCAATTTTTCCTTTAAATGAAGCTTTTGGAAATTTATCCGATTCTACATAATTTTCATTAAAATGTTCTTCCATTAAGGCCACTTTAAACCGAAATCCTTTCATAAGTGTTAACACCGCAATATCTCCCGTTCCTGAATCTAAAATGGCCGATGTGTTTTTGTTTTCTGCCGCAACTTCTTCAAAAGAATCAACAGAAGCTTCAAACTTTAAGTTTCCTGTTTTTGTCGCATATTTTTGTGCCGAAACATGAAATATTCCAACCAGTAAAAATAGCAGTACAATTCGTTTTTTCATTTTCTATCGATTTAATTTTCTAATAATCCGTCTGTACTCCATTGCATAATTGTATTGATTTTATCCTGAGACATTCTTCCTGCTTTTGGCATTTGTCCCGGAGTTCCGTTTTGACGCTGAATTCGGTCTATCAAATTCGTATTTAAAGTGGCGTCTTTCACCTGAGCATACGTTTCTAAAGGAATAAGCTGGGACTCAGAATTATGGCAGGCAATACAGTTTGCATCAATAATAGATTTCACATTGGCGTTGTAAGTAACCGGGCCTGTTATAACTTCTGGTTCTTCCAGACTTTCGTAAGTAGTAGATTCGCAGCTGTATAAGGATAATATAATTCCAGATAAGAAGATAAATTTTTTCATATTGTATACTTTTAAAAAACTCTATATAAATTAAATCCAAAGAAAAAATCGCCTTTTCCCCAATCGCCAGTTGCATTGGTCAGGTAGCCGCTCTCGGTCATAGATTGTGAATTGGTAAAAATTAACTGAAAAATATGACCCCCTGTTTCGATGTCCAAGCCCACAGATAATGGATTGTTATAAAAATCAGGTTTGTTGAAATTTTCACCATATTCAAGATTTAAAGAAAGTCTTTTGGTTAATTTTAATCTTCCGCCGGCACTTAAAGTAAATTGATTATCATTTTCATTATCCGGATTATATAGATTTTTATGAATGAATGAAGGCGCTAATTCCAACGATAATTTATCAGAGAATTTTCTTGAAATCAAAAGCTGATTAATATAGGTTAATCGGTCAGAGAATTCAATTTTAGGATAATCATCTTTTTTTAATCCGCTGTTAATATCAATTGTATTGTAGCCCACAATGTCAAACGGGAATTCGTCGTTTTGTCTGGCTAATCGATATTTAACCGATGTTTCGTAAATTTTTAAAAGTGTATGACGTGACGCACTTACAGAAAGCCAATCGGTTACACCATAAATTCCGCCAATTTTTGTCGTGGCATCATCAAAACCAAAAAACTCAGAGATTCCGCCTTTTACAGAACCAAATCGATGCGATATAACAATATAAAGCTCTTTTTTGGCCGCCATTTTTGTTGACTGCAATGTGATAATCTGCAAACCTTTAAAAGTGGCAGTTGCGTTTTTATCAACTACTTGTGTTGAGTCCAGGCTGGAAAGTAAATCTTCTTGGGCATTTGCACATAAGCAGATTAAAAAGCTGGCTATTAAGAATATTTTTTTCATATTTAGTTTTGTTGTATACTGCATTGATCCAATTTTACAACTCCAAATAAATCATCAAAACCTATACATCTTCCTTTTATATTGATTGGTTTATTGGTGAAGTTCGTTTTTACTATTTCATTCATTTTACAAAATACTTTTCCGTCAATTACCATTGAAGAATCAGTAACTTCTGTGGCTGTTCCTTCAATTTCAATTGTTTGATTTAAGTATTTTGAATCTGCCTGCAAAGCGTTTTTCGCATAGTGGTTTTCTAAGTTTTTAGCAGAAATGGTAAGTATTGATTTTTCATTATTGATGTCTCTGGCATCTTTGTAAATAATGTTTTGGTAGATATAGTAAGGACCAAAACTTACCAAAAGCAGTACGATTAAAATCGTGATTTTTCTCTTGTTCATGTCAATTTGGGATTTAAATTTTACAGCAGTGTACCAGAATATTTATTGAATTTTTTATTTAACACATAGTAACATAGATTTTATACTTAAAAAGGATAAAAAAGAAACCCGTTTCTTTCACATAGTAAGCTCTGTGAAATTTAAATAAATGAAACGCCTTTTTTAAGAATCTAAAATCTATGTCCCTATGTGTTTAAATTAATTTACACTCAGTAGGTAAATTATGTTATGGTGCAACCGCAGCCGCAATATCTTTTACAGGAACAGGCCAAACAGCAGGAGCAGGGAAACTAATTCCTTTATTAGCGCCTCTTACATTTGCATCCTGCCCAAAATAATATAATGGCCATCCGTTGTAAACCAATTGTGATTTACCAAATACAGTAATAACTGAGAATTTAGTTTTATCAAGAGTAGAAGGAACTACAATTTTGTCTGTTTCATATATTGGCCAAACTGCATTGTTAGAAAAATCTTCTTTTGTGTAGTTGTTTTTCTTGAATTTATCGTTTTTAAAAGTGTAAAGTGTTATACCTTTTGCATCTGTAAAGTAAGTTGTATTACCATCTCCAACCGTATAATCTGATTTGTAGTTTTTACCGTCGTGCCCCACAAGCTGGCTTCTAACAATCATAATAGAATAATCTGGTTTTGCAATAAACCAAATACCACCAATTCCATCTCCACCTGTTTTTCCTGCAGCTTCTGGTGTATTGGTTACGTTTCCATATCCATCATCTCCAGAACTTGGTGAGTAATAGTATAAAGGCCATCCTTTGTAAGTAACTTGTTTTTTTGTGCCAACAGTAACAGTTCCAAAATCTGATAACGATAATCCTGCACCTAATTTATCTGCAGTTAAATTATCTACAAAAAATGGAGGCCAAACTTTTTCACAATCACCAGTACAAGATATTTGTCCGTTTGCATCTGTTGAGAAAAAATATAAAGATCTTCCGTCTTTATCTACAAGGTAAGAACCTAATGTAGTGCTTGTAGCAAGGCTAACAGCTTTTTTAACTTCTGGAGTTGGAGGATTATTATTTCCACCATTGTCTCCACTATCTCCACTGTCACTACTGCAGCTTAAAAAGAATGTTGTAATTACAAGGACCGCAGCGAATTTAAGTTGTTTTAATTTCATCGTTTTTTAATTTAAGTTATATTGATATTGATTAGGGAATTGAAACTTTACAGAAACAGTAAAGTGTTTTGTTTTAAAATTCTACATGGTGAAGTCATGCTTTAATGAACATTTCGTTCTACACTTTTTAGTTATGCTACGAAGAGTCATAAATAAAATAGCCTTCGTGGTATTTTTTGAAGTTTTGTAAGGTGGTCATTTTTATTCTTTTGATAGGGTTCAATAGTAAAACAGCCTTGATGTAGATTACCCTACCAAAGGATTGAAGTTTTTGTAAAAAAAAATGAAAAATAATGTAGGATTTTTTTAAATCCGGACTTGAAGAAAATTAGTATGAAACTCTAAAGCTCACGTTTGGAGTTCTTTGCAGTGAAAAAGTCTCGACTTCTTCGATAGAATTTGTCAACGAACTTACTCTGTAATATTCGCTGATTTCATTTCTTCTGTTTAAAATATTTAAGATAGAGATCCCTAATTTGTATTGAATACCATTATCTGTTTCCCATTTATAGGTAGAAGAAAAGTTAACCTGCGAAAATATATGCAGATTATCGCTGTTGGGTTTGTGATAAATCAATGTAGGATTTGAAGGATCAATTTGTGTATTATCAGGAGAAGTTTTAGGTCTGCCCGAAGTCCATTTTGTACCTAAAGCAATTTTGAAATTGTTTTTCTCATAAATTCCCGCCCACGATGCCGTATGCATTACCTCAAAATTGTTAGGAAAAATTGGGTATTCGTAATTAGAAAAATGATAATTATTATGATTATACGTATAACTTAACCAAGTCAAAAAGTGGTTCATTTTTTTTTGAATCAGCATTTCGGTTCCCCAAACTTCATAATCACCCGTAGTTTTAACAAACTCTAACTGATTCTGAAACCCCTGACTGGAAGTTGTAATTCCTATTACTCTTTTATAAAAATTTTCGATATCAAAAAGCCAGTCATTTTTTATATAAGATAAATTTAAAGACAGCTGTTTGCTTTTTTGAATAGGAATTGTGGAGTTATTAGAGATAATCCAGCGTCTTTTTTCAATGCCGAAATAATCTTTTTGCAAATCAATAATCTGCTGTGAATTTTGACTTTTTAATTCGCCTAGTAATTCTACATTTAAACTTTTACTAATGCCGTAGCTAAACTGTGCGCGTGGTTCAATGATATATTTTTTAAACTTTTCGATATAATTAATTCGGCTTCCGGCCTTAAAATATATTCTGGAAATCGTATCGTTGTATTTTACTTCTGCAATTAAAGCGTGGGTTCTCAAAACGTCTTTTACTTTACGATAGAAATCCGGATTTGTAACCTGCTCTAAATTAGTAACACCAATTTCGTTAAACTGATACCCGTCGTTTATAGTAAATTTAGAATTAAGGATATGATTGTTCTCTAAATTTACTCCGTTATTGTTCACCGTATTTTCCTGAATTACGATTTGACCTTCGCTGGTAGATTGATTCGCGCGAAGTTCGTAAGCAGAATTGTAAACATTAATTTTAGTCGTATTAAAGCTGTTCCAGTTTCGTTTCCACGACAAATTTCCACCATAATTTTGCTGGCGTAAAATATTATTTTCAGAACTGTTGATGTCGTATACTTTTGCACTTTGAAAAACTTCGAGGTTATCTTTTATAGTAATTAAGTCTAAAACAATTTGGTCTTTAAGACCTATTTTTTGAGCATACTTTAGCGTAGCATCATAAAAACCGAATTTCTTGTCGCTGTGATAATCGACATTTTGTTTATCTGAAAAATCAGTGATCGTCGTGTTTTGGAATACTTTATTGAAATACTCCTTATAAGTAGGCGTTTCTACAAAATCAGTAATTGATTTACGTGCCGAAATTTCGATATAACCCTTTGGTGAAATATTGTATTTCCCGTAAACATCAGCATTAATCATATTTAATCCTGCGCTAAACGAGTTTTTCTCAGCCGTTTCCGGAGTAGATGAAATAGCCACAACGCTGGAAACACTTTCTCCGTAAAAAGCAGAACTTCCGTTTTTGTAAATAGAAATCGTATGCGCCAAATTAGGATTGAATGCCGATATTAAACCAAAAAAATGTCCCGTTTGAAACATTCGTATACCATTCCACAAAAATAAATTCTGGTCGTGCGTACCGCCACGAACGTTAATGCTCGAAACACTTTCGTCGATACTGTTTACACCCGGAATTTGCTGCATGGTCTGCAAAGCATCGGGTTCGATAAGTCCGGGAAGAATACCAAATTTCTTGGGTTTAATTTCAAACGATCCGTCTTTATTTTTTGAAATCCCTGAGGCCAGAATCGCATTGGCCTTAATTTCCTGAAGCTGCATGATTTCTGGATCTAAAAATAATTGGAGACAATCTTTAGAGTCGGTATTGCCTGCAGTAAATTTTTTAGTTACAAATCCTATGTGACTGATTACGAATATGTTTTTGTCTTCTTTTTTAAATTCAAAATAACCGTTTGCATCTGTTGCAACCTGAGTTTTGTTTGAAAGGCTGATATTAGCGTTTTCAATTGGTTTTTTATCTGTATTAGAAAAAACATAACCGCAGATTAGCGGTTCCTGATTCTCTTTTTTATAAATATTAATGAATTTGTTGTCTATGTTTTCAAAAGACAAATGAGTTTTTTGAGCCAGATATTCCAGTTTTTCGACTAAAGAAAGTGATTTTTTTGGCGGAACTAATTCCAGTCCGGCAATATTATCTTCGGTAAAATTAAAGCTGACCTGATGCTGCTGTTCAATTTCAAGTATGATCTTCTTAAAAGGCATAAGTTTCCCTTTGTCCTGAGCAAAAGCATTCGGGACAAGGAAAAATAGAAGAAACAAAAAATGAATTTGTTTGGGGAGCAACATTTATTTTTCGTCAAAAATTATTTTATTTTTCGAGACTTGTTTAGCTTCTAAATGATAAGTTGTACTAATAATATGCAAGGCTGTGTTTAAATCGTTAGCGGGTAATTTCCCTGTAAATAATGATGTTGTATCTTTTGTATTTAATTCGATTGTAATATCATATTGTCTTTCAACTTCGTCAAGAATGCTTCTGATATTTTCTTTATAAAAAGCGATTTCATTGCCGACCCATTCTGGCTGTGTTAAACTTACAACCATCTTAATTTGTTTTCCGTTTTCAAAACTAACGCTTTGTCCGTGAGTTAATAAAATTTGAGTATCGGCATAATTTACTTTTACACGTCCTTCAAAACAAACTACATCAAACCTGTTTTTTCTGGCTTTCACGTTAAACTGAGTTCCTAAAACCGTTACTTTTCCTAAATTGGTTTGTACTTCAAATTTTCGGCCTTTGGCTACTCTAAAATAAGCTTCTCCTTTTAAATCTAAATGTCTGTGATTATCCCAGTTCCATTTTTTATAATTTATTTCAGAACCGGAATTTAATACCACTTCAGAATTATCAGGTAATGAAAAAGTGGTCTTTTTTCCAAAATCTGCTGTTTCTGTCTGCGGTACTAAAACTTTCATCGCAAACGTAATTCCAAGAGCAAGAACGAATATGGCCGCCGCTCTAAATGCCCATTTTTTGTATAGCGGAACTACTTTTGGAGCCGCTTTTTTCTGACTCAAAATGTTCGACAACATCGCATTTTCGTCCAAATCACCTACCTCTAAATGAGCTGTATAATCTTTTATTTTTCGGTATTTTTCAAAATCGGGACTTGCTTCAAATTCAGCCAATTCATCCGGAGATAAATCATCGTTGAGCCATTTTGCTAATAAGCGATCTTTTTTCATTGTACTGTACTATATAATTAAAACAATTAAAACTAAATTTACCCTACTTTTATAAATCAATTTCTTTACGCAAGCTTACTAAAGCGAGATGAATGCGCTTTTCTACTGCCTTTACGCTGATATCTAATTCTAAGGCAATTTCGCTGTATTTCTTTCCGTCAATTCTATGCATTAAAAAAGCTTCACGCTGTTTTTCGTTTAAATTTTCTATGGCTTTCAATAGTTTAGCCTGAAATTGTTTTTCTTCCAGAATATATTCGGGACTTTCATTTGTTTTGTCTAAACCTGTGAAGTTTTTTTCATATTTCAAAACCACTTTTTGGTGCGCAATTTCGTTAAGACTGCTGTTGTTGGCAATTGTATATACGTAAGATTTTGCTTTTTCCAGCGGTACAGATGCACAATTTTGCCAAAGTTTTACAAATGCTTCCTGCGCCACATCTTCTGCCTGACTGACATTGCCAAATTTGTAAAAAAGAAAATTTCGAAGTGCTTTTACATGACTTTTGAAAAAAGATGAAAATATTATTTCATCGCAAGTGTCTGATTGGTTCTTAGTTGGCATTTATATTTGTGATTGGTATGATGCAAAAGTATTTGTTTTTACTATAAGTAGGGTAAAAGCAATGTAGATTGTTTTATAGGAGAATAAAATGTTATTGGCTTTTGATAATTTAGTATTAAAAGAGACCGAAGCCCTTAATGTTAATTTATTAAAAAACAGTTTCTTAAATTTTATTACCTTTGTAAAAATATAAATATGCTCCCTTTTAAAAAATATTTATCAATAACAGCAGTTTTCCTGCTTTTGTTATCTTGTCAAAACGAATCTCCTGATGATCAGGGTGATAGTGGGCAAGGAACAATTACAAATGCTTCTCCGCTTACTTCTTATCTGCAAAGGGTTGCCATGGTGCCAACCGTGCAGGATAATGTAATTGACGGTTCTACTTATTGTACTATAAAACTACCTTACACAGTTACCGTAAATAATACTCAAATTGCAGTTAATACGACCGCAGATTATCAAAAAGTTATAGATAATATCAACGCAAGCAATAGTGATGATGATATTGTAAAAATAGATTTTCCGGTAACGATGGTTTATTATAATTACATCCAAAAACTGATTCCGAATGAAGCTGATTTTGATTCTTTAATTGATTACTGGAATCAATATCCTGATCTTTTAGCTAAAATCAACGGACTGAATATCAATTATCCAATAACAATAAATATTTATAACAGCGCAAATCAAATAGGAAGTTCCCAATCAATTATAAGCGATCAGGCTTTTTTTAATTTTATTAAAAATTTGAATCCGAGTCAGTATATTTCTTTAAAATATCCAATTTCGATAGTTGATTATCATGGTCAAACGAGAACTATTAATAATAATTTAGATTTCGAAAATGCTATAAAATATGCGATTGATTACTGCCCGGAAAACAATATTGTAACGCTTAATTTGAATGAAGTAATTACAAATGGTTCTTGGGATATTCCGTATTATTTTGATGATTCTGATAAAACCTCGTCTTACAGCGGTTATTCATTTGTGTTTAAAAATGATAACTCTGTTGTAGCTACAAAAGCGGGAACTTCAGAAACAGGCCAATGGGAAAGCAGTGTACAAAATAATGTTAGAGAATTAAAATTGACTTTCAGTTCAGCATTATTAAGTAAATTGAATAACAGCTGGAAATTATTTGAGTTCAATAATTCGCAGATTAGATTACGCGATGTAAGCAGCAGTACCAATTATCTTTATTTTGAAAAGCTGTAAAAAAAAATGACCGCACAATTTGGTTTGAATCATGCGGCCAAATCAAGTTAACTAATCATAAATCATTATTAATTGGGCGTAAAGGTCAAATAATCTAAATTCATATTACCGTTTTCTACGATATGTAAAGTGAGCAATTGCTTTCCTTTTTCTAATTTAATTGTACCAATATTTTCAGAACTATTCCAATGATGCCATTGTCTCCAGGCAACAGGATCTTTATCATCGTGTGTAGAAACTATTTTCATGTTTCCGGTGGCATCCTTTCCATTTACAGCAATAGAAATTGTTCCATCGCCGTTTGCCGTATATAAAACACCAATTTTATAAGTGCCGGATTTTTTAACCTCAACCGTATAATTAATCCATTCCGTTGGCTGCGTCCAGCCCACATAAAGCTGTTTCATCTTAATAGGAACTTTGGTATAAGGCGTATCGTCAATACTATCTGTTTTGGTATACGAAATATCAACACCTTCTTTTATTCGGAACTCGTTTAACGGATTTCCGTTTACGGGATTTAGTTTTCCGCTTCCGTTATTAACGGCATCTGTATCGTGATATGCAATGCCTTCACCTCCCAAATCATAAAATTCACATTCTATTTTTCCGGGAATTTGCTGTGTTTTAAAAGGTTTTGGCTTTTCAGCCGATGATTGTGCAGACGCTGAAATAGCATTCAACAACATGAAAGCATTCAGAAATAATAATACCTTTTTCATAATATGATTTTTAGCGTATTTCTAAAGTTGCAATTGAATGTGCAAGACTCGTTATTTTTGAAGCTTTGCCTTTTATCCATAGAAAATATTCTACATCATTATCAGTTTGGTTCATTACCACAACTTCAAGATTATTATCCTGATTTACAAAAGCTGTAGACAATAATTTATTACTGCTAGAATTACAAGCCACACGTTTTGCGCCCGGTTTAATGAACTTAGAAAAATGACCTAAATAATAATATCCGTTTGTATAAATCAGTTTTCCGGTTTTTAAATCAGCGTGAATAGGAGACATGCAAAAGTTTTGAACGTGATTTGGTCCGCCTCTTTCATCCAGTAAAATATTCCAGTCTGTCCAGGCAACCGTTCCAATGTTGAAATCGTTAATCATCGACATTCCGTATTTTTCACCGTAACTCCATTCCGTTAATAATTTTTGATCAAAATCTGCCGCGCATCCTTCTGTAAGTATAAGTGGTTTGTCTGGAAAAGCTTCTGCAACACGGCGTTCAGCTTCAAAGTTCATTCCGTTTTTCATCCAGTCTTCGTACCAGTGATATCCAACTCCCCAAACATATTTGGCAGCATCTTTATCTTCTAAAACCGTGCTTACACGCTGATACATTAAATCACGATTGTGATCCCACATAATCAGTTTCTTTTTAGATAATCCGGCTTTTTGCATCGTTGGCCCAAGAAAGTTTTTTATAAAATCACGTTCTTCCTCCGCAGTAAAAATGCACGATTCCCATTTTTGAACCGCCATTGGCTCGTTTTGAACGGTATAACCCCAAATAGGAATTCCTTCTTTTTCGTATTCCTTAATAAATTTCACAAAAAAGTTAGCCCAGCTTTGGTGATATTCCGGTTTTAAAGTTCCGCCCTGCAAAACATTATTATTGGTTTTCATCCACGCCGGCGGACTCCAAGGCGAAGCGTATAATATTAATTTTCCTCCGGCTTTTGCAATAGCTTCTTTAATCAACGGAATTCTGTATTTTCTGTCGTGGCTGATATCAAAGGTTTTTAAGTCTTTATCGCCTTCCGTAATGTAACTGTAAATATCACTGGAGAAATCACAGCTTTGCATATTAGTTCTTGCCAAAGTATAGCCAATTCCTTTGTCCTTATCGTAATAAGCCGTCAGGATTTCTTCTTGTTTATCTTTTGGAAGTGCGTAAAAAACTTCTGCAGAAGCATCTGTAAGTGCACCGCCAATTCCAAGCAGAGTTTGATAGGTTTTTGAAGGATCAACAAAAACAGAAGTTTCTTTTTCTGTTGGCTGCGGTTTGTCAAAAAATGATAATGTTTCTGTTTTTGTTAATTTATTCTCGGTGTTTTTTGCCGTTACAAAAACCGTTACACTCTTATAATCAGCTGCTTTAGTCTGCTTTTTCTGCGCCGATAAACTTGCTGCCAGAAAACCGGATAACATGATGGTCAGGCATGCATTGATTTGGTATGTTTTCATAATTATGGTTAAATAGTTAGTATCGTTTTATGCTAGAATGCTATCAATTTTCTGAAGCTCATCAGCAGAAAAAGCAGTGTTTTTAAGACAACCAACAGAATCTAAAACCTGCTCTGGTTTGCTTGCGCCAATGATAACCGAACTAATACGTTTGTCTTTTAAAACCCATGACAATGCCATTTGCGCCAAGCTTTGCCCACGCTCTGATGCCATTTCATTTAACAGACGAACTTTTGCAATATTTTCCGGAGTAATCGCATCTTCTTCAATTGCTCCGTTTCCGCGATGAGCGTTTGCTCTTGAATTTTCAGGAATTCCATTTAAATATTTATTGGTAAGAAGTCCTTGTGCCAAAGGTGAAAAAGCAATTCCACCAACTCCGTTAGTCTCCAAAACATCTAGTAAACCATTTTCGATAGTGCGTTCCAGCATCGAATATTTAGGCTGATGTATTAAGCAAGGCGTTCCTAATTCTTTCAAAATTTTAATTGCATTTTGAGTTTCTTCCGGACTGTAGCTCGAAATACCCACATAAAGCGCTTTCCCCTGACGTACAATTAAGTCAAGTGCTGCCATAGTTTCTTCTAATGGCGTATTTGGGTCTGGTCTGTGGTGATAAAAAATATCCACATAATCTAATCCGAGGCGGGAAAGACTCTGATCTAAACTCGCAACTAAATGTTTTTTTGATCCCCAATCGCCGTAAGGGCCATCCCACATAGGCCATCCAGCTTTGGTAGAAATCACAAGTTCATCACGGAAAGGTTTGAAATCTTCTTTAAATAATTGACCAAAAGTCTGCTCTGCAGATCCCGCCGGCGGACCATAATTATTGGCCAAATCAAAATGACTTATACCATTATCAAATGCAGTGTGCAATATTTTACGGGCGTTTTCGATATTGTCAATCGCGCCAAAGTTGTGCCACAACCCAAGAGAAAGGGCCGGAAGCATTAATCCGCTTTTACCGCTGCGGCGGTATTCCATTTTTTGATATCGGTTTGAATCAGGTGTGTAACTCATATTTTTATTCTAATTGTTTTTTCTTTGGGTGTAATTTATTTAAAAACATAGGAACATAGTTTTTAGGGATCTAAAAAAGGCGTTTCACTTGCATTAACAAACATAGACTATGTGTAAATGATTTGTCATTTATTTTAATCTTATTATTAAAATACTATAAATCTATGTTTCTATGTGTTTAAAAATATTCGTTTGCAACATTCAAATAAGTTGGTAGTTATATTTTTTTAAATGCTTTTATTACAATTTCTAAATCGCTAGTGCCTCTAAAGCCGCTAAAACCAACAGAAAGTTTTGTTCCGTCTGATAAGGTTAAAGGTTGTCCGCCCTGCCATCCAATAAGATCTGGAGCTTCAATTCCGTTAGCGTTTTCATCTACAATATTATTAAAAACCAATTTTTCATAATCTCCCGTTTTTACTCCGGTAAGCCAAACCTGACTTGCTTTTGTCCACGCAATTTTATACGATTGTCTTTTTCTTGCTTTATCATTTCCGTACATGCGGCCATAAACGGTTCCTTCTTCGTCAATAATACATACGGCTACATTTCCGTTTGAAATTACTTTGTCTTCCTGAACGTCCATGTAACTGGGGATCAGATCTTCAATAGCCAATAAAGCTAAAGCAATTCTTAAGTGTAGAATTTGATCATTCATTGTTTTGATTTGTAAAATGTTAGGGGTTTCAAAGATGAAATAATTTGTTTCCTCATTTCTTAAACTAGATCAAGAAATTATAATAAATAAAAATTTTATTAAACACATAGAAACATAGATTTATATTCAAGTTGAAAAAGATTAAAATAAATGACACATCATTTGCACATAGTTCTATGTTTGTTAATGCAAGTGAAACGCCTTTTTTTAAGATTCCGAAAAACTATGTTCCTATGTGTTTAAATTAATAGATTCAATGAGTTAAATAAATCATCTTATATTTACATCTTGTAAATCAGTAAAACAATGTTTCAAAGAATACGAGAATATCTTTCAAGATCTGTCCGCCTTTCTGAAGCCGAGATTAAAATTTTTGAAAACAGTCTGGAATTGAGACTGGTTCCGAAAAAAACAATCTTACTGCAGGCCGGCGAAATATGCAATTTTGAAGCTTATATTAATAAAGGCTGTATTCGCGAATATTTTATTGATGATGCAGGAATTGAACTGACGCTGCAATTTGCAACCGAAGATTGGTGGGTAAGTGATATTACCAGTTTTGAAGATCAGATTCCTAGTGACATGTATATTGAAACGCTTGAAGATTGCGAATTATTGGTTTTAACCCGTCAGTCTAAAGAGAATTTGATTAACGAAGTTCCGCAGTTAGAAAGAATGTTCCGATTGATGATTCAAAGGCATTTGTCGAAATTGCAAAAACGATTGTTTAAAACCGTTTCTTCAACGGCAATGGATCAGTATATTGAGTTTGTTACGCGTTATCCAACAATTTCGCAAAGGGTTTCTCAGCAGTATATTGCTTCTTATTTGGGAATTACGCCTGAATTTTTAAGCAGATTGCGTGCGAAGCATTTGAAAAATGGGTGAATTTAGATTCGAAAAACAATAAAAAAGGGCTGCTCAAAATCGAAGCAGCCCTTTTAAATTTATATATTTCTTTGTTCCATAGGAACATCTCGTCGGTAGAAAAATTATATTGTTATCATCGTTTACGTTCCGTAGGAACGTTTGATTTTGACAT
Organism: Flavobacterium sp. UBA7680; assembly: GCF_002482975.1. Taxonomy (GTDB): domain Bacteria; phylum Bacteroidota; class Bacteroidia; order Flavobacteriales; family Flavobacteriaceae; genus Flavobacterium. The sequence goes on along the minus strand of NZ_DLHA01000017.1, from coordinate 130,185 downwards.
CATTGTTTAATAACCTAAGATATCAAACGTTCCTACGGAACGTAAAATATGGTCAATCGTTATTTTTTTTCTACCGATGAAACATTCCTAACGGAATGATAACCGGATAACGCTTTTTAAGTTATATGTTTCAGAATTTTTAATTCCAAATTTCATTCATTTCTGTTAAAATAATTGGTTTTCCATCTGTAACCACAATTGTATGTTCGTGCTGTGCCATAAAACCACCTTTGTTCCCAACCATTGTCCAGCCGTCTTGTAAAGTTTCGGCAATGGTTGAAGTTGTTGAGATAAAAGTTTCAATCGCAACAACTGAGTTTTTCTTAAATCTTGTTAAGTTAAATTTATCTCTGTAATTGGCTATTTCGTGTGGTGCTTCATGCAGCCCTCTTCCAATGCCGTGACCTGTTAAGTTTTTGATGACTTTGTAACCTCTTTTTTTAGCTTCGGTTTCCATTATAAAACCAATATCAGAAATTCGAACGCCGCCTTTTATATTATAAATTGCTTTATGCAGAATTTCTTTTGAAGCTTCAATCAATTTTTGATGACGATTTACATCTTCTCCAATAACAAACGAACCGCCGTTATCTGAAAAGAAACCATTCAATTCTGCCGAAACATCTATATTGATTAAATCGCCTTCTTTCAATATTTTTTTATCAGAAGGAATTCCGTGACAGAATTCTTTATTTACGCTGATACAAGTCCAACCGGGAAATCCATATGTTACATAAGGTGCCGATTTTGCTCCGAGATCATTCAGAATTTTTCCGCCGTATTCGTCAAGTTCTTTTGTTGAAATTCCGGGTTTGGCATAATTTCTCATTTCTCTTAAAGCGTAAGCTACGGCTTCGCTTGCCTTTTTCATTCCGATTAATTCTGCTTCAGTTGTTATGGACATGGTATTTTAATATTATGGGGTATCTTTCAGTTAAAATTACAAAAAATAGAATTTCATTTAACTGTGGTTTTTTATTTTCTCGCCAATATAGTTCATTGCTTTATCATAGGTTTCTATTCCGTGGCCTACATTTTCGTAAACAATATGTTCTTCTAAATTTTGAAAATGTTTTTTTGCGTTTTCAATTGATTTCTCAAAAGGGAATAATAAATCTTTATCACCTTCTAAAAGATATATTTTATTCGTGACTTCGCTTAGTTGTTTGTCCATATAATACGGTTTTTGCGTATTATCCTTATAACGGCTTATGGCGAAAACTTCATAATCTACCAGCATTTTTTCAGATTGCGGAGATAATTGATGATTTGGTTTTGCGAAAACAGCTTTGTCAAGAAACTTTAAAACATTTTTTGGTTTTGGGCTTAAAATAGGTAAAATGTTATAGTAAAGATTTTTGAAGGTCAGCGAAAATGGCTGAAGACAACCGGGATTCAGTAAAAAGATGCTTTTAACAATTTCAGGATTTATAATTGCCAGCTTTAAAGAAATTAAACCTCCAAAGGAAGCGCCTGCAATAAAAGCTTTTTTAATATTTAGTTTTTCTAAAACCTCATTTGCCCAAACACCGTAATCTAAAGATTTGATTTCTGGAGTTTCTCCGTCGCTTAAATTTGGAAGTCCGTTTGTTTCCACCAAATAAATTTTCATTTTATGGTTTAAATTATCTAAGCCGCGATCAAAATCCCAAATTAAAGATGTTGTTCTTGCACCGGGAAATATGACCAGCGTTTCAAGATTTTCTTCGTTAGTGTTTAATCCCCAGATTTGAGTTTTGCCTAAAGAAGTTGCAATTTCAAGTTTTTCGTAAACTCTTTTATTATTTGTTTCTAATTCTTTAACCCAATTTGCAAAGTATTCTTTGTCTTTAATTTCATCTTTAAAAAAAGATTTTGCTTTGATTTTCATTTTTGATTGATGTCGATTGATTGTGAAATAACGCAATTTGAATATTCATATTCATTTGCATGCGCGAATGTAAATATTTTATTCCGTTATATAAGTCAATTCTACAACACCAGATTTAAAAACTCGGGTATCAATTAGTTTTAATCCAACACGTTCTGATAAATTTTCAAACAAAGGTTTTCCGGAACCTAAAGCAACCGGATGAACAGAAATTTTGTAAACATCAATAAGATTTAAGTTTATAAAGGTCTTGATAAGATTTGCACCGCCATACAGCCAAATATCTTTACCTCCCTGATTTTTTATTTCGGCTACTTTATTAGCAATATCCGAAGAAATGAAAACTGCATTTTCATCATTCCGATTTTGGCTTGAAAAAACAAACTTGTTTTTAGAATGAATACTTTTCCACATTTCTTTTTCGACTTGACTTGTATTGTCGTCCGGTTGAAAATTTCCCCAGGCATCATAACTTACTCTTCCGTAAAACATGGTGTCGATGCTATCGATGAAAGCATCGAAATTCATGTCATCATCCATTATACACCAATCTATTTCTCCGTTTGGACCTTCAATAAATCCGTCTAATGTTACTGCAAGATTTAAAATTATTTTTTTCATGATTTATATATTTATCTGCAAAAATAGAAAGGAGTATTCTTTTCTATTTTGGAAAAATGCGACAAATTAAAGTTCAGATGGTGTAAGGCCGCTGTATTTTTTGATGTTATTGGTAAGGTGTGAATGGTCATAAAAACCGCATTCAAAAGAGATATCAAACAAATTTCGATTTTGATCAGCGTTTTTTATTACGTTTAAAGTATTTTGAAAACGTACAATGTTTGAATATTCTTTTGGAGAAATTCCGATATGAGTTTTAAAATTTCGTTCTAATGTCGTACCGTTGTATAATTCTTTTTAGCAAGTTCATAAACAGGCAGCTGCCCGTTTGAGTTATGGATATCTTCAAGAACAGATTTTAATCCATTGTCTTTTTTTATAATTCGATCACTGTAAAATTGATTGAGATACAATACAGGATTTTTAAGGATTTTGTCAATACTAAAAGAATAGATTTTGTCGAATTCGACAGTATTGTCTATCAATTCGTTTTGCGGTAAGTAATTATAAAAATTTGTAAAAGCAGCAGGTTTCAAAGATACTCCAAACAAATGTGTATTATGGTCAATAAAACTATCCTTAAACGAAGTCATTGCGCCAACTGCATAAGTTTTTTCAGATTCCATAGAAACCAAACCATTGTCTGTAATACAATTGTCTCCCAAATTTAAAACTAATCCTGTACATCCATCCGGAAAGATTCGTTCCCACTGTTTGTCTTGTTCGCTTCCTTTCATTTCCCAAAAGGAATGAATAAAGGGTTCTAACTCTGTACAGGGTTTTGTTTCTTTGTAGTCCATTTGTTTTGTACTGTTTGAAAGTTTCTAAAAAAATTAGGGACTACAAGTTACACTTTCTTCATCGATTTCAAAACATCAGAAGGAGAAAACCCATATTTCTTTTTAAAAGCAAAAGAAAAATGGGAGAGATCTTCAAAGCCAAGATCAAGATAAATGTCAGAAGGTTTTTTGCCTTTCTTTTCCAGTAAAAAATAACCCTCTTTCAGTCTGCGTTGAATGAGCCAGCGGCTTGGCGTATCTGAAAAAATAGAAGCAAAATCACGTTTAAAAGCAGAAATACTTCTTCCGGTTAAATACGCAAAACGTTCCATGCTGATATTAAACTTATAATTTCGGTTCATATAAGCCTCTAAATCTATTTTTTCCGGCGGTGCAAAATCAAATAAAATATCTGTCAGTTGCGGATTTTCTTTTAAAAGAATCAAAAGCAATTCTTCGCGTTTTATATTCGAAAAAGTCTCGTCGATTTCACCGCCATCATTATAATAAGGCATTAAGGAAAGAATAAAATTCGGAACGAGATTGGTTTTCTTCAAAGCAAAAAATGCCGCTTCATCTTCACTTTTTTGAGCTTTGGTTTTATGCTTTGCAGCAAAAGTTTTTAAAAACGCGGTATCAAAAATTACTACGACTTTTTCAAATTCTCCGTCTTGTTTTTGTTTGTTGTATCGTGCGAGATGATTTTTTCGGGCAATGCAATATTCACCGGGTTTTAAGTTGTATTTGCTAACTCCGTCATAACCTTCAATAGCGCCTTTTGCCAGATACAAAAAGAAATGTTCTGCAATAAAATGTTCCGGCGATATTTCGGGACCTATATAACAACTTTTGATTTCTGTATATTTCATAAAGCGTTTATTTTTCAGGATTAGTTTTCCACCATTGTTTGGAAACATTAGGACTATCAAAATTAACGATTTCTCCCATAATAGGCGTAATCAGCGGAATGTGATATTTTTCATTTAAACGGGTGATTTCGTTTAAAGGCTCGTTCCATCTATGTTTTGCCAGTGCAAATTTCGAATTATGAACGGGAACCATACTTTTAGCGTTTAGATCTTTTGCGGCTTGAAGAGTTTCTTCTGGAAGCATATGAATATAATGCCATGCTTTATTATATTGTCCATTTTCCATAATAGCAACATCGATTGGGCCAAATTTCTTTCCAATTTCGGCAAAATGCGTATCGTAACCGCCGTCGCCGCTGTAGAAAACTTTCATTTTTGGAGAACTAATTAAATACGACGCCCACAAAGATTGATTTTGTGTGAATCCACGACCAGATTTATGTCTTGCTGGAAGTGTGTGAATCGTGAAATCTTTTCCAACTGTAATGGAATCGTTCCAGTCTTCTTCTATAATCTTATTTTTAGGATATCCCCAGCGTTCAAAATGCCCGCCAACGCCCAAACCGCAAATTACAGTTTTGACTTTATCTTTTAATGCTAAAACAGTTTCATAATCAAGATGATCGTAATGATCGTGAGAAATCAGCAGATAATCAATTTCGGGTAAATCCTGAACATGATACGAGTTTGTTCCTGCAAAAACAGTTACACTATTTGGAATCGGCGATGCATTATCACTAAAAACGGGATCGATTAAAATTTTCTTTCCGTCAATTTGCAAAAGGGTAGAAGAATGTCCAAACCAAACCAATAAATTCTGATTTGCTGGTAAATGTTTCAAATCTCTTTTTACAGAAGGAATTTTGCCAGTAGGTTCCGTTGGAACTTTTTTATCAAAAAGCTGTTTTCGTATTACGCCCCAAAAAGTATAACCGGGAGCAAATGTTGGCGTGTAAGTATTATTTTGAAATTCACCATTTTTATAATGAGATGATTTCTCAATTCGAGCCATACTTTCTTCTGAAGGTAAACTTCCAAATGTTGCTTTTTGCATGTATAACCATATACTGAAACCAAGAATTAGTATCAGAATTACGAGAACAATCAGTATTCTTTTGATAATTTTTAGGATTCGTTTTTTCATTTTTAGTTCGCGGCTTTTTTAATGTCAATTGCTTCCAGTATTTTTTTAGAGAATCCAAATCGTGCTGTCGAAATCATGGCGCGTCCAATTTCTCTGGTTTCGCAGCCCGTATAAAATAACCCCATAATTGGGTACAAAAATTTGATGTATTTATTAAATCCTTTTAAGTGAATTTGTGTTGGATCGGGTTTCATTAATCCCGGACGGAAATTGTACTGTGCTTTAAAAGACATTTTTTGTAAAGCATTTTCGGTTTTTCCTTTTACACGTGCCCACATTACTTTTCCAGTTTCAGAACTATCTGTATGCGATCCCGAAATAAAATTGAAAAGAAGATTCGGGTTTTGGTTGAGTAAAACTTCTGCAAAATGAATCGTTGTATCGTAAGTAATATAAGTGTATTGCGCTTCGTCAAGTCCTACGCTGCTAATTCCCGCGCAATAAAAACAGGCGTCATAACCGACAAGTTTAGTATCATCGCTTTTCAGCGAAAGAAAATCTGAAACAAGATATTCGGTTAATTTAGGATGCGATTTTCCGCTTGGTTTTCTACCTACATATAATACAGCTTCTATTTGATTATTTTCAAGACATTCTATTAAAACGCCTTCGCCAACCATTCCGGTGGCACCGGTTATAATTACTTTCATCTTTATATTTTAAGAGATTTCCATTTTATTAAACTAATAACTGTTGCCGTTATCGCTTCTTCATTGCTTCTAGGTTTCCAGCCTAATATTGTTTTTGCTTTTTCATTACTAGCATTGCGATAAACGCCAACCAAAGGCAAAATCGCTTTTGCCTGATCGTTAAATAATGCCGTTATACGTATTATAAAGGTAGGCAAAGATTTTGTTGATGCCTTTTCGGTTACATATGGCATTTTTTCTTTCAGCAGTTTTACAATTTCCATTAAAGACATTGTGCCGCCGGATAATGCTAAAAATCGCTGTCCTTTTGCTTCGGGACTTTCCATTGCCAAAATGTGTAATTCGGCAACATCTCTTACGTCGACAATTCCTAATCTGATATCCGGAATTGCTTTCATCGAACCGTCTAGTAATTTTTTGAGTAATTCAAAACCACTCGATAATTCCGGACTTAAGGAAGGGCCAAAAATTCCCATAGGGTTTACTACAGAAAGTTCTAATGCGCCGCCTTCATTTTTCATAAACTCCTAAGCCGCTTGCTCTGCCAGAACTTTAGATTTATTATAAGTCGAAAGTCCTTTTTCGTTAGGATTTGTCCAGCTTTCTTCGGTAATAAGCGAATTTTTATCTTTATGACTGTAGCCGACTGCTCCAAAGTTGGATGTCATTACAACACGTTTTACGCCCGCATCTCTTGCGGCTTTTAGCACACGCAAAGTTCCGTCAACTGCCGGGCGAATCATTTCGTCTTCGTTTTTCGGTAATCTTAAAAATATAGGCGAAGCAATGTGCAAAACGTAATCGCAATCGATCATAGCTTCTGCCCAATTATTATCGTTGGTTAAGTCAGCTTCAATAAATTCTACATCGCTAAAATCTGTAATGCCGCCGTTTTCGAGCATTTCAAAAATCTTCTCTTTGCTTTTTAGCGAGCGAACAGTTGTTCTCACTTTATAACCGCGGTTAAGTAATTGCAAAATACTGTGTATGGCAACAAAACCTGTTCCGCCGGTAACTAATACTTTTTGATTTGATTGTATCATCGATTGTATTTTTATAGGGCAAATTTCAGGAGAAAGCAGAGAAGTTATTTTGTTGAAAAGTCCAAAGTTATTTTGTTGAGAGGTTCAGAATGTTGAAAACGAAACAAATGGGCTTTTCTGAAAAAATCTTATATTCGCTTGAACTTACAAAGAGAAACCAATGTCTAAAGAAATAATTTTATTTAAAAACTTACATGATACCTATAAAAATATGGGACTTCCTGTAAATGAAATTATTGACAATGACGGTTTAACAATCAATAATTTAAAAGATCTGCATCCGATACTACCTTTTAAATCGATTGGATACAGACCGAGTTATTTTTCTTTTTTATTTGTAAAAGATGCCAAAGGAAAATATACTACAGATGATGTTTCTTTTACGACAGAACCGGGAACGGTATATTTTACAAATCCCGGGCATTTCAAATCTTTTGAATGGGATGAGATTACTGATGTTTATTTGATTACGGTTACAGAAAGCTTTTTAAAAGAAAATGTTCATACAGATATCTTCAAAGAATTTCCTTTTTTATTGTCGGAAACAGTTTATCCGAGAAACTTGAATGAAACCGATTTTAAAGAGTTTGAAACGATTTATCTTCAAATGGAAAAAGAATTTGGATCTACATCTTCCATAAAAAACAAAGTAATTGGCAGTTTTCTGGTTATTTTACTTTTGAAGATAAAAGAAGCTTTTTGGAACAATTATAACCCGATTTACGAAGGAAATAAAAGTTCTCAAATTGTAAAAAACTTCAAGAAAAATTTGGAACAGCATTTTAGGGAATTACTGGACGGAAAAACCGATAAACAGCTTCGGGTAAAAGATTATGCTTTGGCACAAAACCTTCATGAAAATTACCTCAACAATGTTATTAAAAGTAAAACGGGAAAATCAGTAAGTAACTGGATTTCTGAAAAACTGATTGCAGAAGCAAAATCACTTTTAATAAATTCTACGCTTTCCATTAAAGAGATTGCCTATAAATTGGGTTTTATAGAAACTTCGCATTTTAGTAATTACTTCAAAAAAAATACTAAAACCTCGCCTGAGGAATATAGAAAGTCGGCAGATTTATAGTATGCTTTGAAATTTGCATTTCAATCTGTAATCTTCGCAACAACTACCTTCCGGTCTATTTGCAATTTTGTACTGTCGATAATGACATAACAAAAATTATAAATAATCATGGAAAATTTAAAAAACAAAGTAGTTTTAATTACAGGTTCATCAAGAGGAATTGGAGCAGCAATTGCATTAAAAGTATCTCAGGCCGGAGCAAAAGTTATTATCAATTATGCAGGAAGTAAAGAACCTGCCGAAAAACTGGCTCAGGAAATCATTTCTAACGGAGGTCAGGCTTTAGCCATTAAAGCAGACGTAAGCAATTCTGCAGAAGTAAAAAATCTTTTTGACGAAAGTATCGCTCATTTTGGAAAAATCGATGTGTTGATTAACAATGCTGGAATTATGATTACCAAATTAATCAAAGATACTACAGATGAAGATTTTGACCGTCACTTTAATATCAACGTTAAGGGAACTTTTAATACGATGCGTGAAGCAGCTACAAAACTGGCTGATAACGGAAGTATTATCAACTTTTCGACTTCTGTAAATCGTATTATGCTTCCGGGTTACGCGACTTATGTAGCCACAAAATCTGCTGTAGAACAATTGACAAGAGTTTTTTCTAAAGAAATTGGTTCAAGAGGTATTAACGTAAACTCAGTTTCGCCTGGACCAACAAACACAGAATTATTCACAAACGGAAAATCGGAAGAAGTGATCGCAAGATTAGCGTCATTATCAGCTTTCAACAGAATTGGAGAAACAGATGATATTGCAAATGTTGTGGTGTTCCTTGCTTCTGATGAGGCAAAATGGGTAAATGCACAGAATATTGGTGTTAACGGCGGAATGGCTTAATCTTAATCTTAAAATTATGAAAACATACTTAAACGCTATAATATTAGGATTGTTTGGCGCTGCCGCGGTTACGGTTTCCTTCATGCTGCAATGGCCAACGTGGACGATGTTCCTGGCTTGGGTTAGTTATTATTTATTCGGAAAATCGATTAAAACCTCAATTCCGGTCTTTGTACAAATAATTTTTGGAATACTGATGGGAGTTGCCATAATGGTTTCGGCGAAATTTTTTGAAACCATAATTGGAGTTGCAGGTTTTCAACTCGCGGTATTTTTATTCATTGGTTCATTGGCTTTTTTATCCAAAATAGAAGGTTTAAAAAGTATTCCGGCTTGGTTTATCGGATTGATAATCATATTCGGAGTACATCCGGAACTTGAATTTGTTGCTATCGTTAGTTTGCTAGTTCCTGTAATTGCAGGATTTACATTTGCCTGGCTCAATGATTCTTCTCTTAAAATCGTATCAAAATCATTCAACAATTAAAATTTACAAATCATGAAAATATTAAATAATAAAGTGGCAGTAATTACAGGTTCTGCCAGAGGTTTAGGAAAAGCTATTGCAGAAAGATATGCATCATTGGGTGCCAATATTGTAATCAATTATTCAAAAGATAAAGCTTCTGCAGATGAAGTAGTGTCAAACATTACGGCGATGGGCGTAAAAGTAATCGCTGTTCAGGCCGACGTAAGTGTAGTTGCCGATATCGAAAGATTGTTTGAAGAGGCCGTTAAAGCTTTTGGGAAAATTGATATTGTTGTTGCGAATGCCGGAATTGAAATGGTAGAAACTCCGGTTGCTGAATTTACAGAATCTCAGTTTGATAAATTATTCTCTATCAATACAAAAGGTGCTTATTTCACGATGCAGCAAGCGGCGAAAAAAGTAGAAAACAATGGAAGAATAATTTATATCGCTTCAAGTACAACAGCTTTTCCAATTCCGGGAATGGCAATTTATGGCGGAAGTAAAACCACGCCAAGATATATGGTCGATGTTTTATCTAAAGAAATTGGGCATAAAGGAATTACGGTTAATACGATTATTCCGTTTGCTGTAGATCATTCCGGAATTTTTGCAGATGAAAACAGTTATCCTGAATTAAGAAAATCATTAATCGACAGCTGCCCAATGGGAAGATTGGCAGAAGTGGAAGATGTAGCCAATATTGCAGAATTTTTTGCAAGTGATTTGTCTTCTTTCGTAAACGGTCAGCATTTGCTTGTAAACGGCGGCGCAAATCAATAATAAACTTTGATTGAGGAATTTTCAAAGTGTTTTAAAAAAAGTCAGGTTTTTTGTTTATCAAAACCTGACTTTTTTATTTTTATTCTAATTACAGACTTAAATCCAAAAATCTATTCTATTTTAGGAAGAAATTTGGCAGAAATTAAATACATGTAAAAATCTACATTCGCCAAGTCAAAATTCAAACTATGGAGTACTTTATACTTTTTATCTTATTTGTCTGTGTTATCGTCTTGTTTAATAGTCTTTCTAAGGTAAAAGAAGAAAACGAACATTTGGATTCTCTTTATAGAAAAAGCAGAGAAGATTACAATTCTTTAAAAAATGAAATTGGTGAGATTAAAAAACAGATCTCCCAATCTGGTTTTACTGTTGCTGATTTACCGCAAAAAAATGAAATTGAAGAAATTCCTGCGCCAGCAGCTGAAGTTTTACCTCCAGTTATTCCGGAACCTGTTAGTAGTTTTGACGATGTTCTTCAAAATGAACAAAATAGGATTAGTGAAGAAGCTTTAGAGAAAATTGCTTTAAGCTTTGATTCACAAGGAATTCCTGTTCACGATACAAACAAAATTGTTGAAGAAAAAGAAACTCCTGCGCCGATAGAAAATATTGAAACGCCGTCAATCCCTGAATTTGAAATACAAACGCAACCTCAGCATAAGGAAGAAGAAGTGTATGTAGAAAGTGCTTTTTCAATTTTTATAAAGAAACTAGAACAACAATTTGCCGAAAACTGGACGGGGATTTTAGGAACCGCCATAATGGTTTTAGGAATTGGTTATTTAAGCATTTATACGGCTTTGAAAGTTTCGCCAATGTTTAGGATTTTAATTCTTTGGCTTTATTCCGGCGTTTTAGTGGGTTCTTATTTCTTTTTAAAGAAAAAAGAAAAATGGTTTAAAACGGGACTTTGGCTTCGCAGTGCCGGAGCAAGTTTGTTTTTGTTTGGATGTTTTGGAGCTTCGCAAATTCCAGCGCTTACTTTTATAGAAAGTATTCCGCTTGCTTATTCACTTATAGGAATTGGGATTGCGATAAATTTATATGTAGGGTATATTATAAAACAGCAGACTTTTTTGTCACTTCACGTGATTTTAAGTATTTTGGTTTTATGCGTTATTCCCGAAAAACTCTTAATTACATTTTTGCTGGCAGCTTTAACCGCGACGGCAGGAATTATTTTATCGTATAAAGAAAAATGGGAATATCATTTATTGATCGTTATTTCGGCCTTTATAATATTTGATATTTGGTTTACACAAGGAGTACATAGTCTCAGTCCGTCACAAAATATATTTGCCATATTGGGTATTATTTTGGTTTCGGTAAGTTGCATGTACATGCAGTACCGTAGCATTTATGCGAATACACGCTTCGACCGAATTGCTTTTATAACACATCTTACCAACTGGATCTTATTTGCTTTGGGTTTAATTTTGCATTCAACCGGAAGCAAAATCAAAATATTTGTTTTGTTTGCTGCAGGAATTCTTTGCCTTTTTGCTGCTCTTTTTGCCAGAAAGAAAAAGATTTTCTGGCTGTATCATTTAGACGGAATGGTTTCATTTTTACTTTTCTCATTAAGTATTATTATGCTTAACGACTGGAAAGTTGGTTTTGATGTTATCGCCTGCGCATTGTACTTTTTGGTTATTACTTGTTTATTTATCGTTTACAAAAGCGGGGAAACTTTACTGCATAAAATATTTTTAGGCCTTAATCATATTTTAGGTTTAATTATTTTTGGTTTCTTTATTGTGCAGGTTAATGCACCTTTTGAGCAAACGAATAACACCAGTACTTTTGTGTCGGTGATTGTTATGACTTTAATTACTTTAATCGTTCCTGTTTTCTGTGCGGTAAAAAAAGAGTTTTTAGAAATTGATTCTTTTATTGTTAAGAAAGATTTGAGCTTAAACGGAATTTTCTCTGTGCTATTTTCAACATTGTTTTTTGTAAGCTGGTATCATACGATCGAAATTTCGTTTTATTATCCTCTTGTATTCCTTGCTTTATTGTGGTGTTTTTTACGATTCAAATTCAAAACCAATACTTTTGATTTAGGAAGATTCGTTTTTTTAAACACAACCATCATTGCAGGTTTAGTATTAATTTTCACAAACCCTAAATCTAATCTAGATCTGGTTTTTGCTTTAGGAATTATTGCTGTAATAACCTTTAACTGGTTTGTGAAATTATTTTATACAAATGAGCATACCATAAAAACCATCGGGATTATTGGTGTAAATGCCTTATTGGTTTTGTTTGCTTATAAATATTTAGCGGGTTATACTATTATTCAGATTTTCGGATTATTTGTTGCAGCGCTGTTAAATCACGAATTTCTTTGGATTCAGTTTAAACGAAAAACGCTTTCTAATGACAATCAAGTGTTGTTGTATCTTTTTTGTCTTGCTTTTTCAATATTCGGAAGCGCGTTGTTTTTATACAATACCCAATTTTTAAATAATACGGAAATTGGTTTAACCGCCGTTGGACTTTCTGTTATAGAAGTTTATATTTTGTTTGCAGATAAAATCAGAAATAAATCGAATGAAGAAATTTCAGACTGGAAAAACTTTGGTACACTAAATTCTGAATTCATTCTTTTTAATGCATTGGTTTTTGGATTCTCTTGTATTCAAATAGATTATATTCCGGTTTATTTAGGAAGTTTAGCGTTGGTCACTTTTTGGATTTTCCAAAAAACCGAAAAAATGAAACGCTATAATATCTATTCTTTTGTACTGTTGATAGGCTGCGTACTTTTAAGTATTTATTTAGCTGTTTTTGATGCAGATAAAGCGTTGAATAAAAATATCCTTTATATCACACAAACAATAAGTGTTTTAATATCTGCCGCTTATAGTTATCTGCAGATGAAGAGTCAGAAAGAACAAGGGAAAATGTTTATTGCAATTTTACCTCTTATTCAAAACTTATGGATAATTGCTTTATTATTTATTCAGGTAGAAATAGTGTATTTGCCTTTACTGTTTATGTTTTTGGCAATCCTTAATTTTGGTTTGATTTTATACAAAAAAATAGAATTGGCTTCAGAATCAATATTGGTTATTGGGCTTTTATCCATTTTAACTTCTGTGTATTACAGCATCAAAGTACTCAATCATTTTACTTTGCAGGATTGGGTTTTACAACTTTCGGCAATAGTATTATTGATTGTTTTAGTTTTCCTGACAAAGAAAAAAGAGTTCATTAAATCCTTGCAGCTAGATTATCAAATAGCTATAAATATCTGGCTTTCTATTATTATGTTTTCACAGCTGGAACACAAATGGCTTCCTGTATTTTGGGCATCGACAGCTATTGTGAATTTATTGCTTTATTATAAAAAAATAGGGAACAAAAAAGAAATCAGCATTGTTTACTATTTGCTGGCTAACTTTCATTTGGCTTTTGTAAGTTTCAATTATTTCGAAGCTAAATTTGAATTTGTTTATCTGATCATATTTGCTTTGCTTGCCTTATATATCTTCATCATTTACAAATACATCGAAGACTTCAAACTAAGAAATAGTATTATTATTTACCCGGCTACTTTTAGCATTGGATTGTTTTTATTTCTTTCGTTTGATAAAGGAATCTTGACCTTCTTCTGGATTTTAGAATCTTTAGGATTACTGATACTCGGAATTATCCTCAAAGAAAAATACTTCCGTTACGTTTCACTTTCCTTAGTTGGAGTCTGTGTAATTCGATTAATGTTTTTCGATTTATCAAATGCCGATTTCCTAATAAGAGCATTAGTTTTATTGGGCGTTGGTGTAGTACTTTTAGTAATGAATACTTTATTTAAAAAATATAAAGAACGATTTGATTAAAAATAATACTAAAAAGAAGCCCTTAAATATTTCTATTTAAGGGCTTCTTTTTTTATAGGGAATTTATTTATTCTTCGTTTTCTAAATTATCAACAGCCGAAATCTGATCCAGAATATTAGTTTGATTTGGCGAAATGTAATTTTTATTTTCAGGAGGAGTTTCTTTCTTAAACAGAAGATCTAATGCATGGTAAAGTTTCAATAAAACATCTTTGTCTTCTTTTGCAATATCTAAGGCAGTATTAAAATTAAAAACATAATTATTCGAATTGCGTACTTCTACTTTTATCGTTTTTGATGTAATTTTAAATTTAACTATGTCCATATTATTTCTAAGTTGCTTAATGAAATTGCAAAGTTATTGTAATTAATTGTATAAATAAAAATATGGATAATTTAAAATAACAAGTTGAGGTTCTGTTTTGCAGAAATAAAAAATCCCGATTCTCATTTTGAAGTGAAAATCGGGATTTTTTTAAGAAGCAACAATTTATTTTTTCACAAACTTAAAGTTCTGCACCTTATTATCTGCCGATGAAACTTTTACCACATAAACCCCTTTTGCAAGATTGTTTACCGGAATTTCAGAACTAATCATATCTTCAGCAACAAGAGAAGTTTTTGATACTTCTTTACCTGATATATCGTAAACCGAAATAACAGCAGGTCCGCTAATCGTGTGATCAAATTTTATCCTGAAAGTTGTTGAAGCAGGGTTAGGAAAAATATAGTTTGTAGCAGCAATTCCCCAGTTAAAGTCAGGAGTGCTCAAAATTGGACCGTCGTAAAGAGCATACAAAGCGGCATCAGCCTGAGGAAGCTGCGCACTTAAAGTTCCTTGCGCAGTGCTTACTGTCCCGGAATACAGTTCTTTAACGTTGTAAGTTCCAGAACCTAAACCAATTCGGCTTAAACTAATGTTATTAGTTGTTGCAGCATTACTGTAATTAAATACGGCAACATAAGTAACATTGTTATGTGTTGCATAGAAAACAGTTGCCGCGCTGTTTCCAGTATTACCATCAGACGGAATAAAGTGCATATCGTTTCGGGCCGCATCCATAACATCATCATTTTGTAAAAGATTCTGTCCTGTAGCTTTCCAAGTACCCGCAACAGAGAAATCGTCACCGCTTGTAATAGCTCCCGTTACCACGCTGCTCAATAATCGCGCGCGATTTTGTCCAATAGAAACATTGCCAAACACAACATTATCAGCATCCAGATAATCATAAATCTGGTTTTGCCACCAGCCATAAGTAGTACTGTTTAAAGTATAATCAGTATCGCTGATACTGCTGTATGCATCACAAGCGATACGGCGTATATGCGCAAATGGGCCAGTTGCCAAATTAGGAGAAATAGCAGCCTCAACCAGCATTGTTCCGTTAATTTCATCCACTAAATATTTCATACCTTCCTGATACGCTTCCATACCCGTGTGAATTTGATAATTTGTAAAACTGTCGGCTTCGATACTCGCGTGAGTCAAAAAGTCGATTTTAACCATTTCAAATCCAGCCGCTTTAAAACGATTAACAAAATATTTTATTCTGGCTTTAGTTCCCGGACTTGTCGGGTCCATTGCATACGCGCCATCCAGTTCAAGCGGACTTCCGTTAACCATTGTCCAGCATTGGTTATAACTGTACGAACTTCCTTCTACCTGACGGTTGTATTTACCCCAGTCCACAAATGGAGCCCAGTAAATTCCCGCTTTAAATCCTTTGCTTTTTGCATAGGTAACAAACTGTGCAAGCTGCGCATCCGTCATATTATCCCAATACGAATCAAGATCTATAAATAAAGTATTGTCTTGCGTTTTAAATGCAGGGCAATCATCATGAAAATAGTCTACTACAGCCTTAACTTTAGTTAAATTGATATTAGTCTGCATCGCGCCCCAGCTATTCCAGCCAATAGGTTTTGGAGCCGTCCAGTCAAAAATGTATTTTGGCTGCAGTGCGGCATTTGCCTGAGCAAATTCTTCGAAACCTGTTCTCCAGTCGTCACCGGCATTTAGCATTACTTTAGGCGAAGGACAGCTAGTTTGACCTACATTTACCCAGCCATGACCACGTTTATCTCTTGTAATCTCTTGTTTTGTCCATCCTGCAATAACCGAAACATAGGCAGATGATGCACCGCCGCCACTTACCGTAATACCTGTTTTCCATTTTGTATGTTCAAGAGAACCAATAACCAAACCTTTACGATTGGTATTATTGTAAATATTCGTAACCTCAGATGCCGTAAAATCTGCAGAGTTTAAAGTATAAGCATTATAGCGAATCCATGCGTCATTATCATAAGGAACAAATACAGCTCTTGTATCGCCCGTACCAAAATTCGGCGTTACCTGATAACTCGTTAAAGGAGACATTCTATAGCAGTTAGAACCGTTTCCAGTAAGTACAACTTGTACCGCTACATATTCTTTATTAGTATACGTATAAAATATTTGCTGCATACCTAAAGTATAATTACCGCTTAACGTAAAAATATGCTTTGTTCCGCTGCCAATATTATCTGTAAATGGTGCTGATGAATAAACAGCTGTAGCAAAATTACTGCTCAAATACTGCTGGTCACTATTTGCGTAAGCAGAAGCATTTGTAATTACCGTAGCTCCATTAAACTTTACACTATACGTTTTAGTAGCTAAATTGTAAACAATACTATTATTTGTACCAAAAGCAATAGTTTGAAGACTCGAAGAACTAAGAGGCGTTAAAACAAACTTATCTAAATTAGGAGCCCATGAAATTGTATTATCCCAAAGCAGCGTTGTGGTTCCGCTGTTTAGGTATACACTTAAGTTTTTAGAAGCTGCAGTACTCCATCCTCCGCTTGGATCACACGGAATAGATATCGTTGTTGCCGAACCAGCGGTTAATCGAATGGTACGCGGATCTCCGGTACAATAAAATAATTGAAGATTGTACCAGCCGGCAGCCGAAACTGTAACGTTAGTCGATACACTGCTGTTGCCTCCCAAATTGCCGACAATTTTGCCGGAACAGGAATCGCAGTTTTGTATGTCAGCGCTATTAGTACGTGTACCGTTTTCAAACTCATAAGTCTGAGCTGAAGTATATAACGCTATAAAGAGCATTGTAGTGGTAAACAATGCCTTAATTAATAATCTTTGTTTTGTAATTTTTTCTTGCATAATAATTTTGGTTTAGACAGTTAGAATGCAGTACTATACTATACTGTGCTACAATGATAAGAAAAATAATAATATAATGTTAAAAATTTGAGGGATTTTATTTTTGAAGCTGCCAGAATTATGTTTTTCGTTTTTAAATAATCTTTAAAATATTTATGAATAAATTGAATAATCAATTAGGCGAAAAATGGAAAAGAAGCATTAAAGTTGGATTATTTTGAGCAAAGACAAGACTAATATTATAGATATTAATTGTCTTGTTTTTTGAAATTATTTGAAAAAATTGTAAAATTTACAATTATTCAGGAAATAAAAATTTCGTTTGACTGCGTTAGCGACAAATTGAATACATTAGTAGCTATATGCTTTATTTTTAAGGAGAAAACAAGATTTAAAGACTAGTTTTTTAATCGTATAAATTATTTTTTAATGCCTTTTGAATGGAAGATTTAATGAAATATTTTTTGAAGTGCTTGCGAAATAAATTTTAATTTGTATCATTGTAGTATAGAATAGTATAATAATCAAAAATAACCATTTAATGAAACCCAATTTTTTTCTATTCAAAAAAATGTTTTTGTCCATTTTGTTTGTGGCATTTTTCTTTAATTCGGCATTAGCCCAAAAAAGCATTAAAATGACTTTTGGGAAAAACGGAATCATAACTTATGATGCAAAACAAAAAACAATTGCCGTAAGCCAATCCGGAAAAACTATTTTTTCAGATGCGAAAACTTCAGTTATTGTGAATGGTAAAACAATTTCGGTTAATGATTATTCAGAAGCTGTTTTATCAAAAGAAACTATTAATGATAATTTAGGAAAGGGAACAAAATATACGCTTACTTATACGGATAAAAACAATCCAACCCTAATCCAAAACTTCTATACTTATAACAATCAGTCCTATTTTATAACTCAAATAGAAATTTTAGGCAATGGTCAGCAAATCGCAACCAATTATATTTCGCCGTTAGATTTAGGAAAAATCACTTTTGATAAAATAGAGAATTTACAAACCGTT
This sequence comes from Flavobacterium sp. UBA7680, assembly GCF_002482975.1. GTDB lineage: Bacteria > Bacteroidota > Bacteroidia > Flavobacteriales > Flavobacteriaceae > Flavobacterium. The sequence goes on along the minus strand of NZ_DLHA01000017.1, from coordinate 111,983 downwards.
TTTGTTCCTTATGATAATGATGCTTTTATCAGCTACAATTCAAAAAAGTTAGATACGATTTCGAATAATACAAGTGCCGAAGTTGGAATTTTATTCAATAATACTTCCAGAAATGGTTTTATAATAGGTTCTCTTGAACACACCGTTTGGAAAAGTGCCGTAAAAACTACCAATAAAAAACCGACAGCTTTATTTTCTGCATGGGCAGGATATGCTGAAAAAGAAGTTACGCGCGACAGCATCGTACACGGAATCGTAAAAGGCAATAAAGTTTTATCTCCAAAATTCTTTGTGGGTTATTATTCAGATTGGAGAAATGGTATGGAAGAATATGGTAAAACTAATCGCATTGTAGAAAAACCTTATGTTTTTGAGTGGGACAAACCAACTCCCGTAGGATGGAACAGCTGGGGCGTTTTGATGGAGAAAATTAATTTTGAAAACACTACAAAAGTTGCAGACTTTTTTGCAAAAGAAATTCCGCAGTTTAGAGTAGGTAATACAGCTTATATCGATTTGGATTCTTTTTGGGACAATATGGTTAAAGGCGGTTTTACGGGAGATTTCAGCAAATTAAAAGAATTCGCAGATTATTGTAAAAGCAAAGGTTTAGAACCGGGAGCTTACTGGGCGCCTTTTACAGATTGGGGATGGAAAGACGGACCCAACCGCAAAGCTGAAGGAAGTGATTATACTTTTGGAGAAATGTGGACGAAAACCGGAAACACGTATTTTGATTTTGACGGTGCCAGGGCGATTGATCCGACACATCCGGGAACGCTAAAACGTGTTGATTATGTAATTAATAAACTAAAAGCGTGCGGTTTTAAAATGATTAAAATTGACTTTTTAGGTCATGCTGCCGCAGAATCTACTTCGTTTTACGATAAAAATGTTACTACAGGAATGCAGGCTTACAAAGTGGGAATGGAACATTTGGTAAATGCATTAGACGGACAAATGCTTATTTATGCTGCTATTTCCCCAAACATGGCAACATCTCGTTATGCCCACGTCCGTCGTATTGCATGCGATGCCTGGAAAACAATCGAACATACCCAATACACGCTGAATAGTGTAAATTATGGCTGGTGGCAGACTTATTCGTATGATTATATAGATGCCGATCATGTGGTTTTTGCAGATGTAACAGAAGGAGAGAACCGCGCCAGATTAATCTCGGCAGTTATTACAGGAACTTTAATAACCGGAGACGATTATAGTAAAGATGGAATTTGGAGCGTACGTGCAAAAGAATGGCTTCAGAATAAAGAATTACTAAAAATTGTTGCTCACGGAGTAGCTTTTCGTCCGCTAGAAGGAAATACAGGAAAACATACGTCTGAAGTTTTCGAACAAAAAATAGGAAACGATTGGTATATAGCGGTTTTAAATTATGGTAGTACACCTAAAAATTATTCACTTCCTCTGGAAAGATTGGGCGTGAAAAAGGGTAATTATCAACTGCAGAATCTTTTTACAAATCAAAATACTAATGTAAAAAATAATGTAAATGTAAGTCTTGGTTCCAAAGATGCTCATTTATACAAAATCATAAATCGTTAATTGAAGGTATATGAAAAGACATTTTTTTAAGAAAACCATTTTAGTTGTATCGTTGTTGATACTTTCATCAAATGCTGTAAAAGCTGCGGTAACACTACCTTCTTTTTTTACAGACAATATGGTATTGCAGCAAAAAAGCGCAGTTCCGTTTTGGGGAGAAAGCAATAAACAATCCGTATCGATTACAACTTCTTGGGATAAAAAAGCATATAAAACCAATGTGGTAAATGGCAAATGGAATGTGGTTTTAAAAACGCCTGTTTACGGCGGACCTTATTCTATTACCATAAATGACGGAGATGTAAAAACACTTCAAAATATTTTAATTGGTGAAGTCTGGCTGTGTTCCGGACAAAGTAATATGGAAATGCCTCTAGAAGGATGGGGAAAAATCGATCATTATAAAGAAGAAATACAAAACGCTGATTATCCGCAAATACGATTATTACAAGCTGAACATATCGAAAGTACTTTACCATTAAATACATTAAAAGTACAGCACGACGGATGGAATGTATGCAGTCCAAAAACGATAGTTGATTTTAGTGCGACAGCTTATTTTTTTGCCAGAAAGATTTACAAAGAAAAAAAGATTCCGATAGGATTAATTCATTCTTCGTGGGGAGGAACACTTATTGAAGCCTGGACAAGTTCTGGAGCGTTAAGCACAATTCACGATTTTGATACCGAAATCGAAGCCATGAAATCTGAAACGAACAGAGAAGCTTTGCAGCAAAAATACAATGCTGATTTGGCTGTTTGGGAAAAGCAGGTTGCTAATGCTGATAAAGGCATGCAGCAGGAAAAAGCAATTTGGGCAACAGAAAACTTTGATGATTCGTCTTGGAAAACCATGAAACTGCCTTCTTTTTTTGACAGCAACGGATTAGCCAATTTTGATGGAATAATCTGGTTTAGAAAAAAGTTTACAATCTCTGATAATACTAAAGATTTTAACCTGAGTTATTATGCCGATGATGATGATGTACTTTGGATTAATGGAAATTATGTTGGCGAAACCAAAGGTTATAATGTAGAACGTCATTATACAATTCCGGCTAATTTTTTGAAAAAAGGAGAAAACACAATTACAATCAGAGTTTTTGACGGAGCAGGAAACGGAGGAGTTTATGCCGATGAAAAAATCACTTTAAAATCTGAAAATGAAACCCTTTCATTAGCTGGTGACTGGAAATATAATATTGGTGCAGACAGTAAAGATTTACCTGCAAAACCCTATTTGGCACAAGGACAAAACAGACCAAGTGCGATTTATAATGCCATGATTGCGCCTTTGTTAGATTATAAAATAAAAGGAGTAATCTGGTATCAGGGAGAAAGCAATGCAGAAAGAGCTTTTCAATATCAAAAATTATTGCCGCTGCTCATAAACGACTGGAGAGATAAATTTAAAGATAAAAATCTTCCGTTTTTATTTGTTCAGTTAGCCAATTATAAACAACAAAAACAACAGCCGGATAATTCAGATTGGGCAGAGTTAAGAGAAGCACAATTCATGGCTTTAAAACTGCCTAATACCGGAATGGCTGTAACAACCGATATTGGAAATGGAGAAGACATTCATCCAAAAAACAAACAAGATGTAGGTGGACGTTTGGCAAATATTGCTTTAGCAAAAGTTTATAATACCAAAATTGATTATTCGGGACCGCTTTATAAATCGTACACCGTTAAAGCAAATGTGATTACGATCGATTTTGATTTTAATGAAAATATAAAAGCGAAAGACAATCTTCTAAAAGGATTTTCAATTGCAGGAGCAGACCAAAAATTTCATTGGGCAGAAGCCAAAATTATCAACGGAAAAGTAGAAGTATATGCGCAGGAAGTCCCAAATCCGGTTGCAGTGCGATACAATTGGGCAGACAATCCAAACGGAAATTTAACCAATGCTTCAGGATTACCGGCATCCTCTTTTAGAACAGATACTTGGGAAGGAATTACACAAAAAAAGAAATAAGAAAATAACACATAATAAAATGAAAAAACAATTTACAACTTTAAGGCAGTCTTTTGCGATAGCATTTTTTATTCTCTCGAGTTATTGTTCAATAACTGCACAGCAGATTATTACAGTAAAAACAAAAAGCAACGCATTGGTTTTACAAGTAACTCCCGGGAAAGAAGTAAACACTATTTACTTAGGAGAAAGACTGGCAAACGATTCAGAATACACAAAAATACAAGCTCAGTTTCGTCAGGGAACAGATTACTCTGGTATTTATAATGCAGCTTATACGGCATCGGGATCTAAAAATTTGTTAGAACCAGCTATTACCGTAACACACGCTGACGGAAATACTTCGCTTGATTTGTTATACGTAAGTCATGAAACAAACAAAATTAGTACAGGAGTTTTTCAAACTGATATTACACTAAAAGATCCTGTTTATCCGGTTGAGGTTCATTTGTTTATTCAGTCTTATTTTGATAATGATGTAATTGAGCAGTGGACAACCATTCAGCATAACGAAAAAGCAAGTATTACTTTGAATAAATACGCTTCGGCTAATTTATATCTTAAAGGATATAATAACTTTTACCTGAACCAATATCATGGTGACTGGGCAAAAGAAATGCAGCCCGAAGAAACAAAGTTAACGCACGGAATTAAAGTGTTAGATTCTAAATTAGGTTCTCGTGCTAATTTATTTCAGCCATCGGTATTTATGGTTTCTTTAGATAAACCAGCTTCAGAAGATGAAGGAAAAGTTTTGTTTGCAGGTTTAGAATGGTCAGGAAATTTTAGAACCGATTTAGAATTAGATCCTTTAAATAATCTTCGTGTAATTTCAGGAATTAATAATGCAGCGGCGGCTTATAAACTGGCTAAAAGTGAAGTGTTTACAACGCCTAAATTTTGGTACACTTTATCATCAAAAGGAAAAGGAACTGCAAGCCGTAATTTACACGATTGGTCAAGAAGTCATAAAATCCTTGACGGAAAAGGAGATCGTTTAACTTTATTGAATAACTGGGAAGCGACTTATTTTAATTTTGACGAAGAAAAACTAAAAGTACTTATTGCTGATAGTAAAAAACTGGGCGTTGATATGTTTTTGTTAGATGACGGATGGTTCGGAAATACGTATCCACGTAATAATGATGATGCGGCTTTAGGAGATTGGGACGTGAATAAAAAGAAGCTTCCAAACGGAATTGGAACTTTAGTAAAAACAGCGAAAAACAATCAGGTAAAATTCGGAATCTGGATTGAGCCAGAAATGGTAAATCCGGCGAGTGATTTGTATAAAAAACATCCGGAATGGGTAATCAAACAACCCGGAAGAGCAGAGCATTATTTCCGTAATCAATTGGTTTTAGATTTATCAAATCCAAAAGTTCAGGATTTTGTTTATGGAGTTGTTGATAATCTTTTTACTCAAAATCCAGAATTGGCTTATATCAAATGGGATTGTAATGCAGTGATTTATAACGCATATTCAAGTAATTTAAAGGACAATCAGAATAATTTTTATACGGATTATGTAAACGGACTTTATAAAGTTTTAGAACGTATTCGTGTAAAATATCCAAAAGTGCCAATGATGCTTTGTTCTGGCGGCGGCGGAAGAGTTGATTACGGAGCTTTAAAATACTTTACTGAATTCTGGCCAAGTGATAATACAGATCCTTTAGAGCGTGTATACATGCAATGGGAATACTCATATTTTTATCCAGCTCTTACTATTGCAGCGCACGTTACAGACTGGGGTAAACAATCTATAAAATACCGTACAGATGTTGCCATGATGGGAAGATTAGGTTTTGATATTGTGGTAAAAGATTTAAACGAAAAAGATTTAGCATTTACACAGCAAGCCATCAAAAACTACAATGCATTAAGCGGAACAATCTGGCAGGGAGATCAATATCGTCTGCAAAATCCGTGGGGCAATGATGCGGCATCGGTAATGTTTGTGAACAAAAACGGAAACGAAGCAGTAATGTTTAGTTATTCGGTTAATTCAAGATATGAAGCCGGAACACATCTTCCTATAAAATTAAAAGGATTACAAGCAGGACAAAACTACAAAGTAGAAGAAATCAATGTGTATCCTGATAAAAAAGCTTCTGTAGAAACAGCAGTTTATTCTGGAGATTTTTTAATGCAGGTTGGAATTAATCCAAATGTAACAGTATCAAATAACAGCGTTGTTTTAAAAATCACGAAGGCCTAAAATAAATTTCAAACATTAGTATATATTTGTACTATATATTTTCTAAATAAATACCTATTAAAACGTTTATGAAGCAAATTATTCAACAGATAAAAAACCTTGAATCAATTAATTCCCTATCCAAACACGAGCAGCTGGTTCAGGGAATAATTAATGCCATTGATGAAAAGGTAGTAACAAAAGGTGATCTGCTTCCATCTGTAAATACTTTTATAAGCGAATTGGGTTTTGCAAGAGAAACTATTGCCAAAGCTTATAAAGAACTTGTTCACAGAGGAATTATCGAATCAAAAAACCGACTTGGATATTTCGTTGCTACAAACGATGTAAAACAAGAGTTGAAAGTGGCATTGCTAATATTTGCATTTGATATTTTTCAGGAAACGTTTTATGAAAATTTCAGAAAAGGGCTTGGTAAAAATGTGCAATTGGACATCTTTTTCCATCACAATAATTTTGATACGTTCGAAAATATTATTCAAAGTATAAAAGGAAAATACGGAATGTTTGTTATCGCTCCGATTCCGAATAAAAAAACACCCGATGTTTTAAAACAGCTGCCAACCAACAGAGTATTGCTGGTAGACCGTTTTATAGAAACAGATGAAGATTACAATTATGTTGCACAAGAGTTTGGAGATTCGTCTTACAACGCTTTTGTGCAGCTTAAAGATAAAATTAAAAAGTATGATGAGCTTGTTTTCTTCTTCAAGCCATCGTCTGCAGAGCCTAATGAAATTTTAAATTCCTTTCAAAGATTCATGAAGGATTATGATATCAAAGGAGTTATAAAAGAAGAATATACAGCAGGTTCTCTGGAAAAAGGAAAAGTATATTTTACGATTCACAATCTGGAACTTTGGGAAATGCTGAAGGACTCTAAAATAAAAGGGCTTAAGATTGGTACAGACATTGGTTTTATCTCGCACAATGATGATATTGTAAAAGAAATCATTTTTGACGGCGTAACTACATTTTCTACAGATTTCTCTGAAATGGGGAAAAAGGCTGCTGATTTTGTGTTGAACAGAAAAAAGACACAAGTGATTATCCCGACAATTCTTATTGATAGAAATTCGTTGTAATTTATGAATGTTTTATCCATTGTTAGTTTTTTACTGATTACAGGTTTAGTCGCTGTTATTTCGGCGATAAAAACGCGAAAAAGAAAGGTACAAACCACAAGCGGACTTTTTTTTGCAGATCATAACAATAACTTTTTTATAGTTGGAGGCGCTTTATTGCTCAGCAATATAAGCGCCAACCAGTTTATAGGCGAAAACGAATCCATCTACACTAACAACATGAGCGTTATGGCTTGGGGCGTAAGTTCTGTGCTTGCCATGCTGCTTGTTGCCGAGTTTTTCCTGCCTATTTATTTTCGTACGGGCGCTATGACAATTCCCGATTATCTGGGAAAACGGTATGATGATTCGACTAAAAAACTCGTATCGATTATATTTTTATGCAGTTATATTGTCAATTTACTTCCGGCAGTATTATACGGCGGTGCGGTTGCCCTAACCGGAATGTTCAATTTTTTATATCCTTTAGAATTAACATACTGGCAGAATATATGGGTTATGGTTTGGCTTATAGGCCTGACAGGCTGCGCTTATTCGGTTTTAGGAGGTTTACGTGCTATCTCTATTAGTGACACGGTTTTAAGTGTTGGCTTACTGACTATTGGTATTGCTTTTCCTTACTTCGGATTTAAATTTTTAGGAAACGGAGACTGGTTTAAAGGACTTCATATTTTGCTTTCGCAGCATAAAGAACATTTGAACTCTATTGGAGGACCGCAGGATGAAATTCCGTTAAGTACCATTTTTACAGGGATGTTTATTATGAATCTGTATTATTGGGGAATGGAGCAGTTTATTGTACAGCAGGCGCTTTCAGCAAAAAGTTTATCACACAGTCAAAAAGGAATGGGACTTGCCTGTTTAGGAAAACTATTATGTCCTTTTATCATTAATATTCCCGGATTAGTTGGGGTTCATCTTTACCAAGATCTCGAAAATACAGCCGAAGTTTTTCCGCTTGTAGTAAAAGATACATTGCCTGGCGTTATGATCGGTTTAACAGCTGCAGTTGTTTTGGGAGCAGCAATAAGTACTTTTAATGCAGGACTCAACAGCAGCAGTACGTTGTTTGTGCTAAATCTTTATAAACCGTGGCTAGAGAAAAAAAATAAAGAAGTAACCGAGAAACATTTGGTTTATACCGGACGTAAATTTGAGATCATTGTATCGGCTTTAGCCATGTTTTCGGCTCCGTTTATATTGTTTAGCAAAGCTGGTTTTTATACTTATTTACAGCAATTGAGCGGTATGTTCTGTCTGCCTATTTTTACTATTATTCTGATTGGTTTTGTATTCAAAAAAGTACCACCGCAGGCCGCAAAAATGGGAATGATATTTTTTATTTTAGGTTATATTACTTTTAACTACATACTCGATATTAAATTACATTACCTGCACATGCTGGCGCTTTTATTTGTGCTTACTTCTGTATGCATGCTGCTGGTTTCTAAGTTTTATCCGAAATATAATTATGTTGAAATAAAACTCGAATCGGTTGAATTATCGCCTTGGAAAAACCGTTATTGGTATTTTACGGCTTTAATAATTGGTATGGTGAGTATTTTTGTTTTGTTCTCGAAATGGGGAATAGCTTAGTTTTTTAGTTTCTGAGATTCTGACATGCTAAGTTTTAGAGACAAAGATTTTAATGTAGAGACGCACAGCAGTGCGT
>NZ_DLHA01000017.1:103206-103395 GCF_002482975.1 Flavobacterium sp. UBA7680 | reverse complement strand
TAATTATAAAATTGACAATTCAAACATCCCAATTTTCTGTAGAGACGCACAGCAATGCGTCTTTTTTTGTGTTCAATCTAGACCTTACAGGTTTTAAAAACCTGTAAGGTCTGTATGCGGTAAAACAAATAATATAATTGAGGTTCAAAGGGACAAAGATTTTAACGTAGAGACGCACAGCAGTGCGTC
>NZ_DLHA01000017.1:102890-103118 GCF_002482975.1 Flavobacterium sp. UBA7680 | reverse complement strand
GTTGTGGATATAATTAATTATAAATTGACAATTCAAACATTCCAATTTTCTGTAGAGACGCACAGCAGTGCGTCTTTTTTTGTGTTCAATCTAGATCTTACAGGTTTTAAAAACCTGTAAGGTCTGTGTGCGGTAAAACAAATAATATAATTGAGGTTCAAAGGATAAAGATTTTAACGTAGAGACGCACAGCAGTGCGTCTTGCGCAACGTAACCACAATATTTGAT
>NZ_DLHA01000017.1:0-102836 GCF_002482975.1 Flavobacterium sp. UBA7680 | reverse complement strand
TAATTATAAAATTGACAATTCAAATATCCCAATTTTCTGTAGAGACGCACAGCAGTGCGTCTTTTTTGTGTTCAATCGAGACCTGACAGGTTTTTAAAATCTGTCAGGTCTATGTGTAGTAAAACAAAACGATATAAATACACAAAGATTTTAACGTAGAGACGCACAGCAGTGCGTCTTTTTTTGTTTGTATTTGGGTTGAAATACCTGAAAATTGTCGAAAATTATTTCTTTGATTTTGCAGGTAAATTATACCTGTTTTCTTTGTTTTAGATTAAAATACTCTTCGGTTTTGTCTGAGATTTCTTTAAATTAATTATTCCTTTATTTTCTTTTTCCTTTTTAAAGCTTGGTATTTCTGTTAAAGCCGAAATAAATCATCAAAAAAAATATGAAATTCTTAAAACATAAATTTGGATGTAATGAAAATATTTGTATGTTTGTAATGTTGTAGTATAGTATAGTATAAGTCAATTCGTTTTCTCATATTTTAATGCTCAATAAAAAGAATAAAACTAACTCACTAATTTATTAACTAAAAAACCAAATTATTATGAGAATTGCAATAAGATACTTATGCTTCTTAGTAGTTATGATGTGTGCCGGTACACTTTACTCCCAAACCATAACCGGTAAAGTTACAGACAATGAAAATTTACCATTGCCAGGAGCCACAATTCTGGTAAAAGGTACACAGACTTCTACAGTAACAGACATAGACGGCAGTTATAAATTGTCAAACGTAAAATCCGGCTCAACTTTAGAGTTCAAGTTTATAGGATTTAATACTCAGAGCGTTGTTGCCAATAAATCTGAAATTAATGTCTCTTTAACTCCGAGTCCACAGGAATTAACTGAGATTATTGTAGTAGGAGCTTCAGTAAAAAGAGGAGATCTTACTGGAGCAGTAGGAAACGTAAAAGGAGAAAAACTGCTGGAAACACCAACAGCAAACGCAGTGCAGGCATTGCAAGGGCGTGCAGCGGGTGTTTATGTACAGCAAAATACAACTCCGGGTTCAAGTGGTTCTATTAAAATTAGAGGAAACAACTCGATACAATTTGGTACAAATCCAATATTTGTAGTAGACGGTCTTATTATAGATGGCGGTTTTGAATCGATAAACCCTAATGATATTGCGAATATTGATATCTTAAAAGATGCTTCTTCTACAGCTATTTATGGTGCAAGAGGAGCAAATGGAGTTGTGGTAATTACGACTAAAAAAGGAACAAAAGGAGAAGGTAAAATAAACTTTGATACCTGGGTTGGAATGTCTGAGTTTAGCAAAACGCTTCCGTTAATGAACGGACAGCAATTGTTTGACCTTAGAGTTGATGCATTTGCAAATCAATATATGGATCAAAATCCAACTGCTGATCGTGCTGCTTACATCAACCAGATTAAATCAGACGGATCTACAGTATTTGCCCCATACGAATTAGAATCTTACAGAACAGGAAAAAGCTACAACTGGTTAGATCAAGTAGCAAGAACAGGAATGCAGACTAATTACAATCTTTCTTTTTCGGGAGGAGGAGATAAAGGTTCTTATTTTGTGAGTTTCAACTATGCAGATCAGGATGGACTTTTAGAAAAGTCTTCTTTCAAAAGATATAACGGAAAAATCAATTTGACGCAGGACGTTAAAAAATGGCTTCAAATAGGTACAAGTACTACTTTTTCACGTAGTGAAGCAAGTTATATAGAAGGAAGTGCTTTCGGAAATGCATTAGGCGCTAATCCACTATTGCCTATTGATCCAGATGCTACTTATTTGAAATACGGAGACGTATTGAACGCAGATGCTTACAATCCAATTAAAAGTTTAACGATTGATAATGTAAGTTCTAAAAACCGTTTAATGTCAAGTAATTATGTAAACATTAAACCTGCTGACGGATTAAACTTAAGAACTACTTTTTCTGTAGATATTACTGATCAGGCAAACTTTTCGTACCAGCCAATGGATACAGGACAATCTATTAGAAATTCGGCAAACGGAGATGCTAATCATTACAGATACAGTGAATTGAACTACCAATGGGATAATACAATCACATATAATAAATCAATAGGAAAACACGATTTTAGTGCACTTGGAGCTTTTTCTATGCAGAAAAATTCAAACAATTACACACAAGTTGATGCAAGAGGCTTTTCATCAGATGATTTTACTTATATGTACTTAAATGGGGCGTCTCAAAAACAAGATTTTTCATTAGGTTCAGATTTTGTGACAACGACATTACTTTCTTATACAGGAAGATTGAATTATTCGTATGATAAAAAATACTTCGCAACAGTTACAACACGTTTAGACGGTTCTTCTCGTTTTGGACCTAATAATAAATGGGGAACTTTTCCATCTGTAGCTTTAGGATGGGATATTGCTAAAGAATTTTTGCAATCTGTAGAAAGTATTAAATTATTAAAACTTCGAGGAAGTTATGGTATTGCAGGAAATCAAAACATACCTAACTATGCTTATGTAAGTAAATATAGACCAGTTTATACAAATGGAAGTGTCGTTTACAAACCAAGCGATTATTTAGGAAATCCTGATTTACAATGGGAAAGACAAAAACAATTTGATTTTGGTTTAGACTTTGCAACTTCAGATAACAGATTTTCTATGACAGTGGATTATTTTGATATTAAAAATGACAACCTGTTAATGGTAAAAAGCGTAACTAGTTTAAGTGGGTTTACTACTGGAATAGACAACGTAGGTACGATGGTAAACAAAGGAGTTGAGTTTACTGCAAACTATAAAATCTTAAAAAATAATAATCTTAACTGGGATGTTTCAGGAAACATTTCATCTGCCAAAAATAAAATTACCAAGTTATATGGAGAAACTACAGCGATTTACAATACAGGAGGTTACACTGGAGTTGAAATTCAAAGAACAGGAAATTTATTCGTAGGTAAATCTGTTAATTCTATTTATGTATTTGAGTTTGATAAAATTGCTCAGGCATCAGATATGACAGAAATAAGCAAAATCAATTTTGGAGGAAGAACAGTTAAACCGGGAGATATTGTTCCTGTAGATAGAAACAAAGACGGAAAAATTGATGATAACGACCGTTATGTAGTAGGAAACACAGATCCGGATTTTTATGGAGGATTTGCAACTGATTTTAGCTACAAAGGTTTCGGGTTAAATGCTGTTTTTGCTTACTCTATTGGAGGAAGAAGAATTAGTTCTGCTTATGAAAGTTTTATGAGTTCTGGCGGAATGAGCGCTGCTCATACTGATTTATTAGACCGTTGGACACCAGAGCATACTGATACAGATGTACCAAGAGCTTACTATGGAGGAGGAAGATTTAACAGTTATGAGACATCTTTGGCAATTCAAAATTCTTCGTTCTTACGTTTAAATGCATTGACGTTGTCATACAACTTTCCTAACTCAATTTTGGAGAAAGCATATCTTCAAAATCTAAGACTTTATGTTACCGGATCTAATTTATTTACGATCACAAAATATAAAGGTTACGATCCAGAAGGAGGAGATAGTTATCCTAATTCAAGAATGTTTGTTTTAGGTTTAAATGTTTCACTTTAAAAATAATTTTCGACAATAATTAAAAATATAATTATGAAAGTAAAAATTTTAACGGCAATGGCATCTATAATGCTTTTTGCTTCCTGCTCAGATTTCTTAGATCAGGACCCAAATACTGCTCTTACTGAAGAACAGACTTATTCAAAAATGGATAATATTGAACCTCTTGTTTTAGGAATGTATTCTTCATGGAGAAATGTACAAAAAGATAGAGGAGGACTAATGTTTCAATTAGGAACAGATGAAACGCAGCAAGGAGCATTTCAGGTAATGACAACTCCGGGACAAGCGGGATTAGATTACTATAATGGTTTTCTTTCTCAGGAAAATACAGCTTTGGCTGAGCAATGGGATTCACGCTGGTTAGTTTTACAAAGTGCTGGTCAGGCAATATATGCCTTGAACAATAATACAGAAGCTGATACAGCCCGAAGAAATATATTGCTGGGAGAAGCTAGTTTTATAAGAGCTAGTTTAATGTTTGAGCTTTCACAATACTGGGGAGAAATTCCAATTTTGGATCAGGCACGTACTCAGGAATTAGGATATGGAAGGCATTCATTGCCAGATGTATATACTTATATTGTCAATGATCTTAAAGTAGCCGAAGCAAATTTGCCAGTTACACAGTCAAATAAAGCTTTGCCAGTCAAATATCTTGCTCAGGCATTATTAGGTAAAGTGTTTTTATATGCTCCTGTAGCTTCTGGTGCACGTGACTATACTCAGGCAAAAGAATGGCTAGGAAAAGTTATCTCTTCAGGGAAATACAGCTTATTAGCAAATTATGCAGATGTTTTTAGCCCTGATCATGCTAACTCTACAGAGTCACTTTATGAGTTTCAATTTAATAACACTTGGCCTGACAACAACCAAATTCAATGGCAGACAGGTTCTAGAGCAATAGCAAATTTAGATCAGTATGCTTATTTTGGAGGATATGATTTATTAGTTCCTACACAATATTGCTATAGCGATAAATCAGCAGGTGGTATCTGGGAACCAGGTGATAGACGTAAAGATGCAAGTATTCGTTATGATTTTACTTATAGAGGAATTACACCAACAATCCCTGCAGGTTTTGGAGGAGATGAATTAGATCCGCACGTAAAAAAATACGAAGATGTTCGTGTAGACGGAAGACAATCATTCTGGAATTCAGGAAAAAATAAACCCTATATCCGTTATGCTGATGTATTGTTGTGCTACGCAGAATGTTTAAACGAATTAGGAAGTACTACTGATGCTGAAGGATATGTAAATCAAGTTCGTACTCGTGCTTTTGGAGGAACACTTCCGGCGGGAATGAATTGGACAGGACTTTCTCAGGCAGATTTCAGAGACAGAATTTTGGATGAGCGTATGCGTGAATTAGCATTTGAAGGCTGGAGAAGAATGGACCTTATCCGTACAGGAAAATTGGTTCAAAATGTAAAAGCTCGTAATAAATGGGCAGCACAAAGCGGTACAATTGCCGAGTTTCATAATAGATATCCAATTTCTCTAAAAGAAATCCAGTTAAATGATGATATAAACCCAGAAGATCAAAATCCTGGTTATTAATATCATTTAGAAAAGTATTTAAAATAGTTTTTATCGTTTGGTTATGTGATTTTTTGGTTAATAATCACAGTTTTTGATTTGTAATGCCATTTTGGGTATAGGTAATAAAACAGTCCTGAGAATTCTGTTAGAAAAACTTATTCCAAAATGGCATTCTTATTTTTTAGTTACAATTTTTCATCATTCAAATAACAATATGAAATTCAATACAATTCAGGTTTATATCACTTTATTTGTTTTAAATGCCTTATCGTTCCATTTTTATGCTCAGAATAAAGTAAGTCTGAACTCTTCAGACATTGTCTGGAAAGTAAAACCGCAGGCAGAATTAGGAAAAGACAGTCTTAAAATAACAGCTGCCGATTATTCAGATAAAGACTGGGTAAAAGCAGTAGTTCCGGGTACGGTTTTTAATTCCTATGTAGTAAGCGGTTTAGAAAAAGACCCCAATTTTGGCGACAATATTTATCAGGTCGATAAATCAAAATACGATCGCAGTTTTTGGTATCGTTCAGAATTTAATATTCCTGAAGATTTTACCAAAGAAATAATCTGGCTCAACTTTGAAGGAATTAATCGCGAAGGTGATATTTATCTTAACGGAAAAAAATTAGCCACGCTTAGCGGAATGATGCAGCGTGGAAAATTTGATGTTACAAAGCTAGTACATCGCAAAGCAAAAAACGTACTGACAATTTTGGTAAGTATTCCAAAACAGCCTTTAAACAATTACGGAAGCCCAACTTATATTTCAAGTGCCGGCTGGGACTGGATGCCGTATGTGCCAGGATTAAATTCAGGAATTACAGATGATGTTTTTTTAAGCAATACAGATAAAGTAACAATTGCAGATCCTTGGGTTCATACCAATCTGCCAACGAATGCACGTGCAGATTTAGATGTAAAAGTCGACCTTAAAAATTCATCTGCACAAAATCAGGAAGGAGTTTTAACAGGTGTAATAATGCCCGGAAATATTACTTTTTCTAAAAAAATAAGTCTTGATGCCAATGCAGTTACAAGTGTAAAATTAAGCAAAGAACAATTTCCGGAACTTTCCATTCAAAACCCTAAATTATGGTGGCCAAATGGTTACGGAGATCCTAATTTATATACCTACCAATTCACTTTTAAAATTGGAGATGTAGTTTCTGATTCCCAAAAAATAACTTTCGGAATCAAAAAATATACTTACGATACAGAAGGCGGAGTTTTGCACATTTCGATTAACGGAAAACGTGTTTTTCTTAAAGGTGGAAACTGGGGAATGAGCGAGTATATGCTTCGCTGCAGAGGTGAAGAATACGATTTGAAAGTCAAACTTCATAAAGAAATGAATTACAATATTATTCGTAACTGGTTAGGTTCAACAACAGATGATGAATTTTATCAGGCTTGCGATAAATACGGAATTATGGTTTGGGACGATTTTTGGCTAAATGCAAATCCGAACCTTCCTTTAGATATTCACGTTTTCAACAGTAATGTAATCGAAAAAATCAAACGAGTTCGAAATCACGCCAGTATTGCAATCTGGTGCGGAAATAATGAAGGTTTGCCACAGCCTCCGCTTAACGGATGGATTGCCGAAAACATCAAAACTTTTGACAACAACGATCGTTATTATCAGCCTTGTTCTAATACAGGAAACTTAAGCGGCAGCGGACTTTGGGGCAATAAAGATCCAAGGTTTTATTTTACAAAATATCCTGAACCTTACGTAGGGACAGGAGACGGCCCAAGCTGGGGTTTAAGATCTGAAATTGGTACAGCCGTTTTTCCGAATATGGAAAGTTTCAAAAAATTTATTCCCGAAAAAGACTGGTGGCCAAGAAACGATATGTGGGACAAACATTTCTTTGGACAAAAAGCCTTTAATGCTTCTCCGGATAATTATGATAAAAGCATAACAGAACGTTACGGTAAACCAAATAATCTGGAAGAATATACCCAAAAAGCCCAATTATTAAATATCGAAACCAACAAAGCCATGTACGAAGGCTGGTTAGACCATATGTGGGAAGACGCTTCTGGAATTATGATTTGGATGAGTCAGTCCTCTTATCCAAGTATGGTTTGGCAGACTTACGATTATTATTATGATTTAACAGGAGCGTATTGGGGCGTAAAGTCGGCTTGCGAACCTATGCATATTCAGTGGAGTCCTGTAAATAATTCGGTTAAAGTAATTAATACGACCGGAACTGATTTCAAGAATTTGACTGCCGAAGCAACGGTTTATAATTTAGATGGGAAATCGGTAACGAAGTTCAGTCAAAATGCTGTTATAGATTCATATTCTAATACAGCGACGGAAAGTTTCGTAATTCCGTTTTACTCTAATCAGAAAGATTTAGCTTTTCAAAAAAATGTTATTGCATCATCGACAGATGGAGGAAATACTAAAGATATTACAGACGGTGATTCAAATACCCGTTGGGCAAGTAAATCAACAGATGACGAATGGATTTATGTAGATCTTGAAAACGAATATATTATCAATCGTGTAGTTTTAAATTGGGAAAACGCATACGGCAAAGAATATAAAATTCAAATAAGTACAGATGCAAAAAACTGGACAGACGTGAGTAGTATTAAAGATGGAAAACAAGGACTTCAGAATATTTCGTTTGATGAAACCAAAGGTCGTTATGTTCGAATGCTGGGAATAAAACGCGGTTCTGGCTGGGGATATTCCTTGTATGATTTCAAAGTTTTTGGAGCAGAAACTAATACCGATACTTCTAGTTTGAGTCCGGTACATTTCATCCGATTAAAATTAAAAGATGCCCAGAATAAAGTAATAAGTGAGAATTTTTATTGGAGAGGTTCTAATATGAAAGATTTCACCGATTTGAATAAATTGTCAAAAGCAAACGTAAATGTTTCCACTAAAGTGGTAAAACAAAACGGGAAGTATGCTATTAAATCGAAGATTTCAAGCCCTTCAGGAATTGCATTCGGAATTCAGATACAAGCAGTAAATGAAAAATCCGGAACTCAAATATTACCTGCAATTGTAAGCGATAGTTACTTTACTTTGTTAAAAGGAGAAAGCAAAGAAGTTACAATAGAATTTGATGAATCAGCCTTAAAAAATGGAGAAAAACCAGTTGTAAAAGCGACTCCTTATAATAAATAATCAGCTTCAAATCCTGCAAGGTTTCCAAAACCTTGTAGGTATAATTTAAACACTAGAAGATCCTCATAGTAAACCTGACAGGTTTTTAAAACCTGTCAGGTTTAATCCAAACGAACTAAAACGCCAAGAAAATATGAAGTTACCACGGAATAAAAATCATTCTAATCCTTTTAATCTGTGGCAAAAAAACAAACAACATGAATATCAAAAAAATAAAAGCATTACTATTTATACTAATACCCATTTTAGGTTATTCACAAAATAACGCATTGGAATTATGGTATAGAAAACCAGCCTCTCAATGGGAAGAAACATTACCCTTAGGAAACGGACGTTTAGGAATTATGCCCGACGGCGGCGTTACAACCGAGAAATTAGTTTTAAATGATATCACCTTATGGAGCGGATCACCACAAGATGCCAACAATTACAAAGCATTTTCATTTCTGCCTCAAATAAGAGAATTGCTTTTAGCAGATAAAAATACGGAAGCCGAGAAATTGATCAATGAGAATTTTGTCTGCACAGGCCCTGGATCAGGAAGTGGCGATGGTGCAAATGTGCAATTTGGATGTTATCAGGTTTTAGGAAACATGACCCTGAAATTTGATTACAAAACCAAATCGAAAGCCACAAATTACAGCCGAAACCTAAACATACAAACCGCAACCTCAGCAACACAATTTACCATTGATGGAGTTACTTACAAACGTGAATATTTTGCAGGTTTTGGTGATGATGTTCTTTTTGTAAAACTGACTTCAAGTAAAAAAGGAAAACTAAATTTCATCGTACAGTTAGACCGACCAGAACATTTTAAAACGGCAAATGAAAACGACAATTCCCTTGTTATGACAGGTCAGCTGAACAATGGAATTGACGGAAAAGGAATGAAATATAAAGCCAAAGTAAAAGCCAAAACAACTGACGGAAGTGCTTTATATACTAATAATACAATTGAAATAAAAAATGCCACGGAAGTTGTGCTTTATATATCTGCAGGAACTGATTTTAAAGATAAAGATTTTGAATCTTCTGTAGATAAAATTTTAGATGCAGCAATTCAAAAGAAATATCAGGATCAGAAGAAAATTCACATTCAGAATTATCAGAAACTATTCAATCGTGTGACTTTAAATTTTGGAAAATCAGACAAAAAAATACTGCCTACAAATGAGCGTTTAAATGCTTTTTTAAAAGAACCTGATTCAGATACAGAGCTTCCGGTTTTATTTTACCAATACGGACGTTATTTAAGTATCAGCAGCACTAGAGTTGGATTATTACCTCCAAATTTGCAAGGATTGTGGGCGCATCAGGTTCAGACGCCATGGAACGGTGATTATCATCTTGATGTAAATGTTCAGATGAATCATTGGGCTTTGGAAACCGGAAATCTTTCAGAATTAAATCTCCCTTTAAAAGATTTGGTGAAACAAATGGTTCCTTACGGAGAAAAAACAGCAAAAGCCTACTACAATGCCGATGGCTGGGTAGCGCACGTAATCACGAATGTTTGGGGATTTACAGAACCGGGTGAAAGTGCTTCATGGGGAATTGCAAAAGCAGGTTCAGGCTGGTTATGCAACAATTTATGGAACCATTATTTGTACACAAATGATAAAAATTATCTTGCCGAAATCTATCCAATTATAAAAGGAGCGGCTCAGTTTTATAATAGCATGCTGGTAAAAGATCCGGTAACAGGCTGGCTGGTAACTTCGCCATCAGTTTCACCTGAAAATTCCTTTTTCTTACCAAATGGACAAGATGCTCACGTTTGTATGGGGCCAACAATTGACAATCAAATTGTTCGTGAATTATTTAATGATGTAATCACGGCCTCTCAAAAACTGGGAATCGATAAAGATTTGAGTAATGATCTTGAGAAAAGATTAAAATTATTGCCGCCGCCGGGAGTTATTAGTCCTGACGGAAGAATTCAGGAATGGCTAAAACCTTATAAAGAACCAGACGCACAGCATCGTCACATTTCTCATTTATACGGATTATATCCTGCCTCTTTAATAACTCCGGAAAGCACACCGGAACTTGCCGAAGCAGCAAAGAAAACACTTGAAGTTAGAGGTGATGACGGGCCAAGCTGGTCAATTGCTTATAAAATGCTGTTTTGGTCCCGTTTGAAAGAAGGAAACAGAGCGTATAAATTATTAAAAACAATTTTGAGACCAACGCTTGCTACGAATATTAATTATGGAGCAGGAGGAGGAGTTTATCCAAATTTACTTTCGGCAGGTCCGCCATTTCAAATTGACGGCAATTTTGGAGCTACAGCAGGAATTGGTGAAATGCTGATTCAAAGCCACGCCGGATTTATTGAATTATTACCTGCTATGCCAGATGTTTGGTTAAAGGAAGGTGAAGTAAAAGGGCTTAAAGCCGAAGGAAACTTTACCATAAACATGAAATGGGAAAAAGGAAAAATCACCAAATATGAAATATTATCTCCTGTACCCGCAAAAGTAAAAGTGAAAGTAAACGGAGAATTGAAAGAAATCACATCTTCAAAATTGTAGTTTTTATATTCCTGCAAGGTTTCCAAAACCTTGTAGGTATTAAATTGTAAAGTGAAATAAAAAACTAAAGCTACAAGGTTTTGGAAACCTTGCAGGACTCAGTAATATCAATAAAAATTAATTGCCTCCAGCTTTAGCTGGAGGTTTAAAAAAAGTCTATTAACAAAGGGCTTTAGCCAAAACATTATGATTTTGGCTAAAGCCCTATTTGAATCTAACTTCAATAACCTCCAGCTAAAGCTGGAGGCAATTAAAAAAAGTTTTGGCTAAAGCCCTATTTGAGTCTAATTTCAATAACCTTCAGCTAAAGTTGGAGGCAATTAAATAGAAGAATGAAATCATATCATTAATTTTTATCCTAAAAAAAATGACTTTAAATAAAATAATAATGTGCGGTGCATTTCTAAGTTCTATACTTGTACCAGCGCAGACAACAGAAAAAATAATCTCACACGTTAATCCTTTTATTGGAACAGGAGCGGCGCACGGATCGCCACTTTCAGGAAATAATTATCCCGGAGCGACAGTTCCGTTTGGTATGGTGCAACTTAGCCCAGATACCCGCAATACACCCGATTGGAGTGTTGCCTGCGGTTATAATTATAATGATGATACCATTGCAGGTTTCAGTCACACGCATTTAAGCGGAACTGGCGTTGCAGAATTATTTGATGTAATGTTAATGCCTTTTAGCGGTGCAATAGTCAAAGAAGCAGAAGGACAAAACGTGTATCAATCCAAATTTACGCATGATAAAGAATGGGCAAAACCGGGTTATTACAGCGTAGAACTTTTGAATTATCAGATAAAAGCAGAATTAACGGCGACAACACATGCGGGTTTTCATAAATACAGTTTTCCTAAAAATAAAGAAGCTCATATTATCATTGATTTAGATCATTCGATGAAAAAATCAGATTGGAATACACGTATTATTGCTTCACAATTGTCGTTTCCAAATGATCATACTGTAGAAGGATATCGTATTATTACAGGCTGGGCACCAATGCGTAAAGTATATTTTCATGTTGAATTTTCACAGCCCATAATTCATAATCATATAAAAGACGGAAATAATGCTTATGAGAATGCTAAAGTCGTAAATGGAAATGCAATCAGAGCTATTTTAGATTTTAATATTTCGAAACAACAGGAAGTTTTGGTGAAAGTTGGAATCTCTGCGACAAGCATTGAGAATGCACGTTTGAATGTGCAAGCCGAAATTCCGAATTGGGATTTTAACGGAACTGTAAATGCTGCAGATGTTGTTTGGGAAAAGGAACTCGGAAAAATAAAAATTGACGGTACAAACGAGCAAAAACAGATTTTTTACACCGCTTTGTATCATACTTTTATTCAACCGAATACTTTATCAGATGTAAACGGCGATTATCCATCGGCTGATTTTACGGTTAGAAATTCTTCTAAACCTTATTACTCAACCTTTTCTTTGTGGGATACATATCGAGGCGCACATCCTTTGTATACCATTTTGCAGCCGGAACGTTCTGCTGATTTTGTAAACAGCATGTTGGAGTATTACAAAGTTTTTGGTTATTTACCAATCTGGCAG
Organism: Flavobacterium sp. UBA7680; assembly: GCF_002482975.1. GTDB lineage: Bacteria > Bacteroidota > Bacteroidia > Flavobacteriales > Flavobacteriaceae > Flavobacterium. Next base: position 90,444 of record NZ_DLHA01000017.1, on the reverse strand, counting down.
TTATGGGGGCAGGAAAATTATTGTATGATTGGCAATCACGCTATTCCGGTTGTGGTTGATGCTGTGCTTAAAAATTTATCAGGTATTAATGCAGACTTAGCATTTGAAGCTGTAAAGAATTCAGCAACTCGTGAACATCCAGGATCACCATTTGACATTTGGGAAAAGTACGGATATATTCCCGAAAATTTAAAATCACAATCCGTTTCCTTGACTTTAGAAATGGCGTATGATGATTGGTGTGTGGCAGAATTAGCAAAGAAACTCGGAAAAACAGATGATTACAATCATTTTACGAAGCGTTCACAATTCTACAAAAATCTATACGATAAACAAATAGGTTTCTTTAGAGCCAAAGATGATAAAGGAAACTGGATCGAACCTTTTAATCCGTTAAAATATGGTGCAAACGGCGGATATCCTTTTACCGAAGGAAATGGCTGGCAGTACTTTTGGTATGTTCCGCAAGATGTAAAAGGACTTATAAATTTGGTTGGAGGAGATAATGCTTTTACCAAAAAGCTAGATACTTTTTTCACTTTAGAAGATAAACCGGAAGAAGTAAATGATAATGCTTCTGGTTTTATTGGGCAATATGCACATGGAAATGAGCCAAGTCATCATATTGCTTATTTATATAATTATGCAGGTCAGCCTTGGAAAGCGCAGCAATATACTGCAGAAATTTTGAAGAAAATGTACAACACGACTTCATCTGGTTATTCTGGAAATGATGATTGCGGAGAACTTTCGGCCTGGTATATTTTTAGCGCCATGGGATTTTATCCTGTTAATCCTGCGAGCAGTATTTATGTTATTGGTTCTCCATTATTAAAAGAAGCTTCAATTCAGTTGAAAGACGGGAAGACTTTTAAAGTTGTGGCAAAGAATGTTTCGGATAAAAATATTTATATCCAAAGCGCCAAGCTAAATGGTAAAATGTATACTAAGACTTTTATTCATCAATCGGATATTGATAATGGTGGAGTTTTAGAATTTAGTATGGGATCAAAACCGAATAAAAAATGGGGAATTAAATTAGAGGATAGACCAGTTAATTAGATATTATTGCCCACGGGTTTTGCGGGTTGAATGGATTATCGCAGATTTTAATTTTATTATTGCACGCATTCTTATCGCCTTCACGGAGTTCCTGCAAGGTTTCCAAAACCTTGTAGGTTTATAATATTCATTTTTTTACGTCTCTAAAATTTATACCTACAAGGTTTTGGAAACCTAGCAGGATCAAAACCACAAGCCCCGACAGGTTTTTAAAACCTATCGGGGCTACTACTTAAACTTAAATGACCAATACTAACTTAAACAAAAACTGATTCCTCATTTTTCAATAAGGATAAATGTATCGTAACGCCCGAATGGCTTTTTTCTTCATCAAGAACGGTGTTGAATGTTTCTTCTGCTTGTGGGTTTTTCTCAAGGCCTAGGAGTCCTAATCCCTGCATATATAGACAGTGAATTTTATTTCGTTTATTTAAATCATCTTCCCAAATCATAAGATCTGGAAGTGATACTGCAAAATAATCGATCGTAATCGAATCGTTTACATGCTTTTGAGCATATGCAACTAACTTTTCAAAACGTTTACCAGCTTCGGCAGCATTATTTAATTTTAAGAAAGCTAAACCTTGATAGAAAATTTTGTCCGGCTGCTGATCATTGTAAAAAATAGCTGCCGTTGGTTCGTCCAATCCTTGTGTGGCGCTTTGCCACCAGTTTTGAGCCTCTTTCAGATCATTTTTCTTTTCGAAAGCAACACCAAGCCAATAATGAATATCATTTTCCTGTGCGCCCGGCAGTTTTCCTTCGCCTAAATTATCAGGGTAAATTTGTGCTTGTTCTAAAAGCTCTATGGCTGCGTCATAATTTCCTTGAGAGATTTGCTGTTTTGCAATTTCAGTTAAAGAAATAAGATATTGTCCGCTTACTTTTCCTTCGCCGCCTTCCCACGGATGGAAAATTCGGTTTTGTAATAAAGTAAGTGCTTTATCGTGTTTTCCTAAAAGATTATAAATAGCAGCTCTTTCTAAATAAACATCATCACGCTGAATTACCAATTCTAAATGTTTTTCTAAGAAAGCAAGTCTGAAAACCAAATCTCTGTTCAAACGTTTGTACAATTGATCTAATTCCATCAGGATTCTTGAATCTTCTAAATCTAATGAAAAAGCTTTTTCTAAACTCGAAAGCGCTTTTTGTTCGTCGCCCAGTTTGTTGTAATACGCCAATGATAAATTACGATGCACCGTAGGGAAACTATTGTCTATCGCAACAGATTGTTCCCAGCAGGAAATAGCATCATCATAAAACTTCGCAGCGTACCAAAAGTTGCCTAAATAATACAAAGCTTTTGCATCATTGGTTTGTTTCTCAATTACATTTTGAAGTACCAACGCAGCTTCAACCTGATTTGGAAAACAATAATCTGGTTTTGCTTCAGAGGCCATTTTGAAACATTTTTCGGCTTGACCGAAATCATTTAATTTTTCATAAAAAGAACCTGCAAAATACCACGCCATTGGGTACGTATTTTCATCTTTCAAACCTTCATTTAATAATCCGGCAGCTTCTTCATAAAAACCTGCGGCATTATAATCTAAAGCGTATTCGATATACGTATGAATGTTGTTTCGGATAAGCGAATTAAAATAGCTGAGGTCTTTTTTATCATTGCTCAAAAGATATTTCTCATAAAGCAATCCAAAATTAAATGAATCGTTTTCTAAATAAGTATTGGCAAGCTTCAGTGCTTTTTCTTTTTGATTTAATTTTCTCAGAAGTACCACTTTTAAATGCAATGCTTTATGATCTTCGGTATTTTTAGAAATTGCTTTTTTAATATGCGTTAATGCCAATTCATAATCGCCTTTTAAAGCATCAAGCTGTGCAACATAAAAATAACCCTGATTTTGCCAGGCTGCATTCCATGTTGATTTGTAAAAAGCATTGTAAGCATCTTCATTTTTATTTTGATATTTAAGACATAATCCTAAATTAAAATAAGCTTCGCCTTCATACGGATTTGGATTTCGCTGTGTCAGCGTTTTTATTGCTGCTCTAAAATAAGGTTCAGCTTCTGCAAATTTTGCTCGGCGCATTAACCACAATCCCATTGCATTGTTTGAACGAATATCGCCAGAATCACGTTTTATAGCTTCTTCATAATACGGAATCGGGCTATACGTAGCGTGTCTATATTGTTCCAAATGCTGAGCTGTTAGAAACAGTTGTTCGTTATTTACAATATCTTCCGGAGCAAGAGCAGGTTTTGCAGCTTCAGGAATTTCATCTTCGTTTTGACCTTCGTAATTCCAGTCTACCAAAACTTTATCATCAGCATCGGTTACGGCAATTGATAACCCTTCTAAACCAAAATTAAAATCAATTGTTTCTTCGAATGAATTGTATGGCGATGCATCATATTGTTTTTGAAATATAACAACATCATTATTCTTTAAAGTAACATTAGTTTTAGGATAAACTCCAGTTGTATAAGCTTTAATGACTAATTTATCATTAATGCTTTCTAAATTAACCATCGCATTTTTGGTCGCATTTTTCACAATCCCCAAATCACGGTATGGCATAAAATACTGCGTAAAATCCTTTTGTTCTCCCGGCATAATCCAAGTGAAATCCGGTTGATTATCGGTATAAACACCGCACATTAATTCGATATACGGGCCATCTTCATCCGTAAGGTTACGATCCCACGCACGGCCGAAATCGCCGTGTCCCCATGTCCATTGTTTTTTGCCTGGAGAAACATGATGATTTGCAACGTGAAGTAACCCGCCTTTTGAATCATTTTCGTATCCGCCCACAAAATTATATTTCGAAGCAATCGCCATATAAGATGTTGGAACCGGAATATTTTTATAACGGGAAATATCTGTTCCCGGCGAATAATCAACTTTATAATAGGTTCCTTTTGCAATTGGGAAAGAAGAAACGTCACGTTTACCATGATCAAAAACAGCATTTACATCTGGTGGAAAAACCGATTGATAATCATCATTTACCTTAACTGCCGGATTTGCCCACCATAAAAATGTCTGAGGGAACGATGTTCTGTTGTATAACTGTGCTTTGATTTCCAAATAAGCTTTATCAGGATATAATCTAAAACCTGCCATTCCTTTGGTTCTAAACATACGTTCTACTTCGCTGCACCAAACTGTTGCGCTTCCGTCTTCGTGTTCTTCAATCGTAAAATCAACAGGATCAAAAGTCGTTGGTCTGTGATGCTGCGGCCAGTTAAATTCGATTCCGCCCGAAATCCACGGGCCAGTAAGTCCAACCAATGCCGGTTTTACAACCTGATTGTAATAAATAAAATGACGATTTTTAGTTTTATCGTACGCCATATGAACTCGTCCGCCAAGTTCAGGCAAAATCATTATTTTAATAAATTCATTTTCAAGATAAACCGCCTGATATTCTTTGTTCGTTTTTTCGTCTGCTATTTTTTCAATAACCGGATAAGGGTATACAGATCCGTTACTTCCCTGATACACTCTTTTCTCAATAAATACAGGATTTTTTTCAGGTTTGCCCACCTCATAAGTTGGCAGGATTATTTTTTCCTTCCAAACATTTACTTTTTGCATGATGTAATGAAATTTAGATTATTGAATATTCTTCGATTGACGATCAGAAACCATTAGTTCCTCAATCTCTTCAAGACTTTTGTTTTTAGTTTCAGGAAGTTTTCTGAAAACAAATACAAATCCTAAGGCGCAGATAATACCGTACACCCAGAAAGTTCCTGACGTGCCCAGGTATTCGTTGAAAATTGGAAATGTTTGTACCAATAGAGCAGAAGCAATCCAAAGCGCAAATGTGGCAATAGACATCGCAACACCTCTGATTCGGTTAGGGAAAATTTCAGATAAAATAACCCACGTAATAGGAGCAAGTGACATTGCGTAAATTGCAATAGCTAATAATACCAGTAATAATAAAGGAAAACCGGTAACATTGGTATAATAAAAATACCCAAGTAAAGCATAAATTACCGCCAATGCAGCAGAACCAAAAAGCATTAATTTTTTACGGCCAATTTTATCTACAGTTCCCATAGCAACCAAAGTAAAAACTAAGTTGATGCTTCCGGTAATCACGATATTCATAAATAAATCGTTGATGCTGTAACCTGCGGAAACAAAGATTTCCTGAGCGTAATTAAAAATAATATTAATACCGCACCATTGCTGAAAAGCAGCTAGAACAATACCAATAGTCAATATAGGCAAAGCCTTTTTGTCCAGTAACATTTTGAAATCGGTTTTCTCCGTTTCGTCTGTAAAAGTTTCTTTTATTTTTGTGATAGCTTCTTTTCCGTAAGCTAATCCGCCAATTTTGGTAAGCGTTGCTTCTGCTGTATCATTTTTTCCTTTTTTAGCCAGATATCTAGGGCTTTCGGGAATTAAAAACATTAAAAGAAAGAATAAAACTGCCGGGAAAAATCCTGCCCAAAACATCCATCTCCAGCCTGTTTGTCCGTTCCACGAAGCTAGAATTTGAGCGTGAGTATAACCTGCAGGAATAACTTCTGTGATCAGCATATTGGTAATTTGTGCTGCCAGAATTCCTATAACTACAGTAAGCTGATTAATTGACACAAAAAGTCCGCGGGTTTCCTGAGGCGCAATTTCTGCGATATATAAAGGGGATATTGTAGAAGCAATCCCAATTCCGATTCCTCCAATAATTCGCCAGATAATAAATATGGTAAAAGTTTCTGAAGCCCCTGTACCAATGGCACATAAGGAGAATAATACGGCGGCAACAATTAACATAGGACGTCTTCCGTACGTATCTGCCAGCTTTCCGGCAACTGCTGCTCCCGCCACACAGCCAACAAGGGCACTGCTCATCGCCCAGCCCTGAAGAGCAGGAGAATCTGAAATGCCAAAATAAATTTCGTAAAATGGTTTTGCACCACCTATTACAACCCAGTCGTAGCCAAAGAGTAAACCACCCAATGCTGCAACAAGGCTAATCGATAGTAAAAAGGTATAATTATAATTTTTCATAAAAAGGGTTTAATAGCTTTTGTAAAATTAGCGGAATAGAAACCTTTGATTTATGGATATTTTTTTTGAATAGATGGATTATAATCTGATTTTTTGATGCGGTGTATTAAAATACGAAAACCATTGCGTTACTGTTTGTATTCTGTACGATATTGTATAGGTGAAGTACTCATTATTTTTTTAAACAATCTGGAGAAATACAACGGATCATTAAAGCCCAGATTAAAACTAATTTCTTTTATACTCATACTAGTAAAACTAAGATATTGACAGGCTTTCTGCATTTTTAAATAATTAAAATAATGTATAGGAGAATAGCCCGTCTGTTTTTTAAATAAGGTAAAAAAATGAGACGATGAATAATTAAAATAAGCAGCAACATCATTGATTTTTAATGAAAGATCCAGATGTTTTTTCATATAGTCAATTGCGGATTCAATAGTATTATCCTCTGAAAATTTTCGGTTCTTTTGAATGAAAAATTTCTCATATAAAAAAGCATTTAACAATTGCCATAACGAAAGATTCGCAAATTCAAGATTACTTGCGCTGTAACCGTCTTCCATAACATCGAGTATGTTTTCAAAAAGTTCAATGCGTCTTTCTTCAAGGGAAAGCTGCGGTGCAGAATCCGGAAACTCCGTTATGAATTTATCGTAAAAATGTGGTGCCTGTGGTCCGGTAAAATGAATCCAGAAAATACTCCACGGGTTTTGTTTTAAAGCATAATAATCATGGGCAACTTCTGGAGGTATAATATAAAAGGTATTCGCTTTGAGTGTTATAGTTTTATTTTCTTTGCTAATAATGCCTTCACCTTTATAACAATAAATCAGGATGTATTGCTTACTTCCGTGTTTTCGTTTCATGGAATGATGACTTGCATTGGGAAAAACTCCAATATCTGTAAAATACAAACTCGCAATAAGAGGATTCTTTTTAATGTTTGAAAGAATGTTTTTAGGAATCACAATCATGCGCTGTCCTAAGAAACCTTCTTTAACTTTTGTTTTTTCTTTTTGAGATGAATTTTTCATTTTTCGGATTGTCTTTTCCAAATATCGTAATTTAATCCATGCTTTTAAAAAAAATGTCCATTTTGAGACGAATAATCAAAAGTACATTTGAAACACTATTATAGCCTTGGTGTTTTCAATCCTTTTTTAAAACAATATGAATCCTTTAAATACAATTGCATATGAGCCTTTTGGGCGGTATGCAGAAAAAGAAATTTTTAAATTTACCCTTACAAATGTTCACGGAAATTATGTAGAACTGCTTAATTATGGAGCCATAGTAAAATCCATAGTAGTGCCGAATAAGAACGGAAATAAGGAAAATGTAGTTTTAGGATTTCCAACTTTAGAGGGTTACATAAAAGATCAATCCTATATAGGAGCAACTGTGGGTCGTTTTGCGAACCGAATCAATAATGCCGAATTTTCTATTGAAAATAAAACCTATTATTTAGATAAAAATGACGGGAAGAACAATAATCACAGCGGTTCAGCGGGATTTAACAGCAAGGTTTTTGATTTTAGTATAAAAGAGGATGCTGTAATTTTTACTTTGGAAAATGAAAGCGGCGATGGCGGTTTCCCCGGAAATTTAAAAACTAAAGTCATTTATAAATGGACGGATAATAACGAACTGAAAATTGAATTTTTGGCTGTAGCCGATGAACCAACTCCTATAAACTTTACAAATCATTCTTATTTTAATTTATCGGCTTGTGCCGAAAAAATACGAAATCATTATCTAAATATTCAGGCCGACAAAATAGTAGAAAGTACAGAAGATTATATTCCGACAGGAAGAATTATACCTGCAGAAAATTGTTCTTTTTATCATTATAAATTAGGGGACGTTATGAAAGATGGCGGACTGAATACGTATTATATTTTTAATAGAAATAATGTTGATGAAGATTCTGTCTGTGAATTATTCGAAGAAATATCGGGAAGAATAATGCGTGTATTTACGTCTTATCCGGGCGTGCAATTGTACACGGGAGATTATTTAAACAGCGCAGTAATTGGGGAACATTCTAAGTTTTATGAACCTTTTGACGGACTTTGTTTAGAATGTCAATATTATCCGGATAGTCCTAATCATGCACATTTTCCTAATACAATATTCAAAGCAGAGCAGGTTTATAATGAAACGATTAATTATGCTTTTGATGTTGTGACTCTTGAAAATTAAAAATATTTATGCCACAGATTATGGGGATTAAAAAGGATTTTTTTTTGCCACGAATTGCACAAATTTTCACTAATTAATTCGTGCTAATTAGTGGAATTCGTGGCAAAATAAACTTTACAATCTATGTGTTAAAATAACCGCAACTATTAATAACAAAATTGAACTATCACCTTTAAAAATTATATAATGAGAAAAATGTTTATTCATCGAACTTTGAGCTTACTGATACCCGCAGTATTTTTTGTACTGACAAGCAGTAAAGCTCAAAACAAAGACCTTTACCTGAAGTCTAAGGATAATTTAAATAAAATTACTTTGTCTTTAACCGAAGATGGAAAGTTGTCGTATAAAGTTACCCGCAGAGATAAAACAATAATTTTAGATTCTCCGCTGGGATTGAATCTTGAAAATAATGATTTTACATCTGGTTTGTCGGTTGTTAATGTTTCGCCTATCGAAGATAAGCGTGAAAAATACGAGCTTAAAGTTGCCAATAATAAAGTTGCTGATCATATTTTTAAAACTAAAAGTATAACATTTAAGAATAAGCAAGGCGCTTTAATCACAATCGATTTAATTGCTGGAGAAGAAGGAGTTGCTTTTAGATATAAGTTTACTGAGAAAGAAGAGAAAACCAGAGTGGTTAAAAATGAAATTACAGGATTTCATATTGATCAAAATGCAAAAGGCTGGCTTCAGCCGTACAATAAGGCTGGAGATTATACTCCGGGTTATGAAGATTTTTATGTGAATGTAAAATCCGGAGATCCAATAAGCGGTGCGCGAAATGTTTCGGTTGGATGGTGTATGCCGGCACTTTTTAATGTAAACGATACTAAAAATTGGGTTTTAATTGCAGAATCAGGAGCAGAAGGCGTATTTCCGGGCTGTCACTTGCAGCCGGATTCTAATGGCGGAATGTATAAAATAGCTTTTGCTGAAAAAGACGAAAAATTCACTTTGCCTTTACCAGACACAAATGCTTATCCTGAATCAAATTTACCGTGGACAATGCCTTGGCGAGTTATTTTGATTGGCGATAAAGCAGGCGATATATTATTATCAACTTTGATTACTGATTTGGCTCCGGCTTCTAAAATTGAAGATACTTCATGGATTGTGCCGGGAAAAGCAGCATGGTCATGGTGGTCGCATCCTGATGATTTCACGCCAGAAATGTATAAAAAGTTTACTGATGTTTCGGCTTCATTTGGTTTTAGATATACGCTTTTTGATGCGGGTTGGGAAAAAGCCAATAAAGAAGGAAAAATTATCGATCATGCTTTATCTAAAGGAGTTCAGCCATTAGTTTGGGGGTATTCGGCAGAATATTTTAATCCTGAAAAAAGGAAAAAAAGATTTAAGGAGCTGGCTGATATGGGCGTAAAAGGCGTTAAAATAGATTTTTGGTGCTCAGATCGACAAGAAGTTATGAGTACGCTTCAATCGGTTTTTGAAGATGCTGCTAAAGAACATTTGTTGGTGAACCTGCACGGTACAACAGTACCAAGAGGATGGCATAGAACATGGCCAAACTTTGTAACGGCAGAAGCTATTTTAGGGACAGAAAGTTATTTTTACGAACCAAGATTTCCTGAAATGGCTGCACAGCAAAATACAGTTTTGCCTTTTACAAGAAACGTTGCGGGACCTGCAGATTATACTCCGTTTGCTTTGACATTTAGAAAATTTACGCGTTTAAATACGGCAGTTCATGAATTGGCTATGGCTATGATTTATACATCAGGAATTATTCATTTTGCCGATTCAGAAGAAGTATTCAATTCACTTCCAACTGAACTTAAAGATTTATTTAAAGAGATGCCAGCAACTTGGGATAAAACCGAAGCTATAATTGCAGAACCAGGGAAAACAGTTGTTTTATCTCGTCAAAAAGATAATTTATCTTATATTATTGGAATAAATGGTACAAATACAGCATTGCCAGTTTCAATTGATTTGGCGAAATATGGTAAGGGTTTTTCAAAATTCAGGGTTATTTCTGAAGGTGCAGATCCGTTAATGGAATTTAAGGTTTCAAATTATCCAATAACTTCAAAATGGAATTATAATTTAGCTCCAAAAGGAGGATTTATTATTCAGTTTATAAAATAATTGAAGATATTAAAAGTAAAAAAGCCTTTAAACATTACGTTTAAAGGCTTTTTTTATTTCTATTGGATGAAAGCTTTTAGGCTTTAACCTTTTTAGTTTTTGATTTCTTTCCTTTTTTCCACCAAATAATAAATCCGGTTATAGGAAGAGAAGCTCCAATCAAACTTACCAAACTCCAGATTATTTTCCCTGTGAGACCAAAGAAAACACCAGTATGTAAATCATGATTACTGGCTTCATATACATCGGCAGCATTGTTGTCTTTGTAAAGCTTTGTGCGAAGCATTTGACCCGTTTTTCCATCAAAGAAAATTGTGTTTTGATTTCTTGCCCAATCATTTGGATATGTCATTCTAACTCTAAGTTCCCCCGTTTTTCTAATTGAAAATGAAACAGAAGTTGCTCCCGGATATTTGGAGTTGGCACTTTCATAAATGTTATTGTATCGTACCGGAATTGTGGTTGAATCAATTTTTTCTTTAGATAAAATCTCATCACCTTTTCTAAGTTTGCTTCCGGTTACTATACTAACCGATTTTTTAACGGTTTCAAATTTAAAATACGTCCCAGAAAAAGCAATCAAAAGCAAAATAATAGAAGCATAAAATCCTAAAACCTGATGCAGATCATAATTGACTCTTTTAAAAGATCCGCTCCACTTTATTTTTAGTGACTGCTTTAGTAATCGTTTTTGATTCGGAAACCATAATATAAGTCCGGTAATCAGCATAATGATAAAAATCACTACCGACCAGCCTTGAATGAATTCTCCAACGTCTCCCAGTAATAAAGTACGGTGTATTTCAAGAACAACATTTAACCAGTCAGAACTTTGCTTGTTGATTAAGCTTCCGTCATATGGATTAAAATAATAGGTCTTTTTCTTTTTGGTCGAAATCTCAATGGCAGCATTAGGTTCTTCTCTGTTTACTTTTAAAGCTGTAATTTTCTGTTTAGGCTCCAGTTTTTCATAATTTTCAATTATAGTTTTTAATCCTATAAATGATTTTTGCTGAACCGGAACATGCAGATATTCTTTCTGTGAAAAATCACGGATTTCTTCTTCAAAAACATAAAGAAATCCGGTGATGCTCACTATAAAAACAATGAGGCCCGATGCTAAACCGAGCCACAAATGTATTTGTCTTATTGTCTTTTTAAAACCTTTGGTCATAACTTATTATAAAAGCCCAAATGTAAATAATATCAGTCGAAATAACGAACTGAAAATCTTAGAATTTAAAGGTAATATTTCCGGTAACTCTCGTTGGATTTTGAGCAGCTAAACGGTATGACCAGTATTTCTCGTTTGTTAAGTTATCCACTTTTAAACCTAATCTGTATTTTGGTCTGTCATAGAAAACAGAAGCATCTAAAACAGTATATTCAGGAATTTGGAATTTAAAAGTAGCTGTATTAGTCTGGAAATAATTGCTTCCGTAAATTCCTCCCACACCAAATCCAAGACCAGATGCTGCACCTTGAGTTAATCTGTAACTTGCCCAAAGATTGGCAGTTGTTGGCGAACCTGCAGTTGTTGGACGTAATCCGTTAGTAGTCGGATTTGATTTCGATAATCTACTGTCGTTATACGTGTAACCAGCCACAATATTTAAACCTTTAATAGGATTTGCAATAAGTTCAGCTTCAAAACCTTTACTTAACTGCGTACCATCCTGAATTTGAAAATTGGCATGATCCGGATCATTACGGGTCATGTTAGTTACTTCAATATTATAATAACTCAAAGTAGCACTAATTTTATCAAAGTCGAATTTAAATCCTCCTTCTAACTGATTTGCGTGGTTTGGTTTAAAAGTATCTCCATTAAAATCTGAACCTCCAACATTATTAAATCCGTTCATGTAATTAGAGAATACAGAGATTTTCTCTTTAACAATTTGATAAACTGCTCCAAATCTAGGAGAAAATGCGGTTTGGTTGTAATCACCTGTAGTAGTGTTAGTAGCCGGATAGTACGTTCCTTTATTAAAATAACGGTCAGCTCTAACGCCTCCCATTACAATTAATCGATCAGTAATATTCAATACATCAGATATATATGCGCTATATGTTCTTTCGTTATTAGATACATAATTAACATAATTAACTCCCGCAAATAATGGTTTTATTTTATCAATGGTAAAGTTATTATAAGCATCTCCCGGTGTTCTAAAATTGATAGCCGGCATATTTATCGTTGCATCATTACGCGTTGCACGAAGGCTGTAGAAATCTAAACCTGCTACAACTCTGTTACGTAAGTTTCCAATTTTGAAATCCCCATTAAAGTTTTGTTGAATGTCTGTACCGTAATAAGGATAGTCCTGATTTGTAACTTGTTGTCTTAATGTTTCGTTACTTATAGCTGTCAATGCTACAGTATATCCTTCTGATGATGATCTTGTACGCGAAACAATAGTTTGTGACGTCCATTCATCTGAAATTTGATATTTTAACTGTGCAAATATATTATACTGCTGAGCGGTGAAATTTACAGTATTGTTAGCAAATGAAAGTTTATAAGGGATTCCCATTTCTTCAATACTATGTGCAGTAGCACCAGCTCCGGTAAAAGGAGCTAATCTCGTTGGAGAAACTCCTTTTGATGCACTAAACTCAGCATCAATAAGTAAAGTCATTCTTTCGTTTACCTGATAAGAAAAACTTGGAGCTATAAAAAAGCTTTTACTAAAACCTGCATCCTGAAAACTTCTTTCACTATGCAAAGCTGTATTAATTCTGAAAAGAGCTGTTTTATCATCATTAATTGGTGTATTAATATCGGCTGTAAAACGATTTAAATCCCAATCACCTGCAGAATACGATACTTCACCTTTAAAGAAATCAAAAGGTTTTTTTGTTACCCTGTTAAACAAACCTCCAAAAGAAGAAATTGTACTTCCAAACAATGTTGCCGATGGCCCTTTGATAACTTCAATACGCTCTAAGTTAGAAGGATCAATTGAATTATAAGTAAAACTTCCAACTCCGTTTCTTACTAATTGAGGTGTTGCAAATCCTCTCGAAATATTAGTTGATCTTCCCTGGTTTCTAACTTCCGAAATACCTGCACCCGGAATGTTTTTAAAAGCACTATTATAATCTGTGATTACCTGCTCTTTCATAAGTTCTTTACTTACAATGCTGTAAACCTGCGGATTTTCCATGTTTTTAAGTTTCATTTTAGAAACCTCTTCACTTTCTTTTCTTGCAAATCGGTTTCCTCCAGAACTTACGATAACTTCCTCTAATTTTTGCGAAGTATAAGCGAGTTCAAAATTAAGAGTTGGATTTGAATTGTTTTGATCGACTAAAACAGAAGCAGGAGTAGAGTCATAACCGTTTAGTTTTATTTCAACTAAATAAGTTCCAAAAGGAATGTTTTTTAGTAGATAAGTACCATCAGAATCTGTTGTTGTAGTTTTATTTAATTCTGAAATTTTTACTGTAGCACCTTGTAAAGGATTTCCGTCTTTCAGGATTGCTTTACCTGAAATTGTTCCCAAAGTAGACTGAGAAAAAGCAGTTTCTGAACACAAAAAAATAGTCAGTAACGCTAGAAACACTCTTGTTAAAACATTGTTTTTAAGTGTTTTAAATGTTGTTTTCATATGAAATTCTGTAATTTATTCTTATTTAGACTGATTACAAATATATAAATAGAAGTATAAAATCATATAGGAACATTAAAATTTTCTTAAAATAAAATTAAAAATATTAAGCCGAAAAATTCAGAATCTTAAAATTGATAGTAAGGGATATATAAAAGAAAAAACCTCACTATAAAAATGAGGTTTTAATTTTTTAAAAATAGAAAGTGTAGTTACTGTTTCTTATAAGATAAAGTTGCTATTGCCAGAAGCGAACTGATTCCTCCAAAAAAATAAACAGACTGATAATTATAGAAACCTGCTATAAGTCCCGCTGCCGGCCCGGCCAAGGCAAGTGAAAGATCAAAAAAAGCAGCGTACGCTCCTAAAGCTGTTCCGCGCATTTGTGGAATTACTTTTTTAATTGCTAATACGCCCAAAGATGGAAATATTAATGAGAACCCTATTCCGGTAATACCGCAGCCTGCCAAAGCAATCATTTTTGAAGGCGCAAATCCAATTAAAAGCTGGCCTATAATTTCAATAATCAGAGATACAAGTGCCACTTTATAACCGCCAAATTTATCAGGAAATGAAGAAAAAAGAACTCTTGTTATTATATAAAAGAATCCAAATGCCATGAAAGCCAATGACGGATTTCCCCAGTTTTTATCTAAAAACAACAACGCAATAAACGACGATATACAGGCAAACCCAATAGCAGAAAATGCCAACGCCAGTCCTTGTTGCGAAATAAGTCCCACAACTTTGTAAAACGGAGATCTCACTAGAGAAGGGTCGACAGTTAAAGAAGGCAGTTTTAGGGTAAAAAGCCAGCTTGCAGCAGAAAGCAAACAGATTAAAATGAATACGATCGTTATGCCATAAGTACTTTTGAGCCATAAAGCCGCCGGAGCTCCAATTGCAATTCCTGCATACATGGCAATTCCGTTCCATGTCATTACTTTTCCCGATTGCTGTATGCCTGCCAGACCTATTCCCCACGATAAAGCACCAGTTATAGCAAGACTTTCAGAAGTACCGTGTACGATTCGGGCAATTATCAATAAAATTATAGCGACTAAAACATTATTAGAAAATAAAGAAGCTGTTACATAAATGCCTCCTGAAATAATCATAAGTAATACTCCCAGATGATTGCTGTTTTTGGCTCCTTTTGTATCGGTTATTTTTCCGGAATATGCCCTTGTAAACAAAGTCGCCAATGACTGTAGTCCGATAACTAAGCCCACAATAAAATTGCTGAGGTTTAAATTTGTTTTTATAAAACCAGGCAGAATTCCCAGAGTCATGCCAATAGTTAAGTAAATAGCAAACACCGATAGAATTATTGGTGTGATCATTTTAGTAAAATTGTTGGTTTGTACCATTGTAGATTTATTATAATTATACAACGGCAAAGATAAACGGGAAGGGCAGTGCAGGGCATAGCCGATTAATGGCTGTTATTGGACAATTAATGGTTTTGAATTTCTAAACTCAAGAGCAGTCATTACGGTATTCTTTTTAAAGAAGCGTGAAAAGTATTGATAATCTTCATAACCTAACTCGTAAGCTATTTGTTTAACATCGAGTGTGGTGTAATAAAGCATGCGTTTGGCCTCCAGTAAAATTTCCTGATTGATCCAGTAACTTGCCGGAAATCCTGTGATTTGTTTTGCAATTTCGTTAAGGTAAAGCGGTGAAATATTTAAAAGAGAGGCATACTCCTGAACCTGTTTTACTTTTGTTTTGTGCTCAGCTATCAGTTGTTTAAATCTTACGACAGTATTGTATTTTTGTCCTTCCGGACGAATCACGGAATTTTGTGAATCTAAAATTTTTGAAGCGACCATACCAGCGAGAGTTTCTATCATTGATCTTAAGACAGAATTAAACAACGGCTGATGTGCTTGTTCAAGCGTTGACACAAGTAATGGGAGCATTTTAAAAACCGTTTCATCATTCATTACCGATGCAGATTGTTTTGCATTTAAATAGGTAATGAAAATGTCTCGATATTGAAGCGGAACTAAATCATTATCTACAAATACCAACCAGCCTTTGCATTGTTTTGCCTCAAGATAGCGATGTACTTGTCCGGGTGCTACGAAACCTACAGATGGACCAATCTGGGTTATTTCTTTAAAATCAAGTTCCCAAAGAAAATTTCCATTTTGCAGGATAACAAACATATAATGATCGTCTCTGTGGGCAGTGTTCAGATATTCCTGAAGATTATCAAATGTAGCAATATCGATGCCTGGGGTGCTTAGCTCATCTTTATGTATTTCTATAGTTTCTTTTTTAGTCGGCATAATTCACCCAAAATTTTTATAAAACTACAAAATAATTCATATGCGGAAACTCAATTATAATCCTGAGTCAGATTTCAATTGAAATCTGACTCAGGAAATACTATTTATAATTCACCTGAATTTCTTCGATAGTTAGAGTTAATTTTGAGCGTTAAATTTTGCAATAGCTTCTGCTGTGACTGGCGTAAATAAATTGACAAGATTACCATCAGGATCACGAAATAAAAATGATTTATTACCCCACGGCATTGTGGTGGGTTTTTGCACTATATTATTTTGAAGATAATCTGCTAGTCTAATATAGTCTTGTTCTACATCTTCGGATTTAAATTCTATAATAACACTGCTGTTTTGAGCAGGTTTCGCAACTTCATCGCCTCCAAAAAAAAGTAAGGTTTTGGTACTTCCAATTGCTAATGTTGTTGTGGGTGTTTTAACTTCAGCAAAATCTGGAGTATATTGTACGGCAGTTATACCCGTAACCTGCTCATAAAATTTCACTAATTCTTCTAAACGGGCAGTAATAATGCGAATTGATACTAAATTCATATCTTTATTTTTTAAGTTATAGGACAAAAGTAATGGGGCATTATGACAGCTGTTTGTCAGGAGACTTGAGTTTTTTTATTTTTTAGTTTAAGATAAAAACTAACGTAAAGAATTAAAAAAACAATCCAATTATAATAATAACGGTCAGAAAGAGTTTGTAACTGACACTTAATAAGGTTGAAAGAAGAAAATAAAAAATTATGATAAACGACTATAAAAAACACGATCTATACGGCAAAACACTAATTCAAAAAATTGAATTGACACCGCCGTTTAATTTTGATTTTCCGGTTACGGAGCAGGCTTGTTTTTTATATGTAAAAGATGGAGATGTTGAATATCAAATCGATGAGGAACAAATAAGCGTTGCTACAAATTATTCTTTATTACTAAACTGTATAAATTCAGGGAAACAAATACACAATTCAAAATCAAACAGTAATTGTGAAATTGTAATTGTTACGTTTTATCCAGAGATATTAAAAAAAATATACGACAGAGAACTTCCGTTATTACTTCAAAAACCTAAGAACGTAATATCAAATAAATCAAGTGAAAAAATAAACAACGATTTTCTAATTCAAAAGTACATTGAAGGATTATTGTTTTATTTTGAAAATCCTTCTTTGATCAACGAAGATATTTTGGTGTTGAAAGTAAAGGAGATTATACTTTTGCTTTCTCAAACACAAAATTCAGAATCCATACAACTCATATTATCACAGCTTTTTTCTCCTACAACTTATACTTTCAAACAAATTATAGAAGCAAATCTGTTTTCACAACTCACAATTGAAGAACTGGCGCAGCAAAATAATTTAAGTGTTTCATCATTCAAACGAGAATTTGCAAAAATATTCCATGATACACCAGCGAATTATATCAAAGTTAAAAAACTGGAGAAAGCTGCTGAATTACTGCAAGTCTCGGATCAGCGAATTACTGAAATAGCATTTGACTGTGGTTTTAATGACTTGGCAAATTTTACCAAAAGTTTCACCAGTAAATACAATGTCAGTCCAACAAATTACCGTCAGAAACTAAATAACAAAGAGTAATTTTAAAACTCATTTTATAAAATATTTAAGCATCCTTATCATTTATTTGAAGGATGCTTTTTTTTGTGAACCAAATTGCCAAATAGTTGGACTAATTGACAAAACCATTCTCCTTGATCTATCGGAAGTTTGCTATGTATTTTCAAACAAATTTAAATCATAAAAAATGGGATTATCAAGTTTAGGAATTTTTCACACAATTATAGGTGTTGCCGCCATTGTAGCGGCAGTAGTAGATTTTATCAAATATGGTAAAATCAATTTGAACACATTATCCGGTAAAATATATTTTTACGGAACAGTCGTAACCTCACTAACTTCGTTAGGGATCTCCAAACATGGCGGATTTAATCCGGGGCATGTCTTTGCTATTTTTATAATTATTCTGGTATTAGCAGCTTATTTTCTGAATTCAAAAAGAAAAAACAGCGAAAGAGCACGTTATTTTGAAAATTTCTGGTTGTCTTTTAGTTTTTTTCTGTCACTGGTTCCAACCGTTAATGAAACTTTTACCAGAGTTCCGCTTGGAGATCCATTGGCTAAGGATATTAAAGATCCTGTAATCGGGAATACGCTTCTTGTTTTATTACTGCTCTTTATTGCCGGTTCAGTTTATCAGTTTAGAAAACAGAAGTTTATCAATAAAACAACAGGACTTTAAATCAGGAAACATACTATTTTAAATAACGAAGCCATGAAAATAAAAGCCTTTTTCATTTATACATTACTTTTCTCGTGCGTATTACAAGCGCAAAACATGGTCAGTATGTCTTCTGTACATCCTGCGGCAGACACCACAAGTGCAGGAAAAAGAGAACTCGCAATTCGCTATCCGGCATTGAGACAGTTTGGTGTTTCTGCGAGCAGTTTTGGTTACAGTGATTTTGATTCAAAATTGGATGATCAAGATTTTGCAAACGGAAAAATAAAGACCGAACGAATCACCACTTTTTTCAATTCTCCGGCAATTCAATGGAGTGGAAATTCTCTTTCGGCAACGGTATTTTATACCTATACCGCCATCGAACTTAAAGATATAACCAATTTTACTGATTCTCAATTAATGCCTTTAACATCAGATAGAAATACCATAGATGTGGCGGTAAATTATTCCAGATCTGACCGTATTTTTAATCATCCCATTATATATTCATTGGTTGCCAGAGGTATTTCAGATAATCTAAATTCTGTGAAACGTTTTAATTTTAATGGAAGTTTTACTTTACCAATAAAGAAAACAGAGAACTCTTCATTTTCTGTCGGACTTTTGGTGTTGATCGATCCTTCTTCTCCAATTCCGGTAGAACCCATTATAAACTATTATCATAAGTTCCTTTCGTCAGGATTAGAACTTATTGTAGATATTCCGACAGGAATTAATCTTAAAAAAGAAGTGGCGAGAAATGCATGGGTTATTCTCGGTTCCAACCAAAGTTCGTTCAGTACTTTTTACAACCGTCGAAATAATCTGTTGGATGGTAAAGTAAGTTATAATACAATCGAGCTTAAAAGCGGTGCAGTATTCGAATATCTTTTTGCCAAAAATATCATGTTAAACGTGGGAGGCGGTATCAACAATTATTTCTCTTCCAGATTATTTAAAGATGGTGAACATTACAGCAATGCTTCTTTTACAAGTGATAATACAAGTGCGGGTTATGTAAATGCCGGAATTTCTCTATTGTCTTTCTAACAAACAAAATAGCTGATAACAAAAGCCCTAATCTAAAAAGATTTAGGGCTTTTTTTGAACTAAATCGCCAAATAATTGGGCTTATTGGCAAAATCCTTCTCTTAAGTATAACGCAATTTTGCAGTGTCAATAATGACAATCAAATTAAATAATAATAAAGAAATGAAACGTACAGCAAAAGCACAATGGACAGGAAGTGCAAAAGAAGGAAAAGGAGAATTAACAACTCAAAGCGGGATTTTAAATCAAACCAACTACAGTTTTAAAACTCGTTTTACAGGAGAAGAAAAAGGTACAAATCCCGAAGAATTATTAGCGGCGGCACACGCAGGCTGTTTTACAATGGCAGTAAGTTTTGCCTTGACAGAAAAAGGTTTGACTCCAACATTATTGAATACTGAAGCGACTTTAACGATGGAAGGTTTTGCTATTTCGGGAATACATCTTTCGATTACAGGAAGTGTTCCGGGAATTAGTGAAGAAGAATTTACAGCCGTTACAAAAGCAGCAGAACAAAATTGCTTAATATCAAAAGCTTTAAGTATTCAGATTACTTCTGAGGCGCAGCTTTTCGCTTAAATAAAATAATTTTTAAGCTGAACCAAATTACCAAATAATTGACCTTAATAGCAAAAGTAAACTCCTTTTTGTATTGCAATTTTACAAGGTCAATAATGACACAATTTAAAATTTAAAATCATGATAACATCAAAAAAAATTAAAGGAATTGTAATGATGATAATTGCAGTTCTTTCTCTAACAGCTTCGAATATCTACGCACAGGAAACATTAAAAAAAGGAGATAAAGCTCCCGGATTTACTCTAAAAAATCAAGACGGAAAAGATTTTAAACTGACAGATCATTTGGGAAAACAAAACATAGTGGTTTTTTTCTATCCAATGGATCAGAGCCCTGTTTGTACTGCCGAAGTATGCGCTTTTCGAGATGCTTACGCAAAATACAAAGATGCCAACGCTCTTGTTATAGGAATTAACCAAGGTACAGTTGAAAGCCATAAAGCATTTCAATCAAAAGAAAAACTTCCTTTTGATTTGTTAAGCGATCCGGATAATAAAGTATTGAAATTGTTTGGTGTAAAAGAAGAAAACTTAGGCACTATGATCTTGAGCGGACGTGAAACGTTTGTGATTGGAAAAGATGGTGTTATTGCTTACAGCTTCAGAGATTTTATGAAAGGTGAAGATCATTCTAAAGAAGTACTTTCTTATCTAAAAAAATAATAATAAGTTCTATTTTTTAAAGTGTCCGCTATTAAGCATCGGTGTTTCAAGGTTACTGAAGGCATCGGTGCGAGGAGCGGCTAATCTTAAAACTTTATTCAAATGAAAAATTTAAAAAACGGTTCCCGCATTATATCATTTTGTTTTCTTCTGTTTTCAATGTTTTGTTCTTTGAATGCAGAAGCTCAGAAGAAAACAGGAAATGAAATAAATTTTGTTCCGAAGAATTATCAGCAAGCGCTTTCAATGGCTAAAAAAAGTCATAAAAATATTTTCGTAGATGCATACGCCGTATGGTGTGCGCCTTGTAAACAGCTTCAGAAAACTACATTCAAAGATCAAAAGGCAGCTGCTTATTTCAATAAAAATTATATCAATTTCAGTATTGATGTAGAAAAAGGAGAAGGAACTACACTAGCCAAAACATGGGGAATTGAAGGTCTGCCGACACTTTTAATTTTGGATCAAAAGGGTAAAATAATTGCCAATCATATTGGATATGTTGATGGTGCAGGATTGCTTGAATTTGCTAAAGAAGCCTCGGCTCAATAATCTAGGCTTTTGATTGAATCAGAAGATTTCAGATTTCTATCTGAATTAATAATAAAATTTATGAAAAAACACGTTCTGGCAATTTATGTCCTGATATTTTCCTCGCTTTCAGGATTTGCATTTCACACTTTTAAAAGTTCAGCCGATTCAACTCAAACAACAGCAATTCAAACCGAAACGGCAACATTTGCTACAGGCTGTTTTTGGTGCGGAGAAGCTAAATTTTCACAGCTTAAAGGCGTATTAAAAGTTACGCCTGGTTATACCGGCGGTCTTACTGAAAATCCCAGTTATGAAGAAGTTTGCACAGGAACAACCGGACACGCTGAAGCATTTTCTATTGTTTATGATCCGTCTTTAATTTCTTATGATGAATTGCTGGAAGCTTTTTTTCTTTCACATGACCCAACGCAGTTGAATCGTCAAGGCAATGATGTTGGAACACAATACCGTTCTGCTATTTTCTATCATAATGAAACTCAGAAACAGAGAGCCAAATATTGCATTGCGCAGCTCAAAGAGAAAAAAATCTACGAACGTAATATCGTGACAGAGGTAACCGCTTTCATTAAATTTTATAATGCCGAAAGTTATCATCAAGAATATTATAAAAAGCATCCCAATCAGGGGTATTGCCGATATGTAATTCAGCCGGAGCTGGAAAAATTCAGGGAAATATTTAAAAAGAAACTCAAATAGTGATCACTATGAAAAATATAGTATTAAGCTGTATGGCAATTTTATTGACCGCCAGCGGTTATGCTCAAAATATGAAATCGGATAAAGGACATGAAAATAATCCGTACTATTCAAATACCGATACGTCAAAACTGACTGTTTCTGATGCCGAATGGAAAAAAGTATTACCGATTGATTTGTATTTGGTTGCAAGAGAAAAAAATACCGAAAGACCTTTTACAGGGAAATATTGGAAAAGCAGCACTAAAGGAACTTATTATTGTGCAGCCTGTGGTAACATACTTTTTAAATCTGATGCCAAATTCGCCAGCAGCTGCGGATGGCCGAGTTTTTACGAACCTCTTAGAAAAAACAGTGTGCGTTATCACGACGACAGCTCGCACGGAATGAGCCGTACAGAAGTTCTATGCGGACGATGCGATGCGCACTTGGGACATATTTTTGATGATGGCCCAGCGCCTACTTATAAACGATTCTGTATGAATTCTATTTCACTTGATTTTGAACCAGAAGGAGAATCAAAAAATAAATAAATATGTATCAAAAATTTAAGGGTATTCTTGGAATACTTTTCATTTTGTTTTTTATAAATGTAAATGCCCAGATTCAGGAAAATCCTGTAAAATGGAAATCAAGTATTGAACAAGGTTCTGGAGATACGTTACATTTAAAATTTTCGGCTGTAATTAAAAAAGACTGGCATATTAACAGTCAGTTTAATAAAATACAGGATGGTCCGCTTCCGACATCTTTTAATTTTGAAGAATCGGATCAATATGTTCTTGCAGGCAAAGTAATTGAACCCAAACCTCTCAATCGAATAGAGAAGGAGTTTGAGAATCAGACTTTGTACTATTTTGAAAATAAAGTCACTTTTATGCAAAAAATAATTCCTAAAGTAAAAGACAGTATAAAGATTAAAGCGAATATCACTTATATGTCGTGCGGAAATACGATGTGTCTTCCGCCAGAAACCGAAGAAATTAATTTAAAATATTTACCTAAAAAAAGTGCAGGAAATACGCATTATGTGCAGCCAGCAAAAGAAGCTAATTTATGGTGGATATTTTTGGGCGGATTCCTAGGCGGATTTTTAGCAATATTGACGCCTTGTGTATTTTCTATGATTCCGCTTACGGTTAGTTATTTTACCAAAAATGGAGGAATAAAGCGAGCGATTATTTATGCGGCATCTATTATAGCCATTTATGTTACACTTGGTTTAACCGTTACGCTGACTTTAGGGCCAGATGCTTTAAATGCTTTGGCAAGTAATGGTATCGTGAATTTTATTTTCTTTTTGATTTTTGTTGTCTTTGCGATCTCATTTTTAGGCGCTTTTGAAATAACACTTCCAAGCAGCTGGCTTAACAAATCAGATGAAATGGCAGACAAAGGCGGATTGATTGGAATATTTTTTATGGCTTTCACATTGGCATTGGTTTCGTTTTCCTGCACTGGGCCAATTATTGGAAATCTTTTGGTAGAAGCTGCAATCAGCGGAAGTATTATTGGTCCAGCAATAGGAATGTTTGGGTTTTCATTTGCGCTGTCCATTCCGTTTCTGCTTTTTGCTGCTTTTCCGAGTATGCTTAAAAAACTGCCTAAATCAGGAAGCTGGCTTGGAAAAGTAAAAGTGATTTTAGGTTTTTTAGAATTGGCTCTTGCTCTAAAATTTCTCTCAACTTTCGATCTTGTTTATGGATTGGGAATATTGAAGCGTGAACTTTTTATAGCCATTTGGATTGTTATTTTTACCTTATTTGGATTTTATATGCTGGGCAAGCTAAAGTTTGATGAATACGAAAACAATTCAACAGTTTCAATCAGCGGTTTTGTATCTTCTATTTTGATATTCAGTTTTGTGGTTTATTTGATACCGGGGCTGTGGGGTGCCCCTTTGAAATTAGCCAGCGGATTTTTACCGCCGTCTTTTTACAAAGAATGGAATCAAAATAATATTGCTTCTGTTTCGTCCAATACAGAAAATATAACAGAAAAGCATTCGCAGCCCTGTCCGCAAAATCTCAACTGTTTTCATGATTATGAAGAAGGACTGGCTTATGCGAAAAAAGTAAATAAACCTATCATACTTGATTTTACGGGTTGGAGTTGTGTGAACTGCCGCAAGATGGAAGACAATGTTTGGAGTGATAAAGAAGTATGGGAAAAACTCAACAACAATTATATACTGATTTCTCTTTATGTCGATGATACAACAGTACTTCCGGAAAAGGAGCAGTTTATTTCAAAAACTACCGGGAAAAAGATCAAAACAATTGGGAATAAATGGAGTAATTTTCAAACTGAAAAGTTCCAAACTAATTCACAGCCATATTATGCTTTGATGGATACAAACGGAAATATGCTTTCTAAACCAGCAGTATACGAACCTGATGTAAAAAAATACGCAGCGTTTTTGCAAAAAGGAATTGAGAATTTTTAAGTTATTTTGATGACACTTAATTGAGAATTTTATCTTTTGATTTAGACCAATAAAAAACCCTTAAACAGAAATGTTTAAGGGTTTGCTTTTTAGTTTATTCTAAAAATATCATTAATTAATTTTAACCAAATGATTTTCGATAGCAGCTCTTTGAGACTCGTATTGAGCAGGAAGTTTTAAGTTTTTACCTAATTCTTCTAAGCTTTCATCTACAGTAAATCCGGGATTATCTGTAGCAATTTCGAATAAAACACCTCCCGGTTCTCTAAAGTATAAAGAATGGAAATATTGTCTGTCTATCTGCGGTGTAATTGACAATCCGTAAGCTTCGATTTTTTCACGGAAGTGCATTAAAATCTCATCATTTTTTACACGGAAAGCAACGTGATGAACAGTTCCATTTGCGTTTAAACCGCGTTTTTCATCAGCTAATTCTACCAGGTCAACAATTGCAGCATTTTCTACAGCATCTGTAGCATAACGGTAACGGTTTACATCCTGATCGATTAATTTGTAACCAAATATTTCCGTTAAAACTGCGGCAGTTGGTTTAATGTCGTTTAAAGTCAAAGTAATGTTATGAAAACCTTTTGTAGCTACATCTGCTTTTACCTCATCAGTTTCCCACGCTTTTCTGTTATCGTCTGTTTTAGATTCGATTAATTCTAATTTTAAACCGTCAGGATCTAAGAAAGTAAGATATTTTTCTCCGAATTTTTCAGATGGTTTATTATAAATTACATTGTATTGCTCAAAACGTTTCTGCCAAAAATCCAAGCTTCCTTTTGGAACAGAATATCCAATTTCTGTAGCCATTCCAGAACCTTTTCTTCCTTGCTGAATTCCTTCTCCCCAAGGGAAAAATGTTAAGATTGTTCCAGCACTTCCAACCTCGTCACCAAAGTAAAAGTGATACGTTCCCGGATCATCAAAATTTACTGTTTTTTTAATGAAACGTAATCCTAAAATATTAGAGTAAAAGTTGAAGTTTCTTTTTGCGTCACCTGCAATTGCAGTTATATGGTGTAAACCTAAAATTTTATTTTCCATGGTATTGTATTATTAAATTGTTATTGATTTCTTATACAAATTTACCTCCATTATCGCTCTGGATCGATTAACCTAGATTAAGAAATAAAAGCCTCTTTTTATTATCCGTAAACTAATAACCAAATAACATTCCAAGTATGTTATCTATTTGGTTATTAGTATTTTAGTTGTGTTGTGTTTTTTTGTTTTTACGATATATCGCAATTTTATAAATGAAGCTGTTTTATTTAGAAAATCGATAAAAATATAGTGTGGTTATTTCTTAAATAAAAAAGCCGACAGAATGCCGGCAGTTTATAATTTTATAAATATTGATTTTCGAAGTTTGGGTTCAATATTTTTTGTTTTGTGTCCCTTTCCTGTGGTATCTTCAACTAAGAGAATTGATCCCGTTTCAAATTTTCTTTTTTCTCCTAAAGAAGTTTCGATTTCTACACCGCCTTCTAATAAAACAATATATTGACGGTCTGGCGCAATGTGAAAATCATAATCATAAGAAGGGTTGACTTCTCTAAAAACAATAGATTTTACAGGTTCATCATCAGATAAAAATCCGATATCACCATTGTTTTTTAACGGAACCTCAAAATCTTCAAAATGACTTTCGCCGTTGGTATCGCTGTAAACTCGTGTTATTGTAATCATTATTTTTTGTTGAAAATTAATGCATTTGCACAATCTACTTCGTCCTGACTTATAGTGTGTCCCATGTTTGGGTAGATTTTTTTAGTAACGTCAGCTCCTAATTTTTGAAGAAGTGCTTCAGATTCATTTACTCTTTCAACAGGAACATGAAAATCAGGATCACTTGTTCCGATGAAAATTGGTGTGTTTTCGAAATTTCCGGCATAATGATTTTCATATACTTTATCGCCAATAAGTCCGCCTGTAAAAGCGACTACACCTCCGTATTTTGCAGCATTTCGGGCTGTAAATTCTAAAGCCAGACAAGCGCCCTGAGAAAATCCAAGAAAATAAATGTTTTCTTTTTCGATTCCGTTTTGCTGAATTGCAACAACAACCTGATGAATAGCTTCTAATGATTTTGAAAAAGAAGGTTCATTTTCATTAAGAGGGGCTAAAAAAGAATACGGATACCAGGTTCTGTTTTCGGCTTGAGGTGCTACTAATGCAAAGCCATCAACTTTAAGATGTTTTGCAATAGAAAGTATATCATGAGCGCTTGCACCACGACCGTGAATCATAATCAAAGCTTTTTTAGCTTCGTTTAAAGGAATACCGTCGGTTAAAATTTCTGTATTCATAATGTTATATTTTTAAATTGAGCAAGGCAGATTTTGCACGCAGATTAAGGAATAATTTTTTTAAACACATAGAAACATAGAATTTTAGTTTCTAAAAAAGGTAAATAAAAGAAACTAGTTTCTAACACATAGAAGCTTATGTGTATTTAAACAAGTGAAACGCCTTTTAAACGCAATAAAAAGCTATGTTTCTATGTGTTTAATAATTTAGAAATTATTTTTTCCAAATATCTTGATATTCATCCGGATGTCTTGTAAATTGTGCATGAACATAAGGACAAAGCGCTAAAACCATTAAATTATTAGCACGAACATAAGATACCATTTCGTCCAAAAGTTTTTTAGCATAGCCTTTTCCTTCAGCTTCCGGTTCAACCCCTGTATGATAAACAGTCAATAAATCAGGTTTAATACTTACCGTCATTTCACCTTGTTTTTTACCATCAACATAAAGATTAAAAGCTCCATGTTTTTTCTCGTCTAATTCTAGTTTTATCGTTTCCATATTGTTCTAGTTATAATTTGATGTTGTTAATTTCTTTTACAAACTTAGGCAATACACACAAATCTGCTGATTAACCTAGATTAAGAAAAATTTTACTTGCCAGATTTAAAATAGATACTATTTGTTCATTATTTATATTTCACTATCGGTGAATTCTTTTAGCGAAATATAGTTATTAGAATAATTTTTTCAAAGTATATTTATTTGATTATCAATAAATTAGTAAATTAGCATAGTGCTTGCTTTATCTGTTTCGATGATTAGATATAGGAAAGAAATCAGAATACTTCTAAAGTATTGGAAATCTTAATAAAATGATTGAAATCTGATCTTTAATAGGTGCTTTACCCCGGATTATACTGCTAATTTAGAAGTAAGGTACGTCATATTTTATAAACCTCAATTACTCATTAAATATTAATCTTATGACAAAATCAAAATCTATTATTCTGATACACGGAAACTTTGTAAACCAAATCAGCTGGGAAAAGTGGAAAGACCGATACGAACAAAAAGGCTATACCGTTTATACTCCGGCTAATCCCGGACACGATGGAATTCCTTCTGACTTAAGAAAACAAGTTCATCCTGATCTTACCAAAACGGGTTTTATAGACGTGGTTGGCAATATTGTTAAATTAATTGATACTTTGCCAGAAAAGCCATTAATCATTGGACATTCAATGGCAGGAATGGCGGCGATGAAATTATTAGAATTAGGTAAAGCAGCTGCAGCAGTAAGTGTTGATGGTGCGCCTCCAAAAAATGTATTTCCTCCACTTGTTACTTTAAAAGCGGCCCTGCCGGCATTTGGTTTCTTTTCTTCTCAAAAATACTTCATGGGCAGCCGCGAATGGTATGACAGGTGTTTTTTTAACACACTTCCTGAAAGAGACAGGGCAAATGCTTTTGATACTTATGCCGTTCCGGAAAGTTATAAAGTAAGCCGTGAACTGGTATTGAATTCTTTTTCTAATATTGATTTCAGCAAACCTCATAATCCAATTTTATTTATTGGAGGCGGCAGTGATGCCATTTTTCCTTCGTCACTTACAACCACTCTGGCCAGAAAATATAAAGACAGTAACAGCAAGGTCGACCTGAAGATTTTTCAGGGCAAAAGCCATTTTATATGTGGCGAGCCAGGCTGGGAATCTGTGGCAGATTATATTTTAGATTGGTACGAACAATTATAAACTTCGATAATGCATACTAACAATTAAAACATAATACAATGAGCAAGATTACAGTAAAAGACGGAACAGAGATTTATTATAAAGATTGGGGTACTGGTACGCCTATTTTTTTTCATCATGGCTGGCCTTTATCAGCAGATGACTGGGATGCACAAATGCTATTTTTCTTAGACAAGGGATTTAGGGTAATTGCACATGACAGGAGAGGACATGGAAGATCTACACAAACGTATTCCGGAAATGAAATGGATACCTACGCAGCAGACGTTGCAGAACTTACGGAGTTTTTAGATTTAAAAGATGCTATACATATCGGACATTCTACAGGCGGAGGTGAAGCGATTCATTATGCCGCAAAATATGGCAAAAACCGTGTGTCAAAAGTAATACTTATTAGTGCTGTAACACCGTATATGATCAAAAACGAAGGGAATCCAGACGGAGTGCCAATAGAAGTTTTTGATGATATCCGTTTTAATACAGCCAATAACAGACAGCAGTTTTATCACGATATTACTTTTCCGTTTTATGGATATAATAGAGAAGGAGCAGATATTAAAAAAGGAATTCAGGATAATTGGTGGCGTCAGGGAATGAATGGCGGAATTAAAGCACATTATGACTGCATAAAAGCATTTTCTGAAACAGATTTTACCGAAGATTTAAAAAGTGTTGATTTCCCTGTACTTATATTACATGGCGAAGACGACCAGATAGTTCCTTATAAAGTCACTGCATTAAGAGCGATTAAACTGGTAAAAAACGGAAAAATAATTACTTACCCAGGACTTTGCCACGGAATACCAACAACAGATGCAGATAGAGTTAATGCGGATATTCTTGACTTTATTAAACCTTAAGTATTTTATTTAAAGATTTTCTATCAGAAGAAAGAAAATTTTTTCCATTTAAACATTCAGAGATTTTTTTATTTATAAATCTCTGAATGTTTTTTTAGATATGCTTTTTGTAGTTTATTTGTTTTGTAATGCAACTATCAGGTTTTCAATGTTTTGTATTGATTTTTTATTAAGAATTTTTACCTTTGATGGCTTCAAAAATAAAAAAATCGCTTAACGCTTAGCCCCGAAACGTTTGCAGTAATAATTAAGGAATTGAGTTATTAATTACAATTACAAACATTAAACAATAGGAGCTATGGAAAAACATCTTCAGGAAATTCGGGAACAGCAAAAAACTTCATGGAATAAATTTTCTCCGGGCTGGAAAAAATGGGATAAGGAAATGATGGATTTTCTTAAACCAATGGGAGAAAAAATGATTGATCTGCTTGATTTGAAAGCAACAGATCATGTTTTGGATATTGCATCCGGAACAGGTGAGCCTGCACTTAGTATAGCCAATTATGCTAAAAAAGTAACCATTACAGATTTATCGAATGATATGTTGATAATCGCAAATGAAAATGCTGAAAATAGAGGTATAAAAAATGTTGATTTTGTGAATTGCGATGTTTGTGAACTTCCTTTTTCAGATGAATCTTTTGATGCGGTCAGCTGCCGTTTAGGTTTTATGTTTTTTCCGGATATGGACTTAGCAGCAAAAGAAATTTTCAGGGTTCTTAAACCCGGCGGGAGAGTTGTAACTTCTGTTTGGGATATTCCCGAAAAAAACTTTTGGCTCACAGCTATTGGTGGGGCAATTAACAGAAATATGGAATTACCTCCTCCCAATCCTGGAGCTCCGGGTGTTTTTAGATGTGCAAAATCTGGATTAATTGAAGATTTATTTCATAACGCAGGTTTTAAAGATGTCAAAGGTTATGAAGTAAACGGGGAATTAAACTATGAAACTCCGGAAAGATATTGGAGCATGATGACTGAAATTGCAGCTCCCGTAGTAGCAGCTTTAAGCAATGCTGATGATCAAATGCGTCAAAAAATTAAAACTGAAGTTTTAGAAATCGTTCAAAAAGCGTATCCGGATAAAGTTATTATAGAAGGAAACTCTTTTGTGATCTTGGGAGTAAAATAATCTTTTAGAAACATTAATCATCAAGTAAAGAAATACTTTCTATGCAAAAACTCTGGATTAACCCCAATAAAAAACCCTTAAACATTTCTGTTTAAGGGTTTTGCCTTTTTGTAGCGAGGACGGGAGTTGAACCCGTGACCTCAGGGTTATGAATCCTGCGCTCTAACCAACTGAGCTACCTCGCCTGGACTGCTATCATTGAATTCCTGATTGCGGGTGCAAAGATAGAAATAATATTAAAGCTTACAAGAATAAAATGAAGAAAAAAAAATATTTTTAAAAACGCATTGTTTTTGGACATATATTCTTATATTTCGAAAAAATTAAAAGTAGCACATGGATTCAAAAATACGTTACGAAATCGAGTTTCCGATCAATTCTTCGCCACAATTATTGTATCAATATATATCAACTCCGTCAGGTTTATCAGAATGGTTTGCTGACAACGTTAATTCAAGAGGTGAATTTTTTACTTTCATCTGGAATGATTCGCAGGAAAAAGCACGTCTTGCGTCTAAAAAAACAGGTGAAAAAGTAAAGTTTAAATGGGTTGATGAAAGCAGTAAGGATACTGAATACTTTTTTGAACTCCATATTTTAGTTGATGAATTAACTAAGGATGTATCATTAATGGTAGTCGATTTTGCAGAAAAAGAAGAAGTAGGCGAAGCTAAACAATTGTGGGAGAATCAAATCTCAGACCTAAAACATCTTATAGGATCTGTTTAGTAAAAGTCTATTTTATGCCTTATATTTGCCCTGAACAAAATTCAGGGTTTTTTTATGATCAATTTTAACGGAAACATTGCACAAGAAGAAAATATGCTAACTCAAAATCGTGCCTTTTTATACGGAGACGGCGTTTTTGAAACAGTAAAAATAATCAACAATAAAATCTTGTTTCTCGAAGATCATTATTTCAGATTAATGGCTTCGATGCGTGTTGTTAGAATGGAAATTCCTATGAATTTTACAATGGAATATTTTGAAGAGCAGATTTTAAATCTTGTGCAGCAAAAAAACATTGCTTCATCGGCGAGAGCCAGAATAACTGTTTTTAGAAACGATGGAGGTTTGTATCTGCCAAAAACAAATGAAGTTTCTTTTTTAATTCATGCAACACCTCTTGACAATACTTTGTACGCTTTAAATACGGCTGAATACGAAGTTGATTTGTATAAAGACTTCTATGTGACAAAACAATTATTATCGTCGATTAAAACGACTAATAAAATGATTAATGTTACCGGAAGTATTTTTGCCCATGAAAACGGATTGGCAAATTGTATTTTACTAAACGATACTAAAAATGTTGTCGAAGCTTTGCAGGGAAATTTATTTATGATTTTGGGTAAAAAACTAATTACACCTCCAATCTCTGAAGGATGTTTAAACGGAATTATGCGCAAGCAGATTTTAGCCTTAGCTAAAAAAGTGGAAGGTATAGAAGTCGTGGAAGAAATAATTTCGCCGTTTGATCTTCAAAAAGCAGATGAATTATTTCTAACAAATGTAATCACAGGGATACAACCGATAAGCAAATACCGAAAAAAAGAGTTTACAAGTAATCGGGCTCATTTATTAGTACAGAAACTAAATGAATCCATATCCGAAAATTAATTCAGATATGGGTTTTCAGGTGCATTTGACCAAATAACATAATCACCGCCAAGTTCAATAATCTGTTCTTTCCAGAAATGGGTAGTAGATTTTCCAATAATTTTGTTTTTGTAATTATTGTCAGCAATGATCCAGGAGTTTCCCTGCATTTCGTTTTCAAGCTGATTTTCGTCCCAACCAGTATAGCCTAAGAAAAAACGAATATTGTTCTTATTGATCGATCCGTCGTTAATTAAGTCTTTGGTTGATTCGAAATCTCCACCCCAATAAATTCCGTTAGAAATCTCGACACTATTCGGGATCAAGTCAGGAATATTATGAATGAAGTACAGATTGTCTTGTTCAACTGGGCCTCCGTTATATATTTTAAAGCTGGCTTCAATTTCAGGTATTAAATCATTAATAGTATATTTTAATGGTTTATTAATGATAAAACCTATTGATCCTTCTTTGTTATGGTCTGCTAATAAAATTACCGATCTGTTGAATGATAAATCTCCAATTATTGAAGGCTCGGCAATAAGCAGGTGTCCTTTTTTTAATTTTTCTGAAATCATACGGCTACAATTTTTATTAAATTTAATCATAAATTTTTTAAATTCACAAAAAAAATCGTTAAACCGCACAAAAAAACCCTCCATAAGGAGGGTCTTAATTATATTATTTAGTTTAGAGAACTTTCTTACTTAGTTCACTGCACCTTCTAATTCAGCTCCAGCTTTGAATTTTACTACATTTTTTGCAGCAATTTTGATAGTTTTTCCTGTTTGAGGATTTCTACCGTCTCTAGCAGCTCTCGCAGATACTGACCAAGATCCGAAACCTACTAATGAAATTCTTCCGCCTTTTTTCAAAGTAGTTCCTACGTTTCCTAAAAATGACTCTAAAGCTAATTTAGCCGCAGCTTTTGTGATTCCTGCATCAGCAGCGATAGCATCGATTAATTCTGATTTGTTCATAATAATTAGTTATTAATTGTTGGTTAAAAAAAATTGTTAATACACAAATTTAGTAGGAAATCCGTTGCGTGCAAGTGTTTTATCTAATTTTAGCAATAATTGTTGATAACTTGTTTTTTTTGTTCATAAAGCGTGTTGTTTATCGATCAAAAACAGGTAGAAACCCCTGTTTTACTGACCTTAATAGACCTTTGCACTATCAGAAAAAGTTATCCCATTTAATAATTCTGCTACTTGCATTCGTTTCTTACCAGGTAATTGCAGACTTAATAACTGAATAAAGCCCTCTTTTATTGCAATTTTGATTTCTTTTTTGTTACTAATTAAAGTTCCAGCTTCATAAGAATGTACCTCTGCAACCAGTTTGGCTTCATATATCTTTATATTCAATTCTTCATTTTTATCTTTCAAAAAACACCACGCTGCAGGATAAGGACTTAAACCACGAATTAAGTTATTGATTTCATCTCCGGGTTTTGTCCAGTCAATTTTACAATTCTCCTTATTTAGTTTATAAGCCGTTTTGATATCGTTATTATCTTCCTGAATTGTAGTAGTAACATTTCCGTTTTCAATCACCTTTAAAGTATCAAT
The DNA here is from genome assembly GCF_002482975.1 of Flavobacterium sp. UBA7680. Lineage (GTDB taxonomy): Bacteria > Bacteroidota > Bacteroidia > Flavobacteriales > Flavobacteriaceae > Flavobacterium. The sequence continues at coordinate 56,734 of NZ_DLHA01000017.1, read as the reverse complement.
AACAGTTGTGCTTCCTAAATGCATTAATCGGTCGTGCAGCTGCCCGGCATTTTCTGTTGGTTCAATTGCAATTTCCGAATTTAAAATCATCGCTCCGGTATCGATTTTATCATCGATAAAAAATGTAGTAACACCAGTTTTGGTTTCTCCATTAATAATAGCCCAGTTTATTGGAGCCGCGCCACGATAATTTGGTAATAAAGAAGCATGAAGATTAAATGTTCCCAAACTTGGCATTTCCCAAACTACTTTTGGTAACATTCTAAAAGCAACAACAATTTGTAAATTGGCATTCAAAGCTTTTAACTCAGCTAAAAAACTTTCGTCTTTTAGATTTGTTGGCTGTAATAAAGTAAGATTGTTTGCAAGAGCATATTCCTTAACGGCCGAATATTTTATTTTTTGTCCGCGTCCAGCAGGTTTGTCTGCCGCTGTAATAACGCCAACAACTTCGTAATTGTTTTTAATAATGGTATCCAGAATGCCAACTGCAAATTCCGGAGTTCCCATAAATATAATTCGTAATTTTTCCATTATGATTTTAAAGCGTATTTATTATTGGCTAAAATAATGATATGATTGTTTTCCAGTAATTCCTGAAGAACCACAATAACATCTTTAGCATCTAATTTTATTTGATTCTGAATTTCGCGCGAAGTTAATGCAGTTGCCTTTAATAAGTGAAGAATTTTATCAGCAATTGAATCGGCTTCAGTGATTTTTCCTTTTTGAGTTATACAGAAAGAACAAACGCCGCAATTCGATTTAGTTTCTTCTCCAAAATAATCTAAAACCAATCTATTCTTGCACGTTTTGTCTTCCTTTATATAATAGAGAACTGACGAAAGCTGATCGCGTTTTAGTTTGTTTTGTTTTTCAAGATATTTAGAAACTCGGTTTATCGTTAAATCATCTTCTCGAACTTCATTAAATAAAATCGTTGCGTCGTTGTTTTTAGATTTGTACTCAATAATGTCTTTCTCTTTCAGTTTTTCTAAAAGATTGGTAACCTGTTCTTCAGTATGATTTGATTTTTTTGCAATCAACGAAAGATTAAGCGGTGTTTTCATTTCATGAATTCCCGGATACGTTCTTAAAATCGCCAGAATAATTTCTTCATCATTCGGATTGAGGCTCATGTATCGAATTGTTTCTTTCGATTCGATTAAAAACTGCATCGTAACTTTTTCTGAAAATTCCTGAGACATCGTAATGATTCCTTGCTGATTCAAAAACTGTAAAGAATTATACGTTTTTAAAGTAGGGAAGTCGTATTTATGACAAAAATGATTCATTTTAAAAGAATACGAATCGTCTAAACCTTCACCATAAGCAATCTGAAAATAATTGCACAATTTGATATACATTGTTTTCAAGAACTTTTTATCAGGAAGAACACTTATAAACTGCTGCTCTGTTTGATTTGCATCAGAATTATTAAACAATAAAACCGAAAACGACTTTTCGCCATTTCGTCCCGCGCGCCCAGATTCCTGATAATAATTTTCTAAGTTTTCTGGAAGCTGTGTATGAATAACCGTTTTTACATTGTCTTTGTCAATTCCCATTCCAAACGCATTAGTGGCTACAATAACCTGCGCTTGTTCGGACATCCACAATTGCATATTCTTATCTTTTTCCTGAGCTGAAAGTCCGCCGTGATAATACGTTGACCGAAATCCCAACGATTGCAATTGCGTTGACATATTCAGGCATGATTTTCTGTTTCGCACATATATAATAGAAGGCTGAGGATTTTTCTTCAAAATCTGTTCAACGCGATACAATTTGTCTTCAACTTCAAAAACCATGTAGGCAATATTCTTTCTTTCAAAAGACTGCTGAAAAAGTTTGGTATCTTTTAATCCGAGTTCTGTTTTAATATCTTCTACAACTCGTGGAGTCGCAGTTGCTGTTAAAGCTAAAAACGGAATTTTAGGAAAGTATTTTTTAAGTTCTGAAATTTTTAAATAAGCCGGTCTAAAATCGTGACCCCATTGCGAAACACAATGCGCTTCGTCAATAGCAATTAAATTTATAGGAAGGTTTTTAATGCGTTCTAAAATCCAGTCAGACTGTAAACGTTCTGGAGAAAGATAAAGGAATTTATAATTTCCGAATTGGCAGTTATCCAGAAGATCAATAATTTCTTCCGTATGAATTCCGCCTGTAAGAGCAATTGCTTTAATATCTCTTTTCTGCAAATTCGCTACCTGATCTTTCATCAAGGCAATCAAAGGAGAAACTACCAGACAAATTCCTTCGCGCATCATGGCAGGAACCTGAAAACAAATCGATTTTCCGCCTCCGGTTGGCAGCAGCGCAAAAGTGTCTTGCCCTTCTAAAACCGAATCAATAATTTCTTTTTGCAACGGTCGGAAACTTTGGTGTTTCCAGTATTTTAAAAGAATTTCCTGTGCGTCCTGCATGGCCTCTGTTTTAAAGTTAAAAATGTAGAAATCAGTTTCTAGTTTTACAACTTTAAAACCGGCTGCTAAATTTTGTCTAAGATATAAAGAATTCTGTTTTCAACCGTATCTTTCGGAACCTCAATTAAATCGTAACCGTATTTTTTGTACGTTTCAATTAAGTGCTTCTGAATGGTAAGTGCCTGTTCAAAATTTTCATAACGCTCCGTGTCGCTCTGATAAATTTCTTCCCAAGGCGGTAAAATAAAAGTTTTAGAATATTTATAATCCTCGCATGCTTTTACAAAATCTTCCGGATATTCATCGCCAATATAATCCATATAAGCCACTACATCAGGAATACCGCGATCTATAAAAACGATAGTATCGGGTTCTTTTTTAGCGTTTTCAAATTGCTGAATACGCCCTTCCAAAAGCATTTCGCTAAACAATAAAGGCTGTTCCAAGAACAATTGCTCGACACCTCTTTTTTGGGCTTCGAGTGTAACTTCTCTAGAAATTTCAGGGTAACAACAATAGCCACGAGCGACTAATTCGTTTATAAGCGTAGATTTTCCTGTACCAGGGCCGCCAATGAGAACTATGATTTGTTTTTGCACTATTCTAAAAATAAAGCGCAAATTTACCTAAACTTATTCGTATTTAAAAAGAATATTTATCAAGAGCGAATAATTTAGCATTTTTGGCAGGTAAGAATTCCTGCTGTCCGCTCCAATCTTTTGCTTTTTAAAGGAAAAAGCAAAAGGATTTCCGCTTCCATCAGGGCTAAATAGGAGAGATGGTTTTGTTTTTGGAATGATTTCCAGGATTACGTTTCCTGCAAGGTTTTCAAAACCTTGTAGGTATTTGTGAAAATAAAATTATTCAGGTTTAATGTCACTCATTAAAATTCCAAAGAATTAAAATATGTTGCTGTAAAAGGTATGTAGACTTCTCAAATATTATTTAACTGGACTAAAGTCCAGCTCTACAATATGGATCGTTCCTTCGGAACTAAATTGTGAAAAGAGACATATGTTTTGTCAATATTGCAATCATTGGATTAAGTGCATCTCTATAATATAGATTGTTCTTTCAGAACCAGATTGAAAGAGAGCCAAAGGCTCGCCAGATATTGTAGGGCTGGACTTTAGTCCAGTTTAAGAATGTTTGTTTTAGATACCTAACCGGAAACAGAATAATGGTTTTGACATCATTAAATTTTTTATTCACAAAACAAATATTTCCCAGAACCTTTTCCCTTTTTAGAAGGAACGATCAAATGCGATTCAAATTTCTTTCCTTTCAAGACATCATTCACAAAATCCAGAACATATTGTTGTCCATCATGAAAAAGATAACCGGAAAATTCATGTCCGCCGCCGCAGAAAGTAATCAGTTCGATATCTTTATGTAAATCCTTCATTTGGTTGTAAACCGCATAGGAACCAAATAAAATTAACCAGCCCGAAGCATTTGTTGGGCAGGAGCGGTGTGAACCAGCACTATAAGGAACCGTATCGTCATTGCTGCCATGCGCCAATAACATCGGAATTGCTTTTTCTTTAGTAATCAAATTGATATCCTGAATAGCACCCGAACCTCCAATAAATCCAGTATATTTAAAGTTTTCCGGCAAATTGCTTTTGTATAAATTCATGAGTTTATAATCCCAAAACGAAGCGTGAAAACCAATTTCGGCACCAGCACTAATTCCTGAAATGAAGATTTTAGAAGAATCAAGATTGTATTTGTCTGCGTTTTCGATTAAAAATGAAGTAGCCTGCCACATATCACTCACACCAATTTGAATCGCTTTTATCTTTTCGGTTAAAACACCTTTACAGCCAAAATCTTTTCCTTTCATATATAAACTGTACGAAATGCTGGCAACCGCATAACCGTTTTCGGCCATAAACATTCCGAAGTTTTTTTCGCTTGTGCGCTCTCCGCCAGAAAATCCGCCGCCAAAAGCAAACATAATCAACGGGATTTTTTCGTTAGACTTTTTCTTTGGCAGATATAAATCTAAATCCAGTTTTAAGGTGTCATTCTGAAAATAGGTTATAGTTTTAACTTCTTGTGCATGAATATTATTGAATATAAGTACTATAAAAAGCAAAAGGATTTTTTTCATTATAATGTGATTTAGTCTCATAACTCCGATAATTACCGGAAGTGAAATAGCAAAGTATTTCAAATATAAAGGTTTGCCACGAATTTCACGAATTTTAATTTGAAAATTAATCAAAAGTCAGCAAAATTTAAGAAGATATTCACCCCAATATAATTAGTGTAAATTAGTGAAATTCGTGACAAAAAATCTACAGTTTCTCCAATGAAAAAAATCTAAAATCTAAAATCTAAAATCTGAAATCAAAAGCGTATATTTGCGTTTATTTTTAATTACGAATGGAGAACGATAAAGAAAAAAATACCGCCGAATTTTTCGAAAGATTAAAAGTCGAATTAGATAACTCAAATACTTGGCCAGCAGAATATTTGTACAAATTTATTGTGCCTTCTGTAGGCGATAATGTTGAACGTGTTGAAAAAGCTTTTGACAGAATGGGCGCGGTTATTAAAACAACAAAATCTAAAACTGGTAAATTTACCAGTGTTTCTGTAGATGTTACCATGAACAGCTCTGACGAGGTGATTGGTAAATACAAAGAAGTATCTACAATAGAAGGTATAGTTTCATTATAAACTTATGGTCGAAAAATATAAAAAAGAAGTCGCAAATGACGTTGTGTATAATTTAGAATACAATTCTGAAAGACAGCGTTTGATTATTCCGGAGTACGGTCGTCATTTACAAAAACTGATCGATCAGGCTACTGCAATCGAAGATGATGAAACACGCAACAAAGCTGCGAAATATATCATTCAGGTTATGGGAAGCTTAAATCCGCATTTGCGTGATGTGCCGGATTTTCAGCATAAATTATGGGATCAACTTTTTATTATGTCTGATTTTAAATTGAATGTAGAATCTCCATACCCAATTCCTTCAAGAGATGTACTGCAGTTAAAACCAGACGTTTTACAATACCCTCAGAATTTTCCAAAATACAGATTTTACGGAAACAATATCAAATATATGATTGATGTTGCCAATAAATGGGAAGATGGCGAAATGAAAAATGCATTGGTTATGGTAATTGCCAACCACATGAAAAAATCATTTTTGAGTTGGAACAAAGACACAGTAAAAGACGATGTTATTTTTGAACATTTATATGAATTGTCCGGAGGGAAAATAAACTTGCTGCACAGTACAGAAGAACTGTTGAACACAACAGATTTAATGCGTACAAACAAACGTGTGTCTAACAAAATTACACCTGCGGGACAGCCTAAAATTCAAAATAACAAAAACAATAATAAAGGCGGTAAACCTAAAACTTTTCAAAAAAACAATAATCAAAAATAGAAGAAGTTGCTAAGATACTAAGCAGCTAAGGTGCTAAGATTTTAGCTTAACCTTAGAACCTTAGAATCTCAGAACCTTAGAACCTTAAAAAAAATCTATGGGAATTTTTAAAATCGAAGGAGGAATTCCTTTAAAAGGAGAAATCACTCCGCAAGGAGCAAAAAACGAGGCATTACAAATTTTATGTGCCGTACTTCTAACGGGAGATAAAGTAAGAATTAATAATATTCCCGATATTATTGACATCAATAAATTAATCACTTTACTGGGCAATTTAGGGGTTAAAATTCAACGCAATGAACCGGGTTCGATTACGTTTCAAGCCGATGAGGTTAATGTTGGATATTTAGAAACAGAAGCTTTCAAAAAAGAAGGTGGAGCGCTTCGTGGTTCTATTATGATTGTTGGACCGCTTTTGGCACGTTTCGGAAAAGGATATATTCCAAAACCGGGAGGAGATAAAATTGGCCGTCGTAGATTAGATACTCACTTTGAAGGTTTTATTAACCTTGGAGCAAAATTCAGATATAACAGAGAAGATCACTTTTATGGAGTTGAATCTCCAGAAGAAGGATTGCAAGGAACAGATATGCTTCTTGACGAAGCTTCTGTAACAGGAACTGCAAATATCGTAATGGCTGCTGTTTTAGCAAAAGGACAAACAACTGTTTACAACGCTGCATGTGAGCCTTACTTACAACAGTTATGTAAAATGTTGAACTCTATGGGAGCAAAAATCACTGGAGTTGGTTCTAACTTATTGACTATCGAAGGTGTTGAAAGCCTTGGTGGTTGCGAACATACAATTCTTCCTGATATGATCGAAATTGGTTCTTGGATTGGTCTTGCGGCTATGACAAAAAGCGAAATCACGATCAAAAATGTAAGCTGGGAAAATTTAGGTTTAATCCCAAATACATTTAGAAAATTAGGAATTACAATTGAAAAACGTAACGACGATATTTATATTCCTGCTCACAAAGATGGATATGAAGTAAAAACAGATATCGACGGATCTATTTTAACAATTGCCGATGCACCTTGGCCGGGATTTACTCCTGACTTATTAAGTATTGTTTTAGTTGTGGCAACTCAGGCAAAAGGAGATGTTTTGATTCATCAAAAAATGTTCGAAAGCCGTTTGTTTTTCGTTGATAAATTAATCGACATGGGAGCAAAAATTATGTTATGTGACCCACACAGAGCTGTGGTTATGGGACATAATTTTGAATCTCAATTAAAAGCAACTACAATGTCTTCTCCTGATATTCGTGCGGGAATCTCATTATTGATTGCGGCGCTTTCTGCAAAAGGAACAAGTACAATTCAAAATATCGAACAAATTGACCGTGGATACGAGCGTATTGACGAACGTTTAAGAGCTATTGGAGCAAAAATTGTAAGAGCATAAAAAGAGAAGGAGACATAGCCACAAATTTCACAAAAGAAATTAGTGTAATTTGTGAAATTCGTGGCGAAAAAAATAGTCTAAATGACAGATGAACAAAAAGCTATAAAAGCTACTATCTTTAGTATAGCCGGAAACACCTGCTTAGCCTTGATAAAAGGGTTAGCAGGTTTTTTTGGCAATTCATACGCCTTGATTGCAGATGCAATCGAATCAACAGCAGACATATTTTCGTCCTGTTTGGTTTTATTCGGAATCAAATATTCTAACAAACCGGCAGATGAAAATCATCCTTACGGTCACGGACGTGCAGAACCTTTAATTACTTTTTTGGTTGTTGGTTTTTTAATTACTTCGGCAACAATTATTGGGTACGAAAGTATTGCTAATATTCAATCGTCGCACGATTTACCAAAATCATGGACATTATATGTTTTAGGGGCTATAATTCTTTGGAAAGAGTATTCGTATCGTTTAGTAATGAAGCGAAGTAAAGAAACCAATAGTTCGTCTCTTGCTGCCGATGCCTGGCACCATCGCAGTGATGCTGTAACTTCTGTTGCCGCATTTATCGGAATTTCGATTGCATTGATAATGGGCAAAGGCTACGAATCTGCAGATGATTGGGCAGCGCTTTTTGCTGCGTTTTTTATCTTGTATAACTGTTATAAAATTTTCAGACCAGCACTTGGCGAAATCATGGATGAAAACATGAACGACGATTTAGTCGAAGAAATTCGTGTAAAAGCTTTAACAGTGCCCGGAATTCTTGGAACAGAAAAATGTTTTATTAGAAAAGCAGGAATGAAATATCATGTCGATCTTCATGCCATTGTTTCGGCAAGTATTTCTGTAAAAGAAGGTCATGATTTATCTCATAAATTACAAGATACTTTAAAAGAGAAAATTCCCCAGTTAGGAAATGTTTTGATTCATATTGAACCAGATGATTATCATTGAGGTTCTAAGTTGCTAAGGTTTTGAGATGCTAAGATTCTAAGTTTTCTTTTAGGAATCTAATACTAATTTTTGTCAGGCTGAGCGAAGTCGAAGCCCGCGCAAAGATCTTCAAACTTTGAAAAATAAACCCGCTTATTTGCAGTCCGGTTTTGCCCAGATTAGCAGATAAGCGGATTTTTTATGATTTTAATGAAAGAAAGTAATGGTTTTTAGGATTCATAAAACTTAGAATCTTAGCATCTCAGAACCTTAGCACCTTAATTCAAAACATTCAAAATCTTCAGCCCAAACACTACACCATTTTGCTGAATTCCGCCTTGATAAGAATGCACATAATCAACTCGGAATAATTTAAACTTTCCGAAACCTAGATTGTCTAAACCAACTGTAAATTCGGTATATGGTTTACGATCCGGAATTGCCAGCGAATGAAAACCAAGATTCATTGTTGATTTTAAAAGATTTAAAAGCGGAATTTTATTCGTTACAAATCCCATATCATTGTGCTCCAAATGCATTTCAAAATAACTATCGTTTGTACTATTGTCATAATACGGCATTAAGTTGAAAACATTCAAATAACGATCGCTGGTGCCAATGTGAGTTTGATTTCCGTTAAAATGTCTGTAATCTATAAAAGAAATATTTTCGGCATTAAAGAATTTACCGGCTTTAAAATTCATTCCTAAAACACCTTTGTTATTTAATTTTAAATCGTATTGAACAGCAGCACCAATTCTTTCAAACTCGTATTTTTTCTCACTTGACGCAAATGCCTTTTCAAAAGCTAAAAATACGGTTGGATATTTTTCATCTTTAAAATTATATCTTCCGTCTGGTCTTGAAATGTATTTGTTTCCAAAATTAATTCTGGCCGTCAAATTAGCTTTCATTAAATGATGCTGATCAAAAGCAGGTGTATTAAAATCATTTGGCGCCAGCGGATTATTTGACGAATAAATATCATCTCTTTTAAAGAACGAATAATCAGTTGTATTAAAAAGAGGTTTTCTTTGTTCGTAAGCTATTCTTGCGTTTAAATTTAATCCGTTTGCAACATCTTGGGCATAATTAATTTGAGCAAATTCTAAATTATACAATTTCATATAATTGTCTTTAAAGAACAACGAACTTACAGAATTGATCAATTTGCTAATAGGTTCAGCACCATTAAACTGTGCAGTTTTTGTTCCGCCCGAAGCCGAAATTGTAGCATAATTAATAGTATTAAATCGGTGACTGAATTCGCCAATAACACGAAGTTGTTCATCAGAAAAACCATAATTGAAATCTGTACTTATAGAAGTGCTTTTTCCTTTTTCTTCATTCCATTTTTTAAATGAAAATCCAGTTCCCAGATTAAATCCCTGAACCGTATTAAAACTTAAAGATGTTGGACTCAGCAAACCGTCAAATTTAAAAGAGTATTTCTTAAACGTATTTTTATAATCGTAACCGCCAAGAATATCTAAAATCTTAAACTTATTCTCTTTTGCATCAATAGAATCAGTATATTTTTTAGATTTTCTGATAACTTGTAAACTGTCTTTTTTTGTGTAATCTGTACTTTCTTCGAGTGTTAACGGAATCGGGCGAATTTCATTCCAAAACGAATCATCTTTTTTATTGGCATTTAAATCAAAAGCTACGATTTCGTTTCCAAAAGTTTTCTTGGCAAACGATTCCGGAAATTCATAATTGGAATAAATATAATTAAACTGACCCGAAAATTTTATTCCAAGGCCGCCCGCATTAAACGAAAGTGTCTGTGCATTTTTTGACCAGATTTTGTTTTTTGCATTGTAGCTGAAGCTTTGTTTTAAATTCATTACTTCAGTAAATTCATTTTTCATTCGGTAACCTTTAATGTCGAAATCAACGGCATAAATGGCAAAACTATCATCGACAATGTAAATGTAACCTTCAAAAACAGGTTCTTTATCTCGTTTCGGAATTACTTTAATTTTGTAAATCTGTTGTTTATTATCGTCATAAAAACTTCCTTCCAGTTTGTATTTATAATAACTGAAAGCATTATTAGCAATAGGAGAGATAAGGTTTACATCAAATTCTAATGTATTGTCATAGAAATCATAAGTTGATAAAGCGGCAGTATTATAGCTGAAACCTTTATTGTTTCCAGAGATTTTAGAGGCGATTATAGTTTCCTTTAATTTATCGGGTTTTTGATAAGAAACTTTCGAAATAGTTTCTGATAAATATAAAATTCCCGTTCCGGTTGAATCTAAGTTAGAAGATAAATCCGGGCCAAGATCTACTTTTTGACCTAATATTTTTTTAGGTAAATCTTTTACTTTTAAAATTCCTTTCGAATAAAATTCGGCAGTAAAGCGAGCTGTTTTTTCAGAGTTTTCTTTTCTGTTTGCGATCGCATTTTTTATGATGGCATTTGCAGGATTGTTTTTAGGATCAATAACAACTTCATTTAACGCAAAACTTTCTTCCTGCATTTTTACATCTAAAGCTACTGTTTTTGAATCTGCAGAAACGGTTATTTTCTGAGTTTTAAATCCTAGATATTGAAAAACGATTCTGTTTTTACCAATTTCTTTTACCTGTAATTGATATTGTCCCTGTTCGTTTGAAGTAGTTCCGCGATAGGTATTCTCTTCAAAAATAGAAACAAACGGCAGCGGATTCCCTTTTTCATCGGTTATAGTTCCTTTGATTTGGGCAAAATTGGAAATCGAAAAAAATAAAAAGGCGAATAATATAAAGTTTTTCATGAAAGTGGTTTCTCTCACAAAAATAAAAGAAGTTGAAAATGAGCTTATTAATAATTTGTTAAATTGTAATCAGGAAATCAAAGTCGTTTGTCAGGCTGAGCAAAGTCGAAGCCCCTCGCATTGTGATAAGGCCTTTGACTTCGCTCAGGGTGACATCCGTTTATAAAATTTTTATAAAAATGACTGAATCGCCAATTCGTAACTTTTTAATCCAAATCCTAAAATAACACCTTTTGCATTTCCAGATAAATACGATTGATGTCTGAAACTTTCGCGCGCATAAGTATTAGAAATATGCACTTCGATAACAGGAGTTGTAACCGCTTTCATAGCATCGCCTAAACCAATTGAAGTATGTGTATAAGCGCCGGCGTTAAGAATAATTCCGTCAAATGAAAAGCCAACATCCTGAATTTTTCCAATCAATTCGCCTTCAATATTACTTTGATAATAAGAAAGTTCAATGTTTGGAAATTTTTGTTTCAACGTTTCAAAGTAATCTTCAAAAGTCTGACTTCCGTAAACTTCTGGTTCGCGTTTTCCTAAAAGATTCAAATTCGGTCCGTTGATAATGCAGATTTTCATATTTAAAATTATTTATTGAAATATTGATATTGCTATTGTTTTTTGCAATTGCAATTGAGTTGTGTAAAAATAAAAAAAACCGATCTAATTAATAGACCGGTTTTTATTAAAGTATGTGATATTTTCTAGAACAAGAATCCTGCAGAAAGTTGAACTACTGAGTTTCTAACATCGGCATTAGCAGAAACATCTGTTAACCCTAAACTATAACGACCTTGTACAAAAATGTTTTTAGTGATTTTTAATCCTAAACCTGCGTTAACAGCAAAATCAAAAGTATTAGCATCTTCGAAATCTACTTTGTTTTTTTGGTTTAATAAAAATGAAGCTTGTGGTCCAACTTCCAAGCTTAATGATTTTGTTACGTAGATTTTAGCCATTACTGGAATAGATAAATATGCTAATTCATTTTTAAAATCTTCCTGAGCATCAGCAAATTTGTAAGTTGCTCCTTGAGTAGAATATAAAAGCTCTGGTTGAATAGCAAATTTTTCTAATAATTTTATTTCTGCAACAACACCAACATGATAGCTAGTAATTCCTTCTTTATCAAATCCGACACCATCTAGTGTTGCATCTCCAGGCTGGCTGGCAAAGTTAACCCCTGCTTTAACCCCAAATTGTAATAATTGTGCTTGAATTGTAGCTGATGTTGCAATGAACAATACAGCTGCTAAAAGTATTTTCTTCATAAAAGTTGTTTTTAGTTTGGTATTTAAATGTTATTCTTTTTATTCAAAACTACATTATTTTGAATTTATTGTTTTATATCGATGTTCAGATAATTATTAAAATTCACACTTTTTTAAGATTTTTAATATGCTAAATTAATGATTTTTGTTTTAAAATACTGAAAACCAGATTAATATTTGTAGTTTCTTTCTGTCTTATTTTGATACTTTTCTTTCTTTTAGGGGTTATCTTTTATTAAGTATAATCTTAGTTTTGAATTGTAATTAAAAAAATAAAACATGAAAAAAGTTATTTTAGCTGCTATTGCAGTATTAGGATTTGCATCTGCAAATGCGCAAACAACGGGCTTCGCTAAAGGTGATGCATTTATTTCTGGAGCTTTAACTGTAGGTTCTGAAAAAACAGGTGATGATAAAACTAGTGCTTTTGAAATTGAGCCAAGAGTAGGTTACTTCGTAACTGAAAAAATTGCAATTGGAGGTAAATTAGGGTATAGAACTGTAAAAGATGCAACTGACGCTCTTACTGTTGGAGCTTTTGGTAGATATTATTTTACTCCTGCTTCTCAGTTCTCAGTATTTGGTCAGGCAGGTCTTGATTTTACTAATACAAAATTTAAGCATACTGACGCTAAAGCAAATGAGTTTGGTGCAAATATTGGTTTAGGTTTAAGTTATTTCTTGTCTAATCATTTTGCTATTGAAGCTACATGGGCTGGTTTAGGTTACAGTGTAAACAACAATGGTGGACATGGAGCAGATAAAACTAACACTTTTGTCTGGGAACTGATTTGAGAGATGTAAGCTTTGGAGTTGTTTACAAATTCTAAAAGAAAATATTTTAGTTAGTTTTTTTAAAAGCTTTCTCATTTTTTGAGGAAGCTTTTTTCTTTTCAATTAAAGCCAATTTCACCTTGTCTTAACAATTTGTATGCTTATTACTATTTTTTTTGTTAAAATCCAAGCAGTTATTTATGAAGAATATTTTTATATTTGAAAATTAATAACCCAAAACAAATTGTAATGAAAAGAATTATTTTAGCTGCTATAGCAGTAATGGCATTTAGTTTCGCTAATGCTCAGGAAACTAGATTTGGAGTAAAAGGTGGTCTTAACCTTTCGACACTAGGAGGAGATGCTAGTGGCGTATCATCACTAGTTGGTTTTCACGTTGGAGGATTTGCCGAAATTAAAATTATTGATAAATTAGCTATTCAGCCAGAGCTTTTGTTTTCTACTCAAGGTGCTAAAGAAAAGTTTTTTGGAGAGAGTTACAACACCAACTTAAATTACATTAACGTTCCTGTATTGGCTAAATATTTTATTACAGATCAATTTACAGTTGAAGCTGGTCCTCAAATAGGATTTTTAGTATCTGCTAAAACTGATGGAGAAGATGTTAAAGATCTTTACAAATCTATTGATGCTGGTTTCAATATTGGTGCTGGTTATAATTTTACTGAAAACTTATCTGTAAATCTTCGTTATTATTTTGGTCTTGCAAATGTTGTTGATATTAATCAGGACATTGAAGATTGGGAAGATTATGTAGATAGCTATAAAGTTAACAATAATGTTCTTTCTTTATCACTAGGATATAAGTTCTAATCATAATTATTAAAATACTTAAAAACCTCCCAGAAATGGGAGGTTTTTTTGCTTTACGCATAAATGTAAGTTTTTATTTTCATTTATTTTGTATTTTCAATTTTAATATAAGAATTTATTTATATATTAGTTAAATTATTAATAAATAAATATATTATGAAAAAAAATTTAAAAATGTTTTTGATTAGTGGTCTTGCTTTGTTTTCTTTTTCTAGTTGTGACAATCGTGATGAGAATGAAGCTGTATCAAGTGTAGAAGTTAATAAGTTAAAAGTCGATAATTTGTATGACTCAAAATCAAGTTTAAAAAGAGAATTCGGTAAAGCTCTTGTTAAGTCAATGAACGAAAGTAAAGCTTTACGAGATTTAATTAAAAATGAATCTTTAAAAATGTTTGACAACGATTATGAGGTTTTGTATCAAATGATTAAAAATGAAACTCTAGAAAATAATCGTACAGTTAGAGATTTAATTCTTAAAAACTTAGGGAATGAAAATTTATTAAATAATATAGAAATAAATAATCCAACGCTTACAATTCTTGTTCCTGAATTACCGGAAAACTCTTTTTCAGCTAAATTATGGGATACACAAAATCAGGTTCCTAAAGTAGCTGTAAGGCTTACTACAAGTAATGACGTGCCAATTATTAATCAAGATGGCACGGAACAGGTTATAGAAGCAAAATATATTCCTGGCTTTCCAATAATAGTTTTAAAAGATAATGAAAGGATAATTCCGAACAATAATTCTACTAATAAAAATCTTAAAACGACTAATGTCGCTCTTATTAATGGATTAAATTATAAATTTTTAGATGATTGTTTTGATGGTTCAAAGAAAATTAATAATCAAACAGCAAGAACAGTTCCTATTTTATCTTTAGATCCAAAATTAGCTACTGCCTACAATACATATACAGTTGCTAATGTGGATGGCTGGCAAAGAGACTATATCTATTATGATATTACACCAGGAACTCCTAAAGGGCCTTTTAAATATAATTTTCAAGAAACTATTAAAACATTTTCTCTGCAAGGAGATCCAGTTGCGGCTTATAATAAAATAGCGGATCAAACTGGAGATCCTACTTTACAACCAGTTAGTCCAGGGCCAATAGCAGGATGGACAGGAGGAAATTTTGAGTTTAAAGTTAGGATAATCGTTAATGGAAAAAATGGGGTAGGTAGTGAGATAATTAAGTATTTTAATGCAAAAGGGGATGATTTATTTGCTTATACAATCGAGAAAAGAATTTTGACTAATGTTCCTCGATCTTATATTTATGTTAGAAAATTTACTGAGTTGAAGCAAATGAACTTAAATATTCCAATTTTTAACTGGGATCTAGATCAGTATGCTTCATCGATCAAAATTGATATTGAAGAGATTGATTTGACTGAGACTACAATTTTAACAGAATCACGTAGCGTTGAGTTTGCCTCTAATTTTGGTGTTGAAGTGAGTGGAGGTTTTCAAGAATATGTAAAAATTGGACTTAAATATGGGACTAGTCAGAAGGTTACGGCGACAAGTACGATTCAAAGAACCTTTACTCAAGGAAATGATTTGCTTGGAGATGTAATTGTTAATTTTGCGGATAATGTAATCATAGGGGCTACAGGAAATACTTATACCACAAGAGAATATAATTCTGGTTTGTATTCAATTACAGTTGAACCAGCTAGGGTTCAATAGATTCAATAATAAACAATATGTTAAACCTTCCAGAAATGGAAGGTTTTTTTATGCTCAAAAATGTTTTACTTTGTAAATATGAAATGGAACAATTATATAAAAGACTATCAATCGTATCTGCGAATAGAAAGAGGTTTGTCTAAAAATACAATTGAAAACTATAGTTTTGATATTGAGCGGTTATGTCTTTTTTTAGAAACCAATCAAATTGATGTTTCGCCCATAAAAATTACAGATGAAACCATTCAGCAGTTTATATATTCGGTTTCAAAAGAAGTAAATCCACGATCGCAGGCGAGGATTATTTCGGGTTTGAAAAGTTTTTTTAATTATTTGGTTTTCGAAGATTATCGGAATGACAGTCCGCTTGAATTAATCGAAAGCCCCAAAACCGGACGAAAACTTCCCGACACATTATCAATAAAAGATATTGATGCACTTATCGCAGCTATTGATTTAAGCAGTAATGAAGGAGAACGAAATCGTGCTATTTTGGAAACATTGTATGGCTGCGGACTTCGGGTTTCTGAATTGGTTTCGCTTAAAATATCAGATTTATTTTTTGACGAAGGTTTTATAAAAATTACAGGAAAAGGCAATAAAGAACGTTTTGTACCCATTGGAAAATTAACTAAAAAATATATTGAAATCTATCAGGATGAGATTAGAGTACATCTCAATATTAAAAAAGGATGCGAAGATACTTTGTTTCTAAACCGTAGAGGAAACCAGTTAACACGTGCGATGATTTTTACTATTATAAAAGATTTAGCTGTGAAAATCAGCTTAAATAAAAATATAAGCCCGCATACTTTACGTCATTCTTTTGCAACACATTTACTGGAAAATGGTGCCGATTTAAGGTCTATTCAATTAATGCTGGGACATGAATCTATTACAACAACAGAAATTTATGTGCACTTGGACAGAAGCTTCCTGACAGAAGTAATGCATTCCTACCATCCGCGGAAGTAATTTTTTGAAAAGAGTGTGGTTTTTTTACATCAAAAGTTATAACTTGGTATCACATTTGTATTCAAAGGAAGTAAATTAAAAGGATTTTGAGGATTTTTTTAACCCAAATCCAATGGGATATTATTTACTTAAATAGCGACATATGATTTTTGACTTATACAGTAATGAAGACTGCCTGGAAGTAAATAATTTTTACAGAAAATTATTTGCCGAAATGCCAGATTTGCTTTTTCAATTTGTTATAGATACTAATAATCATTATACTTTTCCTCTTGTCAGCAAATCTGTTGATGAGATTTTCGAACTTTCCTTCAAAGAATTTACAGACGATATTAAGCAGATTATTTACGAGCGGGTTTTTGAACAGGATAGAGAGAAATTTTTTCAGTCCCTGGTAAAAGCGCGTAAAGAAATTGTGCCTTGGGAATTAGAGTTCAGATCTGTTTTGCCGAAAAAAGGATTGCGATGGTTTAAGGTTTCTGCAAAAACAGAATTATCTGCTGATGGAAAAGTTAGTTTTTTTGGACATATTTCTGATATTACCGATTTGAAAGACAAAGAAGAAAAACTCCGTATTTCTGAAGAACGTTTCCAGTTTGCGCTTGATGCATCAACCGTTGGAATCTGGGATTGGGATATGGTAACCAATAATGTTTTTTATTCCTCACTCTCCTTAAAAATCTTAGAATTAGAATCGGCAGATATTTTTGATGACCCGGAACGCTGGGATAAAATCGTGCATCCTGACGATCTTCCAAAATATTACTCAGACATTAAAGAACATTTTGATAATAAGATTCCGTATTATGAAAATTACCATCGTGTAATGACTTCAAGCGGTAATTATAAATGGATTTTGGATAGGGGAAAAGTAATAAAACGTGATGAAAATGGTAAGCCATTGCGTGTTATTGGAACGCATACAGACATTTCTCTGCAAAAAGAAAAAGAATTGGAGCTTTTAAAAACAATGAAATTGTATAGCGACCAAAATAGTCGACTATTAAATTTTTCGCATATTGTTTCGCACAATTTAAATACGCAGGCAGGAAATATAAAATCGATTTTAGATTTTATTGATGAAGATGGAGGGAAAGGAACAGTTGGTGAAATGCTGGAACATCTTCGTACAGTTTCAAATGATTTAAATGAGACGATTTCTAACTTAACGCAAATTGTCAAAACACAGAGTAACATTAATATTGCTGTTGAGCCTTTGATGCTTTGCGAATATATAGAGAAAACAGTTGCAACTATAAAAGGATACGATAAACAGAAAAAAGTTACGATTGTAAATAATGTTCCGCAATACTTGACCATTAATTTTAATCCGGCTTATCTTGAAAGTGTTTTGCTTAATTTTACCACAAACGCTATAAAATATGCGCATCCGGATCGGGACCCGCTTATTGTATTTGATTTTGGAATCGAGCCTGAAGGTTATAAATCTTTAAAAATCACAGATAACGGTTTAGGAATCGATTTAAAAGTCTACGGAGAATTATTATTCGGAATGTATAAAACATTTCATAAACATGAAGAAGCTCGCGGAATAGGGTTATATATTACCAGAAACCAAATAGAAGCGATGAAAGGAACCGTTTCTGTAGAAAGTGAAGTTGGAGTAGGAACGAGCTTTAAAATCGTCTTTAATGATCTTTAAATAATAAAAAAGGCTATCAAACGATAGCCTTTTTTATTTTATATAATAGAAAGAGAATTATTTAGCAATATTAACTGCTCTTGTTTCTCTAATTACAGTAACTTTTACCTGACCTGGATAAGTCATTTCTGTTTGGATTTTTTGTGAAATCTCAAATGATAAATTTGCAGCATTATCATCAGAAACCTTTTCGCTTTCTACAATAACACGTAATTCTCTACCGGCCTGAATTGCATAAGCATTTTTTACACCGCTAAATCCGTAAGCAACATCTTCAAGATCTTTCAAACGTTGAATGTATGAATCCAAAACCTGACGTCTTGCACCTGGTCTTGCACCTGAAATAGCATCACAAACCTGAACAATTGGTGATAATAATGATTTCATTTCGATCTCGTCGTGGTGCGCACCAATAGCGTTGCAAACCTCTTCTTTTTCGCCGTATTTCTCAGCCCACTGCATACCTAATAATGCGTGTGGTAAATCACTTTCTGTATCTGGAACTTTACCAATATCGTGAAGTAAACCAGCTCTTTTTGCCAGTTTTACATTTAAGCCTAATTCAGCCGCCATGATACCGCAAAGTTTAGAAACTTCTCTAGAGTGCTGTAATAAGTTTTGTCCGTAAGAAGAACGGTATTTCATTCTACCTACAACTTTAATCAATTCAGGGTGTAAACCGTGAATTCCTAAATCGATAACAGTACGTTTTCCAACTTCGATAATTTCGTCATCGATTTGTTTAGCCGTTTTAGCAACAACTTCTTCAATTCTTGCAGGGTGAATACGTCCGTCAGTAACTAATTTGTGTAAAGACAAACGAGCAATTTCTCTACGAACCGGGTCAAAACAAGAAAGGATAATAGCTTCCGGCGTATCATCAACAATGATTTCAACTCCCGTTGCAGCTTCAAGCGCTCTAATGTTACGACCTTCACGGCCAATAATTCTACCTTTTACATCGTCAGATTCAATGTTGAAAACAGAAACACAGTTTTCAACTGCTTCTTCTGTTCCAACTCTTTGAATAGTGTTGATGATGATTTTTTTAGCTTCTTGCTGAGCTGTAAGTTTAGCCTCTTCAATAGTTTCCTGAATGTGAGACATAGCTTTGCTTTTAGCTTCAGCTTTTAAACCCTCAACTAATTGCTCTTTCGCTTCTTCTGCAGAAAGCCCTGAAATTACTTCAAGCTGCTGCAATTGACTTTTGTGTAATTTGTCAACTTCAGCTTGTTTTTTGTTTAAAACTTCAATTTTGTTGTTGTATTCTTCTGTTTTAGCTTCAAAATCGTCATTTACTTTTTTAGCTTTAGAAAGCTCGTTAGAAATCTGAGATTCTTTATCACGTACACGTTTTTCTACTTCGGCTACTTTTTTATCGCGTGCCAAAATAACTTGTTCGTGTTCTGATTTTAATTCGATAAAACGTTCTTTTGCCTGAAGGATTTTATCTTTTTTTATGTTTTCAGCTTCTAAATTAGCATCTTTTAAAATGGAAGAAGCTTCTTTTTTAGCATTTTTGATTAGGTTTGAAATATTGCTTTTTTCGATGATTTTAGCTATTGCAAAACCTGCCGCAATACCTACAATACCTGAAATAATGATCGTTATGATGTCCATGTTTGTTAGGGTTTATATATAAAAAAAGCCTACATTAATTGCTTGTATAAACTCGTAAAGACAAGTTTTGAGCTAACTCACTGTTCAAGTTTCCCGGTCAAAGCTGGGCATACTATAGTAGCGACGATTTGCTCATTCTAAATTGTTAGTGTTGAGTTTACCAATTGTGAACTAATGTAGGCAGTATCTTAGTTTATGTAAAGAACGTTTAATTTTCGAGATATTGATCTAAAAGCGAATTTAATCTTTTAATTCGTTCAATGGTTTCTTCGCCATCGATTGCGTTATCAATTTGTTTTTGTTCCACCTGTGATGCAAATTGCAGTGCACACATGGCTAATACATCTTGTTTGTCGCGAACTGCGTAACTTTCTTCGAATTGCTTGATCATAGCATCAATTTTTTTTGAGGCGCTTCTAAGGCCTTCTTCCTGACTTGGTTCAACCGTTAAAGGGTAAACGCGGTCGGCAATTGATATTTTAATTCTAAGCTTTCCGTCCATGTTTTCTAATCTGATAGTTGTGCTATACAGTAATCAATTTCGCGAATTAATGAATTTATTTTAAGCTTTGTCTCTCTCTTGTTGTTGTCGCTGCCAAGCAACGAATTGGCTATCTTAAGTGTTTCATATTGCTTTTTCAAAGCTTCCATTTCTTCAGATTGTTTCTGGATAATTTGCACCGCTTTGTCTAATTCTAATCGTAATTCCTGATTATTTTTTTCCAGGCCTTTTGATTTTTCAAAAAGCTTCTCGACTTTATATTCAAGAGTATCAATTATTTCGGCAATTACACTCATTATAAATCCTATTCATTACTTAATCATACAAAGTTAGTATTCCTTTTTATTAATGCAATTTTTTCTCGATTTTTTTGCATTAAAAATAGACAAATAAATGAATTTCAATCAATTGTGTTTTTGTAAGTTTTTCTTCGGTTTTTACCTGTTAATTTTTTACCTTAGCAAAAATGTTACCTATGAAATTTTCAATACTTGCCTTTTTCTTTTGCCCTTTTCTATTCGCCCAGACACAATATCCTAAAAATTACTTTCGTCCGCCGCTGGACATTCCTATGCAGCTTTCGGGGAATTTTGGCGAGTTAAGACCCAATCATTTTCATGCCGGTTTTGACTTAAAAACGAATCAAAAAGAAGGATTAAATGTGTATGCGATTGCTGATGGCTATGTGTCAAGGATTAAAATTTCGACTTTTGGAAACGGAAAATGCATTTACATCACACATCCAAACGGCTATACTTCTGTGTACGGACATTTGCAGACAACCCTTGGGCCAATTCAGGATTATGTAAAAAAAAGACACTATCAGGATAAAGCTTATGAAATTGAAATGATCCTAAAACCAGATGAACTTCCGGTTACAAAAGGGCAATTAATTGCGCTTTCAGGAAATACAGGTTCATCTGAAGGGCCACATCTTCATTTTGAAATTCGTGATACTAAAACAGAATTTGTAATTAACCCAATATTCTTTGGCTTTGACCAAAATATTAAAGATACCAAGAAACCAACATTATCAAGTTTATATGTTTATCCGCTGGATAATGCAACGGTTAATCAGTCCAAACAGCCGTTACTTGTAAATATGACGCTTCAAAAAGACGGAACTTATCTTGCTTCAAAAGTAAAAACGAACGGAAAAATTGGTTTTGGAATTAATGCCGCTGATACTGATGATGTTTCTTTTAATAAAAATGGCGTTTTTAATGTGTCAACTTTTTTAAACGGAAACCAGAATTATAATTATCAATTCAATACCTATTCGTTTGATGAAATGCGTTACATCAATGCTTTTATCGATTATCCGCGATATAAAAAGACAAGCCAGCGGGTGCAGAAACTTTTTATGAAAACACCTTTTGCATTGAGTATTATTAAAACAGATTCGCTGCGAGGGATAATTTCGGCTGTGCCAAATCTGACTTCTAATTATAGAATTGAAGTTTCAGATTATTTCGGAAATTCAAATTCGATTTCAGTTCCAATTGAATATGACTTGGAAACACCGCTTGTTCCAGCAGAACCTGTAACTTCAAAATATTTTGTTCGTTACAACAAAGATTCCAATTTTGAGAAAGATAATATGTCGGTTTTCTTTCCTGCCGGAACTTTTTATGATGATTTTAATCTGAATTTTGATGTAAAAAACAACAAAATTTATATTCACGATGATACCGTTCCCGTGCATTCTAATTTTACAATTACGATAAAAGATACTATCTATCCAGAAGCTTTGAAGGATAAATTATATATAGGAAAAGGAACGAGCTATAACGGAACTCTTAGAAAAGGTGATGTTTTTACTGCTAAAGCAAAAATATTAGGAACGTATGGTTTGGTCCTTGATACGATTGCTCCGGTTATAAAAATTACAAAACCTGTTGAAGGAAAATGGATCAGTGACCAGAACAAAATTGAGTTTACTATTAGCGATTCTCTATCTGGAATAAAGTCGTATAACGGTTATTTAAACGGAAGCTGGGTTTTATTTGAATATGAAAATAAAAATAGAAAAATTACCCATATTTTTGACGATCAATATTTGACAGAAGGTGAAAACTTTTTAAAAATTGAAGTAGTTGATAATGTAGGAAATTCTACTATCTTTGAAACTCATTTTTTTAGAAGTCAACAAAAATAAAATCCAAATCTTTGAATAAAAACAGGTTAATATTCGCTTTACTTTTCTTGTGCTTTACTTGTATTTCATTTGCTCAAAATGCTCATGTAAAAGGTATTATTTTAGATAATGAAAATCATCCTGTTTCGAATGTCAATATAACTTCGGGTAAAAACAATACACAATCTGATGCAAATGGTTTTTTTGAAATTGATGTAATTTCGAATAAAAAAACTTCGATCATTTTTACACATATCTCATTAAAAATGATCAGCCTTACGGTTACTTTAAAACCAGATGAAGTTTTTGTTTTTAATCCTGTCATGAATAATTCTCAGGAACAAATGGGAGAAGTTTTTGTTTCTTCCCGAAATAAAAAACGAGTTCAGGGAATTACAACTGTTGATGCTGCTACTATAAAAAAGATTCCCGGAGCAAATGCCGGTATCGAAAATATTCTAAAAACACTTCCCGGCGTAAATTCAAATAATGAACTAAGTACGCAATATGCAGTTCGAGGCGGAAATTATGACGAAAATTTAGTGTATGTAAACGAAGTCGAAGTTTATCGTCCGTTTTTAATTCGTTCAGGACAGCAGGAAGGATTGAGTTTTACCAATACAGATTTGGTTCAAAACGTTGATTTCTCTGCAGGAGGATTTCAGGCAAAATTTGGAGATAAATTATCATCTGTTTTAGATATTACCTATAGAAAACCAACTCAGTTTGGGGCTTCGCTTGAAGCAAGTTTTTTAGGCGGAAGTGCTTCTGTAGATTTAGTTTCGAAAAATAAAAAATGGTCGGCAGTGACCGGAGTTCGTTATCGCAACAATAGTTTATTGGTAAACAGTCAGGATACGCAGACGAATTACACACCAACTTTTGCTGATATTCAAACCAATATAAATTATGATATTTCTGAAAAATGGCAGGTTAGCTTTTTAGGAAATATTTCGCAGAACAAATATTTGTATCAGCCTTTAACCCGCGAAACCAAATTTGGAACTATTGATCAACCAATGGCTTTAGCGGTTTATTACGAAGGTCAGGAAAAAGATCAATATGATACTTATTTTGGCGCTTTTAAAACAACTTATAAAGTTTCGCCTTCGCTGACTTTAAAATTTATTGGTTCGTTATTTCATACCACAGAAAAAGAACATTTTGATATTTTAGCCCAATATCGTTTAGGAAATGTTAATGCAGAAAATCCAACAGATGCGTCGTCAATCGATTTTACACGTGGAATTGGTTCGCAGTTAAATCACGCCCGAAATGATTTAGATGCTTTAATTGCAAATGCCGAAATTAAAGGTTTTAAAGACTGGAAAGAAAGCCAGTTGGAATTTGGATTAAAATACACCAGAGAATCAATTCGAGATAGAATAGTAGAGTGGGAGATGATTGATTCTGCAGGGTTTTCTATAAATCCGCCGTTGGTTATTCTGCCAGAAAATAATCAGCCGTATTCGCCTTATACAGGCCCGCTTTTACCTTATCAGGATATTCGTGCTACAAATTTTAATACGATCAATAGATTTTCCGGTTACGCACAATGGAACAAACAGTCAGAATTGGGTTCAAGCCAAATTTGGTATCACATCGGAGCTCGTTTTCAAAGCTGGAATGTTACTGGAGCTATAGAAGAAGGAAAAAATCAGTTTGTAGTAAGTCCGCGTGCGCAGTTTGCTATAAAACCAGATTGGGATCGTGATATGGTTTTCAGGATTTCGGGAGGATTATACCATCAACCGCCATTTTACAGAGAACTTCGTGATTTGGATGGCGTTGTAAATCCAAATGTAAAAGCGCAGGAAGCGGTTCATGTTGTATTAGGAAATGACTATAATTTTAAAATGTGGAACCGCCCTTTTAAATGGGTGACGGAGCTTTATTATAAATCCCTTTCGGATGTAAATGTGTATTCAATTGATAATGTCCGCATTCGATATGTTGCAAATAATAATGCAAAAGCTTATGCTCAAGGTTTAGATTTTAGATTGAACGGAGAATTTGTGCCGGGAACAGAATCGTGGGTGAGTTTTGGGTATTTAAAAACAGAAGAAAATTACGAAAACAAAGGTTACATCGCTCGTCCGACAGATCAACGTTTAAAATTTGCGATGTTGTTTCAGGATTATATGCCGAATATTCCAAGTGTAAAAGTTTATCTTAATGTAGTTTACAATACAGGTTTGCCAGGCGGCGCTCCAGCATATTCTGATCCGTATTTGTATCAAAACAGATTAAACGATTATAGAAGAGCTGATATTGGTTTTGCTAAAGTTTTTGTAGACAGCAGCACACAGAGTTCTAAAACAAGTTGGTTAAAAAACTTCAAAGAATTAGCTGTTGGATTGGAAATTTTCAATCTTTTTAATAATCAAAATGCAATTACAAATACCTGGGTTCGCGATGTGTATTCTAAAAACCAGTACGCGATTCCAAATTATATGACTTCGAGAGTTTTTAATATAAAACTGAATGCGAGATTATGATCGCAAAACGTGAAAAGAGAAAGAAAATTTTTTACGTTCCGGGAATGATTTCTTTGGTTTTAATCCCTTTGTTTTGTTTTTATCATTTTTATAAAGTCGATGCTTTTAAGGTTGAAGGCAGTATAAATATAAGTTTACCAGATTCTAGCCAGAAAGAGGCGCTTTTAGCAATCAAGAGGAATTATCATGTATTTATTTTAAATAATACGGAAGATTTAGAAAAACCAAAATTGAATGATCTTCAATTTGCTTTAAGAAAAATGAAGCGAGAACACGATACTATAAATGGTATTAAGATTCATTTAGGGAATGAAATGCGCTATGAAGTATACATTAGGCTTTTAGACTTTTTTGCAATAGAAAAGATTCCTATATTTATTCAAAATGATAATGATTTTTTGGTTTTTATGATGCCTAAACCTAAGCCTAAAAAAGACTTAAAGGCAATAGTTCCTTTTACGTGTTCTTATGGAGAAGTTAATAGAGAATATTTCTTAGAACAAGCGCTAAAAAGAAAATTACAACATAATTTGTCTTTGTATAAAAAGAATTGGGTTTTATTTTTAGCTTACTTCGGAATGGTGCTTTTAAATATCTTCGCACTAGTAAAATTCAATAAAAACAAAAATTACAATCAAAAATAGTATATTTGATAATTGAATATAATTTGTCGATGAAAAAGTACTTTAAATATATAGCCTTAGCAATTGTTGGAACCTTAATTAGCTGTCGTGAAGAAGTTAAAAAGCCAAAAGTAAGTTACGATGTGTCAAATAAAGTAAGTGTTACGAAAACAGATTCGACTCAGATTGAAGTTGCTGATCTGCCTATTCAAATGGAAGGAACAGATTATTTAATTCATCCGGTTGGAGATTTAAGAGTTTTTGAAAAAGGTTCAAAAGCGCGTTATGGATCTTCAAGCGTAAACGATGTAAGTTTTACAATCTCTAACTTAGGCGAATATGAAATTACAGGATATTTGCAAAACCTGAAATTTCAAAAAACTGATTCAGATTCGATTCATGCTTTATCAGATAAACCTGTTTTGATTTTAACAGCAACGTATTTAAAAACCGTTGCAGATAAAACTAAAAATAAAGTTATGGTGTATACTTTAACAGATTCTGATACCAACAAAGACGGAAAAATTGATACCAGCGATATTAAAACTTTATATTTAAGCGATATCAGCGGAGAAAACTTTACAAAAGTCTCAGCAGATCTTCAGGAATTAGTTGACTGGAACTTGATTGAATCTAAAAACCGTTTGTATTTTAGAACTATTGAAGACACGAACCAAAACGGTCAATTCGATAAAAACGATGTTTTACATTACAATTATATCGACTTAGCTTCTAAAAAATGGGAGGTTAAAAGTTATAAACCTATCTAAGTTGCTAAGGTTCTGAGATGCTAAGATTCTAAGATTTTCAAATCTTTATACATATAAAAACGCCCTTTAAAAATTAAATCTTAATTTTTAAAGGGCGTTTTTATTTTTTAAGACTATGCAAAAAATCCTTTTAATCTGTATAATCTGTGGCTAAAAAAAACTTAGAATCTTAGCATCTCAGATCGTTAGCAATTTTATATCAATATATCACTTTCTAAGTCAGATTTTTCGATTTCAAAACCAAAGTCTAAGCGTTCAACCAATTCGATTACCAATTTTTTATACCAGTTTTCAGATTTCGGATGAATGTATATTTTCTCAATCAATTGATTAATGTCGACATTGATCTTTATTCCGTCATTTAGTTTGATATCGCTTTTTGAAGTATCGGTAAGAATACGGACTTCACGTTCGTATTGAAAGCTCTTTCTTTTAAATAAAAAAGGAAAGAACAAATCTTCAAACGGAATATATTCTTTTTTATAATCGATGTAATTTACTTCGCCAATATACTGATCAAAATTATTTTCAGGCTTTAAAGCTTTTTGCAATCTCCCAATTGTAGACTGAATCGCTAAACCTTCGCTGTTTTGAGTAAAAATCTGCCACATAGCAAACGATTCGTATTCGTTAATATGCCAGCTGCTTACAGCAACCTGCTCGCGATGTGTTTTATAATAATTTAAAAAGTCAGGATTGTCAACCGCAAGTTTTTTAATCTCTTCATAAGTCGGTTCACTAAAAGTCCCTTCATATTGATCTTCAAACTTGTCAGACCGTGACATGAACAGTTTCTTAGAAAGTAATAAATCAAGAAATTTAGATAGGTCAAGATATTTCCAAACAATAGTATCAGGATCGTTTGGCAGTTTGATGTTGGGGTTGTTAAGATACATTGTCCATAAGAATTAAATGATTTTAACCCGTTGGGTGTAATTATTTTTAACACATAGAAACATAGAATTATTGAACATAAGAAAGGCGTTTCACTTGCATTAACAACACATAGCTATGTGTGAGAAACAAGTTTCTATTTGATTTACTTTTTTTTAAAACATAAGGTCTATGTTTCTATGTGTTTAATTATTATTTTTTATGGATTACGCCCAACGGTTTGATTTTAATCTTTACTACTTAAAGTTATAAAATAAAACACAGATTAAAGAAATTAAACTGAGTTTTAATATTTCCTTAATCTGTGTAGATTGTTTGGTTATGATGTAAGTCTTAAGATTCGAAAGACTGCATAGTTACAAGTTTATTGTAAGTTCCGTTGAGTGCAATTAATTGATCATGCGTTCCCTGTTCAACGATTTTTCCTTTTTGCATTACCACAATAACATCTGCTTTTTGAATAGTCGAAAGTCGGTGCGCGATCACAATCGAAGTTCTGTTCTGCATCATGTTTTCAAGCGCCACCTGAACAAACTTTTCGCTTTCAGTATCTAATGCCGATGTTGCTTCATCCAGGATCATAATTGGTGGATTTTTCAATACGGCTCTCGCAATAGATAAACGTTGTTTTTGTCCGCCGGAAAGTTTGTTTCCGCTGTCACCAATGTTAGTGTAGATTCCTAAAGGAAGATCTTTAACAAACTCATACGCATTGGCAATTTTAAGCGCATCGATAACTTCATCATCTGTAGCGTCTAATTTTCCTAATGCAATATTGGCTTTGATCGTATCATTAAATAAAATACTGTCTTGAGTTACCAATCCCATTAAGCTACGAAGCGATTGCAGATTCATATCTTTAATATTGATATTGTCAATAGAAATTGAACCTTCGTTTACGTCATAAAAACGGGTTAATAAATTAGCAATAGTACTTTTTCCACTTCCTGATTGTCCAACAAGAGCAACAGTTTGTCCTTTTTTAATTTGAAGAGAAAAATCTTTTAAAACATTTTCATTTTCATATTTAAAGTTGATATGCTGAATGGTTATATCATGATCAAAAGTTGTTTTTTCGATCGCATCAACTTTGCTTGTAATAGGGTTGTGCTGATCTAAAATTTCAAGAACACGTTCTGCAGCGGCATTTCCTCTTTTCACTCCGTATGAAGCTTTAGAAATCGCTTTTGCAGGAGTTAGAATATTATAAGCTAATCCCATGTATGCAATAAAAGCAGCACCGTCTAACGTTTTATCAATTAAAACCATCTGACCTCCGTACCAAAGTAAAATTGCAATTACTGTAATTCCCATAAATTCACTCGCTGGTGAAGCTAAGTTCTGACGATTACCAATACTGTTTGATAAACTGAAAAAACGCTCTGTAGAGTTTTGAAAAACGTTACTGAAATAATTTTCAGAGTTGTAACCCTTAACTACTTTTAATCCACCAATAGTTTCTTCGATTGTAGATAAAAAAGTACCTTGTTCCTGTTGTGCTTTTGTCGATTGTTTTTTAAGCTGTTTCCCAATTAATGAAATAATATAACCTGAAACCGGAATAAATATAAAGACAAACAAAGTTAACTTCGGGCTGATAATTAACATCGTAACTATAGTGAAAATAATAGTCAGAGGTTCTTTTACAATAAGCTCCAAAATTGCCAAAAACGAAGTCTGAACCTCATTTACGTCAGCAGAAATTCTGGAAATTACATCTCCTTTTCTTTTTTCAGAATAAAAAGCCAAAGGCAGTTCAAGCGTTTTTTTATACATTGCATTTCGCATATCTCTTAAAACACCATTTCGTAAAAAAGTGATAAAAAACATTGCAGCATAATCGGCTAAGTTTTTTAATAAAAAGATCGAAATTATTATGGCTACCATTATCGATAAAACATAGCCTGATTCGTGTGTGCCTTTTGTTGTTGTAATGTAGTAGCTTAGATAATCTTCGCCGTATTGCTGGATTTTCATAATCCCGTGAAATACCGGTTTTACTGTGTTTTGCTTTGTCTTATCAAATAAAACCTGAAGCATTGGTATTAAAGCAACAAACGAAAGTGTGCTGAAAAGTGCATACAAAACATTGAAAAAGATGTTTAAGAACGCATATTTTTTATACGGATATATAAAAGGAACTATTTTTTTGAAATTACTCATTTATTTTTGAATATTATTTTTTCTGCTGTGGTATTGCTCTTTCGAGTTTTAGCAATATTTTTTTTGGTTATAATTAATTTGTTGGGGGAATTTTTACTGCACAAAATTAATCCAATTGATTAGTTTTCAATTTTTTTTTAGTTTTTTTTATTAAAAAACTCTGATTTGCATTTGTTCTAAATGTAAACCAGAGTTCTAAATATCAAAATTTAATGAACTGTGCAGATATTCTCTGCACAGCTGTAATAGGTATTTAAAGAGCTTGTCACTCGTTTTTTTATTTCAATTGCATGTCTGCAATGATATTCTGTATTTTTCCGTCTAAGAAATTTTCCGCAGCATCGAAATCTGAAACCGATTCTAATTCGGCGTTTACGCTGATGTAGAATTTAATTTTAGGTTCCGTTCCACTTGGTCTTGCACAAATTTTAGATCCATCTTCTGTATAATAAATCAATACATTCGATTTCGGAATATCCATCGCAGTTACTTCATTTGTCAATAAATTCAATGCTGTAGATGAATCATAATCTTCCACCATAATCACACGCTGACCATTGATTTCTTTCAAAGGATTTTCGCGTAAATCAATCATCATCTGATTAATTTCCTGTAAACCTTCCATTCCTTTTTTAGTCAGTGAAACTAAATATTCTTTGTAGAAACCATTTTCAACATAAAGCTGTAAAAGTTCTTTGTAAACAGAACTTCCTTCAGCTTTTGCCTGAGCAGCAACTTCGCATATTAATAAAGTAGCAGCAACTGCGTCTTTATCTCTAACAGCATCACCAACCATAAAACCAAAACTTTCTTCACCTCCGCCAATAAACTGAAGTTCAGGAAAATCTTTGATCATTTTAGCGATCCATTTAAATCCGGTTAAACCAACTTTGCATTCAACACCGTAGCTTGTAGCCAGTTCCATCATCATTGGAGTCGAAACAATAGTCGAACCCACAAATTGTTTTCCGTTAATTTTTCCGGCTTTTTTCCATTGTTTTAAAAGGAAAGAAGTCATTAAAATCATCGTTTGATTTCCGTTAAGCAAAATCATTTTACCGTCGTTGTTTCTAACCGCAACACCTAAACGGTCGCAATCAGGATCTGTACCCACAACGATGTCAGAATTTGTTTTATCTGCCAGAGCCAAAGCCATAGTCAAAGCCTCAGGCTCTTCCGGATTTGGAGATTTTACAGTTGGGAAATCCCCGTCTGGAACCGCCTGCTCCGGTACAATATGAACATTTTTATAACCCGCCTGAGATAAAGTATCAGGAACAGATTTTATAGAAGTTCCGTGCAGTGAAGTAAAAACAATATGCAGATTGTCTTTGGCTTCAGCCGGAGTATTAAAACTTGCGTTTTCGATAGATGATTTTACAAATGCTTTATCAATTTCAGTATCAATATATTGGATTAAACTTTCGTTTGCGCTGAATTTAATTTTATCGTAGCCTAAATTTTCGATTACGTTAATTATAGCCGCATCTTGCGGAGGAACAATTTGTCCGCCATCTTGCCAGTATACTTTATATCCGTTGTATTCTGGCGGGTTGTGCGAAGCCGTAAGAACAATTCCGCATTGGCATCCCAAATATTTAAGTGCAAAAGACAATTCCGGAGTAGGTCTTAAATCTGAGAATAAGTAAACCTGAATTCCGTTTGCCGAAAAAACATCAGCAACAACTTTTGCCAAAGTATTACTATTGTGACGACAGTCGTAAGCAATAACAACTTTTAAAGGCTGGTTTGGAAAAACCTCATGTAAATAATCAGATAAACCCTGAGTATTTTTTCCAAGTGTATATTTATTAATTCTGTTGTTTCCTACGCCCATAACGCCGCGCATACCACCAGTTCCAAATTCAAGGTTTTTATAAAAACTTTCCTCAAGTTCTTTTGGAGATGTTGTCATTAATTCTTTTACAGCGGCTTGCGTTTCCTGATCAAAAGTTGGTGTCAGCCATTCATTTACAGCGTTTAAAATATTAGGTGCTATGTTCATGTAAATTTTCTTTTATGTTTTAAATAAAGATAGTTTTTCTTCAAAGGTTAATTTGACTCAAAAAGATTTTTTTTTCCTGATTTGTCTCAAAAATTCACTTCTCGTGCTACTTTATATCTTGCTTCGTTGCTTTTAGTTCTCAAAATGATTTCACCTAAAAATCCAGCTAAGAAAAGCTGAGTTCCCAGAATCATTGTTGTTAATGCTATATAAAACCACGGATTATTAGTTACCAGGCTGTATTTTACTCCGCTATACATATGGTATAGTTTTGAAACCCCAATATATCCGGCAGATAAAAATCCAATAATAAACATGATTGAACCCATTGCGCCAAACAAGTGCATAGGTCTTTTTCCGAATCTTGATAAAAACCAAATCGTAATTAAATCAAGGAATCCGTTAATAAAACGTTCCATACCAAATTTGGTTTCGCCGTATTTACGAGCTTGGTGAATCACTACTTTTTCTCCAATTTTTCCGAAACCGGCATTTTTCGCTAAAACAGGAATGTATCGGTGCATTTCGCCCGAAACTTCAATGTTTTTTACAACTGCATTTTTATAAGCTTTTAACCCGCAGTTAAAATCATTTAACTCCACACCAGAAGTTTTTCTGGCAGCCCAGTTAAATAATTTTGAAGGTAAATTTTTAGCCACAACAGAATCGTAGCGTTT
The DNA here is from genome assembly GCF_002482975.1 of Flavobacterium sp. UBA7680. GTDB lineage: Bacteria > Bacteroidota > Bacteroidia > Flavobacteriales > Flavobacteriaceae > Flavobacterium. The sequence continues at coordinate 24,665 of NZ_DLHA01000017.1, read as the reverse complement.
CTTTTTCCATCCCGAAACCAAATCGAATCTCTCTTTGGTAATCATTTCATACAATTCCGGAATTTCATCCGGACTATCCTGCAAATCGGCATCCATAGTAATGATAACATCGCCTTTTGCCTTAGCGAAACCAGCATGTAAAGCCTGTGATTTTCCAAAATTCTTCATGAAGCGAATTCCTTTTACATTTGGGTTTTCGTTAGAAAAACTTTCAATGATATTCCAAGAATCATCCGTACTTCCATCATCTACAAAAATGATTTCATAAGAGTAATTGTTAGACTGCATCACTTTAATAATCCATGAATAGAGTTCTTGAAGCGATTCCTCCTCGTTTAGAAGTGGTATAAGTATAGATAGATTCATTTATAATTTTTATTCTTGTGTAGTTTTGCTTTTAAAAAATGCAGCTAAAATTAATCCTAAAATGGAGTAGCCAATAATACTAAAAACCAATGCTTTTATTTGTTCGATAGCTGAGAAAGGATTGGTTTCTTTCATTTTAGCCAAAGCTTCGTTGATAGCAGCAGCCGGAGTTCCAAATTTTTGTAACGTTTCAGCCATATACTTAATAAGTAATTGGTGTATTGTTTCTTTTGCTTCCGGATCAATTACATTAAATAATATGACGCTAAAAACAGTAGAAATTGCAAGAGCAGTTATTGTAGCTATAAAAAATGTGGTGAAGGCATCTTTAAAAGAGAAAAAACCAATCTCTTTTTTTGTTTTTGTAAGCAGTAAAATACCAACTACTAAATAAATAACAAACGACAGACCGCCAATCCAGCCAGAAACAAATAATTTTAGATCAATGGCATATATGCTTGCCGTGATTAACGCCAAAATAACACCTAAGATAATTCCGTATGTAACTCCATTCTTTTTTATAACTTCATTAATCATATTTCTATATGTTTTAAAATTAATCCACAAATATAGCAATTCCCAATATAATCAAGGAGAAAAAAAGCTTTTTGAATTTAACTAAAAAAAAGTGCGCTAACTATTTGTTTATTAAAAAAGAATTGTAAATTTGCAAACTCAAAATTAATTAAAATTTTAAACAAAAAAGAGCATCGTTTGTTTATACCTTTTTCTAACCATGAAAAAGCTTCAAAATGAAAATGTTCTAAACAATAAATAAAAAGTAAAGATGAAAAAAGGAATTCACCCAGAAAATTACAGATTAGTTGCATTTAAAGACATGTCAAATGATGACGTTTTTATCACTAAATCTACTGCAGATACAAAAGAAACAATTGAAGTTGACGGAGTTGAGTATCCAGTTGTAAAAATGGAGATTTCTAGAACATCTCACCCTTTTTATACTGGTAAATCTAAACTTATCGATACTGCAGGACGTATTGATAAATTCAAAACTAAATATGCAAAACACGCTAAAAAATAATAGCTGTTTAAAATTATATAAGAAGCCTTCCAATTTGGGAGGCTTTTTTTATGCTCTCTTTTTGTTAGCCACGACTCGACCAAAGGGACAGACGAAGTAATTCACTAATTTTCTTTTTCGAATTTAAAATATTGCCTGTGGTTTCAACCACAGGGTGCAAAAAGATAAGATTGTGAATATATTGTGTTCCAGCGGTTGAAACCGCTGGCTATATTTCTCTTGTTGTTGAGATTGTTTATTCCAAATGGAGAAGATTTGGCTAAAGCCTTAGCAATGTTGATTAAGTCACCAACATCTAAAGATGTTGGCAATTGATTATTCAGGAAACATTTTTTCAATTGCCTTCAGATTTATCTGAAGGTTATAAAATCAAAACCCAAAATAGGCTTTAGCCAAATAATCACAATCTAAATCAATTAAAATTAAGGGAATATAAAAATTCGTGAATTACTTCGTCTGTCCCTTTGGTCGAGTCGTGGCTATCACAAAAAAAAACATAGCCTATCAGAAAAAACATATATTAATGAAACACATAAATATTTGTAACTTTGGCCTCGGTAACCAAACAAATTTTAACACATTAAATTAATTTTATGAATTACATTCTTTTTGACGGTCCCGTCCGGAATGCTCTCTTACCTTTTACTTTTACCAGACCCGTGGCTGATATTTTAATCGGAATTATGACGATTCGCCAAAAATGGGAAACTTGTTTAGGATCGACTATAACAACAATTACAGAGGATTACCTTTCTGCTAAATTCCCAATGGTAGAAATGGAAGAAAACGTAATGATAAATGCTGCGTATTTGCCAAATGATACGCTTGCAGAATTAGTTTCGGACTTAAAACCGAATCAGGCAATTTTTAAAGGAGAAGATGTAATTGCTTTTTTTACAACAGAAAATCAGGAAGAAGTTGATTTCGATACCTATGAAATCATTCAATATAACGATGAATGTTTGACAGTAGAACACACTTGGGATATTTTCTCAAAAAATGACGCTGCCATTCGTGCCGACTTCGCTTATTTGACTGAAGACAGAAAATCACAGCCAATTCCTAAAAGTGTAAATACAATTGCGCCTGAAAATATTTTTATTGAAGAAGGAGCAAAATTAGAGTTTGTAACCCTTAATGCATCAAACGGCCCTATATATATAGGTAAAAATACCGAGATCATGGAAGGTACTGTAATTCGCGGGCCTTTTGCCTTATGCGAAAATGCACAGGTAAAACTAAACGCAAAAGTTTACGGAGCAACAACAGTTGGTCCCGGATCAAGAATAGGAGGAGAAGTTAAAAATTCTGTTCTGTTTGCTAATTCAAACAAAGGTCATGATGGATTTCTTGGGGATTCAGTTTTAGGCGAATGGTGTAATATTGGAGCTGACAGTAATAACTCAAACCTGAAAAACAACTACGAAGAAGTAAAATTGTGGAGCTACGAAACAGAAGGTTTTGCTAAAACCGGACTTCAGTTTTGCGGTTTAATGATGGGTGACCATAGTAAATGCGGAATCAATACGATGTTTAATACCGGAACTGTTGTTGGAGTAAGTGCCAATATTTTTGGATCTGGTTTTCCTAGAAACTTTGTTCCGAGTTTTTCCTGGGGCGGGGCAGCAGGTTTTACAACATATATTACCAAAAAAGCTTTCGAAACTGCAAAGTTAGTTATGGGAAGACGTAATATTGATTTTGATGAAATAGAGGCTTCAATATTAGAACACGTTTTTGAGGAAACTAAAAAATGGAGAAAAGATTAATTAGATAATTAGTCAATTTGATAATGAAATAATTTCAACCCGACAGGTTTTAAAAAACCTGTCGGGTTTTATTTTTCCCATATTAACGAAACAAAAGCCAGTCCAACAATACGAAGAGCCAAAAACTCTCAATTAAAGTTCCGAAGGAACAAATTATATTGTAGGGCTGGACTTCAGTCCAGTTAAGAGGAGCAATATAGAATTTGACGAAACAGAGATAATTTCAATCCGACAGGTTTTTAAAACCTGTTGTTTTATTTATTTTACATATTAAACTGGACTAAAGTCCAGCTCTACAATATAATTCGTTCCTTCGGAACTTAAAAAAAGAACCTTCGGCTCGATCTATATGTAGGGCCGGATTTTAATCCGGTTAAGAGCCACGGAAATATAGATTTTGATAATGAGATAATTTTTGTAACCCGACAGGTTTTAAAAAACCTGTTGTTTTATTTATTTTACATATTAAACTGGACTGAAGTCCAGCCCTACAATATAATTTGTTCCTTCGGAACTTTAATTGAGAGCCTTCGGCTCGATCTATATTGTAGGGCCGGATTTTAATCCGGTTAAGAGCCACGGAAATATTGATTTTGATAATGAGATAATTTTTGTAGCTCGACAGGTTTTAAAACCTGTCGGGTTTTATTTTTTTTTACATATTAACCAAACAAAAGCGAGCCCAATAATACGAAGAACCAAAAACTCTCAATTAAAGTTCCGAAGGAACGAATTATATTGTAGAGCTGGACTTCAGTCCAGTTGAAAAAATAATTCGTGAAAATTCGTGTAATTGCTTCGCCTGTTCGCTGTCGCTCGGGTCGTGGCAAAAAAGAAAATTTTCTAATTACCACATTCTCAAAATTATCTAATTAATAAATTGCCACATTTTCTAATTGCCTAATTATCTAATTAATCTATCTTTGCAGCACGAAAAAAATGGGTAGTCACAAAAACGATTAACCGATAAAACAAATTCACAGAAGATAATGATTACAGTTAACGATATTTCGGTTCAGTTTGGTGGAACTACACTTTTTAGCGATGTTTCTTTTGCTATCAATGAAAATGATAAAATAGCCCTTATGGGTAAAAATGGTGCAGGAAAATCGACACTTTTAAAAATTATAGCAGGACAAAGCAAACCTTCTACCGGAAGTATTTCTACGCCAAAAGATGCCGTTGTAGCTTACCTGCCTCAGCATTTATTGACAAAAGACGGTTCGACTGTAATGGAAGAAGCATCTAAAGCCTTTGGTGAGATTTTTAAAATGAAAGCTGAAATTGACGAAATCAATGAGCAGTTAACCGTTCGTACAGATTACGAAAGTGACGAATACATGAAATTGATCGAAAGAGTTTCGGACTTAAGCGAGAAATATTATGCCATTGAAGAAGTAAATTACGAAGCTGAAGTAGAGAAAATTTTAGTAGGTTTAGGTTTCGAACGTGAAGATTTCACAAGACAAACATCTGAATTTTCAGGAGGATGGAGAATGCGTATCGAACTGGCAAAAATCTTATTACAAAAACCAGACTTGATTTTACTGGATGAGCCAACCAACCACATGGATATCGAAAGTATTCAATGGTTAGAAGAGTTTTTGGTGAATTCAGCAAAAGCAGTTGTAGTGATTTCGCACGATAGAGCGTTTGTAGATAATATTACAAACCGTACGATCGAAGTAACAATGGGAAGAATTTACGATTACAAAGCAAAATATTCTCATTACTTAGAATTAAGAAAAGACCGTCGTATTCACCAACAGAAAGCTTACGACGAACAGCAAAAAATGATTGCTGATAACAGAGCCTTTATCGACCGTTTTAAAGGAACATTCTCAAAAACAGATGCTGTACAGTCTCGTGTAAAAATGTTGGAGAAATTGGAGATTGTTCAGGTTGACGAAGTAGATACATCAGCATTGCGATTAAAATTCCCGCCGGCAGCACGTTCTGGACAATATCCGGTTATTGTAAAAGAAATGTCAAAATCATACGGAGATCATGTGGTTTTTAAAGATGCTAATATTGTAATCGAACGTGGACAGAAAGTAGCTTTTGTTGGAAAAAATGGAGAAGGAAAATCGACCATGATCAAAGCGATTATGAAAGAAATAGGCGTTGATTCAGGAAGCGTTGAAGTTGGACATAATGCACAAATTGGATATTTTGCACAAAATCAAGCTTCATTATTAGATGAAAATGCAACCATTTTTGAAACAATCGATGCCATTGCAGTAGGAGATATCCGTACACAGATCAAAAATATTCTGGGAGCATTTATGTTTCAGGGCGATGATATTACCAAAAAAGTAAAAGTACTTTCTGGAGGAGAAAAAACACGTTTGGCAATGATTAAATTATTGTTAGAGCCCGTTAACTTGTTAATTCTGGATGAGCCTTCAAATCACCTGGATATGAAAACCAAAGACATCATTAAAGATGCCTTACGTGATTTTGACGGAACATTAATCTTAGTTTCACACGACCGTGATTTCCTTGACGGACTGGCAACTAAAGTATTCGAATTTGGAAACAAACGAGTAAAAGAACATTTTGAAGACGTTGCAGGTTTCCTTGCTCATAAAAAAATGGACTCAATGAGAGAAATTGAAAAATAATCTTTTCTCATAAAAATAAAAATACAAAGGCCGCTAAAATTTAGCGGCCTTTTTTAGTTTTTACCATTAACTTAATATCTTAAAGGTAAAAAACTAATGTAATTTTAATGCAACAATTTTTACAAGACATTACTATTTTTCCTATTTTCGTAAGATATTTCCAATTACCTTTTAGTTGTTTTTAGGTTTTTTCAAACAATTAACCAAGTTCAATTTTTTATTTCTGGAGCGTATGAATACACCTTTACTAATAAGAATTGCTTTTATCCTTTTTATAATACCACTTATCACGAATGCGCAAACTGCCGAAACTCAAAAAGCAGCCGATTCTGAAGATGGTGTTAAGTACCCCCAATTTCAATTTAAAGGACTTTTTCAGGCACGATATCTCGAAAGTTTTGGAGATAATGTAGACGTTATGGGAGTTCATCATTCTACGGGCGACGTAACCCAAAGTTCCTTTGATATTAAAAGAATGCGTGTAGGGCTAAATACAAAATTAAGCGAAGCTACAGAAGTGGTAATCTTAGTAAACCTTGCCGATTTTAAATCAGATACAAAAGGTAAGGTTCTCGAAAATGCCTATGCAAAATATACCTTTAATAAATACATTGCCGTTTTAGGAGGACAGTTTCGTCCCGCTTTTGGTATTGAGGAATTAGTTCCGGTTGATATCATAAAATCATTTGATTTCTCAAATCAATATTATGAATTTGGAAAAAATGGCTGGACAAGCTTTCAAATTGGAGCCTCTGCAACCGGAAACTTTGATCTGGGTAAAATTCCTGTAAATTATTCGGTTTCGGTTTTAAACGGAAACGGAAAAAATCAGGAAAAAGACAACGATAACGGAAAACAATATTCTTCGAGACTGGTTTTCGAATTATCAAAAAAACATAAAATTAACCTCGGATTAAACGGCGGTATTGGTAAATATTCCAAAGAAAAAGTATTTGCCTTTGGTGCAGATGTTACCAGTGATTTCAGACTTACAGACCGTTTTACTTTTGATTTGCAGATAGAATACAAGCGAGGAACAAATCACAACTTATATTTTTCTTTACCCGTTGATAGCAGAACAGCTGATGTGGCCGATTATCAAATGCGAGGTATTTATTTTTTGCCCAATGTGCGATATCAAATCGATTATAAAAAATTAACTTCTTTAGAAGTATCCTGCCGTTATGAAAGATTTGATCCTAGTTTTAAAATCGATTCAAATGTAAGACAAACTTATACCCCTATGATAAGTCTTGAATTTGGAAAAAACTATACAGGTCGTATAGAAATGGGATTTGAAATAGACCATTTCGACCGAAATATCCCGGATACATCAACCTATAATGATAATTTATTTCTAATTCAGTTTCAGTGCAGGCTGTAGTTTAATTTAATTCCAAAACCATGAAAGAAGTACAAATTCCTCAAACCCTGATTACACTTGCAGTTGGAGCAGCAATTTGGTTTATTCCTGCGCCAAACGGAGTTGTACCCGAAGCCTGGCATTTATTTGCCATATTTGTCGCGACCATTTTAGGAATTATTCTAAAAGCCGCCCCAATGGGAACCATGTGTATGATTGCCATTGCGTTAACCGCTTTTACGCAGGTTTTAGCGCCGGGTGATGCCGGAAAATCAATAACCTTGGCCTTAAAAGGATTTGGAGACAAAGTAATCTGGCTTATTGGAATTTCATTTTTTATAGCACGCGGATTTATAAAAACAGGTTTAGGAAACAGAATTGCTTTTCTGTTTATTCGATTATTCGGAAAAAGTTCGCTTGGATTAGCCTACGGTTTAGGTCTTGCCGATTTAGTTTTGGCACCAGCCGTACCAAGTAATACAGCCCGCGGCGGAGGAATTATTTATCCCATAATGAAATCCATGTCAATGAGTTTTGGTTCAATGCCGGAAGAACCAGAAACACATCGAAAACTAGGTTCGTATTTAACATTGAACTGTTATAATATGAATTTAATAGCATCCTCCATGTTTCTTACCGGAACGGCGAGTAACCCAATGTGTCAAAAATTTGCCCTTAATCTGGGAATAAAAATAACCTGGATGTCCTGGGCAGCCGCGGCAATCGTACCGGGATTGTGCGCTTTTTTTGTGATTCCGTTTGTGTTGTACAAAATTTATCCGCCGGAACTTAAAAAAACCGGAGACGCACCGCAAATCGCTTCTCAAAAATTAAAAGAAATGGGCCCAATCACCAGAAACGAATGGATGATGCTCTTGACTTTCTTTATCTTATTATTTCTTTGGATGACAGGCGATTTGTTTTCTATTGATGCTACCACAACCGCCTTTATTGGGTTGGTAATTTTACTGCTTACTTCCGTTTTAACCTGGGATGATGTAAAAGCCGAAAAAGGAGCGTGGGATACCATCGTATGGTTTTCGGTATTAGTAATGATGGCAAGTTCTTTAAACGAATTAGGTTTTATCAGCTGGTTTAGCAATGTTATAAAAGCCGAAATTGGCGGGCTAAGCTGGCAGATGGCTTTTCCTATCATTATATTAGTATACTTTTTCAGCCACTACCTTTTTGCGAGTGCAACGGCGCATGTGGCGGCAATGTATGCAGCACTTTTAGGAGTTGGGGTTTCGTTGGGAATTCCGGGATTACTTCTGGCTTTTATGCTTGGTTTTGTGGGATCCATTTACGGAACATTAACGCATTACGGACATGGTCCGGCTCCCGTTTTCTTTGGGAGCGGATATGTCGATTTAAAAAGCTGGTGGGTCAAAGGTTTAATAACCGGACTTATAATGCTTTTTATTTATATGGTAATTGGCGGATTATGGCTTTGGGTAATCGGTGATTTTTAAATTCTGATTCCCGGTGGCAGTAAATCTTTGTATTTTGGATTTTTTTTAAAAAAGGCCGCAATTTTTGGGTGAATCGGCACAACTCTAAATTTTTTCTCGGTACTTAATTCCAAAATGCTTTTAAGTAAAGTGTCAAGTACAGGTTGATTTTCAAAGTTTTCGGGCGTGTTGATTTTGGTTAAAAAAATCTTTTTTTCCTGAAAAGAATACTCAACGCTTAATAATCCTTCAGGGACCACGGTTTCAAATTGTCTTGCAAAAGTGTTGTCTTTGATTTCCATAGCTTCGGTAGGTTCCATATTTGTCATGTTTTGGGGTAGGTTAAAAAATATTAGAAAAAGAACGAAAAATATAGTCAGCTAAAATCTTTTTAAAAGACGTTTAGCTGCTGGTGATTTGGAATGCAAAGGTAATCATTTGATTTTCAATATGAAATTATTTTTTGAGCATCGGGTTCATTGCAAAATCGTTTATTTTTACAACTCAATTTGTTTTAAAATGCAATTATGGTGTGCGATTTGCTGTAGATATTATTAAAAAAAGTAAATTTAGCTTGAAATTAAGAGCTGTAGTTGTAATTCCATTTTAAACAAATGAGCAAAATTCCCGTATATTTTATGCCTGGTCTCGCGGCCAGCCCTGCTATATTTGAAAGAATCAAATTAGACGAATCTGTATTTGAAACCTGTTTGTTAGAATGGGAAATTCCGCATCCCAAAGAAGCCTTATCAGATTACGCACTCCGAATTTCAAAAAAAATCAAGCATGACAACCCTGTGTTAATTGGCGTTTCTTTTGGAGGAATTTTAGTGCAGGAAATTGCAAAACATGTTCAGGCCAAAAAAGTAATCATCATTTCGAGTGTAAGAAGTAATGTCGAATTCCCGAGAAGAATGAAAATAGGGAAGAAGACAAAAGCTTACAAATTGATTCCTATGAAGCTGATTTTGAATATCGAAAGTCTGGCGAAATACTCTTTTGGAGAAAAAATCAATAAACGCATTAAATTATACGAGAAGTTTTTAGCCGTTCGTGATCTTAATTATCTGCAATGGGCGGTAGAATCGGTTATTTTATGGGACAGAAATAATGTCGACGATAATGTCATTCATATTCACGGCGATCAGGACGAAGTTTTTCCTATAAAATATATCAACAGCTGTATAGTAGTAAAAGGCGGAACCCATATTATGATTCTCAATAAATACAAATGGCTTAATGAGAATTTGCCTTCGATTATATTAGAGGAGTGAGTTATAAGTTATGAATTATGAGTTATGAGTTATGAGTTATGAGTTGTCACCCTGAGCGAAGTCGAAGGGCGCAAAGTAATTCCACAATAATCTTCCTCAATCTTGTCATCCCGAGGAACGAGGGATCTCCGCAAGTAACTCCACAAAGATTGGTGATATGCTTTGCGGAGCTCCTTGTGCGATTTCTCCCTTCGGTCGAAATGACAAAACTTTGACAAAGAACCATACACACCGTCATCCCGAGGAACGAAGCAACCGCACTAACAAGGAACAACTTTAGTGATAAGCAAATTGAGATTGCTTTGTTCCTCGCAAAGACATAAGATAAAAGTAATTTTTACCCTTCAGCGTGAAAAGGTTTTACAGATTTCTGTAATTAACCATACGCTTATATTTATTTATTGTGCAGAATTCTTAGGATCTACAATAATTCTATTTTCTATTAGATATTTGTAAATATTTGAAAACCTTTAAGTTATATTATTCATAAGAAAATAATTACAGAATTTTGTATCAGAAATTTGTTTATTACAGATTTCTGTATATATTTGGAGTATTATTTGCAAGAATTACAAAAAAATAGAGCTGTAATAAAAAAGAGTAAAGTCCTGATATAAAGCCCTATTTTAATGACTAATTTAAATAGTATAGCATTAAAATTTTTCCATCTCTAATTGGAATTTTTACCGCAGACAAGATGATTTCAATCCTGATCAGTTGAGTTTGCGGTTTTTTTTATTTTGTAGTGAAGGTGAATATAATTTATAAAGAATAGAAGAAAAACAGAGAAAGAAATATTTTAATTTTTTGTATCCGTTACTTTTAAAATTGATCAATATTTTAATCAAAGTTTTGAGATAAAATTAGCGCTTGGCATCCTTAAGAGCAGCTACCTCTTTGTTTAAAGACTTAATTTTTTCATTTTTCATTTCAATAATTTCAAGTCTTGCTTCGGCTAATTCTTTATAGTTTATATTAATTTCTACCCTGTTGTTTTTTAACATAGATCCTTCACCTGTTAAAAGCCAGTTTGCATCAATATCGGTATATTTCTGCAATAAATTCTGTATAGGAGTTATTCCTGCATTTGTTCTTAACTTACAGATTTCTGTAATTAAGGACGTACTTATATTTATTTCTTTCGCAAAGCTTTTAGGGTTCAATACAATTTTGTTTTCATAAAGGTATCTGTAAACATCTAAAAACCTTGTAGTTATGTCATTCATCAGAAAAAAATTACAGATTTTTGATTTTGTAAGCTTTATTATACAGATTTCTGTATATATTTGCATATTATTTATGCATTCAAAGATAAACTTTTTGTTATGACAATCGAACAAATTAAGGAAAAAACGCTGTATGGTGATTACACCTTACTTGGTCAGGTTATGGGCATTAAAGCCCCTGCAGCAAAAATGAGGTTCCTTCGTGGCGATGAAATCGCAAAAGAAACACTGATTAGAATAATTGAAAACCGAGAAGCTTTAATTGAAGAATTTCAAAAGAAAACAAATAAAGCATCCTAAATAAAATTTCTTAAAAGCAGTCCCTTTTTACCAGATCAAAAAGAAATTCTCCTAACTACATATTTGTCTTAATCTGTTATTTAAAAAACTTTAACAGGTAAAATACTATTTTTTTTTGAAACTAATTTTACACCTTTTTATCTCTTTTGAAAAGAGTGTATAATGAAGAATTCAATAATTACTAAATCAATTAAAATGAAAAAACTAGTATGTATGCTATTACTCATCCAAAGCGGATTTGTTATGGCACAAAAGGAAACTTTTGTTACCATAAACGGTAAAAAAGTACAAATGGACCCTAATTCTTTAAATACGGCAGATAATGGTTTAACGGCCAATGCCGGAAATGTGCAATTGGGCGGTGCTCTTTTAAAACCTACCACATTAACAACTACTGCAGCTAACACACTAACGATTGGAGGGCTTCAAACCGGAGCTTCTACAGATAATGTTTTGGTTGCCGATGCTAATGGAGTATTAAAATGGGTAACAAGAGCGTCATTAGGAGATAACTTAGGCAATCATACAGCTACTACTACTTTAAATATGAGTAATAATAGTATTTCAAATATTCATGATGCAATATTTAAAGACAGGGATGGAAATAACGCAATTACCTACTCTATTTATAAAGATACTGGGAATTTTGGGGTTTACAATGGTTCAAAATTAGGAAATGATTTAACTATAAATGAGACTACCAGAAAAACAACGTTATATAACATGGCTATTTCTTTAAGTACAGATGGTACTGCGCCAGCCGCAGGTTATGTAGCAACTTCTGCAGATGCAAGTGGTAATGTGGTTTGGAAAGCTGCTTCTGCTTTAGGAGTTGCTGGAGATAATTTAGGAAACCATATCGCAACTCAGGATTTAGATATGAGTTCGAAGAATATCAACAATATAAACACGGCAAAAATTAAATACGAAGCCGTTATATCTGATAGAGGAAACACTGCGCTTAAGGATTTTACTTTGTTTAAATCAAACGGAGTTTTTAATATCTGGAATGCTACAAAAAGTTCCTATCCTCTTAAAATAGATGAGAATTCAGATAAAACATCTGTTACAGCATTGGCAATTGCTAAAGGTACAGATGGTGCTGCCCCTGCCGCAGGTTATGTAGCAACTTCTGCAGATGCAAGCGGTAATGTGGTTTGGAAATCTGCTTCTTCTTTAACTGTTACGGGTGATAACTTAGGTAACCATACTGCAACTCAGGATCTTGAGATGTCAAACAAAAACATAAAAGATATTTTTAATGGATATATAAAAAATGATCTTCAAATTTTTGACAGAACAAGTTCAAATACAGATTATTTTAGTTTATATAAAAACAATGGAATATTTTCAATCTATAACCGTTCAAAATTATCAAACGATTTAACAATAAATGAAGCTAACAGAAGAACGACAATAAACAATCTGGCTATTCAGGCAGGAACAGATGGAAGTGTTCCGGCTGCCGGCTCAGTAGCAGTATCAGCAGATGCAAGTGGTAATGTGGTTTGGAAAGCTGTTTCTGCTTTAGGAGCTGGAGATAATTTAGGAAACCATACAGCAACAACAAATTTAAATATGAGCATTAAAAATATTAATAATATTTACAATGCTGATATCAAAAACACACTCCAAATATTTGACAGAGTACCTGAAAACACAAATGTTTTTGGTTTATATAAAAATAATGGAACATTTGGAATCTACAATAATTCGAAAGCAGGTAATGATTTAACTATTGACGAAGTAACCAGAAAAACAGGAGTAAACAACTTGTCTATCTACAGAGGAACTGATGGAAGTGTTCCGGCTGCCGGTTTGGTAGCGGTATCAGCAGACGGAAGTGGTAATGTGGTTTGGAAAGCTGCTTCTGCTTTAGGAGCTGGAGATAATTTAGGAAACCATACCGCAACTCAGGATTTAGAGATGAGTTCTAAGAATATCAACAATATAAATACGGCAAAAATTAAATACGAAGCCGTTATATCTGATAGAGGAAACACTGCGCTTAAGGATTTTACTATGTATAAATCAAACGGGGTTTTTAATATCTGGAATGCTACAAAAAATTCCAATTCTCTTAGAATAGATGAGAACTCAGATAAAACATCAGTGACTGCATTGGCAATTGCTAAAGGTACAGATGGTGCTGCCCCTGCTGCAGGATATATAGCAACTTCTGCAGATGGAAGTGGTAATGTAGTTTGGAAAGCACCGGCAGTTAGCAGTGTAATGGGAGTTAAAACAATTAGTACAAATTACACGGTATTAGATAGTGATTATACTATTATCGCATCTAAATTGACTGGCGACATTACAGTAACCCTTCCGGCTGCAGCAAGCAGTACAGGAAGAGTCTTGGTAATTGCTCAAAATAATGTGTCAAATGCCGCAGGTGCCGAAGTTACCGTTAAATTTAATGTCCCTGTAGTTTATTCAGATACATTTAGTGCAAGCGAAATTACTGCGCCTTACTATTCTGCTACAGGCGGAACTCTTAAAATTACTTTACAGTCAGATCAAACGAACTGGCGTGTAGTTTCTTCTCTTTAATACTCACTTTTTTTAGAGACCAGAGCGAATCAAATACAGATTATATCCATATGAAAATATGTTTTGTAATCTGTTATGCATTGACTCGCGGTCTCTGTCAATGAACAGTTTCAAAATTTAAAACAACTTAACACATTATATAATGAAGAAAAATCTATTTTATTCATGGCTAATGTTTGCAGCCATATTATTTACGGCCAACATACAGGCCCAAATGACCGTAGGGGGTAAAAAAGCTCCTGAGCCTTTCTCAGTGCTTGAACTGCTTAACAAAGGCGGACTTCGACTGCCACAAATGACAACTGCTCAGCGTGACGCATTTGCAGTAAAAAATACAGATAAAGGTAACGGGCTTACCATTTATAACAGCGACACCAAGTGTGTGGAATATTGGAACGCATCGCGCTGGATAAGTATGTGTGATGGTACATCGCAGACTACAATAAGCCCGCAGCCTTGTGTAAGTGTAGCTGCCGATGGAACAGGCTGTAATCAAAAATTTGATATTACAGATCCCGATTGTCTTAACGGGCCATTTAATATCAGCATTGTAGCAGGTTCAGAATATGCAACATTAGACGCAGATAATACAAACGGAACTTTTAAAATTAATTTTAACGTAAATGAGTCTGTAAACATACGTACTGTATTAGTGCGTGTTACAAGTACCTGTACTAATTTATACAAAGATTTTTTATTTTCTCAAAATGGTGTAGACTGTAGTTCAATGCCGTATGCCGTGCCATCCATAACAGCGTCTGGAACAACTTTATGTACAGGCGGTTCTGTATATTTATCAGTTCCGGCCAATACGGCTAATCTTGATAAATTAATCTGGGCCCGTAATGGTATTGAAGTAGCCCGAGGCGTTAATTACTATGTTGCTACGCAAAAAGGAAAATACAACATTTCGATGGGTGCTGTAGGCTGTAATACAAACGCAGCAAACGAAAAAAACATTACAGAATCTGGTACTGTGGCACCAACTGCTATCTTAGCATTAGCTTCTAATGACGGAGTATTGTGCGGTACAAATTCAGTTACACTTTCGGCATCAGTAACTACAGGAAGTGTAGTTTGGTTTCATAATGGAGTAGAAGAAAAATCAGGCTCGACAGTCAGCATTAGCGGAGACAGCAGTGTTGGCGAATGGTTTGCAGCGGTAAAAAGCGGAAGCTGTTATTCAAATCAATCGAACACGATTCAGGTAAAAAAAGGTGCAGGATCAGGACAAATCACTATTGTTGATGCCGATATATTAGTAAACGGAAAACCGTTAAATACTTTTACATCATTCTGTGCAGGCGGGAGCTTGGATTTAAGTGTCGCCAATAAACAAAACGGAATTACGTATGCTTGGTACAATGGTAATGATGCCATAACGGTTAATCCTTATATAGTACCAAGTTCTCAAACTACCATGTCACTGCGTATGATTGCTACTGATAACACCGGAGCAAAATGTCCTGCAGAAGCACATGTGTTAGAAAAAAAACATTACAACAGGAAATACTCCCGGACAGCCAAGCATTACGGGTAAAACCATACTTTGTGACGGAAGTACAGATTTAACAATTGTACCGGCAGCAGCAGGAACTTACACGTATACCTGGTACAAGGATAATGTAAAAATGAGCCAGACTGCCCAAACCATTACAGTTTCAGAAGGCGGACTTTACAACGCAGCTGTTACCAATACAACAGGCTGTACCAGTACAATGGCGGTAAAAACAGTATCATCAACGGTATCAAGTTTACCGGTGGTTTCATGGGTTTCTAATCCTGCAACGGCAACATTTGGAGCAAAAGTTACACTACAGGCATCGGGTACATTCAACCCTACATCTTATACATGGGCAGCTAACAATGGTGCGACTGTAAGCGGTTCTGGAGCTAGTGCAGCTGTACAGCTTCCGGCTAGCGGAGCTGAAGGACTGAAAGTTACAGTGACCGTAATAGCTGAAAACGAATGCGGCAAGTCTGTTTCGTTGACGCATGAAATTACTATGAACAGTGCATGTCCTACACCTGTGGTTACGGCGCAATCTAGTACGGCGCAAAATACTACAGCGGGTAGTGCAGTAACATTATCAGTATCTGTAACAAATGCTGTTCAGGCTACTTATCAATGGTTTAGCAGTCCATCTGGGGCATCTATAAGTGGTGCAACTTCGGCTTCATACTTATATACACCTTCGGGTGCGGGAACCGCTAGTTTTTACTGTGTTGTAAAAAACGGCTGTACAGGTAACCCAACGGGAAATTCTCATGTATTTGCAGTTACTGCAGCAGCTAATCCGGAGAATATAGCGGCAGGAAATGGTACTTTAAGCGGAAGAACTTGTTTTGATATTGCACAAACCGAAGGAGGAGATACTTGTGGTACATTAAGCTCTCGTTTATCTCAGCAGGCAGATTTTACTAAATCAAATATAAACACACAGATTTACACTTTTACTCCACAAGGTTCTGTAAGTAATGTTCATTTTCAATATGTAGAAAAATCGGGATATAAGGGTGAGATTGTCAGTAACTTTGAACCTAATGGTTATACAGTAAAAGTAACATATCAAACAACATTAAGTGGTCCGCAAGGAAAAGCTAAAGGTTTATCAACTGCAAATGCTGCATATGTGACTATATATGCTATTTTTAATGATGGGACCGGTGCGGAAAAAACAGTAAAACTAAAAGCAGAAATAAAAGACTGTATGTGCTGCGGTGCAAAAGTCAGCGATACAGAGTGGAGAGCCTTTATGTGTCATAATTTAGGGACTGACCAGTCTTTAGATCCATTTGACTATACTAACCCGGATTTATATAAAACTAATTATTATCAATGGGGATCAAAAGATCCTATCTCTCTTGTTCCAGGAACGACGGTTGGTTGGATTGCCGTTAGACCTGCAGGTATGTGGAGCAATCCAAAAAATACAACTAATGATCCCTGCGATCCCGGTTATCGTGTACCTACCAAAGCAGAATGGGAGGCAGTAATTAAATACAATACTTTAACTTATAAAGGGGTAGCTGGAGCCTTAAAAGGAGGGTTGCAAATAGGTACTTCATTATTTCTTCCTTCTGAGGGTAATTTCTTTACTGCTGATGTTATAACCAGCCCTCTGAAACCTTCTGGTAATCTTTTTTACTCGAGTACAGATGTTTACTCATCTACACAATATTACTTTTATTCTGGAGGAGGAAATTCTGCTATTTCGCCTTTACCAAAAGGAGAACAACGCTACGCATTTCCAGTACGTTGTATATCAGAGAAATAAATCTTAGAAGCAAGAACTGCTTTCAGGATGAAATAAAACTTTAATGGAGGTGATATTTAATCGCCTCAATTATACAATATTTAAAAGTAAGATTACCAAAAGAACCGCTGCGCTTTTCATTTCCTGCTCACAAGCAGGAATGAAGGGCGTTTTGGTATTTAATAAAATTTTAAATCAATCATAAAACAAAACATGAAACATATATTATTGCAAGGTCTTGCTGTTTTTGGCATGCTGACTTCGGTACATTCACAAACCATAAACATTAATTTTTCTCATTATGGCGGAAAACAATATGTTTATGTACTCGAAAGAGGCAGTAAAAAAGACACTATTATTACCGGAACACTCGACACCTCGGGTAAAGCGGTGCTGGTTATTCCGCAAGCAAAAAAAGGATATGCCGGCATTTCGCATTTTATGCTTACAGATGGCGGCGGCATGGATTTTATTGTAAACAAGGAAAATTTCTCTATTTCCTGCCTCGAAGAACAGCCCAATTTTGAGAACACCAAATACGAAGGCTCGCCCGAGAATGATTTTTTAAATCGAAAAATAGAGCAGCAAAAAGTAATTCTGGACAAAGTGGGTTTTGTGCAGTATGGTCTTAATTTGTATAAAAAGGAAGAGCCGTTATTTACTGCTTTTCAAAAAGAAAATGAAAACCTGCAGCAGCAGTTTACGGCACTCAGCAACGAAACCGCAAAAAGTACTTTATATGCAGCGCGTTTTATAGAAATATACCGTTTTTTAATGGGCATAGGCAGCACCTTTAACCAGCCCGAAGAAGAAAAAGCAAAAGAGTTAAACCTTTTTGTAAAAGAAAAACTCGATATGCAGGCGCTTTACAACAGCGGTTTCTGGAATCAGGGAATAGAAGGCTGGGTCAATTTACAGCAAACGATAATTAAAGACGATGCTGTTTTACTGACAGATACCAAACAAATCCTCTCACGTATAAAAAGCAATGAAATCTATACGGCTTTTACAGAAAAAATAGTAGCAGTTTTTACCAAAGAAGGAAAAGACGATTTAGTAGATGCCATAAGTCAGTATGCTTCAAAATCCGGAAGACTGGAAAAGCCAAGTAAGAAATTAGCAAATACGATTAATGCTCCGGTAATTGGCGGTTCGGCGCCCGCTTTGCAGACAGCTTCGGGCAAAAAAACAATCAATAAAAAAACGTTATTATTCTTTTACGAATCGGGCTGCAATAACTGCGAAAACGAAATTCACCAGTTATTAGGCAATTACGAAATCGTAAAAAACAAAGGCTACGAAATCATAAGCGTAGCCGCAGACATGACCAAAGATGCCGCAGACCACAATCACGAACTCCCATGGAAGGAACAATTATGCGACTATAAAGGTTTCGCAGGCCCAAACTTCCAAACCTACGCCATAATAGGAACCCCAACTTTTTTTACTATTGATGAAAAAGGTAAAATCACAGGTAAATATGCGAGACTTGTGGATACTGATATTTTGAAATAGTTAACAATTAATAATTGATAATTAATAATTGTTTTGTCACCCTGAGCGAAGTCGAAGGGCGCAAAGTAGCTCCGCAAAGAAATTCGACAAAGTATGTCGCCAATCTTTGTCGAATTTCTAGTGCGATTTCTCCCTTCGGTCGAAATGACAACCGGTACTGTTAATTCCTAACTTAATCTTTGTCGAGTTTCTTTCGTGTCCTTCGACTTCGCTCAGGATGACAAACTGTACGGTTACAGAATCTTCATCCAATCTTGTCATTGCGAGGAACGAAGCGACCGCACTAACAAGAAGCAGCTTTGGTAATAAACTAAGTGAGATTGCTTCGTTCCTCGCAAAGACAAACGGTGTGGTTAACATTATCGGTGTCACCCTGAGCGAAGTCGAAGGGCGCAAAGTAACTCCGTAATATAATTATGAGTTATTTTTGTCATTCCGAGGAACGAGGAATCGCACTAGAAATTCGACAAAGATTGGCGACATACTTTGTCGAATTTCTAGTGCGATTTCTCCCTTCGGTCGAAATGACAAACGGTACTGTTAATTCCTAACTTAATCTTTGTCGAGTTACTTGGTGTCCTTCGACTTCGCTCAGGATGACAAACTGTACGGTTACAGAATCTTTATCCAATCTTGCCATTGCTAGGAACGAAGCAACCGCACTAACAAAGAACAACTTTAGTAATAAACTTAATGAGATTGCTTCGTTCCTCGCAAAGACAAACGGTGTGGTTAACATTATCGGTGTCACCCTGAGCGAAGTCGAAGGGCGCAAAGTAACTCCGCAATATTACTCAGACCCGACAGGTTTTTAAAACCTGTCGGGTCTCTTTGCGTTAAAACGGTGCGGTTATAGAATCTTTGTCGAGTTTCTTGCGTGTCCTTCGACTTCGCTCAGGATGACAAACCAGACTAAAATAAAAAAATCCCAAACTCTTTTTGGAATTTGGGATTTTAAAATATTGTAATTTAAAGAAAATTTAAATTTTCTTCATTTGTTCTTTCATCATTGAGATTTGCTCTTTCAGCATTCCTTGTTTGTCTAATTTTTTAGCTTCGGCTAATAAATTAGTAGCTTCCAGTTTTCTGCGGCGTGACATTGCAACTCCTGCAAGGTTTAATTTTGCAACGGCAAGATCCATATCCATTGATAGTCCAAGTTCGATAGCTTTTTTGAAATGTTTCTCAGCCTGGATCAAATTAGTCTGCGAAAGCATGATACCGTGAAGGTAATTAAAATAACCTTGTTGTTTTCTTACTAACGCTGTTTCTGGATTTTTGATGTATGCCAGCCATTTTTTAGCACCTTCGAAGTCTTGTTTTCTCAATTTAAGAAAGGCTAAAAGGATAAATTCATTTTTAAAATAAAGAAAAATAGGAATTGCAGACAATAATATAAGGAAGATACCATTACCGGTTTCTTTATCTATAATTTGCCAAACGCCAGCTATAATAAGAAGTCCGGCTAAAATAAGTTTGATAATTTTATTAAACATAATTCATGTAAATTTGTGATTGCAAATATAGTAAAATGAATTAAAAATATTTTTATAAAACTACTTGCCAGAAAAAAAAGTCTTTGTATATTTGCACTCGGTTTTTGAGCAACAGTATTCAAAAACAGAAAAAGAGATAATAGACACCATTTTAAAGATACAAAGCAATGAGCAAAAGAACATTTCAACCATCGAAAAGAAAAAGAAGAAATAAGCACGGATTTATGGACAGAATGGCTTCTGCGAATGGAAGAAAAGTTCTAGCGCGTAGAAGAGCAAAAGGAAGACATAAATTGACTGTTTCTAGCGAGCCTAGACACAAAAAATAATGTTTGTATAAACATACATAAGGCGATTACTTTTTTAGTATCGCCTTTTTTTATACCTTGTCGGTAAAAATTTTCTCAACATTCTAGTTTTTAGTACACTAAGAATGTTTTTTAAAATACTTATATAACTACACAATACATACAAAAATGCCTAAAGACACATCAATTAAATCAGTTTTAATAATAGGTTCGGGACCTATTGTTATTGGTCAAGCTTGCGAATTCGATTATGCGGGATCTCAATCTGCACGTTCGATTCGTGAAGAAGGAATTGAAGTTATCTTGATTAACTCCAATCCAGCGACAATTATGACCGACCCCTCTATGGCCGATCATATTTATTTGAAACCTTTAACTACTAAATCGATTATTGAAATTCTGAAGGAGCACCCGCAAATTGATGCAGTTTTGCCAACAATGGGAGGGCAGACCGCTTTGAACTTGTGTCTGGAAGCTGAAGAAAAAGGAATTTGGCAGGATTTCGGAGTAAGATTAATAGGAGTTGATGTAAACGCAATTAATATTACCGAAGACAGAGAGCAGTTTAAACAGCTTTTAGAAAGAATAAATGTACCAACTGCACCTGCAAAAACAGCTACTTCATATTTAGAAGGAAAAGAAATTGCACAGGAATTTGGTTTTCCGCTTGTAATTCGTCCATCGTTTACACTAGGAGGAACGGGAGCTGCAGTAGTTTACAAAAAAGAAGATTTTGATGAGCTTTTAACACGCGGACTTGAAGCGTCTCCAATTCATGAAGTTTTAATTGATAAAGCTTTAATGGGATGGAAAGAGTACGAGTTAGAGCTTTTAAGAGATAAAAACGACAATGTTGTAATTATCTGTTCGATCGAAAATATGGATCCAATGGGAATCCACACTGGAGATTCGATTACAGTTGCGCCGGCAATGACATTATCAGACACAACTTTCCAAAAATTACGTGACTACGCTATCTTAATGATGAGAAGTATCGGAAATTTTGCCGGAGGATGTAACGTACAATTCGCAGTTTCGCCAGATGATAAAGAAGATATCGTAGCGATCGAGATTAACCCTCGTGTATCTCGTTCTTCTGCATTAGCATCAAAAGCAACAGGTTACCCAATTGCAAAAATTGCTTCTAAACTGGCTTTAGGATACAATTTAGATGAATTACAAAACCAAATTACAAAATCAACTTCGGCTCTTTTTGAACCAACTTTAGATTATGTAATCGTAAAAATACCACGTTGGAACTTCGATAAATTTGAAGGATCTGACAGAACTTTAGGTCTTCAGATGAAATCTGTAGGTGAAGTTATGGGAATTGGACGTTCTTTTCAAGAGGCACTTCACAAAGCAACCCAATCTTTAGAAATTAAAAGAAACGGTTTAGGAGCTGACGGAAAAGGATACAAAGATTACGAGCAGATTATCGAAAAGCTTACATATGCAAGCTGGGACAGAGTTTTTGTAATTTATGATGCCATCGCAATGGGAATTCCGTTGAGCCGCATTCATGAAATTACAAGAATCGATATGTGGTTCTTAAAACAATACGAAGAACTTTATGTTCTGGAAAAAGAAATTTCAAACTATAAAATTTCAACCCTTCCTAAAGAATTATTGCTTGAAGCCAAACAAAAAGGTTTTGCCGACAGACAAATCGCGCACATGATGAATTGTCTGGAAAGTGAAGTACATTCTTTACGTATGGAAAAAAACATCAACCGTGTATTTAAACTGGTTGATACTTGTGCGGCTGAGTTTAAAGCAAAAACACCTTATTACTACTCTACTTTTGAGGCAGAAATCGAAAAAGCAAACGGAGAACGTTATGTAGAAAACGAAAGTGTCCTGACAGATAAAAAGAAAGTTATCGTTCTAGGTTCCGGACCAAACAGAATTGGACAAGGAATTGAGTTCGATTACTCTTGTGTACACGGAGTTTTAGCAGCAAAAGAATGCGGTTACGAAACGATCATGATCAACTGTAATCCTGAAACAGTTTCAACAGATTTTGACACTGCTGATAAATTATACTTCGAACCAGTTTTCTGGGAACATATTTATGACATCATCCAACACGAGAAACCAGAAGGTGTAATCGTTCAGCTTGGTGGTCAGACGGCTCTTAAATTAGCGGATAAATTATCTAAATATGGTGTAAAAATCATCGGAACTAGTTTTGATGCACTTGATTTAGCTGAAGACAGAGGAAGATTCTCAGATTTATTGACAGAATTACATATTCCTTTCCCAAGATTCGGAATCGCTGAAACGGCAGACGAAGCTTCAAAATTAGCTGATACTTTAGATTTCCCGCTTTTAATTCGTCCTTCTTATGTATTAGGAGGTCAGGGAATGAAAATTGTAATCAACAAAAAAGAGCTTGAAGAGCACGTTATCGACTTGTTGAAAACAATTCCAGGAAACAAATTATTACTAGATCACTATTTAGCCGGAGCAATTGAAGCTGAAGCGGATGCGATTTGTGATGCTGACGGAAATGTATACATCATAGGAATTATGGAGCATATCGAACCTTGCGGAGTTCACTCTGGAGATAGTAATGCAACATTGCCTCCTTTTAACTTAGGAGAATTCGTAATGCAGCAAATTAAAGATCATACATATAAAATTGCGAGAGCTTTAAAGACTGTTGGTTTAATCAACATTCAGTTTGCGATTAAAGATGATACAGTTTATATTATCGAAGCAAATCCAAGAGCTTCAAGAACGGTTCCGTTTATTGCAAAAGCTTACGGAGAACCTTATGTAAACTACGCTACAAAAGTAATGTTAGGTCATAATAAAGTAACCGACTTTGATTTCAATCCACAATTAAAAGGATATGCAATCAAACAACCGGTTTTCTCTTTCAGTAAATTCCCGAACGTAAACAAAGCGTTAGGGCCAGAAATGAAATCAACAGGAGAAAGCATCTTGTTTATTGATGACTTAAAAGATGATCAATTCTACGAATTGTACTCTAGAAGAAAAATGTATTTGAGTAAATAATCTCAGATTCTATTATAAAAAAAAGCTCCCATTAAAGGAGCTTTTTTTATATAGAAATATATCAGGATTATTTCTCTACTACATCATATCTGTAGCTAAAAGTACCGTCAGTTACTTTTGTTGTAACAGGGTTAGTAGCGCTAATTGGTTCATCATCATCATCTACACAATTAAATGAAAATGTTCCGGTTACTTTTTTAGCAGTTAAGTCAATTGCTGTAATTGATACTGAACCATTAACAGGATATTGACTTTTTCCTTTAGTGTTGAACGAGATTTCAACTTGTGTTTTTGAAGCGTCAAATGTATTTTTTGTTATAGGGTATGTCCCAACTTTTAGATCACTTCTCTTAATGTAAAGTCTAATTTCATCTACAAAATTTTTGTTTCTTCCTTGTAAAAGAATATATTCTTCTGCCGGATACATATCAAATAATGTTTTTGTAGCATAATCTGAACCAAACGGATTTTGCATTTCCCATAATGTACCATCAACTTTTGCTGTCATTGCAAATTTTGATGTTTCTGGGTCTTCCGGGTTTTCGCTGTTATCGCTTGAACAGCTGTTTAATGCTAAAAGTAAAAATAGAAAAAGGATTTTTGGTGTTTTCATTAATGGTATTTGTTATATTAAGAAGTAAATGTAAATGAATTTATTTTAACATTTAATTTGTAAGATTAGAAAAAATGTATATTATACATTAAAAAAAACTCCATTGAAAATTGAAGCTTTTTTACTTTGCGCATAAGACGTACTGCTGTGCGTCTCTACGATATGTTTTGTGTATTTGTTGTCGAATAAAATATATTCATCTCAATTTTCCGTAGAGGCGCACAGCAGTGCGTCTACGTCCAGTATTCACGCGTGTTTTGAAATATACTTTGCACATAAGACGCACTGCTGTGCGTCTCTACGATATGCTTTGTGTATTTGTTTGTCGAATAAAATATATTCATCCCAATTTTCCGTAGAGGCGCACAGCAGTGCGTCTACGTCCAGTATTCACGTGTGTTTTGAAATATACTTTGCACATAAGGCGCACTGCTGTACATCTCTACGATATGCTTTGTGTATTTGTTTGTCGAATAAAATATAT
>NZ_DLHA01000055.1 GCF_002482975.1 Flavobacterium sp. UBA7680 | reverse complement strand
CTCAATTGGTGATAAAGAAATCCTGAAAGGAATTAATATAGAAGTTAAAGCTGGCGAAGTACACGCTATCATGGGACCAAACGGTTCTGGTAAAAGTACACTTTCTGCAGTTATTGCAGGAAACGAAAACTATGAAGTTACAGACGGAGAAGTTATTCTTGACGGAGAAGATCTTGCTGATTTAGCCCCTGAAGAAAGAGCACATAAAGGTGTTTTTCTTTCGTTTCAATATCCTGTAGAAATTCCTGGAGTTAGTGTTACTAACTTTATGAAAACGGCAATCAACGAAACTCGTAAAGCAAACGGACAAGAAGAAATGCCGGCAAACGAAATGTTGAAAGTAATTCGTGAGAAATCTGAATTATTAGAAATTGACCGTAAATTTTTATCTCGTTCTTTAAACGAAGGTTTTTCTGGAGGAGAGAAAAAAAGAAACGAGATTTTTCAAATGGCAATGTTAGAGCCAAAATTAGCCATCCTGGACGAAACAGATTCTGGTCTTGATATCGATGCTTTAAGAATTGTAGCAAATGGTGTAAACAAATTAAAAAGCGACAAAAACGCAATTATTGTTATCACACACTACCAACGTTTGTTAGATTATATCGTTCCTGATTTCGTTCATGTTCTTTACAACGGAAGAATCGTAAAATCTGGCGGAAAAGAACTAGCATACGAATTAGAAGAAAAAGGATACGACTGGATTAAAGCGGAAAACTAAAGTTTGTTTCAAGTTTCATGTTTTTTTTAGTTTCAAGTTAAACTACATTTTGTAAGTTTAAACTTAAAATTATTAAAATAGAAATTATGGCGACAATAAATCGATTTGAGGATTTAGAAATCTGGAAAGAGGCTCGACGATTAGCAAAAGAAATTCACCTTATTGCAATTCATACAGAGTTAAGATCCGATCTCAGATTTAAAAATCAAATAAAAGATTCTTCTGGTTCAGTAATGGATAATATTGCTGAAGGATTTGAAAGAGATGGAAATTTAGAATTTCGACAATTTTTATCTATTGCAAAAGGTTCAGCTGGAGAAACAAGATCTCAGTTATATCGCGTTTTTGATTTTGAATATATTTCAGAACAAAAATTCGAAGCTTTAAAAACAGATTATGAAAATTTAAGTGGTAAAATAAAAAACTTTATCACTTACCTAAATAAAAAAGATTTCAAGGGGAATAAGTTTCAATAGGCAACATGAAACTTGAAACCTGAAACACCGAAGGAAACAAAAGAACAATGGATTTAAAAGAAAAATTAGTATCGTCTTTTATGGCTTTTGAAGNNCGTGTCGATGTACATTCAGATTTACATGACATACGCACAAATGCTTTAAAAAACTTCGAAAATAAAGGTTTCCCAACCAAAAAAGAAGAAGCTTGGAAATATACATCGCTAAATGCCATCTTAAAAAATGACTTTACGGTTTTTCCAAAGGAAGAAAATGCAATCGAATTTAATCAGGTAAAAAAATACTTTTTACACGAAATAGATACTTATAAATTAGTATTTGTTGATGGTGTTTTTAGTTCACATTTGTCTTCTACAACGCATGACGGAATTGATGTTTGCTTAATGTCATCGGCATTAACCAAACCAAAATACAAAATGATTATTGATACCTACTTTAATCAAATTGCAAGTAAAGATGATAGTTTGACTTCATTGAATACTGCATTTGCAAGTGAAGGTGCTTTCATCAATATTCCGAAGAAAAAAGTGGCTGATAAACCAATTGAGATTATGTATTTCTCAACTGGAAACGAAGCAGCATTAATGGTTCAGCCAAGAAATTTGGTTATTGTGGGTGAAAATTCACATGTTCAAATTATTGAGCGTCACCAAAGTTTGAATGAAAATCCTGTTTTAACAAATTCAGTTACAGAGATTTTTGCTCAAAAACGTGCGATTGTTGACTATTATAAAATCCAAAACGACAATAGCGAAGCAAATTTAATTGACAATACTTATGTTTCTCAACAACAGGAAAGTCATGCTTATGTACACACTTTCTCTTTTGGTGGAAATTTAACTCGTAACAACTTAAACTTTTACCACTACGGAGAAAGACTAACAAGTACGTTAAACGGAATTTCCATTTTAAATGATAAACAACACGTTGACCATTATACTTTGGTAAACCACGCAACGCCAAACTGCGAAAGTTTCCAGGATTATAAAGGAATTTTCTCTGATCGTTCGACAGGGGTTTTCAACGGAAAAGTTTTGGTAGAAAAAGAAGCTCAAAAAACAAATGCTTTCCAAAAAAGCAACAACATTTTATTGAGTGACAAAGCAACTATCAACGCAAAACCACAATTAGAGATTTTTGCAGATGATGTAAAATGTTCTCACGGTTGTACTGTTGGACAGCTTGATGAAACGGCAATGTTCTACATGCAGTCTCGTGGTATTCCTCAAAAAGAAGCTAAAGCTTTATTGATGTACGCATTCTCAAATGCAGTAATCGAAAGCATTAAAATACCTGAATTAAAACAAAGGATTACTAAAATCATTGCCATGAAATTAGGCGTGAATTTAGGATTTGATTTGTAGAAAATTCTATTTATAAAAATCAAAAACCGATAAACTTTAAAAGTTTATCGGTTTTTGATTTTATCTTTTTTCATTTGACCAATATGCAAATGACTGAGGTGGTGTTAAGTTATAATCAGCCTTTAAACATTTCGGTTCTTCAAATTTATTTTTATTTTTTATTTGAATGGCAAAACCTTGTTGTCTGTTTTCGAAATATTCATAAAAATAATCTTCTGTTATACCTGAATATTCTTTAGTTGTATCCCAAAGTTCTTTAAGGTCAAGATTAAATATTTTCTCTATTTCGAATTCTCCTATCACTTTTTGAACAGGTGAAGAAGCATAAACCAAAACTGACGTTACATTTTGGTTTTTAAAAATAGCTTTTCTAAATTCAAATTTTTTTGTCCCATCAAATATCTTGTTTGCAAACTGGGGCTTAATTGACAGTACTACTTTCATATGTTATAGTTTATATGCAAATTTAATCAAATCAATAAATTGCTCATTTGTTATTTTAATAAATCCTCTAGGCATATTCAATATATCTGGGATAATGCCTAATTTATTCAAATCATCTAAAGTTGGTTTTGGTGTAGGCAAGGAATGAGCATATAAAAAGTTAATGACAAAAGGTCTATTTTTAGAAAATTTATTCCACCATTGTGTTTGCAAATCTTCTTTTGAAATCATTGTCCGCCTATTGCAAGCTCCAAAAAAATCGTCAAAAGAATTAAAGTTATTTTGCACATTTTCAACGATACAAATAGTGGTAATGGTACTCGAATATTTTTTTGGAATAGTTTCACCCATACGATAGATAATCAGTAAATCACCAGGTTTTAAATTCCGATCAAAAGAATGCGAAATGTATACTTTACTGATTCTATTTCTATGAGGCTCATTCTCTGTATATTTCTTAACGTCTTCCCTAGTATTTATACTATCCGGAAAAAGCTCAGTATGATATTGTGGTTCAATTTTGATTATATATTTATCTGTCTCTCTTGATAAAAATGGAAAAGTTAATTTTGGATTTTCTATGTTTACTGGTTTTTCTTTACAAAAAGCCTTAACATAAACCTTTTCTTCTCCATTTTTTGTGGTTTTTATTCCGTGATAAACAAATCCCCATTCTTCTAACATCTCAACTAACTGTTCTTGTTCTGGTCTTTTTGTAAAAAGAGTAACATAAATTTCCTTAACTTTAAATTGATGTGCATTGTCAAATATCGTTTTTAAAAATCTCTCTCCAATTTTATAACCATTTCCCGTCACTTTTAATGTTCCAATTTTTAATCTTCTCTTCGGCTCAAAAACTGGTTGAATATTGGAATAATTTTCTTTTTCATTTTCGATTTTAACAAAAAGAAAAGCTGTTAAATTACCATCACTATAACAAACATAACAAGGTTCTTCAGACTTACTGCTAAACCATGAATTAAACTCTTCATAATCATTCCTAAAACTATCAAAAAACTCATTTTTAATGTCAACGTCAGCAAAATCTGCTCTTTTAACAGCTAACACTTTATAATTCACCAGCTCAGGATTTTCTGAAATACATTTCTCTAAAAAATTCTGAATTTTAAATACTTTGTCCGAAATACCAAGTAATCCTGCTTTAGTATGAATCTTTTTATCTTCAGAAATCAATATATCAACACGTCCTTCAAAAACTTCATTTAATATTTGAGTATCATTAATATCATTATCCTGATTGTCAATTTTCCTACTTATTTTTAATATCTCTTCACCTAGAGGAGCTTGATGTTTAAGTAAATTATAACTCTCAATTTTGATACTCATAGTATCAAGAACTTTTGGATCTTTATATCTTTCTAATTCTTCAACAGTCAAAGGATGAATGTATTTTGAATATTTAAGATTATCTATCCACTTGAAAAGTTGACCAATTTCTGGTTTGTATATTTTATTTGCTTCTCTATGAATAATAATATTTGTGTCTAGCAAAACTTTCATTAACTAGTGATATTTAATAACTGTTCATAATTATTATCCATAATCTCGATATATGGAACAGAATACTTTTTCGAAAGATATTTTGCATATTCAATTTCCATATTCTGTAATTCGTTCAAAACTTTGATGTCATATTTTTTACTATCACGATTTTCCAATCTTTTAGTTATTTTTTCTACATCATCTATAATAATTGAAATCACTCTTGGATTAAGAATATCAAAAGTTTCTTCATCAATTTTACAGGGAACATTCAATGAATTCAATAAACAAAAATGTCCATCAAGCAAATACTTTTTATCCCTATCAATTAAATTATTTAATCCAAAAATTAATTTTTCTTGTGTAGAGGAAATATTTTCAACTAACTTATTATCAGAATGACTGATTTCACTCCATTTTAAAACTTCACTTGCAGTTATGTGTATAACATCACTTTTAGATGCTATTTCTTTACAAATAGTTCCTTTCCCAACTCCATGAATACCACCAATAAAAAATATATTTTTAAACGATTCCATTAATATTTTTTTAGCAAGGTATAAAAAAGAATGAAATGTATTACAAATTTATTTCTTTACACTCTCAATTATCCCTTTCAAAAACCCATTAAAATCAAAACTTTTATCGCCTTCTCTCACTCCCATTCTCACAATTACCATATCCAGAGACGGAATAATTGCTACCATTTGACCTTGATATCCACTGCAATAAAACATATCGCGAGGAACATCTGGAAATTTGCCTCCCGCATTTAACCAAAATTGCGCTCCATATTTTCCTTCAGAAGTATTGGTTGGAGTTGCTGTGTATTTTACCCAGCTTTCATCTAGAATTTGTTCGCCATTCCAGTTTCCTTTATGCAGATATAACAACCCAAATTTTGACCAGTCTCTTGGCGTTGCCCATCCGTAAGAAGAACCAACAAAAGTTCCCGACATATCTTGCTCGA
The DNA here is from genome assembly GCF_002482975.1 of Flavobacterium sp. UBA7680. Lineage (GTDB taxonomy): Bacteria > Bacteroidota > Bacteroidia > Flavobacteriales > Flavobacteriaceae > Flavobacterium. The sequence continues at coordinate 18,338 of NZ_DLHA01000055.1, read as the reverse complement.
CGATCATCGAATTCATTCCGATTTTGTCGATTACGGCACTATACCAAAAATCAAGATATTCTTGCTGTGTTTTAAATTGGCTTCTTAAAATTCGGGACAATAAATTGGTTGTTCCAGAAGAATAATTCCAATGCGTATTTGGTTTAAATTGAGCAGGTTTATCCATTTGTACTTTTCCCATATCTTCGGCCTGAAAAAGCATTTGTGTAGCATCACAAATCGTACTGTAATTTTCTTCCCATTCTAAACCAGAATTCATGTGAAGCAAATCATTTATTGTAATAATTTTGCGATCGTCATTTTTCCACTCTTCAATTGGTGCTGGCTTATAAATATCAATTTTTCCTTGTTTGGCTAAAACTCCAAAAGCAGAGCTTGTGATACTTTTCGTCATCGACCATCCTAAAATTTTACTGTCTTTATCAAAACCTGTGTCGTATTTTTCGGCGATTAATTTTTCTTTGTATAAAACGACAACGGCGCGTGTACGTTTTGCTCTTCCGCCGTTTTTATCAAAAGCATTTTCAACTGCATTTTTTAATTTCGTGTAATCAACATTTGCGAAAGCAGAATCTTTTGGCTCATTATTTCCATAAGGAAACGGAAGATTGTTTACCAATTTTGTTCTCTTTGGAAGCAAATATGGTTTTGAAACATCAAAATCATCATTAATCAAAATCGCACCTAAACCTTCACGGTAAATTGCTTTTCTTTCCTTTAAGCCATAAACGGTTGAAGTGGCAAATTTTTCGGTTTCATCAATTGAATTTTTAGCCAGATCAATCATATCGATATCATTGTCTGTTTTTTGAATTAAATCTAACGGACGATTGTCTATAAAATGTCCGGATGCGACACTCTTAGCCGAAAAACCAGAAATTAAATCCAGTTTGGGATAAGTTGTGAATCCGAAATACAAAAAAGCGAGAACCACTAGAAGCAAAAGTACTTTAAGAAATTTTTTCATGATGATGTCAGTATTTTTATTGCAATATAAATAATTTATGTTCACGATTTTAGAACTCAAATTATAAATCTGATTCGGATAATTCAGAAAACCGAATCGTTTTTTACGGAATCAGCATTTACGGCTTGTAACAATAGCATCATAAAAGGAAATTATAGAATTCCTGTATAAACAAATTTAGTTTTAGTACTTTTGTAAATAGATTTTTTCTAAATAAGACATGCTAGATATTCAAAAAATAAGAGCTGATTTTCCAATACTTTCACAAACTGTAAACGGAAAACCTTTAGTATATTTCGACAACGGAGCTACTTCGCAAAAACCACAAATCGTGATTGATGCCGAAGTAAAATATTATCAGGAAATCAATGCCAATATTCACCGTGGCGTTCACACTTTAAGCCAGTTAGCTACTGATGCTTACGAAATTTCTCGTGGCAAAGTAAAAGAACATATTAATGCAAAACATGCTCACGAAGTACTTTTTACTTCGGGAACTACGCACGGAATCAACTTGGTGACAAATGGTTTTGCTTCTATTTTAAAACCAGGTGACGAAGTACTTGTTTCTTCATTAGAGCATCACAGTAATATTGTGCCGTGGCAGATGTTATGTGAAAGAACGGGAGCAACATTAAAAGTTATTCCGATTAATCAAAACGGAGAATTAATTCTTGAAGATTTTGATGCTCTGCTTTCAGAAAAAACAAAAGTCGTTACGGTTAATCATATTTCAAACGCACTCGGAATTATTAATCCGATAAAATATATCATTGATAAAGCCCATGCTGTTGGTGCCGCAGTTTTAATTGACGGTGCACAGGCTGTTCCGCATTTAAAACCAAATGTTCAGGAATTAGATTGTGATTTTTATGCTTTTTCGGGACATAAAATGTGTGGTCCAACGGGAACTGGAATTCTTTATGGAAAAGAAGAATGGCTAAACAAACTTCCTCCTTATCAAGGTGGTGGCGAAATGATTAAAGAGGTTACTTTCGAAAAAACAACTTACGCAGATCTTCCACATAAATTTGAAGCCGGAACACCAAATATTGCGGGCGGAATTGTTTTAGGAACAGCGATTGATTATTTAAACAGTGTTGGTTTTGAAAATATTCACGAATATGAAACTGAACTTTTAGATTACGCTACAAAACGTTTATCTGAAATTGAAGGTTTAAGAATCTACGGAACAGGAAAAAATAAAGCTTCTGTAATCTCGTTTAATATTGATGGAATTCATCCGTATGATATTGGTTCTATTATTGACAAATTAGGAATTGCAGTTAGAACCGGACATCATTGCGCACAGCCAATTATGAATTTCTTCTGTATTCCGGGAACGATTCGAGCTTCTTTTTCATTTTATAACACCAAAGAAGAAATTGACCAAATGGTCGATGCCGTTAAAAAGGCACAAATAATGCTAAGCTAACATCTATTTTTTTATGAGAATAATATCTTTATTGCTTTTAACGCTTTTTATTGCTACCGGCTGCTGCAGTCAAAAAAAGACAAACATGGCTACAACTCAAATTGAATATTCTGCAATGTCAAGAGGATATTTTAAAAAAATTGTAGTTCAAAATCAGACTGTTTATGTTACAAACGGTAGAGATCAACAACCAATTGAAAGTAAAATTGACGATGCTAAATGGAACAAAATTGTTGCTGAATTTTCAAAAGTAGATTTAAACAAACTTTCGGCATTAAAAGCACCAACTGAAAAACGTTTTTATGACGGTGCAGCGATTGGAAATTTAAAAATAACTCAAGATCAAAAAACATACGAAACTGCAGGTTTCGACAATGGTTTTCCTCCAAAGGAAATTGAAAAACTGGTAAATTTACTGGTTGATTTTGCTAAAGAATAATTATGACAATTAAAGAAATACAAAACGAAATAATAGACGAATTTTCGATGTTCGACGACTGGATGCAGCGTTATGAATATATTATCGAACTGGGAAAAAGTCTTCCGTTAATTCAAGAAGAATACAAAACCGACGAGAATTTAATCAAAGGCTGTCAGTCAAAAGTCTGGCTTCAAGGCGAGCAAAATGATGATAAAATTGTTTTCACAGCAGACAGTGACGCTATTTTGACTAAAGGAATAATTGCAATTTTAATTCGCGCTTTCTCTAATCAAAAAGCTTCAGACATTATAAATGCTGACACTGAATTTATAGACGAAATTGGATTAAAAGAACATCTATCAGCAACACGTGCAAACGGTTTGGTTTCGATGATAAAAAACATCAAAATGTACGCTTTGGCTTTTGATGCGAAAAACAAAAATTAAATTTCTTTCGCCACAAATTACACGAATTAGCACGAATTTTTTAATTACACAAATACTTAATTCGGGAAATTTGTGTAATTCGTGGCAGAAAAAACAAATAACAAAATGGAACAAGAAATAGACACAAATGAATTAGGAGAATCAATCGTAAAAGTTTTAAAAGGAATTTACGATCCTGAGATCCCTGTAGATATTTATGAGTTAGGATTAATTTATGACGTAATGGTTAATACAGATTACGAAGTAAAAATCCTAATGACATTAACATCACCAAACTGCCCGGTTGCAGAAAGCTTACCAAGAGAAGTAGAAGAAAAAGTAAAAACAATCGAACACATTAAAGATGTTGAAGTAGAGATTACTTTTGATCCGCCTTGGAGCAAAGATTTAATGAGCGAAGAAGCAAAATTAGAATTAGGAATGCTTTAATATTTGTTTCAGGTTCAAAGTTTCAAGTTTCAGGTTACGCAACTTGAAACTTGAAACCTCAAACTTGAAACTAACTTTTCAAATGGAAGAAATCATCAATAAAGTTGCCAATAGTGCTTTAGAAGTTTTTGATTTAGAGGATTATTATCCAAAAGGAATGCGTGTGCAGATTGACATTTCGCAATGGCTTTTGGAAGGATTTTTATTGAAAGAAAAAGACTTTAGAGAACACCTTAAAAATCATGATTGGTCACAATACCAAGATCAATATGTCGCTGTACATTGCGCTACAGACGCTATAATTCCTGCTTGGGCATTAATTTTAGTTAGTGTTCATTTGGCGCCTTTTGTTAAAAAAGTAGTAAACGGAACCATTGAGGATCTGGATTCAAGTTTATACGAAGAAATCTTAAGTAAGATTGATTATTCTGCGTACCAAAATAAACCTGTAATTGTAAAAGGATGTTCAAAGAAACCAGTTCCTATGCGTGCTTACATTTTAGCAACAACTTATTTACAGCCTTTTGCCCGCAGTATTATGTATGGCGAAGCATGTTCTGCTGTACCTTTATATAAAGAATCTAAGAAATAACCTTCATTTTAAAGTAATATTCCCTTAACCTTCAGTTGGTTTTTAGTATATTTGTTAATATACACTTAAACTAAACAACCATGAGAAAGCTGACGTTATTACTATTTATCTTAGCGAACTTTACTTTTGTTCAGGCCCAAAATTCAGAAAAAGAATTAATTCAGAATACCGAAAAAGCAGTTAAAAAAATAAACGATACTATTGAAGACGAAGGATGGAAAGCAAAAGGAACAGTTTCTCTTTTACTAAACCAATCCAGCTTCAATAACTGGATTGCAGGTGGGGAAGATAGTTTCTCTGGGACTTTAGGAATAAACTACGACTTCAATTATAAAAAAGATGATGTAACCTGGGACAATAAAATCCTTGCTTCTTACGGGCTTTTACAAACTAAAAACACCGATTTCGGGAAAAAGACTGATGACCGTTTAGAGTTTAATTCAATCGTTGGTAAAAGAGCTTTTGGTGAATGGTATTACTCTTTCTTCTTAAACTTTAGAACTCAATTTTCAACTGGATATATTTACGGTCAGGATGCTAACGGAAAAGAAATTCGAACTGAAAATACTCGTTTTATGTCTCCTGGATATTTAACTACAGGTCCCGGTATTTATTGGTCTAAAGATGAAAATCTAAAAATAAACTTTGCACCTTTAACTTCAAAATTCACTTTTGTAGATGGAGCTTATACTTCCGGCATTGATCAGAACACAGGATTACCTTATGTTGATGGAGCCTATTTTGGTGTAGATGCTAATAAAACGATGCGTTACGAGTTAGGTTTTTATGCTTCTGTTTATTACAAATTAGCCATTATGACCAACGTAACGGCAGAAAATACACTGAACCTTTATTCTAATTATCTGGAAGATCCTCAAAACGTAGATATCAATTATTCTTTGAATATCATTATGAAGGTGAACAAATTCCTTTCGGCTAATTTAGCATTTCAAGCAATTTATGATGATAATGCTTTTCAAGGTCTTCAAACCAGAGAAGTATTTGGTTTAGGAATTAATTTTGGGTTTTAATAATCTACATCCTCAAAAAAAATTTAAATAAAAAGAGATTCTATTTAATCCCTGTTTTTCTAAATTAGAAAAAACAGGGATTTTTAACGCTATAACTTCCTAATGAAAAAAATATTAATCATAGTTTCAAGCTTCTTATTTATTTTTAGCATATCTGGAAAAGCTCAATCTGCTTTGTCTGATTCACTGGAAAAGACCGCTCTTGAATATTTAGAAAAAAAGAAAACTACTGTAAAAAAAACTCCTTCGGATACTATCTTAAATATTAATTCTACAGTTCCAGAAACTTACTCTATAGTTATAAAAACTTACAGTATCCCAAACAATAAATATATTATTTGCTTATATGGTATTAATGTCAAACTATGTAAAGAAGAAGCCTCCACTATATATAAAATAGTAACTGATAAACATACAAATTTGTATTTTAAAAATGATTTTATTAGTCCCATTACGTTAAATAAAGACAACAACCATTTCTTTCTTAGTGACGAAGAATGTGAAACTGACAGAGAAAGCATCATACATGAGCCCATTATTACTATGTTATTACTTGACAGCAAATTTTCTATAGTAAAAGAATTTCAATCGATGAGTATTCAGGATTTAACAGAAGATATATTATGTCAGACTGCGCCGGGATCAATAAGCAGAGCCAAAGTGAGGAAAAAGTATGGACATCTCTAAAACAAAAACGGCTTTTGAAATAAATCAAAAGCCGTTTCTATTTTTATTCCTCTTCCTTTTCAACTGCGTTCTTATAATCAGGATACAAAAACTTATTGTATGGAAATCTTGTTATGTGAATCTGACGAACAGCTTCATAAACCGTTTCTCTAAATTCTTCAAAATTTTCTTTTTGAGTTGCAGAAATAAACAATGCTTTATCATGACCAACATTACTCATCCAAGTTTGTTTCCATTCTTCTAACGTGTAATGTCTTCTGGTTTTTTCGGTAATTAAATCATCCTCATCAATCGTTAAATGCTTGTAAGCATCAATTTTATTAAAAACCATAATAGTTGGTTTGTCATTACTTTTGATTTCTAACAAAGTCTGATTTACAGATTCAATATGATCTTCAAAATCCGGATGCGAAATATCTACAACGTGTAAAAGTAAATCGGCTTCACGAACCTCATCAAGTGTACTTTTGAAAGAGTCTACTAATTGAGTTGGCAGTTTTCGAATAAATCCAACCGTATCCGAAAGCAAAAACGGAAGGTTTTTAATAACTACTTTTCGAACTGTTGTATCTAAAGTTGCGAATAATTTATTCTCAACAAAAACATCACTTTTTCCGATAGCATTCATCAAAGTCGACTTTCCAACATTTGTATATCCAACAAGTGCCACACGAACCATTGCTCCGCGATTACTTCTTTGAATACTCATTTGTTTGTCGATTGTCTTGATTTTGTCTTTCAACAATGAAATTCTATCACGTACAATACGTCTGTCCGTTTCGATCTCTGTTTCACCGGGACCACGCATACCAATTCCCCCTTTTTGACGCTCAAGGTGCGTCCATAATCCCGAAAGTCTTGGCAATAAATAAATACACTGCGCCAATTCTACCTGCGTTCTTGCATAGGAAGTTTCGGCTCTTTGCGCAAAAATATCCAAGATCAAATTGGTTCTGTCAAGGATTTTGCAATCTATAATTCGTGAAATATTTTTTTGCTGTGATGGTGATAATTCATCATCAAAAATTAAAGTCGATATTCCGTTTTCTTTTACAAAAAGATTGATTTCATCTATTTTACCCGTTCCCACAAAAGTCTTCGGATTCGGGCGTTCCATTTTTTGCGAAAAGCGTTTAATAACTTCACCTCCTGCGGTAAAAGTTAAAAACTCTAATTCGTCTAAATATTCATTAAGTTTTTCCTCACTTTGATTTTGAGTTATAATACCAACAATGGCTGTTTTCTCAAAATTTATAACTTCTTTCTCTAACATATCTTAAAATAAGCTACAAATTTAATCATTTGTATACTACTACAATTATAGAATTACGTTTTAAATATTATTTAAAATGATAAACCATCTAAAAATCATGTTTTACAAAAGTATTTCTTTAATAAAACTTGATTTTTAAATGGTTTGAAAAGGATCAAAAACTATTTATTCGTAGATAAACGTTTTCTCTGTTTTTACAATTCCATTTTCTTCAATTTGAGAACATGAAATTGGAAAATTTAATTTGTTGTATTTGTATTTTCGGCTTACTGCAACTAAAGCTGTAGACGAAGGGCTGAAATTCATTTCGTTATTATATGAAATCGACTCAAAAGTAAATTCGTCTTCGTGATATGAAATCATTGGCACAATTACTTTATAATTATCTCCAAAAAGACTTTGAACGATCAACTGATCTACCGATTTTTTATCATCATAAGTATACGTTTTAGAGATTTTATCTCCTACTAATCCTTTATGTTTTGATACATTATCGTTTACATAAACGTACTCGATTTTCCCGATAATGGCTTTATTTCTATCACGTGATGTACGTCTAACGATAGTACCGTTTTCAATGATATATTCAATATCCTCAACCAAATTTTGGTGATTTGTACTTTTTTTAGTCGTTACTTTTACTCTTGCACCTTCATAAACAAACGATACAACTTTTGTAATATAATCAGGTCCTTCCTGATATTTTTTTACAAATTTTGTAATGTTGTTATCAGCATCATAAGTGTAATTGATAACTTCTTTCCAGTCACTTCCCACTTTATCTTTTACAGACATATCCAATAAACCCTTTTTATTATAAAAAAAGTTCTGAATAACATCCGAAGTTGTTATTGTTTGAAGTTTACCATCCTTAAAAACCATTGTTTTATTAACAATTTCACCGTCTTTAGAGTTTTGGTAATTCGTTTTTACAATGTTGATTTGCTTCAATTTAACATTGTCCTGACTGTGCATCAAGAATGGAAACACCATCAGCAAGATGGCAATAAAGTAGGTTTTCATTTTGTTTTTGTATTGATTTGGGATGACCAAAATACAAAATTCTGCCAAAATTTGACAATTTAAAATTTAAAAAAACAGAAAATCAATTTTAGAAAATTAGAAATCAACAACTTATACAAATACAATTCTTACTTCTCGCCAAAAATCTTCACATCATCGACCATAAATGCGCCATTTAGTGTTTTATCTTTTCCTGAACCTACGTATCTAAAGGCAATATTTATGTTTCCTGTATAAGCAGATAAATCTATTCCGCCAGAGCTTATAAACTCACGAGAAGGTGTTGAAAGCGTCGGAACTTTTGCTTCTAATTTAGTCCATTTTGCCTTGGTCACACTTGAACCATCAAAGTTTGTTGAGACATATACTTCGAGCGTATTTAATGGCGAATCGACTTTTAAATCATGTTGTGCACTTCTAAAAGAAAGAACTGAATTTTTATAACCCGTTAAATTAATTTTAGGAGAAACCAGCCAGGCAATATTTTCTGCCGCTGTTGTACTTGTGGTATTAAATTCTGCATAACCATTTCCAGCATACACCATGCTTTTCCATAGTTTTGTTGCTTTTTCTACAATATTACTCCAACCGGGAAGGGCAAAATTGACATTGTTTTTAACGGATTGAAAATCTTCGGCAAAAAATGGAACGCTTCTTTTTCCGTTCATAACCACATCATTTTCTGAACGAACCATTAATTGATAATCAGTTCCAAACTTGGTTAAAATTCCTCTAACTTTCCCACTTCCTTCCGGCACAAAATGATCTGCAAATTTTGCATAACTGCTTGTTCTAAAAATAATTTGATTTCCGGTTTTATCACGAAGGTTCCAGTTTGTTGATCCTCCAATATTACTTGATTCTTCAAAATAATGGCGTCCCAATGCCCCTTCTGTAAATTCAACATCATTAAGTTCAATCAATGTATTTAATTTAGTATCTGATAGTGCCTGTTCTATAGAAAGGGATTCAATCAGCTCATTTTCATCAATAATGGAACATGAAGCATTTAGAACATTTTTGTATTCATTTTGAGAAATTCTCCCTATTGTTGGATCTCCAGCATTGTTGACATATAAACTGCCAATTCTTAATCCACCATAATATAAATCTGTAAACTGATTTTTAAGTTTTACATATACTTTATTCCCAAGTCGATAATCAATGTAGGTGTTTGAAGCATCGACAGGAACACTAAACCCAATTGCGGGATTTTTTTCGTTGGCTTTTGTCTGAAGTGAAATAGATTTAAAAAAATTCCCGCCTTCATCGCTTGAAACGACGTAAGCTTCTATAATATCATCATACAAATATTGTTTAGCAGTACTGCTTGAAAGTTCATAAACTTTTTCAACCGTTTTGTTTACTTTAAAATCAGGCTGAGTACACTCTAATTTTGGATTTGCTATTTCTGTACTGCAGCTGCAAATAAATAATAATGATGAAGCTAAAAATGTATTTAAAATTATGTTTTTCATGATAGATAAATGAATGTCGATTTATAAACCGATTGTAAGATTTAAAAAATAAGTTCGTCCGTAACCGTAATAATATTTTGGACCAAATGATGGCGTTCCGCTTGAAACATCCTGATTCAGTGCTCTAAAATTTGCATTTCTGGCCTGTTCAAAACCACCCGTTTTATAGACTAAGCCCAATACATTATTGACACTGGCAAAAAGCCCGATATACTTTTTATGAACGCGCCAGGATTTTCCACCGTTGATATTTAATAAAATTACAGTATCAAATTTTTCTTGTTTTAATAATTCATTTCCTCTCTCAGATGTTGCTTCAGGAAAAGGAAATCCATTTGCCGGATTAATGTAAAATTGTGATGTTCTTGAAATGGGCGAAACATCAATGTAGTTATCGGTCAAATAATTAATATTTGCTCCAATCCACCAATATTTAGGATCTCGATATTCCAGACCTAATGAAAGTGCATTTTGAGGCGTTCCGGCTTGTTTGTAATTTTTAAGATAGGCTTTACCAAAATCAAAAGTAGTCTGCGCTCCGTCTTTTGCTGCATTTGCATCGTTTGTAATCGACACATTTGGATTGCTGTTGTAAATATAATTTCCGTAAGCGGCAGATAAAGTTGTTTTAAAAGTTGAGGAAATCTGATATTCAAAACTCAATTCTGCTCCTGTGTTTTTCTTGTCCAAATTTGTTAAAGTCTGACTCACAAAAGCATCTGTTGCGTCGTAACCGGCTCCGTTATCAAATATTCCTTCGGCATAGAAAAAAGAAGTCTTTGATGTGTTTTTAATCAGAGTATAAAAAGCTGTTAAACGTAATTTCAACTTTGGTGAATGATAAACATAATTGGCTTCGGCACTTGTAATGTTTTCACTTTCAATCCCGTTAACTATAGAATTATTTAATCTTGAATTTGAAAATGTATTTCGAAGCGATGGTGCTCTGGTTAAGTGCGCACCATTAAAAAACAGCCATTGTTTTCCTGAAATTTTATAGGTGAAACCTCCTTTAAAACCAAAGTTTTCGAAATTTACCTTCTCACTTTTTCCTAAAGAAGTTGTGGCGTAAATTCCGTTTTGATATAATCCCTCTCTTTGATAATTAGATGTTGAATAAGACTGCGCCAAATAAAATTCGGTTTTATTATAGGAGAATTTAAACTGCGTAAAACCATTAATTGTATTGGCTAAAAAATTATAGTTGTAACCATAAATATCTCCTTTTACGACTTGTCTGTTTGGATTTTGCAAGTCAGACTGCGAAAGGTCACCTTTATAAAACGGGTCAATGTCTTCAAAATATTTCCCGCCAAGAAGATCTAGTAAATATTGAAAATTATGTGATTTTAAATTCTGATAAGTGACTCCTCCATCAAAGGAAATATTTGGAGTTAGCTGCGTATTTAAGTTAGAATTTATTGCAAAAGTTTTATCGTCTGTTCTGTCTTCATATAAAACATAATGACTTTTTGCTGGCTCATAACCGTTTTCACCTGGTTTTTGATTTGCAGAATACATGGCGTTCCAGTCAATTTGTGAATTTGCAAGAAAGGTGAGTTTGCTCTTTTCAGCATTTTCATAATCCGGAGTAAATTCTCCCGAAAATTCACCTTTGTCTTTTGCATAAAGCGAACTGAAATAACTCGGCATTTTTCTATAATAAACCGGATCAGGACTGTCGGCATTTTGATAATCAATATTGCTGTTTCCAACTTTCCCAAACTGATACATAACGCCAGAATTCAGGTTTGTTTTTTCATCTATTTTAAAATAATGATTCAGCATGAACAAAGGTTCTTCAACCGTTTTTATTCTTGCATTTCGCTTTTCGCCATTCTGAAATCCCCAATACGAATTGTATTTTTCGCTCATTAAACTGGTTACTTCATTAGTATTTGGAGAATTTTTTCCTCGGGAATTGGGTGTGTAAAATCCGGTGAAATTGAGTGAATGTTTATTATTTAATTTTTTCTCAACACTCATAAAAAAGGAATCGGCATTGAAGTTTGTCCCTTCAAAATAACCTTCAGCAGCCCATCTTTTTCCAGCAGAAACTACATAAGCCCAGCCGTCAATATCCATTCCTGAAGCATAAGTACCAATCCCACGCAAACTGTAGGTTGTGTTACTTCCGGAAAAGGTTAGCTGTGCTCCTTTTCGATATAAAGAAGCCCGTGTAAAAATTTGCTGTGTTCCTAAAACACCGCCAAAAGTATAATTTGAAGCTGCTGTTCCAACCGAAAATTCCTGATTACGAAGCACATTATTTAGTCCGCCCCAGTTGTTCCATTGCGGTCTGCCGTCGTAAATTTTATTCATCGTCATTCCGTTGAGCATCATGGTTCCGTTTTCACTGTCTAAACCACGAACTCTAAATCGGGCTTGACCCCAATTAAATGCCGATGCCTGCATAAAAGCATCTTTTGAAGATTGCAAAAGTCCTGAAGTCATTTCGGATGAACTATTATCATCAGACAAATCGCTTTCTAATAATGTAATTAATGCAGCGGGAACTTCATCAGAATAAATATCTTCTAATTGTAATACCCCGAGATATATAATCTGACCAAAATTAGAATGGATTTTCAGCAGCAAATCTTTGCAATCCTGACTGTGAATCAAAAGCAGCTGTTCTCCTTCTATAGGAGAACTCAATTCAAATTTGCCTCTTTTAGAAGTAAGTTTTGTTATAGAAGAATTTTGAATGCTTACTACAACATTCTCCAGAGGATTTTGCGTTTTGGCATCAACAACAATTCCTCTAAAAACTGTTTCCTGTGCAAAGGCAAAACTAAAAGACCATAAAATAAAAAAGAGCGCGTATTTTTTTACCATTAAAAATTCCAATTTACTTTGAAAATTGTTTTCGGATATTAATCCTATTCAAAAGATAAAATTGGTTTTTGGAAAAAGAGAATTGTCCGTAAGACAAACAAACTCTAGGTTCAAATGTAGAAAAAAATAATGCTTAAAAAGAAATAAATTCTTACAAAAATAATTTATTTCACAAAGAAATTTAAAAAAACATGGTGCAAATCAGCCTAATCCGTTAAATCTGTGGACAATAAAAAATTAAGCAGAAGTTCTAATTTTTGAAACCATAAAAGCAATCAGAACGCCAAAAACCCCAATAAAGGCAAAAGAAAATTCTAATCCGAAGTTTTGAGCGATGTGACCAATTACCGGCGGTCCCATTAAAAAACCTAAAAAGCTTACGCTCGAAACTATTGTTAAAGCTTCTCCCGGTGGAACTGTTGGGTTTTTACCGGCCATACTATAAACGGTTGGAACAATAGTGGCAACTCCTAAACCAACTGCCATAAAAGCAATGGTACACGGAATAATATAGGGAAGAAAAACAGCTGTAAAAAGTCCGGCAGAAATCATAACACCGCTTATCTGCATGACACGCTCGCGGCCAAATTTATTTATTAATCCGTCTCCTAAAAATCTTCCGCCAGCCATCATAATCATGAAAGAGGTGTATCCTAAAATTACTAATGGTCCCGGTGCTTTTACTACATCTTTAAAATAAACGCCGCTCCAGTCAAACATTACACCTTCGCTCGCCATACTGCAAAATCCAATTACACCAAGCCATATTAAGGCGCTGTCTGGTTTTACAAAGATTTTTCTTTTCTCTGTATTATGTTTGATTTTTTCTTTGGCACGAATTAAAAATTTAAAATTAAAAGCCACCATTAATAACACAACACCTCCCACAATCATGAAATGATGTAATGGCGTTAAGTTTAAAGCCAGCATTCCTAAACCAACTAATGCGCCTGTAAATCCAGCGAAACTCCACATTCCGTGAAAAGAGGACATGATTGTTTTTTTGAAAAGTACTTCGGTATAAACACCTTGTGTATTTACGGCTATGTTGGCTAAATTTCCAAATAAGCCAAATAAAAATAATCCGATAGATAATTGTAAACCTGTTGTGGCTAAACCTAAATTAGCCAGACACAAAACATACATTATTAGGGAGAAAACTAAAATGCGGTGGCTTCCGAATTTAGTCACCATTTTTCCCGAAAAAGGCATGATAATTAATTGTCCCATTGGCAGGGAGAAGAGTATGGATCCTAAATCGCCTTCGGTTAAATGAAGGGCGGTTTTGATATCCGGAATTCGACTTGCCCAGGTTGCAAAACTTAATCCCATTCCGAAATAAAACATTCCAACGGCAAAACGAATTCTGTTTAGATAAGATGCTTTTGCTTCTCTAAAAACTTTCTTGATTTTTCCTTTAGTCTGAAAAAGTTGTAATGGATTAAAATTTATCAAAATGTATGCGTTTTGGGATTATATTATAAATGTACAAAAAACCTTTGTATTTACTTAAAGGTACAAATTGTTGAATTATTTACAACGTTATTGTTTATAAATAGCGGGGTTTTGCCCACAGATTTCTACGAATTTGCCCACTCCCGATAGCTATCGGGATTACGGATTAAACGGGTTTACGCGGATGTTATTTTATTTTTACGCATAAAAAAAGACGCACTGCTGTGCGTCTCTACAATATATATTATGTTTTATTTATAACACTCTTAAAAAAATTAAACCAGAGTAAACCCGTTTAATCCGTAAAACCCGTGAGCCATTTCACTAAAAATTAATCACGGTACGCTGTGCGCTGCTGGCAATTGCAGCTTCAATGATCTGCATTACTTTTACGCCGTCTTGAGCGGTAACTGGTTCTGCGACATTATTTGTTATGGAATTGAAAACGCCATCAAAAAACGAGAAATAATTTCCCTGAAGTGTCGGTACTTTTTCGCGGATTACTTTTTCGTCAATTTCTGTATGCAGAATTCCTTGTAAATCATCCGGTTCTTTTCCCCAAGATTCCAAGTTTGGTTTTTTACCAATTTTTAATTCGTCTTCCTGAATGTCTCCGCGAGGTTTTAAAAAAGAGCCTTTTTTTCCGTGAATGGTATACGCCGGATTTGCTTCTCTAACAAAGAAACCAGCTTTTAAACGGACTCTAAAATCATCATAAATCAACAATAAATCGAACCAGTCATCAACTAAAGAATTTTCTCTTGTGATTCTAACATCTCCAAAAACTGACTTTGGAGAACCAAACAAACAAATGGCCTGATCTATAATATGTGGACCCAAATCTTTTAAAACTCCTGCTCCGTCATTGGCGGTTTCTTTATGTGCTTTCGGACTTAATAACGGGTTATATCTGTCGAAATGAAATTCGGCTTCTACTATATCACCTAAAACTCCTTCATTAATTATTTTTTGAATAGTTTTAAAATCACTGTCCCATCGTCTGTTTTGAAAAACAGCTAGTTTTAATCCTTTTTCGTGAGCAATTTTAGCTAATTCTTCGGCTTCGGCTACTGTTGTTGTGAATGCTTTTTCGACCACGGCATGTTTTCCTGCCAGAAGTACTTTTTTAGCATATTCATAGTGCGTTCCTACCGGAGTATTTACAATTACCAAGTCAACATCATCGGCTAATAAATCGTCAATTGAAGGATAACTTTTTACGTATGGATAATCTTCCTGAATTAGTTTTTTGCTTCTTTCCCAAGATCCTAATAATTCAAAACCCGGATGAATATCTAAAAAAGGCGCGTGAAAAACCTTTCCCGACATTCCGTATGATAATAGTGCTGTTTTTATTTTTTTCATTTTGTATTTAGTTTTTTGCCACAGATTAATGTGATTAAAAAGGATTTTTCTTTTTTGCCACGAATTTCTCGAATTTGCACAAATCAGTGCGTTTAGAAAAGCTTTAAAATTCGTGATAATTCGTGAAATTCGTGGCAAAAAAATTAAAAAAAAATCACTTTAATCTGTGGCTAATAAATTTAAATCTTAGCTCGTTCGTATTGTTTTGGCCATTGAATATCGCTGTCTAATTCTTTGGCGAAATCTAACGGTAAATTTGGATTTCTCAATGATTCTCTGGCAAACAAAATTAAATCGGCCTGATTGTTTTTCAAAATTTCTTCGGCTTGTTTGGCTTCGGTAATTAAACCTACAGCGCCTGTTAGAATATTAGCTTCTTTTTTAACTTTTTCTGCGAAAGAAACCTGATAACCCGGACCAATCGCAATTTTTTGATGCGAAACCAATCCGCCAGACGAAACATCAATTAAATCTACTCCTTTTTCTTTTAATATTTTTGAAAGCTGTACTGATTCTTCTGGATTCCATCCGTTTTCTGCCCAATCTGTTGCTGAAATTCTAACGATTAAAGGTAAATCTGAAGGCCATTCTGTTTGAACAGCTTCTACAATTTCGAGTGTAAAACGGATTCGGTTTTGAAAACTTCCTCCATATTCATCAGTTCTTACGTTGGTTAAAGGCGATAAAAACTGATGTAATAAATAACCGTGTGCTGCGTGAATTTCTACAACTTTATATCCGGCTTTAACAACTCTTTTTGTTGCTTCTTTAAAATCAGAAATTACTTTTTGGATTCCGTTTTTGTCTAAAGCTTCGGGAAGAAAAGGTTCGCCATCGTGATACGGAATTGCACTTGCGGAAACTGTCTGCCATCCGCCTTGAGCGAAATCTAATTTTTTATTTCCTTCCCACGGAGAAGAAACACTTGCTTTTCTTCCGGCATGCGCCAGCTGAATTCCGGGAACAACATTTTGAGAAACAATAAATTCGTTGATTTGTTTTAGTTTTTCGATATGTTCGTCTTTCCAGATTCCTAAATCGGCAGGAGAAATTCTTGCTTCGGGAGAAACTGCTGTTGCTTCCTGAATAATTAATCCGGCGCCTCCGCTTGCACGGCTTCCTAAATGAACCAGATGCCAATCGTTTGCAAAACCGTCAACTGCCGAATATTGGCACATTGGCGAAATAACAATTCTATTTTTTAAGGTGATGTTTTTTAAAGTTAGGGGAGAAAATAATTGTGAAGCCATGTTTGTAACTTTTAATGGTTTTGGACTACCAATAGATATTGACAGCCGTTTAAAAAGTAAAGTTACTGTATCTTGTTAAAACGAGAAATTGAAATGTTTATTAATTAACAAACATTTAAAACCTTATGTATTATATTGCGCTTTCAAATTAAAATAGAAACGCTACTTTTGTGCGTTAAATACGAACTAAAAATACAAAATGGATATAGTTATCAAACTCTCTCAATTTCTATTGAGTTTATCTTTACTTATTATTCTTCACGAATTAGGGCACTTTATTCCTGCCAAATTGTTTAAAACGAGAGTTGAAAAATTTTACTTATTTTTTGATGTTAAATATTCGCTGTTAAAAAAGAAAATTGGCGAAACTGAATACGGAATTGGTTGGTTACCGCTTGGAGGTTATGTAAAAATCTCAGGAATGATCGACGAAAGTATGGACAAAGAACAAATGGCTCAGCCTGCGCAGCCGTGGGAATTTCGTTCTAAACCAGCTTGGCAGCGTTTAATTATTATGCTTGGCGGTGTTACGGTAAACTTTATCCTGGCATTTATTATATATATAGGAATGGCTTTTGCTTACGGCGATACGTATGTGGCAAATGCTGATTTGAAAGACGGCGTTTTTATCGAAAATCCTGCAATGCTTAAAGCTGGTTTTAGAACCGGAGATAAAATCATTTCGATTGACGGTAAAACGGTTGAAAATTTTGACAGCGACATGAATATGAATGTTATCATGTCGAAACACGTTTTGATTGAAAGAGACGGAAAACAACAGACAATTAATATTCCGAATGATTTTGTTGACCAATTGTCTAAATATGAAAAAGGTTTATTGATTGGTATCAGAATGCCTTTTGTTGTGGGTAAAATTTCTGAAGAATCTGAAAATACTTCTCTAAAACCAAAAGATATCATTGTAAGCCTGAATAATCAAAAGATAAAATATTTTGATGAAGCTAAAGCTGTTTTAGAGGCTAACAAAGGAAAAACAATTCCTGCTGTTGTTTTACGTGATTTAAAAGAAACTCCTATTACGGTTAAGGTTTCTAAATTAGGAAAATTAGGAATTGGTGTTGGCGGTTTAGGAATCGAATCTTTAGAGAAATTAGGTTACTATAAAGTAAGCACGAGAGAATATAGTTTCTTTGAATCTATTCCGGTTGGAATTCAAAAAGGAAAAGATCAATTAGTAGGTTACGGAAAACAATTGAAAATGATTTTTAATCCTGAAACAAAAGCTTACAAACAAGTGGGTGGTTTTGCAGCGATTTACAACATTTTCCCGAGTTTTTGGAGCTGGGAAACGTTCTGGTCAATCACGGCTTTATTGTCAATTATGCTTGGAGTTATGAATTTATTGCCAATTCCGGCACTTGATGGCGGACATGTGATGTTTTTATTATATGAAATTATTAGCGGTAAAAAACCGAGCGATAAATTCTTAGAAAACGCCCAAATGGTTGGCTTTGTACTACTTATAGCACTGCTTTTGTTCGCAAACGGAAACGACATTTATAAGGCAATTATCAAGTAAAAAAATATTTTGAGAAAAAGAGTTAAAATATTTTTGAGAAACTAAAAATTCAATTATATTTGCACTCGCTAAAAAGAGCAACAACTTCCTCCTTAGCTCAGTTGGTTA
>NZ_DLHA01000030.1 GCF_002482975.1 Flavobacterium sp. UBA7680 | reverse complement strand
TAATTACATAAACATTTACTTTTGCATTTTAAGGATTTGACTATGAATTTTCATAACACGCTGATAAAATGGTATTTACAAAACAAACGTGATCTTCCATGGCGAAAAACGGCCGATCCGTACCAAATTTGGCTCTCAGAAATTATGCTGCAGCAAACAAGAGTCGCGCAAGGAATGCCTTACTTTTTTGCATTTACAGCGGAATTTCCTACAATTTTTGATCTTGCAAATGCATCAGAAGAACAAGTTTTAAAACTTTGGCAGGGACTCGGATATTATTCGCGCGCAAGAAATCTTCATAAAACAGCAAAATACGTCGCAGAGGATCTAAACGGAAGTTTTCCTCCTTCTTATAAAGAACTTTTAAATTTAAAAGGCG
Organism: Flavobacterium sp. UBA7680; assembly: GCF_002482975.1. Taxonomy (GTDB): domain Bacteria; phylum Bacteroidota; class Bacteroidia; order Flavobacteriales; family Flavobacteriaceae; genus Flavobacterium. The sequence continues at coordinate 62,194 of NZ_DLHA01000030.1, read as the reverse complement.
TTGGTGAATATACTGCCGCCGCAATTGCATCTTTCTCCTATAATGAAGCCGTTCCGGTTGTAGACGGAAATGTATTTCGTGTACTTTCCCGTTATTTTGATATAGAATCAGATATTGCGCTTCCCGCAACAAAAAAAGAATTTACAAAACTGGCTTATGAATTAATGCCAAAAGATAACCCTGCAATCTTCAATCAGGCAATAATGGAGTTTGGTGCGCTGCAATGCGTTCCTAAAAGTCCGAATTGTTCTGTTTGTGTTTTTAACGATAGCTGTTTGGCGTTACAGAAAAAGAAAGTCGATTCTCTGCCTGTAAAATCCAAAAAAGTAAAAGTGACAAACCGTTTCTTTAATTATATGGTTTTAGAAGATGTTTTAGGAAACACTATTATTCAAAAAAGAACTGCAAAAGGAATTTGGCATAACTTATATGAGTTTCCTCTTTTTGAGAGCAGCGAAATTGCAGATTTTAGTACTATCTCAGAAATTGCACAAAATGATATGTTTTCTTCCTATACTATATTAGGTATAGAAGAATGCGCTGAAGCCACCGTAATTCATAAGCTTTCGCACCAGCATCTTCATATTCAATTCTGGAAAATAAAAATTAATGAAGTGCTCGAAAACGGAATTGATTTGAAAACTTTAAAAAGTTTTCCTTTTCCAATTGTGATATATAATTTTATAGAAAAGCAGGAAATAAATTGCTAAAAAAATGTATCTTTGGTAGAAATACCACTATTAATTATGAATGGAACATTAAATAAGGTTATGCTTATTGGTCATTTAGGCGATGATGTAAAAATGCATTATTTTGATGGAGGGAACTGTATTGGACGCTTTCAGCTTGCTACTAATGAAGTTTATATTAACAAAACGACCAATGAAAAAATAACATCTACAGAGTGGCATAATTTGGTTGTGCGTAATAAAGCTGCCGAAATTTGCGAAAAATACCTATCTAAAGGGGATAAAATATATGTTGAAGGCCGTATTAAATCTAGGCAATGGCAGGCTGAAGATGGTACGACTAAATATACAACAGAAATTCAGGTTACAGAATTTACTTTTCTGACTACCAAAAAAGAAACTGGAAATCATAAGCCAAGCCACGATCAGGAACCAGCAAAAAACACTAACTTTGATGCGCCAAACGAAGGCTTGCCAATTAATGATCTGCCTTTTTGATTGTTTAACTAATCTTATGTAATTTGGACCCGGAGCCCAGTTTATTATTTACAACAACTTTAGACACCAATTTAATCATTGGTTTTGTCGGAATATTTATTTTGCTGTTTCTTTCAGCAATTGTTTCAGGTGCCGAAGTTGCACTTTTTTCTTTGTCCCAAAAAGATATTGACGACACACTTCAGGAAAACCTTTCGAAAGGAAAAATTATTTCTGATCTTTTAGATAAACCCAAAAAACTTTTAGCGACCTTATTAGTAGCCAATAACTTTTTAAATATTGGAGTCGTTATCTTGTTCTCTTTCATTGGCAGAAACATTTTTGGAGGAGTTGAATCGCCTGTTTTAAAATTTATTTTAGAAGTAATTCTCGTTACTTTCCTAATTTTGTTATTTGCAGAAGTTTTGCCAAAAGTTTACGCAAGCCGAAACAATATAAAATTTGCCAAACGTTTCGCTTATTCCATTTCTATTTTAGATAAATTACTGTCGCCAATAAGCTTGCCTATGCGCAGCCTTACTTTATATTTGCATAATAAATTAGGAAAACAAAAAAACAGCTTTTCTATAAATCAACTTTCTCAGGCTTTAGAATTAACAGATTCTGAAGGAACATCAACAGAAGAGCAAAAAATATTAGAAGGAATTGTTTCTTTTGGAAATACAGATACAAAGCAGGTTATGAGTCCGAGGATTGATATATTTGCTTTAGAAATTACAGAATCATTTTCGGCCATATGCCCAAAAATAATTGAGAAAGGATTTTCGAGAATTCCGGTTTATCGAGATAATATTGACCAGATAGAAGGCGTTTTGTTTGTTAAGGATTTATTGCCGCATATTGATAAAGAGAATTTTAACTGGGCAAGTTTAATAAGAGAAGCATTTTTTGTTCCTGAGAATAAAAAACTGGATAACTTATTAAAGGATTTTCAAAGTCTTAAAAGTCACCTCGCAATTGTGGTTGACGAATATGGCGGAACTTCCGGATTGGTTTCTTTAGAAGATATAATTGAAGAAATAGTAGGGGATATAAGCGATGAATTTGATGATGAAAATTTAAATTTCTCTCAAATAGATGAAAAGAATTTTCTTTTTGAAGGAAAAATAAATCTTAAGGATTTCTATAGAATTGTCGATGTCGACGAAGATCTATTTGAATCTCATAAAGGCGAAGCCGAAACGCTTGCCGGATTTATTTTAGAAATCCTGGGGAATTTCCCTAAAAAAGATCAAAAAATAGCTTTTGAAAACTGTGTTTTCACAATAGAAACCGTTGATAAAAAGCGAGTTAAACAAATAAAAGTAACAATAGAATAAATGTTTAAAAGAATAATTTCGGTAGCGGTAATTTTGCTCACATTAACAGTTGTAAGCTGTAAAGATGATGTTTTGCCTAAACCTGCAAGTTTCCTTAGATTAGATTATCCAGAAGCCAAATATGTCAATTTTGAAAATAATTGCCCATTTGCTTTCCAGATGAATGAAGATGCCATTATTAAAGGTGAAAAAGACTGCGGATTTGCAATCACCTATCCAAAGATGAAAGCGACAATTTATTTGACTTATAAACCTGTTCACGGCGATATTGAAAAGCTTTTAAAAGATGCCCAAAAATTGACTTACGAACACGTTATTAAAGCCGATGATATTTTAGAACAACCGTATTTAAACGCCGAAAAGAAAGTGTACGGAATGTTTTATCAAGTGGATGGAAACGCGGCTACAAACTCTCAATTTTACGTTACAGACAGTACAAAACATTTTATAACTGGATCGGTTTATTTTTATGCAAAACCAAATTTTGATTCTGTAATGCCAGCCGCAAGTTATATCAAAAATGATATGCAGCGTTTGATGGAAACATTAAAATGGAAATAAAGAAATAATAAAAAAGGCGTTCAATTGAACGCCTTTTTTATGGAGAAACTTTAAACTTAAGATTTAAAGTTTGAAACTTTATATGTTTTTCCGTCTCCGGTTTCCTGAACAACTTTAGTCAATGATTCAGAATTTTGAACCGTTTTATCAAATGTAACAGTCGCTAATTTTTTATCAAAATCAACAGTTGCTTTTTCTACACCTTCTAAATTAGATAATTCGGTTTCGATAGTTTTGGCGCATCCAACCGCACAAGTCATACCTTCAATATTAAAACTTGCCGTTTGTACGTTTTCGGCAGCAATTGGTTTATGCTCTTTTGGAGTAGTTTTTTCAGCATTTATTACTGCTAAACTTTTATCTTCTTCTTTTTTACAGCTTACGAATACTACACCAGCAATTGCTAATGAAGCTATGATTTTTGTGAATTTCATATTATGAGAATTTAATTTACTAATAATTTTCTTTGCAAAATTAATAAAAAGGAAGAGGCTAATTCGTAAAAATAGTACAAATTTGCAGTAAAATACTTTTTATGGATGCAAAACAGTTAAAGTGGGCTTACTTGTTAGTATTGTCCTTAATTTGGGGAAGTTCTTTTATTTTAATCAAAAGAGGATTAGTAGGTTTAACCGCGATTCAGGTTGGATCTTTCCGAATTATTTTTGCAGCTCTTTTTTTATTGATTGTTGGTTTTAAAAGTTTAAAAAAGATCTCTCGCCGCCAATGGAAATTTGTCGCCATAACTTCGGTTTTTGGAACTTTTACACCAGCTTTTCTTTTTGCGATTGCCGAAACCGAAGTTGACAGCTCAATTGTAGCCATTTTAAATTCGCTTACACCTTTAAATACTTTAGTTTTAGGAATATTAATTTTCGGAATCCAATTTCAAAAACGACAGGTTTTAGGTGTTTTTGTTGGTTTAATCGGATGTTTGTTACTCGTTTTAAGCGGCGCGTCGGCACATCCTGGACAAAATTATTATTATGTAGTTTTGGTAGTTATCGCAACGCTTTGTTATGCGATAAATGTCAATTTAATTAAAAAATATTTATCAGATTTAAATTCGTTGAGCATCACAACAGGAAACTTTGCCGTTTTGCTTATTCCGGCGTTACTTATTTTAAGTACGACAGATTTTCCTCAAAGAGTAAATCTTGAAGCAACACAGCATTCAGTTTTCTTCGTCATGATTTTAGGAATCTTAGGAACCGGAATTGCCAATGTTTTGTTTTTTAAATTAATTCAGATTTCGTCTCCGGTTTTTGCAACTTCTGTGACTTATTTAATTCCAATTGTTGCTTTTTTCTGGGGATTATTAGATAACGAAATGCTTACGCCAATTCAGTTTTTTGGTGCTTTTATTATTTTGATTGGCGTTTATTTATCGGCCAAGAAATAATCAAGATTTAGTTTGTCATCCTGAGCGAAGTCGAAGGGCGCTCCAATTGGAACGGGGCTTCGACTTCGCTCAGCCTGACAAAGCAGAACGAAGTAAAATTTTATTTATATGTCACCCTGAGCGAAGTCGAAGGGCGCACAAAGAACGTCGACTTCGTTTAGCCGGAGATAACGAAACGAAAAAAGCTTTGTCAAAGTTTTTTAGACGAAGTTTTGTCATTTCGACCGAAAGGAGAAATCGCACTAGAAGCTCCGTAAAGAATGTCGTCAATCTTTGTCGAATCCCGTGTGCGATTTCTCCCTTCGGTCGAAATGACAAACTTTGAGCAAATATATAATTTGTAGTAATTTTCTTTTATTTTTTAATATATTTGAAGTTCCTATAAATGTCAAATATATGAAACTCAAAGAAATTTTGCCCGTGTGGTATGGTGGCGGTATTGGAAACAACCGTAACGCTTTTGACGGCGTAGGACACCTTAGCTATGCGGGTTTTTACTTCCTAATCGTCAAAATTATGAACACAAACGCCCTTTCAAAAGAAACAGAATTGAGATTAAATGATTTTTTCAACAATTCAATCGATCCTAAACTTATGGCAAAAACCATTCGAAAAGTAAATTATATACTTGCTTTAAGTATAATGCGGGATTGTGAAACAATGGAAACCGAGAAAATGAATCTTGAAGAAGGTTTTTATTGGCTGAATGAATTAGCCGAAATTCTGAACCCTTATCTGGATGTTGAATGATCAAAAACAAGAAAGGTTGTCGTAATTGACAGCCTTTCTTGTTTTGCACAAAGTCTTGTCACCGTGAGCGATCCCGAGGCTTCGGGAGAAGGGTGTGCCAATTGGAACTGGGCTTCAACTTCGCTCAGCCTGACAAAGAAATGTCAATGTCTAATAGATTATTCACATGTCACCCTGAGCGAAGTCGAAGGGCGCAATGAGCGTCGACTTTGTTTTGTCATTTCGACCGAAGGGAGAAATCGCACTAGAAACTCCGCATAGAATGTCGTCAATCTTTGTCGAATCCCGCGTGAGATTTCTCCCTTCGGTAGAAATGACAAACTTTGGGGTTATTTAAATGAAAAAAGCTTTGTCAAAGTTTTAAACTTTGACAAAGCCTATGAGAAAAAATCTTAGCACCTTAGTATCTCAGAACCTCAGAACCTTTCTACAAAAAATCTGCATCCGAAACTCCTTCATTAATCTTGATATCTGTCATTTTGATATCTAATTCAAAACCTACATTTTGAACCAAATTAAAAGGAACTTTTACACCTTTTACTTCTCTGTAATCGTTGAAGTTTGTTATTTGAGAAACCGATTTTCCGTCTTGTTCACGTAGTTTTGATTTTGCAACTTTCAATCCAGATTTCACATCATAATAATGAGTTGTGTTGCCATCTTTAATTGCATAAGCATCACTTCCGTTAATTGGTTCAATGCTGTCAACTTTAAGATCTGTTCTTTTTACCAATTGTAATTCTTCAAAAGGAGCGGCGTTTGCTTTCATTTCTTTAAGATCTTCGCCTTCAAGGTTTTTACGTTTTCCTTGCTGTTCGATATAAGCACCTTTATCATTTACAACCTGTTTCATCAAATTCATAGTTCCCATAGAAAGAGAAATCATCATTTTTCCTTTAGAATCCAATTTTGAAGTAAAAGTCAACGGAGCCGGAGCTTGCGGAACTTTTGTTGTTCCGTCCATATAAAGTGTTTTTACGGCCGTTACGGCTTTTTCTCCGCCAATGGCTTTGATGTAATTTTCGAAAACCGTTTTTGCTGTAATTCCTGCTGGAGCTTCTTTTTTAACAGCTGGTTTTTCAATTGGATTTCCGTATTTATCAAAATAATAAATCGGAATTTGAAGTTTTTCTAAACCAGCAATCACATCAGAACCTTTTCCAACAACAACAATTCGCATGTTGTCAAGTAAAAAGTATTTGTTTGCCACACGATAAATATCATCAGCGGTTACGTTTGTAATCGTCTGAATATATTTTTCGTAGAAATCAGCCGGAAGTTTTTCTGTTTCAATGTTTAAAGCATAACGCGCCACAGCCTGAGGTTTTTCAACCTGCATAACAAAACGGCCGATATATCCTGCTTTTACATTTCTTAAAACTTCCGGATCAACTCTTTCGGTACGAACTCTTTTAATTTCTTTTATAAACTGAACCACGGCGCTGTCTGTAACAGCATTACGAACCGCAGACGAAGCTTTGAATTTAGTTACATATTTTCCGCTTCCAATGCTTGAATTTGCGCCATAAGTCCAAGCGTGCTGCTCGCGTAAATTCATGTTTAAATAACTGTTGAAATCACCTCCTAAAATTTGATTTGCAATTACAGCAGGGAAAAAATCAGGATCGCTCATTCTTAAATTTACCGTATTTACCAACGAAATCTCTGATTGAACCGCATTTGGAACATCTACAAAATCAATTTGAAGTTTAGAGGCGTTTTCAGGATTTGGATAGGTATTTTTTGGAGCGGTTTGTTTTTTCCATCCACCAAAAAGTTTTTCTACAGATGCTTTAGTTTCCTTGAATTTTACATCTCCAATGATAACCAAATAGGCATTTTCAGGCACAAAATAAGTAGCATAATTTTTTTGAACATCTTCAAGTGTCACATTTTTTACGGTTTCTTCAGAAAGATATTCTCCAGAAGGATGATTTCTTCCAAAAGCTAAAACGTCAACAACACGATTTGCAATTGCCGGAACGCTTTTTTCATCGGCTTTAAGCCCTTCTAATAATTTTGCTTTTTCTTTATCAAATTCAGTCTGTGTGAAATTTGGCTGTAAAGTACCTTCGGCTAAAAGCTCTAAAACACGTCCAGAATATTTAGATAATGAGCTTGCAAAAGCACCTTGCGATGTAAAATTGATGTTTGCACCATAAAAATCAATTTCTTCATTAAAAGCTTCTTTTGCAGTTTTTTTAGTTCCGTTACCAATTAAACTGCTGGTTAATTCATCAACACCTTTTTTATTTCCTTCTGTAAAAGGAGCATTGTCCAGCGTAAGGTTAAAACTTACTCTTGGTAATTTATGGTTTTCGACAACCAGAACTTTCATACCGTTTGCCAAAACAAAGGTTTGAGGTTTTTTAATATTAACTACAGGCGGGTTTCCTGGTTTTGGTTGTGGACGATCTTGTGCTTGCATAATTCCAGTTAGGAATAAAATGATTAAAAATGTATATAAATTTTTCATGATTCGATATTCTTAGTTCTGAGATTTTGGGGTAGGAATGTAATCTAAAATTAAGCGCTGATTAGGGTTTAGATACTTTTTGGCTACTTCTCTAATTTCCTCTCTTGTAATAGAATGGTAAATATCAATTTCGGTATTAATTAAATTTACGTCTCCGTAAAGTAAATAATACGAAGCCAGATTTTCTGCAATTCCTTCTACGCTTGCATTTGCATTCACAAAATTGTTATCGAATTTGTTTTGTAATTTTTCGTAATCTTTCTCAGAAATCAAATCGGTTTGAAGTTTTACGATTTCTTCATCCATTTCTTTTAAAATATCGGCTGTCGTATTTGGAGCCATTGGCAATCCATATAATATATAGGTTCCGTAATCTTCCTGACTAAAACCAACAGCACCAATTTGAAGTGCCATTTTTTTATCGTCGACAATTTTTTTGTACAATTTAGAGCTTTTTCCGTCGCTTAAATAAGATGAAATCAAATCTAAAACTCTGGCGTCTCTTGTTTTCATAGATGGCGTTCTATAAGAAGCCACAACCATTGGAATCTGAATATTCGGATCTTCGTAAGTTGCTTTAATAGTTTGCGTAATTGGTTCTTCGGTATAAGTTTGCTTTTTAACGTCTTCACCTTTTGGAATTGGTCCAAAATATTTCTGAACCCATTCTTTAGCTTTTGTTTTGTCAAAATCTCCTGCAATTACTAAAACTGCATTATTTGGCGTATAGAATTTTTTATTAAAAGCCTGAAATTCTTCAAGAGTTGCCGCATCCAAATCTTTCATAGAACCAATTGTAGTCCAGCGATACGGATGGTTTTTGAACATATTCTTTTTAACTTCCGGAAGAATATTTCCGTAAGGCTGATTGTCGTAACGCATTCTTTTTTCTTCTTTTACCACTTCATTTTGCGTGTCAACTCCAATTTTATTGATAATTGGGTGCATCAATCTTTCAGATTCCATCCATAAACCTAATTCTAAATTGTTAGATGGAAAAACTTCATAATAATACGTTCTGTCGTCAGAAGTATTGGCGTTGTTTACTCCGCCGTTTGCAGTAACGATTTTCATCCATTCGCCGCGTTTTATATTTTGAGTTCCTTCAAATAATAAATGTTCGAAGAAATGTGCAAAACCTGTACGATCCGGACGTTCGTCTTTTGAACCCACATGGTACATTACAGAAGTAATAACCACGGGTGCCGAAGGATCGTTATGCAGAATAACATGCATGCCGTTATCTAAATTGTATTCTTCAAAAGCCACCTTTTGAGCATGAGCTACTCCGCCAAGCATTAGTGCTGCACTTAACATCATTATCGAATTTTTCATAAAGATTAATAAATTTAAATACCTAATAAAATATGTAGGTAGCCAAGAGTTGATTATAGTTACATCAAAAATAACTTTTTTTAATTATCAATTAGAGGTTTATCTTTGTTTTGATTACAATTTAACAATCTTTTACCTCTAATTGAGGGTGAAATTCTTTTAAAAAGCCTTGAAAAACAACGGTTAAACTACTTAAAATATTTTTAGTGTAAGAGATTGCACAGTAAATTATTAGTTGTATATTTGCAACCTTAAAAATCAATAAATCAATTTGGTATGTATGCAATCGTAGAGATAGCAGGGCAACAATTTAAAGTAAGCAAAGACTTAAAGGTTTATGTTCACCGTTTAGCTAATGAAGAAGGTTCAAAAGTTTCTTTTGACAAAGTTCTTTTATTAGATGATAATGGAAATGTAACTTTAGGCGCCCCAGCTATAGAAGGTGCTTCAGTAGAAGCTAAAGTGTTACAACACTTAAAAGGTGATAAAGTTATCGTTTTCAAAAAGAAAAGAAGAAAAGGATACAAAAAAAGAAATGGTCACAGACAATATCTTACACAAATTGTAATTGAAGGTATTACTGCAGCAGGAGGAACTAAAAAAGCAGCAGCTAAAAAAGCGGTTGTAGCAGAAGAAGCAGCTACTGAAGAAGTAGAAGCTCCTAAAGTGAAAAAAGCAGCAGCTCCTAAAGCGAAAAAAGAAGCTACTAAAGAATAATAACAATATTTAAACTCATACGTCATGGCTCACAAGAAAGGTGTCGGTAGTTCGAAGAATGGTAGAGAATCAGAATCAAAACGTTTAGGCGTTAAGATTTATGGTGGACAAGCTGCTATTGCTGGGAACATCATCGTTAGACAAAGAGGTTCAAAACACAATCCAGGTGAAAATGTTTACATTAGTAAAGATCACACACTACACGCAAGAGTAGCTGGAGTTGTTAAGTTCCAAAAGAAAAGAGATAACAAATCTTATGTTTCTATTATTCCTTTCGAGGCATAATTAACAAGATTTACTTTTTATAAAAAACCCGTTCTGAAAAGATCGGGTTTTTTGTTTTTAGTCATTGCGAGGAACGAAGCAATCTCACGAGCTAAATCAATTGCGGGTCATTGTTAGTGCGGTTGCTTCGTTCCTCGCAATGGCGAAGATTGGTTTTTATTGTTGAGTTTGATAAACGTAAAGCAAGACCTGACAGGTTTTTAAAACCTGTCAGGTCTAACTAACATTGTCGAATTTCTTTATAGAGTTTCATGCGGAGATTGCTTCGTTCCTCGCAATGACAAATCGCAAAAAAACCTTTGTCAAAGTTTTAAACTTTGACAAAGGTCTATAAGATTTATTCTAAACTGATGAGAATTGGAATTTGGAATTTAGAAAATTGAAATTTTAAATTTATCTTATTCAGTATCCTTAGTCTCCTCCAAATCCTCAGTTTTACGTCCCACTTTTACTTTAGGATTATCCTGAGTTCCGGTAACAGTTAACGGGATTCCAAATATTCCCAATGGAGGTAAACCTAAACGCATTTTTAAATTCAATTTTCCGTCTAAGCTTGTTGTTCCTTCAATTCTTGGTCTAAAGCCCGCAAACTTAAATTTAAAGCGTTCTACGGTCATAATATTATTCTTGATCGTACTTTTGATGTCTACTTTTGAAACATCAGGATTCTTCATCGATTCAGAACTGGTTTGTTTGCTTACAGCATTAAACATTTTCAATCCTCGTACTTTTACATCTTTTACAGAAAGTGTTCCACCGCCAACAAGCGAAGGATAAACAGGTTCCATATTTCCGTTTAAACGCCCTTTTAATTGATAATCTAACGAAACAATTCCCTGGGCTTTTTCAGCAGCGCTTGCCATTTTTCTAAAAACTTCAATTTCGTTGTACGCTCTTTTAATGTCAAAGTCAGATGCTTTTATAGAATAATCAAAATTTGCTTTTTGCGGCGTTACAGCTTGATAATTCGCATTCATGGCAACCTTACAGCCAATTAAATCAAATCCGGTATTTTGCATCGTCAATTTACCTTTGTTCATGGTTAAATTACCCGTTGCATTTTGAAGGTTTAACTTATCGAAATTTACTTTTTGGGCATTGGCTAATAATTGTAAATTCAGATTTGTTGGAATAATAATAACGCCAGTTTGTGCAGCTTCGGTTTTTGTTTCTGGTTTTGGAGCTGCATTTTTTGTTACAGAAGCATCTGCTGATGTATTCGACATAAATTCATCAACATTAATATATCTTGCCGAAACATTAAAAGAACCTTTTAAAACTCCTGTATTTGTTGTAGCATAATTGAAAACATTTTGAAGATAACCATTCATTTTAAAATCAGATTGTCCGTATGCTGCCGTGAAATTATTAAACGACATTTTATCCTGATTGATTTTGAAAATCCCTTCTTTGATAATGAATTTTTTTGGCAGATATTCTGATGCAATCCCAATATTTCTTAACTCAAGCGTTCCTTTGTTATACAATTTGCTGTAGTTTCCTTTTTCGGCATCGCTTTGTTTTCCTTTTAAAACTAAATCAGCTTTTACGAAACCATCTAAATCTAATCCTTTTTGAGAGAAAACTTTATAGATTCTGTTTACATCCAGTTCTCCTTTTGCTTTAATATCGTAAGCTAAATCATTAAAATCACTTAAATCAGCTTCTACAAAAACAGGTTTTCCTTCAAAAGTAAATTGAGCAGGTTTTAGTTTTATTTTTAAATCGTCAAAAGTTCCTTTTTGATTGTCGATTTTAGATTTTATAGTAATATTGGTAATTGGATTTGGATAGTATTTTGTTTTCACATACCCATTTTCTAAATCAAAAACACCTTTTGTAACAGGGAAAAGTTTATTTTTTTGATCGAATTTTCCATTTGCCTGAATATCTCCGGCTAAAGAACCTTTTAATTCAATATCTGGAATTCCAAGTGCTTTTGTTAGTTTGCTAAGGTCGATTTTAGCTTTAAAATCGGCATTAATTTCTGGCGCGTTTACACCTTTTACAAAGAATTTAGATTTTATATAATCCTTATTAATATTTAAGGATAAGTTTTTAGCATCAACCGTTAAAAGATCCGGATTTAAAGACGGAACTTTTGTTTTTACTTCAAAATTTAAATTAGAAACCGGAAATGCACTTTTGTTATAATTCACAAATCCGTTGTCGATTTTTACGTCAAGATTTAAATCTGGAGCAATATTTTGCGAAGTAATATAATCCCCTTTTAAGGTAAAAAGCAAAGTCGTATTTCCTTTTAATTCTGTTTTAGAAAGCCATGTAATGTATTTTGGCGGAAAAGCTGTAAATACATCGTACAAATCACTGTTATCAGATTTAATGACAAAATCCATATTGTAACCATCTTTCAAAATATCAAATTTCCCTTTAAAATCGACCAAAAGCTGATTGATTTTTAAGTTGTTCTGCTGGAAGAAAAAGGATAAAGAGTTAATGTTTACTTTGGTAATTAAATCGGCATCAATTTTTTTATTCATTAAATACGGTTCATCTTCATAAATGATATTTAACTTTTCGATTTTTGCTTTTGAAGATAAATCGAAAACCGCCTTATTCAAATCGCCTTTTCCTAAATAATTAAAGCCTAAAGCGTCAAAATGAACTTTTGTTGATTTGTCATCATAGATAATCTTACTGTTTAAAATCTCAATTCTTTCCAGTTTTAAAGCGGTATCTGTACTGTCTTTTGTTTCTGTGGCTTTGGCCTGGGATTTATAAATGTTGTAATTGGCTTCTCCGTTTGGGTTAACTTTTACATTGATAAACGAATCTGATAAATAAATCTGGTCAATTTTTACCGATTTACTAAAAATTAAACTGGCTACATTTATTCCAAAAGAAACCTCTTTTGCCGTAATGAATTTTTCGTTTTTGTATGGCGCTGAACCGTTAAGACTCAAATTGTCTAAAGTTAAAGTCAGTGACGGAAAATGACGAAAAAACGAAACTGAAACATCAGAATAATTCAATTCTGCGCTTAGTCTTTCGTTGGCTGTTTTTTTGATCTGTTCTTTTATCTGATCCTCAAAAACGATTGGCGTTAAAAATAATAGTGCTAAAATAACAGCGAAAGTTATCCCTATATACTTCGCAATTTTGAATACGATTGATCTGGATTTACTTTTTTGCATAGCAATTTGTGGTGTTTAAATAATAGAGTGAAAAAGAGCGTAGTTTATCCGTGAACGGTTTCTGATTTACCGTAATTGGTAATAATAGAACCTTCATATTCAATCCATTCTTTCCATCGTTTATCGATGTCGATATTGTCTTGGTATTTTCTGGCGAATCCTAAAAAAGTAGTATAATGTCCGGCTTCAGAAATCATTAAATCGCGGTAGAATTTAGCTAATTCTTCGTCTTTTATGTTTTCAGAAAGTACTTTAAAACGCTCACAGCTGCGGGCTTCGATCATGGCCGAAAATAATAAACGATCGCAGAGCGCATCACGTCGGCTGCCGTCTTTTTTCATGAATTTAAAAAGCTCATTTACATAATGGTCTTTTCGTTCGCGTCCTAAAGTAAGACCACGTTTTTTTATAACATCATGAACCATTTGTAAATGCTCCAGTTCTTCGCGGGCAATTACAAGCATTTCGGTAACTAATTCTTCTAATTCAGAGTTGTAAGTCACGATACTGATTGCATTTGAAGCTGCTTTTTGTTCGCACCATGCATGATCAGTTAAAATTTCTTCAATATTTGACTCGACGATATTGACCCAGCGAGGGTCTGTAGCTAATTTTAATCCCAACATAATTTCCCAGCATTTAATTCTTGCAAAATTAGTGATTTTTATTACTAAAAGTCAGGAAATGTCGTGCGATTGCGCTGAAAAAAGCATTATTTTGTATGTTAAAATAAATAACCATGAATCAGATAAAAAAACTTCTTATAATTGGGTTTGTCTGGCCTGAGCCAAATTCTTCTGCGGCAGGCGGAAGGATGATGCAGTTAATTTCCATTTTTAAACAAAATGAATTTGAAATTACATTTGTAAGTGCGGCTCTGGACAGTGATTTTATGGTTGATTTATCTGAATTTGGTGTTACCAAAAAAAGTATCGAACTTAATTCTGCCAGTTTTGATGATTTTATAATGGATTTAAATCCAGATGTTGTTTTGTTTGATCGTTTTATGATCGAAGAACAATTTGGTTGGAGAGTAACAGAAAACTGCCCGAATGCAATCCGAATTTTAGATACAGAAGATTTGCATTGTCTGCGAACAGCAAGGCAGAAAGCTTTTAAAGAAAATCGAAATTTTGAAATAGTAGATTTGTTTTCTGAAGAAGTAGCAAAACGTGAAATCGCCAGTATTTTAAGATGTGATTTATCCCTAATTATTTCTGAATTTGAAATGAATATCCTGCAAGATGTTTTCAGAATAAACAAAGATTTGCTTTTCTATCTTCCTTTTCTGGTTGATAAAATATCTGAGAATGATCTTTCGAAATTACCTTCGTTTGAAGATCGCAAGAATTTTGTTTTTATTGGAAATTTTCTTCATGAACCCAATTGGAATACGGTTCAATATTTAAAAGAAGCGATTTGGCCTTCAATAAAAAAAGATTTTCCAGAAGCTGTTTTAGAAGTTTATGGCGCGTATCCGTCGCAAAAAGTATTGCAATTGCATCAGCCTAAAAATGGATTTTTTATTATGGGAAGGGCAGAAGATGCAATTGAAGTAGTAAAAAAAGCACGAGTTGTTCTGGCGCCAATTCGTTTTGGAGCTGGTTTAAAAGGAAAATTATTAGAAGCGATGCAATGTGGAACGCCAAGTATAACGACTTCAATTGGTTCAGAAGCGATGCATGCTAATTTGCCATGGAACGGATTTGTTGAAGATGATGCTTCTGAATTTGCTAAAAAAGCAATTGCACTTTATCAGGATGAAAATCTTTGGAAAGAAACTCAAAAAAACGGCATTGCTATTATTAATGAATGTTATCAGAAGGATAAATATTCAGATGAATTAGTGTCTTTGGTGAATTCATTATTAATGGATTCCAAAAGCCATCGACTTCATAATTTTATGGGGAATTTATTGCAGCATCACGCCTATAAAAGCACAATGTATATGTCAAAATGGATTGAAGCGAAGAATAAAAATTAGGCTTCCATTTTTCCAAAACCTACCGTTTCACGATAAATTTGCGGCGAAACATCGGCATTTGTTTTAAAAAATCGGCTAAAATAATGTTCGTCGTCATAACCCAATTCATAAGCGATTTCTTTTACCGTTTTGTTGGTCATGTATAACTCTCTTTTTGCTTCAATAATGATTCTTTCGGCAATTAAATCGGTTAAGGTTTTGTTGAAATAATTCTTGGATAATTTTGCCAGAGCTTTAGGTGAAATGTTCAGTAAATCAGCATAATTTCCGGCGGAATGCTTGGTTTTGAAGTTGAGTTCAATAGCGTCTTTTAAATTTTGAAGAATCACAGGTTCTTTAGAATCCGGAACTGATTTCATTTCTTCTAATTGTTCTGTTTTTAATCGGGAAGCTGTTATTAAAAAGATTTTTAAATAGGAAATAAGCAATTCGTATTGTGCTAGTTCTGCATTTTGAATTTCAGTTTTCATTTGGTCTAAAACCATTGCAAAAGTCTGCGTTGCTTGTTCTGTAATTTTGGTATATGGCGGCTGGTAAACGTTGTTGAATAAAACGCCGTTACAGGAAACTTCTTTTTGATGCATGTGAATGCAGAAAAAATCAGGGTGAAAATGAATCGCAATTCCTTCAATTGGTTCGTTTACGCAAAGCATAAAAGGCTGATAAGGAGAAAAGGCGAGGAGTGAGTTTTCTTCAAATTGATGTTCAGCAAAATCGGCTTTTACTTTGCCTTTTCCTTTAGTAACCCAAATTAATGAGAAAAAATTATTTCGCTGTAAATGATCAAAATGGCTGTTGTCATCAAATGGCAGCAGTTTAAAAGCTAAATTTCCATTTTGCGGATTAATTAAAGTGAAAACATTCTGACTCATGATTTGTTGTGGTTTTTGGAAATATAAAGATAGTCATGAATTGAATTCACAACTATCTTTATAAATTGTTTTTTGTTTGAATCTTTTTGAAGTTATAGGCTTGAAACCTCTGGGAAATCGATTTGTGTATTAGCAGTATTGTTGAAGTAGTTTGTTAAAACATTCAATGCTACATGTGCTACAGTTTCTGCAATTTCAGCATCAGAAACTCCTGCGTTTTTGGCTTTGTTTACATCTTCATCACTTACTAATCCGTTTTTGCTGATTAATGTTTTAGCTAATTGTAAAATAGCTTCTGTTTTAGCATCTGCTGAATTTCCTTTTCTTGCGTCTTGTAAAACTTGTGCGTCTGTTTTTAATAGTTTTCCGCCAATAAAAGTATGAGCTGCCACACAGTAATCACATGAATTGCTTTCTGAAACTGCTAAGGCAATTAATTCGCCTGTTTTTGCGCTCAATTTTCCGTGGCTTAATGCACCGCTAAAGTTTAAATATCCTTCAAGAACTGCTGGTGAATTTCCCATTGTTCTCATCATGTTTGGAACTACACCTAATTTTGATTGTACTGCGTTGAATAAATCTTTAGTTTTTCCTTTTACTTCGTCTGGGTTTAATGCTGTTAATCTTGTCATTTTATTTAATTTTTTATATTATTTATTAGTTGTTGTCTTTTGACATTACAAAGGTGCGACGATTACAGATTTTAGAACATGGAGAATTTACGCTATGTGGTGGACAATTTTCCCTGAGGTGTTTTTTGAATGAAAAAAATCCCCAATTACATTCGTAATTGGGGATTTAAATAATTATTATTTATCCCAAAGGGATTACATATCGGTAGAAAAAAAATTGCGATCGTTTTTATTGTCCCGTTAGGGACTATACATTACAGCGAATAGTTTAGTCCCTAACGGGACAAATGATCATAATGCATAATATTTTTTCTACCGATATGTAATCCCTTCGGGATATAAATTGTACACGGAATTCGTGTTTGTTTTATTTCAAAATACCTTCAACAGCCTGAATGGTTGTTGCATGATAACCAGATTTTGCTTTTTCGAAAATTTGATTTGCCCAAACTTTTCCTTCTGGTGTTTTAACCATTTCTTTATAAAGCATCATTACAGAACCTGTTCTGCTGATTCCAATTAAAAATTGTTCAATTGCAGGATAGGCAGGTTTATATTGGTGAATTAGTGCCTGAACAAACCATTGGCGTTTAATGATGAAATTGCCTCCTTTTGTAAAGTTAAATTCACTGTCAATCGCTTCCATTTCTTTTGCTGTAATATCGGCCGGAAGATGATCTATAAAGTGCTGTTTTTCTGCTGTAGTTGTAATTTTTTTGCTTAAACCTGCGACACCAGTTTCTCTCCAGCTTTTTTGGATTTTATCGATAGCATCAAAATCTACTGAACTTACCGGAAGAATATTTGATGGAATTCCCGGTTTGTAAATCCAGTCTTCTAATTTGATTTTATCCGCTAATGCTTTGTCGCCTTTGATAAGGTTTTCGTTTAAATATTTCACGAAATCTTCTGTAGTAATTGATTTGAAAGCATGTGAATCAAAATAATTCTTAATGAACGGATCGAATTTGTCACGTCCAACAGCATTTTCGATAACTCTTAAAAAGGCATATCCTTTTACGTAAGGAATTTGACTGATTCCATCATCAGGGTTTCTTCCTGTCAGCGAAACTTTAAGTCTCGTGTCTGGACTTGTGTCTCCGTATTCTGCTACATTATCAACTAATTCTTTGTTTGTGATAACGTTTTGCATTTCAAATTCTTTCTTTCCGAAAATAGCTTCTCCAATGCGGTGTTCTACATAAGTTGTGAAACCTTCGTTTAACCAAATATCATCCCACGTTGCATTTGTAACTAAATTTCCGCTCCAGCTGTGACCTAATTCGTGTGCTAATAAACTAGTTAATGAACGGTCTCCGGCGATAACTCCCGGAGTTAAGAAAGTTAGGTTTGGATTTTCCATTCCTCCGTAAGGAAAACTTGGAGGTAAAACCAAAACATCGTAACGTCCCCAACGGTAAGGTCCATAAAGTTTCTCGGCAGCTACAACCATTTTACCAAGTTCAGCAAATTCCCAAGCTGATTTTTTCAGCATTGATGGTTCTGCGTAAACTCCGGTTCTGTTGTCGATTGCTTGAAATTCAATGTCTCCAACGGCAATTGCCATTAAATATGACGGAATTGCTTTGTCTTGTTTAAAAGTATAAACTCCAGTATCATTTTTCTTCTGCGGATTTACGGCGCTCATTACGGCTAATAAATCTTTAGGAACAGTAACTTTTGCATTATAGGTAAAACGAATTCCCGGTGAATCCTGACATGGAATCCATGTTCTTGACCAAACGCTTTCTCCTTGAGAGAAAAGGAAAGGTTTCTTTTTGTCTGCAGTTTGTGCAGGTGAAAGCCATTGTAATGCAACAGCATCTTTAGTTGTGCTGTAATAGATGTTTACTTTGGTTGTATTTGGTTCAATGGTAATGTGAAGAGGTTTTCCGTGAAATTCGACGTCTTTTCCAAGTTCAAATTTGGTTTCTTTTTCGTCGTCGCCTAAAGTTACTTTGGTAATGTTTAATGTGTTTTCATCGAAAATAATCTCGTTTCCTTTGCTGATGTTGTCAATTGTCCACGAAGCTTTTCCTGAAATAGTTTGTGTGTCAAAATCAACTTTGATGTCAAGATCAAGGTGTTTTACTACAGCAAGTTCAGGTTTAGAATAACTGTGTTCATCAACAACGCTGGTTGGTTTTTCTGTTTGTTCTTTTTTCTGGCAGGCTATTGCTGTAAGAAACAAGATTAGAAGGGTTAGTTTTTTCATATTATGAAGTATAGAATTTTGAGGATGAAAATTAAACAAAAAATCCCGTTTTGAACAAACAAAACGGGATTTAATTATAAAATTAACAACTAATTACGCCAGCATTGTAACTGGGCTTTCGATGTATTGTTTTAATGTTTGTAAGAATTGAGCGCCAGTTGCACCGTCAATTGTTCTGTGGTCACAAGCTAATGATAACATCATTGTGTTTCCAACTACTATTTGACCGTTTTTAACTACTGGTTTCTCAACAATTGCACCTACAGAAAGGATTGCAGAGTTTGGCTGGTTGATAATTGAATTGAATTCAGTAATACCAAACATTCCAAGGTTAGATACTGTAAAAGTACTTCCTTCCATTTCTTGTGGTCCTAATTTTTTGTTTTTAGCTCTTCCAGCAAGATCTCTTACAGCAGCACCAATTTGAGATAAACTCATAGCGTCTGTAAATTTCAATACAGGAACTACTAATCCGTCTTCAACAGCTACAGCTACACCAATATTTACGTGGTGGTTGATGATGATTGCATCTTCTTTCCACTGAGAGTTAATTTTTGGGTGTTTTTTCAATGCTAAAGCACAAGCTTTAATTACCATATCGTTGAAAGATACTTTTGTATCCGGAACAGTATTGATTGTTGCTCTTGCGCCCATTGCTTCGTCCATGCTTACTTCGATCACTAAGTTGTAGTGAGGTGCAGTAAATAATGATTCAGCAAGACGTTTTGCGATAATTTTACGCATTTGAGAGTTTTTGATCTCTTCTGTGTAAACTTCTCCGGCAGGAACAAATACTTTTGGTGCAGCAGGAGCAGAAGCTTCTTGCTTAGCAGCAGGTGCAGATGTAGCAGCTTGTCCTTGTGCAGATGGAGTAAAGTTTTCGATATCGCTTTTTACGATACGTCCATTTTCTCCAGAACCTTTAACTTGGTTCAATTGAATTCCTTTGTCAGAAGCGATTTTCTTAGCTAAAGGTGAAGCTAAAATTCTTCCTCCGTTAGAGTTGTCAGCTACAGCTTCTGGTGCTTTTTCAGCAGCAGGTGCAGCTTTTGTTTCTTCTACAGCAGGAGCACTTGCAGCGCCTCCGGCAGTATAGTTGTCAGCAATTCCAGAAATATCAGTTCCAGCTGGCCCAATAATAGCTAATAAGCTGTCAACTGGTGCAGTGTTTCCTTCTTGAATTCCGATGTATAATAATGTTCCAGCATTGAAAGACTCAAACTCCATTGTAGCTTTGTCTGTTTCAATTTCCGCTAAAATATCACCTTCAGCTACAGTATCACCCACTTTTTTCAACCAAGTTGCTACTGTACCTTCAGTCATAGTATCGCTCAAACGTGGCATAGTTACTACTATAACGCCTTTTGGCAATTCAGCTGCAGCTTTTGCAGGAGCAGCAGTTTCTGTTTTTGCTTCTGCAGCAGGAGCGTCCGCTTTTGGAGCTTCAGCAGCAGCAGGAGCGTCACCACCAGCTAAAAGAGCAGAAATATCTTCTCCTTCTTTACCAATGATTGCTAATAATGAATCAACCGGAGCAGTTTCTCCAGCTTGAATTCCAATATGTAAAAGAGTTCCTTCGTTAAAAGATTCGAACTCCATTGTTGCTTTATCTGTTTCAATTTCAGCTAAGATATCTCCTTCGCTAATTTTGTCGCCTACTTTTTTTAACCAAGTCGCTACCGTTCCTTCCGTCATAGTATCGCTCAAACGAGGCATTGTTACTTTAATCGCCATGATGTTATAGTTTATGAGGTGTAAATGGATAGTCTTCTTGTGCGTATACTACATCGTATAATTGTTGTAAGTCTGGGTATGGAGATTCTTCAGCAAATTTCTGACATTCTTCAACCAAGTCTTTAACTCTTTGGTCAATTACTTCAATTTCTTCTTCAGTAGCATATTTTTGATCCAAGATTACATCAAGAACTTGCGTAATTGGGTCAATTTTTTTGTACTCTTCTACCTCTTCTTTAGAACGGTATAATTGTGCATCAGACATTGAGTGTCCTCTGTAACGGTACGTTTTCATTTCAAGGAAAGTTGGCCCGTCTCCGCGACGTGCTCTTTCGATAGCTTCGTGCATTGCTTCGGCAACTTTTACAGGATTCATTCCGTCAACAGGTCCGCAAGGCATTTCATAACCTAAACCTAATTTCCAGATATCAGTGTGGTTTGCAGTTCTTTCTACAGAAGTTCCCATTGCATAACCGTTGTTTTCAACGATAAATACAACTGGTAATTTCCATAACATAGCCATGTTGAAAGCTTCGTGTAAAGAACCTTGTCTCGCAGCTCCGTCACCAAAGTAAGTCATAGTAACTCCGCCAGTATTGAAATATTTATCAGCGAAAGCTAAACCTGCACCAACAGGAATTTGACCACCAACGATTCCGTGACCTCCATAAAAACGGTGTTCTTTAGAAAAGATGTGCATTGAACCTCCCATGCCTTTAGAAGTTCCTGTAACTTTTCCTAAAAGTTCTGCCATTACGTTTCTAGGATCAACTCCCATACCAATAGGCTGAACGTGATTTCTGTATGCAGTAATCATTTTGTCTTTAGTCAGGTCCATAGCGTGCAGAGCGCCCGCTAATACAGCTTCCTGACCATTATATAGGTGTAAAAAACCTCTAACTTTTTGTTGAATGTATAATGCTGCAAGTTTGTCTTCAAACTTTCTCCAAAGCAGCATGTCTTCGTACCACTTTAAATATACCTCTTTTGTAACTTCTTTCATCTGAATTCTTTCTTTTGCTAAAGTTGTTTGTGTTATCAATTGTTGCCTGTAACGCAAAATAGTTTCCTCCCACAAATTTGCGCCCGAAAGGTCGGGATGCAAAAATAAGACATTCCGTTTAAGAACTAAAATTTAAAAGGTCTTTTTTGGCTTTTTTTTACAAGAACTTTTTATCAAACATAAAAGGGAGCAGATTTTTTAGGGATGCCGATTTGTAAACTTCGCCAATTTCGCCCATAAAATAAATTTCAATAGGGGTGTCTTGTTTGATTTCATATTCTGCAATCGACTGACGGCAAGAACCGCACGGTGGAATTGGAGCCTGAGTTTGATTTGTATCTGAAGCGGCAGTAATTGCCATTTTTAAAATTTTGGCTTCGGGATAAGCACTTCCTGCATAAAAAATGGCTGTTCTTTCTGCACATAATCCTGACGGATATGCAGCGTTTTCCTGATTAGATCCTAAAATTACTTTACCATTATCAAGAAGTAAGGCCGCTCCAACTCTAAATTTCGAATAAGGGGCGTAAGCTTTTTTACGAATTTCGATGGCCTGATTCATTAAATCTTGTACATCTTGAGAAAGCTCATTGATGTTATCGTAAATAGTGAACGACGATGTAATGCTAATTTCTTTCATTGTTTTTATGGGAAAAAAAATCCAAATTCCTAAAAATTTAGAAATTTGGATTGTAATTGTTTTTTATATCGTTTGTTTAATAAACTTCGTATTTGTCGCCAAAGTTAAAAGTTAAAGAGAAACGAAGTGTGTTTTCTAAAGGATTTTTAACTTTTGATGCCGAAAATAAGTAAGAAACATCAACTTTTATAATATTGTATTTAAAACCTGCGCCTAAAGAGAAGAATTGTCTCGCGCCTTTTTCAGGGCTTTCGTGATAATAACCTAATCGCATTGCAAATGAATCCTGATACATGTATTCTGCTGCTGCGCTATACGTTATTTCTTTAACTTCTTCGCTGAAACCTCCCGGAGCATCTCCAAATGATTTGAAAATTCCTTCTACCCAGCCAGTGTCTTTGTATTTGTTATAGCTAATCGCGTTTGCTTCTGATTGTGAAATGTCATCAGGATCTGTAAAATCGCCATCTCCATTTGCGTCAAAAGGTGTTCCAGGCCCCGGAGGAGTTGGAACTAATAGTTTAGTAAATTCAGCACTTACGCTAACTTTATTATAATCGTCTAAAATAAAATCAAAACCTCCTCCTAATCTTAAGTTAGCTGGTAAAAAGTTTGAGCTTAAATCATCATTATCATAACTGATTTTTGGACCTAAATTTTGAAAGTTGAAACCTGCTCTCCATCTTCCGTTAAAATCACTGTATGCAATTTCTTCTGATTGATAAAAACCAGCAACATCTACAGCAAATGATCTTGCAGCGGAAGCATCAACTTCTCCGGAAGGAATTTTTAAATTTGAGCTGATAAATCTACCGGCAACTGCCATCGAGAAAGTTTCACTTAATTTAAGAGAGTAAGAACCGTCTAATGCAAATTCATTAGGGCTTACTTCTCGTGTTGCTTCATTTGGATCTCCGGTTTCTCTTAGTTCAATTCCTCCAAAACCAAAATAACGAAAACTTGCTCCAAAGGCACTTTTTTCGTTGATTTTGTTATAATAGGTTAATTGACCAAGCGAAATATCGTTGGCAAGATCCGTTAAATACGGGGTGTAACTAATTGAAAGTCCCTGTGCATCTTCTGCGAAAGCATATTTTGCAGGATTCCATTGTTGTGAAAAAACATCTGAAGAAGTAGCAACTCCCTGGTCTGCTAAACCGGCTGCTCTTGCATCGGCTGCGACTAATAAAAAGGGAACTCCAGTTGTAATAGGTTCAATGTTTTGGGCTTTGGCGAAGGAAATTACTAATAAACAAATTAATAAAAGTGATATTTTTCTCATTTTTGGGACTAATGGTATTTATGTTACAAATATATATAATATTATAGAATGACAAGTTTTTCGTATTTTTCTGCTTTTTTATTTGTTAAGTTCGATTTTACAGTCAGTTTGTAAATGTAAACTCCTTTTCCAATTCGGTCGCCAAAATCATCTTTTCCATCCCATGTTATTTCCCTTGATAAAAAGCCTTCAGTTGTAATGATTTGGTTTTTTGTCCAAACCACTTTGCCTGTAATTGTCATAACCTGAACCTGAACATCTAAAGGTTCATACGGTCTATTATGTGAAAACCAAAATTGTGTGTATGTTGAAAAAGGATTAGGATAATTGAGCACATGTGTCAATTTTAATTCTTCGTCACCAACCACAACAAATTGTATTTCGCTTGTTACGGGATTGTTATAAACATCCCATGCCGTAAAACTAATGGTATGCAATCCGGCAGATAAATTTCGTAACGGAAAACGTAAATTTCCATTTGTATAATCATCTAATTTTGTTTGATAATAATCATTCAAAATATACGGATTACTTACGTCTCCATCCAGAACTGCTATGATATCATGACCAATTCCGCTAGCTGTATTTATACCATTTTCATCTTCTAAAAACGCTAAAAGAAAGGGCGATGCATTTGTAATTCCGCCAGATACAAAAGTTTCATCGTTCATATATAACTTAACTTTCGGACTTATATTGTCCTGAGGTGCATTTTCATTTATTCCTCCAATTTTTATCACATTATTATAGCCCGATTGATTCTCAAGTGCTTGGCTTTTTTTAGAATAAAAACTAATTCGGCCATTGTCAACAGGAATACGAATATCTCTTGGTACAACAAAGCTAAACTCAAACTGGCCGTTGGTTACAGAAGCATTTCCTCTAAATATAGTTTCTCCAAGAGTTTTGAATGACATTGCAGGGCTATATCCATCGTTATTTAAGGTCGAAGACGTAATCATTTTATCGAAAATCGCTGTAGCAAGTTCTCCGTTATAATTGCTTAAAAGTACATTGTTTTCGTCTGTAATTTCACCCGTAATTTTAATTTTTGATAAGGATTTAAAGTCAGGAATTGGCTGAGAAATCACAATATCGTTTACTTTCGTTAAATTAATTCGTGGTTTTGGAATAGCTAACATCAAAGCCGGATCTCCCAGATATACAACAACATTACTCGAAGAACTCGGGTTTTCATTTTTTGAAATTCGCAGCGATTCTGCAATACTATTATATTGATTTGAGCCGTATGAAAGCAGGTTTTTACTTAAACTATCATTGAAATTTTCAGCATTAAACTGTCCGATAGTTCGAATTGTTGTCAGCATAGAAATTGCTCCGCCCTTCGGATTCCAAAAAGTATATTCGCCGGCAGTTGGTCGGGTAGGGTCGTCAAATCGGGAAAATTCGCAGGTAATGGTTATAAATAACGGATATTTATATTGATTGTTCAGATTTTGCCCGTCTGATTTTTCCCAGATTCTTTCACCTGCTAATCCGTCTTCACCTCCATGACCTAAATAATTAAAGACTAATGCGCCTTTTTCAAAAGCATTAAAAATATCAGTTCTTGCTTTTGGATATCTTGATCCTCCGGCAGAAGCTTCTTGTGTATAAGAATCTAAAAGTATCTTGTCGATATTTAAAAATGGTTTTTCAGTTGCAATTACATCGGCTAAACTATTTTGACGTGATTGTAATGAAGCGTCAGAACTTTGATCAGAATCATCACTGATTAGGACAAAATTATTTCTCCAGTTTCCGTATGATTTAGTATCATGATATTCTAAAACTTTATTGACCATTTCCTGGGCTTGTGCATTGTCTGAAACTAACATTCGGCCAACAGCAATGTCTATTCCTCCAAAAGGATAAGCCACAATTCCTTCAGTCGGATCCATAAGTCCGAAAAAGTCATCAGATGCAAAAGAGGCTTCGCCAGTTGTGTTACTGCTTAATGATTGATATATAGGTACAATATTGGTATTGTTAGAAATTCGGTCTTTATAATCGTAAGAAGCATCACCAAATAAGTTTACGTATTTGATTCTTTTATCTGGAGAAGAAGCGTTGTCATATATATAACGTATACAATTTCTAATGGCAGCAATATCTTGTTTTCCTGATGAAAATTCTTGATAGATATCTTCTAATGAAATAACTTTTACAATTAAACTGGAATTGGTCCTGTGGAAATTCGCCAGTCTCTCAGCTTGTGATGCTAATGATCTTGGAGTTATAATAGCGTAATCAATATCCTGAAAACTATTCTGATTGTTTTTTAAGAGTGTTCCTTTTAAATTTTGATTGGCAATTTTTGACTGATTTTCTTTTAATGGAGTGTAATAATCAGCAGGATCAATGGCGATGTAATTTCTAATTTCGCCCAGATTAGCTTTAAAGCTAAAAGAAGCTTGATTTGCATTTTCAACCTTTGATACATTATATAGGTCTGTAATATCCCAAATTTGAGAAATTCCCGAAGCACTTCCAATAGTGTAGTTTACAATTCCTGCGGTTGAACCTGCTAAATTGTACTGAAATTTAAATTGTTTGCCTATTCCTAAAAGTTTTCTTTTTGCAATTAGATTGATGTAATCTAAATATCCTTTTGAGCCCGGTACACCATTATTATTATAGGTAAGTTTTATTTTTACACTTTCTGCGCCTGTAAATGTCGTATTTGCGGGAGTTTTGTTCGTTAGATACTTAATTTCTGAACTAGCTGTTAAACTTGCAAAATTTAGCGTTGCGATGTTTTGTCCGTTTGCAGCAACAACGAATGAAGTTGGCGTAAAAGCAGCCGAAGCGGCGTTTAATTCAATTTTTACAGGTATAGTCGTGTCAAGATTAGGGAAATTAAAGGTAAATTCCTGTTCCTGATTAATATCAAATGATTCTCCAAGCCATTGACGTCCCAAATGAACAATATTGGTTTGGTCGATTTCATGATATTGATAGTCATCAAACGTGTTCAGTTCCAGAGTACTGTTGGCTGTTGGCTGACCTAGATTTGTAATTCTTTTTCCATCGTTTCCTGATGCGGTAACATAATAATAAGACCTATTACTATATAAGTTTAAATTAGTCTGGCTTTCATCGTTCCATTTATCTACACCCTCGGCATAAAATAAGATATAATCTTCGTTGTTAAAAGTACCATCGCCTTCGCCAATAATTTGAATGGCATTTTCGGTTAAATCTTCCGGATAATAAGAGTTGTTGGCTAATGGAACCATTCTTCCGCCATTTCCATAAATTTTAATCCTTCTTGGATCAGTTTTACTTGCGTCAAAACCCAGACTTTGCAGAAAGGCTCGTGTAATTCTATAAACTCCGGATTTTTCTACATAAAAGCGATACCAGTCTCCAGAAGCTAAAACAGAATTTGAAATAACCGCTGCTTTTTGAAATACCGATGAGTTGCTGCTTTTTGCTGAAGAAGTATTTATATTGTAAGAAAATGATCTAATTCTTTTATAGCTACTTCCGTCTTTTATAATAGGATAGAGAGACAAAAATGCCTGTTTTGTATCTCTTGAATTAGTGATTTTTATCGTTTCGGTTATCTTATTCGGAATGTTTTCTATGGTTAAATCTCCTAAATCAGTTCTCGAAATGGATTCGAAATTTATATTTGTGATTTCTACAGAACTATTACTTGCGACGTTTGACTGATTGAGATTAAGCAGCAGTGTTATGCTTTTTTTTGTAATGTCGAAGCGAAAAGCGTTTCCGGAAAAGTAAGGAATAATAATTTTACTATCGCCGTAATTCATCTCTTTTTTACTCTGCCAATCGAGCGTTAAGCTACCATTTATCTGGGAAAATGATAAGATAGGAAGTAGAAAAATGTATAGGATTATGGCTTGTTTCATTAGCTTAAAAACCGAAATTTAATTAAAATAAAATTAGTAAGTAAAAATATAGTATTTCATGTTACAGTAAATAATAAAAAGTATATTTTTGCGTTCGTAACTATAGGTTATTTTCTGGTAAAAAACAGCTAAATAAAATTATTAGAACAGATGTTGCTAATTAAATGTTAATTATTATATTGCAGCACCTAAATTTATCACCTAAGAATGAGTATGAAAGTAAACAAAATTGTAGTCTTGCAATTAATGATGTCAATGGTATTGATGTTGGGCACGGCTAGTTGTAGCAAAAAATCGAGTTCGAGTCACGCTTCTAGAGCAACTGGCTGGGATGTAGATAGTCAGAACGGAACAGCTGCTAGAAATGCTGGGAAAAAACAACAAGCTGGACCTGGTTTAGTTTTTGTTGAAGGAGGTACGTTTACTATGGGTAAAGTACAGGATGATGTTATGCACGATTGGAATAACACACCAACTCAACAGCACGTTCAATCATTCTATATGGATGAAACTGAAGTTACGAATGGTATGTACTTAGAATACCTTGAGTGGTTGAAAAAAGTTTTTCCTCCAACAGAAGAAAATTACAAAAATATTTACGAAGGAGCATCGCCAGATACTTTAGTTTGGAGAAATCGTTTAGGTTACAACGAAACGATGACTAATAACTATTTAAGACATCCTTCTTATGCTGACTATCCTGTAGTTGGTGTTAACTGGATTCAGGCTGTTGAATTTAGTAAATGGAGAACAGACCGTGTAAACGAGGCTGTTTTAGAAAAAAACGGATATCTTAAAAAAGGAGCTAAAACACAAGATGTTAGTGCAGAAAGCTTATTTAATACAGAAACTTACTTAGCTTCTCCAACTACTACTTATGGTGGAAACGAAGAGTTAGTTTTAAAGAAAAATCCAGCTGGAAGAAGACCAAAAGCAGGAAAAGATGGTGTTGTACCTGAAGAGCATAATGTTTATGCACAACGTTCTTCTGGTGTAATTTTACCAGAATACAGACTTCCTACTGAAGCAGAATGGGAATATGCCGCTGCTGCAGATGTTGGACAAAGAGAATATAACATTTACAAAGGACAAAAGAAATATCCTTGGTCTGGAGATTATACTCGTTCAGCTAAACGTAAAAATAAAGGTGATCAATTGGCTAACTTTAAACAAGGAAACGGTGATTACGGTGGAATTGCTGGTTGGTCTGATGATGGTGCTGATATTACAAATAAGGTAAAAAGCTATGCTGCAAATGATTTCGGATTATACGATATGGCAGGAAACGTAGCAGAATGGGTTGCCGATGTTTACAGACCTATTATTGATAATGAAGCAAATGATTTTAACTACTACAGAGGAAATCAATATGCTAAAAACAAAATTGGTAAAGATGGTAAAATTGAAATCGTTTCGACTACTTCAATTAAATACGATACTTTAAGTAATGGTAAAGTGATTGCAAGAAACCTTCCTGGAGAAATTGCTCAGGTTCCGGTTGACGAACAAGAAACTTACTTAAGACAAAATTTCAGTACAAGCGATAACATCAACTATAGAGACGGAGATAAACAATCTTCAAGATTCTTTGACTTTGGAGAGTCTGAATCTGGACCTAAAGCTGATCAGGCAATGTACAATTCTCCTAAACATAACGTTACAGTTGATAGTTTAGGTAAAATGATTAGAAAATATGATAACTCTAGTAAACGTACTACTTTAATCGATGATAAAGTAAGAGTTTACAAAGGAGGATCTTGGAGAGATAGAGCTTACTGGTTAGATCCAGCTCAAAGAAGATATTTCCCTCAGGATATGGCAACTGATTACATTGGATTTAGATGTGCAATGTCTAGAGTAGGTGCTAAAACTGAAAGAAGAAAATCACCAAGAAACTAAAGTTTAAAAAACTCAATAAAAAAATTCCAAATTCCATACTGAAAATTCAGATTTTGGAATTTGGAATTTTTTTATTTTTATAATTTAAAGTGTTATAAATGAATATTCAGGAAATTCATAACTTGTTTTTAAAATGCAGATCTCTTTCAATAGATACTAGAAAAATTGAAAAAGATTCTATGTTTTTTGCTATAAAAGGCGAAAATTTTGATGCAAATACTTTTGCTAAACAAGCGCTTGATTTAGGTGCTCTATATGTTGTTATTGACAACGAATCTTATTTTATTGACGATAGAACGATCTTGGTAAATAATAGCTTAGAAACGCTTCAGGAACTTGCAAAATTTCATCGTGCTTATTTAAAATTGCCTATTATTGCGCTTACAGGAAGTAATGGAAAAACGACGACAAAAGAATTGATAAATGCTGTTTTGTCTCAAAAATTTAAAACCAAAGCTACTATTGGGAATTTAAATAATCATATTGGAGTTCCTTTAACACTGCTTTCTTTTACAAAAGAAACAGAGATTGGAATTGTTGAAATGGGAGCAAATCACAAAAAAGAAATTGAATTTTTGTGTGAAATCGCCCAGCCTGATTTTGGTTATATAACCAATTTTGGAAAAGCACATTTAGAAGGTTTTGGAGGTGTTCAAGGTGTTATTGAAGGAAAAAGCGAAATGTATCAATATTTAGCAAAAAACAATAAAATTGCTTTTGTTAATCTTGAAGATGCGATTCAAATTGAAAAATCAAACGGCATAAAATCTTTCACTTTTGGAATAAATAAAGAAAATGCAGATTTAAAAATTAAAGACATAAAGGCTAATCCTTTTGTAGTGATTGACTACAATGATTTTGTAGTAGAATCGCATTTAATTGGACTTTATAACGCGAATAATATTAATGCTGCTACTGCAATTGGAAGATACTTTAAAGTAAAAGACGCTGCGATAAAACATGGAATAGGAAATTATATTCCGGAAAATAACAGATCTCAATTACTGAATAAAGGTTCTAATCAAATTATTTTGGATGCTTACAATGCAAACCCAAGCAGTATGGCAGTTGCAATTGCGAATTTCCTTCAATTGGAGAATCAAAATAAAATTATGATTCTGGGCGATATGTTTGAGCTAGGAGATGAAAGTCCGCAGGAACATAAACTGATTGTAGATTCTTTAGCAAATCAAAAAGAATCACTTTGTTATTTGATTGGAAAATCATTTTATGAAAATAAAATTTCGAGTGATACGATTCAGTTTTTTGAAACTTTTGATGCTTTCGCAGCTTATTTAAAAACAACTCAATTTAAAGATAATACTATTTTGATAAAAGGATCGAGGGGAATGGCTCTCGAGAGAACTTTAGAATATATTTCGTAAACAAAAAGGCCTTCTGTAACAGAAGGCCTTTTTTCTTTTATATACTCATTAAAAACCCAATAAGGTTTTCCTTTTTATTTAATCCGAGTTTTTTTCTCAAACGATAACGGGCTAATTCTACTCCTCCGGTTGAAATATTCATGATTTCGGCAATTTCTTTGGTAGACATATTCATTAATAAATAAGTCGATAAATCGAGTTCGCGAGGAGAAATTGTTGGATATTTTTCCTTTAAACGTTTTAAAAACTCAAAGTGAACATTCTTGATGTGTTTTTCTAAATCTTTCCAGCTTTTATCTGTATTTACTTCTTTTACAATACTCTTGTTTAGTTTGCTTACTTGAAACTTAGTAGAGTCGTCTAACGCTTCGACATCAATTTCTTTCAATTTGTGAATAATTCCGTTTAGGATTTTATTCTTTTTTACTACCTGCAAAGAGTTGTTGACTAGTTCCTTGTCTTTTGCTAAAATCTTAATTTGCAGTTTGTCGTTTTTTAATTTTTCGATTTCTTTTTCAAGATCATATTGTTCCTGTCTAATTCTTGATTCTTTTTCCAGATAAAGTCTTCGCTGCTCAATAGTTTCATAATACTTATTCTTTCTAATTTTCATTTTAATTCGACTAGAAATTACATAAATGGCAATTATTAAAACGATGAAATAAAACATAAAAGCCAAGAAGTGTCTGTACCAAGGCGGAGAAACTGTAAATGAAATTGTTGATGGTTCAGATTGAACTCCGTAACTATTTCGCACTTTTACATTCATCACATAATCACCTTCACGAAGGTTTGTGTACTCTTTAATTGAAATGGTTGACCAATTGCTCCACTTTTCATCAAAAGGCTCTAATTGATAAGAAAACTGCACGTTTTCAAGGTTTTCATAGGTAGGTGACGAAAAAGTAAAACGAACATGATTAGACGAATAAGGAATCCGTATGTTTTCGGTTCTGTTTTGATTATTTCCAAGAATTATGGTATCACCCGGAAATGAAAAGCTGCGAACGAATGCTTTTGGTTTCGTTACAAAATTGTTTAGAAGTTCAGAATCGTAATGCGCCAAACCATCTGTTAATCCAATAAAGATATTTTTAGAGTCAATCGTATTTACCGAAAGATAATTAGTGACCAAGTTACCGGTTAGGTTAGAAAATGGTGCCACAATGTTTTTATAACCATTATTCTGCTTCATTAAAACTCCTAAAGACTCATCATAAGCATACCAAAGATTAGATTGCGAATCCTCACTTAGTGCATTTATGACTGGAATATTTTTAAAAAGACTGGTTAGTTTTTTGTCTTCATAAAATATTTCCTGTTCCGAAGAATATTTATAAAAATGATTGTTTGTTTGGAAGTATATTTTACCATCAATTTTTTGAAGACTTCCTATATTCTTAAACTGAGTTGTTAAGTGATCAATTTTTTTGATGCTTGAAAATCTTGTCAGATCATTGCTTAAAGACATTTTATATATGGATTCGTCTTTTTTAAGCCATAAATAAGATTGATCAAGTTCAAAACTATTTGATGATTTATCAAATCCTGCGACTTGATTTTTAAATGAAAATCCGTTTGCTGTTTTCTCAAAAATGGCAAATCCATCATAATTTGAACCAATATAGAAACCGGGATGGCTTGGGATTTTTTTAAATCCAAAATACCCTTTTGAATCTATAATATTAGTAACTCTTCCTCCTTTAATTATTAATGCCCCTCTGTTGTTGGCACAAATTAATTCATCGTCGATAACCTGTACGTTCCATGATTGGGCAGTTGTACCTTCAACAAGTTTAAAAACATCTTCCTTAAAACTGTTATTCCAGGCATGATAAAAAACACCCTGATTGGTTGCAACATATAAATTACCCTGATGAACTACGGATGCATAAACGGTACTAATGTCATAACTAAATCCGAAATAAGTAAATGGAGAACTTTCGTTAACGTAAGTAATACCATTGTCTAGTCCAAGCCAAAGATTGTTTTTGTTGTCAATAAAAGAAGTTAAAACCGTGTTGTTTTGCAGGCCTTTTTTTCTATTAATATGCTGGATAATTTTACCGTCAAAATCGCAGATAGCAATTCCGTCCAAAACCGAATTCAAAACAATAAATTTATTGTTTATGAGAACACCTCCAAGCGCATTGTTTCGTTTTACAAAATTATTAGCTTCCGTATTCCATTGTGTTAAGGTATTGTTCTCGTAAATAAATAAACCTCTTTCTAGTGTAATAATTAAGATTTTGTTTTTGCCTATAGAATACATTGCCCAAATCTCTGTGTTATTTAAACTGGTAGTATTTGGCAGGGGATAAAGTTTTCCGTTTCTATATTCTAAAATTCCTTTTCCTTCATCTTGAAAATAAAGTTTATTATTTACTACAAATGAGAATTGAAAACGTTTTGGAGCTTTTAATATTGATAATTTTCCTTCTTTAAAGATATAAGCTCTTGCAAAAGATTGAAAAACGGTTTGGTTGTCTATGGAATGAATTTTCCATATAAAGTCAATGATTTTGATTTTATTCTTATCCACTTTTTTAGAAAGTGATGTGTATTTGAGTTTTCCTTTATTATCTGGCTGAAAATATCCAAATTCATTATAACCTCCCACATATATCTTTCCTGAGTTATCAATCTTTAAGCATCGTACAGAAGTTAAATTTGGCAGTGGATATTTTTTCCATGAAGAGCCGTCAAACTGTAAAAGACCATTATTGTTAGCAAAATATAAATTTCCATTCTTATCCTGATCAATATTCCAGTTTTGGGTTCCTCCTTTATATTCATTACGCTTGTAATTTCTTACATCAGGCAATCCGATGTTTTTGACCTGCCCAAAAATGGCAATTGTGAATAATGTAAAAAAAGTAATATAAAAATATGATATTGTTAATTTCATTAATTATTCGATTTAATTTGTTTTTTGGATTCTAAGTTGTTTGTTTTTAGGTATTTACGAGCATATTTCCTCTACTATCACGTTGTAGAAAAGCATTTCGTTTATAAAAATAAGCAATCTTATATAATTGTAGTGTTTATTTTTTCAATTAACATTTTCATAACATCTTATTTTTTGTTTTTAAATATCACTATATTAGTTATTTATAAAAAAAATGATGTGTTTTTGTAATGTATAAAATTTTAGTTTGATGTGTTTTTGTAATGAAATTTAAATGTTGATAGTAAAAAAATAACATTATTATTGCATCAAATTACTAATTAATTAACCAAAATTTTTAGAAAAATGAAATTAACAAAATTACTTATTTTTTGTGTTTCGTCTTTGTTATTCTCGGTTATAGCTGTGGCTCAGGATGTCACAGTAAATGGAATGATAAACGATGAAAGTGGAATGCCGGTTCCGGGCGCAACAGTTGTCCTTAAAGGTACAACAAAGTCGACCGCATCAGATTTTGATGGGAAATTCCAAATACAAGTACCTTCAAACGGAGTTTTGACAGTTACTTTTATAGGATACACTACAGTTACTGAAGCTGTAAACGGAAGAACAAAAATTACAATTCAATTAAAACCAGAATCACAATCATTAAATGAGGTTGTAGTAGTTGGTTACGGTACTCAAAAGAAAGCAGTAGTTACTGGTGCAATTTCAAGCGTAAAAGCTGCTGATTTAGAGAAAGTACCAAATGGTAGAGTTGAACAGGCTTTACAAGGTCGTGTTGCCGGTGTAACAATCGCTTCCAGTTCAGGTCAGCCGGGTTCAGGATCTACAATACGTGTACGTGGTATTACAACGTTTGGAGACGGTGGAAATAACCCACTTTGGGTTGTTGACGGTAACGTTGTTGATGCTGGTGGAATTGGTTACTTAAACCAATCAGACATAGAGTCTATCGAGGTGCTTAAAGATGCTGCTTCTGCTGCAATCTATGGTACACGTGCTGCCACAGGGGTTATTTTAGTTACTACTAAAAAAGGTAAGGCGGGTAAAATTACAGTAAACTATAATGGTTTTGCTGGTGTATCTTCTCCAGCAAAAAAATTAGATTTATTGAATGCTACAGAGTATGCTACAATAATGAACGAAAAATCAGTTGCTGATGGCGGAGGGATTCTTTACTCTAATCCAGCTGCATTTGGAAAAGGAACAAACTGGCAAGATGCTATTTTTAATGACAGCGCTTTCAGATACACACACGAATTAAGTATTAGTGGTGGTGGAGAATTTTCTACTTTCTATGCTTCATTTGGTATTCAGGATCAAGAAGGTATTGTTGCTACAGAAATTTCTAATTATACTAAAAAGAATTTCCGTTTAAACTCTACTCACAAGATTTCTAAATATTTCACATTTGGACAAACTTTTGGATATACAAGACAAAAGACTGTTGGAATTGGAAATACAAACAGTGAGTTTGGGGGGCCTTTAAGCTCTGCTATCAACTTAGATCCATTAACTCCACTTGTAGTTACTGATCCAACTGTTGCAAATTCAGCTCCATATTCTACAAACCCTGTAGTTCGTGATGCTAACGGAAATCCTTATGGAATTTCAAGCGTAGTTGGTCAGGAGATGACAAACCCACTTGGATACATCCAAACAAGATTAGGAAGATATGGATGGTCTGATGATTTCGTTGGAAATGCTTATTTAGAAGCTGCTATTACTCCACATTTAAAAGTTAGATCTACACTTGGTGGTAAACTTTCTTATTGGGGAGACCAAGGATTTACTCCTGTATATTTCTTAAGTTCAAACGTGAATGTTCTTAAAAACAGTTATTACCAAAATAACAATAAATCATTCAACTGGAATATTGAAAACGTTCTTACTTACTCTAACAAATTTGGAGATCATAACTTAAGCGTTTTAGCTGGACAAGGATCTTATGTTGATAATATTGGTGGATACGTTGGAGCTACAATGTTTGGTTTACCTGTTACAAGCTATAAAGATGCATCTTTCAAATTTGATATACCACAAGCTGATAGAAACAGTGCTACAGATGATTTTATTCAGCACAAAGTAACCTCTTTATTTGGTCGTATAAACTACGATTATATGGAGAAATATCTTTTAACTGGAGTTATTCGTCGTGATGGATCTACTCGTTTTGGAGAAAATCATAAATTTGGAGTTTTCCCATCATTCTCTTTAGGATGGGTTGTTTCAAAAGAAGGTTTCTGGAAAGAAAATAATGCTGTAAATTCATTAAAACTTAGAGGAGGTTACGGAATTGTAGGTAATGACCAGGTTGCTGATTTTAGATATATTTCATTAGTATCTGGAGGTTATAACTATTCTTTTGGAAATACTGGTTCAATTACAACAGGTTATGCTAACGTAACTCTTGATAACCCTGATTTGAAATGGGAAGAGACTTCTCAGGCAAGTATTGGTCTTGATGCAAGAGTATTTAATGATTTCACAGTAACATTAGATTTCTACAAAAAGAAAACAACAGGTATCTTAAGACCAGTTGTAATTCCTGGATATGTTGGAGTTGCTGAGCAGCCATGGGCTAACGTTGCTGATATGAACAACAGCGGTATTGAATTTGAATTAGGTTGGAAGAAAAAACTTGGTGATTTTAATTTAGGTGTTAACGGAAACGTGGCTTACTTGAAAAATGAAATTACTTACGTAGGAAAAGATAATGACTTTATTATTGGAGATGCTTCTTTCCAATCTATGGGACCTGTTACAAGAACTCAAGTTGGTCATTCATACAATGAATTCTATGGATACAAAACTGCAGGTATTTTCCAAAACCAAGCAGAGATTAACGCTTATAAAAATGGAGCAGGTGGTTTAATCCAGCCAAATGCAAAACCAGGCGATTTCCGTTGGGTTGATAACAATGGTGACGGATCTATTTCTGATGCAGATAAACAATTCTTAGGAACAAGTATTCCTAAATACACTTTCGGTTTAACATTAAACTTAGATTACAAAGGATTTGATTTTATGACATTTGTTCAAGGTGCTGCTGGAAGCAAAATCTTCCAAGGATTACGCAGATTAGATATCTTGAATGCTAACTATCAAACAGAAGCATTAGGTCGTTGGACAGGAGAAGGAACTTCAAATGATTACCCAAGACTTGCTAATAATGATGGTAATGGTAACTTCAGCAAAATGTCTGATTTTTATTTAGAAAGCGGTGATTATGCTCGTTTGAAAATCGTTCAGGTAGGATATACTCTTCCAGTTGATCTTTCTTCTAAAATTGGGGCAGACAGAATTCGTTTCTACTTAACTGGTGAGAACTTATACACTATTACAAAATATACAGGATATGATCCAGAAATTGGAGGTCAGGTATTTGGTGTAGATAGAGGTGTTTATCCACAAGCAAGAACTTTTATGCTTGGAGCGAACGTACAATTTTAATAATTAAAGAATGATGAAAAATAAATTTAAATATATATACGCTGTTGTAGCTTTGGCAGCTTTAGCAGGATCTTGTTCAGAAGATTTCGTGAGCGTTGACCCAAAGGGATCTTTCCTATCAACTAGTTACTACAAAGACGAACAGCAAGCTACTGCTGCTCTTGTTGGGGTTTACGATCCATTAAGAAAAAATACTGGAGGTTTTGAAAACTTGGTTGCTATGCTAAATGCCGGTTCAGATGATTTCTATGCTGGTGGTGGTGGAGCTTCAGATGGTCAGGGAATTCAAAATTTTTCAACTCACTCATTAACTTCATTAATTATTCCTGGAAGTTTCTGGAATGATCATTATCAAGGTGTTTACAGAGCAAACGTTTTGTTATCAAAAATGTCTGGAGTTAATATGTCAGATGCATTAAAAGTTAGATTCACAGGTGAAGCTAAAGCTTTAAGAGCATTATACTATTTCAATTTAGTTAGAATGTTTAAGAATATTCCATTAATCTTGGAACCGCTTACAACATCAACTATGTTAAATGTCGAGCAATCAGCTCCAACTGCTGTTTATGCTCAAATCGAAAAAGATTTGGTAGAAGCTATTCCAGCTTTACCTACTAGTGTAGATGCTGCTACAGGATCAGGTCGTTTAACAAGAGGAGCTGCTCAGGCATTACTTGGAAAAGTTTATTTATATGATGGGAAAAATGCAGAAGCTGCTGCAATTCTTGCTCAAGTAAATGGTACACCAGGACAAGCTAACCAATATGGAAATAAATTACTTGCTAAGTTTAGTGATTTATGGGTTGTGGCTAACAAATTTAATTCAGAATCACTTCTTGAAGTATCTCATACTAGTGCTGGAAACTCTGATTGGGGATTCTGGGGGTCTGGAAGAGACGAAGGAAACTCATTAAACGTAATGGTTGGACCTAGAGGTTATTCTAGACCTGCAAATTCTACTGCAGCAGACCTTCCTTCTGGATGGAGTTTTAGTGTTCCAACACAAAAACTATACGATGCAATGAAAACTGATCCTAGATTTGACGCAACTATTTTTGACTTAAAAGCGTTAAAAGCTGCTGGTAAAGCTGATTATATTCCAGGTTACCAAGACACAGGTTATTTCTTGAACAAATTTTTACCAAGAAAAACTGATGTTCGTACGGGTGGTGGAGCTGCTGAGTTGAACTACAAACAAAACTCTTATGTTATCAGATTAGCAGATACTTATTTATTAGAAGCTGAAGCATTAGGTGCTACTGGTGCTAGAGCACAAGCTTTACTTGATGCAGTAAGAGCGAGAGTTGGCCTTGCTTCAATTCCGGTAACATTAGCTGCTATCAAAAATGAAAGAAGAATGGAGCTTGCAGGTGAAGGACACAGATTCTTTGACTTAGTAAGATGGGGTGATGCTGCTACTGCTTTATCTGACAGAGGATTCAATGCTGGGACTGATGAAATCTTCCCAATTCCTTACGTAGAATTAACAGGGACTAAATTAAAACAAAATCCTAACTACGAATAACAAAAAAACTATCTAACCAAAAACCAAAAAGAAAATGAACCTAAGTATAATTTTAAAAAGAAGTGCTTACCTAATGCTTGCGATAGCATTAGGTTCGCTTACTGGCTGTGATGATGATCCGGCTAATAACGGTTTAACAGCTGCAAATGTTGATGCTGCTTTTACAATTGCTCCTGTTGCAGGAAAAGTAAATACTTATCTTTTAACTGCTCAGGAAAATGGAGTAATTTCATCAAAATGGGATATTGGATATGGAGCATATATGGGTAAAATGACAGAAGAAGTTGTTTTACCAGATGCCGGTACTTATACTGTAACTCATACAGCTATTGCTGCTGGAGGTGCTACATCTAAAGTTTCTCATGATATTGTAGTTGCAGCTTCAGATCCTGCTAAACCTAATTTAGTTAGAGGAGGATTCTTTAATAACGCAGCTGATATAGCTCAATGGTCATCAGCAAAATTAAGCGCTACTGGTGCTGCATTTTGGTCATTTAATTCAGGAACTGCAACAATTCATTCTCCAGGAGGATGGGCGCAAGAAGGAATTTATCAAGCAATTGATGTTGTAAAAGATAAAGAATATACAATTGATATGCTTGTTTCTTGTCCAAGTGGATCTGATGAAACATGGTTTGAAGTATATGCTGGG
This sequence comes from Flavobacterium sp. UBA7680, assembly GCF_002482975.1. GTDB lineage: Bacteria > Bacteroidota > Bacteroidia > Flavobacteriales > Flavobacteriaceae > Flavobacterium. The sequence continues at coordinate 22,942 of NZ_DLHA01000030.1, read as the reverse complement.
AAATCTGTACCTAAAGATGGTGTTGAATATAAAGATAACAAAGTAATGGGTCTGAGCACTTGGGATGGCTGCGCAAAAGGAGCTTTTACAGGAAGGCTTTCTTCAGTTGGCTGTGTTAAAAATGACGGAACAGCTTCTGTTTCAAATGTTGTAAAATTTGATACTACAGGTAAAATCTATCTACTAATTCGTTCTGGTGGTAATACTTTCACAAAAGATGGAATTACTGTGAGCAGAATCGAAATGAGAGGAAAATAAAAGTTTAAGTTAAGTTTAAGTTTGGTTGTAAATAGCCCATAATCATTATGAGTATGGGCTATTTTTAAATCCTAAGCAATCAGAGAACGAGTTTCTGAAAACTTCTTTTAGAATTAAAAAATCAAAGAAAAGAATGAAAAAAAATACTTTAAAGTTTCTGTGCTTTTTGTTTACAGTCACCGCTCTTGCACAGCAGACAAAAGCAAAGAAAGAATTTACAACCAACGGGAAAAAGATAACGGTTTATACTACTGCCGAAAATTCAAAACTAAGATTAACATCAACAGATAATTTGACTTTTTCAGCATCAAAACAACCTCTTGAAACGGAGATTTCTGTTTTTGTAGAACCGTCTAAAAAGTTTCAAACCTTTATGGGAATTGGAGGTGCCATTACTGATGCAAGTGCCGAAATTTTTGCTAAACTTTCAAAAGAAAAACAAACAGAATTTTTAAATGCCTACTACGATAAACAAAAAGGAATTGGCTATTCTTTGCTAAGAACCACAATTCAAAGTTCTGATTTTAGCAGTGGAAGCTACTCTTATATCACAGAAGGAGATAAAGATTTAAAAACGTTTACTATTGATCACGATAGACAATTTCGTATTCCGTTAATCAAACAGGCAATCCAGACTGCAGGAGGAAAATTATTGACTTATGTTGCACCTTGGTCACCAAATGCTTTTATGAAAAGCAACGGAAACGTACTAAAAGGAGGAACATTATTACCAGAATATTACCAAACTTGGGCAAACTTTTATGCCAAGTTTATAAAAGCATACGAGAAAGAAGGAATTCCAATTTGGGGAACATCAACTCAAAACGAGCCAATGGCTGTTCAAACTTGGGAATCGTGCATTTATACAGCTGAAGCTGAAAGAGATTTCATTAAAAACTTTTTAGGTCCAACTTTGAAAAAAGAAAAACTTGGAGATAAAAAAATTATCGTTTGGGATCACAATCGTGACCTAATGAATTACAGAGCAAACGTAATTTACTCTGATCCGGAAGCAGCAAAATATGTTTGGGGAATGGGTTTTCACTGGTATGAAAACTGGTCAGGAGGAGATTCAATGTTTGACAATGTTGCAAAAGTAAATGAGGCATATCCAGACAAAAAACTTTTGTTTACAGAAGGATGTGTTGAGAAATTTGATGCTGCAAAATATCAGTTTTGGGGTAATGGAGAACGTTACGGAATTTCTATGATTAATGATTTCAATAACGGAACCGTTGGATGGACAGACTGGAACATTCTTTTAGATCAAAACGGAGGGCCTAACCATGTTGGAAATTTCTGTTTTGCACCAATCCATGCTGACACAACAACAGGAGAGTTAATTTACACACCATCTTACTATTACATAGGGCATTTTTCAAAATTCATTCGTTTAAATGCAAAAAGAGTTAGTTCTGCAGTAAGCAGAAGCGGTTTGTTAAGTACATCATTCTTAAATACAGATGGTACAATGGCAACAATTGTAATGAACAAAACAGATAAAGAAATTACATATAATTTGATAATAGCAGCAGAAAAATCAGTAATCAAAATTCCTGCACACGCTATACAAACGCTTGTTTATTAATATTTTTTGAGTTAACAGAAGAGGGCTGATTTGAATCATCCAACCCAGCCCTCAATTTTTTAATTTGAAATAAAATGCTTTTTGAAGTAACAATGAAAACCATCAATAGAATCTTATTAGTTTTAATAATAATTTTGCAAGTAAGTTGTTCAACATCAAAAACTGCAAACGGATCAGCTGTTTCTGCATCCAAAACAAATAAAAAAATTACGGTTTATACTACAGCCGAAAATACCAATTTGAGATTATCATTATCAGATAATCTAATTTCAAATTCTACTACACAACAAACAAAATCAACGGTTTCTATTTCTTTAGATGCCGATAAAACAGATCAGACTTTCTTAGGAATTGGCGGCGCAATTACAGACGCAAGTGCTGAAGTTTTCGCGAAGCTATCTCCAAAAAAACAACAAGAATTCCTAACCGCTTATTACGATAAAAATAAAGGAATAGGATATACTTTAGCCAGAACAAATATTCACAGCTGCGATTTTAGCAGTGACAGTTATACTTATGTTGCCGAAGGTGATAAAGATTTAAAAACCTTCAACATTGATCACGATCGAAAATATAGAATTCCATTAATAAAAAGTGCAATTGAAACTGCCGGCGGAAATTTAACATTATTTGTTAGTCCATGGAGTCCCCCAGCTTTCATGAAAGACAATAATGATATTTTACACGGCGGCGTTTTGTTGCCAGAGTTTGCACAATCATGGGCAAATTATTATGTTAAATTTATAAGAGCTTATGAAAAAGAAGGAATTCCGGTTTGGGGATTAACCATTCAAAATGAGCCGATGGCAAAACAAAGATGGGAATCTTGCATCTATACTCCAGAAGCAGAAAGAGATTTTCTTAAAAACTTTCTTGGACCAACTTTAGAAAAAGAAGGACTTAGCTCTAAGAACGTTATAATCTGGGATCACAATCGCGGAGATATGTTAACCAAAAGAGCCAATCTTGTTTTCTCAGATCCTGAAGTTTCAAAATATGCATGGGGAATTGGATTTCATTGGTACGAAACATGGAACGGCGGGACACCCAAATTCGAATCAGTAGGTGAAGTACATCAAGCTTTTCCAAATAAAAATTTACTTTTTACTGAAGGCTGTATTGAAAAATTTGATGCTTCAAGATTTCAGTTTTGGGGAAATGCAGAACGATATGGACTTAACATGATCAACGATTTCAACAACGGAACCGTTGGCTGGACAGACTGGAATATTCTTCTGGATCAAAACGGAGGCCCAAATCATGTTGGAAACTTCTGTTTTTCACCAATTCATGCTACAAAAGACGAATTAATCTACACACCGATGTATTATTACATTGGACATCTTTCGAAATTTATTCGTCCAAATGCAAAAAGAATAATTCAGACAATAAGCGACAAAAAATTAATAAGCACCTCTTTCAAAAATTCTGATGACAAAATAATAACCATTGTCATGAACCAATCAGATAATGAAATTGTTTACACACTAACTAACCACAACTCACAAAATACTATAACTATTCCGGCACATGCTATACAAACCATTGTATACTAGATGCTGAACTAAAAAACTATTAAAAATGAAACTAAATTTTAAAAACACTATAAAAATATTGTTCTTTTCAATGGCAGTATTTTCTCAGGTAAAATGCTCTACATCAAATGACGCAGTTGACCCTGTGGTAAATCCACCAGTTGTAAACCCGCCAGTAGTAGTAACAAACGATGTTGATTTTTGGTTAACTAAAGGAGATCAAAGCGTATTATTAGCAAAACAAAGTGGAACATTAGGATTTGGTACAATACCAAATTCATATAATAATATTGAAGTTAATGCAGCACAAAAATATCAAACTGTAGATGGTTTTGGATACACATTAACCGGCGGAAGTGCTGATGTAATTAATCAGTTAACTGCGGCAAAGAAAAGTGCACTTCTACAAGAATTATTTGGTACTGGAGCTAATTCAATTGGAATTAGTTATTTAAGAATCAGTATTGGAGCGTCTGACTTAAATGCAACACCATTTACATATGATGATCTTGCAGCAGGCGAAACTGATTTGACTTTAGCAAAATTTAGTTTAGACAAAGACAAAGCAGGAGTAATTGCACTTTTAAAAGAAATCTTAGCGATTAACCCGAAGATTTTAATTTTAGGCTCACCTTGGTCAGCACCGCTTTGGATGAAAGATAAAGACAGTTTTATTGGAGGAAAATTGCAAACGCAATATTATGATGTCTATGCAAAATATTTTGTAAAATACATTCAGCAAATGAAAGCAGAAGGAATTACAATTGATGCAATAACTCCGCAAAACGAACCTTTACATGACGGAAATAATCCAAGTATGTATATGTCTGCAGCAGAGCAGGCTAACTTTATTAAAAACAATTTAGGGCCGGCTTTTAAAGCAGCAAATCTTAATGTAAAAATTATTGCTTACGATCATAATTGTGATAACCCAAATTATCCAAAAGCAATTTTGGCTGATGCCGATGCATTTCCATTCGTAGACGGATCAGCATTCCATTTATATGCCGGAGATATCAGTGCACTAAGTAATGTTTACAACTCTTACCCAACAAAAAATGTGTATTTCACAGAACAATGGACATCTTCAGCAGGAGATTTTGCAGGAGATTTAAAATGGCACACTCGAAATGTGGTTATTGGTTCGATGAGAAATTACAGTAAAAACGCATTAGAATGGAATTTAGCTAACGACGGAGCTTTTCAACCTCATACAAACGGCGGCTGCTCCATGTGTAAAGGTGCGTTGACCGTAACTTCAAGTGAAAACGTTCAACGAAATGTTGCCTATTATATTATTGCACACGCATCAAAATTTGTTCCTACAGGATCTATTAGAATTGCTAGTAATTCAAGCGGAAGTTTACAAAACGTTGCCTTTATAACACCATCTGGATCAAAAGTTTTAGTGGTAGTAAATGATTCATCAGTAAGTGAAATTTTCAATGTTAAATTCAATGATAAATGGATCACAACTTCTCTTGAGGCAGGAGCTGTTGGAACTTATACTTGGAAATAAAGTAAAGGCAAAGTAAAATTGATTTTCAAATGAAAAAAGCAATAATAGCATTACAGCTTTTGTTTTCTGTTACAATTTTTGGACAAGGATTTCTGCATAGAGACGGACAAAAAATTGTTGACGGAAACGGAAAGAACGTTATTCTAAGAGGCTTAGGTCTTGGCGGATGGATGGTTCAGGAAGGTTATATGTTACAAACACAGCCTTTTGCAAGCCCGCAATACCAAATCAAGCAAAAAATTGAAGAAGTTATTGGAGAACAGGGAACAAAGGAATTTTACGCAGCTTACAAAGCAAACGGAATCACGAAACGTGATATCGATTCGCTGGCAGCTTGGGGTTTCAATTCGATTCGTCTCCCAATGCATTATAATTTATATACGCCGCCAATTGAACAGGAAAAAAATGGAGAAATTACCTGGATAGAAGAAGGTTTCACCATAACAGATAATTTATTGAAATGGTGCGAAGCAAATAAAATCTATTTGATTTTAGACTTACACGCTGCGCCAGGCGGACAAGGAAATGACGCTGCAATTTCTGATTACGACACCACAAAACCATCATTATGGCAAAGTGAAGCTAATCAGAAAAAAATGATTGCTTTATGGAAAAAACTGGCTTCCAGATACAGAGACAGTCAGTGGCTTGGAGCTTATGATATTATCAACGAACCAAACTGGAATTTTACCGGATCAAATAAAAATGGCTGCGACGAAAACTCAAACGGACCTTTAAGAGACTTAATGGTTGCCGTTACAAAAGCAATTCGCGAAGTCGACACCAACCACTTAGTAATTATCGAAGGAAATTGCTGGGGAAATAACTACAATGGAGTTTTCCCTTTATGGGATGAAAACATGGCGTTGAGTTTCCACAAATATTGGAATTACAACGACAAAGAATCTATCCAGAAAATGCTGGATTACAGAACCCAATATAATGTTCCTATCTGGTTAGGAGAAAGCGGCGAAAACTCAAACGTTTGGTTTAAAGATGCTTTGACATTGGTAGAAACCAATAATATTGGATGGGCTTTTTGGCCAATGAAAAAAATCGAAAATATTGCTGGTGTGACTTCGGTAACTAAAATTCCGGAATATGATGTTTTACTGAAATACTGGAAAGACGGCGGTGAAAAACCATCGGCAGAATTTTCGAAAAAAACATTAATGAAAATGGCCGATAACTACAAAATGGAAAACGTAACCGTTAAACCAGATGTAATCGATGCGATGTTCAGACAAGTGCAGACAAACGATACAAAACCCTATAAAAAGCACACAATTCCCGGAAAAATAATTGCAACGCAATATGATTTGGGAACAAACGGATTTGCTTATTCTGATAAAGATTTTATCAATTACAGAGTCGCAACAGGAAATTTTGATCAATGGAATAAAGGAAATACAATGCGTAATGATGGTGTTGATATCCTGCCTTGTAAAGATGCCGGATCAAACGGTTATCAGGTTTCATTTATTGAAGATGGAGAATGGTTACAATTTACAGCACAAGTTAAAAAGCAAAATAAATACAATGTTGCCATTCGTTATTCAAGCGAAAACCTAGAAGGGCAGCTTCATTTAGAAACAGCAAATGGTATAAAATCAAAAACCATAACATTGCCTGTAACTGGTGGAAATGAAAAATGGAAAACTATTATTTTATCTGATGTAGAATTAAACACAGGAGAAAATAAAATAAAAGTAGTTTTTGAAAAAGGAGGATTCAATTTGAATTATCTGGATTTTTTGGATGGAAAAAAAAGTGTTTCTAAAAAATAAAAGCAAATGAAAAAATTTAAAAATATAATGAACAAAGCAGGTTTTCTAACCGCTATTTTACTTCTGATATTTCAATCTTGCAGCAGCAGTAACGATAGCTCAGATGGAGGTTCGGATAATCCTGCCCCATCAAACCTTACTATTCAGGTTGAAGTTGTGGGTAAAAATGCAGCAAATCCTGATGGAGATGGAAGCGGTAAAGTGAACTTAAAGATTAATGCAGCAAACGCAGTTTCGTATAAAGTTTTAATAGACAATCAGCTTAAAGAAATTTCAAACGGAGAACTTACCTACACATTTACAGGTTCGGGAACAAAATCTTATTCCATAATTGTTTCAGCTTACAATGCTGGAGGACAATTTATCAGTTCAACTTCTTCTGTAAATGTATATGTTGCCAGAAAAATACTTTGGGCAGATGAATTTGATGTAGATGGTGCTCCAAATACATCAAAATGGGGTTACAATACTGGAACCGGAAATGGCTGGGGAAATAACGAATTAGAATATTATACAACTCGTCCTGAAAATGTAATTATTTCAAATGGAACTCTAAAAATTAAAGCTATTAAAGAAGAGTATATGGGAAGCCATTATACATCGACAAGAATGCTTACAAAAGGAAAATTTTCATTTAAATACGGCAGAGCCGAAGTTCGTGCAAAATTACCAGTTGGTGGCGGAACATGGCCGGCATTCTGGATGTTAGGAGATAATATCGATACTGTGCCTTGGCCTGCTTGTGGTGAAGTCGATATTTTAGAATCAGTTGGAAATAATCCAAACGTGAATCACTCTTCATTGCATTCGCCTGGACGTTCAGGAAATACACCTGATACTAAAACGACAACAGTTCCTAATTCAGCGACAGAATTTCATATTTACGCTGCAGAGTGGAGTGCTGAAAGCATTAAGTTTTATGTAGATGACAATTTGTTTTATACCTATGTAAATTCAAGTTCAACACCATTTAATGCTAATTTTTTCCTGATTTTAAATTTAGCAATGGGAGGAAATTTTGGAGGAACAGTTGATCCAAATTTCACTAGTGCAACTTTCGAAGTTGATTATGTGAGAGTATATAATTAACATAAGTTTTAAATAAGTTTTTTTCTTTAAGGTTAGAGAAACACTAGCTTTACGGATTAAAAATTTAAAAATTATGAAAAAGACAAGTAAATTTATTTTAGTAGTATTCTTACTTTTTGTAAGTGTTTCATTTTATGGTCAAAATTTAAAAATCATGACCTACAACATTCGTTTAGATGTAGCATCAGACGGAGAAAATGCATGGCCGAAACGAAAAGATTATTTTACTTCTCAAATACAATTTTATGGTCCGGAAATTTTTGGAGTTCAGGAAGCAACCCCAAATCAAGTAATAGATATCGCAGCAGCTTTTCCAAATTATAACAGATTTGGAATAGGAAGAGAAGAAAACGGAACGGGAGAAGCGTGTACTATTTATTACAAAAAAGATCGTTTTAAGGTGCAGAATTCCAATACATTTTGGCTTTCAGAAACACCAAACGTAGTTTCAAGAGGCTGGGATGCAGCTTGTAACAGAGTTTGTACTTATGCACTTTTTACAGATCTAAAAACAAAAAAAACGTTCTGGGTTTTTAACCTGCATCTGGATCACATGGGTGAGGAAGCAAGAGTAAAAGGAGTACAGCTTGTTTTGAAAAAAATAAGTGAGTTAAACACAAAGAAATACCCGGCATTTTTAATGGGAGATTTTAATTCAGAACCGAATACGCCGCAAATTGGAGAAATAAAAAAAGTAATGGATGATACTAGAGATGTGTCAATAGAAAAACCTTTTGGACCATCAGGAACGTTTAATGATTTCAAACATAACGAGCCAGTTACATTATTGATTGACTATATTTTTATTTCAAAAAATAGCGGATTAAAAATTCAAAAACATGCAGTTTTAAGTGATTCTAAAGATTTAAAATATCCGTCAGATCATTTACCTGTTCTAATAGAAATAGATTAAAAATGAAAAACAGCAGCAAAAAACTTCAAATCTTACTTTTACTGCCGCTTATTGCGATGCAGATAAAATGCGGATCTTCAAAAAATGCAGTTGCCAATTCTGGAAAAGCAGAATCATGGATTACAACTACAGATGAATCTTCCAAACTTAAAAAACAGGACGATTTAGTTTTTAATACAGAAACTAATTCAAACCAAACCATTGAAGTAAATCCTTCTCAAAAATTTCAAACCATCGAAGGTTTCGGATTTTCGTTAACCGGAGGAAGCGCTCAGACAATTTTAAAACTGGATAAAGCAAAAAGAGAAGCATTGCTTCAGGAATTGTTTTCCAGAAAAAATGATGCAATTGGTTTAAGTTACCTGCGTATTAGTATTGGAGCTTCAGATTTGAATGAGAAAGTTTTTTCGTATGATGATATGCCGGAAGGACAAACAGATTTAAAACTGGAACATTTTAATCTTGGTCCAGATTTAAATGATGTTGTACCTTTGTTAAAAGAAATTTTAGCAATAAATCCAAAAATAAAAATTATGGGTTCTCCATGGTCACCTCCAGTTTGGATGAAAGACAACGGAAGCTCAAAAGGAGGAAGCCTGCAACCAAAATATTATGAGGTTTACGCTCAGTATTTTGTAAAATATATTCAGGCAATGAAATCTCACGGAATTGTTATTGATGCCATTACACCACAAAACGAGCCGTTGCATCCGGGAAATAATCCAAGTTTGTTAATGCTTGCAGAACAACAGGCAGATTTTATTGGAAATAATTTAGGGCCAGCTTTTAAAGCAGCAGGAATTAAAACTAAAATTATTGTTTACGATCATAACTGTAATAAACCAGAATATCCTTTAACTATTTTAAAAGATGCAAAAGCAAACCCTTTTGTTGCAGGTTCAGCATTTCACTTATACGAAGGAGATATTAGTGCATTAACAACAGTTCACGATGCATTTCCAAACAAAGATTTATATTTTACAGAACAATATACAGGATCAGGAAGCAGTTTTGAAAATGATTTAAAATGGAGTGTAAAAAATGTTGTAATTGGTTCAATGCGTAACTGGAGTAAAAATGCACTTTCGTGGGGATTGGCAAACGATGAATATTACAAACCATTTACACCAGGCGGATGTTCAACTTGTAAAGGAGCTTTAATGATCGATCAAGGTCAAAACATTAAGCGAGAAGTGGGGTATTATATTATTGGACATGCTTCTAAATTTGTTCCGGAAGGTTCAGTAAGAATTGGAAGTAATATTGTTGGAAACTTACACAACGCAGCTTTCAAAACACCATCGGGACAAATCGTTTTAATTGTAGAAAACGACGGAACTTCGGCAGAAACATTCAATATCAAATACAATCAAAAACAAACTTCAACTACATTAAACGCAGGTGCAGTAGCAACTTACGTTTGGTAACCAAAATCAAATTCATGAAAAAAATAACCACATTTGCTTTGTTGATGGCCGCGCTTTTTGCGACGGCACAGCAGCAGACAATAGATCAGAAAGTAAATGATCTGTTGAAGAAAATGACAATTGAAGAAAAAATTGGTCAGCTTAATCAATACACAGGAGACAATCAGGCAACAGGGCCAATTACAATAAACCCAAACAAACAAGCCGAAATCAAACAAGGTTTAATAGGTTCGATGCTAAACATCATCGGAACAAAATATACCAGACAATATCAGGAATTGGCCATGCAGTCAAGACTTAAAATTCCGTTGTTGTTTGGACAAGATGTTATTCACGGATATAAAACAACATTCCCGCTTCCGCTAGCCGAAGCAGCAAGCTGGGATTTACAAGCCATTGAATTAGCTGCCAGAGTTGCTGCAGAAGAAGCTTCTGCAAACGGAATTCACTGGACATTTGCTCCAATGGTAGACATTAGCCGTGACCCACGCTGGGGACGTGTAATGGAAGGTGCTGGAGAAGATACTTACCTAGGATCTAAAATTGCATATGCAAGAGTAAAAGGTTTTCAGGGAAATAAATTAGGAGATTTAAACTCTGTTATGGCCTGTGTAAAACACTTTGCAGCATATGGAGCAGGAGTTGGAGGTAGAGATTATAACTCAGTTGATATGAGCGAAAGAATGCTTCTTGAAACGTATTTACCGCCTTTTAAAGCCGCTTTAGATGCTGGAGCAGCAACATTTATGAATTCTTTTAATGATTTAAACGGAATTCCTGCAACTGGAAATTCACATTTACAAAGAGATATCTTAAAAGGAAAATGGAACTTTCAGGGATTCGTAGTTTCTGACTGGGGATCAATTGGAGAAATGGTAGCTCACGGTTATTCAAAAGACCTTAAAGAAGCTGCATATTCTGCAATTACTGCCGGAAGTGACATGGACATGGAAAGTAATGCATACCGATATAATTTAGCACAGTTAGTAAAAGAAGGCAGAGTTTCTATCGACTTGGTTGATGATGCTGTAAAACGTATTCTTCGCAAAAAATTTGAATTAGGTCTATTTGATGATCCTTATAGATATTCTGACGATAAAAGAGCGGAGAAAGTTTTGGCTAATCCGGCAAACAGAAAAGCGGCGCTTGAAGTAGCTCAAAAAAGTATCGTTTTATTGAAAAATGAAAACCAGACTTTACCAATTTCTAAAAGTGTAAAAACTATTGCATTCATTGGCCCAATGGTAAAAGAATACAAAGCCAATATGGGATTCTGGTCTGTTGAACTTCCAGATGTGAATTACGATAAATGGGTAGTTTCACAATGGGACGGTTTACAAAACAAAGTAGGTAAAAACACAAAATTGCTTTACGCAAAAGGCTGTGATATTACCGGAGATAATAAAGATGGTTTTGCCGAAGCAGTTGAAACAGCGAAACAAGCAGATGTAGTAATTTTGAGTATTGGTGAAAGACACGATATGAGCGGTGAAGCAAAAAGCCGTAGTAATATCAATTTACCAGGAGTTCAGGAAGATTTAGTAAAAGCAATTCAGGCAACAGGAAAACCAGTTATCGTTTTAATTAATGCAGGAAGACCTCTTATTTTTAATTGGACAGCAGATAACGTTCCTGCGATCGTATACACTTGGTGGTTAGGAACAGAAGCTGGAAACGCAATTGCAGATGTTTTATTTGGAGATTACAATCCGTCAGGGAAATTGCCAATAACTTTCCCTAGAGAAGTAGGTCAAATCCCAATTTATTACAATCATTTTAGTACAGGAAGACCAGCTAAAAATGAAGATTCAAAAAACTATGTTTCAGCATATATCGATTTAAAAAACTCTCCTAAATTTCCTTTCGGATACGGTTTGAGTTATACAAAGTTTGATTATTCAGGATTGAAATTATCTTCAACAAAAATCAAAAGCAGCGAAACAATTAAAGTTTCATTTCAACTATCAAATGTTGGAAAAGTTGCAGGAGAAGAAGTGGTTCAGCTATATTTAAAAGACAAATTTGGATCAGTAGTTCGTCCGGTTTTAGAACTAAGAGATTTCCAAAAAGTGAAATTAAATGCAGGAGAAACTAAAACAATCGAATTTACAATCGACAAAGAAAAACTTTCTTTCTATAATGATAAGTTAGAATGGACGGCAGAGCCTGGAGATTTTGAAGTGCTGATAGGAGCTTCGTCAGCAGATATTAAACTAAAATCAGATTTTGAATTAGTACAGTAATATAGAATGTCAATTAAAATTGGCGTTATGGATTTTATAAAGGTTTTGAATTATTTCAAAACAGTATGTATAAAATCCATAGCGCCAATTCCTTTATAAGATGCATACAAAGCTTTATCAAAAGCTTCGCGTTTTGCTTTTTTATCTTTAGCCTCAGTTTTAACGATCATTTCGTTAAAAATTCTTTCTTGTTCTTCGCTGTATTTTAGCGAAGCCTCTAAAAGGTAAGTCTTAGAAACAAATCCGAATGAAGTCCAGATTTTGGATCTAATTTTTTTGTTTATATTTTTTAGCGGATTGACACTCATAATCTCGTTTATTAAATTTCAATTCTCTATTTATTTGAAGAATACAAAATTAAACATTTGTAATCTTTTTCTTTCTTAATTTTTAATATTTAACAATTCCTTAATCAAATGTGTTATTATGACGCAATGTACTTATTTTTTCAATTCATTTCGTAATTTTAACTAAAATTGTGATTTGCACACTTTTGATTTTTCAATGTCTGCTTATTTAATAAAGACGTACTTTTTATAAAAATGTAACAGTTTTTGAAAAATAAAAGTAAATTGCAAGTTTAATAAGAACTTAAATGCTGAAATTTATTATAGAAAATAACGAAAATTACCAGCCAGGACTTTCCATAGATTGCGTCATTTTTGGGTTTCATGATAATCAATTAAAAGTCTTGCTGATTAAAGTTCCGCATAGTGAAAAGTGGTCTTTACCGGGCGGATTTATTCCGATAGATCAGGATATTGATACAGCAGCAGTGACCATTTTAAACGAAAGAACCGGAGTAGAAGGTGTTTTTTTAAGACAGTTTGCAGCATTTGGAAAAATTAAACGGAATGATGATCATTTTGGGAAAGCGGTTCTAAAATATTTAGATATCGATCCCGAAAAAGGCAAATGGCTGACACGACGTTTTGTGACCATTGGTTATTATGCTTTAGTCGATTTTTTAAAAATTGTTCCAGTCCGAACAAGTTCTTCTGAAGTAATTGAATGGATTGATCATAAAGAAGTTCCAGAACTCATTTTAGATCACAAAGAAATTCTTGATAAAGCTCTCGATACATTAAGGACAGAATTAAATTTAATGCCTGTTGGATATAATTTATTACCGGAAAAATTTACAATGCCGGAACTGCAAAAATTGTATGAAACAATTCTGGACAAAAAACTTGACAGAAGAAATTTTATGCGAAAAATAACCAACATCGGAATTCTGAATAAATTGGATGAAAAGAAAAATAATGTAGCACACAAAGCTCCAAACTTATATTCTTTTGATAAAGAAAAATACGATGAAGTTTTAAAAAATGGTTTGAATCAAGGCTGGTAAATGAAGATTTAATTTTAAAATTTACAATTATGGTTTCTATTGAAGATTTTAGAAAATCGGCTTTATCCTTTGAAAATGCAGTTGAAGAACCACATTTTGAGAAAACCTCTTTTAGGATAAACAAAAAGATATTCGCCACTTTTGACGAAAAAAATAATCGAGCCGTTTTAAAATTAAACGAAATTGATCAATCTGTTTTTTGTGCATCCAGTGAAATGATTTTTTATCCAATTCCAAATAAATGGGGAAAACAAGGCTGGACAATTGTAGAACTTTCTAAAGTTCGGTCAGAAATGTTTGAAGATGCTTTAAGGCTTTCCTACCAAAACGTGGCTCCAAAAAAGAAGAAATAAATCTACCTTATAATAGTTCTAAAAGTCAAATTTACTCTTGGTTTTTGAGTGGTTTTTGTTGGCGGTAAGCGATGCAGCCAATATGTCTGCGTTTCATCTTTCATAACCAATAAACTTCCATGTTGTAAAATCAAAGAAACCGTTTCTTTAGTTTCTTTATGTTTGAAAGCAAACTTTCTTTCAGCACCAAAACTTACAGAACCAATGGCACCATTCTTTTTCAAATCTTTCTCGGCATCGCTGTGCCAAGCCATTCCTTCCTCGCCAGAATGATATAAGTTTAATAAACAAGAATTAAAGGTTTCTCCCGTTTCATCTTCAATTATTTTCTTTAATTCCAATAATTCCTTTGTCCACGGAAGTGCTTTTTTTGTAGTATTCGAATACGTATATTCAAATTCCTTATCGCCGTACCAAGCCACTTTTCTTTTAGTCAAAATTAATTTTCCAAAGATTATGGCTTCATCATTTTTCCATTCAATTGTATTCAATAAAACATCCAAATAATGATTAGAATCTTCTCTCGAAAACAATTTTCCGAAGTAATTTACAGTTCCATCTTTTGGAAGCAAGTTTGTTGTTTCGTTTATTTCAGGATTAAATAAGTCCATTTTTCCAATTTAAATATTCAGGTTTCATACAATGTCCGCAAGGTCTGAAACCATTTTGTTTTGCTTCATTTTCAGAAGAAAAGAAAACCCGATTTTCACGTTTCATTCTTTTTCCCGAAGAACATTTCAGTGTTCCATAAATTTTTAGTTTCCGGTTGCCGCCGAAACAAATCTCCGCATTTTTAATTTTATTCCGAAGATCTGAATCTGAAATTTTATTGTGTTCGATCATAATTTTACCACATTTTATACTGTAGAGACGCACAGCAGTGCGTCTACGCGAAGATTGTCGACACAGATTGAATACGTGACATTAACGCACTGTATATGATGTTTTTTGCGACAGATTAAAGGATTAAAAATCTGTTTAAATCTGTGAAATCTGCGTGAGAAATTGCCTTTCTTTTTTTGATTCACGTTGCGTAGACGCACTGCTGTGCGTCTCTACAGATATTGCATGTCTATAAATTTTACGATAATGCATCATGAAAAATAATTCCTAACGTATATCTCTCACCAGAATGAATTTCGCTTACCCCATGTTTCATATTCACCCGATAATAACCTTTTGTGCCTTTTACAGGTCTAAAATTGGTTGTAAAAACCAAAATATCTCCTTTCTTAGGTTTTAAAACAATTGCTTTCGATTGTGCTCTCGGCGTTTGCTGTGTCAAGACAAATTCACCTCCGGTAAAATCTTCATCTGGTTCAGAAAGAAAAAGCACAATTTGAATAGGGAAATAAATATCTCCATATAAATCCTGATGTAAAGTATTGAAACCGCTTTTTCCATATTTTAAAATTAAAACAGTTGCTTTTAATTGATTATTATCGTGACATTGTTTTAATAATGCTGAATGTTTATCAGGAAAAATGGTATTGATATTCAAAGCTTTCATCCAAGCATTTGCAATTGGAGCCAATTTAGGATAAATCGAAGAACGTATATTTTGAATTAAATCGGGCAGGGGATAATTGAAATATTTGTATTCACCCAAACCAAATCGATAACGTTCCATAACAACCGTTTTTCGATATAAATTTGGATTATCATAATCGAATTTTAAATCTTCACATTGTTCGTTATTGAGTATACTCGGAATAATAGCAAAGCCATTTTCATGCATAGATTCGGTGATGCTTTCCCAATTAAGAGAAGCAATTTTTGATTGTATATTTTGCATAATAATTTTAGATAGGATTAAATGCCAAAGAATTTTTTGCGCATTTTTTTATTGTAGAGACGCACAGCAGTGCGTCTAACGTGACGTATTGCCACGAAGATTTTTGTCGACAATCTTTGTGTAGACGCACTGTTGTGCGTCTCTACGATATACTTTGTGTTGAAAATATTATATCAATCGTAACAATTGATAATAACTTTAGATTATTGGATTTATCTGCGCGCCTTCCCAACCAATAATAGCCGTTTTACGGGTGTTTCCCCACATATAACCGCCAAAGGTTCCTGAAGACTGAATAACACGATGACATGGAATTAGAAAAGCAACTGGATTGCTGCCAATCGCAGTTCCGACAGCTCTTGACGCATTTGGTTTCTCAATTTGTTGCGCAATCGAACCGTAAGTAGAAAGTTGTCCCATTGGGATTTTTAGTAATGTTTCCCAAACTTTCAATTGAAAATCGGTGCCTTTTAAGTGCAGTTTAATTTCAGACAATTTACTCCAATCGTTTTGGAAAATAAATAAAGCATTTTGTTGTGATAAATCTAGTTTTCGTGAGAATGATGCATTTGGGAATTTGGTTTTTAAATCCTGAAATCCGGTTTCTTCATCTTCGGCGAAAGCCATAAAACAAACTCCTTTATTGGTAGAAGCAACAATGATATTCCCAAACGGACTTTCGGCAAAACTGAAATTAATTTCGAGATTTTTACCGCCATTTTTATATTCGGCGGGAGTCATTCCTTCGATATTTACAAATAAATCATGAAGTCGGCTTGTTCCGGATAATCCTGTATCAAAAGCGGCGTCAGATAAAGTGGCTTTGTTTTCTTTGAGGATTTTTTTGGCGTGTTCGACACTAATATATTGCAAAAACTTTTTCGGGCTTGTTCCTGCCCATTCGGTAAACAAGCGCTGAAAGTGAAACGGACTTAAATGCACTTTCTCGGCAACCTCATCTAAGTTGGGTTGTTCCTTAAAGTTAACTTTGATATAATCGATCGCATCGGCTATTCGATTATAATTGATGTTTTCCTGTGTGTTCATTTTCGTTCAATTTTATAATGCAAATATCGATTGGTTTTTGCGGGCATAAAATCCGAAACTTGCTGTCTTTTTTTTAACCGCAAAGTACGCTAAGGTTTACGCAAAGTACGCTAAGGTTTACGCAAAGTACGCTATGTTTTTTGCTCGTAAAGACGCTAAGGCGCAAAGTTTTTTTTCAATATTGTCACTTTGAGCGAAGTCGAAGGGCACAAAGTACGTTCATAAAGATTGACTTAAATTTTAAAATAGAACTTTGCGATTCTGCGTCTTTGCGAGAGATTATTACAATAAATGCTTCTCCATTTTGTAATTAATCAATTCAACGCCTAATCTTATGTTTTTTTGTTCTGCTTTTACAATATATCCTTTCTTTTCGAAGAATGGTTTTGCGGTTATGCTAATATCTGATGTTATGATTTTTGAATTGTGATTTTTCGCCTCAAGTTCAAGTTCAGTTAAAAGTTTATCGGCAATTCCTTGTCGTTGAAAATCTTTATGTATGTAGAAGAAATCAATATAATTTCCATCTTTTAAAGTTCCGAAACCAGCGATTTGATCTTTAATGATGGCTAATAAAACAAATTGTGTTTCGATAACTTCTGTCCACCGCTCGGTATTGTTTACACCGGAGCTCCAGGCTTCTCTTTGCGCAACATTATAATCGTCTTTGCATACAGATTGTATGGTTTCGATATACAATTGCTGCATTTCTTTCAAATCTGAAATTTTGGCTTTTTGAAAAATCATTTGTTTTTTGAATTACGCGATACTGTATTTTGCAGTACTCTGATTTCCTGTAATATTTAATATTTTCAGTTCGACACCTTTTTTTAAATCTCTACTGGCAGTTGCTGCAGAAATATCTTTAAATATGTTCATATAATCTTTTCGGGTAAATACTTTAATTCCTAGAGAACAAAAGTATTCTAATCTATCAATGTCCCGGAGTGTTCTGTTGTTGTAATTCAATAAACCATTTAATGACTTATTAATTACATCGAGCATATATTCAATAAAATGAGTAGATTTTCCTGTATTATCGCTTAGTGCAAGAGATTTATAATAATCATCTTGAGTTTGACTAATTAAAGTTTCAAAAGGTAAAAATTCAAAAACCGGATATTCCTGCATTAAAATTACAGTTTGCCATAATCTTCCCATTCTTCCATTTCCATCAAGAAAGGGATGAATAAATTCCATTTCATAATGAAAAACACAGCTCTTAATTAGGGTTAATTCGTTTTTATTATTTAAATATTCAAATAAGTCATTCATTAAAAAAGGAACATTATCATACGGAGGAGCAATGTGAGCAACTTTTGATCCTTTAACGATTCCAACGCCTTGTTTTCTGTATTTTCCCGGATCAATTATTAAATCTTTCATTAATAATTCATGGGCTTTCAGAAAGCTTTTTGCAGAGGTAGATTTATATTGATCTAATTTTTCATAAACTTTAATAGCATTTAGAACTTCTAACACATCTTTTTGTGGACCAATAATTCTCTTATTTTCTATTAAAGCGGTTATTTGTTCTTCTGTTAATGTATTACCTTCAATTTGTAAAGACGAGTGAATTGTTTTAATTCGATTTTGTTTTCTTAATTGAGGAGATTGTTTATCAAGATATATAGCGTTTATTGCACCGATCTTTTCAGATATAGCGCTTACCAGCATTAATATTGCAGGAGTAATGTCATAAGGAGGCTTCATGATAGTATCATTTGATACTATCAAAAGTAATTATTTTTGATTTAATGCGCCGTAGTTTTAGAAAAAACATTAATTACAATAACGCCAATTATAATTAAACTCAATCCGATTATAGCGGGTAAATCAGGTATTTCTTTGAAGAATATTGCGCCAATAGTAGTAATTAATACAATACCAACTCCAGACCAAATGGCATAAGCAAATCCGACAGGAATGGTTCTGATAGCAAAACTTAAAAAGTAAAATGCAGCAAAATATCCTATAAGTGTAATAATACTTGGGACAAGCTGAGTAAATTGTTCGGACTTTTTTAATGCGGTTGTTGCGATGATTTCGAAAATAATAGCAATGAATAAAAATAAAAAGTTCTTCATGATTGACGTTTTTTACAAAGTTACTTTTTTCATGAGATTTATTTACCTCAGATGAATTTCTAATTCTTTGTTTTTTGCCTCATCAAAACAGTCGGCACATAACATTTTAAAATCGGCATTGGTTTTAAAAACGTCAGTCCATTCTTCGCCGTTATCCAATAGCCATTGTTCGCATGCTCCGCACCAGGCAATTTGCGGGAGATCTTCTTCGGCTTCTGAATAATAAAAGCCTACTTTTTCTTTTTCGTCTAATGCCATTGCAATATGTATGCAGGTAAAAGACATGTCTTTAGAACCGTGTTGGTCGCATAAAACTTTCTCAATCATATTTGTATTGTTCTGAAATTGTAAAAGAGGTATTATTTTTTCTTGTCTTGTTTTTCTTTTTCTTTTTTAGCTTTTTCCTCTTCTTTTAATCTTTTTTCTTCTTCTTTGGCCTTTTTCTCCTCTTCGTGTTTTTTCTCTAATTCCTCTTTTTTGACTTTATCGGCCTGTATCTGGTTTTGTAAATCCTGAATTTTATTGGAACTTTTTTCGATTTCGGTTTTTGATTGGCTTATTTTTTCTTCGGACTTGGCAACTTCTTTTTTAGATTTTTCGATAGCTTTTAAAGTGGTTGCATTAGTATCAGTATTGGTTTCTAGGACTTTTAGTTCCTCGTTTTTTGTTTTTAAATCAGCTTCTCTTTGTTTTGCTTTTTCCTGAAGTTTTGTGCGTTTTTTTTCTTCTTTAGCTAATTTCGATTCTTTGGTTTCGATGTTGTTCATCATGGTTGCCAGAGCGCGTTGTTGCTGTTGCTGCTGCAAAAACATCTGATTTTGTTGTCTTAACATTGCATTCGAGGCTTGCATTTGTCTTTGCATGCTAGATTGTGCATTGGCAAAAAAAGGCAACAGTAATAATAGGATTAAAGTAAGGCGTGTTCTCATAGGTAGGTTTTGGATATTGGGGATTTGAATTTCAAATGTAAAACTTAAACTTAAGAATATACTGAATATCTGATTAAAATTGTTGTTCTTGATTTACGTGAGCGTGAGGGATAGGAGCAGGCTACCGAAGTAGCGTGGATAGCCCGACAGCGTCCCGGTAAGAGGGCGTATAAGCGCAAAGTAAGTTGCCCTCTTGACGGGATGGTGGCACGCCCAACTTATTTTTAGATTTCTGAGTTTAGATTTTAGATTGAAAGGGGAGCTTATTTATGGATTGAGCGATAATCCTACGCTGAAAAACAGTCTTACTTTGTCGATATTATTGATCCATGAAGTATCGAAATGTATAGGGCCTAAAATGGATTGATAGGAAATTGCAGCGCCTCCGGATATTACAAGGCTAGGGTCGAAACCATCATCCCATTTTCCTTTTGGACTAAAGGCTTTGTTGATGTATTTATCGAAAGATTCAAAACCAACGGTTGCGATATTAAAATGGGGAGTCAGGTAAATTTTGCCCATAAGATTGATCTGAGAAGCTAGTTTTAAGCCCATATATTGCGAAACATTGAGCTCGTCTTCGTGCAGGCCGGGAAACGAAAAACGATTGCTACCGGAGCTTGGTATGATGCCGCCTAAGAAATATTTTGAGGCATAACCAAAATCTGAATAAGGGATTTGATCGTCTTTGTATTTATCCTCAAAAATAAAATAAGAATCGAACCCAACGATTCCTGTAATTTTCTTTCGTAAAAGTGCTCTTTTTTGATAACTGAAACCAAATTTTGTATAACCATTGGTTGCGCCAGATATGCTTGAATGCTCAGGATCGTTAAAAGAGGTGTAGACATCTGTTAGCAATGATCGGGTGATATTGGCTTTCATAATTGTTCCGTTTTCAGCAAAGAAAACTTTATCCATATCATTGTAAGCATAGTGCGCATTTATTTCTATAGTATTTAAATTATAATTAGAAATGTTGGGAGAGTTGGGATTGTATTCTCTGTCGTATTTTGGTTTTAGATTAGAATATTGATAGTGTAAGCCATAACCAAAATAGCTTTTAAGGGAGTTTATATTTCTGTTGATTTCATTAGTAAATTCGACAGAATTATACAGTACGTTATCTGAAGCTTTACCATTAAAGAAGATTTCTTGTCTTAATAAGGCTCCATAAAGTTCAGATGACCACCACCAATCTCGGTTTCCTCCAAAATTTTTCTGATAATTGATTCTTGCTTTGGGTTGTTCGGCGATATCGATTGTTACCAGAAGGCGGGATGCTCTGGCGAGAACATTTCTGGCGGTGTAATTAAAAATGATTCCAACGCCTCGATACGTGTCATAATGAACCGATGTATTCAGTTGGTTTTTGGCACGTTCGTGGCCAAAGATGGTAACACCTAATTTATTATCGTCTTTGATGAAATAGTTGTACGTAATCTCGTCAAAAAGATTGGTACCCATTGCTCTGTTAATACCTGCTATTAAATCTTGTGTGGTGTATTTTACATGTGTTTTAAGATTTATTCTTCCTAATACCAGCGCAAGGTTCTCCGGACTGATTTTTTTGTATACAATCGTATCCAGAATAATTTCTGAAGGCATGTGTGGTAATTCGTGAACTCGTTGCTGATATCCTTTTAATTTTTCGGATAATGCGACTAAAGCCGGAAGATTTTCGTTGGTTGCAATTTTACCATCTTTATAGATTTCGGCACTATCTGAAAAGTCTGCCGTCGAAAAACGAAGGTTCGGCATGTGATCTACTAAAATGTCGCAGAGTTTTCTATTAGCAGGATTTTTAATGTTGCTCGGGAACATACTGGTTTGTGTCAGTATGGTTAAAACATTGTTCAGTTTATCTATGGGCTCTAATCCGCCACCAACGTCACTGCCAATAATAATGTCAGCACCCATTTGTTTGGCAACATCTGTAGGGAAATTATTCAAAACCCCTCCGTCAACCAAAACTGTTTTTTCGTACGACATAGGTTTAAAAATAGCCGGCAGAGACATACTGGCTCTCATGGCATAAGCTAAGCTTCCTTTGCTTAAAATAACCTCTTTTCCTTCAGACAAATCGGTAGCCATGGCTCTAAACGGAATAGGCAGGCTGTCAAAATCTCTAATGTTATATACCGGATACGTTAATTCAGAAAGATATTCTCTTAAATTTTGGTCATTTAATAAAGAGCCAATACTGTTAAGTTTTTTGTTTTTAATCCCAATTCCGACTAAATACCGCTGAAACTCTCTTTTTTCTTCTACGCTTACAGATCGCAGTGATTGGCCTCCGCCAAGTAATTTATCCCAATTAATGTTTTTGGTTAATTTTTCGATACTATCACCAGAATATCCCATTGCGTACAAACCTCCTATAATACTTCCCATACTGTTACCCACAATAAGGTCTGGAACGATATGAAGAGAATCCAGTTTTTGCAAAAGCGGAATGTGTGCAATTCCTTTTGCACCGCCACCACTTAGCACTAAAACAACTTTAGGCTTTTTTTCCTGCGAAAAAATTACGTGCGGAAGACACAACAAAAACAATAAGACGAATAAATAAGATGTTTTTTTCAAGAGTACAGTTTTTATGTAGTTGAGAAATAGTAACTTATTCTGATTCTTAAAATTAAGGAGTTATTCTTTAAAAAGTATGTTTTTTATAGAAATCTTTTTTTATCCGGAAATAAGTCTCTCATTTTTAAAAACAAAACCCGACAAGTTTTAAAAACCTGTCGGGTTTGATATGTAATTAAAGAAATCTAAAATCAGAAATCTTCAATCTAAAATTACTAGTATCTGTAGTATTCTGGTTTGAATGGACCTTCAACCGGAACACCAATATAAGCAGCCTGATCGTCACGTAAAGTTTCCAATTCAACTCCTAATTTAGCTAAGTGCAAAGCAGCAACTTTTTCATCTAAATGTTTTGGTAACATGTAAACGTCATTGTTGTAAGCAGCGCTGTTTTTCCATAATTCGATTTGTGCCAAAGTTTGGTTTGTAAATGAG
>NZ_DLHA01000050.1:193841-363183 GCF_002482975.1 Flavobacterium sp. UBA7680 | reverse complement strand
ATTTTTAATTATGCAAAAGAAAAAGGTTTTGCTTTACCAGCAGTTAACGTAACTGGGTCAAGCACAATCAATGGAGTTCTTGAAACTGCAGCAAAACTAAATGCGCCAGTTATCATTCAATTTTCAAACGGAGGAGCACAATTTAACGCTGGAAAAGGTTTATCTAACGCAGGTGAAAAAGCAGCTATCGCTGGTGGTATCGCCGGAGCAAAACATATTCACACTTTGGCAGAAGCTTACGGAGCAACTGTAATTTTACATACTGACCACTGTGCAAAAAAATTATTGCCTTGGATTGATGGTTTATTAGATGCTTCTGAAAAACATTTTGCAGAAACAGGAAAACCATTATTTAGTTCTCACATGATCGATTTGTCTGAGGAGCCAATCGAAGAGAACATTGAAATCTGTAAAGAATATTTGGCTAGAATGAGTAAAATGGGAATGACATTAGAAATCGAACTTGGTATTACAGGTGGTGAAGAAGATGGTGTTGACAACTCTGATGTTGATAGCTCAAAATTATACACACAGCCAGAAGAAGTAGCTTATGCTTACGAAGAATTATCTAAAGTAAGTCCTAAATTTACAATTGCTGCTGCTTTTGGAAACGTTCACGGTGTTTACAAACCAGGAAACGTAAAATTAACTCCAAAAATCTTAAAAAATTCTCAGGATTTCGTTCAAAACAAATTCAACACAGGACACAACCCAGTTGATTTCGTTTTCCACGGAGGTTCAGGTTCTACACTTGAAGAAATCAGAGAAGGAATTAGCTACGGAGTTATCAAAATGAACATTGATACTGATTTACAGTTTGCATACACTGAAGGAATCCGTGATTATATGGTTAAAAATCTTGACTATTTAAAATCACAAATTGGTAACCCAGAAGGTGCTGATGCTCCAAACAAAAAATATTACGATCCAAGAAGATGGGTTCGTGAAAGCGAAGTAACATTCAATGCAAGACTTGAACAAGCTTTTGCAGATTTAAATAACGTAAATACGCTTTAAATTTTAGATTTTTGATTTTAGATTTCAGACTTCTAAAAAAGCCTGAAATCTAATTTTGTGAATCAGATTAAAAATCTAAACTTTAAAATCTACATTCTAAAATTATAAAAATGGCTTGGTTTAAAAGACAAGAAAAAGGGATTACGACCGCGACAGAAGATAAGATGGACGTTCCGAAAGGATTGTGGTACAAATCTCCAACAGGAAAAATTATTGATGCAGACGAATTAGCAAGAAACTTATTCGTAAGCCCTGAAGATGATTTTCACGTTCGAATTGGAAGCGCAACCTATTTTGAAATTTTATTCGACAACAACGAATTTGTTGAGTTAGATAAAAACATGACATCAAAAGATCCTCTGCATTTTGTGGACACAAAAAAATATGCAGAAAGATTGAAAGATGTAATGGAAAAAACTCATCTTAAAGACGCTGTACGTACGGGAGTAGGAAAATCTAAAGGAAGAGAACTTGTAATTTGCTGTATGGATTTTGCCTTTATTGGCGGATCTATGGGAGCTGTTGTAGGTGAAAAAATTGCAAGAGGTATTGATCACGCGATCAAAAACAAACTGCCTTTTGTTATGATTTCTAAATCTGGTGGAGCTCGTATGATGGAAGCTGCTTATTCTTTAATGCAATTAGCAAAAACTTCTGTAAAACTAGCTCAATTAGCAGAAGCTAAATTACCTTATATCTCTCTTTGTACAGACCCAACAACGGGTGGAACAACTGCATCTTACGCAATGTTAGGAGACATCAACATCTCTGAGCCGGGCGCTTTGATTGGTTTTGCTGGTCCTCGTGTTGTTCGTGATACTACAGGAAAAGATTTACCAGAAGGTTTTCAAACAGCTGAGTTTCTTTTAGAGCACGGTTTCCTAGACTTTATAACGCCTAGAAAAGAATTAAAAGATAAAATCAACTTATATATCGATTTGATTCAAAATAATGATATTAGATAGTTTTAAAACTACTTAAAATAGAAAATCCCAAGAAAATTGCTTCTTGGGATTTTTTTTACTTTAATTCCTTACCATATACATATTGATCTATATCAATCCCTAAATTCAATTTATTCATTCTAGAAATTATCTTATCATCAAGATGAATTCCCTTGTTTCCGCTAATACATTGATTAAGACAAACAGAAATAATTGCGTTCCCCTTTTTTGTCAAATTTATAACTCCATCAAAATCTTGCTCTAAACTAGTTAAAAGCAATTCAAGTTTAGATTCTAATTGATAGGCTTGACTTTTTATTGGTTCAAATTTCATACAGCTAAAATCATATTTACTTTTTCCGCTAGGGCGCAAATCATTATTACTCCAACCTGTTAATGGCCGAAGTATTGTCAACTCAGAAAGATGGTCAAAATCCAAAACTTCAGAAGTGACTTTTAAATAAACTCGAGTAGCATTTTCAGTATCAACATTTATTATTTCATTATTATCTTTGGAAAAGTACACAACAAGAAAAAAGAACTCCTCTTTTATTGGGAAATAAACAGCATTTGTATCTATGTACGAGGTAAAGTCTACTCGTTCTATTTTTGGAGTCTCTTTTTCCAGTTTTATTGAATAAATTTTCAAATATTGTTTTGTAGTTTCAAAAACTGGATTTAATATTTCTGAGACTGCCTTTTTAATTAATTCCTCTTTCATTCTCGTTTTGCTTTATGAATCCCAAAGAAAAACATTCTTAGGATTTTTTATATCTTTATTTTAAATCTGATTTTCTATGGCAAGAATTTTTATTGGTTTCATGATTTGTTTTTTCTTTTTGAATTGTAGTAAAAAAGAAAATCAAGAAGAAAATATTCCTTAGATTATTTCACAGAATAATAAAGAAATAATTCGGGGCAAAGACACAGTTCCGCTACCTCCATCTATTCCTGGCCGGCTATATTATGGAACAAATTCCTTTATAATAGACACTGATTCGAAAATATACTATTTTCAAAGAGACGAAATTAATCATATTTGCGGAAATTGGAAAAAAAGTGATACAATTCCAAACTTTATTGATTTACAACCAAAAGATTTGATCGAAATACCCACTAACAATATATCCGATTTTATAAAAGCAAATTATAAACAAAAATTCAAAAATATCACTTACATATGTTCTAAAACTGATACTTTACAATCAGAATCTTTTTTTGTTTTAGAAAAGGCATTAAAGTCACAAGAAAAATACGGAGATTATTACAATATAAGGAGAACAACACAAGAAGAAGATACTGTCTTGAAACACAAGAAAAACAATGAATTTTATAACTCGGAAGATATTAATTGGGATAAAAATAGAATTACATTTCCTTTCATAAAACCAAAGCTAGAAAAGACAAAAAAATAAATTAGCTCGCTTTTTTCAAATCCTTTTTCAATTCCTTTTCCGCTATTTTAAAAGCTAGTTTTTCACGCCATATCGCATAACGTTCTCTAAAAACAATTTTTATAGCGCTATCTACTGCGCCATGCATGAACAAACTCCAAACGCTAGCCATTTTCCGAGTAATCGATGAATCCCAAGCGCGAAGACTCAGCGAAAAAGAACCATCAATATAACGCATCCAGTGCCACATTCCGGTTGGCATAAATAAAGTATCTCCGTGTTCCAGAAAAACTTCATAACCTTCGACACCTTTTAGGGCAGGAAATTTTTCAAAATCGGGATTGGCGACATCATAATCTTCTAAAGCATAAGTGGTATTTGGAACACAATAAAGCCGTTTTTTCCATTTATAATCAAAAAGTATAATATGTTTTCGGCCTCCAAAATGGGTATGAAAAAGGTGCGGCAAATCGATATCATAATGTAAAAAAGTAACAGCATTTGAACCGCCAAAAAACATAGCAGGCATACTTTCTATAAAACCGCCCATTAATTCTTTTGGTATTTTTACATCATTAACTAATTCAGGTTTATGCTTGAAGAGATTGAAGAAAAAAATACGCAAATCTGTGGGTTCTCTTTTTATTAAATCGAGATAATCGCCAAATTTCATACTGGCGATTGAAGCATTAATTACTTTGGTTGGATCTGCTTTAGAATTATCAACCAACTTTACCTCAATATCTCCTGCAATTTGCTTAAAATAATCAGTAGACCATTTGTCTCTTGCAGGCCAGTCTTTTGTTAGTCCTTTTATAATTAAAGGTTTCCTTTTATCTAAATAATTCTTTTTAAAATCATCTCTAGAAATAGACTCAACAGCATCAACATGTTTTAAGATAAAGCTCATTTGTTTAGTGTTTAAATTGTTTGCTTACAAAAAAAATCTAACCAATTCTAGTCTTCAAAAATTACATATAAAATAAAAATAGCTTCTACATTCCTGTACGAATAGCTTCGACAGGATCTAAATTTGCAGCAGAAATTGCCGGAAGAATTCCCGAAATTAATCCAATCAATGCTGCTAAACCGGTTCCTAAAAGTATATTTCCTAAGCTTAGAACAAACTCAAAATCGAGTGCTTTTGTTAAGATAATTGAAATTCCCCAAACCATCAATAAACCAATAATTCCGCCAATTACAGAAAGAATTATGGCTTCAAATAAAAACTGAAATAATATAAAACGATTTTTTGCACCTAATGATTTTTGAATTCCAATTAAATTCGTTCTTTCCTTAACCGAAACGAACATAATATTAGCAATTCCGAAACCACCAACTAAAAGAGAAAAACCGCTTATAATCCATCCTACTACATTCATCTGACCTAAAATTCCGTCAATAAAATCAGTAAAACCAGAAAGTACATTTATAAAGAAATTATCCATTTCTCCTGCTTTCATTCCGCGAATTGCTCTTAGTTTTTGAGCAACTTCTGCTTTGTAAGCATCCATATCGACGCCTTTTGTCGGCTTTAAAACAATAACCGGAGTCATAGAATCGCTGTCGCCATACATTCGGCGTAAAAAATTAGCTGGTAAATAAACCGATGTATCATTGCTGTCTCCAAAAAATCCTGCTCCTTGTTTTGCAATTACTCCAATAACGGTAAAACGCTGTCCGTAAAGACGAATATTTTTCCCAAGCGGATCCATACTTCCAAAAAGACCTTGAGCAATTTCATATCCTAAAACTATAACCGCCGTTCCCGAATTTGATTCAGATTCATTGTAAAATCTTCCTTTATCAAAACTTAATCCGTCAATATTTACCATTTCAAATGAAGATGGAACGATGTTTACATCGGCAACCGTTTTTGAATCGTACTTTAAAGTTTCATGATTTACAAAAAGCTGATAACCGACTTGGTCAGTATTATTCATAGAATTTTTCAATCCTATGTATTCATCATATTTTACATTTGGAAACTGTTCTCTCTTCCATTGTGGAATTTCAGATGGTCCAAAACAATATTTCATTAAATAAATCGTATTTTTATCTAAGCTGCTCAAATCTTTAGAGATTTTTTTATCTAAAGAATCAACTGCGGCCAGGACGGCAATTATTGAAAATATACCAATTGTAACACCTAACAACGATAATAAAGTACGTAGTTTATTATTTCGTAACGCATTTATCGCAAAGCTGAGACTTTCTTTTAATAATCTTAGATAAAGAAGCATATAGTAGTATTTTTCAATAAAGTAAAATTCAATAATTTAAAAACAAAAACCTAATAAAAGTTAACTTACTCATCAGTAGATTTTTTTAAGAGAATGTTACATTAATTTCTTTTAAAATAATATATAAAAAAACTACTTTTGCAGTCTGAAAATCATAACTACACAATGAGCACAACTAAAAAAATACAATCAGCGTTAATATCTGTTTTTTCGAAAGATGGATTAGAACCAATCGTTAGAAAATTACACGAACAAAACGTAACACTTTACTCAACTGGAGGAACAGAAGATTTCATTAAAAACCTAGGAATTCCGGTAGTTCCTGTTGAAGACATTACTTCTTTTCCAGAAATTCTTGGCGGAAGAGTAAAAACTTTACATCCGAAAATTTTTGGCGGGATTTTAAATCGTCAGGATAATGAAAGCGATGTTCAGCAAATGAAAGAATTTGATATCCCTCAGATTGATTTAGTAATTGTTGATTTGTATCCTTTTGAAAAAACTGTTGCTTCTGGTGCAAGCGAACAAGATATTATTGAAAAAATTGACATTGGCGGAATTTCTTTAATCCGTGCCGGTGCAAAAAACTTCAAAGACACTGTAATTGTTGCTTCGGTTAACGAATACAGCTTACTTTTAGATTTGATTACAGAGCAAAATGGTGCTACAACTCTTGAAAACAGAAGATTGTTAGCCACTAAAGCGTTCCACGTTTCATCTCACTATGATGGAGCTATTTTTAACTACTTCAATACTGATGAAACAATCTACAAAGAAAGTATTGATAACGGGCAAGTTTTAAGATATGGTGAAAACCCACATCAAAAAGGATTTTTCTTTGGAGATTTTGATGCTATGTTCAAAAAAGTTCACGGAAAAGAGTTATCTTACAACAACTTATTAGATGTTGATGCTGCAGTTAATTTAATTGCAGAGTTTAAAACTGACGGACCAACATTTGCTATTTTAAAACATAACAATGCTTGTGGTTTAGCTTCAAGAAAAACTATCAGCGAAGCTTATTTAGCAGCTTTGGCTTGTGATCCTACATCTGCTTTTGGAGGTGTTTTGATTGCAAATACTAAAATTGATTTAGCTACAGCACAGGAAATCAATAAATTATTCTGCGAAGTTGTAATCGCTCCAAGTTATGATGATGATGCAATTACTGTTTTACAAGAAAAGAAAAACAGAATTATTTTAGTTCAAAATGAAGTAGAATTACCTTCAAGACAAGTTAGAACATGTCTTAATGGTTTGTTAATTCAGGACAGAAATAATATTACGGATAATAAAGAGCATTTAAAAACCGTTACAATTACAGAACCTACTGCTCAGGAGATCGAAGATTTGATCTTTGCTTCAAAAATTTGCAAGAATACAAAATCAAATACGATTGTGTTTGCAAAAAACGGAACATTAATTTCATCTGGTACAGGTCAGACTTCAAGAGTTGACGCTTTAGTTCAAGCAGTTGACAAAGCAAAAGCTTTTGGATTTGATTTAACTGGTGCTTCGATGGCGAGTGATGCATTTTTCCCTTTTCCGGATTGTGTTGAATTAGCTAAAAAAGCAGGAATAACCGCAGTAATTCAGCCGGGAGGTTCGATAAAAGATGAATTAAGCATAAATTATTGCAATGAAAATAATCTTGCAATGGTATTTACAGGAACACGTCATTTTAAACATTAATTTGTTTAACTTTGTTCGATAAATAATTTTATAACATTTTAAACCCCTAAAAAACTTATGGGATTTTTTGATTTCATGACCGAGGATATTGCGATAGACCTTGGTACCGCAAACACTTTAATCATTCATAATGATAAAGTTGTTATTGATAGTCCGTCAATCGTTGCACGTGATAGAATATCAGGCAAAATCATTGCTGTTGGTAAGGAAGCCAACATGATGCAAGGTAAAACGCATGAAAACATAAAGACCATAAGGCCTTTAAAGGATGGTGTAATTGCCGATTTTGATGCTTCGGAAAAAATGATCAACATGTTCATTAAAAGTATTCCTGCATTAAAAAAGAGAATGTTTACTCCTGCATTACGCATGGTAGTTTGTATTCCTTCTGGTATTACTGAGGTAGAGATGAGAGCGGTAAAAGAATCTTGTGAAAGAGTAAACGGAAAAGAAGTTTATTTGATTCACGAGCCTATGGCAGCCGCAATTGGTATTGGTATCGATATCATGCAGCCAAAAGGAAACATGATTGTTGATATTGGGGGTGGTACAACAGAAATTGCCGTTATCGCTTTAGGCGGAATTGTTTGCGACAAATCTGTAAAAATTGCAGGTGACGTTTTCACAAATGATATCGTTTATTACATGCGTACACAGCACAACCTTTTCGTAGGAGAAAGTACTGCTGAGAAAATTAAAATTCAAATTGGAGCGGCTATCGAAGATTTAGACGGACCGCCAGAAGATATGTCAGTTCAAGGTAGAGATTTACTTACTGGTAAACCAAAACAAGTAGATGTTTCTTACCGTGAAATTGCAAAAGCATTAGATAAATCTATTCAGCGTATTGAGGATGCAGTAATGGAAACATTATCTCAAACTCCTCCTGAGTTAGCTGCTGATATTTACAATACTGGTATTTATTTAGCTGGTGGAGGATCTATGTTAAGAGGTCTTGACAAACGTATTTCTCAAAAAACAGATTTACCTGTTTACATTGCTGAAGATCCATTAAGAGCAGTTGTTCGCGGTACAGGAATGGCGCTTAAAAACATCGCAAAATTTAAAAGTATCTTAATCAAATAAGATTCAAAAATAACAATCAATATACTTTTATTAGGGTCAAATTTCTAATATTTGACCTTAGTAAAATTTGAAACCTTAAAGCATATCCTGAAACAAAATAACCAGACACGAAATGCAGCAAATTTTTAATTTCATTATAAGAAACAGTAATCGATTGCTGTTTTTGCTGCTTTTAGGTATTTCGTTGACTCTCACAATTCAATCGCATTCGTACCACAGAAGCAGAGTAATCAGTTCCGCAAATTTTTTGAGCGGAGGTGTTTATGAAAGAATCAATCATGTAAACGAATATTTGAATTTAAGAACCGAAAACGACGAGCTTGTACTTGAAAACGCAAGGTTAAAAAGTCTTTTATTCAATAAAGAAGACACAACAAAAGCACCATTACCAGATAGCATTAAAGGAGTAAAACCTGCAGATATTATCGTTTCAAAAGTAATTCACAACTCTTACAGCACACACGAAAACTTTATTACACTTAACTCTGGAAGCAAAGAAGGAGTTAAACAAGATATGGGTGTTATCAATAGCTTAGGAATTATTGGAGTTATCGATAATACTTCAACAAATTACTCAACTGTAGTCAGCATTTTGAATATGAAATCACAGATAAATGCTAAACTAAAAAAGACAAATCATTTTGGTTCTTTAACCTGGGATGGAAAAAGTACCGGATTTGTACAGCTTGAAGATGTTCCTAGATTAGCCTCTGTAAGAAAAGGAGATACTATCGTTACCGGAGGACAATCTGTAATTTTCCCGGAAGGAATCAATATTGGTACTGTAGAAAATATATACAAAAAAGACAATTCAAGTTTTTATGTTATAAGAGTTAAACTTTTTAACGATATGACAAACTTAGGTCACGTATACATTATCAAGAGCAAGGACAGAGAAGAACTTATTAATCTAGAAAACAAAAGCAAGGAAAAAAATGAGTAGCGCTTTGTTAGTAAATATTTTTCGATTTATTATGTTGCTGGCAATTCAGGTTGTTATTTTTAACAACATGAATTTTCTAGGATACATAAGTCCTTTTCCATATATCTTGTACATTATTTTATATCCTGTAAACAGCAACAGAGCAGGACTAATTATTTCCAGCTTTTTATTGGGATTAGTAATGGATATGTTTTGTAATTCTGGCGGAATTCATGCGACTGCTTGTGTTATTCTTGCTTACTATCGACCGTATATTTTTAAGTTTTCGTTCGGATTAAGCTATGAATATCAAACTATTAAACTAAATGAATCTTTAACACCAGAACGGTTTTCATTTATATTAGTTTCTGTTTTATTACATCATATTGTACTATTTACATTAGAAGCTTTTGAGTTTAAGTTCATATTTGACATTTTACTGCGAACGTTATTTAGTTCTATTTTTACAATAATCACTTCAATTATAATAATTTACATTATTAAGCCCAATAAACGATGAGAAAAGTTCTGCTGCCCTCTTTAATTATTATTGCAGCATCTTTGCTAGTGATTCGGATATTTTATCTGCAAATTGTAGATGATTCATTCAAATTGAAATCAGAAAATAATGCGATTAAGAAAGTCTATGACTATCCGGAGCGCGGTTATATTTATGACAGAAATGGTAAGTTATTAGTTGCCAATCAGGCTTCGTATGATATCATGGTAATTCCAAGAGATATTAAAGAAAATCTTAATATCCCAGAATTCTGTGCACTTTTAAACATTACACAAGACGATTACGAGAAAAGAATTGCAAAGGCAAGAGTTTACAGCCCTAGGCTTCCATCTGTGTTTTTATCTCAGTTAAATAAAACGGAATTTGCTGCTTTTCAGGAGAAAATCAGAAAGTATGAAGGTTTCTATTTTCAAAAGCGTTCTCTACGTGATTACGAAGTAGATTATGGTGCAAATATATTTGGGTTTATCACACAAGTAAACGAAAACCTTATTGCCAAAAATCCATATTACAACAGTGGTGATTTAATTGGAAAACAAGGTGTTGAAGAAAGTTACGAAGATATTTTACGCGGAATTAAAGGTGTAAAATATATTCAAAAGGATAAATATAACCGAGAAATTGGTGCCTACAAAGAAGGAAAATACGATACGATTGCCGTTGCCGGAGAAGATATCAATTTAAGTATTGATGCTGAACTTCAAAAATACGGCGAGGAGTTAATGATTAATAAACGAGGTGGAATTGTTGCTATTGAACCAAAATCTGGTGAAATATTAGCATTAGTTACAGCTCCTTCTTATGATCCGGGTATTTTGGTTGGAAGACAAAGATCTAAAAACTATACGCTTTTATACCATGATTCTATCGCAAAACCTTTATATGATCGCGGACTTTTAGCTGAATATCCTCCTGGTTCTCCATTTAAAATTTTAACGGGTTTAGTGGCGCTGCAGGAAGGTGTTATCGACGAGCAGACTACTTTTATGTGTCATCACGGATTTAGTTATGGGGGTGGCCGTTTTATGAAATGTCACGGTTTTGGACCTCATCAATTACATAACGGAATTTATAATTCCTGTAATAGTTACTTTGGACAGGCTTATATGTTAACGATTAACAAATATTCAGATCCGGGTAAAGCAGTTGATGTTTGGAGCGGTCACGTAAAAAGTTTTGGTTTAGGTCAATTTATGGGTTATGATTTACCAACGGGTAAAAAAGGTAATATTCCAACATCAAAAACATACAAAAAAATCTACCCTAACGGAGGATGGAGAAGCTCAACTATTGTATCAAACGCTATTGGACAGGGAGAGGTTTTAATGACCCCTATTCAGTTAGCAAACATGATGGCAACTGTTGCGAATCAAGGATATTATTATACACCTCATATCATTAAAAAGATTGAAGGCAAAAAAATTGATCCTAAATTTACAGAAAAGCATACCACAACTATTGATCAAAAATATTTTCCACCGGTTATCAGCGGATTATTTGACGTTTATAACAAAGGTACCGCTTATGCTCTTAGAGTAAACGGAATTGATATTTGCGGAAAAACGGGAACAGCTGAGAATTATGCCAAAATAAACGGCAAAAGAGAAAAACTTAAAGATCACTCTATTTTTGTGGCTTTTGCACCAAAAGACAATCCAAAAATTGCAATTGCAGTTATGATTGAAAATGGAGGTTTTGGAGCAACTGTTGCTGGGCCGATTGCCAGTTTAATGATCGAAAAATATTTAAGAAAGAAAATCACAAGAACTGATTTGGAAGTTCGTGTTTTAAATAAAAGTTTAGCGGCTGAATATGCTAAATTAGGTGGAATGAACGAGGCAAGCGCAATTGAGTCTACACCAAAAGATTCTGTTTTAAAAGCAAAAATTGTAGTTCCTAAAACTGTAACTGCTCCAAAAACAGAAGTTAAAAAAACAACGATAGACACCACTAAAGAGAATTAAGATTATTTCAGATGAGAAATCAAAGTGTAAAAAATAACATTGACTGGATAAGTGTCTTTATCTACATTGCATTGGTAACATTGGGGTGGCTGAATATTTATTCCTCCTCTTTATTATCAACCGATGGAACCTACCAAAAACAATTAATCTTTATTGGATGTACAATTCCACTAATTTTTGTTGTGCTTTTTGTTGATGGAAAATTTTACGAAAAATACGCTAGTATTATTTTTGGTGTGGCATTATTGTCGTTAGCCGGATTGTTTCTTTTTGGAAAAACAATTGCAGGTCAACGATGCTGGTATGCTATAGGAAGTTTCACGCTTCAACCGTCAGAGTTTGCAAAAGCGGCTACATCATTGGCATTAGCCAAATATTTAAGTGATACACAAATTAACCTTAAAGAAACAAACAGGCAACTGCAGGCGCTAGCAATTGTATTTTTACCTGTAATGCTTATTTTACCACAGCCCGATCCGGGAAGTGCGTTAATTTATAGTGTTTTTATTCTTGTTTTATTTAGAGAGGGATTGCCGTCTTGGTACGTTTGGACTGGTTTTATTACCATTCTATTATTTGTATTAACACTTATTCTAGAGCCTTATGTTGTTATTTTAATTGCACTGGGTGTTCTTATTATTATACATTTTAAGGGAAGAGCTGTTGATAGAAATCTACTTTTAAGTGCTATTTTATTGGCTCTTATCTCTGGATTTGTTCTTTCTGTTGATTATGTATTTGACAATGTATTTAAACAGCACCATAGAGACCGTTTCAATATTCTTTTAGGAAAAAGCGTTGACATGAAAGGTATTGGTTATAATACGAATCAATCTGAAATCGCTATTGGATCTGGAGGATGGTTTGGAAAAGGCTTTTTAGAAGGTACGCAAACCAAAGGAGGATTCGTTCCTGAGCAGCATACCGATTATATTTTTACAACTGTTGGTGAAGAATGGGGATTTATAGGTTCTCTGGTTGTGATTTTACTTTTTACAGGTTTATTCCTGAGAGTCATTTATTTGGCAGAAAGACAAAAGACTAAATTCAGCCGAGTCTATGGTTATTGCGTCGCCGGAATTTTATTCATACACTTCTTTGTAAACATTGCCATGGTTATTGGTGTTTTCCCAACAATTGGGGTTCCTCTGCCCTTCTTTTCTTATGGAGGTTCGGGACTTTGGGGATTCACAATTTTATTGTTCATCTTCTTAAAAATGGATGCTAATAAGGTTAATGAATGGTAGGGTTTAAAATTTTAAATTCCAATTTTTAAATTCCAAATTCCAATTGTAGAACTTCTCTTTTCATTGGATACAAAAAAACATTTTTATAATCTCATTCTATAAACATAGCCCACGGTTTCAACCGTGGGAAACGAATGGAATACAAATCATAACATACGAATACATATATTGCGTCCCACGGTTGAAACCGCGGGCTATATTTAAAATGCATTAATATTCAACTGATGTTATTTAAATCGAATCATATCTGAA
This sequence comes from Flavobacterium sp. UBA7680, assembly GCF_002482975.1. Classification (GTDB taxonomy): domain Bacteria; phylum Bacteroidota; class Bacteroidia; order Flavobacteriales; family Flavobacteriaceae; genus Flavobacterium. The sequence continues at coordinate 349,902 of NZ_DLHA01000050.1, read as the reverse complement.
TAAACAGAAAATAAAAAGTCCGAAGTTTTAGCTTCGGACTTTTTTATTTTTCTATGAGATTATACTTCTTCGCTTGGTCTCTTTTTTAAGAGTTTTAAAAGAACCGGGAATGTAGAAATGATAATGATTATTATAATAATGTATTCGATATGTTGTTTTAAATCAATTCCTTTTTTCAAGAATACGCCGTATAAATAATGCCCGGCAAAGATTAGGATGAATGACCACAAGAAAGAACTTAAAACGTTATAAAACATAAATTTCTTTTTATCCATAGAAACTATTCCTGCAATAATTGGAGCGAAAGTTCTAAAGATTGGAAGAAAACGCGCGTAAATAATTGCTTTTCCACCATATTTTTCGAAGAAATCTTTTGATTGTAAAAGGTATTTTTTCTTAAACCAAAATGTATCTTCTTTTTTAAATAAATAATAACCGCTTTTTGCTCCAAACCAATAACCAGTCATATTTCCAAAAACTCCCATTACGGCTACAGCCGTCGAAAGCAAAAATACATTGATAAAATCTCCCGGAATATAAACAACATTTTGAACTAAGTCGCGGCTATAAATTCCAGCTAGAAAAAGTAAACTGTCTCCTGGAAGAAAGAAACCTGCAAAAAGTCCTGTTTCAGCAAAAACTATAAACAGAACAATAAATAACCCAATCTCAAAACCTCCGATACTTAAAGTTATATAGAATTCAGGGTTTAGTAACTGGGTCCACTCAAAATTATTCATAAAACGAATTTGGTTATACTTATAAGTTTGTGAAATTAACAATTATTTACCTTAACCACAATTAAAAGCCATATTTTAAAGATAAATTAACTATATAAAAAAGCCCGAAGATTAACTCGGGCTTTTAAAATTATTTTTCTCTCTCGTACTTACAGCAAGAATGTAGATTTTCATAATCAGCATCTGCAGCCTTTACTTCTTTTGTATCATGCCCAACTTTTGCAATAGCGGCATTCAAATCTTGTGGAGAAGATTTTTCTTCGTTTAAAATCACAGTAAGCTGATGTGTGCTAATATCCCAAGAAGCCGTTTTTACACCCGGAACTCCAAATGCTGCTTTTTCAATACGCTTTTTACATTGTTCACAGTTTCCGTTAACTTCTACAGTATATTTTAAATTCTTATTTTTTTTAGTCTGCGCCTGAGCCGAAAATCCTAAAAAAGTTATCATTGCAATTAAAATCAAATTTTTCATTGTCTGTTATTTAGTGTTATAAATTTATTATTTTATTTTAAATCGTAATCCTGCATAATACATCTGCCCAAAAATTGGCGCATAAGCAACAGAAGCATCAAAATTTGGTCCGAAAGGGTCATTTGCTCCTAAAATCGCTTTTTGCTGTTTGTAATTTCCAATATTTTCTCCTCCTATATATACCTCAAAAACAGATGAGAAAACCCTTGTAACCTGAGCGTTCATAACAGCATACGAAGGCGAGAAATCAGGAAATTGATCTTCAGCAGGATTTGACGCTGTGTACGGAAGCTGTTGTTTTCCAGACCAATTAAAGGTATAATCAAACTTCCATTGTTTATCATTGTTCAACGTTGTTTCGTATTCTAAATTTCCTAGAAAACGATGTTTCGCCTGAAGCGGACGCTGAAAAGTTCCTCTTAAATAATCGGTTTGTATGTCATAGTATTTATAAGCCGTTCTTAAATTTAAGTTATGAATTAGCTCGTAATTAAATTCAACCTGAATACTATTAGCAAAAGAACTTCCTTTTAAATTATAAAACAAAACTTCTTGCGGACTCTGCATTAAATCTACAACAGCCTGATTTTGAAAATCGGTTCTGTAGATATCAAATCCGGCATCGGCATTTTTACCGAAAAGTTTAAATTTCTGCGAAAAACTAACTCCGTAATTCCATGCAATTTCCGGATTTAAACCATAGATTTTTCCGCTGTTGTCTAAAATTGAAAATGTTCTTGAACTTGCAAAAAGCTGCTGATTCTCGGCAAAAATATTAGCCGAACGCTTTCCTCTTCCGGCAGAAAAACGAATTACTCCATTTTTCCAAGGATTATATCTCACATGAAGTCTTGGTGTAGCAAAAAAGCCTAAACGGTTATGATTGTCAACTCTTCCGCCTAAAATGATACTGAAGTTATCTGTGTTATCATACGTATATTCAAAAAATGCTCCAACTGAATTATCGATTCGGCTGTAATCTGTAACATTTACAAATTCCTGATATTGATCGTATGAAAAATTTAAACCGGTTGTAAATTTATGCTTCGTATTATTAATAATCGAATTGAAAATTAAATTCGAATAAAAACTATTCTGCTTAATATCATATTGATTTAAACCAAAATACGAATCTTGTTTATGTCTGTTGAAAGCATTTTGAAATCCGATGCTTTGATAAGGCATATCTTTAAAAACATACCCTATTTTTGTAGATACATCAAAACGTTCTGTATTGATTTCTGAACCCCACTGATTTGTAGTTCCTCGGTCGCGGTCTTTATCAAAATCAACTTCTCCGGTTTGCTTTTTATCATTCATATATCTGAAATTGATAAAACTTACCAAACCACTTTCGGGATCATAATATTGATAACGATTTAAAACATTGATTTGTTTTCCTAACGGATTATCTAAAAAACCGTCATCGTTCATGTCATTTTTAGCCACACGAGTATTTCCGTGAACAAATAAACTTGTCGCCCATTTATCAGATAACTTTTTATTAAAATGTGTATTCAATTCAAATCTTGAATCGGTTGATCCGTAAGCATTCAGAAAAAACGGAATGTCACTTAATGGCTTTAAAAGTTCGGTATTTATTTGTCCCGAAATACTTTCGTAACCATTAATAACACTTCCGGCACCTTTGGTAATTTGAACACTTTCGATCCAGGTTCCAGGCGTAAATGATAAACCATAAGCTTGTGACGCTCCGCGAACCGAAGGAATGTTTTCTTCGGTAATCATTAAATACGGACTTGTTAAACCCAGCATTTTAATTTGTTTTGTTCCTGTTAAAGCATCAGAAAAATTGACATCGATTGATGGATTTGTTTCAAAGCTTTCGGCAAGATTACAACATGCTGCTTTTAAGAGTTCTTTACTCGTAATTAAAGATGTGTTTGCGGTAACGGTATAGGATTTTGTAATTCCTTTTTGCTTTTTTTTGACTTTTACTTCCTCTAAATTTTCTTGTGAGAACACAGAAACCGAAAGTAAAAACATCGCAAAAAGCATGATATTTTTTGGCATAAAAAAAGATTTTAATGTTATTTAGAAATTCTGTTTTGGGTTTCTGTAGAATAAGAAACGCTAAAACATTTATTGCAAGCCATAGAAAGAAGGCTTGATTCTAAACATTAAAATCAGGAATAAAAAATGTATTGATTGTATAATTTGAATAAGGGGGGCGCATTCGCATCTGAATAATACGAAATAACCTGATTGTTTTTGAAGTTTGGAATGGACAAAAACGCAATTGGTTTGTATTCCTGAATTACAGCCGGAAATGCAAGCTGGAAAAAGAAAACTTTAAAAGTCGCATCACTTGATTTTTTTTCAAATTTTACAACTTTATCCTTGCAGCAAGATGATTTTTTCTCTTTTTCACCACAGCATTTTTTCTCTGGTGATGCCGAAGCCGAAATATTTAAAGAAACGGAAGCTATTTTTCCTCCGCAGTAATGCACATCAAAAGCAAACCCAACGTTGGAAACCAACAATAGGAACGCTAAAAATAAAACTGTGCACTTTTTTAAACTCATACTGCAAAAGTATTTAAAAAGACTCAGATAAAATTTAAATGAAATGTTATTTTTTTAGATTTTGAAGCTGATAGTAAAACGCAGGAATAAACAAAAGCACAAATATAGGCTGAATGATAAATCTTCGAACATAAAACAAGAGCCAGCTTTTTTCTGGATAATATTCGACAATTATAAAAAACATTGCAAAAAGAACGACTGAAAAGAAAGCGTATAAAAAGGAACTAAAGATTAAAATTCCTTTATCTCTAAAAAGGGTGTAAATTAGAATAAGTGATAGCGCAGTGTTTAAAACAAACCGAAGTAAAAGGTTCAGAAAAAGTTTTAACGAATCGACTTCTGGCAATTTTATATTATTAAAATCCTTTTCAAAATAATCTAAGAAGGGATCATAAAACAGCATATTTTCAAAAGCCCGAATAATTCCAAAACAAAAAATAACAAGTATCGAAATGAAAATTTTCGTTTTTTCTTCTCTTATTTTATTTAGCATACTTCGAAAATTTATTAACCCAGATAATCCATAAAATAAAAACAGTTCCGTAAATAATTAACGGAAAAAGAACGCCGTGCAAAAGATGATTTTTTTCGGGAAAATGAAATAACAAAATGGTCAATAAAGCGATTCGGGCAATGTTTAAAAGATAAATAAACACGATCCCGAACAGAATATAATATAAGGTAACTTTAAACTTTCCAGAAAAAGCAAGCACGAAAGCAATAAATAAGATAATAACACTTATAGCATTGCAGCCTTCTATTATTCGAACAATGTAATGATTGTTATACAGCACTTCTAACCAGGAATTAGAAAGGCTTTTTTGCACTTTTATATCAAAATTAAAAGCATGAAGCAGCTGCTCAACATTGCGGCCAACTAAATTTGTAATTCCGTCGACTTCATCAGCTTTAAAACTGTTCAAATAAAATTTATATAATAGCGTTAATGCAATATAAGCTGCAAAAAAAGTACCTATAAAAATTAAAAACGGCTTGAATTGGGCTAGATATTTTTTCAACAGATTTTTTTTTCAAATTTATGTATTTTTTGAGTTCAGCTTTAAATACTTTTGTATAAAATTTTCAAATCATGACATTTCAAGAATTACAACCAAAAATAAGCGCTATAGTATCTGATAATAATAAAGTTAGAGACGAAAAACTATTAGCTGTCTGTCAATTATTAAACGAAAATGTAGAATATTACAACTGGGTTGGTTTTTATTTTGCAAATCACGAAAACAAAACACTTCATTTAGGCCCTTATGTAGGTGCTGAAACAGATCATACTGTTATTCCTTTTGGTAAAGGAATTTGCGGACAAGTTGCAGAAAGTAATGCCAATTTTGTTGTGCCGGATGTAAAAGCACAAGACAATTATATTGCCTGCAGTTTAACTGTAAAATCAGAAATCGTTGTTCCGCTTTTTGTAAATGGAATAAACATTGGTCAAATTGATATTGACAGCCACGTAATTGATCCTTTTACAGAAGCTGACGAAAGATTTTTGGAGTTTGTTAATCAAGAAGTTGCTAAGTTATTCTAGAAGAGCTATTTTTAATGTATAAAAAATAGAGCTGAATGAAAAATAATGTATTCATCATATTTCTTCTTATAAGTTCAGTCAATCTATTTGGACAGATTAACATGGTCTCGAAAAAGATTTTTCTTGACTCGTTAAATCGTGAAACTACGCCTGAAAATTATACTTATACGAGAGTAATTACGAACTATTCTCAGAAAAGTGTACGCTATGTCGTTACTGATTTTTACAAAAACGGAAGAAAAAAAATGACGGGCTGTACTTTAGACAGAGACATTTTAAAAAAGGATGGCGAGTTTATTTGTTATTTCAAAAATGGATCGAAAGAATCTGTTGTAAACTATTCTGACGATCATAAAGTGGGCAAAGAGATCAATTGGTACGAAAACCAAAGTAAAAAGTCTGAAAAACAAAATTCGTGGAATCCTAAAACTAAAACGTCTCAAACTTTAATTCTTAATTTTTGGGATGAAAATAAAAATCAAACTGTAGTTGATGGAAATGGAGAATATGAGGAAACCGATAAGTTTGTAACTCAAAAAGGAATTATCAAAAACGGTTTAAAACAAGGTGTCTGGGTTGGAAACGATGCTTTACGCAAAATTTCATTTACAGATAATTATGATCAGGGAATTTTAATTTCAGGAACAAGTATAGACGAAAACAATATAAAACTTTCTTACTCCTCCTTAAATGAGAAACAAACAGGTAAAAAAATTGCGAAATCTAAATAGGTTTTAGTTTGTTAATTAACCTTCAAACGAATCACAAATAGCTGAATTTAAAATCAAACTACCTTAAAATCAGCAAAAAAGGATTATTTTTACCTGAATTTGATTAATTATTAAAATTTTCAAAGTTTAAATTTATTTTTTCGGAAAAAAGATGTAATTTTGCACCCGTCTTACAAAAGTTGTCTGACATACATAAAAATCATTAAATAATATTGGAATGTATTTAACTAAAGAAAAGAAAGAAGAGATTTTCGCACAACACGGTGGTGCAACAAACACTGGAAGCGCAGAAGGTCAAATTGCATTGTTCACTTACAGAATTTCTCACTTAACTGAACACTTGAAAAAAAATCGTCACGATTACAACACTGAGCGTTCTCTTGTACTATTAGTAGGTAAAAGAAGAGCTTTGTTAGATTACTTGAAAAAGAAAGAAATTAACAGATATCGTGAGATTATCAAAGTATTGAATATCAGAAAATAATCAATATAGAAAAGAGGTGCGAAAGTGCCTCTTTTTGTTTTTACATTACAAGCATTTACAAGAAAAAAAGTTTGGTTTTTCATTGGGTTTTAGACAACAACAACTACACACAACAACACTACAACACAACTAAAACCCATTGTATAATCAATAAGGAAAAAATTTATGATTCCACAATTATTTGTAGAAAAGATCGATTTAGGTGATGGCAGAAGCATCACAATCGAGACAGGACGTTTAGCTAAACAAGCAGACGGTTCTGTAGTAGTAAGAATGGGCGACACTATGATACTTGCAACAGCAGTTTCAGCTCGCACATCAAACCCAGGCGTTGATTTTTTACCGTTAACGGTAGATTACCGCGAAAAATTCGCAGCAGCAGGTCGTTTCCCAGGAGGTTTCTTTAAGAGAGAAGCACGTCCAAGCGACAGCGAAGTATTAACAATGAGATTAGTTGACCGTGTTTTACGTCCGCTTTTCCCAGACGATTACCATGCTGAAACACAAGTTATGATTCAGTTAATGTCTCATGACGAAGAAGTTATGCCAGACGCTTTAGCTGGCTTAGCTGCATCTGCAGCATTAGCAGTTTCAGACATTCCATTTTACAACTTAATTTCTGAAGTACGTGTTGCACGTATTGACGGAAAATTTGTTATCAACCCAAGCAGAGCAGACTTAGAAAAATCTGACATCGATATGATGATTGGTGCTTCTTTAGACTCAGTTGCAATGGTTGAAGGTGAGATGAAAGAAATTTCAGAAGCTGAAATGGTTGAAGCAATTAAATTTGCTCACGAGGCTATTAAAGTTCAAATCCAGGCACAATTACGTTTACAGGCTGCTTTTGGTAAAAAAGAAATTCGTACTTACGAAGGTGAGAAAGAAAACGAAGAAATCTACAAAAAAGTAAAAGCTGCTGCATACGATAAAATTTATGCTATTGCAAAAGTTGGTTCGGCTAAACACGAAAGAGGTGCTGCATTTGCTGAAGTAAAAGAAGAAGTTAAAGCTTTATTTACTGAAGAAGAATTAGCTGCTGACGGCGATTTAGTTTCTAAATATTTCTACAAAACAAACAAAGAAGCTGTTCGTAATGTAGTATTAGAATTAGGTGTTCGTTTAGATGGTAGAAAAACTACAGATATCAGACCTATCTGGTGTGAAACTGATTATTTACCAAGAGTTCACGGTTCATCTTTATTTACTCGTGGAGAAACTCAGGCTTTGGCAACTGTAACTTTAGGAACATCTAGAGAAGCAAACCAAATCGATTCTCCATCTGAACAAGGTGAAGAGAAATTCTACTTACACTATAACTTCCCTCCTTTCTCAACTGGTGAAGCAAAACCATTAAGAGGAACTTCAAGAAGAGAAGTTGGTCACGGTAACTTAGCTCAAAGAGCTTTAAAAAATATGATTCCTGCAGATTGTCCTTATACAATTCGTGTTGTTTCTGAGGTTTTAGAATCTAACGGTTCTTCTTCTATGGCAACGGTTTGTGCTGGAACAATGGCTTTAATGGATGCTGGAGTTCAAATGGTAAAACCAGTTTCTGGAATTGCTATGGGATTGATTACTGATGGAGAGAAATTTGCAGTATTGTCAGATATTTTAGGTGATGAAGATCACTTAGGAGATATGGACTTTAAAGTAACCGGAACTGCTGACGGTATTACAGCTTGTCAAATGGATATTAAAATTGATGGTTTACGTTATGACATTATGGAGCAAGCTTTAGGACAAGCACGTGAAGGACGTTTACACATTTTAGGAAAATTGACCGAGACTATCGCTGCTCCAAGAGCTGACGTAAAAGCTCATGCACCAAAAATTATTACAAGAACTATTCCTGGAAACTTTATTGGAGCATTAATTGGACCTGGTGGAAAAGTAATTCAGGAATTACAAAAAGCTACTGGAACAACTATTGTAATCAACGAAGTTGACGAGCAAGGTGTTATCGAAATCTTAGGTACAGATCCTGCTGGAATTGAAGCGGTATTAGCAAAAATTGCTTCTATCACTTTCAAACCAGTATTAGGAGAAGCTTACGAAGTAAAAGTAATCAAAATGCTTGATTTTGGAGCTGTTGTAGAATATACTGCTGCGCCAGGAAACGAAGTATTACTTCACGTATCTGAACTTGCTTGGGAACGTACTGAAAACGTTACTGATGTAGTTAATATGGGAGATGTTTTCCAAGTGAAATACTTAGGAGTTGACCCTAAAACTAAAAAAGAAAAAGTGTCTAAAAAAGCACTTGTTCCAAGACCTCCACGTGAGGACAAAAAAGAGTAATCAGATCTTAGTTTACTAAAGGTTTATTCATAGAAAACCCCAATTCATTTAGTTGAATTGGGGTTTTTAAGTTTTTAAATCTACCTTCCAACTAAAAATACACGGTAAAAGACTAGACTACAACGTTTTCAGTAAACACATTATAGATTAAATAATGTTGTTGGTTTAAAAATCAATGTTGTTGGTTTAATTTATTTTTTTGTTAACCTTCATTAACATAGTTTTATATAGAAAATAGCTGCATAAAACTAAAAATATTGATGAGAAAGGATATTGGAAGATCAAAAATTAAAACAATATTATTTATTATCTCTTTTAAACTCAAACTATATTGTAAAAATCTACCATTGAAAATTACAAATTACTCAACGCTAATTTTCATCCTGCTATTATTTTCAATCAACAGTTTTTGTCAGACTAATGTAAAAAAAGATGTTTCTAATTACTTAGACAAAACAATTGGCGAAGAAATTTTAAACATCAATAATGGCAAAATTCATATTGATCCTTATAATTTAAAAAATACTAACAACTATTATTTAAATAAAAACTTCGTTAACGGATCTGTTTTTTACGATAATCAATTATATGAAAACATTCTTGTAAAGTATGATATATACAAAGATGAACTTGTTAAATCATTTGAAAACAATAACACATTTGGTATAACTCTTATAAATGAAAAAACAGATTATTTTCTAATTGATGATAAGAGATTTGTAAATATTGATAATAAATATAAATACCCGAAAGCAATCACCGGTTTTTTTGAAGAAAAATATTTAGGCAAAAATATTTCCTTATATATTAAACACATTAAAACTGCCAAAGAAACCATTATTGAAACTACTTTATATACTGAGTTCAAAGAATATAATAATTACCAGCTTCTTTATAATTCAAAATTTACATCTGTAAATACACAAAAAGAAATCCTCGCAATATTTCCTCCGCTAAAAAAAGAGATAAAAGAGTATTACAAAAAAAATAAAATTCAAGAAGAGACAAATCCATACCAGTTCAAAGCAGATTTGATAAAATTTATTGATAACAATTTATAAGCTCTATTCCCAAATCTAAATGAAAAAGTACTTTATCTTCTGTTTGTTTTTTTTCCTGCCAATTGTTCTATTTTCTCAAGAAAAGAATATTTCTATAGAATATTCAAATGTTACACGAAAAAAAGCTCTTGAAATAGTCGAAAAAAACATTTCTTTCCACTTTTATTTTGAGGATCAATGGTTATCTAATAATGAACTTATATCAGGAGAATTCAAGGATACCTCTATTTCAGTAATTTTAGATGCTATTTTTAATAACACTACCATAAATTATATTATTGACAAGAACAATATTATTTTAAGCAATGGCCTTTTAATATCAAACACGATAACAGAGGATTATTTTAAAAATACTGATAACTCAAATGTTAGTAAAAAGCCGAATTTACAAATTGTTCCTATTTACAATAAGCAATATCTGAATGATTCTAAGAAAGATTCAGATTCTATTATTTCCCTTGGAAGACAGTCGTTAATAAACGAATCTCAATCCTATACACTTTCCGGCTATATTAAAGACCGAACTTCAGGAAAACCAGAATATAATATTACTATTAAAGTAAAAGGCAAAGATATAAGTACAACAACTGATGAAAATGGTTATTATAGCTTTAGAGTTCCTGCCGGCATTAATATAATTGAAACACAATCTATTAAACATGAATCAAAGACTAAAAAGATTGTACTTTACAACAACGGAAAAGTTGATTTTAATTTAGACGAAAATGTGAATGCGCTTAAAGAAGTTGTCATCGAAAATAAAAGAACAAGAAATACAACTTCGACAGTTACAGGTCTCACAAGCATTGATATCGAAAACATCAAAACCGTACCTTTAATTTTAGGTGAAAGAGACATTTTTAAAGTCGCTACAACTCTACCGGGCATAAAAACAGCCGGAGAAGGTTCTGCGGGATTTAATGTACGTGGAGGAAAAGACGATCAAAACTTGTTTTTATTAGACAATGCTTCTTTATACAATCCATCTCACTTTTTAGGTTTCTTTTCTTCTGTAAATCCTTTTACAACAAAAAAAGCCGATATATACAAAGGAAGCATTCCTGCTGAATTTGGAGGACGTCTTTCTTCAGTTTTTGATATTAAATCTAAAAGTGGAAATACCGAAAAAGTTTCTGGTGAAGCAGGAATTGGCCCGGTAATGAGCAATGTTACTCTCGAAATTCCGATAGTAAAAGGAAAATCAAGCTTATTATTTGGCGGCAGAGCAAGTTATTCTGACTGGATTTTAAAGGCTATTAAAGATCCTGAATTAGATAACAGTCAAGCCTCTTTTTATGATTTGCTTTTAAAATACAATCACCAAATTACTGCAAAAGATAATCTGGAAACTTCTTTATATTATAGTCATGATAAGTACAGCATCAATTCAGACTCTATTTATAAATACAGCAATTTATTAGCAACCGTAAAATGGGATCATGATTTTAACGCAAAAAATAAATCTTCATTTATTGTTACTAATAGCCAATATAAATTTAATATTGATTACGATTCTCAACCTGAAAAATCATTTGATTACGGTTATAAAATCAATGAAACTCAGTTTGTTTTAAAAATGAAGTACAATCTCAATGAAAAGCACTCCTTTAATTATGGTGTAAGCAGCAAAATATACAATATTAATCCTGGTTTCCTCAAACCAACAAGTAACGACTCTCAAATTAAAAACAAAACACTTGAAAAGGAAAAAGCTTTAGAGTCGGCTTTGTTTTTTACCGAAAATTATAAAGTCAATGACAAACTTTTAATTGATTTAGGTTTGCGTTATTCTTTTTATTCGGCACTTGGTCCTTCTACCCAAAACATCTATCAGGATGATCTTCCTAAATCTGAAAGAACTGTTATTGACAGCAAGACCTACAACAATAATGAGTCTATAAAAACGTATGGCGGTTTTGAACCCAGAATTTCAGCTCGCTATTTTATACTTCCGGATTTATCCATAAAAGCAAGTTTTGACAGAACGTACCAATACATGCATTTACTGTCCACAAATACGACTCAATCACCAATGGATGTATGGAAGCTTTCAGATTTAAATACTAAACCACAATCTTCTAATCAATTTTCGTTAGGGATTTTCAAAAATATAATTCAAAATTCATTAGAACTAAGTATAGAAGGTTATTATAAGCGTTCGAAAAATATTCTGGATTATAAAGTTGGTGCCGAATTGTTTTTGAACGAAAACATAGAAACTGAACTTCTTCAAGGTGAAGGAAAAGCGTATGGAGTTGAATTTTTGATCAAGAAAGAAAAAGGAAATTTTAATGGCTGGTTAAGCTATACTTACTCCAGAGCTTTAATAAAATTGGACAGTAGATTTGATGCTCAAAAAATAAACAGCGGAGATTATTTCCCCACAAATTATGATAAACCACATGATTTTAGTGCTATTCTAAATTATAAATTCACCAAGAGATATAGTTTATCAACTAATTTTGTTTATCAAACCGGCAGACCGGTTACTTTTCCAATTGGATCTTATGATTTTGCCGGAGAGAGCTTTACGTTATATAGTAATCGCAATCAATATAGAATTCCAGATTATTACAGATTGGATATTGGTCTTAATTTTGAAGGAAATCACAAAATAAAAAAACTCGCTCATAGCTTCTGGAATCTTTCTGTTTATAATGTTCTGGGCAGGAACAATCCTTATAATGTTTATTTTGTTACTGAAGACAGAAAAATCAAGGCGTATAAAACATCGATTTTTTCTGTTCCGATTCCAACAATAACTTATAACATTAAATTTTAATTCATTTATCACAACAATATGAATTTATCAATAATCAAAAAAACAACATTGATCCTTTTTGCATCTGTTATCTTGGCAGGCTGCACGGAACAATATGTATATCAAAATCAAGATTTTGAAGATGCAATGACTGTTGAAGCCACATTAACAAACGAATTAAAATATCAGGAAATAAACATTTCAAGAACAAGACTTCTTAATGACACCATAAAAATTCCCGAATCTGGAGCTAACGTTACTGTTGTTGACAGCGACAGTAATGTATTTCATTTTGACGAAAAAGATGGAAAATATGTTTCTGAAAATGAATTTAAAGTAGAACCAAATAAAAACTATCAATTAAAAATAACAACTAAATCTGGAAAATCATATGTTTCTTCACCAGAAGTTTTAACTACACCAAACACTATTGATCTTGAAGCAACAGCTGCAGAAAAAGATGGCGTTAGAGGTGTTCAGGTAAATGTTAAGAGTTTTGACCCAACAAATACATCTAAATATTATCGTTATGAATATGAAGAAACCTATAAAATAATAACTCCGCATCCTATTGAAACTCGTATTAAATTAGTACAGCAAAACGGCTATTACAGCTACGTAAAAGTGCCTGCTCCACCAAACATTCAAATTTGTTACACCACCAAACATTCTACAGGAATCAGACAAACCAATACGACCGATTTGAGTGAAGATCGCGTAAAATATCCTATTCGTTTTATTGCCGACACAGATTATATGCTAACAAATCGTTACAGCATAATAGTTTCTCAATACACACAAAGTCAAGCTGCTTATGATTATTATTATACCTCTAAAAAAATGATTGATTCAGGAGAAATATTATCTCCAAATCAGCCCGGATATGTTGTGGGAAACATGAAATCAACAACAGATTCACATGAAAAAGTTGTTGGTTATTTTGAAGTGGCATCTGTCACCAAAAAAAGGATCTTTTTTAGCTTTAAAGATTTTTTCCCTTCCGAAAAGCCAACCGAGTATTTTACAACTTGCAATGCCAGGCTCTACTATTTTTATGAGATCGAAAAAGACAATTATGGCTTGATTAAAACACATGATTATATTGGAGATGGTCCGGGATTTAGTCCTTCTGGATTTTACATGGTTGAAAAAGAATGCGGAGATTGTACATCATTTTCTTCTAACGTAATACCTTCATTTTGGGAAAATTAAAAATCAAATTAGCGTTTCTACTGTTATTAGTAAATTTCACTTATAAAGGTAGTGCTCAAAATAATACTGTTTTGGGTACAGAATCATTATTAGTTAAAACCAATACCTCGGTAGTCTTAACCGGCGAAACACTATATTACCAATTATACTGTTTAAACAAAACAACCGTATTTTCTGATATAAGTGAAGTGGCCTATTTAGAAGTAATTAACAATCGTAAAGAAAGTATATTTAAAACTAAAATTAGTTTAAAAAACGGAATTGGATCTGGTGATTATTTTATTCCAACAACATTAACAACAGGAAACTATAAACTTATTGCTTATACGAGCTGGATGTTGAACAATAGCCAAAATAACTTTTTTGAAAAGGATTTTACCGTTATAAATCCGTTTGAAGAACATATCAATATGATTATTGATAGTACATCTAAAAAACCTGAAGTTTATAAAACCGAAACAAAAAACACATCTGAGGGAATTGTTTTAAACCTTGGCAAAGAAAAATATTTTAAAAGAGAAAAAGCCACACTTGTAATACCAAAAACACTGGATAAAGGAAATTATTTTTTAAATATCAGAAAAATAGATTTTATACCTACAAACTCAAATAATGAAATTATTAATACTGATATCAATTTAAAACAAGACATAAAAGTACTTCCAGAAACAAGAGGCGAAATTATAACGGGGTATATAACTTCAAAAGCTGCAAATGCTAACTTAAACTCTAAAATAGTTACACTATCGATTCCGGGAAAAAATTTCATTTTCAAAACAACTAAAACAAACAGCAGTGGAAAATTTACTTTTTTAATAGATAAACAAACCAGTGCATCAAACTGTTATGTGCAATTGTCTGAATCTGATAGAGAAAATTATGCTATTACAGTAGATAAAACACCAAGTCCGGATTTATCAAATTTAATTTTTTCTAATAAAACAACTATTTCTCCTAAAAATTTAAAAGCGATTCAAGAGCGCTCATTGGCAACTCAGGTAGAAAACGTTTATTTTTCACAAAAAAAAGACAGCCTTATTGAAGCTGTTAATACCGATTTATTTTTTGAGCCTACCGAGAAGAATTATAATCTGGATAGTTTTGAAAGATTTAGAACATTTAAAGAAACCATAATAGAAATTGTTACCGAACTTAATTTTAAAGATTATAATCAAGTTCCTTCACTATATTTAAGAAATTCCAAATTTAATATAACTCAATCTCCTGAACCGTGTCTGGTTTTGGTTGATGGATTACAAATTCAGGATATAAATGCATTACTTAATTACAATGCATATCAGATTGAAAGTATTAGCGTTGTTGACAAGCCGTATTGTTATGGACCTAAAATATTCAACGGAATTGTTAGCATCATTACAAAAAATAACGATTTTGCGAATATTTATACGGATAAAAATATTTTAAAAACGATGATTTTGAGACCTGAACCTGCAAAAGTGTATTTTGAACCAAAATATGAAATATCTAATACCCTAAACCGAGTTCCTGATTATAGATATCAATTACTCTGGAAACCTAATATAGCTTTTAAAAATAGTGAAATGGCGATCTCTTTTTACATGTCTGATATTGCCGGAGATTATGAAATCATGCTGGAAGGAGTAACCGAAACAGGGAATTATATTCATTTTTATAAAACATTCAAAATTGAATAAATAAATCAAATTTCTTAAAATAGAATATTGGGCTTAGCAAAAATTATTAGCTAAAACCCCAATTCATTAATTGAATTGGGGTTTTTCGTTTTTAATTAAAAAGCTTATTCTTCTTGAAAGGAATTTTATTCCGAATCAAATAAGCATGATAGCAGCTAGGAACATCAAATGTCCATTTTGGAAGAATTAAGATGATAAGCAAAACATCTATATGACCAACAATTCCAAAAATAATTGCTAAAGAAAAAGTAATTCCAGAATATCCAAAACCAATCATTCCAACAAAAGCAAGTAATAACGTTATCCCCCATAATTTAGAAAGAAATGCATGCGTACAGGTTTCTTTACCGAATTTCATAAAGCTGAAAACATAGGTCAATGCTTCCATTATAAAAATCAAAGTAATAGGCAATGCATTTTCTATTATTATTTCGGGATTTAATATCCACGAACACCAAGCAACGCACAACCAAAAAACTAAATCTGTCTGACTGTCCATTCTTCGAAGTTTTTCTGAAGAAGTTCCTATTCGACGCGCAATAATTCCATCAAAAATATCAGACAATAATCCCAAAAAGATTAAAACAACAAGTTCTTTTCTAATTTCAGTTCCATAATTATACGTTAGCATTATTAAAATTGGCCCTAATAAAAGCCTGAAAGCGATAAGCGCGATTGGTATATTTTTCATTTATTTTGTTTTTTATTTCTTAAACTGCCAGTTAAAAAAAGGAAGTTTACGTTTTCCGTTTGTATTCCAAAGACCAAATTGCACTCCTCGCAATTCTTTAGAATTATTAAACAATCCAATCTGAATTCCGTTATGTCGTCTGGAAACATTCGATGACCCAATTTGGACTCCATTTCCCAAATCAGAAATATTAGCTAAACCCGAAATACTCACACCAGAAAAGCTCTTTGTATTCAATATCCCGCCAACTGAAAATCCATTCATTTTATTCATTCCAGAAATTATAGAAATATTTACCCCTCTTAATTCTGCACCGCCCATAAATCCTCCCGAACTAATATTTAAACCATTTACCCTAATATAAGTATCGGTTCGATCATCAAAAAAAGCCACGTTACTAATAACATTGTCATTAATTCCAACCAAAAAAGATTCAAACGGGACATTAATTGAAATTGTAAATAAAGCGACTGACAGAGGACTGGCTTCAACATTTAATCCATTAATTGTTTGAAGTTTAATTTTTTCATTCTCATAATGCCCCGCTCCCAGAACAAAACCATTTACTCTGTTGACTCTTCTGGATATTGGAGACAGACTAAAAATCTTTATGCTGTCATTCCTTAAATTATTATTAGATTTCCATCTAAAATAATGCAAATCAATATCCTTTCCTTCAAATTCTACAGAGGGGCCTGCCGAAATATTATTGGCTAGGGAATCTACAGCTTTTGATGAGCCGTCTTGTCCAAAACAAAAACCGCTAAACAAGAGAAGACCTATAAATTGTGCCCTGTGAAAACGGCCAAAAGAATTGGCACCCTTAACTTGATTTATAATTTTCATACTGTTTCTTTTTAAAATTACAGGACAAACCTATTGCATTTATCACATATATATTTGCGTAAAACAATAAAGTATTTTATTATATTTGTGATTATCGCAAATTATGAAACACCAGGAATCATTTTTAAAAGCTATTAGAAGTAAAATTTCCAAGTCCAATTCTTTGATAGATGAAATCGCTTCTATTCTGGAAATCAGTTATGATGCATCTCATCGAAGGATATCTCAAAAGAGTAAATTTTCTATTGATGAAACCATCAAATTGGCGAATCATTTTAATATTTCACTGGATAATTTATTTTCACAAAAAGAAAAAGTCATTGTAGAAAAAACAATTGAGATTGAATCGTTAAAAGATATGCTTCAATATTTTAAAGCATCTGCTCAACAGGTTGAAATACTTACAAAGAATCCCAAAACAAAACTTTATTATTCGGCCAAAGATATTCCGTTATTCTATTTTATGGACGGAACAATTTTGTCAAAATTCAAGGCTTTTGTCTGGCTGAATCTTTTAAATACAAATCAAAAAAAAGTGTCTTTTGAAAATTTTGTAATTGAGGAATCTTTTACTGAATATATGCAAACCTTAAAAAAAGCATATGAAAACACTACCGTAAATGAAATTTGGAACGACACCACTATAAACAGCAGTTTACAGCAGATTCTCTATTTTTATGAAGCCGGATTGTTAAATTTAAAAAATGCTAATGCACTTTGTAAGGACTTAAAGAGAATTATAAGTTTAATACAAGCAAAATGTAATGATGGTAATAACAACTTTGCTCTTTATTATAATGAACTGATATTATTAAATAATAACATGCTTATAGAAACCGAAGAAAAACTAACTATGTTTGTTCCTTACACGCTCTTAGGTTATTTTATTACAGACAATGAAGACAGCTGTAAAAATGTGCATCAGTTTTTTAAACAACAAATTAGTAACTCAATAGCTTTAGGGCAGTCTGGAATTAAGGAGCAAAATCTTTTCTTTAATCGCGCCATTCGAAAAATAGATTATTATCTGGAAAAAATTAATTCACAAGTTGATTTACTTTTCTAAAATAATAAGTCATAAAATTCATTTCTTTCAACCTGTATTTTCTCTTTTGTAAAGCAAATTATTATGTTTATTATCGATGAACGGCAATAAACAAATAATTTAACAAAAAAAACACGACAATGCTTATATTTTCTTAAAGAAATAAAATATCTTTAACCCACCAAAAATAAAACTATTAACCCTAAAAACCTTATTATGGACTTTAATGTCATTCAAATCACAAGAATTAACACAGAAGATTTTATTTTTACAGACACAGTGAACATTACTTTTCCTGTTCCTCCTTTAGCTTCGGCAAAAATTTACGACAATAATGGAGTAAAAACATTAAAAATCTGTGCAACTGTATACATTAATTCTAAAGATTCTCAAAACCCTGTAGTTGGAACATTAACAGAACATGTTAATACTGTCGAAATTTATTTTGACTACGATTGGGATGAAGAAACACCAAATACTTATGATGTATGGTATGTTGAAATAGATTATACTTCTGAAAGCGTTGAAAACATTACTACTGTATTCTCATATTTAAGAAATATTGATCCTGAAACATCAAGAGGAACAGAGACATCTGTAGGTCGTTAAACCCTCGCAATAGATATTTAACTAACATCGTTTATTGAGATTATAAATTATCCATTAAACGATGTTTCTTTATTACATAATATTTTCTTATTAAATTCTAAACAAAAAATGAGTAATGCTTATTATTAGATTTTTTTTTAATTTCTTGATTATTTGCTCCCCTTTCTTGTTGTTTTCTCAATCATCAAACAAACAATTAAACGAAGCACTAAAGAAAAAAGAGATTGAATTCAAAAACGAGTTGAATTTTAGCAAAGCTTCTAACTTTTTTATTAAAAAAAATTGGGACTCGACTTTGGTCAGTTCTATGAAACAATTAAATATTAATAAAAATAAAGAAGTCGCAGATTATTGCCACTTTTTTAGGGGATATAGTTTTATTGAAAAAAAATTATTCAAAGAAGCAAAATTTGAATTAAACTTAATTTCCAAAAAATTTACGTTCTATCCATTAGTCAATAAAAACTTAGGGGATGCTTCAATAGAATTAAAAGAATTTGAAAAAGCAATTATATATTTCAAAAAAATAGAAGGCCTTAAATCCTTAAATCAACAAGGATTAAAAATAAGCCTTATTTATCAAAATTTAGGAATTTGCCATTTACATCTAAGTGATTTTATCAAAGCAGAAGAATATCTTTTTAAAAGTTTAGAAATTCTAGAAACAGAAAAAGACATTGTAAATTTATTTTGTATTTATAATGATATCGCGAACTTATACTATATTCAATATAAAGACCAACAAGCAATTCCTTATTTTGAAAAGGCATATGATTTATCAAAAAAAACCATTGATTTTGATATAAAGAGAAAAGCTTCATTAAATATGTCTGTTGTAGAAGAAAATAAAGGCGATTTTAAGAAGGCATTGTTTTACAGAAAAGAATCTGCTCAATGGAAAGATTCTTTGAACAATCAAAGCAAGATTTGGGCTCTGGCAGATTACGAAAAAAAATTCGCTGTAGCACAAAAACAAAAACAAATTAAAGTACTCAAAGTAGAAAATGAGTTAAAAAATGCACAACGTAATACATTATTTTTCTCTGCTATTGGCCTTTTATTAATTTTAACTGGCGGAGTTTATTTATATGCACAAAAAGTAAAAAATGGAAAAACCATCTTGCGACAAAAAAACAAACTTGATGAACTTAATGCAACAAAAGACCAACTGTTTTCGATTGTAAGCCATGATTTACGCTCATCTGTAAACGCTTTAAAAAACAGTAATTCTAAATTATCTGCCACGCTTGAAAATAAAAACTACGACGAATTAAATCACTTAATTATTCAGAACAGCAGCATTGCTAATGGTACTTATAGTTTACTGGACAATTTATTACATTGGGCATTACTGCAGACTAAACAATTGTATTTTCACAAAGAATCAATTCATTTACATTCTGTAATACAGCAAATCGAATATAATTATAAGCCTTTATTATTAGATAAATCGATAACCTTCGAAAATTCGGTTTCAAAAAATATATTTCTGTTTGTTGACCTTGATTCTCTAAAAATTGTATTTAGAAATTTACTAGACAATGCTATTAAATTTTCTAATGAAAATGGACAAATTACCTTTTCGGCAAATGAAATAGATTCTGATTTTTGTCAGGTTATAATTCAGGATACCGGAATTGGAATGAATGAAAACACTATTAAGGAATTGCTTTATGAAGGAGAATTATTAGCTAAAAAAGGCAATTCAGAAATTATAGGAACTGGTCTGGGTTTACAATTATGTAAGCAAATGATAAAGAAAAATTCCGGAACATTTGATATAGAAAGCGAACTCAATAAAGGGACTAAAATGATATTAACATTCCCAAAAACTAAATGAAATGGACAATATTAATGTTTTAATTATAGAAGATATTTTAGAACAGAGTGATCAACTTATAAAAGTACTAGAGAACAACAACTATAATGTTGCTGGAGTTGCCAAAAATTATACAGAAGCATTAAAACTTTTTTATGAAAAGCCTGTTGATATAATTATAATTGATGTTTTTTTGGATGGAAAACCAGACGGAATAACTTTTGCAGAATCTATAAATATAATTCCGCATGCGTCTAAACCATTTGTGTTTTTAACAAGCTCTCAGGATCGCCAGGTTTTTGAAAGAGCAAAACTCACGAGACCTTTTAGTTTTTTAATGAAACCATTTAATGAACTTGAAATTTTGTATGCCTTAGAAATGGCTGTGGAGAAATTTTATGAGCAGACAAATGTCTTTTTTAGCGAAGAACAAAATACGGTTATCAGTAATGATTCTCTATTTATTAAAAAGAAAAACTCTTTAAAAAAAGTATCTCTTGAAGACATTCTTTATATTGAAGTTGAAGAACGTTACTGCAATATTATAACCGAGAAAGAAAAATTTGTAATTCTAATTTCATTGACTAAAATCAGTGATTTATTAGACAAAAATAAATTTATAAAAACACATCGCAATACAATTGTAAATACCGATAAAATAGAAGAAATTATTCTGGCAGATAATCTTATTATTTTAAAAGGAAATCATAAAATAAATCTGAGTGATACTTACAAAGATTTCATAAAAAAGATGAACATTTTATCTTAGTAAAGATCTAAAATTCAAAAACTAATCCTCTTAACAGAGGATTTTTTTATGCTTATTCGAAAGAAAAAAATCCTACATAACAAACAATTCATCGTATTCATGACAGAGAAAAAGCATTTCGTGACATTTTCAAACTTATAGATCGAGATCAAAATTACTTTTATCCCACCTAAATCAAAATAGAGATAGATGAAGATAGCATTAACGAGACAACCTGAAATGAAACTTTTGCCAACTATAAAAAAAATAAAAAACAATCCATGGGTTGGGGTTGTTGTTTCCTTGGCAATAATAATTCCTTGCTTATATAGAATTTTAGACGATGTTACCGTTTTAAGATTAGAATATATCTTACTGGCCATTGCGTTTCCAATTTATATAAGATCATTAAAAAAAATATTCGACGAAATCCTTGATAACACTGATGATTTCAACGATTAAAACTTAAATACACAATTCTAATTCGATCAAATTATTCGTTAAAAACCCTAAATCATCATTATGATTTAGGGTTTTTGTTGTATAAAAAATAAGATTTTATCACATTTTAACAGATATACGTTTTGTTTATAACCTTTTTTTAATAAATTTGGAAACCCCCAAAACAAATCACTAAAATCCACTGAATCCTTTGAAAAATTATCAAAAAAAGTCCGCTTTCCTCGTTTTATTTGGATTATTCTTAAACATTTATAGCATTCATAGTCAAACAAATAACGATGTGAATGTATACAACTGGTTTGACAATACAGTTGGCAAAAATAATCTTGACCTAAACAACGGGGTACCACACATTAATCCATATAGATCTATTGGAGACAACCATTTATATTTAATCAACAAATATGAAATTGGAAAAATTGACTATGATGGTCAAAAATACTTTGAAGTAAAACTTAAATATGATATTTACAGAGATATTTTAGTTTTAAATCCATATGGAGAATCTGAAAACATTGGAATAAATCTTAACTCAAGTAAAGTCGAAGCTTTTTCAATTTTAGATAAAAATTTTGTCAAAATAGACAAAAAAGTCCCGACTGTTCCGGAATTTACTTCTGGTTATTATGAAGAAAGTAAAGTTGCCGAAGCCCTTACATTATACATCAAACATCATAAAGACATTCAAAAAACAGTTTCTGAGAATGGAATATCTTATAGTTTTAAAGAAAATAATTTATTTTTTATTGATCTTAAAAACATTATTTATTCAATACGAGGAAAGAGCGATATTATTAAGCTGTTTCCAGATCAAAAAAAACAAATCAATGGGTTTTATTTAATGAATAGAGAACTGCAAAAATCTGATTTAAATCAATTCATGAAAAATTTGATGAAATACATTTCTAATTCTCTTTCAATTCAAACCAAATAAGACAATGAAAAAAATTTTACTCGCCTTTATTATTTTATTCTCATTTCAGTTGTCTGTTGCACAAAATTCTAATGAGAAATTCTCAATTACTTTTAAAGATGAAACTTTAGAAAATGCAATCAAACGTATTGAAGCAGCAACATCTTATAAATTCTATTTTGATCCAACTTGGGTTAATGCTAACAAAGAATTAATTTCAGGAGCTTATACTGATGCAACTGTTGACGCAGTACTTAATTCCATTTTAAGTAAAACCGATTTGAATTATATTGTTCTCAAAAACAAAGTAATCCTAACACTTAATAGTACAATTCACGATACCTTACCGTCGAATTATTTTAGCGATGCTCCAGTCGAAACGAATCAAAATAATGGAAATGATAATTCAGACAATCCAGTATTTCATCAGCAGTATGATTCTTTAAACAGCTACAGCGTAACTAAAAAAGCTTCAATAGTTTTCATCGGAAAAGAAAATAAAGATGCTGTTAAAAGAAATTTTACCGTTTCTGGTACTGTAAGAAATGACGAAACCGGAAAAGCAGAACCTAATATTTACATTAAAGTAAGAGGAAAAAATATCAATACTTCTACTGATCTTGACGGAAATTATAGTTTAATCCTTCCACGCGGAATAAACATTATTGAAGTAAAATCCCTTAGCCATAAAGAGGTTGTGAGAACTTTAATGGTTTATGATGACGGAAAATTTGATATTGGAATCAATGAAAGATCAAATCAATTAGATGAAGTTGTAATTAAAAAGAAAGGTCAAAAACAAACAGAAACAGCCGTCTCAGGATTAGTTTCTATTGATATTGAAGGAATTAAAAACGTTCCTTTGATTCTGGGAGAAAGAGATATCTTAAAAGTAGCTACAACATTCCCTGGTATTAAAACTACCGGAGAAGGATCTGCTGGATTTAATGTTCGAGGTGGAAAAGACGACCAAAACCTTATCCTTTTAGACAACGCCGTTTTATATAATCCGCAGCACTTTTTAGGTTTTTTCTCGGCCATAAACCCTTATACAGCAAAGAAAGCAGATATTTATAAAGGAAGCATTCCGGCAGATTTTGGAGGAAGATTATCATCTGTATTTGATATCACAACAAAAAACGGAAATCCGGAGAAATTCTCTGGCGAAGGTGCAATAGGACCAATAACTTCAAACCTTACGCTAAGCATGCCAATCGAAAAAAATAAATCAAGTATTATTTTTGGAGGTAGAGCAACTTATTCAGACTGGATTTTAAAATCTCTTGATGATGAAAATTTAAAGAATAGTCAAGCCGGATTCTATGATGGAATTCTTAAGTACAACAATCAAATCAATGCCAACAATAACATTGAAGCAACTGCTTATTACAGCCATGATCGCTTTAGTTTAAGTTCAGATTCGATCTATAAATACAGCAACAGACTTGCTTCTTTAAAATGGGATCATACTTTCAGTAAAAAGAGCAAAGGTGCTTTAATTTTTACAAACAGTGAATATAAATTCAATATTGATTACGATTCAAGTGATATTAATGCATTTGATTTTGGATACAAAGTAAACGAATCGCAATTGCAGTTAAAATTGAATTATCAGCTTAATCCAAAACATACTTTATCTTACGGTATTGCTAGTAAATTATACAACATTTCACCAGGTTATCAGCATCCGAAAAAGCCTGAGGCTACTTTAATTTCGACTGATCTCGAGAAAGAAAGAGCGCTGGAGTCTGCTATTTATTTAGCCGATAGTTATAAATTTAGTGATAAGCTTTTAATTGATTTAGGTTTAAGATATTCGTTTTATGCATCTTTAGGAGAAGCGAATGTAAATACTTATCAAGCTGGTCTGCCTTTAAGCGACGAAACGGTAACCGGAACAGAGCATTACAATAAAAACGAAGTTATAAAAACTTATGGCGGACTTGAGCCTCGTTTGGCAGCACGTTATTTTATTACTGAAGATTTTTCTATTAAAGCAGGTTATGATGTTACACGTCAATATGTTCACCTTTTATCAAGCAACGTAACGCAATCTCCAACAGATACCTGGAAATTATCTGATTCTAACGTAAAACCACAAACTGCACAGCAAGTTTCTTTAGGTCTTTTTAAAACGCTGAAAGATGAAGAGTATGAAATTAGTTTAGAAGGATATTACAAAAAATCTAAAAACATTTTGGATTATAAAGTTGGGGCACAGCTTCTGCTAAATCAAAATGTAGAAACTGAATTACTGCAGGGCGAAGGAAAAGCTTACGGAGTTGAATTGTTATTGAAGAAATCAACCGGAAGATTAAACGGATGGATTGGTTATACTTATTCTCGTACTTTAATAAAGCTTGACAGTCAGTTTAGTTCAGAAATTGTAAATAACGGTAACTTTTTCCCGGCAAATTTTGACAAGCCTCACGATTTAAGTGCGATTTTAAATTATAGATTTACAAAACGTTATAGTTTGTCTTCAAATTTCTTATACCAAACAGGAAGACCAATTACATACCCAATTGGAACATTTCAATATGGAAATTCAGAATATACGCTGTATAGCGACAGAAATGCTTACAGAATTCCGGATTATATCCGTTTAGACATTGGTCTTAATATTGAAGGAAATCATAAAATTAAAAAGTTAGCGCATAGTTTCTGGAACATTTCAATTTACAATGTTCTAGGAAGAAATAATCCATATTCTATTTATTTTGTAACTGATCAAAATGGAAAAGTAAAAGGTTATAAAACATCTATTTTCTCAATTCCAGTTCCTAGTATTACTTATAATTTTAAATTTTAATTAATGAAAAATTATAAACTATATAGTATTCTTTTCCTCTTTTCAGCTTTTATTTTGAATAGCTGTACAGAAGCGTATCCGTTATTAACGAATACTTATGAAGAAGCTTTAGTGGTAGAAGCAACGATAACAAATGAATTGAAAAATCAGGAAATTAAACTTACCAAAAGTGCCAAATTTGAAGATGAAAAATATTTGACAGAGAGCGGCGCGGAGGTTTATATAACAGACAACTCAGGAAACAGATATGATTTTGAAGATCAGTCTGATAAATATGTATCAACCGTTGCATTTCAGGCCGCACCCGGAACGCAGTATCAATTGCACATTAATACAAAAGACGGCAGAACTTTTGAATCATCTCCGGAAACACTTTCAACAGTAACTCCAATGCAAAGCGTTAAAGCTGCTATAGAAAAAGATAAAGACGATAAAAGAGGAGTCAGTATTAGAGTCAATAGTTTTGATCCTACCAATAAATCGCATTATTACAGATATGAATATGAAGAAACATATAAAGTTGTAGCGCCAAAATGGGTTCCGACTAAAGCATTTATCAATCAAAATGGAGGACTTACTTTTGGTCAAAATGATCCTAATACAAAAACTTGTTACGGAAATAAAAAAAGTACAGATCTGCTTTTATTAAACACTACTGATTTAAAAGAAGATCGAGTTGATTATTTGGCCCGTTTTATAAGCGATCAGGATTATATAATCACAACCCGATATAGTATACTGGTAAAACAATATGTTGAAAGTTTAGCCGCATTTAACTATTACAGCACACTAAAAAAAATATCCGGAAGTGCGAGCCTTTTATCTCCAACACAACCCGGAATTGTATTAGGCAATTTAAAATCTACAAAAAATCCAAACGATAAAATTGTTGGATATTTTGATGTAGCATCAATATCAATTGAAAGAATCTATTTTAATTATAATGATTTATTTCTTGGCGAACCACCACCTCCATTTTATACAGACTGTCAGGAGTTTTGCTACGCTAATTATCCTTTTAGTCCAGATCCATGTACACATTCTGGCGGTTATTTTGACGACTTAGAGATGAACAACATTACTTATTATTTAAACGGTGCATTTTATTATTGGGTATATTCACCGTGCGGAGATTGTACCACAATTGCATCAAATGTAAAACCAACCTTTTGGGTAGATTAAAAAATATAAATTTTAAAAAACAAAAATAGATTCTTCAAAATCAAAACAAGAAAAAACTATTTTAAACAAAGCCATGAACATACCTTTTAATAAAATATTAATCTTATTGCTTATCTGCTTTTTCGCAAATGGGTGTACAGAAACTTATCCGTTACTTACAAACACCTACGAAGAAGCTATTGTGGTAGAAGCTACATTGACCAACGAACTTAAAAATCAGGAAATTAAAATAACAAAAACTTCTAAATTTGAAGACACATCGCTTCAGGTAGAAAAAGGTGCCGAAGTAGTTGTTAAAGACAATCAAAA
This sequence comes from Flavobacterium sp. UBA7680, assembly GCF_002482975.1. Lineage (GTDB taxonomy): Bacteria > Bacteroidota > Bacteroidia > Flavobacteriales > Flavobacteriaceae > Flavobacterium. Next base: position 322,933 of record NZ_DLHA01000050.1, on the reverse strand, counting down.
CAATTCTTATTTATTTGAAGAAAACGCTGGAGTTTATGTTTCGCAAACACCATTTCAGATTTTACCAAACAGACAATATACTTTAGAAATTAAAACCACAGACGGAAAAGTATATGAATCAAGTCCTGAAATACTTCCAACAGTAAATCAAATTCAAAGCATAGTTCCTTCGGTTGTAACAAACAAAGACAATCAAATTGGTGTTCAAATCAACGTTAATAGTTATGATCCTGCCAGAACTTCAAAATACTATCGTTTTGAATACGAGGAAAGCTATAAAATTATAGCACCAAGATGGTCATTCTCTAAATTAATAGTTACCGGTCCCGAATCTGTAGCGCTTATTCCTAATTCGTCTAATACCAAAATTTGTTACTCAACAAAAAAATCGACAGATATTATTTTATTAAACACAAATGACCTTACCGAAGATCGTGTAAACTTACCAATACGTTTTATTGAGGAAGAGAACTATATCATCGGGCATAGATACAGTATTTTAGTTAAACAATACGTCGAAAATTTAGCAGCCTACAATTTCCATAGAACAATGAGGGATATTGCTGGTTCAGGCACCGTTTTATCTCCTAAACAGCCCGGAGTACTTTCTGGAAATATAAAATGCATCAGCGATTCTAACACAAAAGTTATTGGTTTTTTTGATGTAACATCTGTTTCAGAACAAAGAATCTTTTTTAATTATAATGATATGTTCCCGGGACAACCAGCTCCTTATTTTAATCCCTGCGAAGACATTCGTTTTAAGTTCTGTTTTGGTGGAGAAGGCTGCAACGGAGAAGATATGATTTTTAATGTTGAACAAAATCTAATGACCTATTTTTTCAATACCGGAACAAACTACATCTTAGTAGACGCCGTATGCGGAGACTGTACATCATTTTCATCTAACGTAAAACCTTCATTTTGGATAGACTAAAACACATATTTTTATTGTTTGTATTAATTAATACACAATTAAGCAGCGCACAACAAACTATCGCAGTAGATGAAACTGTTTTCATTCATACAAATGCAACAACACTTGTTTCTGGTGAAACTTTGTTGTACAAAATCTATTGTTTAAAATCATCTGATAAAACGCCAAGCAATATTAGCAAAGTTGCTTATGTAGAACTGGTTGACGATAGTAAAAAATCCGTTTTTAAAACAAAAATTTCTTTAGAAAACGCAAGCGGTCAGGGAGATTATTTCATTCCGACAACTTTAAAAACAGGAAGCTATAAACTAATAGGCTACACAAACTGGATGCTGAACAAACCGTTTTCTGAGTTATTTCAGTTAAACATTAACATTGTCAATCCTTATAAAGTTGACGAGAAAAGTGTTGCAGCAAACATTTTAGCAAACGGATCAAATACTTCTGACGAAAATGTTACGAACGAAAATGTTACACTTAAACTGAATAAAAAAACATTTGCAAACCGCGAATTTGTTGATTTAAAAATTCAATCTTTAAATAAAAATTTTGAAGACGGAACGTATTCGCTTTCTGTTAGAAAATTAGATAATATTCCTGCTCAAAATCAGGTTTCGGCTGTGAAATTTGCAGCAAATCCATCTTATCCGGTGGTATTAGATTTGCAAAAACAGGATCAAAAAATAATTTTGCCAGAACTTAGAGGTGAAATTATTTCAGGGAAAATCTCGGCAAAAAATAACAGTGATAAAGTCGATAATATTTCAGTAGGATTATCTATTCCGGGTAAATCGTTTGCTTTTGAAGTGGTAAAAACAGACCTAAACGGAAACTTTATTTTCAACATAAACAAAACATTCTATACGTCTAATATTGTTATTCAAATTATTGATGAAAAAGCAAACAATTATGATGTTGCTGTAAACAACGCTCCTGAAATTGATTATTCTCAGGTATCTTTTGAAAAGGATTCAAAATTGTCTTACACCTTTAAAGAAAGTCTTTTAGAAAGATCCATTTCAAGTCAGGTTGAAAATGCTTATTATCACAAAAAAGTAGACAATATCCAAAAAACACCAACATCTGAATCTTTCTTTTATCAAACAGCAAAAGAATATATCCTGGATGATTATACAAGATTTAAAACTTTAAAAGAAACCATAACCGAAGTTGCAGTCGAAATTTATTCTAAACAAAAAGACAACAAACTTTATCTGCATGTTAATGATCCAAGTATTTTTCCGCAGTTTCCTGAATCAGCACTTGTTTTGGTTGACGGACAATATTTAGAAAATCAAACTGATCTTGTAACCTATAATATGAAAAATGTATATAAGATTGAAGTAATTGTGGGAAGATATTATGTTGGTTCAAAATCATTTAATGGTTTAATTAGTTTTACAACTTTTGACAAGGATTTTAAAAGTACTCAAACAGGATCTTCAATTGTAAAACCAGTTGTTTTAAGACCGCAGCCTAAGAAAATATACAACAAGGTAAACTATGAAAATATTGCTGACAATCAAAGAATTCCTGATTTTAGAAATCAATTATTCTGGAACCCTGATGTTCAGTTAAACAAAGATTCTGAAACTTCATTTTATACTTCTGATCTTTCGGGAACTTTTGAAATAAGACTTGAAGGTTTTACTAAAAGCGGAATTCCGGTTTCTGTAAAAGAAAATATTGAAGTTCAAAATGCTGCAGCAAATTAATTGAATTTTTTACTTGTAAAGAAATATCATAACATACTGAAAACCTGTCTATTCCTAGACAGGTTTTTTATTTTTGAAAAAAAACAAATTATTTTTGATACAATTTGTAACTTTTTTGAAACTTCATACGTATAACAATCTGTACACTTAAAAATTGAGGAGACAAATAACATGAGACAACTTAAAATCACCAAGCAGGTAACTAATCGTGAAACTGCATCGTTAGATAAATATCTACAAGAAATCGGAAAAGTTGACCTAATTACCGCTGATGAAGAGGTAGAATTAGCACAAAGAATAAAGGCTGGTGATCAAAGAGCTTTAGAAAAATTAACAAAAGCCAACCTACGTTTCGTTGTATCGGTTGCTAAACAATATCAAAATCAAGGATTAACTCTTCCTGATTTAATTAATGAAGGAAACTTAGGTCTTATTAAAGCAGCACAGCGTTTTGATGAAACTCGTGGTTTTAAATTCATTTCTTATGCCGTATGGTGGATTCGTCAATCGATTCTTCAGGCTCTTGCAGAACAATCACGTATTGTTCGTTTACCATTAAACAAAATTGGTTCTATCAACAAAATCAACAAAATGTATGCGTTATTAGAGCAGTCTAATGAGCGTCCGCCTTCTGCTGAAGAAATTGCAAAAGAACTTGACATGACCGTAAATGACGTAAAAGAGTCTATGAAAAACTCTGGTCGTCACTTATCAATGGATGCACCTCTTGTTGAAGGTGAAGATTCTAACCTTTATGACGTTTTACGTTCTGGAGAATCTCCAAACCCGGACAGAGAGTTAATTCACGAATCATTACGTACTGAAATCGAGCGTTCGTTAGAAACATTAACTCCAAGAGAGGCAGATGTTGTACGTTTGTATTTTGGTCTTGGCGATCAACACCCAATGACTTTAGAGGAAATTGGAGAAACTTTCGACTTAACTCGTGAGCGTGTTCGTCAGATTAAAGAAAAAGCAATCCGTAGATTAAAACACACTTCAAGAAGTAAAATCCTTAAAACTTACTTAGGATAAAACAATATAAATTTCAATATCTTTAAATTCCAAATTCCAACCTTAATTGGAATTTGGGTATTTAAAAATTGGAATTTTTACCGTAAACAACAGTTTGATTGACTGTTCGTTTTTTGATTGATGATTGAAACTCCGGCTGATTACCGGAGTTTTTTATTTAAATATGTTTGCAAAATATTTAAAACATCAAATACTTTTAAAGCTCTAAAAGTTAATTCTATTATTTTTTAAGCAAAACTTTTTCCTGAGTAAATTGGTAAGCCGCTTCTAAAAAGTCTACTATTTTGTTCCAATTTGCATTAGGCTCGTAGTAATTATTATATTTCTTTACTGTTTTAATTACTAGCTTATTATCTTTTAAAACAGCTGTACTAGTAAATTCTCCAGTGGAATTTTGAACATTTTTATTTAATTTTTCAATTCCTGAAATTTTATATCCGGCAGGAATTTCAAATATAATTTCATTTTCAAAAGCTCTCGGAAATGGCATATATACATTGTTTTTTCGGTCAGCTTCCTTTTTATCAATTTCAAGCTGGTTGGTCAGCATTTTTCCAATTTCAACAATATAATTTTCACCTGCTTTTTTGATAAAATTATTCTTTATAACAAATTCTTCCTCATACGAAACTGGAGAATTATCGCCATATCTTCCGGTATTTGTAATTTTAATTGTTGGATTTTCAATCTCAAAATCAAATTCTCCCGAAAGAGATTTTTTCTCGTTTTCTTTTTGAATATCTTTTAGTTTGTTTTTCAAAGCATCAAACTCTTTGTTATATTGTTCGCGCTTGCTTTTACTCCCTACTTTATCTATAACTCTTTCAGTACCATATTTTTGATAATCTTCATCTACATAATCATAAAACTTCAATTTATCCTTTTGTTCATCGCTTTTAAAATGTCCATAAAACTCTGAAGCTCTTTTAACATTCAAACTAGACAAATCAGCATCCATAGAAACATTCGTTACTACTTTTGTAATATTGTCTTTAACTGTAGTCGATGGCAAATCCACTTCCTTTACGTTTGCAATAGTCCTGTTGCTCACAAAATCCATTATGTAACCTTTTGTATTTTCAAGGTTATAATCAATTGTTCCCGGCGTGGTAAAAGGGTTGCAATATTCAAGATATAACGGAGTTGGTGTATTGATTCGTAATAATGGAGTCAGATTTTTTTTAATCAGCAATTCATCCAGAGAACCATTATTTCTGGCTGTCGCCAATACAATATTATAATCGATTTTAAACTCTTTCATATAAGCCATAAAATAGTATATAAAAGACCATTCGTTTGAAAAGAAATCAGGATTCTTGTACATGGCATACGAATTAAAAATATCAGCTTCTTTAATAACTGCCGATTCAATATATTGTGTGTAATACTGATGTCTGGCAAATAAGTAAACCGCTTTTATTTTTTCTTCCTCACTTTCAAAAGTTTTTCCTTTTAAAAACTTTAGTGTTTCTCCTAAATCAAAAACCGCACGGAATTCCTTTTCATAATTGTCAAAAATATCATCCTTATTGACTGTTTTTTTAAAAGCCTCATTCTGTTTAGGCAAAAATATTTGGGAATAATACGGTTTAGCATCACTCGATTTTTTTGCAAAAAAGACCTGAAATTTATAACAAGGCAGTTCGACTAACGGATAAAACCATCTCGGAAACTCCTCTTTTTCAATATCATGAGCCGTTAATTCGTATGCCTTAGTACGTTTTTTTCCAGAAGCAACTTCTTTTAACTCAGGCGCACCGTGATAGGTATTAAAAGCAACATAAAAATCTTCTTCAACTAAAAATTTCATTTTCCTGCTCATAATAGGATATACGTCTCCTAATGTGTTTTCAACAGGATCAAAATTTTGAATCTGGCTAGCAAATGGTTCATACGAATAGTAATAATAATCTATAATATCTCCTATTTCAAGACCATTTATAGCTATTTTTTTCTGGTCATCAACCGCCTTTGCATCTTTATCGACATCAACCTCAATTTCTTTTCCGTCTGGCTTAACAATTTTAACTCCTAAAAATGTTGTTCCTTGTTTATAGCTGTATCCTCTTGACGAATAAAACTTGTTTTTAAACGAGAATTCCGAAAATTCTTTAACCGAATTTTCATCCTGAAGTTTTATTCTTTGTCTATAAGCACTTGTAAGCACTACTTTTACACCAGAATTATGATAGTCATAATGTTCATATTTATAAATAATAACTGCCGACTCATTCTTCCATTTGTCTGGAGTTTTGGTCACCGTTTTAAAAGTGTCTGATTTTCCCCAAAAGAAGTCTTTTACTTCGGTTTTATCCTGTGAATAAGAAGAGAAACAAATTGTAATAAAGAAAATGAGTAATGTTTTATTCATACTGTTTTATGATTTTGTAAAAATTATTTGTTGGTTATAAATTGTTTTAAGGTTTTTATTGAAGTCATTCCATTTTGCCATATCTGTTTTTTTAACCACGGCATTTTTAAACACAAATTGCTTTTTGTAAACAATCTCTTTACCAACTTGTTTAAACGAAATCAGAGCACTGAAATCTTCTTCATTTACATTTAAGCTTTCAGGTAATTTACTCAGTTTATATCCGTCAGGAATCGCCAAAACTACATTCGATTCGTAATTTGTTTTATAATTTAGTTCGTAATTTGTTTTTCTGTCTTTAAACTCAAAATTTTTATATTCATCCATATAGGCTAAATCTATAAAAATATCATTATCAAACTTTGAAACCTTATTTTGAACATCTAAATCATAATTCAACGAAAGTTTTAAATCTCTGTTTTTTAAATCTGAGGTTTTAATATTTTTAGCTGTAATATTTTTATCATTTCCAGAAAGGTATTTTTCTAAAGTTTCGCCTTTTTTATTATTTTCAAAAGAATTAAAAATATTTAAAAACTCCGTTTTACTTTCTCCCGAATAGGTTTTAGAGCAGCTTCCGCTCAATTTATCATTGTCAACAATTAACTTGGCGTTATAAATTTCCTTGTTTAGTTCACTTCCCGAAGCTGGAACTTTTTTAATGATAAATTTATCCCCATCTTCAATCATTACTTCTTTATTTTGAATTCTTTCCGCATCTTCCCCAAAAGAATTATACTTCTCTGTACCGTCTATAAAATACGTTTTGCCTTTATAAAACAGTGTACAAATCATATGGTTATCAACCGCTAAAGAAGGTGTTGTATAATCATACAAAATATGCTTGGTGCCAATCCAGGTAAGTCTCGCATCAAATCCTGCCAATTTCAGCATTTGTTTACTCAGGTTTGCCATTCCTTTACAATCCCCATATCTTTTTTCAAAAACGTTTTGCGCTTCGTCTGGTTTAAAACCCGCGATTCCGTCTTCAAATGCTATATATCTAATATTATCCTGAACCCAATAATAAATATTCTTGATTTTTTCTTCATCGGTTTTTGCCGAAGACGTCAACTCTTTAACTTTAGCGGCAAGCAGACTTGTATCATCTTTCATAGAATCTACTAATGATTTATACCATTTATAAAGATCTGCAGTCGAATTAAAAAGCATCGTTTCTTTATCTCTATGTTTAAATGATTTTGCTATAACCAGAACATGCGGATAGATATAACTTCTTCCCGGTGCTTTTTTCTCTTTATAAAAAGCATCAACATTTTCCATTACATAAGTATAAATTGTAGCACCATTTCTATCGTCGCGCGTTTTAGTTTTAGAAATAGTATTTCCATCAAAATTAAATTCCTTCAATTCTAAATTTAACCAGTCCGGAACGGTAACTGTAATCTCTTTTTTAATAACCGGAAACTCGTCATTAAAATACAAAGAAGTAAAATACTTAACATCATTATACTTTTTTTCAAGCTCATAGATATAACTATATCCCTGAACCGGAAAATCTACGTCCATATACTTTACGCGGGCATCATTGTAGAACAAATCGTTGTCTTTGTAAAATTGATCTTTTAACGTAAACCCGGTATTTTTTTGATTTCTGTATTTCAGAATAAAACTTTCAATCGAAGATTCGCTGTCATAAAACTCATATTTATTAATATCAGCTCTGTGATTAATGTTCATTAAAACTTCTCTAACAGAGTTTTTAACCACAACTTTAGCATCGCTTTTGTTAAGTTCAAACGTAATGTTTTCCTTGCTTTCTAAAACGGCCACATCATCTTTAGAATATTTTTCTCTAAGTGATTTTGCTAATTGAATATCTTCTGCTGTAGGGTCTAATGCCTTTTGGCTAAAGAGCATATTTGCAGATAAAAAAAAGGTAATAATTGAAAGTAGAGTTATTTTCATCAAGTAGGATTATTTGCCGCAATTTACAAAAAAACCCATACGAATTATTTATTTCCTTTTTTAGATTTACTATATTTCTTTCTTATTATTTTAATTAAAATAATGACAAAACCTTAATCTATTAAAAATAAATTTAGCAAAACATAAACATCTTAAACCTATATGAATTTTACATAAAACCTTGACCCGGATAGTTGTCGGGATTACGGTTAAAAAATTTTATCTTTGTAAAAAAACACACCACTACAAAATGAAAAATACTCTTATTGCTCCTTCAGTTCTTGCTGCCGATTTTGCGAACCTGCAGCGTGATATCGAAATGATTAACATCAGCCAGGCCGATTGGTTTCATATTGATATTATGGATGGAGTTTTTGTTCCGAATATTTCTTTTGGAATGCCTGTTTTAGAAGCTATTTCTAAACATGCCAAAAAGTATATTGATGTACATTTAATGATTATTGATCCGGATCGTTATATTAAAACCTTCGCTGATTTAGGCGCTAACGGTTTAACTGTACATTATGAAGCTTGTACACATTTACACAGAACATTACAAGCTATTAAAGCCGAAGGAATGAAAGCCGGAGTTGCCATCAATCCGCATACTAATATTGACTTGTTAGAAGATGTTATTAATGATATTGACTTAGTTTGTATTATGAGTGTGAATCCGGGTTTTGGCGGACAGTCGTTTATTGAAAACACTTATGATAAAGTAAAAAAACTAAAAGCTTTAATTACACGTAAAAACGCGTCAACTCTTATCGAAATTGACGGCGGTGTAACCAACAAAAATGCAAAACAATTAGTAGAAGCAGGAGCCGATGTTTTAGTTGCCGGAAGCTTTGTTTTTAAAGCCGAAAATCCAACCGAAACAATTGCAGATTTAAAAGTCCTTACTGCTTTTTAAGTTTTTTAAATTTGGGAAGAAATCAATTCCAGTCATTTTTTCCAGAGTTTCAATAGGAACAACGAAATCATAAATTGGTTTATCGCTGTCTTCATTCGGAACCAAAAAAGCAATTGCTTTATGTTCCTTTCCAGATTTAGCTAAAACAATTTTATAAAAATATTTAGGAACAGAAACTTTCTCTGTTCCTATTTTTTTATCTGAATCTTTCAGGATTCCTCCAGTAACTACATAAATATCATTGTATTTTCCAGCCCAATAACGAGTTTTCTGCTCAATTCTGTTCCAGATTCCGCTATTAAAATCATGTCTTTGCGGTGAAATATTCGAAGTATAAAAAGTATCATCATAAGCGTCTTTGCTAAATTCCATATCGCCCGCAGGACAAAGATGCCCTTTATCATAACCTGACTTTTTATAATTTCTCCAATCTGCAGAACCCGTTGTTACTTTTGGATCTTCAATAAAATACGGACGTTTGTAATTTCCGTTTTTTAGATATTCTTTCTTCAATTCATAAGCGACCCATTCGGCCTGCTCAAATTTTTCATTATAAGAAAGCGTGTAATATTTATGCTGAATAATTTGATTTGTGGTCGAAGTTGGCTGATAAGCAATCGAATATAAAGAACCAGTATTACTTTGGTCAGAAACAAATGAATTTTCTGCTTTTGCTATTTCTGTTTCAACAACAGTTTCATTTTCCTTTTTACAAGAAAGCAATGCCAAACCAATCAATCCGCAAACTAAAATACTTTTCATAAATATTACTTTTTTCTTTTAAACTAAAAAACGCTTCATAAATTACTTTAAGAAGCGTTTTTTAATAACAAATTAAACATTTAAAATCTTTAAGATTTTACCAATTTATCTTTTTTCATTTTAGGAGAAACGCCATTTTTTACTAAAGATTTAGATTGTAAGTCATCTAAAACATTTAATGCTTCTTCCACATAAACATCTTTAGATAATGCCTGGTGCCAAGCTTCTCTTTTTTCTTTCAATGTAGCATCGTTATTCATTTCAACCTCTTCATAAGGCAATGATCTAAACACTAAACTGTTTTTATAATCAGAAATTGGTTTGTATTTTTTTCCTTCATTTTCAACTTGTTCCTGAGTTTGTTTAAAACTATTAATGTTCAAGCTGTATATGTTTTCTTTATTCTTAACATCGATCCATTTTGCATTATCTTCAATTAATTTAAATTGAGGATTTTGTAAAATTCTGTTTTTACTTTTCTCGATTGCTTTTGTAAAGTTTTCGTTAGACGTCCAAGTGCTGTAATCTGCCGGATCAATTTTGTCCCACGGCATTGCATTGTCAATATCACGCTCTCCCATTTTTAAGTAAGCATAACGATCTGGCATAACCACGTCACTATGAACACCTTCTAACTGAGTTGAACCTCCGTTAATTCTATAGAATTTTTGGCCTGTAATTTTCAATGCTCCTAAATCTCCATAATTTGCATTACGAACAAATTGGTTCAAATCAAGTACATTTTGTACCGTTCCTTTACCGTAAGTTTGTTTACTACCAATGATAACACCACGTTTGTAATCCTGAATTGCAGCTGCTAAAATCTCAGAAGCCGAAGCAGAGAAACTGTTCACCATAATTACTAATGGTCCGTCCCACTCTATTTTTTTATCTTTATCGTATAAAACTTCTTTCTTTTTACCAGCAGATTTTACCTGAACGATTGGTCCTTCTTCAATAAATAAACCAGCGATATCAACAACTGTAGAAAGAGATCCTCCACCGTCATCACGAACGTCAAGAACAATACCGTTTATGTTTTCTTTTTTCAGTCTTTCAACTTCAAGAGCAATATCTTTTCCTGCATCACGACCGTCTTTGTTTTCAAAATCGATATAAAATTTAGGCAGGTAAATAACGCCATATTTTAATCCGTTTTTCTCAACAATACTTGATTTTGCATATGTTTCTTCAATTTCAACAACATCTCTGATAATTGAAATTACTTTGATACTTCCGTCCACTTTTTTAACGGTAAGTTTAACTTCAGTTCCTTTATGACCTTTGATTTTTTTCACAACATCATCAAGACGCATTCCAACTACATCAACAGGTTCTTCATTTCCTTGAGCTACTTTCAAGATTAAATCTCCAGCCTCAAGTTGTTTTCCTTTCCATGCTGGTCCGCCAGAAATTAACTCATCAATTTGAGTAAAATCATTTTTCTTAGTCAATCTTGCTCCAATTCCTTCTAATTTTCCGCTGATGTTTACATCAAAACGATCTTTTTCTTCTGGAGCAAAATAACTTGTATGAGGGTCAAAACGAGCCATGATTGAATTTAAATACACTGAAAACCAGTAATCTTTATTCAAATCTTTAATTACACTAAAATTATCATCTAAAGATTTTAATGAACTTTCTCGTGTGTCTTTTTCTAAAGCATCAAAAGATTTTTCCTGATAAGCAGGATCTTTTTTCTTTTTCTCTTCTTCAATTTTTTGTTTTGTTACAAGCGATGAAAGTGTAGATAATTTAATTTGTTTTCTCCATCTTTCATTGATTTCCGTTAAGTTTTTTGCATACGGAAGTTTCTCATAATCTGCATTAAAAGTCTCATCTGTTGTGTAGTTAAATGGCTGCGCTAAAATCGTTTTGTAACGTTTTTTGCTTTCTTCCATTCTCTTCATCAGCCTTGTATAAGTCAAGTTGAAAAATGTCAAATCTTTATTCAAAAACTGATCGTCCAGCATTAGCTCATATTGCTTAAATTCATCAATATCAGACTGCAGGAAAAATCGCTTCGAAGGGTCTAATGCCTCGATATAATCTTTAAAAATACCTTTCGAAAATTCGTCATTTATTTCAGCCGGGCTGTAGTGTCCTTTTTCAATAACAAAAGCCAGTAATTCTAATAATGTCTTGTCTTTATTTGGGTCCGGATCATCATTCTTGTCAGCATTTATTTTAAAAGCAAACAGGGTTAAAGACAAGCATAATACGGCTATAAGTATTTTATAATTTCTTTTCATAAACTTAATAATAGCATTCATCAAATTTTTTAATCTAAGTTACGGTAAAAACTATGCCAACATGCCAAGATCAGTATAATTTTTTGTTAAAGATATAAAAATGTTTGATGCTTAAAAGTCTTCTGGAATTTAGTTTACAATTTTTATTTATTTGTTAGTATTCTACCAAAATCTGTTACTACATTTGCCCTAACAAGCTTTTATTTTGATAAATCAAAAATGGAAAACGCAGCATGAAAGACGAAAAACCTTTAATATTAGTTACGAATGATGATGGAATTCTGGCTCCCGGAATCAGAGCTTTAATAAGCGTTATGGAAACTATTGGCGATGTCGTTGTGGTCGCCCCAGACAAGCCTCAAAGCGCAATGGGACACGCCATTACGATAAACAATACTTTATTTCTGGATAAAATTTCTAAAGATGGAGATTCTGTTACAGAATACAGCTGTTCCGGAACGCCTGTAGACTGTGTAAAACTGGCCGTTAATGAAATTTTAAAACGAAAACCGGACTTGTGTGTTTCGGGAATTAATCACGGATCAAATTCTTCTATAAATGTGATTTATTCGGGAACAATGAGCGCCGCTGTCGAAGCCGGAATTGAAGGTATTCAGGCGATTGGTTTTTCTCTTTTGGACTTTGACTGGAATGCCGATTTTGAACCCGCTAAAGCATTCGTAAAAAAAATAGCTTTAGAAACATTAAAAAATAAACTTCCTGCCGGAGTGGTTTTAAATGTTAATTTTCCGAAATTGAGCGAAAAAGAAATCAAAGGAATAAAAATCTGTCGTCAGGCGAAAGCGTATTATGCCCAGAAATTTGATAAAAGACAAACGCCTTACGGTAAAGATTATTACTGGCTAACAGGCAAATTTACCAATGAAGATAATGGCGAAGATACCGATGAATGGGCACTTGAAAACGGATATATTTCGGTAGTTCCTGTTCAGTTCGACTTAACGGCACATCATACAATGCAGCAACTTAATACTTGGAAATTAAATGGATAAAAAAGAACTCGTAATCGGATTTATTGTTGGAATTTTTACTTCGCTTCTTGGAAGTTATTTGTTTATCAAATTTTTTACAAAATTTGACCTTCCAGCCGGAATTCAAACTATTAGAGAAATGGGATATTTAGGAAAAGTGATTACAATTGGAGCTGTTTTAGATCTTCCAGTTTTTTTAATTCTCTTAAAAAGAAACAAAGAAATGATGGCTCGAGGCGTGATTTTAGCCGTGATTGTTTTAGCAATTTCGACCATAATTATTTAAATCCTATCTTTGTGCTGCAATAAAAATTCGTTGATATGAAATATTACATAATAGCTGGCGAAGCTTCTGGAGATTTACATGGTTCTAATTTAATGAAAGCATTATACGAGGAAGATCCTCAGGCTGACATCAGATTTTGGGGCGGTGATTTAATGCAAAAAGCCGGCGGAACATTGGTAAAACATTATCGCGAATTGGCTTTTATGGGATTTGTTGAAGTAATTTTTAACTTAAAAACTATTTTAAACAACATAAAAATCTGCAAAAAAGATATCTCTGAATTTAAACCCGATGTTTTAATTTTTATTGATTATCCGGGCTTTAATATGCGTATTGCAAAATGGGCTAAAGAACTGAATTACAAAACACATTATTATATTTCTCCTCAAATCTGGGCTTGGAAAGAAAACCGAATCAACGCTATTAAACAAGACGTTGACAGAATGTTTGTGATCTTGCCTTTTGAAAAAAGTTTTTATGAAGACAAACATCATTTCCCTGTAGATTTTGTTGGGCATCCTTTAATTGATGCTATTCAAAATCAGCCTGCTTTTAATGAAACTGCTTTTAGAGAAGAGTATAAATTAGGCGAAAAACCAATTATTGCTGTTTTACCGGGAAGCCGTAAACAGGAAATTACCAAAATGCTAAGTGTTATGCTGAGCGTTGTAGATGATTTTCAGGATTATGAATTTGTTATTGCCGGAGCGCCAAGCCAGGATTATGAATTTTATCAGCAGTTTATTAAAAACAAAAATATTGCTTTTGTTTCGAATAAAACTTATGATTTGTTGCGTTCTTCAACTGCAGCGTTGGTTACCTCTGGAACCGCAACTTTAGAAACGGCTCTTTTAAAAGTTCCCGAAGTGGTTTGTTATAAAGGAAGTGCGATCTCGTATCAAATTGCCAAACGAATTATTACTTTAAAATATATTTCGCTTGTCAATTTAATTATGGATCAGGAAGTTGTAACGGAACTGATTCAAAGTGAATGTAATACAAAACGAATCAAAGAAGAACTGAACAAATTATTGGAGCCTTCTCACCGCGAAAAACTGCTGAAAAACTATGATATTTTAGAGCAAAAACTAGGCGGAGTTGGCGCAAGCAAAAAAACAGCTAAACTTATTGTTGCCGATTTAAAATCTTAACTATTTCTGTTTTGAAAAAAATACTCGTTTTCCTTCTTTTATCAATCGTATTGGTTTCTTGTAAATCGACTTCGACTGCTGTGAGCAAAAACGAACCGAAAAAAGAAAATAGATCTGTTGTAAAAAATTTAATTGAAACTGCGACTGATAATATTGGCGTTAAATACAAAGCGGGCGGAACTACAAAAAATGGTTTCGATTGTTCTGGCTTGGTTTACACCACTTTCGAATCTGAAAATATAAAACTGCCGAGAAGTTCTTTTGAACAGGCAAAAATTGGAAAAGTAATTCCCTTAAATGATGCGAAAAAAGGAGATTTGATTTTCTTTAAAACGAATAAAAGCAAGCAGATCAATCATGTTGGACTTATTACGGAAGTAAATTCAGATGAAATTAAATTTATACATTCTTCTACTTCAAAAGGTGTAATCATTTCTTCTACAAAAGAAGCTTATTACAAAAACTCGTTCGAACAAGTAAACCGCGTAATCGAATAAATAAAATATATTTATTTTCTTACAAATTTTTAATACTTTTAAGCCATGAAAGTATTAGATTTTCCTTTAGCTAAAATTACAATTAGCTTTCTTTTTGGCATTTTAGTTTCTTATTATTGTCTGCCTTCCTTTCAAATTTCATTTATTTCTCTTGGAATTTGTACTGCATTATTTTGCATTAGTTTTTTCCTTTCGAAGAAAAACAAAAAGACAAATCAATTCTTCGGAATCAGTAGTGCCCTTATTTCGTTTTGCACAGGAATCTACGTTTTGCTTATTCATACAGACACTTTTGATAAATCTAATTATACGCATTCTCAAACAGCTTTTGAAAAGCCTCAATTTATAACTTTTACATTACGGGAGAAACTTAAAAGCAACGATTACAACGATCGCTACATCGGTCTAATAAATGCCATTGACAACAAGATTTATTCAGGTAAAATTATTGTCAATATTCAAAAAGACAGTACTCAAAATTCCTTAATAATTGGAAATACAATTAAAGTCAAAACCGCTTTACAAAAAACAGCTTCAAGTAAAAATCCAAATCAATTTGACTATGCTAAATATTTAGCTGACAAACAGATTTATGCGCAGGTTTATTGCAAAAAATCAGAAATCAAAATCAGCCAAACCATCAAAAAAGATATTTGGTATTACTCCGGCCGACTGCACGCTACTATTCTAAAAAATTTGGAAAGTGCTCATTTTAACAAAGACGAAATGAATGTGGCACTTGCTCTTATTTTGGGACAACAGCAGGAAATTTCAGCTGATATTATAAAGGATTATCAGTATTCTGGAGCAACGCATGTTCTTTCGGTTTCAGGGCTGCATGTTGGCTTTATAATGCTTTTTATCATGTTTGTTTTAAAGCCAATTCCTAATACCCGAAAAGGTTCAGCCATTAAATTATTTTCTATTTTAATTTCGTTGGCAGGTTTTGCTGTTATATCGGGTTTATCTCCATCTGTTTTGCGTTCGGTTGTCATGTTTTCTTTTGTAGCCATTGGAAATCATCTTCGCCGAAGCGGAAATATTTATCATACTTTATTAGTTTCCATTTTATTGATATTACTTTTTGAGCCTTATTTCTTATTTGATGTTGGTTTTCAATTAAGTTATTTAGCGTTGTATTTTATAGTTTGGCTTCAGCCGATATTAAAGAAAATCTGGTCGCCAAAAAACAAAATCGTAATTTATATCTGGGATTCCTTAACGGTTTCATTTTCGGCACAAATTGGTACTCTACCTTTATGCCTTTATTATTTTCATCAATTTCCGGGATTGTTTTTTGTTACCAATATTATAATTCTTCCCGTTTTATCTTTTATCATGATTGCCGGAATAATTGTGATGCTTTTTGCAATCTTTAAAAGTCCGCCGGAAATTTTGGTTTACATTTTCGAAAAAAGCATTTTCATTTTAAACCAAATGATTCATTACGTCGCATCATTTGAATCATTTGTTATTCAGGATATCAGTTTTAATTTTTATTATTTGGTTACGCTTTACTTCGTAATAATTAGTGCAATAATCTGTTCAAAAAAACCTAGTTACACTAAACTCGCTTTTGTGTTTGTATCAGTAATTTTATTACAGCTTTCTTTCATTTATACTAAAAAAGAAACCGCAGATCAAAAAGAGCTAATTGTTTATAATGTCAAGAAGAACACCTTAATCTCAAAAAGATTTGGCAATAATATTACACTTTTTACGAGCGATACAACTAGAGACAAAAGCTCAAAAAACAATGCTTTCAATTCTTATTTAGTGGGCAATTTTAGTGTTTTAAATAAATCGCAGCGAATCGGGAATGTCTTGTTTTTTAATGGAAAAAAAATATCCATAATTGACAGCACCGGAATTTATGAAAATAAAAACCAGCCTGATATTGTGATTTTGACCCAATCTCCTAAAATAAATCTTGAAAGAGTTTTAACCGAATTACATCCTAAAATTATTATTGCGGACGGAACAAATGCCTACGCAATTCAAAAAATGTGGAAATTGAGCTGTGAGAAAAAAAATATCCCTTTTCATGCTACTGCCGAAAAGGGATTTTATAGATTAAACTAATCTTTTTTATTCTGGATTTAAAATCAAATTGGAGTCGGAAATAAAAGCTTTTACTCCATTTGAATTATAAGGAAGTCTCCCTAATAAATTAAAAGCAGTTTTACCATTTCTAATTGAACCGGTCGTATAACAAACCTCCGGAAGATTGGCAACGCCAAATGCATTTTTTAATTTAATGTTCTGCTCTTTGACTTCACTCGATACTGCGGCATCAGACAAATCGAGTTTTAATAAAATAACGTTCCTGCGGGACCATTTTTCAAATTCTAAAGTTTTAAAAACTTCATTTTGTAAATTCTCAGGAGCATTAGCAGCAGTAAAAAAAATCAATAGTGGTTTTCTTTCTTCATTACTTAAGGTAATGGCATCAACCACACTCGTTTTCCATTCTAAATTTTGCGATTCAGCAAAACATGTTATTAAAAAAAATAGCAGGATAAGTAGTTTTCGGGTCATAGTTTATTGGTTTTTGGCTGGTTAATAAAACTAAATTAACACAAAACCTATTGCCAACAATCTCCATTAAAACAAATAGTTACAAAAAAAGTGCATTAAAATGAATTTAATTATTTAAGATTCTTTATTTGAAAAAAATGAAAAATTTATGGTCTTAAAATATTAAATGTACAATTCACATTTTAACTTGTTTAAAAAAATATCCCTTTTCAACTATGTTGAAAAGGGATTCTACAAATTAAACTAAGAAACTTAATTTAAATTATTACTCACTCGGATGCAGAATATTATTTGATTCTGCAATCCATGCTTTTGCACCTCCCGGTTTGTATGCAATTTTACCAAGAGCGCTAAAAGTTGTTTTGTTTTTTCTTATCGAAGCCATTGCGTAGCATACTTGCGGTAAATCATCAACTCCAAAAGCATTTTTTAATTTAATGTTTTGTTCTTTATCTCCATCTGAAGCTGTAGCGTCTGATAAATCTAATTTTACAAGAATCACATTATCACGCGACCAAACTGCAAAGTCTGGGGTTTTAAATACTTCGTTCTGAAGATTTTCTGGTACACCTGAGGCAGTGAATAAAATTAACATGGGTTTTCTTTCTTCATTACTAATTGCAATTGCATCAGTCATGTTTGTTCGCCATGCAAGCGTTTGTGCGTGCATGAAAAATGAACCTAAAAAAAACAGTAGGATAAGTAATTTTTTAGTCATATTAGATATTGGTTTTGGTTAGTATAGCATGACGAAATTAACATAATATTTTAATTATCCAAATTATATTAAGCCAAAAATTACATTATATATTTTTTTCTTTATAAATAAATATTGAAATAATAATTCAGTCTTAACAAATGAAAATCTTTTCCTACTAAACAAAAAAACTCCTTACATTACTGTAAGGAGTTTTATATATAATCTTGATTTAAAAAATTAAGCTTTTTAAGACTTTTTAGGATGAACAATTCCGTCTGCAACTGTTAACCAAGCCGATGGACCTCCGGCAACATATCCTGTTCTACCAAGACCTGTAAAATTAACTTTTCCATCTTTTGTTTGTGCGCTTGTAAAAAATACAGTTGGAAATCCCTGGATTCCAAAAGCCTGCTGTAGTTCATTATTTTGATTTTTAAGCTCTGGCGTTTGAGGTACAGCTCTTGGATAATCCAATTCTACTAAAACAACATTATCTGCAGCCCATTTTTTAAATTCCGGAGTTTTTAAAACTTCATTTTGTAAACGAATACACCATCCGCACCAGTCGCTTCCTGTAAAGAACAACAACATCGGTTTTTGTTCCTTATTACTTACTGTGATTGCTTCTTTAACATCAGTATACCATTTTAGTTCCTGAGCCTGAGTTGCAAATGCTCCAACTATAAAAAAGGCTATTAGTAATATTCTTTTCATAACATGTTATTTTTTTGCAAATTTAAATAAAAAATGAATTGGAAAATCTATTTATTTTACTTCTTGCATTAACCTTCTAATTAACGGAGTCAAAACAATTAATGCAACACCCGCAATAAGAGAATACAATGCAAGTTGATAATATCCATCTGTATAAGCGATAAGCTTAGACATTAATGTTGTTCCTGTATTTGCATCAGACATTTCAGCTCCTAATTTTCCAGCAGCAAATTGTCCAAATGCGCTTGAAAGGAACCATAGTCCCATCATCATTCCAAATAATCGTTTAGGTGATAATTTCGTAATTACCGACATTCCGATTGGGCCAATACATAATTCTCCAAGAGTATATACAAGATATCCTAAAGCAAAGACATCCAGAGAACTTAATCCGTCTGCAGCTAGAAAAAATCTGGCACAGTAAAAAATAAAGAATCCTGCAGCCAGCAAAACAAATGACAAACCAAACTTAATAACAGTATTTGGTTCAATTCTTCGCTTGGCCATAAACATCCATAAAAACCCTAGCAATGGACTAAAAATAACAACATACAATGAGTTGATACTATTATTTACGACATTTGGATCAATATGAAAAAACAACATCTTGTTAGATAAATTATCTTTTGCGAACAAAGACAAAGATCCTCCTGATTGCTCAGAGATTGCCATAAACATAAAATATCCAAAAATAAATACAAATGCAGCTAAAAGTTTTCGCTGTTGCTTTCCATCCTTTAACATTATCAACTCATATGCAAAATATCCTAATGCAACTATTCCCATAGTGTACATAAAATACTCTGTAAAGTCAGAGTTGATAACCATTATATATACTAATGGAATAACAACAAAAGAACCAACATAAACCGCAATTTCGTATAAATTACGTTTTTTAGGCGCGTGATTTTCTAATGGAGAATTTCCAATTGGTGCTAAATGCTTTTTCGTTAAAAGAAAAGTAATTACACCAATAATCATAACAATTGCCGCAGAAAGAAAACAAAGGCTCCATGAATAGTTCTTTCCTAAGTAAATAGGAATTGCACCACCAAGCATTCCGCCAATATTAATTCCCGCGTAAAACAACCCGTAACCTGCATCACGGCGTCCATCATTTTCATGATACAACTCACCAACCATCGAAGAAACGTTTGGCTTAAAGAAACCTGTCCCGATAATAGAAAGTGTTATTCCGTAATAAAAGAAATCATGCGGAGAAGCTGCAATCAGCAAATTCCCCAAAATCATTACGATTCCTCCAAAAAGAAGTGATTTTTTAAATCCTAAAATTTTATCTGCAAAAATACCTCCAATAAAAGTAAATGCATAGACAAAAGCCTGAATGGCTCCGTATTGTAAATTTGCTTTTCCTTCAAGTAAACCTAATTGGTCAACCATAAAAAAAGCTAAAACTCCTCTCATTCCGTAGAAACAAAAACGTTCCCACATTTCAACTAAAAACAAGTACCACAATTGTTTTGGGTACTTGCCTTTAAAATTTTGAATTTCCTCTAAAGTGATTTTATGTTCCATACTATCTTACTCCGTGCATCATTTTTTTCAACAATGGAGTCAAAGCAAATAATACAATTGCCGCGATACCCGTAAGAACAACAAATACCATAAAGAACTCATATAGGTTGTGAATTTCAAATCCTGCGAAAATAGGATTGTGATCACTAATTTGATGTTTATCTAATAAAGCTAATTGCTCTGCAGTTGGTGTAATTTTTTTGTCAAGGACAGCTTGAAGATCAATTCCTAATTCTTTTGCTTTTGCAAATTTATCACCAGTTGCAGGAAGGATAGAACCTAAAGTCCCTCCTAATGCATAACCAGATGCGTTTGATAAGAAAAACACTCCGTACAATAATGAAGCAAAACGTTTTGGAGATAATTTACCAACTAGTGACAAACCAATTGGAGATAAACATAACTCTGCACACGTATTTAAGAAATATAATAAGATTAACCATTTTACAAGTAATAATCCTGAAGTTCCAATGAATGAAACCTGAGTCGCAATCATGAAGAAACTAATTGAAATAATTACTAATCCGGCTGCTAATTTTACTGGTGAAATTGGTTCTTTGTCTTTTGCTCTTAAAGTATCCCAAAGAATACTAAAAGGAACTGCCATTACAACTACAAAAAGTCCATTAAAAATTTGAACCATTGACGGCGGCATTAGGTAGCCAAAGAAATGTCTGTCGGTTTGATTATCTGCAATAAAGGTTAATGAAGAACCTGCCTGCTCAAATGCAGCCCAAAAGAAAATAATAAAGAACGAAACGATGTAAATTACAATAATTCTGTCTCTTTCAATTTTAGTTAAAGAAGTATCAGAAATAATTAATCCCGCCAAAGCTATACCGCTCGAATATATCAAGGTGTAAATTAAATTCTGACCTACAACATAATGAAAAAAGAATCCTAAAGCAACAAATCCAAGCCCCGCAATAACCAAGGCTTTACTAGAAAAATTAGCTTTTTGAGCTTCTCCCTCTTCAAAATCTTCTGCAACATTTTTAGAAGGCAAACCTCCTAATGGTCTTCCTTCCGGAGAAACCACATATTTATTTTTCAGGAAATAGAAAAGAATAGTTCCGATAAGCATTGCGCCAGAAGCCGCCATGAATCCCCATCTAAAAGCATGGATATCTCTAATTCCTCCAGCATCTTTTACGTCTCCTAATAAAGGACAAATAGATTGGCCTAAGAAAGCACCAATATTAATTCCCATGTAGAAAATAGTAAAAGCTGTATCCAGTTTAGTTTTTTCTTGTTTTGGATACAAACTTCCAACCATACTAGAAATGTTTGGTTTGAAGAATCCGTTACCAAAAACAATTACACCTAATCCGCAGTACATAATAGCTTTTGCCATTTCCAGATTAGACTCAAAAACACTACCACTGGTAAACAATAACATTTGACCAATTGCCATTAATAATCCACCTAAAAGGATACAATTTCTGTTTCCTAAAAAACGATCGGCAATAAAACCTCCTAACATTGGAGTTAAGTAACAAAGTCCAAGGAAACCTCCATAAATTAAAGACGCTTCTTCTTCCTTCATTAATAATGAATTCACAAGAAATAAAGTTAATAAAGCTCGCATTCCATAAAAATTGAATCTCTCCCACATCTCCGTCCCAAACAATACCCAAAGTCCTTTTGGATGCGCAGTTTTTACTTGAGTTTCTCCCATATTATTCACTATATTTAAGGTTAATATCTTTTAAATTATAAATTTTCTTTGATGAAATTAGTCATCTTATTGTAAAGCTGAATTCTCGTTTTTCCGCCATAAATACCGTGGTTTTTATCTGGATATATTTGAGATTCAAATTGCTTATTAGCCTGAATTAATGCTTCCATCATTTGCATTGAGTTTTGCACATGAACGTTGTCATCACCAGAACCGTGAATCAATAAAAACTTACCTTTTAATTTATCAACATGGTTTATAGGAGAGTTTTGATCGTATCCGCTTGCATTTTCCTCAGGCGTCTGCATGTATCTTTCTGTATAAACACTGTCATAAAATCTCCAGTTTGTAACCGGCGCAACAGCGATTGCCATTTTAAATACATCATTTCCTTGAAAAATACAGTTAGAAGACATAAAACCTCCATAACTCCATCCGAAAATTCCAATTCTTGAAGCATCAACATAAGGATACGCACCAATTACTTTTGCTGCATCAATTTGATCTTCAACTTCGTATTTCCCTAATTCTTTTTGTGTCACTTTTTTGAAATCAGCACCTTTAAAACCAGTTCCTCTTCCGTCAACACAAGCTACAATGTAACCTTGCTGAGTAAGAGATAAAAACCAGTAATCATCGCTGTTGTTCCAATCGTTGTTTACCTGCTGTGATCCCGGACCAGAATATTGGTACATAAAAACAGGGTATTTTTTAGATGGATCAAAATCTTTTGGTTTTAAAATCCATGCATTTAATTCGTTTCCTTTTGCTGTTTTTAAAACAAAGAATTCTTTTGCAGGAAGGTTATATGCTTTTAATTTATCAGCAAGAGCCTGATTGTTTTCTATAACCTGAATTTCTTTTCCTGTTTTTGCCTCGTTTAAAGTATATGTTGTAGGCACTAAATTACTTGAGAATGTTGTAATAAAATATTGGAAATTCGGGCTGAAAGTTGCCGCGCTTGTTCCCACTTTTGTAGTTAAACGGGTTTTATTTTTTCCGTCTAAACCAATTCTGTAAATATCTCTGTTGATAGAACCATTTTCTGTAGATTGGTAGAAAATAGTTTTTGTTTTTTCGTCGAAACCGTAGTAAGATACCACTTCCCAGTTTCCTTTTGTAACCTGATTTTTAAGTTTTCCGGTTTTATCATAAACATAAATATGATTGAAACCATCTTTTTCACTTGTCCAGATAAAACTGTTATCTTTTAAGAAAGTTAAATTATCTGTAACATCTACGTAAGCTTTATCTTTTTCATTCAAAACTACTTTTGCCGCAGCTGTTGTTCCGTCAATAAATAATAAATCAAGATTATCCTGGTGACGGTTTAAAACCTGTGCAGACAATGTATTATTATCGTTTGTCCATTGCATTCTTGCAATGTAGAAATCATTATAATTTCCTAAATTTACTTTTTTAGAAGCATTTCCTGCTGCATCATAAATGTGTAATGAAACTACAGAATTTTTTTCTCCGGCTTTAGGATATTTAAACGTTTCGATTGTTGGATATAAATCTTTTTTGAAGATTGACATTGAAAACTCAGGAACCTGGCTTTCGTCAAAACGAATGTAAGCTAGTTTTTTACTGTCTTTACTCCAGTCAAATGCGCGGACAAAAGCAAATTCTTCTTCATAAACCCAGTCCGTAATACCATTAATGACTGCGTTTTTCTTTCCGTCAGTAGTAACCGCTGTTGATTTTTTTGAAGCTACATCATAAACATATAAATTGTTTTCTTTAGCATAAGCAATCTTAGTTCCATCTGGAGAAAAAGTTGGCTCTTGAATTTGAAAATCAAAAAGTTTCGTTAGAGATTTTGAAGCGAT
Source organism: Flavobacterium sp. UBA7680 (assembly GCF_002482975.1). Lineage (GTDB taxonomy): Bacteria > Bacteroidota > Bacteroidia > Flavobacteriales > Flavobacteriaceae > Flavobacterium. The sequence continues at coordinate 299,095 of NZ_DLHA01000050.1, read as the reverse complement.
ATCGTATAAAAAATAATCTGCTGTAAAAGAGTGACGAAAGATTTGTTTTGAATTACAAGCAATTAAAATCTTTTTTTCTGAAGCATCGAAGATGTAGCTGTCAATTCCGTCTGAGAGTTCTTTGTGGTTTTTAGTATCAATAAGGTTCGATACTTTTTTTAGTGTTGCAAAATCATATAAATCAATTTGCATTGTCCGGCTTGCCTGATCAACATTTAGAACCGTATATTGATTTGTATTCTTTAAAGATTGCAATTCGTCCATTCCTTTTGCCCGAAATGCACCACCATAAATATTTTCGACCGTTATTTTTTGCTGCCCAAAAACCGACGCAACTATAAATAAAAGTACTACAGTAATTTTACTTGTATTCATTAGAATTATTTTAAATATAAAAAGAGCCCAATTTTAGTGAAAAAAATAAACATAATACACATTTTAAGTGTTAAATGTTAAAAAAAATAACGATTGCGTACTTCCATGTTTGAAATAGATTACAATCAAAACTCTTAAAATAGTATCTTTGCAGCAACATTATTATTTAATATATTGAGAATGAACAACGCTGTTGCCGGATTTTCGAAATTATCCAAAAAAGAAAAAATTAACTGGATTGCCAACGAATATTTTTCGGCTCCTGATGAAGCCTTGAGTATTATAAGAAATTACTGGAATTCAGATGAAAAGCTCCAACAGCTACATGATGAATTTATTGAGAATACAATCACCAATTTATATATTCCGCTTGGAGTTGCTCCTAATTTTTTAATCAACGGAAAGTATAAAACAATCCCAATGGCAATCGAAGAAAGTTCTGTTGTTGCCGCAGCATCAAAAGCCGCAAAATTCTGGACTACACGCGGAGGTTTTAAAGCCACGATAATTGATACTGAAAAAATTGGTCAGGTTCATTTTACTTTTAATGGTGATGCCGAAAAACTGCAATCCTTTTTTGAACAAATAAAACCTAAATTCTTTTCTGAAACGCAAAGCATCACTAAAAACATGCAGGAACGCGGCGGCGGAATTTTAGACATCCTCTTAAAGGATAAACGAAATTTATTAGAGAATTACTATCAGCTTCACGCCACTTTTGAAACGAAAGACAGCATGGGTGCGAATTTTATTAATTCGTGTTTAGAGCAATTTGCAACGACTTTAAAAGAAGAATTTCAAAGTTCTGATTTATTTTCTGAAGAAGATGCGCTGACTGTAATTATGAGTATTTTGTCTAATTATGTTCCGAATTGTCTTGTAAGAGCCGAAGTTTCCTGCCCAATTGAAGAATTAGCCGAAAAACATATTACAAATCCGCAGGAATTTGCAGAACGTTTTGTTCAGGCTGTTCAAATTGCTGAAGTAGAACCTTTTAGAGCCGTAACCCACAATAAAGGCATCATGAATGGTATTGATGCTGTAGTTTTAGCAACAGGAAATGATTTTAGAGCCGTAGAAGCCGGAGTTCATGCTTATGCTTCAAAAAACGGACAATACGCAAGTTTATCTCATGCGAAAATCGAAAACGGAATTTTTACTTTCTGGCTTGAAATTCCTCTAGCTTTAGGAACAGTTGGCGGATTAACTTCATTACATCCTCTGGTAAAATTATGTTTAGAAATACTTGAAAAACCTTCTGCAAGAGAATTAATGGAAATAACTGCGGTTGCCGGTTTAGCACAAAACTTTGCTGCACTGCGTTCTTTAACTACAACAGGAATTCAGGAAGGACACATGAAAATGCACCTAAATAATATCATAAATCAATTTGAAGCTACAGACGAAGAACGTCATTTAATTAAAGTACATTTTAAGAAAAACACAGTCTCGCACAGTGCTGTAGTTGAATTTATTGAAAGTTTAAGAAATAAATAAAAATTCCAAAAAAATTATAGTCTTTAAGTAAAATTACAAATTCAAAAGATAATTGGAATTTGGAGTTTAAAATATTGGATTTTTTTTTAAAACTGAAGTATGAAAACAACCTTTTATAGTAACGGAAAACTATTCATCTCTGGAGAATATTTAGTTTTAGATGGCGCAGATGCCTTTGCATTACCAACAAAATTTGGTCAAAATTTAGTTGTAGAAGATGGCGAAAACCAAATAATAGAATGGAAAAGTTACGACTATGATAACAAGCTTTGGTTTGAAACTACTATTTCATTTGAAGAAGTCATAAATAATATTGTTTCTGAAATTGAAACTGTAAAAACAACCTTAATTAATATACTTCACGAAGCCTACGTTTTAAATCCAGAATTTATTCAACAGTCAAAAGGATATAAAGTAACAACGAATCTTACTTTTCCAAGAAACTGGGGGCTAGGAACGTCATCTACTTTAATTAACAATATTGCCCAGTGGACTAATATTAATGCCTTTACGCTGCTTAGAAACAGTTTTGGAGGAAGCGGTTACGATATTGCCTGTGCACAAAACAACACTCCTATTTTATATAGAATAGAAAATAATTTTGTTGAGCCAGTTATTTTTAATCCGGAGTTTACAACAAATATTTTCTTTGTTTATCTTAATAAAAAACAAAACAGTAAAACTGCAATACATGCTTACAACAAGCACAAACAGCAAAATTTAGCTAAAAGTGTTATTGAAAACAATAAAATAACTCATGCCATTTTAAATGCTAAATCTCTAAAGGAATTTGCACATGCAGTCGAAAAACATGAGATCCATTTAAGTAATATCATGGAAATAAAAACGATCAAAGAAATCGCTTTTCCTGATTTTAATGGTACCGTTAAGAGTCTTGGTGCTTGGGGCGGCGATTTTGTAATGGTGATTTCTAAAGAAAATCCAAGAGAATATTTTGCATCAAAAGGTTATGACACAATACTAACGTATGACGAAATGATTTTACAAGAGTAATGGTTTGATCAAAGAAGTAAATTAAAAATTTACTTTCTGATCACTAACGTGTTCTGCTTCCAGACGCCGCACTTTTTCGTTTTCCTGTTCGTTCGATTCGATAAGTGTGTTGTGCAGACGTTCGGCCATTTTTTCTATACTATTCGTAATAGAATCATAAACCAATTCCATTCTGCGATGTTTTTCTTCTTTTACAGCTTTTAAAACATCTTCAACAAAAAGTTTATCGTACTTTTCAGCCACAGAATCGCGAGTATTAGTAAGCCTGATCACATAGTCGTTACTTAATATAGTAACTTTAAAATGCTGTTCTTCATTGCTCAAATAATACTTGCCTCCTAATTCATCAACATTGATGTCGGTACTGCTCACTTTTAGAAGTTCCGTAATTATTCCAAAAATATGATTTTCAATTTTGGAATAAACTTTAGGTTTTCTTCTCAGTAGATTAAACATAAACATTAAACGCCCCAATTTTTAAAGTATTTGTTTATCATTCTATTTCAGTTTTTATTTACAATTTGGCAAATAAAGTATACCTCGTTACAATAAAAATTCCGACAAATTAACTGTAATAATTTGAATATCACAAATTTTTTAAGTTATATTTCGATTATTCCCATATAGTTAAGAAAAACACATAAAGTATTTACTACAAAATAGTTATGAGAAAATATTAAAAAAAGAAAACCCGAAACATTCAATTGAACGTTTCGGGTTTTCTATATAATTTATTTTACTAAACTAGTAGTTGAATTGTAATCTGTTGTCTTCAATTTTAGCATTGTTTTTCAACGTTGGTAAAATTCTGCTTGCATCTGATGCGCTTTGAGCTTTTACTTTAGCAACATATTCAGCATGATTTGCAATTGCAGGAGCTTTTACTGTGCTAATGTTTTTCACTACATAAACTCCAGTGTTTCCTTCAATTGGAGCAGAGATTTTGTTTGCAGCTAATGCAAATGCATTTCCTACTACTTTTGGCTCTTGTCCAACTCCACCAGGTAAAACCGGGTTTTCAAGAGTTACGTTTGTCGCTTGTTGTACTGCTACACCAGCGCTTTTTGCAATAGCTTCGATAGTTGATCCTGTCAATTTACCTTTTAAGATTTCAGCTTTTTTCTTGTTTTTCAAGATTGGCTCAACGTAAGGTCTTGCCATAGTGACAGAAACTAAACCTGATTTGTTTTCACTTTTGTATTGAGCAATTACGTGCCCAACGTTAGCGATTTCAAAACGTTTTACATCTCCTGTATTAGTTTCTTTATCAAATGCCCATCTTACAATGTTTCTTTGGTTTCCTAATGGTCCAAATTGCTCATCCATAGCTCTTGCAGATATTGGAGCAGCAACTTTTAAACCTAATTCTTTAGCAGTAGCAGCAAAATCTTTGTCTGCAGCTTCCATTTCGAATTTAGTAGCTAATGTAAATACTTTATCAGAAGTAGCTTCAGAAGGCTCAATTTTTTGAGCGATTGTAGCTAAACGAATTCCGTCTTGTTTGTCAGTAATTTTGATAATGTGGAAACCTAGTGGAGTTTCTACTAAACCAACTTTTCCAATTCCATTACTGAATACAAAATCACTAAATGGTTTTAATGCTGGCGGCAATTGATTTTGACTAAAGTAACCAACATCACCTCCTTGTTGTGCAGATGCATCATCAGAGTTTGTAAAAGCAAGCATCATGAAACTATCAGGATTAGATTGAGCCTGAGCTAAAATTTCTTCCGCTTTAGCTTTTGCTTCTTCTTTAGTTCTTTTTTCTTTTGGATTTTGAGTTTGAGAACCTTCATAAGCAATTACGATTTGACTCGCTTTTGCATTAACTCCAGCTCTAAATCCTAAAGATTTAGAGATTGCATAATATTTTCCGTATACATAAGGACCATAAATTGCTCCAGCTGGCAAGCTGAATAATTTATCAGCATCTACAGCAGGTAAAGCATTTTTAGCAACATATGTAGAATCGTAAGGAACGTCAGAATTTGCGTTTACGAATTCAGCAATATTTGTTGCATTTCTAAAACCTGGTACAGAATCAGTTTGTTTTGTTACTTCGTTATATTTTGTACTACCTTTTAAAAGACCAGTAATTTTAGCTTTAATTTCAGCTTCGTCTTCTTTTGAAGGCTTGTCTTCAACTAAAACGTATTGAATTTCACGAGTATCTTCTGCTTTGAATTTTTTCTCGTTTTTCTTCATATAATCTACGATTTCTGAATCAGAAATTTTTACTTCACTATCTTTAATAGAAGAATATAAAGCTCCGGCGTAAGCAAAGTTTACTTTGTTAGCTTCCATTTCATACTTCAGCTTTCCTTCACTAGCAGTTGTATAAAGTCCAGATTTTATTAAAGTATTGTAAATTTGAAATTTTGCGTTTAATTCAGCATCTTTTTCTTTTGCAGTAATAAATTGAGCCGCATCAGGGTTTGTTTTGATATAGTCTTTAAACTTTGTAACATCAAACATTCCTGCCGCGTTTAAAAACATAGGAGCTTTTCCAATGTTTGGATCTGCTTTTAAAACTTCAATTAAGTGTTTTTCACCAACTCTCAATCCTAATTTATCAAACTGAGTTGATAATAACGCGATTGAAACTTCTCGATCCCAAACTCTGTTTGCAGCTTCAGTGGAAGTAATTCCTTGACCACTTTTTTCAATATCACTAACTTTAACTCTAAAGTCTTCAAATGAAATATCTTTTCCATCGATGCTTCCTACATCTTTTGAACTTTGACCAAATGTTCCTCTAGTAAATAAATCTTGTATTATAAATGCAAATAATGCAAGTGCAATAACACCTATCAATAGAGCTGAACGCTGTCTAATTTTTGCTAAAACTGCCATTTTAATTATCGTTAATTTTATATTCAGTTTGCGAAAATACAATTATCTAGTTAATAACAATACAACTAGCGTTTTATTTTACACAATTTTTTTTAATTCTTTAAAAATTCACTCTTTTATTGTCAATCTGACCAATTCAATTTTGTTGTTTGACGCCTGTTCTATCACGAAATGATACCTGTCAATAACAATCTTTTCGCCCTTTTGCGGAATTTCTTTGGTCGAATTTACAATAAATCCTCCTAATGTTCCGTAAGAATCTTCCTCAGGAATCATCAATTTATAGGTTTCGTTTAAATACTCTACATCTAATCGTGTCGAAAACAAATACTTACCCTCTCCTAATTCCTGTTCAATCAATTCTTCGTCTAAATCGTGTTCGTCTTCGATTTCTCCAAAAAGCTCTTCGACTATATCTTCTATGGTTATAATTCCCGAAGTTCCTCCGTATTCATCTAAAACTACAGCAACATTTTTTCGCTTTTTAATTAAAAGATCTAAAGCATCTTTAATTAAAATGGTTTGCGGTACAAATTCAACGGTCATTAAAACCGATTTTATAGTTTTTGGCTTTTTAAACAAATCAAATGAATGCACATATCCAACAATATCATCGAGAGAATTTTGACTTACAACGATCTTAGAATATCCTGTTTCAATAAAAAGTTCTTTTAGATCTGAAACGGTTTCAAATAAATCTATCGAAACAATTTCCGTACGCGGAGTCATAATATCGCGCGCCTTTACTCCGGAAAATTCTAACGCGTTCTGAAAAATCTGTATTTCTGAATCGACTTCGTCATCATCTTCAACAGAATTCATTTGTTCTGTAATATAATTACCAAGCTCAATTTTACTGAAATACAGCTGCACCTGATCGCCTTCTGTCTTGAAAAATTTCTTCAAAACAAAATCTGAAATCCAGATAAAAAAGGTTGAGATATAATAAAAGAGTCGGTAGAAAAGATAGGCCGGAACTGCAAAAAACTTAATTAATGAATTGGCATAAATTTGAAAAAATACCTTAGGAAAAAATTCAGCTGTGATTAAAACTATAAAAGTTGAAATTAAAGTCTGGACCAGGATTGTTGTTAAATAAGAGAATTGGAATCCTAGACCAATTATCCAATGAAGCACAACATCTCCCATATAAAATCCATAAACTACAAGTGCTACATTGTTCCCAATAAGCATTGAAGCAATAAATTTTGAAGGATTTTGAGTAAGTTTGGTTAAAATTTGAGATAGAAAATTATCTTGTTTTTTTTCAATTTCAAGATAAATTTTGTTTGAGGAAATAAAAGCTATTTCCATTCCTGAAAAAAAAGCTGATAGTATTAAACATAATATTATAATACTAATCTCCATGCTTACTGTTTTTTATTACGATCGTCAAATCTCTTGGTAAACCTTCTTCTAAAGAAAAACATAAAAATCGCCATTCCGGCAATTAGAAAGCTTAACGGATAATTTACATTTCCTTCGTTCAGCTTTGTTACACCATCGTAAATAAAGAAAACTGCAAATGCTATGTAAACGTATTGTGTATATTTTAAGTAACCCATAATTTATAATTTATCATCATTTGATTCAATTTCACCGCTTATTCGCTGTGAATTGATCACTTTAAAATCTTTGCTAAAATCAATTCCTTGTCCGTAAGAAACTCCTTTTGCATCTGTAAGCTTAAATTTTCTTTCGGTATAAAACCACTCATTTTTCTGGTCAAAATACAATTGTTCCGTTTCCAGAACCTGACCTTCTTCTGATGTAATTTTAACTTTTCCCTGCAAATCAATTATACCGGTCGTTTTGTATGAAACGGCATAATTTGATCGTATAAAAGTACGCTTTTGTTTTTTATCGTATAAAGTAACATCGAGTCCTTTAGGAAATTCGGTAAAAGGAAAGTCAAGATTAGAATAATCCAGCATTTTTGGACTTATCAAAACGCCTGTTATTCTTCCTGAATCTGTATATTTAATATTTACGGTATCAGCATCACTTCCTGGAACGAACTCTGAGAAGTTAATTTTCTGGACGTCTTTAAAATTACTTTCGCATCCAAAAAACAGTGTCACAGCAAAAACTGTGACAACGTTTATAATATATCTCTTTGGTAAATTCATCTGCCAAATGTAATAAATTGTGACGAGGTTAAAAAACCATGTAAGTTTAGGCTTAATTAAATTTACTCTTCACAAACCATCTGTCGTTAAACGAGAAGCCTACGCTGAAGTTCATATAATTTTCCTGAACTAATCCTGCAGAAGTTGTTCCTCTTTTTCCAAATTCGATTCCGAAGTTTACATTTGAAAAAGTTCCTGTTATTGGGAATCCTGCCCCTAATGACATTCCAACATCGTTAATTGATTCGTTGTTCACTACTAAACCCAATTTTTCATATTTCAAACCTGCTCTATAAGTAATTCTGCTAAAGTAACTAGCAAATGAACTGTAGTTTGGAATATAGTAACCTCCTACTGCATATTTGGTATACTTTTCATATCTAACATTTGGGCTTGTGTTGTAATAATTGGCAAGCTGTCCTGTTCCCTGAAAAGCAAGTGTAGTTCCTACTAACCATTTTCTTGCCTCTCCGATACCTGCCCCGAAAGTTAATTTATTTGGAAGTTTTAATTTGGTGTCTACCGGATCTGCAGTTACTGCATCCGGATCTCCATCAACCTCAATTAATCTTGTACTAACTGAATTTAATGTACTTCCAAAAGTATAGTTTAAACTAGTGTAAACATTTAACTTTTTTGTAATTTTAGTTTGATACATTGTACCAATATTAAAATTCACACCCGATAATTCAGATGTATTCGTTTCTCTGGTTGCATTTTGTACATCAGTCACAGCCTCAATTGTCGTCGTTGTGATCTTACCGAAGTTGTATTGCAAATCTGCTCCAATATTCCACTTTGGTGTAATTTTATATCCTAAACCAAAGAATACTCTGTTAACACCACCTTTTCCTTCAAGCTGGCTGCTAACTTCATTTGCACCGGTGTTAAAATCTGTAATTTTATAACCAACTGATGATAATGGAATCAAACCGAAACCAGCTCCAAATTTCCCCATAGGAATTCCTAATGCCAAATAATCGAAAGTTGATCTTTGTGCTTTTGAAGATTCTGTGCTGCTTTTGATAGTATTAGTTCCAAAAGTTCCTCCTACTGAAAAAGTAGTTTGACCCAGACTGGCATAACTTGCCGGATTTTCAATATTCAGGTGAATACTATCCTGTTCAACCGCAACTCCTGCCATGCTTCTGTTTTCAAGAGTTCCTTTAAATCTTGTATCTCCAATTCCGTAGAAAGAATATGGCGACGAAGTACCTTGCTGAGCAAATGAAACGAACGAGATAAGCAGACAAGCGCTTATTATAATTTTTTTAATCATTGTCGATTTTATATTGAAATGTTTGGTTCAAACTTTCCAGAAGGAAATTTGAATTGGCAAATATGGTATTTTTTAATCGTTTAGCCAAAAATTCTGCATCACCTCCCGTTAAAATTATTATAAAATTTGAAAAGTTCGACCGATATTCATCGATAAAACCGTCAATCTCATAGACGAACCCATTGACAACTCCCGAATGTATGGCTTGTGCAGTCGAGTTTCCTATATAGGAATCTGGCGCTTCTAAAGTCAGCAAAGGCAGTCTGGCTGTGAAATTATGCAAAGATTCGTAACGTAAACGAAGTCCCGGAGAAATCGCGCCGCCCAGATAATTATCATTTTCGTCGATAAAATCGTAGGTTATGCAAGTTCCGGCATCAATTACTAATCTATTTTGTTTCGGAAATTGTAAAGTCGCTCCGGCAGCCAAAATCATTCTGTCGATTCCTAACGTTTTTGGCGTTGCATATTTATTTGTGAAGGGAAAAATATCTTCATGGGTAAAAAAATGAATATTGAGTTGATTTTCGAAAGTTAAAAAAGACTGTTTTTCGACATTTCCTACTGAAGCAACAACCAAATCAGAGCAGTTTTGAAATTTTTCTAAAATTTTTGTAATTTTTTTTTCGAGTTCATTTTTCTCAAAAACAAAATTCTCAAGAACAGTACTTCCCTCAAAGACAGATGCTTTAATTCGAGTGTTTCCAACGTCAACCGCTAAAGTCATATTTATTTTTTTACCCTTGCGAAGATACGAATTGATTTTTTTAAAAAAATGTTTTGGATAAACGAAAAATGATTCTATCTTTGCACCCGCAATAAGCACCACACGGTACCTTAGCTCAGATGGTAGAGCAATGGACTGAAAATCCATGTGTCCCTGGTTCGATCCCTGGAGGTACCACCAAAACCCGAATAGCAATATTCGGGTTTTTTGTTTTTAATATTTTCCTAAAAAGTTTTCCCGCAAATTTAAGTTTAACCGCAAAGGCACAAAGGTTTACGCAAAGGTTCGCAAAATTTGTAAATAAAGCTTTGCGTTTTTTCTTTGTCCATTTTGCGGTTAAAGCACTTTATCTCCTCTCTTTGTAAACTTTTGATTACCAAAAAACAAAAAGTTAATAATTAAGGTAATTTTGTTAAAAAAGTATCAACTGAATAAAAAAATATCTGTTATATTCGTTAAATCGTATTTTACATTTTCATTTATTATTAAAAACACAGAGCGTTTTTTATGGGTAAAACTTCTACTAAAGGCATTTGGAAAGTAATTTCCGCCTCTTCTATGGGAACAATGATTGAATGGTATGATTTCTATATTTTTGGAAGTTTGGCCGTTGTAATTTCTACAAAATTTTTCCCGAGTGATAATCCCACCGCTGCGTTTTTATCGACTTTAGCCACTTTTGCTGCCGGATTTGTTGTTAGACCTTTTGGAGCTTTGTTCTTTGGAAGATTAGGCGATATTATCGGTAGAAAATATACTTTCATGGCTACTTTATTATTAATGGGAGGCTCTACTTTTTTAATAGGATGTATTCCGAGTTATGAAACGATTGGTTTTCTTGCGCCTTTATTAGTTTTGATTTTACGTTTATTGCAAGGTTTAGCTCTTGGCGGAGAATATGGCGGTGCGGCTACATATGTTGCAGAGCATGCTCCGGTTGGTCAAAAAGGATATTGGACTTCGTGGATTCAAACCACAGCAACCGTTGGGTTGTTTATTTCTTTAATGGTAATTCTGGCTACTAAAAATATACTTTCAAGCGAGGCTTTTGATTCCTGGGGATGGCGTGTTCCTTTTTGGGTTTCTATTGTTATGGTTGGCGTTTCTTATTTGATTCGAAAAAACATGGATGAATCGCCAGTTTTTGCAAAAGCGAAAAAAGAAGGAACTACAAGTACAAATCCGTTAAAGGAAAGTTTCGGTAATAGATATAATCTAAAATTTGTTTTGCTGGCTTTATTTGGAGCCACAATGGGACAAGGTGTTGTTTGGTACACCGGGCAGTTCTATGCCATGAGTTTTATGAAAACGGTTATGAATGTAGAATCTTCTCAAGTTGATAGTTTACTGGGAATTGCATTATTATTAGGTACTCCGTTTTTTATTGTTTTTGGATGGCTGAGTGATAAAGTGGGCCGAAAATATATTATGATGTCTGGGATGCTTCTTGCTATTTTGTTTTACAGACCTATATATAAGATGATGTACAACACGACTGATGTTAATTATAAAACCGAAATCGTAGAAAAAACAACACAAAGTACTGAAACAGTAAAAAATAATGATGTAATTACCACAGTTTCAAAAACCTATACTGACGGAACTACGTATATTGAAAAGAAGACAGATTTTGCTAATAAGAAGAAATCTCAAAGTAGTGTTATTATTAATATCAATTCTGGCGATGAATGGACGTTAATTTTTTTAGTTTTCATTCAGGTTATATTTGTTACAATGGTTTATGGGCCAATTGCTGCTTTTTTGGTTGAGATGTTTCCAACTAAAATCAGGTATACTTCAATGTCACTTCCTTATCATGTAGGGAATGGAATTTTTGGAGGTTTACTGCCGGCAATTTCCACTTATTTTGTAACACATGCAAAAGCAGCCGGAAAAAGTGATTTTTATCTTGACGGACTTTGGTATCCTATTATTATAGCTTCAATCTGCTTTGTGATTGGAATGATTTACATAGACAACAAAAACAAAATTAATCATCTTTAACATTTTATGAACATGGACAAAATCAAACAAACTTTAGGCGTTTTATGGGTTATTTTGGCAGTTGCAGCCGCTTATTTTTGCGTGTTTGAATTTGGCTTACCTAAATTATTATCAGACCAGCAAGATGATTTAGTTTTTGGAATCATTATTCTTTTTATTCTAACGCCTCTTATTGTTTTGGGCTTAGGGACTTTTGGTTATTTTGCCGTTATTGGAGAATACAACGATAAAAAGAAATAAACGAAAAACAATAAACAACTAAACCAGAAAAGGGCTGTCTATTTTTCAATAGAACAGCCCTTTCTCATTACTAACCAAACCAAATTTTTAATCTGTTAGAGATATATTTTCAGCGTTTATTTTTTGATAAACTTCATTACCTGAACCTTATTATTTTCATCTGAAGCTTTTACAACATACAATCCTGTTTGTAATTCGCTTACGCCAAATTGAAAATCAGCATTGCCATTTGAAGCAAAACTTTTTACTAATTGTCCGGAAATTGAATAAACCTGAACTTTTGTAAAAGCAGTATTTAAGGTAAAATAATTTGAAACCGGATTTGGATATAAACTCACTGAATTTCCTTTTTCAAAATCTTCAATAGCAAGATTTGCTGTTTTATTACCATAAATTCGGTATTCTCCTGCTGGTAAATTTATTGCAGCATTTGCATCTGTAACATTTATTGTTGTATTATCCATTAAATTGTACCAAGTTCCTGTATATGGAAAACCTGTTGCAACATTTTGTGCAGAAGTACCAAAATTGGCTAAAATCACAACATCTTTTAATTGTGTTGAAGCTAAACTTGCATTTGTAATTTTGATGTTTACTGTTGATGAATTAGCATTTGTTATTGTAGAAGTTCCTAAAAATACCGGCTCTACAGTTTTAAGTGTAATCATTTTTGCCCAATCGTTATAGATTTTATTACGATTTGAATCTCCTAACCAATTGTTTACCCATTGTGGCTGTGGTTTTGTATCTAATTTACAGTCTCCAGCTATTGTTCCTGAAGCATCGTTTACAGTTCCATCATTACAAGTGTAAATAGATTTCTCCCATCCTAATTCTCCAAAATGCCAAATCATTTTTGGTCCCGGAACTAGTAATGAAACCGCTCCAATTGCAGACATTCTTGACAAAGCGGTATTTAATGTTTTTACATTGTACGAACCATTGGAAGCTCCGTATTGTATATTTTTATACATCAGTCTTTCTTCATCATGACTTTCTGCATAACCCATTAAACGGTTTGCTGTAAAACCACGACTTGCACTTGACATTCTTGTAATATTACTTGTGTATCCCATTGACAATTCATTGTATTGATCTGTCATTTTTCCCCACATCATAATACCTTTACTTGGCGTTTCGGTAATTCTATAATTTGCCCATTGCTGCTCTTCAGTATCAGTTCCTAGATGCTCAAAAATGGTATAATGTGTTGGATCTAAACTCCATGAATAATCTGCATATTTCTTTAGAATATCAACTCTATCCTGCTGATAACCATTGGTACAAGATTCATCTGAAGCTGTACAAGCCTGTGTAAATCCTTTTGTTAAATCCCAACGGAAACCGTCAATTTTATATTCTTCAATCCATTGCTTGATAACACGATTAACATAATACTGTGTTTTAAGTGATTGATGATTAAAATCTTCTCCAACACTATACGTATGCTTCGCAACCATATTAAAATAAGGATTTTCAGCCGTTGGAGATCCAAAACCATCTCCATCAGGATCGTTCATCCACATTCTCACCATTGGATTTCTTCCAAAAGCGTGATTTAACGCAACGTCAAGAATAACTGCAATTCCGTTTTGGTGAAATAAATCGATTAACTCTTTTAGTTTATCAGATGATCCGTAAAATTTATCCAAAGCCATGTGAAATGAAGTATTATAACCCCAGCTTTCATTGCCTTCAAATTCCATTACGGGCATTAATTCGATCGCATTTATTTTAAGATTTTTAAAATAATCTATCCTATCTATTAAACTTTGATAATTTTTAGCAGCATCAAAATCACGAACCAAAACTTCATAAACAACCAATTTTTCTTTTGCCGGTTTTGTAAAGTTCGTTACTTGCCAGTTATAAGGAGTTTGCCCTGTTTTAAGAACTGTAACTTCAAATTGCTGTCCTGCTGGATACGCAGGAATATTTGGGTAAGAAGCTGCAGGAATTCCCGGATCATCATAAGGAGATAAAACCAAAGTCGAATACGGATCGGCAGTTTTTACCATTGCAGGTGAATTCGCTAGCGGTGTAGCATCAACAACCCAATATTGGTATGTATTATTTACCCCTGAAACCAAGCCAGTTAGTTCCAGCCAAAATTTACCAGAAGTTGGATCTTTTTTCATGGCATACGCCGAAGTTGGCTGCCAGTTATTGAAACTTCCTGCTACGTAAACAAAATCTTTTAAAGGTGCATCTAAAACCAAAGTTGCTTTTGTAGCATCTGCACTATTATAATTAATCCCGTCAACCAATCCTGCCGGCATCGCTGCTGAAACTGTGCTGGGATTTACTATAACAGAGAACTTTTTTACAATCGTAACGGCTCCTTGAGTTGCACTTAATTCATAGCTTTGATTGCCTGTAATATTAGTGTGAGAATACGAATAACTTGCTGTACTTGTATTTGTATTGATAACAGTTCCGTTTGCTTTTAAAGAATAGCTTGCGTTTCCGTTTGTATTTGTCGCTGTAATTGTAAAGTTAGAACCAGAAGCAATAATTGTTGCACTATTTTCAACTGGCGCAGTTAGATTTACCTGAAAAGATCCTACCTCAACTAAAATATCCTGAGACTTTTTATCGCCTGTTCCGTTTTTAGCTTTAATTAAAAAACCAATTTTTCCAATTCCGGTAGTGCTGTAATATGTAGTTGGAACAATTGTTTTTGTATAAGTATCTGTACCTGCATTATAAGTAAACTTGCTGGCATCGCTAGAAGCTTCCCAAGAACCATTATCAGGAGTACCTTTTTGTGTGGTGTCATTGGTATCAAAAGCCCATGCCCACATATAAAGAGAATGATCTGCAACTCCCCATGTAGCCTCATTAATACTGTTTCCATTAACTGTAATAGTTATAGAAGTAGTTTCTTCAAAAGCTGCAGGGCTAACAGAATAGGTAACCGTTTGTTGCTGTGCAAAAGAAAACACAGACAATAAAAAGAAAAATAAGAGTAAAGTTTTTTTCATAATAATTCGGTTAAATTAATTATTAAAAAAGGGCTATCTGGAGATAGCCCTTTTGTTTATCGAAATACTAATTTTTTGTGATAGTATACGTTTTAGCTGTAAAATCGATAACGATAGTGTAATTTCCTGCTACTGGAATAGGAATGTTAGCTCCTCCAGCATCTAAAGTTAAATCATTACCATCATCTCCATAATTAGTTGTCCATGCGTCATCTAATCTAAATTTAATTTCACCTACTACTAATGGTCCAACATAAGAATATTTTTTAGTAGATAAATCATAATCTAAATTAGTATCAGCATCCCAACCTCCTGGAGTTGCAGAACCAATAATACCCCAATTTGGCCAAGCTGGATAAGGTGTTACTGTGATTGTATAAAAATTAGAAACTTGGCTTAAAGAAGTACCAGATCCTACAGATGATTTAATACGAACATCTATTTGTGAAGCTACAAAAGGAGCAAACCCAGCATTCAAACAAGCTGAATTTAAATCTGCAACTGTAAAACTTTTAAATTTATCAGTTGTTGTTGCTACTACCACAGGACTTGCAAAACTAGTTCCTGCTTTTGCCATTTCTAAGCTATAAGTCACAATCGTCTGAGTTCCCTCATATTTTGCATCATCCCAAACAAAAGTTGTCGCTTCATTTGTAGCATTTGCATTTTGAAGAACAATACTAAAATCTGATTTTGGAGTTAATAATACTGGAGCAGTTGCTGCCTCGATTACTGGTCTGTCTTCTACATCGTCAGCATTACATGATACCGCTAGCACACCAACGAATGCGATTAAAATTTTATATATATTTTTCATTTTTATTATTTTTTATAAGGTTAGTTAGTATCCTGGATTTTGTTTTAAAGTTGGGTTTGCCTGAATTGTTTTTGTTGGAATAGGCATCAAATCTCTAAATGAATCTGTAGCTGATCCTCCTTGAGTTCCACCTTTCCATTGCCAGATTTTAGATCCTCCTGTAAATTTTCCAAAACGAATCAAATCGGTTCTTCTGTGACATTCCCAAAATAACTCTCTTGCTCTTTCATTTAAGATAAAATCAAGTGTCAAATCTGAAGCTGCAATTGTTCCTGCACCCGCTCTAGTTCTAATTTGATTAATATATCCTACTGACGTTGCAATGTTTCCTGCTGCTGCACCTCTAACTGTAGCTTCAGCATACATTAAATACACATCAGATAATCTATACATAGGAAAATCAGTATCAGGAATATCATTTCTTTGTGCTGCAGTCCCATCAGAGTTTACGTTAGTGTATTTAGTAGATGCATAACCATCTGTAAAAATATCAACTCTCGCAATGTCTAAATTTTGACCATTCGTATAAAAAGTACCTCTTTTATCTCCTGTTGCAGTAGCATCTGGAAAAAGAGAAACAAACTCTTTACGCACTCTAATTCCTGCCCAACCACCATTCATTCCTTGAGCAGCTGCATCCATACTTCCACCGATAGAAGCATGAAGAATGAAACTCATTCCACCACCTGTAGCTCTAATAGCATTTCCATCACTTACAACTGGAAAAATAAATTCACTTTGAGCACCATTTCTATTATTATCTGCAGAAAATAAATTTTTGTATGGGATATTAGCAAAAGAATATCCTGAGTTATCAATAATATCTTTACATACAGTAGCTGCTTCATTATTTCTATCAGTTCCCGTATATACTTTTGAATTTAAATAAATTTGCGCCAATAAAAATTTAGCTGCTGTTTTATCTACTCTTCCATATTCATTTGATTTAGAAGCAACTAAGCTATTATCTAAATCTTTTAATTCTGATTCTATAAATGCAAAAACTTCAGCTCTTGATCTTTGTTCTGGATAGAAAAATCCAACTGGATCATTTTCAGTAGTAATTGGCACATTTCCGAACAAATCCATTAAATTATAATATGAAAAAGCTCTCAAGAAACGAGCCTCAGCTCTGAATTTAGCAACTTCAGCTTTTAGATTACCATCAACACCTCTTGCACTTAACTTCTCATCTGTAGTTTGTCTCAAAAATTCATTTGCAACACTAATTTCATAAAATGCTCTTGAGAATGTCCCGTACAAAAATTCATTATTCGGTGACCATCCTTGTGTATTTAAAGAAGGTAAATTACCATCAGCCCATGCAATAATTGCTTCATCAGTAGGGAACTCTTGCGTTACAAAAAGCAAACGTAAGTAACTGCTAAAATCTCCTCCAATACCTGAAATATCTGGTGAACCATCTCCGTCATTTCCTCCTACATACAATCCCGCATATAATTTTGCTAATACCTGTTTGTATGAAGCTGGGTCTTTGTAAAAAGTCTCAGAAAGAAATTCATCATCATCTTTTGGCGTCACGTTTAAATCGTCAGTACACGAAATAAGCGTCATATTTAATCCTAAAATAAATAGGAAGAAATAAGATATATATTTAAATGATATTTTCATTTTGTTTATTTTTTAAATTTTATTTATCAGTTACTTTTAGAAATTAGCATTTACGCCAAATATAAAAGTTCGAGCTCTTGGATAAACATTGTTATCGATTCCATTAAATTTCTCTGGATCTAAACCATCGTATTTTGTAAGTACAAAAACATTCTGAACTCCAGCAGTAAATCTTAAAGAAGCAGCTTTTAATAAAGTTTTATCAAAAGTATATCCAAGAGTAACATTATCTAATTTTATAAAAGAAGCATCTTTTACAAAATAGTTTGATAAGTAATTGTTGTTAGTTACAAATCCTGTATTGTTATAATCAGAACTAATGTTTCCTAAGTCTGTTTGTCTTCTCAATCCAGCTAATAAATATCCTTTATCTGAACTTACGTTATCATAGATATAGTTTCCTAAACTTGCTCTCCAGTTCATTGCAAAATCAAACTTTTTGTAATTTAAAGTAGAGAACAATCCAAAAGTATAATCTGGTGCTGGCTTATGATATTTATAACGATCTCCATCATCAATTTTTCCATCCCCATTTCTATCAGCATAAGCTCCTTCAATAGGTTTTTTGTTAGCATCGTATAATTGTTCGTAAACAAAAAATGAATTTGGAGCATACCCAACTGAGTTTATCAAAATTTTATTACCAGAACCTCCAGCAATATTATCTCCAATAATATATCCTGTAAATCCAGGTACTGTAGTTCCTAAATCTGATATTTCCTGGTGAATGTAAGTTGTATTAAAAGCAACATTCCAAGTCAGGTTATCATTTTTAACGATATCAGAAGCAATACTAAATTCAACACCTTTCGTTTCAAGACTACCAATATTACTAAATCCTTGGTTTCTTAAATTTGCCCCATCAGGAACTAAAACATCTGCTAATAAATCACTTGATTTCTTATCAAAGTAGTTTACTGTACCTGTAATTCTATCATTAAAAAATCCAAAATCGATACCTACGTTTGTTTCCGCTAACTCTTCCCATTTGATATTTTTATTATATCCTTCTGGTCTTGCTGTCGCATAAACTGTGTTTCCGAAAATATATTGAGAATTGATAGTTCCTAAAGTTACTCTTGGTAAAAAGTCATATGCAGATGAAATGTCTTGTTGTCCAGTAGTACCATATCCTACTCTTAATTTTAAACTAGAAAGAGTTGAATTATCTTTTAAGAATGCTTCTTCAGCAACATTCCATGCAAAAGCTGCTCCTCCAAAGTTACCCCATCTGTTATCTTCAGAAAAACGAGAGGTTCCGTCTCTTCTGTAGTTTAATGTCAATAAATAACGACTGTCATAATTCAAAGTCAAACGTCCGAAATACGATTGTAAGTTAACATCTGCATCTGTGGTAACATCTTCTTTTGGAGTTGGTTGTCTAACTTCTCCAGACTCATATTTTTCTTTTTGAAATAACTGATAGTTATATCCAGCAGTAGCATCAATTTTAAATTTTCCTAAATCCTTAGTATAATTAAAGTAAGTATTTAAGTTTTTATTTTGAAGGTCATCTGTATATGAATTGTAGTTTCCTAAATTCACCCAGTTTCCATTACTGAAAGCATTTGGCTGGTATCCTAAAATACTTTGTGTACTTTGCTCATTATATCCATTACTATTAAACTTATCAATACCTGCTTCAGCAATGATTCTTAAATCTTCGAAGAAATGGAATTTATAGTCTAACCTAATATTTCCCCATTTTCTTGTTGAAGTAGCTCTTTTATCTTCTTGATTTAATCTTGCTACAGGATTTCTGGCTGGCAATAAAGGCACATTCCCATTTGCTTCCAACCATTCAAAATATCCTCCATAACGAGAACCAGCCTGATAAACAGATTGTGTAGGATCAAAAGCAAGAGCACTTCCAATAACACCACCTTCGTCTTGAAATTGATTTTTAGCGAATGCTAGATTTCCACTAATATCAATTTTTAAGTGATTATCAAACAAAACAGGATTTAACGATATCGATGTCGTAGTCCTTTCAAAAGAAGTGTTTCTTAGGATTCCAGGATTATCAACATTTCCAACAGATAAACGAACTGGTAATTTATCAAATAAAGCACCACTTACAGAGATATTATTGTTTGTTGTAAGTGCTGTATTAAAGATTTCATCTTGCCAATCTGTATTTGCTGTTCCTAATATTGCTTTTTGTTGTGGTGTCCCATTTGCATTAACAACAGCACGAAATTGATCTGCACTTAAAACATCTACTTTATTTGCAACAGTATTAACACCTACTTGTGAACTAAAATTAACTTTTACTCCACCTTTTGTTCCTTTTTTAGTAGTAATTACAATTACACCATTTGCAGCACGAGATCCGTAGATCGCAGCAGCAGAAGCATCTTTTAATACTGTAAAAGATTCAATATCATTAGGATCAATAGTTGATAAAATACTTGTAGCTCCACTTGGCACTGCATTACTTAAAGGCAAACCATCTAAAATAATCAATGGGTCATTTGAAGCACTTAAAGAAGATCCTCCACGAATTCTGATATCTGCTTTTGCTCCCGGAGCTCCACTTCCAGTTACATTAACACCCGAAATACGGCCGCTAATTAAACTTTCTGGAGTTACGTTAATACCTTTATTAAATTCTTTAGCAGAAATTTGAGATACAGAACCTGTTGCGTCTTTTTTCTTAACAGTACCGTAACCTACTTGTACTACAACTTCTTTAAGTTGGTTCGTATCTTCTTCTAAAGAAACATTTAGAGTTTTTTGTCCGGCGTAATCAATCGTTTGCGTTCTGTAGCCGATAAAAGAAACTACAATTTTGCTTCCATTTTTTACATTCGACAGCTGGTAATTACCATCAAATCCGGTTGATGCACCGCTTGGAGCACCTTGTACATTGACATTTACTCCTGGTATTGGCTGACCTGTTGCTTTATCAACAACAGTTCCATTTAGAGTGTTTTGAGCTAACACTGTAAACGGCAACAATAGGAATAAAAATAACAACTTTTTGTAAATTGTTTTCATACTTTTTGTTTAAATTAGTTTGAGTTTGTGATTGTTAGTTAAGTTTTTAATTTTACTTCGAATTTCAAAATTAGGAATTTATTAACACGGTCGACGAGAGGCATTTTTAATTGGTTTACGAAAACGTGGTAGTGTTGAAAACTTTCTATTTTTTGTAATCTTTTAAGTCAAAAATTGTCAATTATAAAAATTTCAGATACCTTTATTATTAATTAGATTTTTTTCAATTCACGCCATGAAACGCAAAATAACCTTAAAACAGATTGCAAAGGAACTTGATGTCTCTATTTCAACTGTCTCAAAATCACTCAGAAACAGCCTTGAAATTGGAGAAGAAACGCGCTTAAAAGTGCAGGCTTTTGCAAAGTTTTACAACTACAAGCCCAACAATATTGCCCTTAGTTTAAAAAACCGAAAAACCAAAAGTATTGGTATTATCATTCCGGAAATTGTACATTATTTTTTCTCTACCGTAATCAACGGAATTGAGCAGGTTGCGAACGAAAATGGATACAGCGTTGTGATTTGTTTATCTGATGATTCTTTTGATAAAGAAGTCCTGAATATGGAAATGTTGGCCAACGGAAGTATCGATGGTTTTATCATGTCTCTTTCTAAAGAAACCCAATTTAAAGGTGATTTTCACCACATTACCGAAGTTATCAATCAGGGAATGCCGGTTGTAATGTTCGACCGCGTGACCAACGATATTTTATGTGATAAAGTGATTATTGACGACAAAGCAGCCGCTTATGAAGCCGTTCAGAGTTTAATTGATAACGGCAGAAAAAAGATCGCTTTAGTAACAACTGTTGATTATGTAAGTGTTGGAAAACTAAGAACAGACGGTTACGAAAAAGCACTTTTAGACAACGGAATTCCTTTCAACGAAGATTTAATCATAAAAATTGAAGATGTAGATACATGCGAAATCACGATCAGTCAGCTTTTGCATGATCGAGCTTTCGATGCTGTTTTTGCTGTAAATGAGCTTTTTGCAGTGACAATTATCAAAACGGCATCTAAAATGGGACTTAAAGTTCCAGAAGATTTGGCTGTAATTGCTTTTACTGACGGAATTATCTCAAAATACTCCACTCCAAGTATCACAACCGTAAGTCAAAGTGGAGAAAAAATGGGAAATAAAGCAGCTAAAATGCTTATTGAAAGACTCGAAGCTGAACATGATGATGACGAAGAAGAAAACGAAAATTACACAACAGAAGTCATTGAGACACATTTAATAAAAAGAGAATCTACTGACTAAAATTCTTAAAATCAACACATTCTAAAGTCATAAAAAATATTTATGGCTTTTTTGTTAGCATATATCTAAAAATAATTTATACTTTTACGGCCGTCAAAGCTTTTACTTTTACTTCGAAAAAACAGTAAGTTTTGATAAGCAAAGCGCTTATCGTATAATTTTTCACAAATTACGATAATGGAAAAGCGTAAATTAAGTTTCTGGGAAATTTGGAACATGAGTTTCGGTTTCTTAGGAATACAGTTTGGTTTTGCACTGCAAAACGCAAATACTTCAAGAATTTTTGAAACCCTTGGTGCTAAAATAGATGATATTCCAATTTTGTGGATTGCTGCGCCTGTTTCAGGCTTGATAATTCAACCCGTTATTGGTTATTTCAGTGATAGAACCTGGACTCGTTTAGGCAGACGTCGCCCCTATTTTTTAATTGGAGCTATTTTGTCTTCGATCGCATTATTCGTTATGCCAAACTCTCCTACTTTGTGGATTGCGGCAGGAACTTTATGGATAATGGATGCTTCGATAAATGTTTCAATGGAACCTTTTCGTGCTTTTGTTGGCGATAATTTACCGGACGAGCAACGAGCTTTGGGTTTTGTTATGCAGAGTTTCTTTATTGGCACCGGAGCTGTTGTAGGTTCTATTTTACCTTATCTTTTCGCAAATTTATCTGATTTAAACAATGTTGCTCCTAAAGGAATTATTCCGGACACAGTAAAATGGTCGTTCTATATTGGTGGAATTATTTTTCTTCTTTCTGTTTTATGGACTGTTTTTAAAACAACCGAATATACTCCTGAAGAACTTTTAGCATTTGAAGCTAACAGCAAAAAAAACACAGAAGATATATCTAATTCTGAAATTGAATCAGGTGTTACGATTAAAAAACAATTGTTTTTAGGATTAATATTTGCTGCTATCGGAGGATTAATTTCATTTTTAATTTTCGAAAACAGCCTTGCAAAAGAGTTATATATTTTATTTATCGGATTGATTTTCATGGGTATTTTATTTGTAATTGCATCTCAATTACGAACTAAAAAAGTTCAGAATGGTTTTACTATAATCATGACCGATTTATTGAATATGCCGAAAACAATGCAAAAATTAGCATGGGTTCAGTTTTTCTCTTGGTTTGCGCTTTTCTCCATGTGGATTTATACAACTCAAGCTGTTACAACACATCTTTTTCATACAACCGATACAACTTCAAAAGTATACAATGATGCTGCCGACTGGGTTTCTGTTTTATTTACAGTTTATAACGGAGTAGCTGCAGCCGTAGCTTTCTTATTACCAGTTATTGCAAAAAAAGTAGGCATTAGAGCAACACATTTATTAGCCTTATGTGCTGGAGGTATTGGTTTAATTTCGATTTATTTTATTGGTGATAAACAAATGCTGATCCTGCCAATGTTAGGAGTTGGTATTGCATGGGCGAGTATTTTATCAATGCCTTATGCAATGCTTTCCGGAGCTTTACCTGCTGCAAAAATGGGTTATTACATGGGAGTTTTTAACTTTTTTGTCGTAATACCACAAATTGTAGCCGCTACAATCTTAGGATTTGTAATTAAACAATTCTTTCATAATGAACCTATTTACGCCTTAATAATTGGAGGTGTATCAATGATATTTGCCGGATTACTTACACTTAGAGTAAATAGCAGAACTAAAATTGAAATTCATGAATAATAAAAAAGCATTCATATTCGATCTTGATGGAGTGATCGTTGATACCGCTAAATACCACTTTTTAGCCTGGCAAAAAATTGCGCAATCTCTAAACATAAATTTTACGCATGAAGACAACGAACTTTTAAAAGGCGTGAGCCGGGTTCGTTCGTTGGATATTATACTTGGATTAGGAAATGTTGAAGCTTCTCAGGGAGACAAAGACAAATGGTTAATTCAAAAAAACGAAGATTACTTATCTTATTTAGTTGACATGGACGAAAACGAGATTCTTCCTGGAGTTTTTAAAATTCTAAAACTATTAAAAGATAAAAACCAAGGAATTGCATTAGGCTCTGCCAGTAAAAATGCAAGACCAATTTTAGAAAAAACAGGGATCATCTCTTACTTCGATGTTATTGTGGACGGAAATGACGTTACCAATGCAAAACCAGATCCTGAAGTTTTCTTAAAAGCGGCTCAATTATTAAACATTGATCCAAAAAATTCAATTGTATTTGAAGATTCTGTTGCCGGAATTCAGGCAGCAAATATTGCAGAAATGGTAAGTGTGGGAATTGGTGAGGAAACAATTTTGCATGAGGCTGATTTCATTTTTAAAGATTTCACTGTAATGGATGAAAACTTTATCGAATCATTAATCACAAAGTAAAATCAATCATAAATCAATCAATCACGAAAAACACTTTAAAAACAAATGAACCAAGATTATATAAAACCAGACAATTGGTCAATTATAGAAGAAGGATTTGATGCCGAGAGAGTAAAATCGTCTGAAAGTCTTTTTAGTATCGGGAACGGTGCTATGGGACAACGCGCCAATTTTGAAGAAACATATTCAGCAGAAACTTTTCAGGGAAGTTATATCGCTGGAATTTATTATCCGGACAAAACAAAAGTGGGATGGTGGAAAAACGGTTATCCAAAATATTTTGCCAAAGTACTTAACGCTCCAAACTGGATAGGAATTGACATTGAAATCAACGAAGAAAATCTTGATTTAAACACTTGTACCGAAGTTAGAAACTTTCGCAGAGAATTGAATATGAAAGAAGGATGGTACAATCGTTCTTTTGAAGCAATTCTAAAAAACGGAACTGAAATCGCTGTAAATGTTCGTCGTTTTCTTTCTTTAGATTTAGACGAAGCGGGAATCATTAAATACGATATTACACCTTTAAATAAAGATGCAAAAATCGTTTACAAACCTTATGTTGACGCAGGTGTAACCAATGAAGATGCCAACTGGGAAGAAAAATTCTGGGAACCGCTTGAAGTAAAAAAAGGAACAAACGAAGCTTTTGTAACCGCTCAAACGTTTAAAACGCATTTTAAAGTTACGACTTTTATGCACAATACGATTTTGGCAAACGGTGAAGATATTCATGTTTCACCATCAACAATCGATTCAACAACAGATAAAGTTCAGTACACTTACGGAACTATTATTGCAAAAGGACAAACCTCATCCATTCAAAAAATTGGTGGATATACTGTTTCTTTAAATCACGAAAACACTTTGGCTGCAGCCGAAAAAGTAATAAAATCGGCAGTAAATTCAGGATACGATGCTTTACTTCAAAATCAAGTTGAAGCTTGGGAAAAAATCTGGGAAATGTCAGATATTACAATTGAAGGCGATGTAAAAGCACAGCAAGGAATTCGTTTCAACATCTTCCAATTAAATCAAACGTATTCAGGAAAAGACAGCCGATTAAACATTGGTCCAAAAGGTTTTACCGGAGAAAAATACGGCGGATCAACTTATTGGGATACTGAGGCTTATTGTATTCCGTTTTACATGGCAACAAAAGATCAGCAGGTTGCAAGAAATTTATTGACTTACCGTTTCAATCAATTGGATAAAGCGATTGAAAATGCCAAAGATAATTTAGGTTTCAAAAACGGCGCTGCATTATATCCAATGGTTACTATGAACGGTGAAGAATGCCACAACGAATGGGAAATCACGCACGAAGAAATCCACAGAAATGGTGCGATTGCTTTTGCGATTTACAACTATTACCGTTACACCGGCGATTACTCTTATATTCCAGAAAAAGGTTTAGAAGTTTTAATTGGTATTGCACGTTTCTGGCACCAAAGAGCTTCTTTTTCAAAAGAGAAAAACCAATATGTAATTCTTGGAGTTACAGGGCCAAACGAATACGAAAACAACATCAACAATAATTTCTACACCAATTATATTGCAAAATGGTGTATTGATTTTGCGGCAGATCAAATCAATAAAGTTGCGTTAGAATATCCTGCAGATCACAAACGTGTTTTAGAAAAAGTAAATCTTTCTTCAAATGAAATTCACGAATGGAAAAAAGTGGCCAATGATATGTATTTCCCAACTTCGCAAGAGTTAGGAATATATTTGCAACAAGACGGTTTCTTAGATAAAGATTTAGTTCCCGTAAAAGATTTAGATCGTTCGCAGCGTCCAATAAACCAAAAATGGTCTTGGGATCGTGTTTTACGTTCTCCTTATATTAAGCAAGCCGACGTTTTACAATGTTTCTATTTCTTCGAAGATCATTTTTCAAGAGAAGAATTACAGCGTAATTTCGAATTTTATGAATCATTTACTGTTCATGAAAGTTCGCTTTCGCCTTGCGTACACTCTATCCAGGCTGCTGTTTTAGACAAAATGGATATGGCTTATACTTTCTATTTAAGAACTTCTCGTCTGGATTTGGACGATTATAATAAAGAAGTTGAAGAAGGCTGTCACATCACGTCAATGGCTGGAACCTGGATGAGTATTGTAGAGGGTTTTGGTGGAATGCGAGTAAAAAATAATCAATTGCATTTCTCTCCAAAAATTCCAAAAGAATGGAAAGGTTATTCTTTTAAAATTAATTTCAGAAACCAAATTTTAAAAGTAGCTGTAAATCATAACGAAACAACATTTACTGTAGACGGCGATCAAGATTTAACAATTGTGGTTAACGGAAATCCTGTAATTGCAAGTAAATTTGTACAAATAAATTAAATTACAATACACTTAAAAACTAAAAAACATGAAAAACTTATTTTTCGCAAGTTTAATTTTGTTTGCGTTTAGCACCGTTGCAAAAGCGCAGCAATTAAAATCACCCGAAGGCAAGTTCGTAATGGAATTTTCTCTTCAAAACGACGGAACTCCAACTTACAATTTAAAATACAAAAACAAAGAAGTTGTAAAAACCAGTAAATTAGGTCTTGAACTTAAAGATGACAAAAAATCTTTACTGAATGACTTTACGGTTGTTGACAGTAAAACTTCAACTTTTGATGAGACCTGGAAACCAGTTTGGGGAGAAGTAGACAACATTAGAAATCATTATAATGAATTGGCTGTAACTTTAAATCAAAAAGGAACAGACAGACAAATCGTAATTCGTTTCCGTTTATTTGATGACGGTTTAGGATTTAGATATGAATTCCCGGCACAAAAGAATCTTACTTATTTTGTAATTAAAGAAGAAAGATCTCAATTTGCTATGACTGGAGACCACACTGCTTTCTGGATTCCGGGAGATTATGATACACAGGAATACGATTATACAAAATCGAAATTATCTGAAATTAGAGGTTTATCACAAAAAGCATATACAGCAAACGTTTCTCAAAAATCTTTTTCACCAACAGGAGTTCAAACTTCTTTGATGTTAAAAACGAATGACGGAATCTACATCAACTTACACGAAGCGGCTTTGATCAACTATTCTTGTATGCACTTGAATTTAGATGATAAAAACATGATTTTCGAATCTTGGTTAACGCCAGATGCAAAAGGAGATAAAGGTTATATGCAGGCACCAAGTCATTCTCCTTGGAGAACAATTATGGTAAGCGATAATGCGACAGAAATCTTGTCTTCAAAAATGACTTTAAACTTAAACGATCCATCAAAAATTGATGATACTTCTTGGATTAAACCAGTAAAATACGTTGGTGTTTGGTGGGAAATGATTACAGGAAAAAGCTCTTGGTCATACACAAACGATTTCCCAACAGTACAATTGGGAGTTTCTGATTTCTCAAAAGCAAAACCAAGCGGAACGCACGGTGCAAACAATGCTAACGTAAAAAAATACATTGATTTTGCTGCTGCAAATGGTTTCGACGCTGTTTTAGTTGAAGGATGGAACGAAGGTTGGGAAGACTGGTTTGGACATTCAAAAGATTATGTTTTTGATTTCGTAACACCTTATCCTGATTTTGATGTAAAAGGTTTGCACGAATACGCAAAATCAAAAGGAATCAAAATTATCATGCACCATGAAACGTCAGGTTCAGTTCGTAACTACGAGCGTCACATGGACAAAGCATACCAATTCATGAAAGACAACGGATACGATGCTGTAAAAAGCGGTTACGTTGGAGATATTTTACCTCGCGGTGAAAATCATTACGATCAATGGATTGTAAACCATTATCAATACGCAATTGAAAAAGCGGCAGATTATAAAATTATGGTGAACGCTCACGAAGCAGTTCGTCCAACAGGAATCTGTAGAACATATCCTAACTTAATTGGAAACGAAGCAGCAAGAGGAACAGAATATCAAGCTTTTGGTGGTTCTAAACCAAATCACGTTACGGTTTTACCATTTACACGTTTAATTGGTGGACCAATGGATTACACTCCGGGAATCTTCGAAATGGATATCAGCAAAATGAATCCTGATAACAAATCGCATGTAAATAGCACATTGGCAAATCAATTGGCTTTATACGTTACCATGTACAGCCCATTACAGATGGCGGCTGATACTCCGGATAACTACAACCGTTTTCCAGATGCATTCCAATTTATTAAAGATGTGGCTGTAGATTGGTCTGAAAGCAAATATATTGAGGCTGAGCCGGGAGATTTCATTACAGTTGCCCGTAAAGCAAAAGGAACAAACAACTGGTTCATTGGAAACGTAAACGGAGAAACTCCGCGTACATCAAACATCGATTTCAGTTTCCTTGAAAAAGGAAAAAAATACACAGCAACAATTTATGCTGATGCAAAAGATGCGCATTACAAAACTAATCCGCAGGCTTACACAATTAAGAAAATTGCTGTAACAAGCAAATCAAAATTATCGCAGTTATCTGCTCCAGGCGGAGGATATGCAATAAGCGTTATTGAAACCAAATAACACCCTAAAAAGACAGGTAATTCTCCCCAAAATTGCTTGTCTTTTTTTTAATCTCTTATAGTTGTCCTGCAAGGTTTTGAAAACCTTGTAGGTCTTCTAAAAACTTTACTTTACTCCATTCATACCTACAAGGTTTTCAAAACGTTGCAGGAAATCGAACTAAAAAGAAAAACTATGAATAACCTAAAAAACAACCATTCGATTTATAAAATAATTCTGTTTGTTCTACTATTTTCCGCTTCCGCGAAAGCGCAAATCCAAAAAGTAGAACCGCCATTTTGGTACGCAGGAATGAAAAATCCGGAACTCCAGATTATGTTCTACGGAAAAAACATTGCACAATATGAAGCTTCTGTTTCAAACAATGTGGTGATTAAAAATGTAGAAAAAACAGAAAACCCAAACTACCTTTTCGTTACCATTGATACGCAGAACCTAAAAGCTTCAGAATTAGTTTTTTCTTTCAAAACCAAAAATAAAGTTGCTTTTACGCAGAAATATTCTCTTAAAGAAAGAAGAGCCAATTCTGCCGACAGAAAAAGTTACGATGCATCGGATTTGATTTATTTAATCATGCCAGATCGTTTTGCAAATGGAAATCCGAAAAACGATAGTAATGCTTCTTTAACTGAAAAAGGAAATCGTCAAGATCCAAGCGGACGTCACGGCGGCGATATCGAAGGAATCATCAAAAACTTAGATTATATTTCGTCTCTTGGTGCAACGACAATCTGGAGTACGCCTTTATGCGAAGACAACGACAAACAGCATTCGTATCATACTTACGGACAATCTGATGTTTATAAAATTGATCCACGTTACGGAACAAATGATGATTATGCTCGTTTATCGGCAGAAATGCACAAAAAGAACCTAAAACTGGTTATGGATTATGTTACGAATCACTGGGGAATTACGCACTGGATGATGAAAGATATTCCAACCAAAACTTGGTTCAATCAATTTGAAACTTTCACACAAACACACCACCGTCGTGAAGTAATTACAGATATTCACGCTTCAAAAATAGATCAGGAAGTTTGTGTTGACGGTTGGTTTGTACCTTCAATGCCGGACTTAAATCTAAGAAATCCTCTAGTAGCAAAATACTTAACTCAAAATGCCATTTGGTGGATTGAATTTGCTAATCTTGACGGATTTAGAGTTGATACTTATAATTATTCTGACCAAACTGCAATGGCAAATTGGGCAAAATCAATTACAAATGAATATCCTAATTTTAATATTGTGGGTGAAATCTGGATGCACAATCAGGCGAATTTAGCTTATTGGCAAAAAGACAGTAAAATTGGTGCGATTGAAAATTACAATTCAAACCTTCCAAGTGTAATGGATTTTACGCTTCAAAGTCAGATTACTTCTGCTTTTGGTGAAGATACACCAAACTGGGACAGCGGATTGATTAAATTCTACAACAATTTTGCAATGGATTTTTTATATCCAAACATCAATAACATTTTAGTTTTTGCTGAAAATCATGACACCGATCGTATAAACGATAAATTCAAATATGATTTACCAAAATACAAACTGGCAATGATTTTATTGGCTACAGTTCGTGGAATCCCACAAGTGTATTACGGTTCAGAAATTGGAATGGGCGGTGATAAAGGAAAAGGCGGAGATGCCGATATTCGTCAGGATTTCCCAGGCGGATGGGCTGACGACAAAAACAATGCTTTTACAAAAGAAGGAAGAACGGCAGAACAAGCGGCTTACTTTGATTTTACTTCAAAATTATTCACTTGGAGAAAAACAAACGAAGCGGTTCATTTCGGAAAAATGACGCACTATATTCCTGAAAACAATACTTATGTATATTTCAGATATACTGACAACAAAACGGTAATGGTAGTTTTCAATAACAATGCAAAAGAGCAAGTTGTAAAAACAAATCGTTTTAAAGAGAGCATCAAAAACTTTAAATCAGGAAAAGATGTTATCACAGGAAAAACATTCGATTTAACCTCTGAAATTACTTTAGAACCAAAATCAGCATTGGTTTTAGAATTGGAATAATTTTAAACACACAGCATATAACGTAGAGACGCACAGCAGTGCGTCTACGCAAAGTTTTTCCGCCACGAATTTCACAAATTTCCACGAATTAATAATCAGATTTAGATTTGTGAAAATTTGTGAAATTCGTGGCGGAACCTTTTATTATAAATCTTAGTTAAATTTAGAATAAATGAAAAAATACACTTTCCTTTTTTTATCTTTAGTATACTTAACAATGAGTTGTTCTGGCTCAAAATCAGTTACAATGAATAACGAAAATACTTCGAAAACACCTTTCGTTTGGGAAGGGGCAAATGTTTATTTTTTACTTACAGATCGTTTTTACAATGGAGATACTTCAAACGACATCAATTTTAACCGAACCAAAACTCCCGGAAAATTACGTGGATTTGAAGGTGGCGACATCATTGGAATTATCAAAAAAATCGAATCAGGATATTTTGAAAAATTAGGAATAAATGCCATTTGGCTTACGCCGATTGTAGAACAAATTCACGATGGCGTTGACGAAGGAACCGGGCTTAGTTATGGCTTTCACGGTTATTGGGCGAAAGACTGGACGGCTCTCGATCCAAACTTCGGAACTAAAGAAGATTTAGCCAAACTCGTAAAAAAAGCACACGAAAAAGGCATCAGAATAATTCTTGACGGCGTAATTAATCATACAGGACCCGTAACTCCCGAAGATCCCGTTTGGCCTTCTGACTGGGTAAGAACAGGCGTTGTCTGCGATTACAAATCATTTGAAAATACGACTATGTGTACTTTGGTAGAAAATCTTCCAGACGTAAAAACCGAAAGTACTCAAAATGTGGAATTACCTCCTTTTTTAATCGAAAAATGGAAAAAAGAAGGTCGTTATGAAAAAGAAATTGCTTCTCTTGATGAATTTTTCAAAAGAACTGGATATCCAAGAAGTCCAAAATATTACATCATAAAATGGCTTACCGATTATATCACAGAATTCGGAATTGATGGTTATCGCGCCGATACCGTAAAACATACCGAAGAAGGCGTTTGGGCTGATTTTAAAACACAATGTGATTACGCATTTGAAACCTGGAAAAAACATCATCCGCTTGAAGTTTTAGATCAGAATCCGTTTTATACAATTGCTGAGGTTTATGGTTACGGAATGAGCGGCGGACAGGATTATGATTTTGGAGATCGAAAAGTAAATTATTTCCAAAATGGTTTTAACAGCATGATCAATTTTGAGTTTAAATGGAATGCTGCTCAAAACGATTATGAAGGTTTATTTTCGAAATATTCGAATGCTTTGAACAATGATTTAAAGGGATATTCGGTTTTAAATTATATGTCTTCACATGACGACGGACAGCCTTTTGATGCCAACCGAGTAAAAGGCATCGAAACTGGAACAAAACTTTTGCTTTCCCCGGGAATGTCTCAGGTTTATTATGGCGATGAATCAAATCGTTCTTTAGTAATTGAAGGTACAAATGGCGATGCCACTTTACGTTCAAACATGAATTGGGACGATATTCAGAACAATCCTGAAACGCAGAAAACACTTTTACATTGGCAGAAATTAGGGCAATTTAGAAGAAATCATCCTGCAGTTGGAGCGGGTGTTCACAAACTGATTAATCCATGGCCTTATACATTTTCTAGAATCTACACAAAAGGTGTTTATACAGACAAGGTAGTTATGGGAGTAGATTTACCAAAAGGTAGAAAAGAACTTCCTGTTGGCGACGTTTTCCCAAACGGAACTAAATTAAAAGAAACATACTCCGATCAAAAAGTAGAAGTTATTGATGGAAAAGTAATAATCGACAGTGAATTTGATATTGTTTTACTGGAACTCATCTAACCGCAAAGAGCGCTAAGATTTTTTAGCCACGAATTCACGAATTATTTTTGATAATCTTTGAAAATAAAATTCGTGAATTCGTGGCTATTTAATTTTTAATAATTCCTTGCGAACCTTGCGTAAAACTTTGCGACCTTTGCGGTTAGAAAAAAACACTGCAAAATGCTCAAAATTGCACATCGAGGCGCCAAAGCCTACGAACCTGAAAATACACTTCAAGCTTTTCAAAAAGCCTTAGACCTAAATTCAGACGGAATTGAACTTGACGTTCACCTTAGCGCTGACGAACATATTATCGTAATTCACGACGAAACTATAGACAGAACCACTAATGGAAAAGGTTTTGTAAATGATTTTACTTTAGCTGAATTAAAATCGTTTCTGATTGATGGGAAAGACCAAATCCCAACTCTAAATGAAGTTTTTGATTTGGTCGACAAAAAATGCCTGATCAATATTGAATTAAAAGGTTTAGGAACTCCCAGTAAAATTGTATCGCTGATAGAAAAATATATTTTGGAGAAAAACTGGAATTACGATCATTTTATCGTTTCAAGTTTCGATTGGAATATGCTCCAAGAAACATCCAATTTAAATCCAAAAATTGCAATTGGTGTTTTAACAGAAGAAAATCTTGACACCGCTCTGGCTTTCGCCGAAAAAATAAAAGCAAAAGCCATTAATCCTGATTTTCAATTACTAAATGCAGAAAATGTAAAAGAAATACAGGGAAAAGGATTCTTAGTTTTGCCTTGGACAGTGAACTCCGAAAAAGACATCCAAAAAGTAAAAAGTTATAATGTAGACGGAATTATCTCTGATAATCCAGACAAAATATAAAAATGCATCACGAGAAACTTTGTCAAAGTTTAAAACTTTGACAAAGTTAATTTAGCGAATCTATAGATTTAAAAATCCTTTTAATCTGTATAATCTGTGGCAAAAAAATTAGTGCCAATTCGTGAAATTCGTGGCAACTCAAAAAAATATGATCAAAAATTTCGACATAATCATCGTTGGCGGAGGCGCTGCAGGTTTTTTTACAGCGATTAATATTGCAGAGAAAAATCCGAAACTAAAAATCGCTATTTTAGAAAGAGGAAAAGAAGTACTTTCTAAAGTCCGCATTTCTGGCGGCGGACGCTGCAATGTTACGCACGCTTGTTTTGAACCCAATGAATTGGTAAAATTTTATCCGCGAGGCGAAAAAGAACTTCGTGGTCCGTTTCATCAATTTTGTTCGGGAGACACAATTGAAT
Source organism: Flavobacterium sp. UBA7680 (assembly GCF_002482975.1). Classification (GTDB taxonomy): domain Bacteria; phylum Bacteroidota; class Bacteroidia; order Flavobacteriales; family Flavobacteriaceae; genus Flavobacterium. Next base: position 265,299 of record NZ_DLHA01000050.1, on the reverse strand, counting down.
GGTTCGAAAAACACGGCGTAGAATTAAAAATTGAAGAAGACGGCAGAATGTTTCCGGTTTCTAATTCTTCTCAAACTATTATAGATTGTTTCCTAAAAGCAACTGAAAAATTAGGTATAAAAGTACTGACGGGACAAAGTGTACAATCTATTTTCAAAAAAGAAAATCATTGGAAAATTGATACACAAAGCGATAATTATACTACCGAAAAATTAGTTATGGCAACGGGAAGCAATCCTAAAATCTGGGAAATGCTTCAAGAACACGGACACGCTGTTGTGAGCCCCGTTCCTTCCCTATTTACTTTCAACATCAAAGATTCTCGAATTAAAGAATTACCCGGCGTTGCGGCACAAGTTACCGTAAACGTAAAAGATACTAAACTAGAATCGACAGGGCCTTTGTTAATCACACATTGGGGAATGAGCGGTCCGGCGATTTTAAAACTTTCGGCTTGGGGAGCGCGAATTTTATTCGATAAAAATTATCAGTTTACCATTTTTGTTAATTGGTTAAATGATGTTGATACTGAAGACGCCGAAAAAATTCTAAAAGACTTAAAACAAGAACACGCCAAAAAAGCCGTTTCTAAAAAATCTCCTTTTGACTTTCCGAATCGTTTATGGGAAAGTTTAGTTTTGGCTTCGGGAATTGAAGTTGAAACCAAATGGGCCGATTTATCGAAAATTCAATTACAGAATTTAGTCTCTCAATTAACAAAAGCAGAATTTAAAGTCAACGGGAAAAGTACTTTCAAAGAAGAATTTGTAACCGCAGGCGGAATCGATTTAAAAGAAATTAACTTCAAAACAATGGAAAGTAAAATTCATCAAAACCTTTATTTTGCTGGCGAAATTGTCAATATCGATGCTATAACCGGAGGTTTTAATTTTCAGAATGCCTGGACAAGCGGGTTTATTTTAGCCAATAATATATAAATAGAATGAAATTTAAAGGAATTATTTTTGATTTAGACGGAACGTTAGTTGATTCATTGCACGATATTTCAGATGCGATGAATATCGTTCTTAAAGGTCTAAATTATCCAACTCATACTTACGATACCTATCAATATTTTATCGGGAGCGGTTTGCGAAATTTAGTTAGTAAAGCACTTCCTGCAGCTAATAATTCAGACGATCAAATTGAAATTTGTTTTGATTGTATGGTAAATGAATACCGAAAAATCTGCACGTTAAAAACAAAACCGTATGAGGGGATTTTAGAATTATTAGATAATTTGACTTCACAAAATATCAAACTGGCTGTTTTCTCGAACAAAGCCGATGAGCTGACTAAAAAAATAGCATCAGAAATATTTCCTGATTATTTTGATACTGCTGTTGGTTTAAGCACCGAAGCATTGAAAAAACCAAATCCGTTTGAAGCTGTTGAAATAAGCAAAAGCTGGAATTTGAAACCAGAAGAAATTCTTTTTGTAGGCGATTCTGATATCGATATGCAGACGGCAGTAAACGCTAATATGTTTCCGGTTGGTGTTTCTTGGGGCTACAGAACTGAAGAAGAATTGAAAACAAGTGGCGCAAAATTGGTTATCAACAATGCTTCAGAATTAATTGAAATATTATAAGAAATGAATTCTGTTTATTAACAAGAATTTACAGATTTCACAAGTTTTCATTAAGACAATTCTAATAATTTTACTTTCAACTAAATACCATTAGATGAAAGTAAAATTACTTACCACGATTTCTTTTTTCACTTACCAGCTCTCTATTTCTCAAACAGAAAAATTACTTCACGGAAAAGTTCTCGCTAATAAAACTCCTCTTAATAAAGTTGAAGTTATAAATAAAACAGCTAAAACCAGTACACGAACAAATGAGCTGGGAGAATTCTCTATTCTGGCAAAAGAACAAGACAGTTTACTTTTTTTCTCTAAAGATTATTTCTTTACACGGTTGAAACTTACATCTGAAAATTTAAAGAATAATAATCTTGTGGTTAATATGATTATTAAAGCCGAAGAGCTAAATGAAGTTGTAGTTACAGCAATAAAATTCCAAAAAGTAGAGTTCGATGCTGAAAAAGTAAATGATATAAACAATCGCAAAACGGCAAACGATCTTAGTCGTTACACTGGCGTAAATGATGGCAGAATAAGATATGCAGCAAAAATGAATATACCTTTAAGAGGCTCATATTCAAAAGAAAAACATGAAGTAGACGATCGTTTTAAAAAACATGCCACTGCATATTGTCCTCCAGATTTCTTCACTAAAAATTTAAACATTAGTGCTGATCAAAAAGAACTTTTCCTTGAGTTTTGCGATGCAGATCCAAAATCGAAAACCCTTTTAGAGCATCCGAATGTTTTGGCTACAATGGATTTTTTGTATACCAAAAATGAAGAATTTAAGAAATTGAAAACTGATGAAAAATAAAGTATAGCGTTTTCAGTCACAGTTTTCAGTCGCAGTATAAAACTGCGACTGATACTGAGAACTACTAACTAACAAATTACTCTACTCTTATTATGGTACTTTTCAGGTACAACACGAATTTCACGAATTGCCACGAATTAGGTTTGTGAAATTAATTTCACAAACCTATGTTATCCAATTAAAATTTGTGCAAATTCGTGAAGTTCGTGTTCACATGATAGCTTGTATTAAAATCCGTTTAATATCCCGGATTCTGTTTTAAATTCAAATTAAACAAAGCATCTGAAGGAAGACAATACAATAAATATTTCTCCTGAGAAGTATTCTTTTTCAATTCTCTTGGTCCAAGAAATTTTCCAAAACGAATCAAATCGTTTCGTCTCCAGCCTTCCCACCATAATTCTCTGCCCCTTTCAGCTAACAAGTTTTCTAATGTTGCAGTTGGCGCAGGAACTCCTGTTCTAACCGCAATTTTGTCCATAATATCCTGAGCTGAACCGTTTCCTGACGCTGCGCCACCTCTAAGAATTGCTTCGGCTTCCATCAATAATGCATCTGCATAACGCATTAAAATAAAGTCATTTTCAGGATTGTCTAAATTATTAATATCCGGTTGGTATTTTTGAGTTCTAATTCCGGCCGTTTCAATCGTTGGTCCTGAAAGAATCAGCGTTACTTCTTTCGTAAAGAATAAAGGATTCCCGTTTCTATCTTTTAACGGAATTGTTCCTCCAGGCGTAACTTCACCAGTAACCTCATCTGTAGTTTCGGGTGCATACATTTGTCCGTATTGAAATCCGATTGGGTTTCCAAAATGTGCAATAATTTCAGGAGTTGAATGTTGGCGACGATCATCGGCAGCATTAAAACGGTCATAATATTCGCCTACAGTACAAAAACCGTTGTAACCATCTGGTGTTTGGTTATAATGCATTCCGTATCTCCAGTAATCTCCAAGAGCACCACCATCTCCCAAAACATTTTTTGAAGAGAATAAAATCTCTGGCGAATTGTTATTCTCCGGCACAAAATTATCCCAATACGAATCGGCTAAACTACTTTTTATGGCTTCAACATGCGTAATAACTTTATTCATATTTGCGGCTTCAAAAGTATATGGTCCGGCAGGATTTGCAGCTTTGAAAACAGCAAGGTTCAAGTAAATTTTAGCTAATAAAAAATGTCCTGCATCTTCATTTACAATACTTGCATCTCCGGCAACACGTGCGGGTAAATTTGGTAAAATAGCTTCTAATTCTGCACGTACAAAATCTGTAGCCTCAGCTCTTGTCCAAACTTTAGGATCACTTGTTAATGGAGTTCGCGGTTCTCTATATGGTGTTTGTCCGTACAAATCCAAAACATTATAATAATAGAATGCTCTTAAAAAACGTGCCTGAACAATCTCTGACGGATCTTTAGAATTTTCGATAATGGTATTACAATCGTACACACTTGCCAATAAACTATTCCATGCATTTCTGATCTCGACATTATCCGGCGTCCAGCTTAGCGCATGAAATTGTCTCCACGTACCGTTATCATCCCAGTCTCCTCCTCTTGTTGGTCCCACTAATGCATCTGTAGACATTTCGTTTAACGTATGCATTTGTTCCTGAACCTGAAAATTTCTTAAACCCTGATAAGCAGTTCTCAATAAAGCTGCTGTGTTTACAGGTTCATTTTCTCCTCCGGTAGGAATTCCGTCTAAAATTTCTTCATTCAAATTCGTACAGCTAACACTTAAAACCAGTGTACTTACGAAAAAAATACTTTTTATAATATTGATAGTTTTCATAGTTTTTAAAATTAGAATGTTACGTTAAGTCCAAAAGCAATACCTTTTGATCTTGGGTAAGCCAGATAATCCATACCTGCAGAAGGAACTCCGTTAACTTGTTTATTAATATCTACTTCAGGATCAAATCCGGTGTAATTTGTAAACAATAACAGGTTTGAACCGTTTGCATAAACACGTACATTTTTGCATTTTATTCTTTCAACTAAAGGTCCTGTAAACGTATATCCAAACGTTAATTCTCCCATTCTTAAGAAATCTCCTTTTTGCAAAAATTTAGTCGAAGGCGAGTTTGGATCTCCTTGCGCTTGTTCAGAATATGCTGCTTTTTCAGTAACATTTCGACCTCCTAAAAAGGCTCCTTTAAAGAAGTATGCATTTTGAGTATTATCATAAATATAATTTCCTGCAACTCCGTAGAATGAAACTACTGCATCAAATCCTTTGTATTTAAATGTTGATGAAAAACCATAGTTTATTTTTGGCAATGGTTGTTTGTTCAATAATTGCTTAGAAGCATCTCCAAGTCCTGCTGGCTCTCCTGCGGCATTGGTATAAATCGAATTTCCGCTGGCGTCATATCCTTTAAAATCATATAAATAATACGAATAAAGCGGTTTATTATTCGTGATTACTTGCGTATAAGCACCGTCTAATCCTTGTCCGTTTAAACCTCCGGTTCCAACAGTTCCGCTAAAGTTTTTCATTTCGTTTTTAAGGAATGAAGCATTTGCGCCAATTTCCCAAGAGATATTTTCGGTTTCAATTATTTTATAATCCAAACTAACTTCAAGTCCCTGATTGATTAAGTTTCCTGGTAAGTTTTTGTTACGTGGCGTATTTGGTCCCGGTTGCGTTGAAGCTTGTGGAACCGGAAAAATTAAATCTTTTGTATCTCTGTAGAAATAATCTACTGTTCCTGTTAATCTGTATTTAAGCAAAGTAAAATCAGTTCCAATTCCCCATGATTCTGTCGTTTCCCATTTTAGATTATCATTGGCATTAGTATCAATATTTAAGTTTCCGTTATTACCGTAGCTCGCTCTTCCTATGGCTGAGTTTGGAGCAAATTCCTGATTTCCTGTAATTCCCCAGTTTGCTCTGATTTTTAAATTATTAAGTAATCCGTCTTTATCCTGAAACAAGTTATCAGCAAAACCTATAGACGGAAATGTTCCGTATTTGTTATTCGCACCTAATTTTGTAGATCCGTCTGTACGAACTGTTGCAGTAATTACATATTGTTTGAAAAAAGTAGCATCGGCTCTGGCATAAAAAGATTGCAATTCTGAAGCATTTTTAAAAGAACTGCTTCTAAATTCATTTTGAAGTCCGCCTTCGATATTATCAATTAAATTAGTTTGTGCTAAATCATATCCTTTCCCCGAAGTTACAAAACCACTTGCCAGATAATAGTAATAAGAATATCCAACTAAGGCATTCAGGTTAAAATTATCGCTGAATTTATTGGTATAGTTTATATTATTTTCGAATGTTTTATTGAAGTTATTAAGTCCCTGAATAGATGCTGTTCCGTATTTTGTAACTGCAGGATCTGATCCCGGAACTGTTCCAAAAAATGCCTCGCCCTGTATTTGCATTGTTGGCAAAATCTGGCTTTTTCTCGTAGATGCCGAAGTTTCTATTCCAAATAAGAAATTATATTTAAAATGACTTCCTAAATTAAGAACAGCATTTATGCTTCCTAATAATTTACTTGTATTCGTATAATCTTTATAAGAATTCAGCAATTGTACCGGATTTAAATACGTTTCGCTTACTACATTATAATGTCCGTCAGCGTTGTAAATTGGTCGTGTTGGATTCCAGTATAATGCAGATCCAATAACGTTTCCAATATAACTGGCATTATTTGTTATCAAAGTAGTTTCATCATTTATACCTGCGTAAAGCAATTTTGTATCTACTTTTAATACTTTATCAAAGAAATTATTGGAGTTAAAAAACGAAATTGTGTATTTGTCTAATCCTGTATTTTTTACAATTCCTTTGTTATTACTGGTAGAAAAAGAAACTCTGGTGCTCGAATTTTCGCTTGACGAATTAAAAGACAAACTATTGTTTACTGCTAATCCATTTTGTAAAACGGCATCTTCCCAATTGTAATTTCTTCCTCCATAATCCTGATTATTAATTGCCGGAGTTCCTGCAACAGGATCTGCAGGTATAGAAGGTACGCCAGCAGCTTTGCTTGCCGCAACAAACTGATCCGCATTCATTACATTAAAATTTCCTGCTTTTCTGCTAAATTGTGTTGAGGTGCTAAAGTTGAATTCCGGAACATTTGATTTTCCTTTTTTAGTCGTAATAACGATTACACCATTTGCTCCACGCGCACCATAAATTGCTGTTGACGAAGCATCTTTAAGAACAGAAATAGATTCGATATCGGCTTCGTTTATAAAATTCAAAGGATTTTTTGCCGAAGACGTTCCCAATAAATCAGCTCCTTCTGCAGAAACATCGCCTCCGCTTAACGGAACGCCATCTACCACAATCAAAGGTCCGTTTCCAGAACGAACGGAAGAAGATCCACGAACACGAATTGTAACTGCCGAACCTGGTTCTCCGCTGCTTTGTGTAATTTGAACTCCGGCTACTTTTCCTCTTAACAATAAAGCTGGCGAAGTATTAGAAACTCCGTCAAAATCTTTGGAAGAAATTACATCTACGGCTCCCGTTAAATCTTTCTTTTTTGAGGTTCCGTAACCCACGACTACAACTTCGTTTAGTTCGCTTCGGTCTTCAGCCATTGTTACATTTAGCTTGGTTTTACCGTCAACGTTTACTTCTTGATTTTTAAGACCTATATAGCTAAAAACTAAAACGGCTCCTTTGCCAACATTTTTAATCGTAAATCTTCCGTCAAAATCAGTTTGAGCCTCATTTTTACTTCCTTTTACTATAATCGAAACGCCGGGAAGCGGGCCGTTAGAATCTGAAACCAGCCCTGACACATCTTGCGAATACATCAAACTGGTACATAGCATGGTTATGATAACCATTAAGCCTTTTTGTAGACTATTTTTCATCGTAATATCTTTTTGGTTAATAATTTTGGTTTTTGTTTAGTTATTTTTTTAATAGATTTAATTTTTAAAATGTTTATTAAATATGCTAATCAAGAGTTGAGAGCCTGCAATTTGTGCTGTTAGGCACTAAATATTGGTAGCAATTAAGTTCGTAATGTGTTGGCGTGCCGTAGGTACGCAACAAAACGATAACTATTGCGTACCTACGGCACGCTAAATTTATTCCTGTCCCTGTTTTCTACCAATATTTAGTGCCTAAAGGCACATCACAACTCTTGATTCGCATTAAATAGTTTTTGGCAGGCACTAAGCTGTTTCGAGGTTAAAATTGTAAACTAATGCTGCGGCACCTAATACAGCACTATTTTTAAGTTCTGATTTTTCGATTTTAAGTTTTTTGAGTTCAACAGGAAACATAAAATCCTGAAGTCCCTGCCAAACGGCATCTATAAAAAACTCATAAGCGTTACTAATAGATCCTCCCAGAATTATGGTTTCAGGATCGTAAGCGTATAAAACTATTTTTACAACCTCAGAGAGATTTTTTCCATAATCTTTAAAAATTTCTAAAGCTTCGGGATCTCCTTTTTTGGCTTTCAAATACAGTTCTTCTCCATCTAATCCGCGGGAAATAAAAAATTCACTCGCACAATATTGTTCTATAATTCCATCTTTATACGAGATGCTTCCTATTTCTCCGGCACCTGTATTTACGCCTTGATATAATTTATTTTCGATAATGATTCCGCTGCCAAGACCGGTTCCTATAGTTACTCCAACAAAATTTGCAGAGTCAATTCCTTTTCCGAAGAAATTTTCGCCAAGCGCAAAACAATTCGAATCATTATTGACATATACAGGAATTTTAAAATGATCCTCGAGTATTTTTTTTACATGAACTTCTTTCCACGACGGTATTGCAACAACATCATATACAATTCCTTCTTTCCAGTCTACAACGCTTGGCACTCCAATACCAATACCTTCGCAACCGGGTTGATAAACTTGTTCTATGGCTTTTATTAATCTGTCCAAAACTACTTTTTCAGATTCTTTGGCGGGTGTATCTAATATGCATTCGGAAATTATTTCTTTTCCTAAAATTAGGCTAGAGTGGATTTTTGTCCCTCCCATGTCAACGCCTATAATCTTTCTTTCCGACATCTTTACTACTTTATATAATTATTGATTTTCTTTTGTTTTCTTTAAATTTATTGTGGCATTATTTACTAATGGTTTAGCCCAAAAACCAATGCTTAAGATGTATCCAAGTGTGACATACAAAGTCGTCATTGCGTATTTCAGTCCAATTATATCTCCCAGTTTTCCAATGATTAATGACATAACTGCTCCGCCAACAATGCCAGTACATAAAATCCCTGAGAAAGCGCCATGATTGTTTTTAAGAGAATTTAAAGCCAATGAAAAAACGACGGACCACATTACCGAAAGTGCAAAACCGGAAAGTGGAAATGCATAAAGTGAAATTTTGGCTGAGCCAAATAATGCAAGCGTAAGACATATAATTGCTCCGGCTGCAAATAAAATAAGCACTTTACGGCTGTCCAGAAATTTCAACAAAACCAAACCCAGAAGACATCCAGCAGTCAAAAGTCCCCAGAAATAAGCGACAGCTTCGGCACCAACTGTTTGGGGCGAATAACCATGATAATCACTTAGAAATTTTGACATCCAATTGGCAATTCCTTGTTCTGTGCCTACATATGCAAAAGTTCCGAAGAAGAATAAAAGCACGGTTTTGTTTCGAAGTAAATCTTTGTAAACGCTCCATGTTCCGGCTTTTTCGGTTTCTTCTAATTCAAATTTTGGAAACTTAAAAAGCAAAATAATCAGAACCATTGCAAGTGCTGTTATGGCAAAAATCCAATATAAGGAAACCCAATTCAGATTTGCGGGAACCAGCTTTGATAAGATTTCCAGAAACTCATTTGAATTTGTTTGGTCATGTTTGATGTTGGTAACCAAATAACTATAAACAAGCGGACTTAAAAAAGAAGCTAATCCAAAGAATAATTGTGCCATTACAGAATTGAAAGCAAAATGCTCTTCTCCGCCCGAAACTCTCAATAATGGATTAATTGCAACTTGCAAAGCCGCCATTCCAATCCCAATTAAAAACAAAGAAACAAGCGCCATCGAATAGTACGGAAACAACCCGAATAATAGCGAACCTAATGCAGCTATCAGAAATGAAAATGCCATTACTTTTTTCACTCTGTATTTTTCGAGCAAAACTCCCGCTGAGGTTGACATTACGCCATAAGCCGCAAAAAACGAGAACGGAAGAAACCCAACCATACCAAGCGATAAATGGTAACTATTGATAATATCCGGAATTAAAGGCCCCATAATGTTAGTCAAAAAAGAAATAACAAAAAAGGTCAGAAACACCAATCCCACTGTTAATTTACTCGTTTTCATTTGTTTGTTTATTTATTAAAAATTTAGATTTGGACATGAGTTTTCCTCTTGAAAAAGAAATCTGTTTTTTTGAGATCTCTAATTCGTGTACTTTCTAATAGCGCTAATTCGGCTATTTATATAAATGATCCTGATGTTTTTAATCTACATTCCAGCCTTTGTATTTAAAAACAGGTTTTTCGCCTTTTAAAGCAGCAACCGGAAAAGTAACCTTGATTGTTCTGCTTTCTTTTGGTACTAATGAGATATAATTGTCGTCCCATAAAACCGGAACTATTGATTTTCCTGAAACATCTCCGGCAATGTTCAACTCAATTAAAAACGCGATAGCATCTGATGGATTTTTGAGTTTTATGGTAACCTCATATTTATCGTTTTCCTTTTTAATCGTATGTTGTGCTTCGATTTTTACTTTTGGCAATTTGTCCAAATCTTTAAAATCAGCATGTTCCATTAATGGCGTATGTATCCAATCTGATTTTTTAAAATCAAACACATCTTTTTTAGTCGATAACCAATAAAAATTGTCTGCGATTGATTTTCCTTTTTCGTCTAACAAGTTCATTTTCAGAAAATATATTTTAGAATACGCTTTATCATCCGGTAAATCAAAAGCCTTAACCGAAGCATTTCCTTCAGCAGAAACTGTTTCTTCTTTTTCGAAAATTACTTTTCCATTAAAATCATATATTTTTAATTGAGCTTTCAGATTTTTAGTTTTCTCAGGATTTAGATTGCTTACATAAACGGCGTTATCTCCATAATTGTAGGCAATGTTTACAGGGCGCGCACCTAATCTTGCGCCATAAAAAGCAGCATTTGGCAATAAATTATAATCCCAGAATTGCCAGATTAATTTTGGCCAAGGTGAGTTAAACATCCATTGAACAATTCCTGTCGTGTTGCTTCTGTTTATGGCAAAAGCTTCATACATGGAACGCATAGATTCTAAATTTGACGCCTGACTTTTAAAAGTAAAATCTTCAACATTATTCTGAATTCCGTATCTGTTGTTGAACGCACTTGTGTAACGATCAAGCGTTTGAAATTCATTTCGCCCACAGTGAAAATCCCAAGTCGAATTTATTGGCCATAATTTATCTTCGGGAATCATACTTTTTACCACTTCAAGCGAAGGAACTTGCGGACCCGGACCTGTTTCTGTATTAAATCCAAAAGCTCCGCCATTTTCTGTATCCAAAAACCAATAATTTGGAGAAACATATTCATAAGGGCCGTTCATTTTCACTCCCGTTTTTCCGGAAATAGAACTATCCATTCCTTTGCAAGACATTAAAAGTGGCCTTGAAGGATCAACTTCCTCAAAAAGAATATTATATTTTGCTTCCAATTCCGGACGCGGTAATTTGTCACTTCCCATTACCCAAACAAAAATACTTGGGTGATTTCTTAACCAATTCACGTGATCACGTGTATAATTTATAATAAGATTCATGTCTTCAGGAGTTTTAATCGACATGAAATCATCTTCCGGTTTGTCCAAATAACCTTTCCATTCCCATTGACAGCTCCATCCTACCATCATCAAAAGTCCCATTTCATCCGCCATTTCATAGATTCTCTCGCTATTTCCCCAAAAACCTTCCATCCTAACCGTATTCATGTTAGTCTGTTTTACATATTCTAATTGCGCTTTTACTTTTTCTTCGGTATCATTCAGGAACATTCCGTCAACCCAACCGCCACCTTTAATTAGAACTTCAACACCATTTAATTTGTAACCTCTATAACCTTTTGCAGTCAAATAATCCTGGACTTCGCGGATTCCGAAATTTGTAGATTTTGAAAACGAAACTTTATTATTGATTTCTATAGACATTGTTAGATTATACAAATTTGGTTTTCCTAATTCATACGTCCACCACAAACGAGGATTCTTTATTTTTAACTGTTTAAATTCCGAAGAATTGAAAATAATCACTCTTTTTTCTAAAGGTTGAAGTTTAATTTTCTTTTCGAAATTGATGTTTTCGATTTTCCCTTTTATAACTGTTTCTACAACTTCATTTGTATTATTTACAGCTTCCACAGAAATTTCTAAATCAGCACTTTTAAAACCTTTTTTATCAATTTTTGAAGTCACAAAGATGTTATTCAAACTCGTTTTATCCGAAATTTTAAGTTTTACAGGTCTCCAAAGTCCCAATTCACGATCCGGAGCCATAGGTGCCCAATCCACAAAACCAATAGAAGGTTCATGTGTTTTTTGATTAAAAACTTCAACTGCCAAAACATTCTTTCCCTTTTTCACATGCTTTGAAATGTTTAAATCAAATATTCTAAAGCCTCCAAATAAACTATCGGCAGAAGCTATTTGTTTACCATTTAACCAAACATTTGCACGATAATTAATTCCTTCAAATATTAATTCTGTGTTTTTTGAAGCATCTTCAATAACAAATTCGTTTCTATACCACCACGGAACTCTAAATCTTGTCGTGTCAACTTTACTGATATTCTCGCCCATAAAAATATCCGAATACTCATTATTGGCAATTAAAGACGCCATTACAGTTGCCGGAACGGAAGTTTTGTACCATTTTGAAATATCAAAATTTGCCTGAGAAATTTTATCTCCAGTCGTATTTATTTTTGCTGATGATTCTATATTCCATCCTTCTTTTAGTTGCTGTTCAAATTTTACATTTTGAGCACTTACAGTAATTAAACTGCACATAGCCCATAAAAGGAATGAAATCATTTTACCATTAGGATAATTTATATTCTTCATAATTGTTCTTTTAATCTAATCGAGAGATTAAGGTATTGGTTAACAAAATTTAAGATTTAAAACGTTTTAAATCTTCTGGTTATATAATAAAATTCATCATTTTTTTACTACAAAGCTTCAAATGGTACATTTTACCAAAAGCAGTAAAAAAAATTAAATGCTTTAAAAAAGAGTTGAAAAAACTAATAATTAAAACGTTTTTATGTTTTTTATTAAAAACCACGAAACAAAAATAGACTTGTATTTTAATTGATAATGGTATATTTGCGATAATTAATCTTCATTTTGCGAATATTTACAATTCCAGAATTTAAAGTGTATTATAAGTTGTTTCCAGATTTTATTTTAATGTAAAGCGTTCAATTCCAAATTAATATCAAATAAAATGATACCGAAAGTATTGCTATTAGTTAACTTTTCTGAAGAATATGGACGAGGGCTTTTAAACGGAATTGCGAAGTATTCCCGACTATTTGGTCCGTTTAACTTTTGTAGAATTCCAATTGTAAGCGGAAATAAAAAGGAATTAAAAAACGCGATTTCGTGGGCAAAAACCTGGGGTGCAAATGGAATTATTGCCCAAATTGAAAATGAACAAGTATTCGAAAAACTACTTTCATTAGACATTCCAATTATTGCGCAAGACACAAATGAACGTTTTGTTGGAATCCCGAATATTACCGGACTTTATAAAGAAACGGGACAAATGGCGGCTTCTTACTTTATCGAAAAAGGGTTTAAAAACTTTGGATTTTATGGTTTCGATAATATTGTTTGGTCGCGTGAAAGATGTGAAGGTTTTTGCGAAAAAGCAGCAGAATTCAATTTTAATGTTCATATCTACCAACATCAAAAAGAAGAAACTCCGCCGTTGTGGAGTTATAAAGAATCGCAATTGGCAGATTGGCTTAAGGCGTTACCAAAGCCTATCGCCATTATGACTTGCGATGATAATCAGGGACAACATGTTACTGAAGCTTGCAAAGCGGTTGGAATTAATGTTCCTGAACAAGTTTCTGTACTTGGCGTCGACAACGATTTGAGTATTTGCAATCTATCTGATCCGCCTTTATCGAGTATTTCTTTAAATACTGAAAAAGCAGGTTTTGAAACTGCCCAGCTTCTTGATAAAATGATGACGAATAAAAATGGTGTTTATAACGATATTCAGGTCGAACATTTACAGATAATTACTCGAAGATCAACTGATTTTCTGGCTGTAAATGACAAAGAAATAAGCAAAGCGCTGCATTTTATCTATTACAATTATAAAGAAAGAATATCTGTAGACGATGTTGTAAATGCAACGGCATTATCCCGAAGAGTTCTGGAAAAAAGATTTCAATTGGTTTTAAAACGAAGTATTCTTGACGAAATCAACACACTCCGAATCAAACAAGTCAAACAGCTTTTAATCGAAACGGAATTATCTATTACTGAAATTTCAGATGTTTGCGGATATACTGATATTAAAAATCTTTCGAGATATTTCAGCCGACATGAAGGCATTAATCCTTTAGAATTTCGAAAATTAAAACAATCTAATTAGAAGTTTAAAAACTTAATTATCTAATCTTTAATATTTTTTTCAAATTCTTCCTTTGAAAATAAATAACAATTAAACCAATCAATAAAATCCCCCCAATTATGGATAGAACAATCCAAATAGTTTCGATTTGATTAAGATAATTAACAATTCCTCCCTTATTTTTTTCCTGGTTTTCTTTTTTGATATTATATACTTTGCCTTGAAAGTAAGAAGTCAGCCTCCTATTAATTAATTCATCTTGAAAACCATATTCTTTGGCAAGATTATAAATTCTTGTAGCGTTTTCATTTTCTCCAATTATCTTTACGGCATTCCCAAGTTCAAAAAGTAAAACAGAAATAATTTTATCTTTAGGCTTTATAAAACTTATTCGCTCATTAACCTGATAATAAATAGACTGAGCTAATTTCTCTAATTCTTTTTTAGATAAATCGGTTTTTGGAAATGCATCCTTCCCAAAACTCTCATTTATCAAAAACTCTCCGGTAACATTTTCTATCTTCTTAACTTTGGCTTCCAATATCCTTAAATGTAACCATTCAGATCCTTTGTGAGATTTTGGATTGATCTCTATAGATTTTTCAATCCATTGATATGCCTTTTCATTTTCCCCCATCAACTCATACAGCGTTCCCAAATTAGAAGCCGTTGAATATCGGTTAGGTTTTATTTTTTCAATATCTAAATATAATTTTAAAGCCTCCTGATATTTCCCTTGAACGATTAAAAGATATCCTTTGTCAGACAGATAATCTATATCATTCGTTTTTTTATATAATTTATCAAGTTCAATTATTAATTCAGGAAATTCTTTAGTGAAAAAATTATGACCATGCGGAACAAGCCCTCTAAAGTCAATATAAACCTGAACCCCATTTTTCAAAACCTTAGTATCTCCATTTAAGCAAGCAAAACCCTTAAACGAAATTAAAATCAACACAATAACAAAAGCCTTGAATTTATTCATAAAGTAAAACGTATCAATTAAACCTGAAACTAAAAAAACTTAAAACGTGAAACAAAAATTTTACTTATTCAACCACCAAATACTAGCATTTAAAACCGCTGCAAATGCAACCCACGCTAAATACGGGATCAACAAATAACCTGAGATTTTATTGATTTTGGTGAATTTTAAATACGTTTCGTAAATCATCAGCCATAAAAGAACAATTTCAATTAATGCCAAAAGCGGGTTTTTTAATCCGAAGAATAAATAAGACCAAATCGCATTAAGCGTTAATTGAATTAAAAAGAAAAGAAGTGCTGTTTTTACCTTTTCGGTTTGTTCTTTTATTTTATCCCAAACAAGTGCTGCTGCAATTGCCATAAAAATATAAAGTGTAGTCCAAACCGGCATAAAAATCCAATTCGGCGGATTAAAAACTGGTTTCGCAATTGTTGGATACCAGCTTTCTACACTTGGTCTTGTTACCATACTTGCAGAATATCCTACTGCTAAACAAATAATTAAAGCTATTATGATTTTTACGGTCTTGTTCATTTTATCAAATTTTGTATCCAAAAATAGTCAAAAGAAAATTTAAACCATATAAGTTATATAAGTTCATTTTAGCAAAACCCGCTTATAAGATCTTACATAACTTATATGGTGAAAAAATTATCTATTATGGTGAAAAAACTATCTTTGCCAAAATTTATATTTCATGTTTACAGCAGCTGATTTTATTCCAAATCCATATACTTCAACAATCGAAAACGGAAACTTTGAATGGAGCGCTCCCAGCAATATTGCATTAGTTAAATATTGGGGAAAAAAAGACAATCAGATTCCGGCAAATCCTTCGGTAAGTTTTACTTTGAATAATTGTAAAACGATTACGAAATTAGGGTTTGAAAAACGAGACGCTTCGACTTCGCTCAGCGTGACAAATTTTTCTTTTGATTTGCTTTTTGAAGGAAAACCGAAAGAAGATTTCAAACCTAAAATTCAGAAGTTTTTAGAACGAGTTGAAGTTTATCTGCCATTTTTAAAAGACTATCATTTTACGATTGATACACAAAATACATTCCCGCATAGTTCAGGAATTGCATCTTCGGCTTCTGGAATGGCTGCTTTGGCAATGAATTTTATGAGTTTGGAGAAATTACTGAATCCGGAAATGACAGATGAATACTTTTATCAAAAAGCTTCCTTTTTAGCGCGTTTAGGTTCAGGAAGTGCCTGCCGAAGTGTAAAAGGAAATGTTGTGGTTTGGGGAAATCAGGCCAATATTGAAGGAAGCACTGATTTATTTGGGGTTGAATTTCCGTACACGATTCACGAGAATTTCAAGAATTATCAGGATACTATTTTATTGGTTGACAAAGGTGAAAAACAAGTTTCTAGCACCGTTGGGCACGATTTAATGCACAATCATCCTTATGCCGAAAGACGTTTTGCTCAGGCACATGAAAATCTGGATAAATTAATTGCCATTTTTGAAAACGGAAATTTAGGTGAATTCATTAAAGTTGTCGAAAGTGAAGCATTGACTTTACATGCCATGATGATGACTTCGATGCCGTATTTTATTTTAATGAAACCAAACACATTAGAAATCATAAATGCAATCTGGAAATTTAGACAAGAAACTCAGATTCCGGTTTGTTTTACGCTTGATGCCGGTGCAAATGTGCATGTTCTTTATCCCGAAAACGTTAGCGAAAAAGTATTACAATTTATTCAGGACAAATTAGTTGTGTTTTGTCAGAATCGTCAGTATATTTGCGACAAAATTGGAGACGGAGCAATTGCATTATAATTTTGCTTATCTTTATATTTATAATACATATTTTTAAGTCAGAACATGAATACTGCAACTATAAAACTTTACGATTTATTTAGAAAAGAACTTAATCTTGATGAGAGTAAGGCTAAGGAATTTGTTGAAGCAATTGACAGAACTATTAGCGAAGAAATTAGACAAGATAAAAACGAAATAGCGACTAAAGATTTTGTAAAGAAAGAAATTGTAGATGCAAAAAATGATATGATTAAATGGTTTGTTGGTCTGTTTTTTGCTTTGGCCATGATGATTATTGGATTATACATAAAAGGCTAAAAATCACCAGACAAGACCCAAATAAAATAAAAAAAGACATAAAATAAATCATGAAAGGACCTTTATTTTACTCAAAAATATTACTCTTTGGAGAATACGGAATTATCCGCGACTCTAAAGGACTTTCTATTCCTTATAATTTTTACAATGGCGCGTTGAAGAAGTCTGAAGAACCTTCGGCAGAAGCAATTGCATCAAACAAAAGCTTACAAAGTTTTGCAGCTTATCTTGAAGTTTTGCAGACAGAACAGCCGGAATTGGTTACTTTCGATTTAGCAGCTCTTAAAAATGATGTCGAAACTGGAATGTATTTCGATTCAAGTATTCCACAAGGATACGGAGTTGGAAGCAGCGGTGCACTTGTGGCGGCTATTTATGACAAATATGCTACAAACAAAATCACAGTTTTAGAGAATTTAACCCGTGAAAAACTATTACAGTTAAAAAATATATTTTCTCAAATGGAGAGTTTTTTCCACGGAAAAAGTTCTGGTTTAGATCCGTTAAACAGTTATTTGAGTATCCCGATTTTAATTAATTCTAAAGATAATATTGAAGCAACCGGAATTCCGACTCAGAGTTTTGACGGAAAAGGTGCTGTGTTTTTATTAGACTCTGGAATTGTTGGAGAAACTGCTCCAATGGTTAGCATTTTTATGGAAAACCTAAAAGATAAAGGTTTCCGTGCCATGCTTAAAAACCAATTCGTAAAATACACTGACGCTTGTGTAGAAAACTTTTTACATGGCGACATGAAGTCTTTGTTTACTAACACTAAAAAGCTTTCAAAAGTTGTTTTAAACAATTTCAAACCAATGATTCCGGAACAATTTCACGGAATCTGGCAAAATGGAATTGACACAAACGATTATTACCTAAAACTTTGCGGTTCTGGAGGCGGCGGTTATATTCTTGGTTTTACTGAAGATCTTGAACGCGCAAAAGCCTCATTAAAAGATTATAAGTTAGAAGTAGTTTATCAGTTTTAACTCTTAAAAGCCGAAATTATTTGATTAGATTTTCATAAGTATTCATCCTAAAAAGTTATTTATTATGAAAAGCATTTTAAAAATAATTAGAGCAACTTTTTTAGGAGGAATTCTGTTTTTGGCACCTTTGGTTGTACTGCTTATTATTCTTGAAAAAGGATACGGTATCATTCAAAAAGTCACGCTTCCGCTTGTAAATTTCCTACCGAGAGTACATGTTTTAGGAATTGCACTTCAGGAACTTGTTGGCACTATAATCTTAATTCTTATTTGTTTTACAGCGGGTTTACTGGCCAGAACTGCCGGAGCAAAAAAGCTCATTCATAAATTAGAGAATGGCGTTTTAAGTTTTGTTCCCGGATATTCATTTATGAAAAGCATGAATGAAAATATTATGGGACTTGAATCGAAAGAAGATTTAAAAGTTATTTTAGTTCCTACAGATGCCGGCTGGCAATTTGCCTTTTTAATAGAACAAATAAATGAAAACAACTTTACTGTTTTTATTCCAGATGCACCAAATCCGTGGAGTGGTTCGGTTTGTTTTGTAGAAAAAAAAGACATTAAAGAAATTGATATGACACAAAAAGAAGCTTTGGCCTGCATTCGAAAACTAGGTTTTGGCTCTAAAGAATTGTTAAAAAACAAACTCTAAATTTCAGGTTTCAAAAATATCCTTTAACTTCCCTTAATCTAATCCAACACCACAATAATTTATGTTAAGCAGACAGCACAAACTTTTAGTTATGAAAATTGTTAGTTTGTTTTCTGTGGTACGCGGCTACAATATTCCTATTATTGTTCTAGCCCAATATTTATCGGCGATTTTTATTTTGGCTCCAGAAAAAAGAGCGTTGGATATATTGCTGGATTTTTATTTGTTTTTGATTGTATTTGCTTCGGCGATTACGATTGCTTCGGGTTATATTATCAATAATTTTTACGACAGTCAGAAAGATTTAATTAATCGTCCTAACAAATCAATGCTGGATCGATTGGTGAGTCAGAAAACAAAACTGACGGTTTATTTCAGTTTAAATTTCCTGGCAGTTTTAATGGCTTCGATTGTTTCCTGGCGTGCTTTTTTATTCTTTTCGGCTTATATTTTCCTGATTTGGTTTTACTCTCATAAAATTAAGAAATATCCAATTGTTGGAAATTTGACTGCAGCATTTATGGCTGTAATTCCGTTTTTTGCAATTTTATTGTATTTCTATAATTCGATTTCTTTTGAAGAAATTGAGAATCACAGAAGTCATTTTGCGGTAATTTCGGCACACGCGATGTTTTTGTTTTTATTGCTTTTGATTCGGGAAATGATAAAGGATTTGGAGAATTTGAAAGGTGATTTGGCCAATGATTATCATACTATTCCAATTACATACAACGAAAAGGTTTCTAAACAAATTATTACGGTTTTGACGTTTTTAACGGTAATTCCGGTTTATATTTTGGTGAATGTTTATGATGTTGGTTATATGGATATTTACTTTTATGTGTGTTTTATGGTTTTGCTTTTTTTCCTTGTTTATTTATGGAGATCCAATTCTAAAGAGCAATTTTTATTACTGCATAATGTCTTGAAGTTTTTGATTGTTTCGGGAGTTTTTTGCATTGTTTTGATTAATCCGAGTGTTTTATGGCACGGACGTGAATTGATTTCTACATTTTAGGTTGGCCCGCTGATTTTACAGGTTTAACGGGTTTTCGCTGGTTATTTTAATTTTTGCCGATTTTTCTTTTGTCCTCTTTGTGCTGGCTTTGAGTGGCTTTGTGTAATAACTAAATGTTTAAAAAAAGCCTATTGTTTAAATTCTAGCCCCGATTGCAGTGGAAATCCTTTTATTTTTTTCTTTAAAAAATAAAAGATTGGAACGAAAAGCGGGAACCAATGCCTCAAAAAAAGCCAATTGTGCTGCTTCAAATCATCTTAAAATCGAATGCTATCAATCTAAGAACATTGAACTTAAGATTTATTAGCAGGAAAAAACTATCTTTGCACAAATTACAGAATTTATGAACAATAAGGAAGGCAATAATAAAAGAGGCGGATCTAGACCAAATAGCTCAAGATCAAACTCAAGCAAGCCAAAACCTCCTATGGCTAAGCGTGCGCAAGGGCCTAAAAAAGCGAAACCTGAAGTTACAGCAGCGAAGGAAGCAGCAGCTGAAAAAATTAAAAAACAAAATCAGCCGGCAAAGAGACAAAAGGCTTCTGACGAAATTCGTTTGAACAAATATATCTCAAATTCTGGGGTTTGTTCTCGTCGTGATGCGGATATATATATTCAGTCTGGAAACGTGAAAGTAAATGGCGTTCCGGTTACTGAAATGGGTTATTTAGTAAAATTGAATGATGTTGTAAACTTTGATGGGGTTACTTTGACTCCAGAAAAGAAAGAATATATCTTATTAAACAAGCCTAAAAACTTTACTACTGCACTTGATGAAGGTCAGGAATACCGTAACGTTCTGGAACTAGTACGTGGTTCTACCAATTCAAAAATTGCTGCGGTGGGAAGAATGGACAAAAATACAACTGGATTGTTATTGTTCACTAACGATACTGACATGATTCGTAAGTTTACTTTACCGAATCAAAAATCTTCTAAAATTTATCAGGTTTCTTTAGATAAGAATTTGAAATTTGAGGATTTAGAAAAAATCAGTAAAGGCTTAGTTCTTGACGGACACCGTGTGTTTGTTGAAGAAGTTAGCTATATTGAAAAAGAAGCGAAAAGTGAAGTTGGCCTTAAACTAAAATCATCGAATGTAAAAGTGGTTCGTGCTATTTTCGAACACTTTAATTATGATGTTTTACGTATTGACCGCGTTGCTTTTGCTGGCTTAACTAAGAAGAATCTTCCTAGAGGAAACTGGCGCTTTTTGACAGATCAGGAAATTATTAATTTGAAAAATTCATAGAAACTAAACTTTCAAATTAAATATCAAATACATTAGAATCCTGTTTTACTTTGTAAAATGGGATTTTTTTTATTCAGAAACTGAAAAAGTTATGTCCGAAAAGTGTAAAGATTGATCTTCCGATGTTTTGATTTTTGTCTTCAACAGTTTCGTAACATGAAAATCCTAAGATGATTTTGATTCCTGGCTGAATGCTGTTTAAGATGTCTCTTTTTTGTTCTTCTAACAGTAATTTTAAACTGTCTAGTAATTGGATATTATTTTTAAGATAAGAGACTACAAGTAGTGCAGAGAAGTTAAGTATTTCGCGGGCCGTTTCGCTTTTGATTCCGACTTCGTTTGAAATCATTTCAGAAATTCTGCCTTTTTTATTGGCGAAAATTTCTTTTAGGAGTGGATTTCCTTCTAAACGATAACAGTCGTCGACTGATAAAATTCTGCCTGAAGTAAAATCGACTTCCTGGTAAAATCCGGAATTATCTTCAATTAGTGAGACAACTTCTTTATAAAACCCTGATTCTTCAGCCTTATTGTAGAGACCCATTAAAACTGTACCAATCGAAACATCAATTCCCTTTATCAGGAGTGCATCATTTTCAAAATAAAATTTATTTAGTTTTGAAACAACGTTAGAAGAAATAAAACGTCTAAGCTCAATTTGTAGGTTTGGGGTCATACTCATAACTTATTAGATAATAATTTATACTCATTCAAAATAATCGATAAAGTGGGGCTTTTTATCGTTTATCAGGATAAAAATATAAAATATTTTAACATATCCAAAAAATAAGTGGAGAATTTACACGTTAGATTGTTAGCGCCTTAACAAAAAAAACGCTCAATACCAGTAAATATAACGCTTTCGTAATCAAAGCAAACTGAAATATTTTCTTAAAAAATTTCAAATTTTTCTTAAAAAAAATAAAAAATAAGAAAAAAGCTAATTATTTGTTACATAATTAAAACAATATGTTTCGATATTCCCATGTGGTGTGTAAAAAAATTCCGAGGTATATGATGCAGAATAAGAAATTTATAAAACTCGACGCAAGGAAGCCAAGAAGGGAACCTGTCGCGGCCTTAATCGCACGTTTATGATTTGTTGAGTCGTAAATTAATTCGCCAACTAATGCTCCAACAAATGGCCCAATTATAACTCCAAAAGGTATTGGGGCAAGAATTCCAACTATTAATCCAATGTTTGTTCCCCAAACTCCGTAGGAACTTCCGCCAAACTTTTTGGTGCCTTTTGCCGGAATTATATAATCTAAAACTGTGATAATTATTGTGAGTACAAGTGTCATTCCTAAAAGCCAGTAATTATTTTCGACTGCTTTTGTTAAATTCAACAGCAATAAGCCAACCCAACAACTTGTAAGACCAGGCAAAACAGGTAAAAAACTACCTAAAATACCTATAATCATGCATACAAAACCTAACGTTAATAATAGTAAATCCATATATTTTTGTAATTTTGCACCTACAAAACTTTATAAAATTAAACATGCGCACTTTTTTGCAATTTATTCTTTTGTTGTCTTTGATTTTTTCAATCAATACGACATGCGCGCAAACCAAAAAACTTTCCATCGACGATCAATTACTGCAAGACAGTATTTATAAAAGCAACAAGAAGAAGATATTAAACTTTTCTATGAAAGAATTTGATACTCTTTTCTTTGAATTTTTTACTCATAAAAATGATCCGGATATTCTTTTAACCAAAACCGAATTTTACAATTATACGGTTCAAATTGCGACCTTTTCTGATCGCCTTGCAAAATTATATCCTGATCAAAAGGAGGTTGCTGCACAAAACAAAGAACATTGGCTTTCAGAAAGGTATGAAGATTATTTAGAATACAAAGGTTCTCAAAAAAAATAATCGTATTTTTATACTTCAGTTTATTTTATCCAATTCAACATCAAAGCCTTGAAGCATTTTTCTATTTTTATTCTTTTACTATTTTTTAATTCTTGTCAATATTTTGAGAAGAAGGTTCCCTCTGAGAAAGAATTACTGCAAAAGGAATTAAAATCTATAAATTGGAAAGAGGTTGACGAATATCCTACTGTTGCTGAATGCGAAACAATCAATGATAAAAAGGAGCGTCAAAAGTGTTTTTTTGATGTAATGTCTCAGCTTATTCAGCAAAAACTAAACGTTGATAGTTTATCTATTTTATATCCTGATCTTGATACTATACAGGTAAAAGTGACTGTTTTTCCTAATTCGAAAATGAAATTCGAGCCTGAATTTCAAAAAGATTCTGTTGCTTACGACACTATTAGAATTGACAGCATTCTTCATGCGCGTTTAGTTGATTTCCCTAAAGTAAATCCGGCTATAAAACGCGGTCTTCCTGTAAAAACACAGTTTACGCTGCCTGTAATTATTAAAGCTAAAGAATAGCTTTTTTTTTCACCATATAAGTGATATAAGTTCATTTAAAAACTTGGTGCAAAATTTTGAGCAAGCAAAAACACCTCGATTTGATTTTAGCTTAAATCACTTATATAACTTATATGGTTTAAACTATTTTACAAAGCGTCGATCTTTCCATTCGTACGAACCAAATAAACTATATAAGGCTACTGTTGAGCTGAAAAACGGATACAATAAACTACTCAATAAAAGGCTTTTTATTCTGGTTTTAGTCAAAAATTGATTGGTTTTATAAAGCAGAATAAAATCGATTGTGAACTTTAAAAAAGCAAATAAAACGAAGAATGGATAATGCCAGATTCTTAAAACAAATAAGAAAAACGCGATCACAAAACTCAAATTTCCGAAGAAAACAATTATTCCTAAAAACTTTCCAAACGTACTTTTATAGGAACTTGTTTTTGCCGCCCAGCGAACTCTTTGGTAAAATAAAGATTTGCAGGTTTCGGTTGGTTTTGTAATTACGATTGCTTCTTGGGCTTTTAAATAATGAACTTCGTTTGGGAATTTTTCAATGGCTTTTTGCAGTAAAAAAACATCGTCTCCGCTGGCAATTTTATCATTTCCATCAAAACCTTTTAAGTTTTCAAACAATGATTTTGTGTAAGCAAAATTTGCTCCGTTGCACATAAAACCTTTGCCTAAACCAAAACTGCCAATTGTTGCGCCTTGTAGACTGGTTAAATCTAATTGCTGAAAATGATGCAGAAATAAATTTTCGCATTCATACGAAACCGCACCGGCAAGCATTGAAACTTTATTTTCCTGAATATAATTATCGAAAGTCAAAAGCCAGTTTTCCGGAACAATACAATCGGCATCTGTTGTAATTACCCAATTGGTTTTTACATGCTGCATTGCAGTTGTAATGGCGTCTTTTTTTGGCGAATTTGAATTCCTAACATTATCAACTATCGTAATTTGGAATTTGGAATTTAAAACTTGGAATTTCTCTTTAGAGCTATCATCAACTAAAATTACTTCAAATAAATCTGTGGGATAATTTAGGTTTGAAAAGCTTTTTAAAAGTTTTGGAAGATTCTTTTCCTCATTTCGAAATGGAACTATAATTGTAAAACTTGTCTTTGGAGTTAAACCTTTATTTTGATAGTTTTTCACTTTGAAAAAACCCTGAATAAGTGAACCGATACTTATTATATAAAGGATCAATATTTCAAATAAACCGAAAATCATGCTGCGCTTTTGGTTTTAAAATTCAGGACAAAATAACTTCCTAAAACAACTGGCAAAACCACATTTAGAAACCACATTAAGGTGCTTATAAAAACTACAATCCATTCGTTTACGCCCAGAATTCCGAAGAAATAAATGGCTACACTTCCTTTTACTGCAAAGTCTAAAAACTGAAAGGTTGGCAAAGATGAAGCTAAAAAATAGACAGATGTAACTGCCGCCATTAAAGTTAAATAGGGCAAATCAACATCAAAAGCTAAAAACAAAAAGTAATATTGATGTGAGAAAACTAAATATCTTAAAACTCCTAAAAGAATATTTTTTTGATGAATAGGTTTCGGAATTTCATTGATTTTATGAATTAGTTTTTCAATTGAATAACCTTTAATTTTAATTTTTTTCAGAGAAAATAAAATAATCAAAATCACAATAAATCCTCCAAACAAAATCGCAACTGTTTTTGATGTAATAACATTGTATTTTGCATTGA
The DNA here is from genome assembly GCF_002482975.1 of Flavobacterium sp. UBA7680. Taxonomy (GTDB): domain Bacteria; phylum Bacteroidota; class Bacteroidia; order Flavobacteriales; family Flavobacteriaceae; genus Flavobacterium. Next base: position 240,191 of record NZ_DLHA01000050.1, on the reverse strand, counting down.
AATACATCAATCCAAATATTCCGAAAATAACGGTCAAAATCATCTGGATTCCGTTACAAATTAAGTTTAGGAAAACTACTTTTTTAGCATCGTTTTTTGGATAATACAACGCTTTACCGGCGTACTCTCCTACTCCGTTTGGTGTAAAAATTCCGGCCGTTAAAGCTGCTAAAACCTGCTTTGTAGCTTCATAACCTGAGATTTGATGAATTACTTTGGCAAGATTCTGCCATTTTAAAATTTCAAAATAACGATTCAAAACGCTCAAAAGCAATATAAACGAAATCCCTAAAACTGATTGATTTTTTTGAAACAAAACAATGAATTTCTGCCAGTCAAGTTTGTCGTTATTTGCCAGCTGATCGTAAATAAAATAAAATGCACCGCCTACAATCAAAAGTTTGACTAGAAGAACAAGGAATTGCTTAGCTTTGTGAGGAATTGAAATCATGCCGCAAAAGTAAGCAAAAGTATTGCGAAAATGCTATTTCACAAAGATTCACGAAGAAATCACAAAGACACACAGAGATATAAAAACTTTGTGAATCTCTGCGGCAACTTAGCGAGACTTTGTGTAACCCAACAAATAATGACAAAAGAACGCATCATATTAGGTATTGACCCCGGAACCACAATTATGGGTTTTGGATTGATAAGAGTCATCAATAAAAAAATGGAATTTTTGCAGTTAAACGAATTGCAATTGTCCAAATACGACAATCATTACCAAAAACTAAAAATCATTTTTGAAAGAACCATTGAATTAATCGAAACGCACCATCCAGATGAAATTGCGATTGAAGCACCTTTCTTTGGTAAAAACGTACAATCGATGTTGAAATTAGGACGCGCACAAGGTGTTGCGATGGCCGCGGGACTTTCAAGAGATATTCCGATTACGGAATACGAACCAAAAAAGATAAAAATGGCAATTACCGGAAACGGAAATGCCAGTAAAGAACAAGTTGCAAAAATGTTACAGCAACTTTTAGGTTTAAAAGAATTACCTAAAAATCTGGATTCAACCGATGGTTTGGCGGCTGCGGTTTGTCATTTCTTTAATTCAGGGAAAATTGTGGCTGGAAAAAGTTATACTGGCTGGGATGCTTTTGTAAAACAAAATGAGGATAAGGTTCGAAAATAATTATATTTGTTATAATTAATCCAAAACCCAAATTTTCCAATGACAAAATTTAAAGTTATTGTGTTCGTTTTATTTACGGCGTTTATTTCCTCATGTTCTTCTAATGACAGTAATGATGACGAAAATTCATCCGCTGAAGCTTATTTTAACTTTACATATGACGGTAAAGTACAAACCGCAAAAACATGGGAAGCCCAAAAACAAGGTGATTTCATAGAAGTTTTGGGAACATCTCAAGAAGGAATGGCAATTGGTTTTAAATTTAATATTTATGGAAATTTGTACCAAGCTACTACAAATCCTACATCAGTAACCAGTCAGATTCCTTGGCTGGTAGCTTCTGAAAATTTTACTTCTAATACTTTTACCTTTACTTTAGAAAATCTAAATACCACAGACAAGACAGTTCAGGTTAAATTTTCCGGAAAAGTATATGAAAACGGCTATGATTACGAATCAGATTTTGTTAACGTAAGCGGTTCGTTTAAAGTTCCTTATAAAGACATTACTCCAGAAATTGAAGGACTTGGTACTTTTGCTAAAATTGATGGAAAAGACTGGCATGGTTTAGCATTTGAAGGTACAATTGAAAATCAGGAGACAAAAATAATTTATGCACAGAATGACGGCGAGTATACCATTGGTATTGCATTTCCTGATTATGAAGCAAAAACAGGAACTTATAATTTTACAAGCAATAATACTTACCGAATTTCTTTTCAAAAATACGATGTAGCAACTCACGAAGACGTTACTTATGATGTTTCCGGAACCGTTACTTTTACAACCCTGAATGATTATTTAGCAGCAGGAACTTTTAGTTTAACCGCAACACATCCGGTGACTAAAGCAAAAATTGTCATTTCGAATGGTACCTTTAAAGAAAGTGCAGAATTCTAATAAAACATAATTTATCATTAATTAATATTGATAATTGAAGAGCAAGATTTACCTTGCTCTTTTTTTTATTATGTCAGGTATCTACATCCATATTCCATTTTGCAAGCAGGCTTGCCATTATTGCGACTTTCATTTTTCTACTTCAATGAAAAAGAAAGACGAAATGGTTTTGGCTTTAGCCAAAGAAATTATTGTGCGCAAAAACGAATTCACAAATGAAATTGTAGAAACTATTTATTTTGGCGGTGGAACTCCTTCTGTATTATCAAATGACGAAATCAACTTTTTAATTGCAGAAGTTTATAAAAATTATAATGTTTCAGAAAATCCAGAAATTACATTGGAAGCCAATCCCGATGATTTATCTGCCGAACGAATTTTAGAATTATCTAAAAGTCCGATAAATAGATTAAGTATTGGGATTCAGTCTTTTTATGAAGAAGATTTGAAGATGATGAATCGCGCTCATAATTCGGCGGAAGCCAAAAAATGTTTAGAAGAAGCGACAAAGTATTTTGATAATATTTCGCTCGATTTAATTTACGGAATTCCGGGAATGAGCGACGAAATGTGGAAACAAAATATCGAAACGGCTTTGAGTTTTGGTATTCCGCATATTTCGAGTTATGCTTTGACGGTTGAACCGAAAACGGCTTTGAGCAAATTAATTCAAACTGGAAAAATTGCGGAACCGCAAGACGAAGCAGCTTCGAATCATTTTATGATTTTGGTTGAAACGCTTCAAAAAAATGGATTTATCCATTACGAATTATCCAATTTTGGAAAAGAGAATTATTTCTCCAAAAACAATTCGGCTTATTGGTTAGGCAAAAAATATATCGGAATCGGACCTTCTGCACATAGTTATGACGGCATAAAAAGAGGCTGGAATATTGCAAATAATTCATTGTATTTAAAAGCAATTCAGAATGATGAACTTCCTATTGAAACAGAAATCCTGACTATTTCAGATCGTTATAATGAATATATTATGACGGGGTTACGAACGATTTGGGGCGTTTCTCTAGAAAGAATTGAAAAGGAATTTGGTTTGGAATATTTGAATTATCTGGAAAAACAATCTCAGAAATTTTTAAACGACGATTTGCTTTCAATCGAAAATAACATCCTAAAACCAACTCTAAAAGGAAAATTTTTAACCGATGGAATTGCTTCAGATTTATTTTATTTAGATTCTGAAGTTTAACCGCAAGGTTCGCTAAGGTTTACGCAAAGAACGCTATTCATTTTTTTTGTAAGAATAAAATTATATTTTAAAATTTTCAAATGCTATATTTGAGCTTTAATATTGATTTTATGACAGAAAATGATTTATCCCGAATTGTATTTAATTCTGCTTTAAAAGTTCACCAGACTTTAGGTCCAGGACTTTTGGAAAGTGCTTACGAAGAATGTCTATTTTTTGAATTAAGAAAACTTGGTTTATCAGTTGAAAAACAAAAAGCTTTACCTTTAATATATGAAGAAGTAAAACTAGATGTTGGTTATCGATTAGATATTTTAGTAGAAAATAAACTAATTTTGGAAATAAAAGCAGTCGATTGTTTAAATGAAGTTCATTTTGCTCAACTATTGACTTACTTAAAACTAACAAATTGCAAACTAGGGTTATTAATAAATTTTAATGTTGCATTATTAAAACATGGAGTTAAAAGAATAGCAAACAATCTTTAATAAAATCCTTGCGCCCTTTGCGTAAACCTTAGCGAACCTTGCGGTTAAATTATGATAGCAAAAATCAACAATTTCGAAATCGACTTATCAAAACCTATTGATATCTCTATTCCATTAACAAATACAGATGAAAACCCTATTGCCTGGTATATCGCAAAACCGGTTATTGAACCAGTGGTTTTTGGCGATTGGATTGGGAAAGTTTCGGAAGGAAAATCATCTACGAATTTTAATAATATTTTCTTCAATCCGCATGGGCATGGAACGCATACAGAGTGTCTAGGACATATCACAAATGATTTTTACAGCATTAATCAATCGCTTAAACAGTTTTTCTTTTTTGCTAAGTTGATTACGGTTGAGCCAGAGGAAATTGGAGATGATTTTGTGATTACGAAAGAATTAATCGAAAAAGCGTTGAGCGCTTCGACTTCGCTCAGCATGACAGCATTAGTAATTCGAACGCTTCCAAATCAAAAGGAAAAAAAATCAAGGAAATATTCGAATACAAATCCGCCTTATTTGTCTGAAGAAGCTGCGGTTTTTATCCGCGAAAGCGAAATTCAGCATTTATTGATCGACTTGCCAAGCGTTGATAAAGAACATGACGAAGGCAAATTATTAGCCCATAAAGCGTTTTGGAATGTAAAAGACACGCACAATCTAAATTCTGATGCACGATTGAATGCAACAATTACTGAAATGATTTATGTTCCAGACGAAATTGAAGATGGAAATTATATACTAAATCTTCAAATCGCTTCGTTTGAAAATGACGCAAGTCCGAGCAAACCAATTTTATATAAAATTTAAAAGTTTGCCACGAATTTCACAAATTTTCACGAATTAATCCTGCTTTTTTGCCACAGATTAAAGGATTAAAAATGATTAAATCTGTGTAAATCTTTTTAATCTGTGGCAAAATAAAAAAAAGAAATTCGTGAAAATTCGTGAAATTCGTGGCAAAAAAACAGATAAACTATGATTAGTGTTTCAACAGATAAAACCAAACTCGACGTTCCGTTTATACAAAAATTTTTAAAAGATATTTATTGGGCTGCGGGACGAACTATTGAGGAAGTGCAAACAACAATTGATGCTTCGATTTGTTTTGGAATTTATTTAAATGACAAACAAATTGGCTTTGCGCGCGTGATTACCGATTATGTAGTTTTTGCATATTTAATGGATGTTTTTATTACAGAAGAACATCGCGGAAAAGGATATTCGTCGATTTTAATTGAAACGATGATGAATGAACCTCAACTTAAAGATGTGAAAATTTGGAGATTGGCGACAAGTGACGCTCACTTTTTATACGAGAAATTTGGATTTACAAAACTGAATCATCCTGAAAAAATGATGGAAAAAATAGTATGATGAAAACAATTATTAAACTCGAAGAAACGGCTTTATTTATTCTGGGAATATTTCTTTTTAACCGTTTAAGTTACGATTGGTGGTGGTTTTTAGTTTTAATATTGGTTCCAGATTTATCGATGATTGGATATGTTTTTGGCAACAAAACAGGTGCTTTTTTCTATAACCTCTTTCATCATAAAGGTATTGCGCTTTTAATTTATGCTTTAGGATATTATTTAAGTATTGAAAGCGTTCAATTAGCCGGAATTATTTTATTTTCACATTCAGCGATGGATCGTGTTTTTGGTTACGGATTAAAATATGAAAAGGGTTTTAAATACACACATTTAGGTGAAATTGGTAAATAATAAATGATATGAATTTAGAAACGTTTTACGAATATTGTCTTTCGAAAAAAGGTGTGAGCGAGCATTTTCCTTTTGATGAAGATACTTTGGTTTTTAAAGTGGGCGGCAAAATGTTTGCTTTATCTTCCTTATCACAATGGGAAAAAAATGAAGCTTCGGTCAATTTAAAATGTGATCCAGACCGCGCACAGGAACTCAGAGCTGAATATGATGAGATAAAACCGGGATTTCATATGAGTAAAGTGCATTGGAATACGGTTGCATTAAACGGAAATCTTCCAGATAAATTCGTCAAAGAATTGATAGATCATTCGTATGAATTGGTTTTCAAAAGTTTGACAAAGAAAATTCAGAATGAAATTATCGAATTAGAAAATTAGGCATTACATTTGCACGGTAAGAAAAAAAACTTAGCAACTTAGTTACAACTTATACAACAATGAAAGAACAATTTAAAAAATTCCTAAACGAAGAACAAGATCCAAAAGCGATTGAAAAAATCACTTCAAAACTCAACGATTTATTGATGAAAGGCGAAGAAGTTGGATACATCGCAGTGCAAAAAAAACCTGCAATTACTGTTTTTCCTGATAGTATTGTATTAACAAACAAACGTATCATTATCTGTAAACCTAAAAATTTAGGTCTTTCTATGGATTTTACAGATTATACTTGGGATGATATTGCAAGTACTTTTGTAAAAGAAAATATCTTAGGTTCTGAATTTTCATTTGGTACAAAAACAGATTTAGCTGTTTCTATTGATTATATTCCGAAAATTCAGGCTAGAAAAATTTATACTTACGCTAAAGAACAATTGGATTTATTGAAAAATCCGGTTTCTGCAGGAGCGCCAGTTCAGGAAGTTGCTGAACCTGTTTTTGAAGAGGAAACAGAAGAAGTTGAAGAAGTTGAAACGGAAGAAGTAACAAACTTTGCTGAAATTTTACCAGCAGCGCCAGTATATACTGAAACTTTTGAACCAATTCAGCCAGCGCAGCCTTCAACCGGAGATCGCAAATTAAGCGAATTATCGAAAGAAGAACTTTTTGATAAATTACAGAATTATAAAAAACTTCTTGACAATGGTTTAATCATGCAGGGAGAATATGATGCTTACAAAAAAGAAATTTTAAGTTATATGTAAATTTCTAACCGCAAAGGTCGCAAGGATTTACGCTAAGCACGCAATGAAATCATAAAAAAAACCATCAGACAAACTGATGGTTTTTCTTTTATAAACTTTGCGAACCTTGCGTAAATCCTTGCGACCTTTGCGGTTAAATAAACTAAAGTGTAGCCTTTTGTTTGTCTAAAAAGTTGTGTGACTGCAACTCTAATAACTCTTTTGCATTTTTTCGCTGTAAATCATACAAGCCTTTATCTTCTGCAATATCAGCGTATACTCGATCATGCATTTCTGCACTTGTTTTCATTAATAATTCACGTTGGTATTTGTTTTGTTCCAAAGTAGCTTTCATCGCTGTTTCGGCTTCTTCTTGTTTAAAGTCGAATTCTCCTTTTGGAGCTAATAATTTGGCAATAATTGGAGACGTTTCGATTGCCAAAAATAACAACATTATAAAAAATGACGGAAGCCACGGTAGTTTGTTTAAAGCATTTATACGCGCCATTAATCCGTCGAAACCTTCAATAATTGGCTGGGTCTGCGAAACTTTTTTATCTAAATCGGCTTGAAGTTGTTTTCCAGCTTTTTCTTTTTCGGCAATTTTAGCTTCGTTTGTCTTTTTCAGGGTTTCAAATTCTTTTAAAGATGCATCGTGTTTTTCGCGTTTTTCTTTATAAACTGGGCCTTTTCCTAGTTTTTTAGTTCCGGCAGTTCCTTCCGCTTCTGTAATGTAAGTCGAATAAAGAGCGTTTACTTCTTTTTCTTTCTTTACAATATCTGCTTTTAAAGCTGCAATCTCAGCCTTATTTTTATCTAAATCGGTTTTGAAATACGTTCCAATTTGCTTTTTATTGGCTAATTCCATTTCGTTTTTCTCTTTCAATAAAATAGTATTGATTTCTTTTTCGAAAATTTTAATTTCCAATGGTTTCGAAATTACAATAGCAATAATAATCGCAAGTAGAATACGCGGAGTCGCCTGCAGAAATTCATCCATAAAGCGGTCTCTCTTTTTAATTGTAGAAACGATAAATCGGTCTAAATTAAAAATCAATAAACTCCATACAAACCCAAAAATTAAAGCGGGATAAATAGAATCAAAAACGGTGAAAAGCGCATAAGCACTGGCTAAAAACGCCATTACAGCGGTAAAGAATACGGTGGCACCAATACCAACATATTTGGTTTGTTCGCCTTCTGAACATCCTTCTAATAAATCTCGGTCGGCACCGGAACAAAGGATAAAAAATTGTTTTAACATGATTGATGATTTTTGATTGTGATTGATAGGGCAAATTTAGCGCCAAATTTTTAATTACGCTCAAAATATCGATTTGTTTTTAACTGCAAATCAATTATTTGAGACTTAAATGTTAGTTAAACATTAATAAGAATAAGGAATAACTGACTAATCATAACACTATGTTAATTTTTTTAAAGGGTTTTAGTAATACAAAGAGTATAGTTTCGCAATGAATCAAACTAAACACACAATGAAAAAAATCAATTTATTACTAATGTTCTTATTTTTAGCCGTTTCGGGTTATGCGCAAAAAGCGATAATTTCCGGAAAAGTGCTGGATGCAGACGACAAACTTCCGCTGCCGGGAGCGATGGTCCAGATTGTTGGAGAAAACAAATACACGATTTCTGACTACAACGGCCGTTTTGAATTATTAAATATTAATGTTGGAACTTATAAAGTTGAAGTAAAATATATTGGATATACTTCTATAACTCATGAAATTACTGTTGAACAAGGCAAAAACAATGTTTTAGATTTTGCGCTTAAAACTTCTGGAACTGAGTTGAGTGAAGTTGTAGTTGGAGATATCTTAAAAGGTCAGGCAAAAGCGCTGAATCAGCAAAAAAACAATAAAAACATCGGAAACGTAATTTCGTCAGATCAAATGGGGCGTTTCCCGGATGCTAACGTTGGAGACGCTTTAAAACGTGTTCCGGGTATTACAATGCAAAATGATCAGGGTGAAGCTCGTAATATTATTATTAGAGGTTTGGCTCCGTCTTTAAACTCGGTTACTTTAAATGGTGACCGTATTCCTTCTGCAGAAGGAGATAACAGAAACGTGCAAATGGATTTAATTCCATCTGATATGATTTCGACTATTGAAGTAAACAAAACGTTGACTTCAGATATGGATGCTGACGCTATTGGAGGTTCTGTAAACTTAATCACAAGAGCAACTCCAAATGGCGAAAGAATTTCTGCAACGCTTGCGGGAGGTTATTTACCAATTCGCGAACACGCAAGTTACACGGCAGGTTTTGTATACGGAAATCGTTTTTTCGATAATAAATTAGGTGCTGTTTTTAGCGGTTCTTATAATAATGTTGATTACGGATCTGATAACGTAGAAAACGAATGGGTAAAAGATGATTTTGGAAATGAATATTTACAAGCTTCAGAAATTAGAAAATATAATGTACAGCGTATTCGCCGCAGCGGTTCTGTTGCTTTAGATTATAAATTTGACGAAAACAATACCATTTTTGCCAATGCTATTTACAACTGGAGAGACGATAGAGAAAACCGTTTTAGAACGACTTACGATGATATCGAGCCTATTTATAATGGTGAACAAATTACAGGATTTGAAGGTCGTGTAAAACGTGAAACTAAAGGTGGTATTGACAACAGCCGTAACAAAAGCAGAAGATTAGAAGATCAAAGAGTTCAAAATTATTCTATTCGCGGAGAGCATTTAATCAACTCAAAACTAGATTTAGACTGGTCTGCCAATTATGCAAAAGCGAGAGAATACCGTCCGGGAGAACGTTATATCGAATACCGTCAGACAGGTTTAGAAATGACTGAAAATTTTTCTGATTTAAAATTCCCATTGGTTACAACAACTGGTGAGGCTTTAGATCAATTTGAATTTGATTCGGTTTCTGAAAATACAGATGAAACAAGTGAGAGCGAATTTGGTGCAAAAGTTAACATCCGTTTTCCTTTTACTATTATTCCAGCTCAAAAAGGAAGATTGAGAACGGGTCTTAGACTTCGTTTGAAAGAGAAAGAAAGAAACAATACTTTCTTTACGTATGAGCCAATTAATGACGGAATGGATTTATTATCTGAAATTTCGACAACTACTTTTGATGGCAAAAATTTCAATCCGGGAACTAAATACATACCAGGAACTTTTGCTTCGGCAAATTTCTTAGGAAATCTTGATTTAAACAATGCGGCTTTATTTGATAAAGAATCAGATCCTTCAGAATTTTTAGCGGTGAACTATAATGCAAAAGAAAGTATTTATGCTGCGTATGTAAGATGGGATCAGGATTTTAACGATAAACTTTCGATGGTTTTAGGTTTCCGTTTAGAGAATACTCATATTGATTATACAGGAAACAGAGTTTTGGATGAAGAAGAATTAGAGAGCAAAATCAATACGACAAACTCTTACACGAATTTAATGCCGAGCATTTCATTTCAATATAATGCTACAAAAGATTTAGTTTTAAGAGCTGCTGCAACTACAGCTTTGGCAAGACCAAACTATTATGCATTAGCTCCTTATGTAAACAATATCGCTTCAGATAAAGAAATTACAGCCGGAAATCCAGATCTTGACGCAACATACTCATACAATTATGATTTCATGGCCGAGAATTATTTCAAATCGGTTGGTTTAATTTCCGGAGGTGTTTTCTACAAAAGATTAAATGATTTCATTTACAATTACAGTGATAATGAATACGACAGTGTAAAATTTGCCAATGATTTCCCTAATCAGACAAACCCAATTCCGGTTGGCGAAAACTGGTCATTTTTACAATCAAGAAATGGTGACACAGTAGATGTTTACGGATTTGAAGTTGCTTTTCAACGTCAGTTAGATTTCCTTCCGGGGAAATTCTTAAAAGGTTTTGCTGTTTATTTAAACTATACGTATACAAAATCTAAAGCAAAAGGGATTTCCGATGAGGATGGAAACGAAAGAAAGGATATCAGCCTTCCGGGAACAACGCCGCACATGTTTAACGGATCTTTATCTTGGGAAAACAAACGTTTTTCTGCGAGAATTTCAACCAACTTTACCTCTGATTATTTAGATGAATTAGGTTCAGAATCGTACAAAGACAGTTATTATGACAAACAGTTTTTCCTAGATGCTAATGCTGCTTTCAAAATTACGCCAAAACTTCGTCTTTTTGCCGAAGCGAATAACTTAACGAATCAGCCTTTACGTTACTATCAAGGAATTGAAACACATACGAAACAAGTAGAATATTACCAGGCTCGTTACAATTTCGGATTGAAATTAGACTTGTAATAATCCATATATAAATTTCTTAAATTAGACAGGACTTTACCGTTCTGTCTAATTTCATTTAAAATAAAATACCTAATGAAAAACAAATCTATACTTGCTTTTTTATTTTTAAGCCTTTCATTTACAGCTTGTAAAGACGATAAATTAGCCCCAATTCAACCCAATGCGGTAAAACCAACAACGGTTACTGAAGCTTTGCCTCACGATACAGATGATCCTTCCATATGGATTAACCCAGCCGATGCAACAAAAAGTATTATTGTGGGAACGGATAAAGATACAGACGGTGGTTTGTATGCTTTTGATTTGAATGGAAAAATCCTTAAAAAATCAATTGTTTTACAACGTCCAAACAATGTTGATATCGCTTACGGATTAATCATCGACGGAAAAAAAGTAGATATTGCGGTTACTACAGAACGTGAAACCAACAAAATAAGAATTTTCAGTTTACCTGATTTAGAACCAATTGACAATGGTGGAATTCCGGTTTTTGAAGGTGATGCCGAAAGAGATCCGATGGGAGTTTCTTTATATACACGTCCAAGCGATCAAAAGATTTTTGCTATTGTGGGAAGAAAAACGGGTCCAACAGGCAGTTATTTATGGCAGTATGAACTTTCTGGAAACGGAAAATTTGCTGCTGCAAAAGTGGTTCGCAAATTCGGAACTTACAGCGGTAAAAAAGAAATTGAAGCCATTGCTGTTGATAACGAATTAGGTTTTGTTTACTATTGCGACGAACAAGTTGGAATTAGAAAGTACAAAGCTGATCCTGCATTAAACGATAATAAAGAATTGGCTTTCTTTGGTCAAAAAGACTTTAAAGCTGATCACGAGGGAATTGCGATTTACAAAGCAACCGATTCTACAGGATATATTTTAGTTTCAAATCAGCAGGCAAATTCTTTTATGGTTTATGCTAGAGAAGGTTCAAAAGGAAATCCAAACAAACATACTTTATTGGTAGAAGTTCCAACGTCAACAATTGAATGCGACGGTGCCGATGTTACAAGCGTAAACTTAGGTCCAAAATACAAAAACGGACTTTTCATAGCCATGAGCAACGGAATGACATTTCATTATTATGCGTGGGATTTGATCCAGAAGCGTATTGATGAAGCTAAAAAATAGTTCTTTTTGTTTCAGGTTTCAAGTTTCAAGTTTTATCGAGACTTAAATCCGGTGTCAGGCTGAGCGAAGTCGAAGTGCTTTGCGAGGGCTTCGACTTCGCTCAGCCTGACAAGTGTTTCGTTCAACCTGAAACTTGAAACTTAAAACCTGAAACAAAAAAAAGCCGTTCATAACTGAACAGCTTTTTTCATTTGAATTAAATAATTCCTCTTATTCTGTAATCGGTGCGCCTGCTAAGATTTCAGCATTGGCAAACTCTTCAAATTTGGCAAAATTAGCTTTGAATTTCTGAGCTAATTCTAATGCTTTTTTATCGTATAAATCTTTGTCTTCCCAAGTATTTCTAGGATTTAAAATTTCCTCTGGAACGTTAGGGCAAGATTGTGGTTTTGCAATTCCAAATACTGCGTGATTTTTGTATTCTACATTATCCAGTTCACCGTTTAATGCAGCTGTAATCATAGCGCGAGTATATTTAAGTTTCATACGGTTTCCTGTTCCGTATGCACCACCTGTCCAACCTGTGTTGATTAACCAAACTTTTACATCTGCATCTTTCATTTTTTTACTTAACATTTCAGCATATTTTGTTGGATGCAAAGGCATAAAAGGCGCTCCAAAACAAGCAGAGAAATTTGGCTGTGGTTCTGTAACTCCAGCCTCAGTTCCGGCAACTTTTGCTGTATATCCGGAAATAAAATGGTAAGCAGCCTGCCCGGGAGTTAATCTTGAAATTGGAGGCAGAATTCCGAAAGAATCTGCTGTAAGGAAAAATATATTTTTTGGGTTATGACCAATAGAACCCGGCTGAATATTGTCAATATGTGTTATTGGGTAACTTACACGAGTGTTTTGAGTGATCGAAACATCATCATAATCTACTTCTTTAGTTCCCGTTTTGAAAACTACATTTTCTAAAAGCGCACCTTTTTTGATTGCTCTGTAAATGTCTGGTTCGTTTTCTTCTGTTAAGTTGATCACTTTTGCGTAGCATCCGCCTTCAAAATTGAAAACTGTATTTTCGCCAGTCCATCCGTGTTCATCGTCTCCAATTAATTTACGTTCCGGATCTGCAGATAAAGTTGTTTTTCCTGTCCCGGATAATCCGAAGAAAATTGCTGTATCTCCATTTTTACCAACATTGGCGCTGCAATGCATTGGTAATGTATTTTCAAAAACCGGTAAAATGAAGTTTAAAGCAGAGAAAATTCCTTTTTTCATTTCTCCTGTATAACCAGTTCCGCCAATTAAAGCTACTTTTTTAGTAAAATCTAAAATAGCAAAGTTAGACTGACGTGTTCCGTCTACAGCAGGATCTGCCATAAAACTTGGAGCACAAACTACAGTCCATTCTGGAGTAAAGTTTGCCAATTCAGACTCTTCTGGTCTTAAGAACATATTATAGCAAAACAAATTTGACCAGGCTGTTTCGGTTACAACGCGAACGTTTAGTCTGTAATTTGGATCTGAACACACGTAAGCATCGCGAACAAAAACCTCTTTGTCTGATAAAAACTTGGTTACCTTATTATATAATTTCTCAAAAGCTTCTGGTGAAAACGGAATATTTACATTTCCCCACCATACTTTATCTTCTGTAATGCTGTCTTTTACAATAAAACGATCTTGTGGAGAACGTCCTGTAAATTCACCTGTATTAATTGCCAAAGCACCTGTAGAGGCCTCAACACCTTGTCCTGACTGCACAGTTATTGCATGCAGTTCATCTGCTGATAACTGGTAACGAACCGTTGCATTTTCTATTCCTAATTCTTTTAACGAAATCGATTGCGCGAAAAGTGTGTTATTGTCCATAAATTTAATGTTGTGTTGTATGTTATTTTTTGGTGCAACAAAATATAATTTTACTTCTTCTTAAACGTAAAGTCCAAGTTTGCAAATTGTTATATTTTTTATCAAAGGAGATAAAAAGCAATAAAAATTCACATAAGTAACGTTATATGTTAATTATGAGACAAAATTAAAGATTAATTTTTACACAGAATTTTTTTTTCTGGATTTTATGATTTTTTCTTCAAAATAGTAAGAAATAATACCGCCCAACCAATAATTAATAAGAATCCGCCCAAAGGTGTTGCGAATACGATAATCTTAGAATCAAAAACTGTAAGACTTTTAGTAGCTAATAAATAAATAGATCCGCTAAAGAGAACAACACCTGCAACAATCAAATTATAGATTGCTTTTAAGGTTTTTTCAGTGATGTCTTTTCGGGTTGAAAGAAAAAGTAAAAAGAGAGCGTGGTACATTTGGTAACGAACACCAACTTCAAAAGTGTTTAACTCATCGACACCCAGATATTTCTTAAGTAAATGGGCTCCAAAAGCACCAAAAATAATGGCTAACATTCCTATAAAGGCTCCCGTTAAAACTATTCTTCTTTTCATATTTTCCAGACTTTTAATTTCAAACAAAAATACTTCATCCTATTCAATATTCATTTTAGTTTTTAAAATATTTCAGCTCTAAAAATGACTTTTTTGTTCGATTTACGAATTAAATAATTATCATTTTTCAAATTATATTTGTTATATTTATAACATTTTAATATGTTTGTGTTAAATATTAGAGTTATGAGAAGCGTTTTAATAATTGGAGCCGGCAGATCAGCATCTTCGCTGATTCGTTACTTACTTGCAAAATCAGAAACCGAAAACCTGCATCTTGTTGTTGCCGATTTGTCTTTGGCTTTAGCCGAGAAAAAAACACAGAAACATCCAAACGCAACTCCAATTGCTTTAGATATTTTTAATACTGAAGAAAGACGTGCTGCAATTGAAAAAGCTTCGATTGTAATTTCAATGCTTCCGGCACATTTACATATCGAAATCGCAAAAGACTGTCTTCAGTTTAAAAAACATCTTGTAACGGCATCTTATATAAGTGATGCCATGCAGGCTCTTGATGAAGAAGCGAAAAAGAACAACCTGATTTTCATGAACGAAATTGGTCTTGATCCCGGAATCGACCATATGAGCGCCATGAAAGTTATTGATGAAATCACTTCAAAAGGCGGTAAAATGCTTTTGTTTGAATCGTTTTGCGGCGGTTTAGTCGCTCCAGAGTCTGATAATAATTTATGGAATTATAAATTTACCTGGGCGCCTAGAAATGTGGTTTTGGCCGGACAAGGCGGAGCCGCAAAATTTATTCAGGAAGGTACTTATAAATATATTCCGTACAGCGCATTATTTCGCCGGACAGAATTTCTTGAAGTGGAAGGCTACGGAAAATTTGAGGCTTATTCTAACCGTGATTCGCTTAAATACAGATCAATTTACGGACTTGATGATGTCCTGACTTTATATAGAGGAACAATTCGAAGAGTTGGTTTTTCAAAAGCATGGAATATGTTCGTGCAACTCGGAATGACAGATGACAGTTATGTGATCGAAGATTCTGAAAACATGAGTTATCGTCAATTTATGAATTCGTTTCTGCCTTATCACCCAACAGATTCTGTTGAAATTAAAACCCGTTTTATTCTTAAAATCGATCAGGATGATATTATGTGGGATAAACTTTTAGAATTGGATTTATTCAACCCAAACAAAAAAGTAAATCTGCCAAATGCAACTCCGGCTCAAATTTTAGAAAAAATCTTAACCGACAGCTGGGCTCTTGAACCAGATGATAAAGATATGATCGTGATGTATCATAAATTTGGTTATGAACTAAACGGCGAGAAAAAACAAATCGATTCAAAAATGGTTTGTATTGGCGACGATCAAACGTATACAGCAATGGCAAAAACAGTCGGCCTTCCAGTTGCAATGGCAACTTTGCTGATTTTAAACGGAAAAATCACAACTCCAGGCGTTCAGCTTCCGATAAAAAAAGAAGTTTACGAACCAATATTAAAGGAATTAGAAGAGTACGGCGTTATTTTTAACGAACAAGGAGTACCTTATTTTGGATACAATCCGGATTTATTTTAATCCAGATCTCACTTTTTATTTTTAGAATTTTTTTTAGTTTATTTTTCCGCTTCCAGAAATCTGGAAGCGGATTTTTTATTTACAGAAAACGATTTTATATACTTTTTAATTTCCAAAAATAGTTGGTGCAAAATCCATTCTCGGATAGGATGCATTTATTACCTTATATTTTTTTGGTTCTTCATTATTTTGAATTGTTACAGGCAAAGTGTACAATACACGGACTGGCTTTCCATTTTCAGAGCCGGGCGTCCATGTTGGTGAAAGTTTTAAAACGCGAATTACCTCATCGCCTATTCCATAACCTAAATCTTTCACTATTTTAAATTCTGAAAGCGAGCCGTCTTTTTCTACCATAAATTCTATGTAAACTTTTCCTTGAATTTTGTTTGCTGTCGCTTCCGCAGATGTTTTGAAATTCTTCCCTACAAATTTGTAGAACTCCAATATACCGCCTGGAAATTCAGGTTGTCTATCTACATCGTTAACCGTTGCTCTAATTTCTTTTTCCTGCTTTTTTTGAATTTCTTTTTTACGCGTGTCTTCACTGGCCATAATTGTTATGGTTCCAGCATCTAATACTTGATTATCACCATACGCTTTATTATAACCTTCGTCGGTATACAATGTCACTTGAAACCTTTGCGGAAACTTCTTGCTTCTGGCATTTTTATGCACAAAACTATTAAAGTAAGAAACAAAATTGCTTGCCTTATATTCATTTAAATCTGAATTAGGAACATGTTTTCCATCAATCCAAACAGCATAATTTTCACTCTTTTTGAAACCTTCATATTCCTTTAAATCAGGAGATTTTTTAGCAAGAGATGGCAGAGGCGGAACCAGCTTTTTCTCTTGCTCCGTTAATTCGGAGTACTTCTTTTCAACAAAAACTTTACTGCTTTTACTTTTAAAGACAAAAGCAGTATTTGCGTAGTATTTATCGAAAGACGAAGCATTCTGTGTTCTTTGATTTTTTATATCCGTTTGTGTTTCTTGAGCAATCGTTTCCACACATAAAAGAAAAACTAAACCAATGACAACCGGTAAGGCAGCAATTTTTTTTAGAAACGCTATGTTTTTTGATGTTCTTTTTTTCATCATAATTAATCGTTTTTTTGTTACTAAATAATTCAAATTACTGGCCAGGTAAATCGTTTGACTTCCACTTGCTTTATTTAAAAGCAGATTCTGATAAAATGGAACATCCTTATAAGTTTTCACAATTTCCTGATCGGCAAGAAATTCATGATTAAGTTGTATTGCTTTTTTATAAAATAAAAATATAGGATTGAACCAAAAAATAGTCTTCAAAAACTCCACAAACAAAATATCTAATGTGTGTTTTTGAGTGACATGAACTAATTCATGCGAGTATAATTCGGCTTCGATATTTTGGGTTTTAAAATCATCCGCATTAATAAAAATATAATTCAGGAAAGTATGCGGCAGAATTTTTTCTTCTACCAAAACCAATTTTGAATTTTTAAAATCTACTGAGGGATTACTGTTTATTTTTGATCTAAAATTTTTAATATTTCTTCCAAATCTTAGCATCAATATCAAAGTCACTAATACGTAGAAACTCAACAAAAAAATCAATTTATAATTGGTTTCTTCAACAACATTTTGCATCTGAATTAATGGCTGATTAACAACAATATGACTTGCAGAACTTATCGGAATTTTTTTGATTATTTCAAATGAAATAAAAGGAATAATTAATGAAATTAAGATTGAGAAAAGCAAATAAAATCTATTAAACTGATGCATCTTCTCTCTTTCTAATACCAAATGATAAAAGACAAGAAAGACACTTAAAGCCACGGTTGATTTTATAAGAAAGTCTGTCATTTTTTCTTTTTTTAAGTTTAAAACCCATTCATTAACTGATCTTTAAATATTTTATATGCTAATGCTGCGATTAAAATATTAATTGCCTAATTCAATATTCACAGAAGTGTCTTAACACACGTTTATATTTTTATGAACTCAATGATTTTATTAGCAATTTCATTTTGTCCGTTTTCGCTAATCAGATAAGTTCTGTCATTTTCATTTGTCAAATAGCCAATTTCTACTAATAATGCAGGGCATTTTGAGTTTTTAAGCACATAGTAGTTTGCATCTTTAACCTCACCTTTGGCAAGTTTTCCATTTGAAATTTTATCAACTAAATTTTCAGCCCTTTCCTTTGATTCTTCATAAAAACCATTTTGTTTTGAAACATATGCATTTACTCCATTTTCATTCAAATTTTCTGAACTATTTACATGTAAAGAAATTACCAAACTTGGGTTTATTTTGTTTATTTTCGATACTCTTTCGCTTAATTGAATAAAACTGTCATCTTTTCTAAGCAAAATAATTTCAATTTCATCTTTACCATTCAATACCTTTATTTTATTGGCAATATTTTCTACAATTTTCTTTTCTTGCTCGGCGCCTATTTGCGCTCCAATATCTTCTCCTCCATGTCCGGCATCAATTACTATAGTTTTTTTGCTGCTCAATGGCAATGGTTTAAAAGCTAATATCAAAAAGATTGTTAAAAGGCCAAAAACAGCTAAAGACTGCATCATTAGAGCTTTTGTTTTTGAAGTGATTTTTGTCATCATAATAAGTCGTTTTTTTGTTGATAAAAAATTTAAATTACTAGTCAAATAAATGGGTTTGGAAATGTTGAATTTGTTGAGCAAAAGGTTCTGATATAAATAAACATTATGATGTGCTGCTATTACATTTTCATCTGCCAAAAACTCATGATTAAGTTGAATGGCTTTTTTGTAAAAAATAAAGATAGGATTGAACCAAAATAACGTTTTCAAAACTTCTATAAAAATCACATCAAGAGTATGTTTTTGCTTTACATGGGCAATTTCATGCGTAAACAATTCTTGTTCTATTAGTCCATTTTCAAAATCATTTTGATTCATGTAAATGGAATTCCAAAACGAATAAGGCAATGTTTTCTCTGAGAGTAAAACCATTCTTATGTTTTGATACACAATGATTTTAGACACTTTAGCCTTAGATGTGATTTTATAAATATTTTGAACAAACCGATAACTTAGTATTAAAGTAATTAAGCCATAAGTTATCCATAATAGGAAAAGCCAGTAATTGGTTTGTTCATCTGTGTTTATATTTATCAATTCTGTTTGAATTGGAAGATGGTCTGTATTAGTCGAAAACGGAATTGCATTATTGTACACAATAGGAATATCTTGTTGAATTTCAAAAGACATAAAAGGAATCGCTATTGAAAACAATAAACTGACTAATAAAAAGTACCTGTTGAAGCGAAACATTCTTTCTTTTTGCAAGAACAAATGGTATACAACCAAAAGAATGCTTAAGCTAACTGTCGATTTTATTAGAAAGTCTGTCATTTTTTCTTTTTTTGAATTTCTGAATCTATTATTTTCCTAAGATCTTCTAATTCCGAAGCCGATAAATTGGTTTCAGTCGTAAAAAAAGAAGCAAATTGTGAAGCCGAATTATTAAAAAAATTGCTTATTAAACCGTTTACGTGTTTTGAAAAATAATCGGTTTTCTTTACCAGCGGATAATATTCTCTCGAATTTCCAAATTCATTGTAAGCAACAAATTTTTTGTCGATCATTCGTTTTAAAAGCGTTGCAACGGTTGTTGTTGCCGGTTTTGGTTTTGGATACGCTTCAAGTAAATCTTTCATAAAAGCCTTTTCAAGCTTCCAAAGATGTTCCATTAATTGTTCTTCTGAGTTTGATAATTGCATTTTTTTAAGGTTCTAAGTTTTTATTATTCTATATTTTGTTCTGAAATCAATTCACCTTTCTCGTAGTTTTTGATTCCTTTTAACTTTCCTTTATCCGAATAGAATTTCCATTTTCCAAAATAAAACCAATGTGTTTCAGTTAAATTAATTTCTAGTTTAGTTTTTCCTTTTGATTCTAGTTTTCCGTTTTCGTAGTAAGTTTTTACAATACAAATTCCATTTTTATACTTCTCTGTTTTGTAAATTTTTCCATTAATATAAGTTTTCCACTTTTTTATCGGCTGATCACTTTTATAGAATTCATACGATTTATAATTCGTTCCGTCTTGCGAATAATTATCTATCCAAACACCCTCTTTTTTCTTGTCAATTTTCTGATTAATTGGTTTGCTTTTACAACTCAAAAGCATTAGTCCGCAAAAGAACAAGAAGAAAAGATTTTTCATATTCATTTTTAACTCTACAAATATAGATAATGTTCTACAAATGTAGAGTTAAAATTTTAATACGCAAGTTTTTATAAGAAAAATTTCTTTTAAGTCACATAAAAACAAAGCTTTAAGGACATTTTTTTTTAATTGCCTCCAGCTTTAGCTGGAGGTGTAAAAAGAAAAACAAAAGAAAAGGCTTTAGCCAAATTTGTACTTCATTTATATAAACAACACTTATAATTTGGCTAAAGCCAATACCAATTTCTTCTCAAAACCTCCAGTTAAAGCTGGAGGTAATTGAAACAATCTTTGTCCCTTTGAATCTTTCCAAAAAAAAATCCGCTCATTTCTGAACGGATTCTATATCTAAAAAAATCTTAGTGTCTTAGCGCCTTCGCGGCAAAAACACCTTATTTACTCAATTCCACAAAATACTTATAAAACAACGGAATAGTCTCAATTCCCTTCAAGTAATTAAAGATTCCAAAATGTTCATTTGGTGAGTGAATAGCATCGCTGTCCAAACCAAATCCCATTAAAATCGTTTTGCTTTTTAATTCTTTTTCAAACAAAGCCACAATTGGAATACTTCCTCCAGAACGAACCGGAATTGCCGGAACTCCAAATGTTTCAGTATACGCTTTATTTGCCGCCTGATAACCAATACTGTCAATTGGCGTAACATAACCTTGTCCGCCGTGGTGAGGCGTTACTTTTACTGTAACTCCAGCCGGAGCAATACTTGTGAAATGTTTTGTGAAAAGTTCTGTAATCTCAACCCAATCCTGATTTGGAACCAAACGCATTGAAATTTTAGCAAAAGCTTTACTCGCAATAACCGTTTTGGCACCTTCACCAGTATAACCGCCCCAAATTCCGTTTACGTCTAAAGTCGGACGAATTGAGTTGCGCTCGTTTGTTACATAACCTTTTTCGCCGTAAACATCATTTAAGTTTAAAGCATTTTTATATTTTTCTAAACTAAAAGGCGCTTTTGCCATTTCAGCTCTTTCTTCTGCAGATAATTCCTGAACTTTATCATAGAATCCCGGAATCGTAATATGATTGTCTTCGTCGTGAAGAGAAGCGATCATTTTTGCCAAAATATTAATTGGGTTCGCCACAGCACCTCCGTATAAACCAGAATGCAAATCGCGGTTTGGACCTGTAACTTCAACCTCAACATAACTCAAACCTCTTAAACCTGTAGTGATTGACGGTTGTTGGTTAGAAATCATTCCCGTATCAGAAATCAAAATAACGTCGTTTTTCAGTTTTTCCTGATTGCGTTCTACGAACCAGGCTAAACTTGCCGAACCAACTTCTTCTTCACCTTCGATCATGAATTTTACGTTACAAGGCAAATTATTAGTTTGTACCATATATTCAAGTGCTTTTACGTGCATGTACATCTGACCTTTATCGTCACATGCTCCACGCGCGAAGATTGCGCCTTCAGGATGAATATCTGTAGTTTTTATAACGGGTTCAAAAGGTGGTGAAGTCCATAATTCTAATGGATCTGGCGGTTGAACATCGTAGTGTCCGTAAACTAAAACTGTTGGAAGATTTGGGTCGATTATTTTTTCTCCATAAATAATTGGATAACCCGGAGTATCGCAAACTTCAACTAAATCGCAGCCTGCTTTTGATAAACTTTCTTTTACAGCCTCTGCTGTATCAATAACATCTTGTGAATATGCAGTGTCGGCACTTACCGACGGAATCTTTAATAATTCGATCAATTCATTGATAAACCGATCTTTATGTTGTTGAACGTAGGACTTAATATTTTCCATTTAAATAATTTTTATAGAAACCCAAAAGTACAAAAAAGAGAATTAATATTTTTTTTGAAATTTTTCTTTGAATATTCGAAAGTATGCTTATCTTTGCACCCACAATTACGCGGATATGGTGAAATTGGTAGACATGCCAGACTTAGGATCTGGTGCCGCAAGGCGTGTAGGTTCGAGTCCTATTATCCGCACTAAAAAAGCTTCTGAAGATATTCAGGAGCTTTTTTGTTTTTGGTATATATTTGATTTACAAACTCTAAAACTCATAATAACCTTATGAAAATCAATGACCTAAATTTAGATTATTATTCAGATTTTATAGGCGAAAAAGAAATCAGATTTTATACTAATTCTAAAAATATTCCTTTTCAAAGAAATATTCAAAAAAATTCAGACGGAATTTCTATTGAATATCAATTAGATCAAGGAGAAAATGGAATTTACTTTTTTAGTTTGTGGGAAGGATATTTTAATTCTTTAATATCTGAATTAGATGTTATTCCAATTTCTCCCGATTTACCCGAATTTATTACAAACTGGATTAAAAGTATTGGCTGGAGTTGGGAAGACGTTACAGATATAATTTTCGAAAATGATATAGATTGGTTAATTGAGAAAATCTCATTAGTCAATGAAAAAGTATTTAAAAACTCAACAGATCTAGTTTGGGATTTTAAATGCATAACAGATTTAATAATCTTCTTAGAGTTCGTAAAAGAAAATGATATGGAGTTACGAATTTCTTTAGAATAATTAATTCGACTTTCACTAAAAGAACAAAGCAACCCCATATTTGTCATTCCGAGGAACGAGGAATCTCCACGAGTAGCTCTACAAAGATTGTCGATTATGATTGCGAAAATGGATTAAAATCCATCCCTACAATATAATTTGTTCCTACGGAACGCTATATAAAATTCCGAAGAAATGATTTACTTTATAATAATAACAAAATCTAGTTTGTCATTCTTTTTTAATTTAGATTAGCCGAACAAAAGCGGAACTAAATAATTATGGGAAAACACCTTTCAAGTTTTTTTAACAGCTGGGGAAAACCAATACTTTTTTGGTTTATTTCTATTATACTTCTAATAGTTGCTGATATTATTGAAAGCCATATTTTTAAAAACATTTGTTTTGCAATTTTCGGATTTAGTTTATTATTCCTATTGATTTCAGTATTTTGTCAATTATCAAAAAGGAAATGGCTCAAAAGTATTATAACCTTATTTTTATTTGGCGGAACAATTTATATAATTATAATTTCCATTGTTACTACATTTATTATTGAACAAGAAAAGCCTGATAATTGGGCAGAAAACTTAAAAATTCCAAAGGACATACAAATTAGTAATCCTGTCGACATGAAATCCATAAATCAAGACGAGAAAAAACCAGACAGCGTTACAAATAAAATTGTTGAAAAAATAGAATTTCAACTATATAATTCATTGCAACCCGGACTTTATGAATATGATTTTTGGATTGGAAAAATAGAAAGCGGTACAATTTATTTAAAAGCTTTTGAGGTTACTCAAAACACAGCACTTTCTGATGATAGTCTATTCGAAACAACCCATATTAGCGTTTACAATCCTACAGAGAATATACAGAAATACGGCACAAGTAATCATTTTACAATTTACGAAGGCGATTGGGGACAACCTTACGCAGCAAGATTTGAAGTTTGGTTTAAACCTGACAATGGTAAAAAAGAACGAAAATTGTTTTCTAAAAATTACAAAATCGAAGGATGGATGCAATAATCTATTTTAAATTCTTCTAAAATTCGTATGCCTTATAGATTCTAAATTTATTCAGGCTTTCGCCGAAACCAAAAAATAACCCCAATATTGTCATTCCGAGGAACGAAGGAATCGCACTCGCAGATCGACAAAGATTGACGCTTTTCTTTGCGGAGTTTCTAGTGAGATTCCTTCGTTCCTCGGAATGACAAAAATGACGATTATGATTGCGAAAATGGATTGAAATCCATCCCTACAATATAATTTGTTCCTACGGAACGCTATATAAAGTTCCGAAGGAATGATTTATTTTGTAGCAAGGGATTTCAATCCCTTGAAGACAAAGTAACCGCAAAGATTATCATTTAGAGAAACGACAACCCATTCTTCATTCAACATCCAAATAAGGATCAAGAACTTCTGCCAATTTATTCAGCCAATAAAAATTATCATCAATGTTGTTTAATGCAGATTCCAGAGTTTCGCAACCTCGCATTGAGCATAACGAAAGAGCATAATTTACTTGGCGTATTGTTTTTGCTAAATCTTTTGGGTCAATCGTATTAATAAAAAAATCTTTTAATCTGGTTTCGACTTCTTTCGAATGGTTATTTACACTCATAATTTTTGAATTTAAAATATCACAAAAATCATCCGAATTTTATCTCATTTGGACTCATATATGCGTCCAACTTTAATTATTTTTTTCATATACAAAATCTATTTTTACTTTTACAGCAAATCCAAAAAGCTACCAATGATCAAAACCAAAAAATTTCAACTTACTAAAAAAGAATACTTCTCGTTTATTATTAGGATTTTATTAAAAAAGCGATGGTGGCTATATTCTTTTATTTTGTTTCTTTCTATTTCAATTCTATTTAAGGATGACAAAAATTCCTCTGATATTTTTATGATTGTTTTTGGTTTTCTCTTTCCATCAATTACATTTCTTCAATATTGGCTATTTGCAAATTCAAAAGAAAACAAAATTATTTTTAAGGAAAGACAACACGAAGTTTTTTCGGATAAAATCGTTTCTCGCATGGGAGAAATCTCTGAAGGCACAATTGATATGCAGAATTTTATAAAAGTTTTTGAATTGAAAGATCTTTATCTTTTATATATTTCAAAAGGTCAATGTTTATACTTTCCAAAACGAATTTTTGAAACTCCGGAAGATGAAAATTGGTTTAGAAATGAAGTGTTTTTGAAGATTAAAAATAAATAGATTTCGGCTAAAGCCTTTCCCTTTCAAACATAAAAAAACCTCCAGCTAAAGCAGGAGGCAATTTATTTATTGTTAGATTTGTTAGTAAACCAAAAACCCTTCGTGTTGAAAATGCAAATACTAAATCAAAGAAAAACCAGGCTTTTTATTATAGCATTAGTGAGTATAATTACCTTAAGTAGCTTCATAAACTTTAGAAGCGTTCATGTAAAATTCTACAATAAAACCGGAGAAAATATTGATTCATTAGTAATCGCAGGATCTTTGATTGGTGATTTAAAAAATGACAATTCAACAGAACATATTGATTTCAAAACATTTCTTTTTGACGGAAATAATCCATACGAACAAATTAGCGGAATCATAAATAACAAAAAAGTAACCCAGTTTAATTACAGTTGGTGCGGTACCGAAAGAAACAGAAGATCAAAAGGTTCTTATGTTTTTGATTTAAAAAAACAAACCGATGAAAAAGGTAATATTTCTTTGTATCTAGTAGAACATAATAAAGAACTGTTTTTAAAATAAATTTGCCAAAAACCTTTGTCAAAGTTTAAAACTTTGACAAAGGTCTATCTTACAGTTTTGGAATTTGGAATTTATTTATTGGAATTTAATAATTCCAGAATCTTATCCACATTAATTTCGCTATAATCATTAATATAAAAATCACATACAGGAAGTTGTTCTTTTGTATGCGTACTCAAAACGCCCACGACTTTCATTCCAGCATTTAATCCCGCTGTAATCCCCGAAAAAGAATCTTCAAAGACCACACAATCAGACGGAGAAACACCAACACGCTCTGCCGATTTTAGATATACTTCGGGATTTGGTTTATGAAACGTAACGTCCTCGCTGGACATCATCGAATCCATTTTGTCGGTGATTCTTAAGGCGTTTGCAATCAAATCCAAATTCGCACGCGGCGCCGATGTTGCAACGGCTGTTTTAAATCCGCGGGATTTTAATTCGCTTAAAAAATCTAAATAATGCGGAATCGTATCGACTTTGTCTTTATAAATTTCACGGAACATTCCTTCTTTTTCGTCTTCGAGTTTTAAAAGTTCTTCTCCCGCAATTGGGCGTTTGAAGAAATGTGTCATGATATAACTATTATGTTTTCCGTACATATGTTCTTCAAATTCTTCATTGGTATAAGGAACATTATATTTATCGAAAAATGCCTCAAAAGCCTTCACATGATGCGGATTGGTGTGTGAAATAACACCATCCATATCAAAAATTACACATTGCTGTTTCATTTTATTTTTTTGTTTTTTAACGATTGCAAGATAGGGTAATATAGCGGTATTCCACAGAGATTCGCAGAGGTTTTTCGCGGAGATTCGCTAAGAGTTTTTTTTTGAATCTCGCAAAGTCGCAGAGTCGCAAAGTTTTTATTTTAAAGCCACAGATTAAGAGGATTTAAAAGGATTTTTTTTCACGCAGATTCTGCAGATTTTAGCAGATTTAATTTTAATTATATCTGCGTTTATTTGCTTAAATCTTTTTAAACTTTGCGACTCTGCGACTTTGCGAGATTAAATTCACTCCACTTTGGAATTTGGAATTTAAAAATTGGAATTTGCATTTTAGCCGATCCAAATTTTACTTTTAACCAAAGTCATCGTTTGTCTCAAATGCTGATTACACGCAATCAGAATAATCAAAACCATCAAACCATATCCTACAATTGTATAAATCTCCATATCGGCCAATAAAGTTGCTTGTTTCGCAACTGTTCCGAAGACTTTTTTTAAGGCTAAAGTATTCGCATTATCTGCAGAATATCCTTTTGCTATAAAACTTTGCGCTGTTGAAGCAATAGTTTGCTGCGCTTCGGGATTTTCGCCCGTTACGAATTGGTTTAGTTTTAAAAAGTGCTTTTTGTTTAAAAATACGGTCGCATTCTGCATGACGCAAAAACCAATTGTACTTCCCCAAAAACGACCAGAAACCCCCACAATTCCCGAAGAAACCGCCATATTTGCCGGAACCGAAGACGTGGTAAACAGAATTAACGGAACAAATAAAAACCCCACTCCGATTCCCTGCAAAACATATGGAATAATAATATCAGACAAAGCAACATCGGGCACGAAAAGAAACGTAAACCAAAAATGAAATAACGCAATCAGCGAAAAACCAATTATAAAAATGATTTTAGTAGAAACAGATTTCATCAGGAAAAAAGCGGCTAAAATCAACCCAATTACATTTCCTAGTCCGTTTATGTATTGTACGCCCGCAACACGCGATGGATCCCAATTCCAAATAGAAAACATCGCCGAATGACAAAGACTCAGCGTTGCTCTGCTGATGTAAAAAAGGAAAAACAATAAAAATCCGATTCGCAGATTAGCGTATTTAAAAACTTCAAAATCAAAAGTGGGTCTTTTTACCAAAAGTTCTTTAAAGATGAATAATCCGCCTGTAATCAAGGCGATCATTAACGTTAAAACCATTTGAGAAGAATCGAACCAATATTTTTTCTCGGCATAAACAAAAGAGTAAGCACCGCAAAGAATTGCAGTTAAAACCAAAAAATAACTCATCCAGTCGATTTGATACAACGGGATTTTCTTTGTGATTCGGTGCCCACGAAAAGTAACTAAGATTAAAAAGACATTCAAAACCTGCAAGCCGCCCGAAACATACAGCATGTATTTCCAATCGTAATGATCCAGAAACCAAACCGCAATATTCATAATAAAAGGCGTTGACAATAAAAGCGAACCGTAATAAAACGAGAAACCAATTATAATGGCATTTTTAGAATTAAACTGCTCGATCAATAACTGCCTGATTGTAATTACCGGAAGCGCCATCAGGATTCCCTCGGCAATTCGCAGCATTAAAAAAAGATAAAAATTGGTAATATACGCCGATGAAATGATCGTAATCCCAATTAAGGAATAAACAGCCATCAGGTAATTTTTTGCAGGGAAAAAACTCGAAAATCGGCTTTCTATCAAAATCGTTGCGAGCAAAGTTCCGTATGTAACACACATTGCAAACTGCAAATCTTCGGGCTCAATGTCCAGAAAACTTGCCGCATAGGTTACGTTTGAAGTATAAACTCCCAATAAAATCATGGAATGCAACAAACAGACAAACAAAATAATAATGATCGCCCATCTCGGAACCCAGGATTTAAAAATACTTTTATCTTCCATTTTAGTGCGCTGCGATCACAGTGATATTCATTCCCGCTCTTAAAAAATCGGTTTGTTTGTCGTTGTCTTTTAACTGAATTCGAACCGGAATTCTTTGTTCTATTTTCACGAAGTTTCCAGTTGCATTATCTGGAGGAAGCAGTGAAAATCTTGCACCACTCGCTGGAGATAAAGAAGCAATTGTACCAATAAACGTTTTGTCGCTTACAGCATCTGCTTTTATTTCAACATCTTGTCCAACGGTTAAATATTGCAATTGTGTTTCTTTAAAATTGGCTGTAATCCATTTTTCTTTACTTACAATCGAAAGCAGAGATTGCCCTTCTTTTACCAACTGTCCTGGCTGTAATGTTCGTTTTCCAACCCAGCCGTCGTAAGGCGCTGTAATGATCGTATACGAAAGAAATAATGCCGCATTATCTGCCACAGCTTGTTTTGATGCAATATTGGTTTGCGTTGTCGGCACATTTGCTTCGGCAACAGAAGTACTTAAAGTCGCGGAATGGATTCTATTTTTCATTTCCTGAAAATGCGCTTGTGCCGATTCGTAATCTGCCTTTACTTTTTCTAATTGCTGAGAAGTTGCCGCTTCATCTTTTACCAAAGCTTTATATCTTTCGTATTCTAGTTTTGTTTTCCAAAGATTCGATTTTGCACCATCTAACTGCGATTCGTTAATTGCCGTTGCACTTGCTGTTGTAACTGCATTTCTTTGCGCCACAACGCTATTTTGCTGCGCGTTTTGAACATCGGCAAGCGCGACATTCAATTTCGATTTATATTCACGATTGTCAATTACAACCAAAGTATCGCCTTTATGCACAAACTGATTTTCGTTAAAACGAACTTCCTGCACATAACCCGTAATTCTCGACATAATTGGCGTAACATATTGTTCCACCTGCGCATCATTGGTTTCTTCGTGGTTTCTGTTGAAAACATAAAACCAAATTCCTAAAATAACCCCGCTTACAACAAGCGCACACGCAATAACTGTTATTAGTATATGAAACGTTCTGTTTCGTCTAGTTTCATTTTTTATCTTAACCATAAAATCTATATCTTTAATTATTTTCCCCCGGATTAAAATCCGGCGCTACAATATGAATCGTTCCTTCGGAACTGAAAATCTATATTCTTTACTCTATTCTCTTGTCTCTTGCTTCTTTCTTCTAAATCAAAATCTAACTCTGAGGCATAATTCCCGCCGTATGAAGCAATTCATAATGTTTTAAAACTGCATCCAATCGTGTAGAAATTTTGTTATATTTCGCCTGAAGCAAAGCATTATCAGCATCAACCATTTCGGTAATTAAAACCAATTGATTTAAGTATTTCAGCTTTACGATTCGGTAATTTTCACTGGCCAAATCCAAAGCTTTATCAACAACTACAAACTTTTCAAGGATTTCCTGATATTGTGTATGTTCTTTGTACAGTTTGTCCTGAATATCCTCTTTTATGATTTCCAACTGCATTTTTTGCCATTCGATTTTAGTATTGGCCTGATCTACTTTGGTTTTGTTTTTATACAAAGCCGAAATATCAAAACTCGCCTCAATTCCCACTTGACCTAAAGTGTACAAATACGGATTTGGCGGAAAAAATTTGTAGTTTGGATAATAAAAACCATAATTCCCGAAGAAATTTACTGTTGGCAGATAATTTCCTTTTACCAATTGCAATTCTGTTTTTTTGATGTTTAATTCCTGACTTGCCATACGCATTTCTTCATTTTGCAAAGCCTTAGTCATATAAAAATCATACGGATCCAAGCCGTTCATTTCGTCTAAATTAGACGTTGTGTCGATTGCGATTTCTTCATTTTCTGGAATTTGAATTAAAGTTTTCAGATCGTGAAGCGCAATTTTTATGTTTTTGGAGTTTGTTAGCGCATTTAGTTCACGATCCGAAAGCTGTAATTCGGCACGAATAACCTCGTTTTTAGTAACTGTTCCGTGTTTTTGAAGCGACTGCACTTCTTTCAATCGGCTTTTTTCTTCTTTAATGTTTTCTTCAAAAATCTTCTGAAGTTCCATCATTTTATAAATAGACAGATAGTTTGCTACCACTTCGAGCTCGATATCATTTTCGGTCTTTTCGGTTTTTATTTTAGCAATTTCACTTTCCTGATTGGCAATTTTGATGGCATTATTAATCTTATTACCCGCATAAATTGGCATTTTAAAAGTCGAATTCACCTGATAAATTTCAGGAATTGCCTTTGTAACTTCTTTTCCATTTAAGAAACCGCTTCCTTTAAATTCCGTTATATTGGTAATTCTGGAATACTCGCCGTTTAATTCGATGTCTGGCAGGCGGAGTTCTTTACTTTCTTTGATGTTTTGCTCCGAGAGCGTGATCTCCAATTGAGATCTAAGGATTTTTTTGTTGTTTTCTTTTGCCAGTTTCAAAGCTTCTTTTAATGAAACCGAACGAGCTTCCTGCGCTTGTAAGCCATTGAATGTTAATACAATTAAGAATAACAGCAGGGTTCTGGAAAAACAATCGTCTGTAGAATTTGTTGTTTTAAGGAACATGATAATAATTTATACTGCAAAGTTCCTTCATTTTTCTGTTGACTGATAATTCTAAAAAGTCAATAACATATTCATTTCGGACAAATGTTAAAATTGCATTTTCGAAAACGTTATATTAAAGCACTGAAAAACAATTTATTACAAAATAAATTTGGTTTAAGATGTTTTTCATGCAGATTTAAAAGGATTTAAGAAAATGTGCGCAGATTTTATTCTTTTTTAGCTTGTCTCACTAATTATTCGCAAAATCTGCGTGAAATAAAACTATTTACTTCTTTCTAAAATCTCTTCACCATTTAAGTAATCGGAAGGTCTTTGTCCTAGAATTTTAAAGAATGTGTTACTGAAAGTAGGAACACTATTGTAACCAACTTCAAGAGCTACCTCTTTTACCGAAAGTTTTCTTTCTAATAAAAGTTCGATTGCTTTTAAGATTCTGCGAATGGTATAATATTGAATGAAAGACATTTTAAGATCTTTTTGAAACAAGCGATACAAAGAGCGTTCGCTGTAACCAAATTCATGCGCAACATCGGCAAACAAAATCGTTTCTCCGAGATTGTTTTCGATGTAACGCAGAATTTTTCCGAGTCGTTTGTCTTTTGGCTGTGGTAATTCTAAAGGTAAATTATTCGTGCAAATTTGAGGAAGAATTGCTTTTATCGCTTTGGCAATGGTAAAGTTTGGAGTTCCTTTTTTAAGATGTCCATTCCATCGATTGGTAAAAAGCATCATTTGCAACAGTAAATTATTGACTGGGTAAATTCCTTCTACTTTATAAAAGTCGTCTTCGTCTTTCTCAACCGGAAAATAGAGATTCCGCATCATCACATGTTCTGACTTTGGCTCGATACTGTGCTCTAATCCAGCCGGAATCCAAATAAAATGTCTTGCTGGCAGAAAGTAAGATTTCGTTTCGGTTGTCACAAAAACTACATCACCTTCTGCATATAGCATTTGCGCTTTTTCGTGTTTGTGTATCGGAACAAACAATTCTCCCATTATATCATGATGACAATAAATGCTTTTTTTATCGGCATCTACTTTCTTGATATAATATTTGTCTACTTTAAAAGTTGATTGTTCCATTATTGCGATTTCTTATTATAAAGATAAGAAAGAAATTTAACCGCAAAGACGCAAGGTAAAAGCACAAAGTTCGCAAAGCTAAAAAAGACCTTTGCGAACTTTGCGTAAATCTTAGCGCCTTTGCAGTTAAATACAAAAAACAAAAAAGCCTTTCCGTTAAGAAAGGCTTCTTTTTAAAAGCGGTCTGGACGGGACTCGAACCCGTCTCGTCCTTAGACGAGATGACAGGCATGTATTCTAACCAGCTCTACCTTTCTTATTTATGATCTTGAATTAAAGCTTCAAGTGATTTTCTATTTAATTTTTTCAATCTCAATTCTTCAATCAAAGCTTCTTTTTTAGTTTCAAATGACCTAGAATAAACTAAATCCCATGGTCCTTTATTAGAAGTATATTTACTTCTATTTTCATTATGATATAATAATCTTTGGGGAACATTTTCACTAAAACCTTTGTAATAAACATCAAAAGTTTTAGAGTAAATAATATAAACGTAGAACATAAAGAAACTTTAATTATAAAAAAAAATGCCTTTCCGTTAAGAAAGACATTTTTAAATTTAAGCGGTCTGGACGGGACTCGAACCCGCGACCCCATGCGTGACAGGCATGTATTCTAACCAACTGAACTACCAAACCCACTGCTTTATTGTGAGTGCAAAAATACAACAGAAGTTGGATTCTGCAAGGGTTTTTAGGAATAAAAATTGAAATATTTTTAATCCATTAAATTCCAATATCTTAAAATTCCAAATTCCAAGTCTGAAACTTAAAAAACGTGTCATTTAACCGCAAAGAGCACAAAGTTAAAAGCGCAAAGGTCGCAAAGCTTAATTAAACTTTGCGACCTTTGCGTAAATCTTAGCGTTCTTTGCGGTTAAAAAACAAAAAATCAAAAGTGTCTTAAATCAAAAAAGCCATCCACAAAAGTGGAAAGCTTTTCATTGGTCTAACTACTAAACCAGCTACGAGTTACAAAGTCGTAGCAAAACAACACAACTAATCTTAGATACCGTATTTGGGCAAAAAAGCCTTTCTGTTAAGAAAGGCTTCTCCCAATATTGCGGTCTGGACGGGACTCGAACCCGCGACCCCATGCGTGACAGGCATGTATTCTAACCAACTGAACTACCAAACCTCTGCGTTATTGCGGTTGCAAAGATAGTACAGAATTTCATTTCTGCAAGTGTTTTGATAAAAAAAATGAAATAAATTTTCAAATTCTTAGCCAAAGTTTTGTTTTTCAACTAAATATGTAGTCAATATTTTTTCAAAATTGTCACCCACATTTACCGGAACGTACTTAATTTGGTTCTTCGCACAGGTTAAAGCCAGATTTTTAAAGTAGGCTTCTACCCTTTTTTCATATTCAACTTTAACATTATCCGCAAAAATCGAAACTTCTTCTCCTGATTCTAAGTCAATAAACTTTCTTGGTGCGTTATCAAAATCAAATTTCAATTCGGTTTCATTATCAACTACATGAAACAAAACTACTTTATGTTTGTTGTGTTTTAAATGCTGTAAAGCGTTAAAAAGCTTTTCGTCATCTTCGGCCTGAAACATATCTGTAAACAAAATAATCATCGAGCGACGGTGCATTTTCTCTGCAATTTGATGCAGATATGTAATGGTATCGGTCGTTTTTTTGACTTTTGGCTGTACTAATAAATCTTCCAGTTTGTTCAAAAGCATTCTGTGGTGACGATCGCTTCCTTTTTCGGGAGCGTAATATTCGTATTTATCGGAGAAAACGCTTAAACCAACGGCATCACGCTGTTTCTTTAAAATATTCATTAAAACTGCCGAAGCCAAAACTGCAAAACCAATCTTCTTTTCATAAAAAGGCTGATTCGATTTTAGTTCGGGATAATGCATTGACGACGAATTATCGACAATAAGATGGCAGCGTAAATTAGTTTCTTCCTCAAATCGTTTCGTATACAAACGATCTGTTTTAGCAAATAATTTCCAATCGATATGTTTGGTGCTTTCGCCTGCGTTATAAACTTTATGTTCGGCAAATTCTGCTGAAAATCCATGAAACGGACTTTTATGCATTCCTGATATAAAACCTTCAACAACCTGATTTGCCAGCATTTCGAGATGCTGAAAACTTGAAACTTTCTCTATTTCCGATTCGATTTTCATTCGGTTTCTTTTTTAATATTTTGTGCTTTGTAAAGCAAATCTGTCGCCTGAAATAATTTCCTTTTTAAAATAGGACTAAAATTAGGGTTTTCTTTTAAGAATCGCTGTACTTCATCAAAAGCAAATTTAGACGAATATTTTCCAACTGTATCTTCAAGCCAGTCTTTCGGAAAGAAAATATCTCCGGTACGCTGGATTTCATCGACCAAATCTAATGAAAATCTGATATACTTTTTAGCACTTTCCTGACGAAGCGGATGATGAATGTTACTCAAACCAATCTCAACCCATGCTTCTTTTTCACGGTTTTTTTCGTCTTTTAAAGATTCCATAAAAGCATTTCGAACCGATTCGTCTTTTGATAATGACGGAAGCAGGAATTCAAAACGTTTTTGTTTATCAGGATTTGTAATCGTTGTTCTGGTTTTTTCTAAAATTTCATCTGCTTTTTCATGTTTAAATATTGCCAGGTTCATCGCCATATTGGTAAAATCGTCTTCGTTTAATTTTAAACCCGGAATTACGATTTCTTTATTCCATATCTGGTACAATTTGGCTTTCGCCGAAGAGGAATAACCGGTTGAACTAAACAAACTAAATAAAGTCTTTTTTACATTGGCAGATGAATTGGTCTTCAAACGTGAGTATAATGTATAACTCAATAAAGTCTGAACTCTTTCTTGTTCTTTTTGGGTTAAAAATCTCCAGTAAATCGTATTCAGATTATTTGATAGAATTCGCAAAACCAATTCATTTTCTTCAAATTGAATTCCTTTAAAAAAACAATTAAAAGCTTCATCTGGAGAAATATTCCCAATCAGCATATTTTCATACAAATTACTGTAGGCAGAAGCTCTTGCAACCTCATCCTTCAACATTGCAATATAATCTAAATTATTACCGTCAAGCGGAAAAACGCCGTATCCAAAACCATTATAATTGTATATAATCGTGTTTGGTTTTTCAAGTCCTGCTGCTTCTTTTAGAACAATGTTTTTGTCTTTAATGTTTACGTTTAAAACTTTCACATTATCATCATAACCTAAACCAATTTGAAAAACCTGAGGCCAGATATTATTAGATTTATCTTCGGCGTTTTGCTGAATTTCGAATTTTTTAATTTGGTTTTTAGAGTCGTATTCTATTTTATCCGTAAAAATGGCCCTGCCTGATTTATTAACCCAAACTTCGCTCCATTTTTTCATGTCAAGCGGTGTTTCAGCATCAAGGATTTCTACGAGATTATTCCAGTCGGCGTTATCGTTGGCATATTTTTTAATGTATTTCTCGATTCCTTTTTGAAAAGCTGCTGCTCCCATTGAAGCTTCTAACTGACGCATCATAATTGGCGCTTTATTGTAAATAATAGCTCCGTAAAGCGAACCTGCATCTTTTAAATTTTCCAAATGCTGTTTTATCGGATGTGTCCCCAAAGATCGGTCTTCCGCGAAAGCGTTACCATAATGTGCTGTAAAAAACTGCAGATTATGATTGACTTTTGGAAAAATTGGATTCATGATTTTATCGGCCATAAAATTGGCAAAAACTTCTTTCATCCAAACATCGTCGAACCATTTCATGGTTACTAAATCTCCAAACCACATATGCGAAGTTTCGTGCGCGATAAGTTTTGCACGGTTTAATTTCTCGCTGTCCGTTGCGCTGTTGTCCAGAAATAAAGTCGATTCCCGGTATTGAATCGCGCCAACATGTTCCATTCCGCCGTATTGAAAAACGGGAATTGCAGCAAAATCTAACTTTTGAAACGGGAATTTATAATTGGTATATTTTTCTAAAAAGTCCAAAGATTGTTGATGAAGCTCAAAAATAGTATCGGTACTGTTTTTTATCTTTTCAGGGTTATTTTCACGATACAACATCGTCATTTCTAAACCTGGTTTTTGTGTAACGCTTTTGAATTTTCCGGCAACGAA
Source organism: Flavobacterium sp. UBA7680 (assembly GCF_002482975.1). Classification (GTDB taxonomy): domain Bacteria; phylum Bacteroidota; class Bacteroidia; order Flavobacteriales; family Flavobacteriaceae; genus Flavobacterium. Next base: position 204,338 of record NZ_DLHA01000050.1, on the reverse strand, counting down.
AGAAAACAAATAAGTACTCATTTTATCTGATTCTCCAAAATTGTAGGTGATGAAATCGCCTTTTTCGATTTTCTCTTTTACATCGGCTCCAGCCAAAACCAACCAATCTTTTGGAACAGAAACACTCAGTTTATAAGTCGCTTTTATATCCGGCTGATCAAAACACGGGAATAATGTACTTGCACGATCGGGAACTAAAAGTGTATAAAGAAATTCGTCGTTTCGGTTTAAAGATAAATTGCCTGCGATGAAGGAAATTGAAATGGTGTTTTTCCCTAAAATTAAGTCCTTGGATGAAATTACAATATGTCCGTTTTCATAAACAATTGCAGTGCTTTTTCCGTTTACGGCAACTGTTTTTATGTTTGAAGTTTTCTCTTTAAAATCTAAAAGTAAAGGCTGGCTTAAATCAGATAAATTCAAATTTATATTTAAATGAGAATTAATATTGTCCTCTTTCTGATTCGGAATTTCAAAAGACAATTCGTATTGAATAGCTGAAATCTGTTTTTTACGAAATTGAGCCAATTGTTCTGAAACTCCATTTTCTAAAAATGTACTTTCTTTTTCTTTTAATTGAGCAAAACCAATTTGAATCAACATAACAAAACAAAGAAAGCTGTACAGATTTTTCATTTTTTAGAGATATAAGATTCGTTAAAAATAAAAAAAGTTTGCCACGAATTGCACGAATTTTCACAAATTATAGCATTTGACTGAAATGGTTAGAGTCAATTGTATAACGTTAGACCCGACAGGTTTTAAAAACCTGTCGGGTCTAAAATCGAATCGTGTCAAACTTTTTCTTCAACCTTAATCTCTATTTTTAGTTGAAACAAATAAGAAGCTGCAGCATAACACCAAAAAAAAGAATGTGTCCATTTTTATTCGTTTAAATTTATTGTTTAGTACCAAATGGGAAATGAAATACGTAAATCTTTTATATTGCTATTCCATTTTATTTTCTCTCTACAATATCAAAATATTATAGTGTGTTTTCTAACTTCAGTTTAATGGAAAAAAAGGTTTGACAAGTGCCAAACCTTTTTCCAAACTTACTAATTCTAACTATCCAAAAATAAAACTATTCAGTTTGTTGAAATTCAAAACTTAAATCTCCTGCATTGTAATCTGCAGAAACAGTGGTTGGGAAAGTTTGTGCTTTTCCACCTATCCATCTGTATTCGTTAAATGTGATATTTCCGGCAACAATTGGATAAGTAACATTGCTTAAGTCTTCTTTAGTCTTTTTGTACCAGTCGTTTGAATTCATGGTTATCATATATTTTTTGTCTTTTTCAAGACCTAAAACACTGATTTCTTTTGTAACCTTAAGATCTGCTGTTTCAACATTTATAGTTTCAGAACGTAAAACAGCTTTTGATGCATAGTCCCAAATTGTTACACGTAATGTTGGGTTTGCTTCCGGCAATTTTAAGGTAATTGCTTTAAGGTTTCCTTTTACAGTTGGTGTAAAAACCAATCCAAATTCATAATCTCCAGCGTTTATAAAATTGGTTACTTTAGAAAATCCTGTTTTAGTATAATAAACCGCTAATGGGTTTTCTGTTTCAAATGCTGGCGTGTTATCTTTATCGTCGTCACTGCTGCACGAAGTAATAGAAATTGTAACTAATAAAAGGGTAAAAATGGTTGTTAAAGTTTTCATATATCTTTATTGATTGGTTCTTATTTGGTTTATTAAATTAATTTTTGAGCGCTTACGGCTGAATGTTGAAACGTGCACAAACTTCTTCGTAGCTCATTTTCGAATAATCTTCTTTTGCAGCTTTACTTGTTGCAGCGGCAGCACCTCCGGGAATTAAAATATATCTCCAGTTAAGACTTGTTGGCAAACCTACCGTTCCTCCTTGATCATGTCTAAATCTGAATAATTTGATTTTTTGCACAGTAGAAATAGCCGTAATTGTATTAACAAATCCGCCTGCTGTAGATGTATATGGCACTGTGTAAGTACCCGTTCCAAAAGACACATAAACCAATATGGTTCCTTTTGAAAGAATATCTGATGATAATTGTGGTGCAGCAATACTAGTTGACAATCCAGAGGTTCCATCTATTGTTTCTGCTACCGCTGTAGGTGCCGTTAACCATGCGCTGTAAATAACATTTGCTGATCCGGCTGGTCCTGTTGCTCCAACAGCACCATCAACTCCGTTAACTCCATCTGTTCCGTCATCGCTGCTGCATGAAATTGTAAAAATTGCTAATAAAAAAATTGAAAAAAGGGTTTTAGAAAATTTCATAATAATTTTAGTTTTAAATTGGTCAAATCGTTCTTATTTAATTCAATAACATTATTTTTGTAAAACTCAGAGGGCTGTCAGGGATAGTTATTTTCAGCTTTCGAATGAATTACAAGGCAAATTTGCACGATTAAAACCGCGGTAAAAACAGTCAATAGACAAACAACATTTTAAATAGACAGACGACATAAAATAGGTTTGAATGATGAAAAAATACTCTTGTATTATTGTTGATGACGACGAAATTGACAGGCTGACGGTGTTGTCTTTTGCTAAAAAATTCCCGATTCTGGATATTTTAGGTGTTTTTGATTCTGCCGAAGATGCGCTTCCGTTTATTGAAGAAAAAAAAGTTGATATCTTATTTCTGGATATTGATATGCCCGATTTAAACGGTATTGAATTCCGGAAACAAGCTTTAGAGATTCCGGTTTGTGTTTTTATTACCGCGCATCCTGAACATGCTGTCGAAAGTTTTCAAATCGAAACTCTGGATTTTATTGTAAAGCCTTTAAAACTGGATCGCTTTACGCAAACTGTAAGCCGAATTGAAGAGTTTATGGAAATTAAACTAAAAGCTTCTCTTTTTGAAGCCAGCATTGGCGGCGATACCATTTATATAAAAGAAGGTCACGATCAGACTAAAGTTAAGCTTCATGAAATTTTGTATCTTGAAGCCTTGAAAGATTATACTTTAATTATTACCGATAAAAAAAGGCATTGTGTTTTATCGAGTATTGGAAATTTATTGAAAGAAGATCATTTTCAATCTTTTATTAGAATTCATAGAAGTTATGCCGTTCAGAAACAGTTTATTCAAAAGATGAATTCGACGGAAATCATTTTAAACAATAATGTTGTAATTCCGGTTGGGAGAAGTTACAAAGAAAACTTAAACCTGATTTAGATGAAAAAAGTCGGATTTTTGTTTTTGTTCTTTATCAGTATTTCTGTTTTGGCACAACAAGAGCCGAATTTGTCCCGATATAAAACTACAGACGAAAAACTAAAAATCTGGCTGAAATATTCTACAGAACTTTTAGATAAAGAAGATTATTCGAAAGTAATAATTGCTGCCCAAAAAGGAATTGAGCTTTCTAAAAACAATCCTGCCTACATAAGCCGGTTTTATCTCTATATTGGAACTGCTTATGAATTCAGCAATAACCAATATCAAAAGGCTTTGGTTAATTATGAGCAATCTTTGAAATATGCCCAAATAGGAAATCATCTAAAAAATAAAACTTCGGCTTTAATGCGGCTCAATTATATTTATTATTCGCTGAATGATACTTTAAAAAGAAAAGACTTAATTGTTTATATCAAACAAGTTCTCGACACTACAAAAAACACTTATACGCAGGCTGTTCTTAACGGAAGTTTAGGCGAATATTATCTCGATTATGCTCAATATGAAAACTTTATTAAATATCAGCTAAAAGCGATAACCTATAAAAAACTGCTTAAAAAGAGCGTTCCAAATATTGAAAATATTGGCGTTTCGTACAGTCAGATTGCAAGCGCATACATCAAAATGAAACAATTTGATAAAGCAATTGAATATTTAAACGAAGCAAAACCTTATATAAAAACTTCTCCGTATGTAAGCGCGTTTTCATGCAATTATTATATGCAGTGTTTTGCTGCGCAGAAAAAACCTGACAGCGTTTTGAAGTATTACAAGTTAATTTATACGTATCCAACTGTAAAGGATTCTTTGTTTCTTAATTTGAGTTTTGCAAACCAAAGTATGTCTAAATTTTATGCTGATAAAGGCCAAATAAATACAGCTTACAATTATGCAAAAAAAGCCGTTATGTTTGGACAAAAATCTACAGATGAAGAAATTCTAATGGAAGCCAACACCATTATGGGAAGGGTTTTATATGATAAGAAAGACTATAAAAGTGCGATTGAAACATTGAAAAAAGCATCGGTAAATGCCTTAATTTATGACAAAGAATTCTTTGTTACTATAAATAAAAAACTCTCTCAAAGTTATGCTGCGCTGGGGCTTTGGGAAGAAGCGTTTCATTATAACGAAATCTACAGCAAGTACAATGACGAAATGATGCACGAATCGGCGAAACAAAGTATTGCAAATGCCGAAGCCCGCTATCAAAATAAAACCAAACAGCAGAAAATCAACAATCTTTCGACTGAAAACACGATTAAAAACATCCAGATTGATGAAGCTAAAAAGCAGCGTATTTATTTAATTTCAGGATTAGCATTGGTTGCAATTATCGGGTTATTATTATTCAACCAAAATCAAAATAGAAAAAAGACCAATCAGAAATTACAGGTTTTAAATCAGGAATTGGATGAAGCCAATAAAATAAAAGCGAGATTTTTTAGTATTTTAAATCATGATTTAAGAAGTCCTGTTTCTAATTTGATTCATTTTTTACATCTTCAAAAAGAAAATCCTGAATTGATTGATGAAGAAACGGCTGCGAGAATGCAGACTAAAGTAATTTCGGGAGCCGAAAATTTATTAATCTCAATGGAAGATATTTTGCTTTGGAGTAAAGGCCAGATGGAAAACTTCAAACCTCATTTTAAAGAAACTTCTGTTGCAATTATTTTTAAAGAAATACAGCAGCATTTTTCGAGCAATGAGAACATTTCAATTTTATTTGAAAATCCAGAAAATGTTATTCTTACTACAGACGAAAATTACCTGAAAACCATTATCAGAAACTTAACCGGAAACGCCATAAAAGCGCTTGACAAAAGAGAAAATCAAAAAATAATTTGGAAAGCGTGGCAGGAAAACAATCAAATTTTTCTTTCTATAACCGATAACGGCGCGGGCGGAAATCAGGAAAAATTTAAAGCTCTTTATGATGATTCAGAAGTTATCGGAATCAAATCTGGATTAGGATTGCATTTAATTCGGGATCTCGCAACGGCAATTAATTGCAAAATCGAAGTCTCTTCAAAACCAGATTTCGGAACAACTTTTACTATTGCTTTTAAACACATAGAAACATAGTTTAAGTTTTGCCACAGATTAAAAGGATTAAAATGATTTTTAAATCTGTGGAAATCTTTTAATCTGTGGCAAAAAATAAAATAAAAAAGGCCTGAAAAAATCAGGCCTTTTTTATATAAATCATAATCTTACGATTACAACAAAGCGTCTAAGCTGTCAGCGTAGGCTTGTTTCGGAGCAACTCCTACTTGTTTTCCTACTACTTCACCATTTTGAAACACCAAAACGGTTGGTATGTTACGCACACCATATTTAGCAGCAAATTCCTGGTTAGCATCTACATCTACTTTACCAACCACAACTTTACCTGCATATTCTTCGCTTAATTGGTCAATGATTGGACCAACCATTCTACAAGGACCGCACCATGCTGCCCAAAAATCTACCATTACTGGTTTATCTGATTTTAAAACTACTTCGTCAAAAGTAGCATCTGTTATTGCTAATGCCATAATTATTTTTCTTTAAAGTTATTCTCAGCTTTGGTCTCGGGAGACTTTTTAAATACTTTCAAAACTGAGGTACAAAGTTAAAAATTAAAAACAAATCATACACCATTCCCAAATTAGTTTTGATTATAAATGTATCGGCAATTATTATAACATTCACATGTGCTTTATTTACAAGCTATAACTATCCTAAACAAAGTCATTTTTTATACTTATCTTTATTTGTCCGTAAAATCCACACAAAATGAAGGAAACTTTACACAAAATAAAAACATTTTTCCAGTCGGTTCATTTTAAAAAATATGCCAAACGCTTTGGTATTTTTATTCTGATACTAATTGGATTGCTTTTATTGGCCTGTGGAGGATTATCTGTTTATTTCAATCAGAACAAAACCGAAATTATTGCTAAAATCAATACCAAAATTAATGAAAACATAAACGGAAAGTTTCATATTGGCGATTTTCAGTATAAGTTTCTAACCGGTTTCCCAAATTTTACGCTGGCCCTAAAAGATGTCGAACTCAAAGACAATAAATGGAATACGCACCATCATACTTTACTGAAAGCACAGGAAATTGAAGCACGTTTAAACGTTTGGAGTTTATTGCGAAAAGAAGTCAATATTCATAAAATCCTAATTAACGACGCCGATATTTATATTTATAAAACCAAAGACGGCTATACAAATTCCAATATTTTTAAAGCGAAAAAGAAGAAATCTGCGGAAAATAAATCAAAACCCGAAACTACAATTGACGAAATCGACTTAAGCGATGTTCATGTTATTATCGATAATCAGCTTGGAAATAAATTGTTTGATTTTGATGTTCACAGCTTAAAATCAAAAGTTGATTATGACGGAGACGACTGGAACACCGATTTATTTTTAGATACTCAAATAAACAGTTTAGCTTTTAATACGGTTCACGGAAGTTTTGCCAAACAAAAAGAACTTAAAGGAACTTTGTCTGTTACGTATCAAGCCAACAAACAAAAAATCGATGTTTCGACTAAAAACTTAAAAATTGGTTCTGATTCATTTGATATTGTGGCTTATTTCAACGTTGGTAAAAGCAACTCCCTTTTCGGAATCAACATTAATACGCGTATTTTATGGAGTAATGCTTCTCATTTATTATCCGGAAATATTAGTTCGAAACTGAATCGGTTTGATTTGAAAAAACCAATTGATGTAAACTGTGACTTAAAAGGCGACTTAAATGTTCACGACGATCCTAAAATTGTGGTTCAGGCTGTAGCCAAAAACAACGAACTCACTATTCCTGACGGACGAATTGACAAATGTAATTTCAGAGGAATTTTTACCAATAATTTCAAACCAAAAGATGGATTTAACGATCCAAATTCGGCTGTAATTTTAACCCGATTTTCGGGAGAATATGAAAATATTCCGCTTTCAATTCCGCAAGTTGTAATTAGCAATCTCGAAAAACCCATCGCAACCGGAATCGTAAGTTCTGATTTTGATATCGAAAGACTCAACGAAGTAAGCAACGAAAAATGGATTCATTTTGAAGAAGGTCACGCCAAAGCCAATTTGAAATTTCAGTTTGATATTGTCGACTTGTATATCAATAAACCAAGATTTATAGGGAATGTCGATGTCGATAACGCTTCGTTTCATTATATCCCGAAAAATGTACATGCGGTAAAAACCAACATTCATCTAGATTTTACCGAGAAAGCTTTACTCATCAAACAAATTGCTTACAAACACAAAAAGAATACGATTTTTGTAGAAGGAAAAATCGATAATTTCCTGAACCTATATTACGATGCACCCGAAAAAATGATCGTAAACTGGAAAATTTATTGCCCAAATATTGATCTTAAACAATTTCTTGGTGTTTTGGCTTCTTCTCAAAAAAAGAAAACCGCACTTAAAAACAATAAAAGAACCACGATTTCAAATCATCTGCGAACTGTAATCGAAAAATGTGTTGTAGTTATTGATATTAAAGCAGATAAAATCAATTACAATAAACTAACCGCAACAAATACAACAGCAACAATCTCAATGCTGGATTCTAAATTGGTTATAAAAAATGGTTCACTTCAAACTTCTGGCGGAAGCATTACTTTTAACAGCGAACTTTTACCAAACGGAAAAAATTATGCTTTCAATTCAAACGCACAGGTAAACCGGGTTGATATTGCCAATTTTTTGAGATCGTTTAACAACTTCGGAATCAAATCTTTTAATCCAAATAACATTAAAGGAAGATTGACAAGCACCGCAAACGTAAGCGGGTTTATTAATAGCCGCGGCGAATTAATTACCAACTCCATGCACGGAAAACTGAATTTCACCGTCAATCAAGGCGCATTGCTCAACTTTGAACCGATTGTAAAAGTGGGCAAGTTTGCTTTTCCGTTTCGTGATGTCAAGAATATAACTTTCAGCGATTTATCCGGAAACCTCAACATGCGTGGGGAACAAATCGACGTAAATAATTTAACCATAAGTTCAAGCGTCCTAAACATCGATGTTGACGGAATTTATTCTTTCGGCCGAGGAACCAATCTCGCCCTGACAATCCCACTAAGAAATTCTAAAAACGACGCCAAACTCGCCAGCAAAGCCGAACGCGACGCGGTTCGTGAACGTGGTATTGTGCTTCATTTGCTTGCTGTTGATGATGGCGGGAAAATGAAGATTAAGTGGGGGAAGAAGGAGAAGTAAGCAAAAATTATCTCCACAGTTTTGTCATTCCGAGGAACGAAGGAATCGCACTAGAAATTCTACAAGATTTCTACATTTTTTAAAATTTATAAGGAGCTATTTCCTGCTGTCTACTATATCTTTTATGGCGAACCCCGCCACAAAAGGATGCCGTTCCCATCAGGGCTAATACAGTCTTTTTTATAAGAAAAATTTATTCAAATTATTTAAACTTGGAAAGTTAATAATCAAGTTGAAAACTATTTAAGAATGAGGTCAATTGTACGCAGGTCAATTGTATGCACGAACCTACTTTTATAGACTATGAATATCAAGGAAAAATTCGGATTCAAAGTCAAAGAACTTCGAGAACAAAAAGGATACTCAATCGAGTATTTAGCAAATATTATATCGAACAAAATATACCGATATATAAAATTGACATATTTAGAGAAGAAGATGAATATTATGAAGACTTAAATCAATTGATTAATTCTTCATCTATACCCGGAAATCATGCTATGTATGATGGCACATTAGGTTTTATTAAAACCCAAATGATTAATTTAGAGAATTTAGAAACAATTATTCCTGAAGAAACTAAAGAAGTTATAAAAAAAGAGCAGGATAGATACAATTATTCTGAAATAGAAGAAACTAAAGGATCAAATTTATTTAACTCTGTTAGTTTTAGAGATTTTGTTTTATTAAGTTATCAAAATAAATGTGCAATAACTAATGTAGCTATTTTTCATGACAAATTAATAAATCTTGAGGCAGCTCACATAATGCCAAAATCTCATTCAGGATCATTTCTTCCTTGTAATGGGATCGCTCTATCAAGAGATATGCATTGGGCATTTGATAAAGGAATGTTTGCTATAAGTGAAAAATATGAAATTATTGTACACGATGATGTTAAAAATACAATATTAAATAATTATCACGGCCAAAAAATTAATTTACCTGTGGAAGATTTTTTTAAACCAGAAAAGGCTTTCTTACATTATCATAGAGAAAAAATATTTGGTCTATTTAAGTATTCAGGCGTTATTCGCTCATCACAATAATCAGTTAACAATTATATCATCAATTCATTAAAAATATCTCTTAATCTAATTACAAAAAAACGTTATAAAAATAAAAAAGCCACTTCATCAGTGGCTTTTTATGTTTTCTTAATTTTCAACCTCAAAATAAGGATTCAAAATCTCGGCTAATTCATTCAGCCAATAATAACCTTTTTCGAGATTTGTTTTCTCTGTTTGAAAGGTTTCGCAATCCCGAATTATACTTAAAGCAATTAAATAATTAATTTGACGAATCGCTTTTGCCAGACTTTCTGGATCAACAGTTTTGTTCAAGAAATCTGCTAAACGAATTTCGGTTTCTTTGGAAAGGGTGTTTGTACTCATAGTCTGAAAATTTAAGGAATATAAACCCGTCTGGGTTAGCTGTCCTACGCCTTTCAGAGCGTTGCAGTTGTTTCCAATACCGCCAGCGTACCACACGGGCAAGAAGTTTTTTCATGTTCATAGTCTGAAAGTTTTAGGACTGCAAAGATATTAAAAAACCCGAGCGAATTATGTGGTTTTCTTACAATTTAGTTTACTTGTTGTTGTGGCATTTCTAGTGCGATTCTTCTTTCTTCAGAATAAAAAATTAACACTAAAAATATCATAATGTTTTATTAACTCTCTTGGCTTTTCGGTCTAAAAAAAATAGCTTTGAGAAACAAACATTAAATATAAACCGTTATGAAGATTCAAATCAATACCGACAAAAACATCGAAGGACACCAAAGATTAGAAAAATATTTCTCTGAGGAATTAGAAAAAGGTTTAGCGCGTTTTGAAGATAAAATCACACGCATTGAAGTGCATTTTGGAGATGAAAATGGAGAGAAATTCAGCTTAAATGATAAAAAATGTGTTCTTGAAGTTCGTACAGCAAAACTACAGCCAATCACTGTAACCGAACATGCCGAAACTCTTGAAAAAGCTTTTAACGGTGCTTTGAGCAAAGCAAAAAAAACACTTACTACAACTTTCGAAAAACTGAAAGCGCACTAAATTTCAAAATACATAAAAAAAAGAC
>NZ_DLHA01000050.1:0-193832 GCF_002482975.1 Flavobacterium sp. UBA7680 | reverse complement strand
GTCTTTTTTTTATGTATTTTGAAAAGGTACAAAGATGCAAAGTGACAAAGGTTCAAAGTTTTCTTTGCGCTTGTTTTACTTTGCACCTTTGTCACTTTGCATCTTTGCAACTCTTCTTTATGATTTTGGCAGAGGTGCTCCTACGGCGATATCGCAACGATGGCCTGGTTGTCCGTGCGCCGGATTCATTCCTTCTGCAACAGTTTTATTGGCGTCCGTGCTTAATAAAGCAGGAACGGCATTTCCTGCAGGAACGGTAACGTTTTGTGTCATTGTTCCGCCTTGTGGTGTTGAAGCTGCCGGAGTAGTTTTAGCCGCTACTGGAGAATTCAAAGGCGCTCCAACCGGAATATCACATCTATGTCCCGGCTGTCCGTGCGATGGATTCATTCCTTTTCCAACTTTTACTGGTGCAGCCACGGTAGTCGTAACCACATTTTTTTGATTCGGATTTACTTGTACCGTTTGTCCAGGTTGAGTTTGAACTTGCTGTACCTGTTGTACTTGCTGAGTTGGTGCAGAATTTAAAGGTGCTCCAACTGCAATATCACATCGGTGGCCCGGTTGTCCGTGAGCTGGATTCAATCCTTTTGTATCGCTTAAAACCGTATTCGGGTTTGAAGGTGAAGCTTGAGTCTGATTCTGCTGCACAACTGATGGTGTTTTTGTTGTGTCTTTTGCAAGTCCAAGTCTTACCAATTCAGATGTTGCAGTACTTTCTTGTGGTTCTAATTCCTTTTTGCAGGAAACAAAAAGCAATGATGTTATAACGAGTGAACTTATAAAGATTTTCGGATTCATATTTGGGATATTTTAAAGCACTCAAATATAATCACTTTTTGAGATTAAACCATATAAGTTATGTAAGATAATTTAAGTTGCTTTGTCGTTTAATCTCTCCGAAACTCTGAGTTTTTGTTAAAGTAAATTAATTAAGAATACTGTTTGTCATTTCGACGAAGGAGAAATCTCCGTGAGTAACTCCGTCCCTAGAATCCAATCTTTGTCGAGCTTCTCGTGGAGATTTCTCCTTCGTCGAAATGACATAAAATGAGAAAAATTGGTTAAACCTGTAAAATCCGTGCGCCATCAAAAAATCCTTATCTTTAATCTCAAATACTATATCCCATGAAAAAAACAATCTTACTACTTTTATTCGTTGCCTCTTTTGCAAATGCTCAAACCGACAAAGACAAAATCAATCAAACACTTGATGCGTGGCATAAAGCCGCTGGCGACGTAAAATTTGATGCTTATTTTAATGCTTTGGCAGATGATGCAATTTATATAGGAACTGACGCAACCGAAAACTGGACGAAAAAGGAATTCTCAATTTGGGCAAAACCGTTTTTCGAAAAAGGAACAACCTGGAATTTTAAAGCACTTGAACGTCATATCTTTTTTGACAAATCGGGAAAAATTGCTTGGTTTGATGAATTATTAGATACGCAAATGAAAATCTGCCGTGGTTCTGGTGTTTTGGTAAAAGTGGGCAAAGAATGGAAAATTCAGCATTATGTATTATCAATGACAATTCCGAATGATGAAGTTGATGCTGTAACCAAAATAAAAGCACCAATTGAAGACGCTTTGATTGCGAAGCTTCAAAAAAAATAAACATTTTTATGCTTTATTCTTATAAACATAACTTTTATAGGGCTTTATAAGCGTCGGTATCAAATTAATTATAGTATAATTGACAATATTGGGTGTGTTTTGGAATAGTAAAATGAAAAACTATTAAAAAAGCGATGGGTATTTTACAAAATCGACTAAAATCAAAACACAACCACTATTTTAACAGCCCCTGAAATCTAAATATTTAATTTTTTTTAACTTTGACCCCAAAAAAAATAGGGTTCAATAAAGTATTTGAAAAAATGAAAATAGAGAAACGCTGGATCATTTCCTTTATCATTATCAGCATCGTTTGTATTATTGGGGCTTTTTGGCCAAATGTTACTGAAAATAGTTATGTATTGTCTGAATTTGGCACAACCGATCATATCGTCCCTGCGGATGTTGCCTGGATGTTAACTTCTTGTTGTCTGGTTTTAATCATGACACCGGGATTGTCTTTCTTTTACGGCGGAATGGTAGGCCGTAAAAATGTAATTTCTACAATGTTACAAAGTTTTATCTGTCTGGGTGTTGTAACACTTTTATGGGTTGTTGTGGCTTTTAGTCTTGCATTTGGAGATCCTGTAGGTTTTGGTTCTGGAGATCACTTTTATAGTTTCTTCGGAAATCCAACCACTTTTGCGTTTATGGATTATGTAAATATATTGCCTCATAAAAAATTGGCAAGTACAATTCCGTTTATGCTTTTTGCTTTGTTCCAAATGAAATTTGCTATTATCGCTCCGGCCATTATTACAGGTTCGTTCGCAGAACGTGTTCGTTTTATATCGTATTTATTATTCATCAGTTTGTTTACCATTTTTATTTATGCGCCTTTGTGCCATTCAGTTTGGTATCCAACAGGAATTCTAGGAAGTTATTTTGGCGTAAAAGATTTCGCTGGAGGAACAGTAGTTCATATGAGTTCTGGTTTTGCAGCTTTGGCGGGAGTTTTAGTTTTAGGAAAAAGAAAAAACAGTCAGCATATTCCAACCAATATTCCATTTGTATTATTAGGAACGGGAATGTTATGGTTTGGCTGGTTCGGATTCAACGCTGGTTCAGCTCTTGCAGCCAACGGAACTGCTGCTATGGCTTTTGCAACTACTACAACATCATCGGCGGCAGCCATGTTAACTTGGGTTTTCTTTGATAGAATGAACGGAAGAAAAGTTTCTGCTCTTGGAGCTTGTATTGGAGCTGTTGTAGGTTTGGTAGCGATTACGCCAGCCGCAGGATTTGTTTCTGTTCCAGAGAGTATGTTCTTCGGATTCGTTACGGCTTTGGTTTCGAACTCAGTTGTAAATTGTCGTTTATCAAAAAGATTTGATGATACGCTTGATGTTTTTGCATGCCACGGTGTTGGTGGAATTATGGGAATGATTTTAACCGCTATTTTTGCGCATGGAGAAAATGCAAGTTTATTACATGGAGGCTGGAATGTATTTGCACATCATATGATGGCATTAGTTCTGGTTTCGATCTTTACTTTCTTTGGGGCTTATTTCTTATTTAAAGTAACCAATTTCATTATTCCGCTTCGTGTTTCTGAAGAAAACGAACACATCGGATTGGATTTATCGCAGCACGACGAAACATTAGATCCAAAATTAAAAGCAATTACAGAACCGCATTACGGTTAAAAATATTTTTTTTGCCACGAATTACACTAATTTTCACTAATTTTTTTTTCGATTATACCGTTTAAATTAATTCATGAAAATTAGTGTAATTCGTGGCAAACAATTTAAAACATATAGTCCCTACGGGACATTTTTATTGCTATTAAATTTTTTCTACCGATATATAATCTCTCCGAGATATACAAGAGATTAGTGTTTAGAAAAATCTTTTTAATCCCAATAATCTGTGGCAAAAAAACAGAAAAAATAGTTGCCACGAATTACACCAATTTGCACTAATTTTTTTCGTTCATACCGATTAAATTAATTCGTGGAAATTAGTGTAATTTGTGGAAAACAATATAAAACATATAGTCCCTACGGGACATTTTTATCGGTATCGCATTTTTTCTACCGATATATAATCTCTACGAGATATGCTCCGTTAGGAGTTAAATGTCGGTAGAAATATAAATAAGATGCCTGAAGTTGTCCCGTAGGGACACACATATTAAAGTTTAGAAAAAATCTTTTTAATCCTTATCCCGATAGCTATCGGGAGTGAAAAAAACTTTAAAACCCAATTGCACTATTTTCATTCGTTTATATTCCTTAATTTTGCTGAAAATTTTTGTAAAAAGTGGGAAGTAAAAATAAACTAAAAAGATTCAGAGAAAACGAAACATTTCAAAACGTTTTTCAACCAACAAGAGAAGAAGTTGTAGGCAATTTAATGCCTTTGAGAGGAAAATGGAATTCGGATTTCTTTAAAAATGATAATCCTCTGGTTTTAGAATTAGGATGCGGGAAAGGTGAATACTCAGTTGGATTAGCAGAAAAATATCCCAACAAAAATTTTATCGGAATTGACATTAAAGGTGCGCGTTTCTGGCGTGGTGCTAAAACTGCTGTTGAAACCGGTCTTCATAATGTTGCTTTTGTTCGTACCCAAATCGAACTTATCAATCATATTTTTGCCGAAAATGAAGTGGATGAAATCTGGATTACTTTTCCGGATCCGCAGATAAAATACAAGAGAACAAAACACAGAATGACGAATTCTGAGTTCTTGAAATTGTACAAAAAAATCCTTAAAAAAGACGGTGTCGTAAATCTTAAAACCGACAGTGAATTTATGCACGGTTATACGCTTGGACTACTTCACGGAGAAGGCCACGAAGTTTTGTATGCAAATCATAATGTGTACAGAAATGAAGGAAGCCCAGAGGAAGTTACTGCTTTTCAAACATTTTATGAAAAACAATATTTAGAAATTAACAAGGCAATTACGTATATTCGTTTTAAAATTAAAGACTAATTTAATTTTGAAAAACATCTTTTAATCGCTTAAACAACTGAATGGTATATCTTACTCCATTACTTTCAGGCTTTATTGCCGCTGCAATTGGGATTATTCCGCCGGGATTAATCAATATGACGGCAGCCAAAATAAACCTGAAAGAAGGAAAAAAGAATGCTTTATGGTTTGTTATTGGAGCGGTTTTAGTGATTTTTTTTCAGGTTTACGTTGCGGTATTATTTGCGCAGGTAATTGATAATCGCCCTGATGTTGTAACCTTATTACGTGAAATAGGTTTTGTTATTTTTTCGATCTTAACGATATACTTTTTATTTATTGCGAAAGAGCCAAAAACCAAAAAGAAATCGAAGATTAAAAAGAGCAGTAAAAAAAGCCGTTTCTTTCTTGGGATGCTGCTTTCTGCATTAAACTTTTTTCCTATTCCGTATTATGTTGTAGTAAGTGTAACTTTGGCTTCGTACAATCTTTTTGTATTTGAAAACAGCATTATTTTCACTTTCGTTTTAGGATCTGTTTTGGGTTCGTTTGCTGTTTTGTACAGTTATATTGGTTTCTTTGAAAAGATCGAAAAGAAAACCGATTACTTAATGCGAAACATGAATACTATTATTGGAAGCATTACGGGTTTAGTTGCAATTGTAACACTTTTTAATATTTTGAATTACTATTTCAGTTAAAATTTATAGGCCACAGATTTTACGGATTAAAATGATTATTTTTTTACTTTGTGGTTAAATATTTTACACGGATTTATTTAGCAGATCTAAAAAGGTTTTTATTTAATTAATCTGTTTAAATCTGTAAAATCTGCGGGAAACTTAAATTTTAAGACAAAGCAAAAATCATTTTAATCCGTATAATCTGTGGCAAAAAAAATTATGGCTGAAGAAAATTTTTTCGAAAGAGTTTATGTGATTGCCCGACAAATTCCGTTTGGGAAAGTCACTTCTTATGGAGCAATTGCAAAGGCTTTGGGAACCGCACGTTCGGCAAGAATGGTGGGCTGGGCTATGAATGCATGTCATAATATGGACGATGTTCCGGCGCACAGAGTCGTAAACCAAAAAGGGCTTTTAACTGGAAAACATCATTTTGACGGAACTAATTTAATGCAACAGCTTTTAGAAAACGAAGGTATTAAAGTGGTAAACAATCAAATTGTCGATTTCGAAAAACACTTTTGGAAACCTGAAATTTCCACCATATAAGTGATATAAGTTCATTTTAGAGCTAAACTTAATCGAGACGAGAACTTTGTCAAAGTTTTAAACTTTGACAAAGTTGAACTTCAACTATAAAACAATCCCTTTTTAAATGAACTTATATCACTTATATGGTTCATATCAAATAAGGCAGATCACAAAGCTGGTTTTATCTTCATCGGTTTGGTAGCTTAGGTAGCCGCCGTGAGCTTCGATAATGTTTTTAGAAAGCGTTAAACCAATTCCTGCTCCGTCTTTTCTGGTGGTGAAAAAAGGGAGAAATATTTTGTCCTGAATTTCAGGATCGATTCCTTTTCCGTTATCCGAAATTGAAATGAAAAAGCGATTGTTTTCGGTATAACTTGACAGATACATTTTCTTTTCGTTTTTCTCTTTTAAAGCATAAACACTATTGGTAATCAAATTAATAATTACCTGTTCCATCTGATTTTTATCAATCATAATCGAACGCGAACTGTGAATATCATTTATCAATTCGATGTTTTCTGCTTTCAAAATCGGGCTCATGATTCGCAGGCAATCTTCGAATAAAGAATTGATTGGTGTCATTTGTTTCGTTGGCGTTGGCAGCATGGCGAGTTTACGGTAATTCTCTACAAAAACCTGCAAATGATCACTTCGGTTTATTATCGTTGAAATACTGCTTTTAATATCATCAAAATCATCTTCTTCTAAACTTTCCTGATCAACAATATGGAGTAAATTCTGCGAAAGCGCACGAATTGGCGTCAAAGAATTCATTAATTCATGCGAAATAATTTTCATCAAATTAATCCACGCTTCTTTTTCTTTTTTCTCGATAACACGCTGAATACTATCTAATAAAATAATGTAATATTCTTTATTATACGTTTGCGTTTTTGACGTTTGGAGCATAAAAGTCTGCAAATCCTGTTCTTCAATTTTAATCGAAATTGCCGATTTCAATTCACTGAATTCCGTTTTTTCAATTTCATTGCAAAGCGAAGGCAGGTAATTTTTAAGATATTTCCAATGGCTTACTTTTGGCACTTTAAATAAATCAGAGAAGCAGTCGTTCATCAAAAATATATCCCAGTCTTCGTTTTCTTTTTCCAAAATTAAAGCTGCGGTGTCAATATTATTTAAAAGCGAACGGTAAATCATTTCTTTTGATGTCTGTTCTTGCTGCTGCACTTTTAAATTTTCATATAAAAGATACAGGCTTTTAAAATTGTCTTTTTTATTTTCTTCGGGAAAATTGGTAGAAAAATCATTTTGAAGAATCGAAAGCAAAGTTCTGTCGTAAAACTGGAGTTCGTTTTTTACATAAAGATACATTTCGGCTAAGAATATAAAAGCAAAAAAACCAACCAAAAGTGCGTTGTAATAGAACATTTTATAGATCAGAAAAACGCAAACGAAAAAGAGAATCATTACAAACAAGACTCTTGCGAACAGGGCGTTATAAAATTTCCAGTTTTTCATTTAATTATTTTTTTGCCACAGATTAAAAGGATTAAAATGATTTTTTTGCTTTCTCTTAAAATTTTTAGCTTCCCGCAGATTATGCGGATTTAGCTGATAAAAATGAATTATAATTAATCCCAAAAATCTGCGGGAAACTAAAATTTAGGTAAAAGAAAAATCCTTTTAATCTGTGAAATCTGTGGCCAAAATTATCTTAATTCTTTAAATCGTATTTTTCAATTCTTCTGTATAAAGCGGCTCTTGACAAACCTAATTCTTCGGCGGTTTTTGAGATGTTTCCGTGATGTTTAAAAAGTGCTTTTTCGATTGCTGTTTTTTCCATTTCAGATAATGGATTATCATCATTTTCCTGAATTTCTTCAAAATCGAGAATATCTAAATCGGTTACAGAAATCGTGTTGTTTTCGGCTAAAATAAGAGCGCGTTCAATTTTGTTTTCCATTTCACGAACATTTCCTTTCCACGGATATTTTTCTAAATATGGCGCGACATTTTCTTCAAAATGCCATCCCGAAGCTTCGGGACCATGATTGTATTTTTCGGCAATATTTTCAAGAATAAAATTTGCCATCGGAACTATATCATCTTTTCTTTCGCGAAGTGACGGAAGATTTATTTCCATTGTATTAATTCTGTACAGCAAATCTTCTCTAAAGGTTTTACTTTTTACCTCAGCTTTGATATCATTATTTGTTGCCGAAATTATTCTGACATTTAAAGGTCTTGGTTTGCTTTCGCCTAAACGTGTAACGGTTTTAGTCTGCAGAACGTGCAATAATTTTGATTGCAGATGAAGCGGAATATTCCCAATTTCATCCAGAAAAATGGTTCCGTTTTGCGCCATTTCAAATCTTCCTGGCGTATCGGTTTTGGCATCTGTAAAAGCGCCTTTTGCGTACCCAAATAGTTCGCTTTCGAATAAATTATCACTTAAAGATCCTAAATCAACATGAATAAAAGGTTCTTTTTTTCGTACCGAATTTTGGTGGATAAACTCTGCAAAAACATATTTCCCTGTTCCATTTTCGCCCAAAATTAAAACGTTTGCATCGGTTTTGGCTACTTTCTCGGCAATAGAATACGCCTGTTTTATTTTTTGAGATGTGCCTACAAAATATCTTTTTTCTGTTTTTTCAACAACTTGTTTTTTACTGTTTTTTCGGCTTTCGGCGACAGCCTTATCAATTATTTCCAGTAATTTTTCGTTGTGCCAAGGTTTTAAAACATAATCAAAAGCACCAATTTTTATTCCTTCAACAGCTGTATCAATTTTTCCGAAAGCGGTCATCAAAATCACGATTGTATTTGGCGAAAGGGTTTTTACTTCTTTCAGCCAATGAATTCCTTCTCGTCCATCTTCAAAACCAATTCGGTAATTCATGTCCAGCAAAACGACATTTATTTCATTTTCACTCAAAATTGAAATGATTTTTTTGGGATTGTTTGTCGTAAAAATCGTTTCAAAATGTTTTTTGAGAATCATTTTTGCCGAAAAAAGAATTTCTTCCTGATCGTCAACAACTAATATTTGGGCTTGCTTTTTTCTCATGCTGTATTTTTTTGTCCGATTTTGAACGGTCAACTGTTCATTATCGAACACTTCGTTTTTGGATATTTTTTAAAGCCTCTTTAAAATCAGGGCTTTGCAAAAAATAAATTTTGTGGCACAGTATTTACCTATTGATTATCAGTAAATTATTTAAAAAATGGACACGATAATTCCTCGTAAAAATAGAAAATTTAGATATCTCACAATAGCAATTGGAGTTTTTTTAGTTTTGGCCGCAATTCTCTTTTTTTCTTTTAATTCAAAAAGAAGTTTAAATGTAAAAGCAGAGGAACTTTCAATTCATAAAGCCGAAAAAGCTTTTTTTGAAGATTTTGTGGTTTTTCAGGCAAAAGTTGAGCCGTTAAACGTAATGCTTGTAAATGTTACTGAAGGAGGATCTGTAAAAGAGATTTTTGTTGAAAACGGTGCAATGGTTACAAAAGGACAATCGCTGGCTCGTTTATACAACCCAAATACAGAATTGAATTATTTGACTCAGGAAACTGCTATTATCGAGCAGATCAACAATTTGAATACGGGAAAACTGAACATTAGAAATCAGGAATTGAATTTGACTAAAGATTATGTTTTAATTGAACATGATTATAATGACGCCAAAAGATTATACGATTTAAACGCAAAATTGTTTGCCAAAGATGTGATTTCAAAAAACGACTGGAATACTTTTAAGGAAAGTCTTCGTTTTCAGGAAGAACGTAAAAAAACGATTCAGCAAAGTATTCAAAAGGAAAAACAATCGAATCAATTGCAGATTTCTCAAATTAACCGTTCGATTCAAACAATGGAAATGAGTTTGGACATTTTAAGAAATAACAAAAAGAATTTTTTGATTACTGCTCCAGAATCTGGCCGACTGACTTCTTTTGAACCTGTTTTAGGAAAGACTTTTCAGGCTGGAGAAAGCATTGGAAAAATTGATTCTAAAAAAGGGTATAAATTATCTGCTGATGTTGATGAGTTTTATTTGGAAAAAATTCGCGAAGGTTTAAAAGGTCAGGTTGAATTTAAAGGAAAAACGCTGGAGGTTATTGTTACTAAAGTAATTCCAGAGGTTAAAAACGGGCATTTTATTGTAGAATTAGCTTTTGTTTCTAAAGAAGATATTGCTTTACAAGATGGTTTAAGTTTTGGCGTGAAGCTGGTTTTATCTGAGAAAAACAAAATACTGGTGGTACAAAAAGGAAGTTTTAATCAGGAAACTGCGGGGAAATGGATTTTTGTAGTAAAAGGAAATAAAGCCGAAAGAAGAAACATAAAATTAGGAAGAGAAAATCCTTCGTATTATGAAGTTCTGGAAGGTTTAAAAGAAGGCGAATCTGTTGTGATTTCTTCTTATTCAGATTATAAGGATATTGAGGAACTTTCGATTCAGTCGCAGTAAGCAGTCGCAGTGTTCAGTCTCAGTTTGCATTCACAATTAATCATTTACAATTCACAATTATAAAGGTTTCAATCATCAATCAAAAAACGCAATTAATAACTAATCTTTTAAAATATGATAACGATACAAAATTTAACCAAAGTATTTAGAACAGAAGAAGTTGAAACTGCTGCTTTAAGCGGTATTAATGTAGAAATTAAAAAAGGAGATTTCTTAACGATTATGGGGCCTTCTGGCTGCGGAAAATCGACTTTATTAAATATTATCGGGCTTTTGGACAGCGCTTCTACTGGAAGTTATAAATTACTGGATCAGGAAATGATTAATTTAAAAGAGAAAGGAAGAGCTGCTGTTCGTAAAGAAAACATTGGTTTTATTTTTCAAAACTTCAACTTAATCGATGAACTTTCGGTTTATGATAATATCGAACTGCCTTTGCTTTACAATAATGTTAAAGCATCTGACAGAAAACAAAAAATAGAGGCTATTGCTGAGAAACTAAATATTTCACATCGTTTGAAACATTTTCCGCAGCAGCTTTCGGGAGGTCAGCAGCAAAGGGTTGCGGTAGCAAGAGCTTTGGTTAATGATCCTAAAATTATTCTGGCAGATGAGCCAACAGGAAATCTGGACAGTAAAAATGGTAATGAGGTAATGGAACTTTTAACTGATTTACATGCTAAAGGTGCTACAATTTTGATGGTTACCCACTCTGATTATGATGCTTCTTTTTCACAAAGAACGATTCATATGAAAGACGGTGTTATATTCTCTGAAAAATTAAATCAACGCAATGTTGATGTTTTTATGGACGCTAAATAATCGAAAAAATGATAAAATTTGTTATTACTGCAATCTTAGTTCTGGTGGGATTTGTTTGCAAAATTTTTACTCTTCTTTAAAAGGCACAACTAGCCTTTGGACCAAAAAATAACTAACGTAATTATAAAACTTATACCATGATTTTTAACTGGTTTAAAATATTTATTTATCATTTAAGGCAAAGCAAATTGTTTTCGCTTTTAAATGTTTTAGGATTGAGCATTGGGGTTGCCAGCGTGATTTTTGCCATTTTATACTGGAATAATGAGCACGCTTACAATCAATGGAATCCGGAGAAAGAAAATGTATATCAGGTTCTGAATAAAATAGGAAGAACCGGAGATACGTGGGCTACAAGTTCAATTCCATTTGGACAAACCTGCAAGGCAACAATTCCTGAAATTGAGCAGATTTCCTTTATGCACAATTGGTATAACGAAGCAGCTATAAAGTATCAGAACAAAAAAGTAATCGATAAAAAGATAACGGTATCTGATAATAACTTTTTTGATTTTTTCCCTTTTCCAATCCTAAAAGGTGCTAAAAAAGATATTTTAAAAGAGAAAAACAGCGTTGCTATTTCTGAACAACAGGCTAAACTGCTTTTTAATAATGAAGATCCTATCGGAAAATCTATTACTTACAATGATAAGTCTTATATCGTAAAATCTGTTTTTCGTATTGTGACACCTTCTTCTATTGAGCCTAACTATGTTTTTGGTGATATTGTGCGTGAAAGTGACATTAACAGCTGGGGG
This sequence comes from Flavobacterium sp. UBA7680, assembly GCF_002482975.1. Lineage (GTDB taxonomy): Bacteria > Bacteroidota > Bacteroidia > Flavobacteriales > Flavobacteriaceae > Flavobacterium. The sequence continues at coordinate 182,066 of NZ_DLHA01000050.1, read as the reverse complement.
AATTTTAATTATGGTTTGATGATTAAAATTAAAAAAGGTGCTGACCCTGTTTCGGTTTTAAAGAAAATGCACAATGTAAATTATGTAAACAGAACTGTAAAAGATGCTAAAGAAAGCGGACAGACGGTTGAGCAGTACGTCAAAGAAAATGGAGAAATAGAGGTTATACTTGACCAGCTGAAAACGCTGCATTTACATGGCACAAAAACTTCGGGTTCTGCTACTCCAGAGTTAAAAGGAAATCTACAGCTTATTTATATTATGGCTGGTTTATCGATTTTAATTTTAGTTTTATCATTGGTAAACTATGTTAATCTTGCTACAGCTTCTGCCATAAAACGTGCTAAGGAAGTTGGGGTTCGTAAAATTGTTGGTGCTTCAAAAAACCAAATTATTGCGCAGTTTATATTCGAAACGACAATAATTGTAATGCTGTCTATTTTGTTTGCTTTGGCAATTGTTGAACTTTCTCTTCCGTATTATAATTCTTTTTTAAGAAAGACTTTGACTATGAATGGCGGCGAATTTTACCTGCAGCTCATTTTGATTTTTGGATTAGTAATCATTCTTGCGGGTATATTCCCTGCCATTTATATCTCAAATTTCGAAACTTTAAAAGTTTTAAAAGGTAATTTCTCCAGAAGTAAAAGCGGTATCTGGATTCGAAATTCGATGCTTATTTTTCAATTCGGAATTGCAACATTTTTCATCATTGGTGCTTTGATCGTAAATTCTCAGGTTGATTATATGATGAATAAAGATCTTGGTTTTAATGGTAATCAGGTTATCAGAGTTCCGTTTAATCATAACGATTACAAAACAAAGGGTGAAAAATATCAATTAACAAAACAGGAAGTTCTTAAAATATCAGGCGTTCAGGAAGTTTCTACTTTTGCCGGTACATTTGGCAACAGTACTAATTCTAGTTCGGGCTTTACGCACAATGGTGTATTTGTTCAGCCGCGAAATGTTGAAATGGATTTTGGTTTTCTTGATATGATGAAAATTAAAGTGGTTGAGGGTCGTGATTTATCTCCAAAATTTGCATCAGATACTGTTAGCAACTGGCTTATAAATGAAACACTGGCTAAATCATTAGGGCTTAAAAATCCTATAAATACGGCGATCACTTCTGGCTGGGGAGATGAAAAGGGAAATTTAAAGTTTAAAGTTGTTGGAATTGTAAAGGATTTTCACATTACGGGATTGCAGAATAAAGTTCCGCCAATGATTTTCGTCAATCTTAAAACACTGAAATGGAACAACTTTGACAATGTATATATAAAGGTTTCTCCAAATAATTTATCTGAAACATTAGAAAAATTAAAAACATATTGGGAGAAAAATGTAAATCCAGATTATCCTTTTGATTATGAATTTGTAAACAAAGGGTTTGCAAAAACTTATGAGCAGCAAGTCAAACAAAAAGATTTGTTTTTTATCCTGAATCTGGTTGTAATCACGATTGCTATTTTTGGATTGTTTGCTTTGGCATCATTTTCGATGGAAAGAAGATTGAAAGAAATTGCGATTAGAAAAACGCTTGGCGCAGAAACAGATGTTTTGCTAAAAGAATTATCAAAACAATATATTGTTTTCTGTTTTACAGGATTTGCAATTGGTATTGTTCCGGCTTATATTTTATTGCAAAAATGGCTGGAGGATTTCGCATTCAGAATTAATGTTTCGCCCGTTCCGTTTAGTATTGCGCTTGTTTCGCTGTTAGTACTTACTTTGCTAATTGTTTTGGCAAAAGCGTATCAGGTAACCAAAATAGATGTTTTAAAATATTTAAAATACGAATAAGCTTGTAGACCATTTTTTTAAAAGAATCCCCGTCAGATATGAGAATCTTGACGGGGATTTGTTTTTTATTTTAAAGCAACCGGATCAGCATACAACAATTTATCTAAGCGTTGATCTCTATCATAAACATCAGGATAAAAGCCAATTTCGCCGTCATCGCTTACCCAAGCCGTAAAATAGCCTATATAAATTGGGATTTTATTTTTGAGCATGCAGGTGGTTTCTTTTTCACCGCTCATCGCCTGATTAATTTTATCAACCGGCCAGTCAGGATTATCTTTTAAGATTTCTAATGCCAATTGTTTGGCATCTTTTACATTAATACAACCGTGGCTGAAAATACGTTTTTCAAATTCAAATAAGCTTTTTGCAGGCGTATCGTGCAGGTAAATATCGTTTGGGTTTGGAAACAAAAATTTGACTAATCCTAAAGAATTGTCCGGTCCAGGTTTTTGTCTCACATTTCCTCCATTCCATTCCATATTATGATCGGCGAGATAATTTTTGTCTTCGGCCATTTTGAGTTTTAATTCATTTTTGATAATACTCGCCGGAACATACCAATACGGACTAAAAACAATTCGGTCGATATTACCGCTAAAAATTACCGTTTCTGTCATTCGCGTTCCCACAAAAACATCCGAAACCAAATCATATTTTCCATTCTTTACATACACCAATCGAAACGACGGAATATTTACCATTACATATTCATCTGCTTTTGCCAGTTTGGTGGGAATCCATCTGCAGCGTTCCATGTTCAGCATAATGGTGCGGATTCTGTTTCCAATTGGTTCGTTCATTTGGTCGATTTGCTCTTTTGTAAAAGTATAATTCAGTTTAAGTCCGTATCGTTTTTTATATTTTAAAGCCGCGTCCATCATTTCCTGATCATAATATTGGCTTTTAGAATTTTCTTTTAAATCACCCACCACAAACAAACGTTCTCTAATTTGCTGGATCACTTTTCCGCTGTCTAAAGGTTTTAAATCTTTGAAATTTGCTTCGTCAATGTCTATTTTTTTCCAAAGTCCGTTTTTCTCAATATTGCGATATCTTTGTAAAACATCCTGAAGTTTATAATACTGGCCAAAAAGAAGGTTTTCATCCTTATTCAATCGGCTTGGATCGCCCATTAAAGAATCTAAAATTCGATCGTACGAAATGGTTTTGGTTGGAAGAAACCACCCAATTTTTTTCAAAGTCTCTGCATCAACTCCAGAATATACATTGCTTGCATAAAACACATACATATTAGACAGCAAAAGCTCTGTATCTATTTGCGGCAGTTTATTCGAAACATTTTCATTAAAAACAGCATCAACCAAATCCATATAAGGCATTTCGGCATTTATACCCTGTTCTTCTAAAAGGTTTACTTTATGATACAATAAAGAACCAAACTCACTGACACTTTTATCATCATACCAAATCGTGTTATAAGCTTTCTTTTTATAAAGATCTTCTACGTCTTTTTGGTATTTTTTCAGTTTGGGATATTTCGCATAAAAATTGTTTATTGAAGCGGCATCAATTGTCCCTAAAACAAACTTGCTTTTGAATTTAAAAATGTTTTCAAACTCAGCGTTTTCATTTTTAATTTTTGATGTATGGCTTGCTGCATTAATAGAAAACATTAAAAAACTACAAGCAATAATTACAGAAAGAGAAGTAAAATTTCGCATATTTTTAAGGTTTAAATTTTTAAAATAAAAATCATTTCAAAAAATATCGAAAACTCATAACGAAGCTCCAAAAATAAGTTTTCATACTTTCTTGTACTATTGGAAATCTTAGATTTAAGGCACTCAAATTTAATCAAGAAAATTGACAATTCTTACATTTACTGCTGTAAATTTCATACATTTTTATATCGATTATATTCAAAAGAAACCATTACAGAATAAGGTTTCAGAACATCTTTTCGAATTTTATTGATTTTAAAAAATCTGGATTCATCATTTTGACTAATCTCAATATCAATAAATACAATTTAAAAGAGTTTAAATCCGAACTTAATCTGTTATCTTTGCAGTCTGAAATCGGTTTAAATTAATATAGAATTTTAAATCGATTTCTTTCCATACATAATAGCACAATAAAATGAAATTAGATAGAAAAGAAATTCTTAAAGCTTTAGAAACAATCACTATAGCGGGAGAAGGTAAAAATATGGTCGAAAGCGGTGCGGTTGCTAACGTACTTACTTTTGGCGACGAAGTTGTTGTTGATTTAGTATTGCACACGCCAGCTATGCATATCAAAAAAAGAGCTGAAGATGATATTAAAAAAACGATTCACGAATTAATATCTACCGATGCTAAAATTAAAGTAAATATTAAAGTTGAAACTCCTGAGAAAGCCGAAATTAAAGGTCGTGCTATTCCTGGAATTAAAAATATTATTGCAGTTGCTTCCGGAAAAGGAGGAGTTGGTAAATCGACTGTTACTGCAAATCTTGCCGTTACGCTTGCAAAAATGGGTTTTAAAGTTGGAGTTTTAGATGCCGATATTTACGGGCCTTCTATGCCAATTATGTTTGATGTTGAAAATGAAAAACCAGTTTCGATTATGGTTGACGGAAAATCGAAAATGAAACCAATTGAAAGTTATGAAATTAAAATGCTTTCTATTGGATTTTTCACAGCACCTAGCCAAGCAGTAATCTGGAGAGGACCAATGGCTGCAAAAGCATTAAACCAAATGATTTTTGATGCAGACTGGGGAGAATTAGATTTTATGCTTCTTGATTTACCTCCTGGAACTGGAGATATTCACCTTTCTATCATGCAGTCTTTACCAATTACGGGAGCTGTTGTAGTAAGTACACCGCAGGCTGTGGCTCTTGCCGATGCTAAAAAAGGAGTTGCGATGTTTATGCAGGATAACATTAATGTTCCTGTTTTGGGAATCATTGAAAACATGGCTTACTTTACACCTGAAGAATTGCCAAATAATAAATATTATATCTTTGGACAAGAAGGAGCAAAAAACCTTGCAGCAGATTTAGATGTTCCGTTTTTAGGAGAAGTTCCTATTGTACAGTCTATTCGTGAAGCGGGAGATTATGGCCGTCCGGCAGCTTTACAAACAGCATCGCCTATTGAAGCTGTTTTTGAAGAAATTACCAGAAACGTAGTTCAGGAAACAGTAAGCAGAAACGAAAGTCTTCCTGCTACCGAAGCCATTAAAATTACAACTATGGCAGGCTGCTCTGCAGTAAAGAAAAATTAAATAATTAGAATGAGATAATACGACAATTAGATAATTTTCTAATTGACACATTTTCACAATTGACACATTAATTATGACAACAGAAGAATTAACAAACAATGTTTTATTGGCCTTAGACGAAATCAGGCCGTTCTTAAAGTCTGATGGCGGAGATATTTCGCTAATCTCTATAGACGAGGATAAACATGTAAAAGTTCGTCTAGAGGGCGCTTGCTTAAGCTGCAGCGTAAACCAAATGACACTTAAAGCCGGAGTAGAAACTACGATAAAAAAATATGCACCGCAAATTGAAACTGTGGTAAATATTATGTAGTAAAAAACGCTATTTAGCCTGCTGTTTTTGATTTATTGAATTAACAAGAATAATAGGCCTTTAAGTGATAAGATTTGTAAAATCTCAATAAACCAACCCAATTGTTGCGGTTTTTTGAGGATTTCATAAAAAACAATATAAAGATTTAAGAGTTTTAGTTAACTATTTGTTACATTTTTAACTTAAATTTGTGACATAACCCTTAATCTTATATTTTATGAAGAAATTTTACACTCTATTTTTGTTAGTGTTTTTTGCGTCAGGCATTTATGCGCAAAATAAAACAGTTGTTGTTGACAAAGCTTGGATAAGCGAAGCCGAAGAATGGTCAGATTTTACATATTCAGGTAAAATTGTATTTTCAATTAATCCTGCTGATGTACCTGGAACTTTAAGTATTGGAAATTATGATTTCTTATACGATTTTGTTGATGGAAAAGGAAAATTTGCAAGCAAAACTACTTACAGTTCAGCGCAATTTTCTAATCCGAGAAAGGTTTCTGCAACGACAGACAAACAAGGAGTTTTAAACTCTACTTACGAAGGCACATTAATTTTTCAATCTGACAGAGATTATTATTCAGTAGTTGCTGTTATTACAATTCTTGAGAAAAGCGATACTATTTTGGGCGTAAAAATGCGTCTTAAAGAAAGCAACGGAAAAGAATACGCTTTTAGTACAAAACCTACGAGTTAGTATAAATACGAGGATTTTTTCACGTTATAAAATCCTACCAATAAAATTCCCATAATAAATGGATGTATTAATAAAGATTAAAGATCGAGAAGGAGTTATACACGAATTACAGGCTCCGACTGATATGGCAATGAATATAATGGAGTTATGCAAGGCATACGAACTTCCTGTTGAAGGAACCTGCGGAGGAATGGCAATGTGTGCTTCCTGCCAGTGTTATGTTCTAAATGATGTTGCATTACCAGAAATGGGAGATGAAGAAGAGGCTATGCTTTCGGAAGCGTTTTATGTTAAATCTAATAGTCGTTTAGGCTGTCAGATCCCAATTACTGAAGAATTAGAAGGACTCGAATTAGAACTGGCTCCGGAATATTAAAAAATACAAAAGCGAGAATCAAATTGATTCTCGCTTTTTTTATTTTAGTTGTCTCTTATTTATAATAGCCTTTTATGCCAATCCCTATTGTCCAAAAGTTTTTGGCTTTTTCCAAATCATCCTGGACCCAATCTTTATTTTCTTCATAATCATTATTCTCCTTCATTTCAATTATCATTTTTTCTACATCATTTTGAGTAGTTTCTCTATAAATTCCTATTGATGTTTCCTTAAAAGCATAACAAAATTCTGCTTCACTATCGTCAATTTCTCCCTTGTTTTCGTCTGTTAATAAGTTCATTAAATTTTCAGCACCAATAGTAAAGGGATCAATATTATAAATTGACACTTTTGATTTCTCTGGAAATGGTCCATAAGTAAATTCTATAAACTCGATTTTATTCGATTTATCATAATCTATTCTAAATTCATAATCATCATAGAAACTACGATTATCATAAACACTCGTTGGCAAGCCTAATATTTTTTCTACTGCAGCTTTTTCTTCACCTAAGTTAATGATTCCGATTCCTTCTATTTCAATTCCTATTAAAGGGAAAATTTTAATTTCTACCATCTCAAATTACATCTTATTGAATTAAATTATCTAACGAAAACTCTCTTAATAACTTATCTAGATATTTACCCCGACTGCTCGATTCTCTTTGATAAGGCGCAAAAGAACTGGTTGATTTATTGAATTCTGCATTGAGTTCCTGCAATTCTATTTTTTCATCGTTTGTTAATGAAGTAGATTTTTTTTCAATAAAATTCAGGATTCTTTTTACGGCGACTTCTTTATCTATAATGGCATTTTCATTGTTTTGCAAAGTGCAGATTCCGTAAACACCTTTGCAAAAGTAATTCCATTCTTCTTCTAATGCGCTTTCGATTTTTGCATTGTCAATATTCAGGTTTTCATCAAAAACATTTCCGTAAGCAAGTGCTTTGTGAGCATGGTTTTTTAAGTTTAACAATAAATTTTCTTTGAATTCAGATTTGAATTTTTCAGGATTCAAATTATCCGCATTCATCTTTATAAGTTCTAAAACCCTTGGATGAAAATACTTTTTCTCAACTGTTATTTTATGATTATCGTTTAATGAAGAACTAATTGTAATTTCTGATTTTACGACATAAGAAGGCTCAGGAACAAGTTTGTTCTCAATTAAGTTATTCAACTTGTCTGCAGCAATATTTGCTATTTTAATTACTTCTTCAAACTCAATATAATTGTCTTCGATGTATTTTAAATTAATGTCTTTCATAATATAAATAAAGATCAAATATAAGATTAAAATAAATCAAAAAAGCCGTAATTACATTGCTGCAATTACGGCTTTTTCTTTATAACAATTTTCTTTAATCTCTAGTTATACCAAACCTGTTGCGATTAAATATTCAGCAATTTGAATCGTGTTTGTTGCAGCTCCTTTTCTTAAGTTATCAGCAACGATCCATAGGTTTAATGTGTTTGGCTGGCTTTCGTCACGACGGATTCTTCCAACGAAAACATCATTTTTACCTTCTGCATATAATGGCATTGGGTATGTAAATGTGTCTAAATTATCCTGCACCACTACTCCATCCGTATTGTGTAAAATTTCACGAACTTCATTTACTTCAAAATCATTTGTAAACTCAACATTTACTGCTTCGCTATGTCCGCCTACAACTGGTACACGAACTGCCGTAGCTGTAACTCTGATGGTGTTATCACCAAGAATTTTTTGAGTTTCACGCACTAATTTCATTTCTTCTTTAGTGTATCCGTTATCTTCAAAACTATCGCAGTGTGGAATTGCATTTCTGTGAATTGGATATTTGTAAGCCATATCACCCTGAATTCCTGCGTATTCGTTTTCTAATTGCTTCACTGCTTTTACACCAGTTCCTGTTATAGATTGGTAAGTAGAAACGATGATTCTTTTAATATTGTATTTTTTATGCAAAGGGGCCAAAGCTAATACCATTTGAATAGTAGAACAGTTTGGGTTTGCAATAATTTTATCTTCTTTTGTTAATACAGAAGCATTGATTTCTGGAACTACTAATTTCTTAGTTGGATCCATTCTCCATGCAGATGAATTGTCAATAACAGTTGTTCCGGCTGCAGCAAATTTTGGAGCCCATTCTAACGAAGTATCTCCACCTGCAGAGAAAACTGCAATATCAGCTTTCATATCTACAGCAGTCTGTAAACCAACAACTTTATATTTAGTTCCTTTATATTCAATTTCTTTTCCTACTGATCTTTCAGATGCAACAGGGATTAATTCTGTAACAGGAAAATTTCTTTCTGCTAAAACTTTAAGCATTACTTCGCCAACCATTCCGGTAGCACCTACAACTGCAATTCTCATTATTTATATTTTTAAATAGCTATTAATCTAATTTTACTCTGCAAAAATAGTTATAATAAAAACGAAAACAACATGCTTCACAAAAAATAACAAAATGTTATAAATTAAACAATATGTAAAAAAAACCGCTCCATCCAAGAAGCGGTTAAGTTAGACTTAGTGTAGCGGTATTATATCTTATTTATTTTTTAATAAATCTCTAATTTGCGTAAGCAATTCTTCCTGAGTTGGTCCGGCTGGTGGAGCTGGAGCTTCTTCTTTTTTAAGTTTGTTTATTCCTTTAATAACTAAGAATAAAACAAAAGCGACAATAGCAAAGTTAATTACTGCCGACAGAAAGAGACCATATTTTACACCGCCAAAAGCCGTAAGATCTTGAATTTTTTCTAAATGTGCAGCTTCTAAAGCCGGTTTTAATACTAGTGGCGTAATTACATCTTCAATAAATGAACTTACAATTTTACCAAATGCTGCTCCAATAATTACTGCAACAGCAAGATCAACCACGTTGCCTTTTATTGCAAATGCCTTAAATTCTGAAAAAAATCCCATATTGTATCTATTTACATTTATAATAAGTGAATACCGAAAATACGCAATTTTCTTGAAAGTTCTTAAAATTATCTAAAAAATACCCTCTTGACACGCTGCGAAATACTCGTCATAATCTCATACGGAATGGTTTTTAAAGCATCGGCCATTTCGATAACGGTTGGGCTTTCGCCAAAAATAATTACCGAATCGCCTTCTTTACAATCAATATGACTTACATCAACCATTAACATATCCATACAGACGCTTCCTACGATATAGGCTTTTTGATTTTTAATTGTTACAAAACCAACCTGATTGCCCCATAATCTCGAAATTCCATCCGCATAACCAATTGGAATTGTGGCAATTTTGGTTTCTTTTTCGGCCATAAAACGACGTCCATAGCCTACGCTGTCGCCACTTGGAATAGTACGAACCTGCGAAATAATCGATTTTAAGGTTCCCACATTTTCCAGATATTTTTGTTCTGACGGGTCGTTTGAAACGCCGTATAAACCAATTCCTAAACGAACCATATTATATTGTGCATTTGGAAAATTGCTAATTCCGGATGTATTTAAAATATGACGAATTGGATTTATGTTTAATTCTGTCATTAATTTTGAAGATAATTTTTCGAATAAATTAATCTGTTTAATGACAAAATCATAATGATTTAAATCGTCGCTTGTTGCCAAATGCGATAAAATACTTTGAACACGAACGGTTGAATTTCCTTTTAAAGTTTCAATTAACTCATCGATCGTATTGTCTTCAAAACCTAAACGGTGCATTCCGGTGTCGACTTTGATATGAATTGGAAAATCTTTTAAATTCTTTTCTCTGGCAATTTTCAAAAAGGCATTTAATCCTTTTATACTGTAAATTTCAGGTTCTAGTTTATATTGAATTATCGACGGAAAACTGGTCGATTCGGGATTCAAAACCATAATTGGCAGTTTGATTCCGCCGTTTTTCAGTGAAATTCCTTCATCGGCGAAAGCCACACCTAAATAATTTACTTTATTATGTTCGAGTAATTTTGCAATTTCAAGTCCGCCGTTTCCATAACCAAAAGCTTTTACCATAACCATGATTTTTACATCGTCGGCTAATTTTGATTTGAAATAATTTAAATTGTGATTTATGGCATCCAGATTAATTTCGAGAACCGTTTCATGTGTTTTTTCCTCCAGCAGCGAAACGATTTCTTCAAACTGAAACGATCTTGCTCCTTTTATTAAAATGGTTTCATTATTGAAATTCAGGTTTTCAATTTCGGCAATAAATTCTGCCGTATTTTGAAACATCGTACTGTTTGGAAATTTAGCTGCAAAAGATGAAATTGTCGTTCCAATTCCAATAACGCGGTTGATTTTATTGTCTGAAATTAACTGAGCAACTTTAGAATAGAGTTCTTCGTTTGAAAATCCACTTTGAAAAATATCTGATAATATAACAGCTTTTGAAGCATTCTTTTTCTGGCTTTCTAAAAAGTCTAAAGCAATTTTCAACGATTGAAAATCTGAACTGTAACTATCGTCAATTAAGCTGCAATTGTGAATTCCGTTTTTAACTTCAAGACGCATTTCGACCGGATAAAGCAATTTTACACGATTTTGAATAACCTCGAAATCATAGTTAAAACGCAGTAAAACCAATAAACAGGAAATGGTATTTTCTATAGAAGCCGAATCGCTAAACGGAATTTCTAAATTGAAAACTTCGTCTTTATATTGGTATTTAATTATTGTAGCATCGTTTTTAGTTTCTTTCATCAGAATAAAAACATCGGCAGAAGCGTCTGTAAAACTCCATGAAAATAACGTTCTGTTTTGAAGTGGAAATTCGGCAGAAAAATCTAAAAGACATTGATCTACCAATTCATTTTTTTGATAGATTATTACGGCTGATTTTTTGAAAAGCAGTAATTTTTCTTTGATTTTTTGAACCAGATTTTCAAAACCTTCATCGTGCGCAGAACCTATACTGGTTAAAACGCCAATATTAGGTTTGATGATTTTTTCGAGATTAACCATTTCGTTAACCGTTGAAATTCCGGCTTCGAAAATTCCTAAATTATGTTTTTCATTTATAGCAATAACAGAAAGCGGAACGCCAACTTGTGAGTTGTAACTTTTTGGGCTTCGGATAATATTATAGTCGGGACTTAAAAGGAAATTAAGCCATTCTTTTACGATGGTTTTTCCGTTACTTCCGGTTAAACCAATTATAGGAAAATCGAATAAATCACGATAATAACCCGCCAATTCCTGAAGTGCTTTGCGCGTATTTTTTACGACGAAAAAATTGGCTTTTCCTTTTACATTTTCGGGAATATACTGAACAACAAAATTCTGAACGCCTTTTTCTATCAATTCTGAAATATACAAATGAGCATCATTATTGACCCCGGAAAGAGCAATAAACAATGTTTTAGACCCGTTTTGCAAAGAACGGCTGTCGATCGAAATATGATCAACAAAAATATCAGAATCTGAACCTATCCATTCGGCGTTAAAAACCGGAATAAGGCTTTTTAAATTTATGCTCATTTAGAAATTTCTTTTTGTCAAATTTAAAAAAAGGTTTGCCACGAATTACACTAATATTTCTTAATTTATTTTGAAATGTAAAAAAGGGAGTTGCCACGAATTACACTAATTTCCACGAATTATTTTATTTGTTGGATGGTTAAAATATTAGCCACAGATTAAACGGATTTAAAGGATTTTCAATCTGTGAGAATCCTTTAAATCTGTGGCAAAAAATTAAAAAAATAATTCGTGGAAATTCGTGCAATTCGTGGCAAAAAAATAAATATTCGTGGCGAGAAAAAAATGCTAATAATTTGTGAAAATTTACTCCGTTAATTGCAAAAAACATTAATTGCTTATATTTGTTCAATACCACAAAATAATACGTTTTGAAAAAAATACTTCCATTATTCTCCTATATACTTCATCCGATTTTTATATCGATGTATGCCACATTATTATACCTTTATTGTAAAGAAGATATTTTTACAACGCAGGAAAAATACTTTGTTCTGTTTCAAATTTTGGTTATTACCATTATCGTTCCCATTTTGTTTTTCATGCTGTTACGTTCGACTGGACACGTAAAATCGATGATGCTTCCAGAAAACTCCCAGCGTCGCATTCCGCTTATTTTACAATGCTTTTTATATATTTTATTAGTAAAAAGAAGTATTGTCATTACTCGTTATCCTGAACTACATTTCTTTTTTTTGGGAGCGTTGTTTAGTACAATATTAGCATTGGTATGCTCACTTTTTAAAATTAAGGCCAGCCTGCACATGACTGCTATTACAGGGTTTACAATCTTTGCAATTGGGTTAAATATTCATTTACAAATGCACAATCCGTATTGGGGCGCGCTGTTAATTTTATTTTCTGGAATTGTAGCTTCATCCCGATTAGAAATGAACGCACATACACCAAAAGAAATATCAATTGGTTTGTTAATTGGCGTTTTACCGCAGATATTATTTTTGTATTTGTGGTTATAAAATGTAGAATATTAATCCTGCATTCAGCGTTTTCATGGTTACTTTTTCTCCGCTTAATGTGGTAACGCCGTCTTTAAACAGCGGACTCAAACCATAATACAAATAAACATTCCAGGTATTGTAACCCGCAGAAATATACGGCCCGTATTGGAATTTATTAATAGCGTCATTATTTTTTATACGATAGGTATTTTCGCCGTCGTCTAAAATGGAAGTATTAGAGAAGATATAACTTAATTTTACTCCGCCATAAATTCTCCAGAATTTTGTGCTTTCGTAAGTTGAATTACGCCATCTAAATTCTATCGGAAATTCTACAGCGTATTGTTTGTAACGATTTGAAGCAATTTCTCCTGCATCGACAACATTATAAACTACGGCTCCGGCTCCATCTTTTGAAATACCAAAATTTTGAAAGTAGTTTTGATAGCTCAATCCTACACCTGCTGCAATTGAAACTGTTCTGGATTTATTGATTGGCATGTCGCGTAAAAACCCGCCCGAAAGTCCAAGGGAAAATTTGTTTTGTTTGAATTTTTGAGGAATATCTGTAAACATATTATAGGTTACAGAAAAATAAAACTGATCTTCTCTATACAAAGAATCTATTTTAACTATAGGTTTTATTTCTGCTTTGACATCTTCTTGCGAAAAAGCATTAAAAAATGAAACTAAAAACAAACAGCTAAAAAGAAATCGCATATAATTTTTTGAGTTTAAAAGAGGTTCTATAAAATAAACGCTTAATAGAATCGATTTATTTCACTTACAAATATAATATAATGATAGTTCAGGGAACGATTAGAAAGCAATTATTCTGTTTTTGATGACGAATATTTGTGTTTGCTGAACTTTTTTCAAAGAATCTGCATTAGAATTCAAAAAATGAATTTGATCTTTTATACCTTTGTCCTGTATGAAGAAAAAACAGCTCATATTAAGTTTCTCTTTTGCTGTCACAATATTGTTCTCAATATTGTTTCAGTCCATACACAGTTATGAGCATATTGTAAAGCAGCTTTCAGAAAAACAATGTCACCACAATTATAATGATCCAAGTGGCGAAATAACGCATCAGCACCATAATTACGACCTTTGTTACGTTTGTAATTTTGCTTTTGGAAGTTATATTGTTCCAGAAACTTTCTCTTTTCAATTTCATTCTTTCAGCAGCGAAATTCCTTATTTTTTCCCGCTGTCAGAAAAGATTTTCTCTGTTTCAAAAAGTTCGTATTTATTACGAGGTCCTCCCGCTGCTATAGTTTCTTAATAATTCAACATCTCTTTTTTTAAAATCTAAATTCAAAACAACTTTGAGTTTCCTAATCCTGTTTATTAAATTGGGATTAGAATGCTGTACTGTTCGTTTAATTTTCATTTAAAAGAAGAAAATCCAATTAACTATAGCAAAATTTTCAAATGAAAAAATTAATAATTGCCCTTGTTTTAGGGTTTTCGGGCTTGCTTTCTGCCCAAAATTCGGTTTCAGGAACAGTAACTGATAATCAAAACCAGCCATTACCGGGCGTTTCTGTTTACGCTTCAGAATTGCATAAAGGAACAACGACTGATGCAAACGGAAAATACGAATTAAACAATCTTCCAAACGGAAATTTACGCCTGTCTTTTTCTTATGTTGGATACGCTACTCAAAATAAAAACATCTTAAAATTAGTAAAACAAAATACCGTTGATGTAACGCTCGAAGAGTCCATTTTAGAAATGGATGAAGTTGTGGTTTCTACGCCTTTCAACAAATTGCAATCGCAAAACGTAATGAAAATCGAGCATGAAAGCATTAAAACTTTACAGCAAAAAGGAACTTCAACTTTAATTGAAGGTTTGGCTACAATTCCCGGAGTTTCGCAAATTTCTACCGGAACATCTATTGGTAAACCGGTTATTCGCGGATTGAGCGGAAATCGTGTTTTAGTATATTCTCAAGGCGTTCGTATCGAAAACCAGCAGTTTGGAGACGAACATGGTTTAGGTTTAAACGATGCCGGAATTGAAAGTGTTGAAGTTATTAAAGGCCCGGCATCGCTATTGTACGGTTCTGATGCTTTAGGAGGAGTTTTATACTTTAATCCTGAAAAATTTGCTGATGCGGGTACTTTTAAAGCTAATTTCAGCCAAAAATATTTTACGAACACAGAGGGAAGTAATTCTTCTATTGGATTAAAAACATCTACTGATAATTGGAAATTTCTGGCGCGTGGAAGCTACAACACTCATTCTGATTATAAAATTGCCGATGGAGACCGCGTAACAAATTCGCGTTATAATGAAACTGATTTTAAAACCGGAATTGGTTACAGTAATTCAAGTTTTTCAAGTGTTTTAAGATACAATTATAACAAACTAGATATTGGAATGCCTGAAGATGGAATTGCAGAACAATCTTCAAGCAAAGACACGCAGTTTCCGAGACAGGGAATTTTTAACCATTTATTGAGTTTGAACAATGTAATCTTTTTTGAAAACTCAAAATTGGATGTTGATTTAGGTTATATCTCAAATGACAGAAGTGAATTTGAAGACAGTAATGATGCTTCACTTCACATGAGATTGAATACTTTGAATTACAATTTAAAATACCACTTTCCTAAATTCGGAAAAATCGAGACTATTTTTGGGGTTCAGGGAATGCATCAAACGAATAAAAATTCGGGCGAAGAATATTTAATTCCAGATGCGACAACGAATGATTTTGGTGCTTTTGGAACTGCCAATTACGAATGGGACAACAGCGTTTTACAAGCCGGATTACGTTTTGACAACAGACACATTACTTCTGACGCACACGGAACTGAAGGTGAAGAAGGTTATTTCCTTCCTCTTGACAAATCTTTTGACAGTTTTAATGCTTCTTTAGGATATAAAACAAAACTGGCTGAACCGCTTACGGTTCGTTTAAATGTTGCAACCGGATTTAGAGCGCCAAACTTAGCGGAGTTAACTTCAAACGGGGTTCACGAAGGAACAAATCGTTACGAAATTGGAAATGCTGATTTGAAAACAGAACAAAACGTTCAGACTGATTTGAACTTAGAATACAAAAACACACATTTTGAGTTTTTCGTTAACGGATTTTATAATCACATAAACAATTATATCTACACTTCGCCAACCGGAGAAACTCGTGACGATAATGATGTTTTTGCTTACATTCAGGATAATGCTCAATTGTACGGAGGTGAAGTTGGTTTACACTTTCACCCGCATCCGCTAGATTGGTTACATTTTGAAACTAGTTTTGAAACCGTAACGGGTAAAAAAGACAATAATGATTACTTGCCGTTGATTCCTGCCAACAACTGGAATAATACGCTTAGAACTGAATTTAATATCAAAAACTGGTTAAGCGAAGGTTTTGCTTCTTTAAATGTTTCTTCAACTTTCAGCCAGGATAATGTGAGTGGTTTCGAAACTGCTTCTAAAGGGTATACTTTGGTAAATTTAGGTTTTGGAGGAACGGTAAAATTGGGTAAGACGGCTTTTGATATCAACCTGAACGGAAACAATTTATTCGACAAAAAATACATTGCACACCTTTCAAGATTAAAAACAGACGGAATCCCAAATATTGGAAGAAACATCGTTCTGGGCGTTAATTTCAATTTATAATTTTATTTAACCGCAAAGAGCGCAAGGAGTTTTTCGCAAAGTTCGCAAGGTTTTATTTAAGCTTTGTGATTAGAAAATATCCTATAGTATTTGAAAAATCTCGCAAAGACGCAGAGACGCAAAGTTTTAAAATTCTTTGCGTCTCTGCGTCTTTGCGAGATTAAAAACATTGCGTACTTTGCGAAAAGACTTTGTGTCTTTGCGGTTAAAAAATATCTCACAAAAAGTGCTATTTTTGTTACAACTGTTAATCAAAAACTATGAAAAAAACCTTTCTTATAATGGCAATTACAACTGCAGGAATTTCATTTGGACAAAATAAGATTCAATACCCGGAAACAAAAAAAGGAGAAACTGTCGACGTATATTTTGACACAAAAGTAAGCGATCCGTATCGTTGGCTTGAAGATGATAAATCTGCTGAAACCGGGGCTTGGGTAAAAGCTGAAAATGAAGTAACTTATGGATATTTAGATAAAATTCCGTTTCGTGAGGAACTTAAAAAACGAATGGAAAAGCTTTGGAACTACGAAAAAATAGGTGCTCCGTTTAAAGAAGGAAAATCTACTTATTATTATAAAAATAACGGGCTTCAAAATCAATCTGTTGTTTATAGAAAAGATCAAAATGGAAAAGAAGAAGTTTTTCTGGATCCGAATACTTTCTCAAAAGACGGAACCACTTCGCTTGGAGGTTTAGATTTTTCTAAAGATGGAAACAAAGCGGCTTATTCTATTTCTGAAGGAGGAAGTGACTGGAGAAAAGTGATTATTATAGATGCTGTTTCTAAAAAAGTTTTGGAAGATACTCTTGTTGATGTAAAATTCAGCGGCGTTTCATGGCTTGGAAATGAAGGTTTTTATTATTCTAGTTACGATAAACCAAAAGGAAGCGAGCTTTCTGCAAAAACAGATCAGCACAAATTGTATTTTCATAAGTTAGGAACTTCTCAAAAAGAAGATAAAGTAATTTTTGGTGCAGATCAAAAAAGAAGATATGTTGGCGGTTATGTGACCGAAGACAATCATTATTTGGTAATTACAGCTGCTAATTCGACTTACGGAAATGAACTTTATATTAAAGATTTAAAAACGCCAAACAGTCCGATTATTACTATTGTAGACAACTTCAACAGTGATAATAATATTATCGAAAACGAAGGAAGTAAATTGTTTATACAAACGGATTATAACGCTCCTAACGGACGCGTGGTTTCGGTAGATTTCAGCAATCCGAAACAAGAAAACTGGAAAGATTTTATTAAAGAAACAGAGAATGTTTTATCTCCATCTACAGGCGGCGGCTATTTCTTTGCTAATTATACAAAAGATGCTGTTTCGTTAGTTTTACAATACGATTACAGCGGAAAACTAGTTCGCGAAATTAAACTTCCTGCTGTTGGAACTGCCGGAGGATTTGGTGCAAAAAAAGAAGAAAAGATTTTATACTACAGCTTTACAAACTATACAACTCCGGGAACGATTTTTTCTTTTGAACCAAAATCTGGTAAATCAGAAGTGTATCAAAAACCAAAAGTTGATTTTAAAAGTGAAGATTACGAGTCTAAACAAGTTTTCTATACTTCAAAAGACGGCACAAAAGTTCCTATGATTATTACGTATAAAAAAGGAACAAAATTAGACGGTAAAAACCCAACGATTCTTTATGGTTATGGCGGATTTAATATTAGTTTGACGCCTGCTTTTAGTATTTCAAATGCGGTTTGGATGGAAAATGGAGGAGTTTATGCGGTTGCCAATTTAAGAGGCGGCGGTGAATATGGTAAAAAATGGCACGATGCAGGAACAAAGCTTCAAAAGCAAAATGTGTTTGATGATTTTATCGCTGCTGCAGAATATCTAATTGCTCAAAAATATACTTCATCTGATTATTTAGCGATTCGCGGAGGATCTAATGGCGGTTTATTAGTGGGCGCAACAATGACACAGCGTCCTGATTTAATGAAAGTTGCTTTGCCTGCGGTTGGTGTTA
Organism: Flavobacterium sp. UBA7680; assembly: GCF_002482975.1. Taxonomy (GTDB): domain Bacteria; phylum Bacteroidota; class Bacteroidia; order Flavobacteriales; family Flavobacteriaceae; genus Flavobacterium. The sequence goes on along the minus strand of NZ_DLHA01000050.1, from coordinate 163,592 downwards.
TGGATATGCTTCGTTACCATACTTTTACAGCTGGTGCGGGTTGGGCGTATGATTACGGAACGGCTCAGGATAACAAAGAAATGTTTGAATACTTAAAAGGTTATTCTCCAGTTCAAAACGTTAAAAGCGGTACTAAATATCCGGCAACAATGGTTACAACCGGAGATCATGATGATCGTGTTGTTCCGGCGCACAGTTTTAAATTTGCTGCTGAATTGCAAGACAAACAAGCGGGAGAAAATCCTGTTTTAATTAGAATTGATGTAAAAGCGGGTCATGGCGCAGGGAAATCTGTTGCGGCTACAATCCAGGAAAATGTAGACATTCAAGCTTTTACTCTTTATAATATGGGATTTAAAGCTTTGCCTAAGAAGTAAGACTTTAAACGCTTAATTTTTAGCCACGAATTCACGAATTATTTTTGTGAGTTTGTGGCTATTTTTTTGCCACGAATTACACTAATTAGCACGAATTTAATTGATTGGAATTTGTAGAGTGCTTTTTTTGCCACAGATTAAAAGGATTAAATGGATTTTATAATCTGTGAGAATCATTTTAATCTGTGGCAAATATTATAACCACAAAGAATTAGTGAAAATTAGTGCAATTCGTGGCAAACCTTTTTTTAAATTTGAATAACTAAAATAACCAAACGATGAAAATTATAAAATGGGGAATTATAGGCTGCGGGAATGTAACGGAAGTAAAAAGCGGGCCGGCTTTTCAGAGGGCTCCGAATTCTGCTTTAGTTGCTGTGATGCGAAGAGATGCAAAGCTTGCCGAAGATTACGCCAAACGTCATAATGTCCCGAAATGGTATTCGAATGCAATCGATTTAATAAATGATCCTGAAGTCGATGCGGTTTATATTGCTACACCGCCATCTTCTCATAAAGAATATACTCTTTTGTGTGCCAAAGCCGGAAAACCTGTATATGTTGAAAAACCTATGGCTTTGACTTTTGAAGAATGTAATGAAATGATCAGCGTGTGCAAAGAACATAATGTTCCGCTTTTTGTTGCTTATTACAGAAGAGGTTTACCTCGCTTTCTAAAAATAAAAGAGATTATCGACAAGGGAAAATTAGGAAACATACGTCATGTAAATTCTGTTTTATATCATCCATTTGAAGCTCGTTACGACGACGAAATCAATCTTCCGTGGACGGTTTTACCGCATATTTCAGGTGGCGGAATTTTTGTTGATCTGGCTTGTCATACTTTAGATTTTCTGGATTTTGTTTTAGGTCCGATAAAATCTGTTCGCGGACATGCGACTTCTCAATTACAAGCTTATCCTGCTGAAGATTCGGTTTCGATGTCATTTTTATTTGAAAACGGAATTCACGGATCTGGTTTATGGAATTTTGCCAGTTTTGAGCGTTATGACAATACTGAAATTGTGGGTGATAAAGGTAAAATCTCGTTTTCGACTTTCGGAAATGATCCCATTCATATTCAATATGCAAATGGAGAAAAAGAAAGTATTACGATAGAAAATCCGCTTCATATTCAACAGCCGTTTATAGAAACTGTAATGGCTGAGCTTTTAGGTAAAGAAGGGGCTTCTCCGTCAAAAGGAATTTCAGGAGCAAGAACGACTTGGGTTATTGATGAAGTTTTGAAGGAGTTTAGGAATTCGAAATAATTTCAATTGCCTCCAGCTTTAGCTGGAGGATAAAAATTAAAACATATTCAAAGGCTTTAGCCAAAAACGTTTGTTTGGCTAAAGCCTTTTTAAATTCAATTCTATCAACCTCCAGCTAAAGCTGGAGGCAATTTAATAAAGCTTGTCATTTCGACTGAAAGGAGAAATCGCACTAGAAACTCGACAAAAATTGGCGATTCTCTTTGTGGATTCCCGAGTGCGATTTCTCCTTCCAGTCGAAATGACAAAAAACAAAAAGGATATTCTTGCGAATATCCTTTTCTTCAAAAAACTATAAAACTTCTATAAAAAATTATAGGCTGTATTTAAGACCAAAAGTAAATCCTAAACCAGAAATTCCAACATAAGAACTGATATCATCAGTTGCTCTTGTATTGTCAAAACCAGCTGCATTAGTTACTTTACTATTTGAACTAGTATTAATTTGTTTTACATATTTAGTATGGCTTGCAGAATATGATGCATCTTGACGGAAAGCTGTAGGTGTGTTTAATTTATCTACACCGTTTTCAGTATATATTTCTGTTTCTTTTGTTTTTCCGTGTACTGTAAAGTTACGGTACTCTAATTCAGCAAAAAGAGAGATATGTGTTCCTAATTTATAAGATGTTCCTAATGCTGCAGTAAATCCAACAGTTGGGTTTGGTTTAATTACATCTTTTGAATAAGTTTCTGTTACTCCTGCTGGGTTAGTATATGTTCTAGTAGTTTCAATATCTAATGTACCGTGAACAGGAACAATAACTCCAACTTTAGTATAAGGTTCAAAACCATGAGTTTCTCCTAAAAATAAAACGATTGCAGGAGCAATATCATAAGCTTCAAGTTTTCCTACCGCTTTACCAGTTGCAAAAGTAGGTCCTGCAGCTACCAATCTATGAGTTGTTTCAACCATAGTTTTATCAGCACTATTAAAATAGTTAAATCCTAACTCAACACCCAAACGCGGCGTAAAACGATATCCAGCAGTTAAACCTGTACGGAATCCTTGTCCGAAAGAACCATGATTAGTTTCTCTAGAAATTAAAGTCGTACCATCTGGTCCATAAACATCTGTATTTGGTAATGCCCCAGATACAGTTGGGAATTCAGCAGCAGCAGTTTGGATGAAATATGACCCACCCAATTTAAAGTACCAGCTTTCTGGTTTGTCTGTTTTTTCTGTCTGCGCCATAGTAACCATAGAGCAAACTAATAGTCCTAATAAAAATAGGTTCTTTTTCATAATTCTGATTTAATTAATTTATACAAACTTAGAATTTTTTAACATATTCTTATAATTTGCATTGTTAGACTTGGAACGAAATCGTTGTAATTTCGGGCAATATTACTAAAAAAGTATTATGCATGCATATTTTTAACACTAAAATTTTACATTCAATTAAATTTTAACTGTTAAAATTTAGTTCAGCTTAAAATTTATCTGCATTTTCTCTAATTCCTGAAGAAGTTCAGCCGAAATCCTAATTTTTAACCTTCTGCTTGGCATCGTTAATTTAGTTACTACTTTCACTTCTTCGACTTCTTTTACTTCCTGCATTTTAGCTTCTCCGGCAACCGTTTCATTATCATCATTTTCATCTTCAAAAACAGCATCTTCACTGTCTTCAAATTCGCTTGTAGTTTCAACCTCAACTAAACGCTTGACATTTTCGATTTCCATGATGTCAAAACTCACGGTATTATCGCCTTTATTTTCATTGAATAAATGACTTAATTTATGAATAAACTCAGGCTGAAGATCTTTGATATTTAATAACAGAATCAGTTTTTTGGCAAATGCTTCTAAGATATCCTGAAGCTGTCGTACCTCAACAAACTGCATTCTAGGTTCTGATTTTTTACCTGTATCATGATTTACCCAGCCGTCTTTGATCAATATTTTTAAATAGGCAAAATTATTCTGAATTAGGAAATGGCGGAATTTCAAGTATTCTTCACCAAAAATCTTAAACTCAAAACTTTCGTCATATCCTTCTAAGTTAAATACAGCCCAGCCTTTTCCGTTTTTGGCTACACGATGCTGTACGTTATTAATGATTCCGGCAAAGTTTAAATTTTTACCTACATATTCATTCATGCTTTTCAAGGCTTCTAATCGGGCGTTGCAGAAGTATTTCATCTCAAATCTAAAATCATCAAGCGGATGTCCGGAAATGTAAATCCCTACAACCTCTTTTTCTTTCGCCAGTTTTTCCATTGTACTCCAGTCTTCGCATGGCGGTACAACAGGTTCTGCAATTTGCACTTCGCTCGCTTCTCCAAATAAACTTACCTGCGATGAATTTTCATTTTCCTGAAATTTCGATCCGTAACGCATCGCTTTTTCATAGAATGTAATTCCGTCGCCATCATCGTGGAAATATTGTGCTCTGGTTGTTCCTTCAAAAGAATCAAAACCACCAGCCAATGCTAAGTTTTCAATTGCTTTTTTGTTGGCTGCACGCAAATCAATTCGTTTCGCCAAATCAAAAATTGATTTATATCTTCCGTCTTTTCTGTTTTCTACAATAGTTTCAACAGCTCCGGAACCAACACCTTTAATAGCGCCCATTCCGAAACGAACAGCGTAACTATCGTTTACTGTAAATTTATAATATGATTCGTTTACGTCTGGCCCCAAAACCTGTAATCCCATACGTTTACATTCTTCCATAAAAAACGAAACCTGTTTGATATCGTTCATGTTATTCGAAAGAACCGCCGCCATATATTCGGCCGGATAATGCGCTTTTAAATAAGCCGTTTGATACGCAATCCATGCATAACAAGTCGAGTGCGATTTGTTGAAGGCGTAACTCGCAAAAGCTTCCCAGTCTTTCCAGATTTTCTCCAGAATCTTGGCATCGTGACCTTTTTGTGCCGCTTGTTCTACGAACTTTGGCTTCATTTTATCCAGTACGTCTTTTTGTTTTTTACCCATCGCTTTACGCAAAACGTCGGCCTCACCCTTTGTAAATCCTGCCAAAGACTGAGACAAAAGCATTACCTGCTCTTGATAAACCGTAATTCCGTAGGTTTCTGATAAATATTCGGCGCAAGCATCTAAATCGTATTTAATTTCCTCATCACCATTTTTCCTTCGAACGAAAGACGGAATATACTCTAAAGGTCCCGGACGATAAAGTGCATTCATGGCAATTAAATCTCCAAAAACCGTTGGCTTCAGGTCTTTCATATATTTCTGCATTCCGGGCGACTCGTATTGGAAGATTCCAACGGTTTCACCTCTTTGGAAAAGCGCATACGTTTCTTCATCGTCGATAGGAAATGTATCGGGATCCAGATCAATATTTGTTCTGTATTTTACCAGTTTTACGGTATCTTTTATCAGCGTAAGGGTCTTCAAACCCAAGAAGTCCATTTTCAGCAATCCGGCACTTTCTGCAACCGAGTTATCAAACTGCGTTACATATAAATCAGAATCTTTTGCTGTTGTTACCGGAACGTAATTCGTAATATCAGATGGTGTAATAATAACTCCACAGGCGTGAATTCCCGTATTACGCATTGATCCTTCAAGGATTTTTGCCTGCTGAATCGTTTCTCCTGCCAAATCACCTTCATTGGCAATGGCGATTAATTCTTTTACATTATCAAATTCGTCAGAACGAAGTGCTTTTTTGACTTCCTCTTCACTCTCAGAAATAAAACGCGCCAAATTCCATTTTGACGGCATCATTCCCGGAATCAGTTTTGCAATTCTATCGGCTTCAAATAATGGTAAATCCAGTACACGAGCCGTATCACGAATCGCTGATTTGGTTGCCATTTTACCATATGTGATAATCTGTGCAACCTGTTTTTGACCGTATTTATTGATTACATAATCCATTACACGACCACGACCCTCATCATCAAAGTCGATATCAATATCGGGCATCGATACACGGTCAGGATTTAGGAAACGCTCAAAAAGTAAGTCGTATTTAATGGGGTCAATATTGGTAATTCCGAGACAATACGCAACGGCTGAACCCGCTGCAGATCCACGGCCGGGACCTACCGATACATCCATTTTTCTGGCCTCGGCAATGAAATCCTGTACAATCAAAAAGTAACCCGGATATCCTGAATTCGAGATCGTCAATAATTCAAAATCCAGACGTTCCTGAATAGATTCTGTAATTTCTCCATATCGTTTTGCTGCACCAACCATTGTAAGGTGTCGCAAGTATTTATTTTCACCTCGAACACCTCCGTCAGCTTCATCTTCTGCAACAAAAAATTCTTCGGGAATATCAAATTTCGGAAGCAATACATCTCGGTAAAGCGAATATCCTTCGACCTTATCAATAACTTCCTGAATGTTTATAATTGCTTCTGGCAGATCAGAAAAGAGTTTTTTCATCTCTTCTTCTGACTTGAAATAATATTCCTGATTTGGAAGTCCGTAGCGATAACCACGTCCACGTCCAATAGGTGTTGCCTGCTTTTCACCATCTTTTACACAAAGTAAAATATCGTGCGCATTGGCATCTTCTTTATTTAAATAATAGGTATTATTGGTCGCAATTAATTTGACATTGTGTTTTTGTGAAAATTCAATCAGGGTTTTGTTTACACGATTTTCATCTTCCTGATTGTGGCGCATAACTTCTAAATAGAAATCTTCACCAAATTGTTCTTTCCACCAAATTAACGCATCTTCGGCTTGGTTTTCACCAATGTTCAGGATTTTACTCGGAATTTCTCCGTATAAATTCCCAGACAAAACCATGATATCTTCTTTGTATTTTTCGACTATATTTTTGTCAATCCTCGGCACATAATAAAATCCTTCGGTATAAGCAATCGAAGCCATTTTTGCCAAATTATGATATCCCGCTTTATTTTTAGCCATTAAAACAACCTGATAACCGTTGTCTTTTTTGCTTTTGTCTAAATGGTTTTCACAGATATTAAATTCACAGCCTACAATTGGTTTTACTTCCGTTTCGGTTGGTTCTTCTCCGGCTTCAACTAAAGCTTTATTTTTTCCAGATGCTGCTTTGTTGTGGTTCATCACGGCGCTCACAAAGTGAAAAGCTCCCATCATGTTTCCGGTATCGGTCATAGCAACGGCCGGCATTCCGTTTTTGGCTGCAGCCGCAACAATATTTCCAATTCCAATAGTCGATTGCAAAACCGAAAACTGCGTATGATTGTGTAAATGTGCAAATTTTGCCGCTTTGAAATCTGCTTTATCAGATTCTGAAACGGTAGTTTGATTATCGTCAACTTGTAAAGCTTTAAGCTGTTCTCTGATTTTATCAGAAGCTGCTTTTAAGTTGATGTGTTTTAAACCAATTAAAGGAAATTCCTGTGGATTTCTTTCCTGAAAGTCCTTGAAATAACCCTGCGGAACGTCTAATTCTTCTTTTGTAAAAACTTCTCTTCTAACTAATTCCAGGAAACAACGCGTAGTTGCCTCAACGTCGGCAGTTGCGTTGTGCGCTTCCGCAAAAGGTTTATCGAAAAGATAGCTGTGTAATTCGGTCAACGTTGGAAGTTTGAATTTTCCTCCACGACCTCCCGGAAGCTGTAATAACGAAGCAGTAACTTCGGTACAAGTATCCAGAACCGGCATCGAACTCATTTGAGATTCGACTCCCATTCTATGGAATTCGGCTCCCATAATATTAACGTCGAAACCTAAATTCTGTCCAACAATAAATTTGGTTTTGCTTAAAGCAATATTGAATTTCTCCAAAACTTCGGCCAGCGAGATTCCATCGGCTTCAGCCAATTCAGTTGAGATTCCGTGAATACGCTCGGCATCATACGGAATATTAAATCCTTCTGGTTTTACCAAATAATCCTGATGTTCAATAAGCTGTCCCATTTCGTCATGAAGCTGCCACGCGATTTGAATACAGCGAGGCCAGTTATCAGAATCTGTAATTGGGGCATCCCAGCGTTTTGGTAATCCGGTTGTTTCGGTATCGAATATTAAATACATAGAGTTGTAAAAAGTCAAATTTTAAAATTGCTTCGCCAGTTCGCTTCGCTCGTGTCGAAATTCCAAGTCTGTCATATTGCAACACATTGACAATATGAAACATAACAAAATACGAAATGAAAAATGGAAGAAGTTCAAATTTACGCTTTTTTTACAGAAATAACGAAACTAAAGTTGTTAACAAAAGCATCAAATAAAACTGTCAAATGCAATTCTTAAAATTTTAAACACATAGAAACATAGATTTTAGTTTTGTAAAAAAAGAGACTTTAGAAAATCTAGATTTTCACACATAGCTATGTGTATTTTAAATAAGTGAAACGCCTTTGTAGACAAAAAAAAACTATGTTTCTATGTGTTAAAATAACTACACCCAAAGTTTTTTAACTCAAAAAACTCCGATTATTCATTTTGGATACTCATTAGACCAAAATGAACACTTTTAAGCTTTACTGTATGCTGAACTTTGCTTCATCAAATTATAACAATTAAAAAATAATAATCATGAAAACAATTTTTATCACAGGCGCATCATCAGGTTTAGGAAAAGCAACAGCAAAATTATTTCAAGCAAAAGGCTGGAATGTAATCGCAACAATGAGAACTCCTGAAAAGGAAACTGAACTTGCTAGTTTAGAAAACGTAACCCTTTTACCATTAGACGTTACGAATTATGACCAAATACAAAGCACGGTTCAAAAAGCTATTGCATTAAGCGATATTGATATCGTTTTTAATAATGCTGGTTACGGATTAATTGGCCCTTTGGAAAGTTTTAACGATGATCAAATCACAAAACAATTAAATACTAATTTATTAGGAACGATTCGTGTAACGAATGCTTTTATTCCGTATTTCAGAGAAAAAAGAAACGGTTTATTTATCTCAACTACTTCTATCGGCGGATTGATTTCTTTTCCTTTAGGATCTGTATATCACGCAACAAAATGGGGATTAGAAGGCTGGAGCGAAAGTATGGCTTATGAATTGAATCCGTTTGGAATCAATATTAAAACGGTTTCTCCAGGCGGTATAAAAACAGAATTTTTACACGGTTCACTTGACACTGGAGTTAAACCTGAATACCAGGCAATGGCAGACAAAATGTTTGAAAATGTAGATGTAATGTTTGAAATGGCATCGACTCCAGAACATATTGCCGATGTTGTTTATGAAGCTGCTACAGACGGAAAAAACAAACTTAGATATGTGGCGGGAGAAGATGCAAAAGCGCTTTACCAACAAAGACTGGAACAAGGTGATGAAGTTTTTCGTGCTTCATTTGGTAAACAATTTTTGGGAGCCTAATTTATTACTAATACCGCTCAGGTTTTGATAATCTGTGCGGTATTAATTTTCATTTTTTATACCTTTATATCATGGAAAAGAAAAACAATACTCCAACCAAAATTTCCTCTGTTTCGCAGTTTCATACTTTGTTTGATCTGCCAAAACCACTGCATCCCATGATCAGTTTGGTTGATAATAAAATACTGGCTGTCAAAGCGGAAACGAATAACTATTTTTTACTCGATTTTTATAAAATATCTTATAAATATTCGACGAATGGTAAAATGGGTTACGGTCAGGGTTATTATGATTTTAACGAAGGCGGTTTGATGTTCACTTCTCCTAATCAATTGATTTTTACAGATAATGAAGAAGGAACGGAATATCATGGCTATACGTTATTTTTTCATCCGGATTTTATTAGAAATTATCCTTTAGGGAAAAACATTAAAAAGTATGGCTTTTTCTCCTATGATACTAATGAAGCGCTGCATCTTTCTGACAGTGAAAAAACAACGATTCTAGGCTTATTAAATAATATTGATAATGAACTTCATACGGCTATTGACGAAATGAGCCAGGATGTTATTATTTCCTATATTGATGTTTTGCTGAATTACAGTAATCGTTTTTACAAACGCCAATTTATTACCCGAAAAACGGTCAGCAATGATTTATTACTTAAAGTAGAAAATACTTTAAATGATTATTTCAATAGTGCCGAAACCTTACAAAGAGGTTTACCTTCAGTCGATTTTCTTGCTTCACAAGTAAATGTTTCCAGTCATTATTTAAGCGATATGCTTCGCAATTTAACTGGACAAAATGCACAGCAGCACATTCATTCGAAATTAATAGAAAAATCAAAAGATTTCCTAATGACTACCAATCTTTCGGTGGCGGAAATTGCTTATCAATTGGGTTTTGAATATCCTCAGTCGTTTAGTAAACTGTTTAAAAAGAAAACCAATCTTACTCCATTAGAGTTTAAAAATTCCCTGAATTAGTCTTTAAAATTATTCTCTTCAAAAAAGCCCTTTTTGTCTTAAAAAAGCATAAAATTTCATAAAAATACACTTCTTGGATGTCGTAGTATTTAGATGGTTTATTGAATCTAAATAACGTCATAAAAACTCTTTTAAAAGCCTTCAAAAACCTAAAAAGCATTCTTTTTGCAAAGAAATCAAAACTAACAATTATTACTATTTTTATTCATTTTGTTAGATTTTTTCAATTAAATTCTTATATTTTATAGTGATTTTGAAATAAATTTGCAAACTATTAAAACAAAAAACAATCAAAGAAAATTAAAGTCGAAAAAGAAAAACAAAGTCATTTTATAAATCATTTTTCTGCCAAAATTGAAGCCGCAAAAGCGGTTTAGCAATTTGTATTTTAGTTTGGGTATCGTATATAATGAAATATCGAAATTGACGCTTTTGTATCTTTTTTTACTTTTGTTTTGCTATTATAATGAACAGGAAATTGCTGTGGTTATAGAAATTACAATTAAAAAAAATAAAAAATGAGTAAGACATTATTTGACAAAGTATGGGATTCACATGTAGTGCGTAAAATTGAAGATGGACCAGATGTGTTTTTTATTGACCGCCATTTCATTCACGAAGTTACGAGTCCTGTTGCTTTTTTAGGATTAAAATCAAGAGGCGTTAACGTTTTATACCCACAACGTACTTTTGCAACTGCAGATCACAATACCCCAACTATAAACCAACATTTACCAGTTCAGGATCCTTTATCAGCAAATCAGCTTCAGGCTCTTGAAGATAATGCTGCTGAATACGGAATTTCACACTGGGGATTAGGTCATCAAAAAAATGGAATTGTACACGTAGTTGGTCCTGAAAACGGAATTACTTTGCCAGGTGCTACTATTGTATGTGGTGATTCGCATACGTCTACTCACGGTGCTTTTGGAGCAATTGCTTTTGGTATCGGAACTTCTGAGGTTGAGATGGTTTTGTCTACTCAATGTATTATGCAGCCTAAACCAAAGAAAATGCGTATTAACGTAAATGGTAAATTGAGCAAAGGTGTTGGTCCAAAAGACGTTGCACTTTATATTATTGCTCAGTTAACTACTTCTGGAGGAACAGGTTATTTTGTTGAATATGCTGGTGATGTTTTTGAAAACATGACTATGGAAGGTCGTATGACGGTTTGTAATTTAAGTATCGAAATGGGTGCTCGTGGCGGAATGATCGCTCCTGACCAAACTACTTTCGATTTCCTTGAAGGAAGATTATACGCTCCAAAAGGTGAAGCTTGGACAAAAGCTGTTGAATACTGGAAAACTTTAAAAACGGATGCTGATGCTGTTTTTGATGCTGAATTAAACATCAAAGCTTCAGACATTGAACCAATGATTACTTATGGTACTAACCCAGGAATGGGAATTGGTATTACAAAACATATCCCAAGTGCAAAAGAAGTTGAAGGTGGTGAGGAAACTTACAAAAAATCTTTGGCTTACATGGGCTTCCATGAAGATGATGTAATGATTGGAAAACAAATTGATTATGTTTTCTTGGGAAGTTGTACAAACGGACGTATTGAAGATTTTAGAGCTTTCGCAGAAATTGTAAAAGGAAGAAAAAAAGCAGATAATGTTACGGCTTGGTTAGTTCCGGGTTCTCACGTTGTTGAAGCACAGATTAAAGAAGAAGGTATCTTAGATATTCTTACTGAAGCTGGTTTCGTATTACGTCAGCCGGGTTGTTCTGCTTGTTTAGCAATGAACGACGATAAAGTTCCTGCCGGAAAATATGCGGTAAGTACTTCAAACAGAAACTTTGAAGGCCGTCAGGGTCCTGGTTCGAGAACGCTTTTAGCAAGTCCGATTATGGCTGCTGCCGCTGCTGTTACAGGAAAACTAACTGATCCGCGTGAATTATTTTAGATTGCAGAGTTTAGATTTTAGGTTTCTCGCTTTGTGAAATCTTCATCTAAATTTCTTCAAATAAAATTGATCAACATTATTTAATACAAAACATTTTTAGGTTCTAATTTTTAAGTTTTCAAAAGAAATCTAAAATCTAAAATCTAAAATCCTAAAATTCCAAAAAATGGCATACGATAAATTTACTATACTTACCAGCAGTGCAGTGCCACTGCCAATTGAGAACGTTGATACAGATCAAATTATTCCGGCTCGTTTCTTAAAAGCTACAAAACGTGAAGGTTTTGGAGATAACCTTTTTAGAGACTGGAGATATAACGGCGATGATACTCCAAAAGCTGATTTCGTTTTAAACGATTCTACTTATTCTGGAAAAATTCTTGTTGGAGGAAAAAACTTCGGTTCTGGATCTTCTAGAGAGCACGCTGCGTGGGCAGTTTACGATTACGGTTTTAGAGCTGTAGTTTCTAGTTTCTTTGCAGATATCTTTAAAGGAAACTGTTTAAATATTGGTGTTTTGCCAGTACAAATTAGCCCAGAATTTGCTGAAACTATTTTCAAAGCAATCCAAGCTGATCCTAATACAGAACTAGAAATCAACTTGCCAAACCAAACGATTACTTTATTGTCAACTGGTCAGCAAGAATCTTTTGCTATTAACGGATACAAAAAGAACAACATGATTAATGGCTTTGACGACATTGATTATTTACAAAACATTAAAGAAGATATTGTGGCTTTCGCCGATAAACTTCCTTACTAATAGAAATCTCATTCAGGATATTAGACCCGACAGGTTTCAAAAACCAGTCGGGTCTTTCTAAATTAAATGAGAAAACATAGAACACGGATAAAACAGATTTGCTATCGCAAAAACACAGGTTAACGCGGATTTTTATTTTACTTAATTAAGAATCCGTTTTTATCAGCGTCTTCGCAAAGCGAATCCGTAAAATCAGCGTCAAAATTAAACATGGATATCAATAAAAATCCAACGTTAGAAATTACAATATCAATATGGAAAAAAGAAAAATTGAAATAATGGATACGACGCTTCGTGATGGTGAACAAACCTCAGGAGTTTCATTTTCTGCTGCAGAAAAACTAACCATTGCGCAATTATTGCTGGAAGAATTAAATATTGATAGAATCGAAATTGCTTCGGCACGCGTTAGCGAAGGAGAATTTCAAGCTGTAAAAGGCATTACTTCATGGGCTGAAGAACGCGGCTATATTAACCGAATTGAAGTTCTTTCGTTTGTTGACGGCGGAGTTTCGATTGATTGGATGAAAAAAGCCGGTGCCAAAGTACAGAATTTATTGACCAAAGGTTCAATGAACCACTTAACACATCAGTTAAAAAAAACACCAGAGCAGCATTTTTCTGAAATCGCTCAAATCATCGCTTTAGCAAAAGAAAATAATATTGAGACGAATGTTTATTTAGAAGACTGGAGCAACGGAATGCGAAATTCGCCTGAATATGTGTTTCAATTTCTGGATTTCTTATCTACACAACCCGTAAAAAGAATTTTACTTCCGGATACTTTAGGAGTTTTAATTCCATCTTTGGCTTTTGAATTTATTTCTAAAATCAGAGCAAAATATCCAAATATTCATTTTGATTTTCACGCTCATAACGATTACGATTTAAGTGTTGCCAATGTTATGGAAGCTGTAAGAGCCGGCATTAACGGACTTCACGTAACGGTAAACGGAATGGGAGAACGTGCCGGAAACGCTCCGCTTGAAAGTACGGTTGCGGTAATCAATGATTATCTGCCAGAAGTAAGCATCAACATCAAAGAAACTTCTTTATATACGGTAAGCAAATTAGTTGAAACGTTTACAGGATACAGAATTCCTGCCAACAAACCTATTGTAGGCGATAATGTTTTTACACAAACTGCCGGAATCCATGCCGACGGAGACAACAAAAACAACTTATATTTTAATGATTTGCTTCCAGAACGCTTTGGAAGAAAAAGAAAATACGCTTTAGGAAAAACTTCTGGAAAAGCCAATATCGAGAAAAATCTTCAGGAATTAGGTTTAAAATTAAATCAGGAAGATTTGAAATTGGTTACCCAAAGAATCATTGAACTAGGCGATAAAAAAGAAACCGTTACTAAGGAAGATCTTCCATACATTATTTCAGATGTTTTGGACAGTCATACTTACGAAGAAAAAATAAAAATCGAGTCCTATATATTAGTACACTCAAAAGGAATGCGTCCGTCAACGACTTTGTGTTTAAAATTTGGCGAAGAAATTATCGAAGAAAATGCTCAGGGCGACGGTCAGTTTGATGCCTTTATGAATGCTTTATCAAAGATTTATAAAAGCAAAAAATTAACGCTTCCAAAATTAATTGATTATGCCGTAAGAATCCCACCAGGAAGTAGTTCTGATGCCTTGTGCGAAACGATTATTACCTGGGTAAACAACGGAAAAGAATTTAAAACTCGCGGATTAGATTCAGATCAAACTGTTGCAGCGATTATTGCAACGCAAAAAATGTTGAATGTAATAGCTTAAGGTACTAAGTTGCTAAGATTCTAAGTTGCTGAGATTTTTTCTTTGAGCTTAGAACCTTAAAAACTCAGAATCTTAAAAAATCAACACCTAGTTACTAATACGATAAGCAGAAAAAACTTAGAATCTTAGCAACTCAGAACCTTAGAACCTTAAAATAATAAATACTTAAAAAATGAAATTTAACATAGCCCTTTTAGCAGGAGACGGAATTGGTCCTGAGGTAATAAATGAAGCTGTAAAAGTATCTGATGCTATTGCAAAAAAATTCAATCACGAAATCACTTGGACTCCTGCTTTGACTGGAGCTTGCGCAATCGACGCAGTTGGAGTTCCTTATCCAGACGAAACGCACGAAGTTTGTATGAAAGCCGATGCGGTTTTATTTGGAGCTATCGGCCACCCAAAATATGATAATGATCCAAGTGCACCTGTTCGTCCTGAGCAAGGTTTATTGTTAATGCGTAAAAAATTAGGATTGTTTGCTAACGTTCGTCCAACATTTACTTTTCCTTCTTTAATTGATAATTCTCCTTTAAAAAGAGAAAGAATCGAAGGAACTGATTTAGTTTTCTTAAGAGAATTAACGGGTGGAATTTACTTTGGAGAAAAAGGAAGAAAAGATGGTGGAGAAACTGCTTTTGACAATTGCGTTTACACACGTGAAGAAGTGCAGCGTTTAGCTAAAAAAGGTTTCGAATTAGCAATGACACGTTCTAAAAAATTATGTTGTGTTGATAAAGCCAACGTTTTGGAAACTTCACGTTTATGGAGAGAAACCGTTCAGGCAATGGAAAAAGATTATCCTGAAGTTACGGTTTCTTACGAATTTGTTGATGCTGTTGCAATGCGTTTGGTTCAATGGCCAAATTCTTATGATGTATTAATCACAGAAAATTTATTTGGAGATATCTTAACTGACGAGGCTTCTGTAATTTCAGGTTCAATGGGATTAATGCCTTCTGCTTCTGTTGGAGAACATACTTCATTATACGAACCAATCCACGGATCTTATCCTCAGGCAACCGGGTTAAACATTGCTAATCCATTAGCGACTATTTTATCTGCAGCCATGATGTTCGAAGATGCTTTTGGTTTAAAAGACGAAGCTGAAGCTATCAGAGCTGTTGTAAACAAATCTTTAGAGCAAGGAGTTGTTACCGAAGATTTAGCTTCAAAAGGGTCAAAAGCATACAAAACAAGCGAAGTTGGAGATTGGCTTGTAGCGAATTTATAATAAACATATAATCGTAGAGGCGCACAGCAGTGCGTCTCCTCGGTATGTTAGACGCACTGCTGTGCGCCTCTACAGAAAAAATACCGCATAAAAAAAGGGATCAACTTTCGTTGATCCCTTTTATATATTTAGAAAAAAATATTAATATCCTCCTCTGTTACCACCACGGTCATTTCCACCACGGCTGTTTCCTCCACCATAACCTCCGCGTGAATCTCCACCACGGCTGTTATTGTTGAAGCTTCTTCTTTCACCTTCAGGTTTCGGTTCAGATTTATTAACTACAATTGAACGACCTTGAACAGTAGCTCCGTTCAATTCATCAATTGCTTTTTGAGCTTCAGCATCGTTTGGCATCTCAACAAAACCAAAACCTTTGCTTCTTCCAGTAAATTTATCAGTGATAATTTTAACTGAATCTACTGCTCCGTAAGCCTCGAAAGACTCTCTTAAATCTGCTTCCTCAATACTGAATGGAAGGCTTCCAACAAAAATGTTCATATGTACTTATTTATAATAATGTAGCAAATGTAGTCTTATTTTTCCGTAATCTACTATATATTAGTTTATTTATGTTTTTATTTTGATTTTGAAAATCAGCTCATAAAACGCCGTATTTGCAAAAGTTACATCTGATGATGAACAATATCACTTACTTGAATTGGAACTTTATAGAAAACTCCTTCTGTAAAGTTAATTTTTGGATTTTCGGTATCGCTTTCATCTTCATTCATTGCCGTAAATTTAAATGTTCCCGAAATAGTATTATTATTCGTATCGTATTCTGTTATAATAATTTGTCCGTTACCAATATTTGTTCCTGTAGAAAATGAAGATAATTCGGCAGGCAGCGTATTTTCGTAAGATGCTTTTGAAGTTTCATTAACTCCTAAAAGAAAAGTTTGTTCTGCAGAAGAAGCAGTTTGCAAAATAACTTTTTCGTATCCTAAAGATCCCTCAATAAATACAGTTCCGTTTGTACCAAAATAAGCTTTATACGTTTGAGCTCTCCAGAAAACATTATTTTTCAGGGTTTGAAAAGCAGGATTATTAAATTTTACATCTTCTGTACAAGATGTAAGCAGTAGTAAAAAAGATAAGAAGTAAAAATATTTTTTCATATATTAAAATGAATTTAATGCAAAAGTATCGCATTATGAGGTAAATATTGAAATTTAAAAGTCAAAAAAAGCTAAAAATCTGTCTTAAATACATTTAATACCTTTTGAAACGGATAATTGATAAAAAAATTATATCTTTGCGCCCTTAATTAACAGAGGTCGAGTACCTCAAAATTTAATCATACGATTATGTCAGTAAAAATTAGATTACAAAGACACGGTAAAAAAGGAAAACCTTTTTACTGGGTTGTAGCTGCAGATGCACGCTCAAAAAGAGATGGTAAATACTTAGAGAAAATCGGTACTTACAATCCAAACACAAACCCAGCAACTGTTGAGTTAAACCTTGACAGTGCAGTTAAATGGTTACACAATGGTGCACAACCAACTGATACTGCTAGAGCAATTCTTTCTTACAAAGGTGCTTTATTGAAACACCACCTAGATGGAGGTATCCGTAAAGGAGCTTTAACTCAAGAACAAGCTGATGCTAAATTAGCTGCTTGGTTAGAGGCAAAATCTGGAAAAGTTGATGCTAAAAAAGACGGTTTATCAAAAGCGCAAGCTGATGCTAAAGCTAAAGCTTTTAAAGCAGAACAAGAAGTTAATGCTAAACGTTTAGCTGCTGCAGCTCAGGCTGAAGCTGATGCTATCGCTGCTGCAACTCCTGCAGTTGAAGAAGAAGTTGCTGAAGTAGAAGCAGAAGCTGCTACTGAAGAAGCTCCTGCTGCTGAAGAGAATAACGAAACAACTGAAGCATAATTTTACTTAGCGAGAATGCGTAAAGAAGAATGTTTTTATTTAGGTAAAATCGCTAAAAAATTTAGTTTCAAAGGTGAAGTTCTGATCTATTTAGACACAGACGAACCTGAGTTATACGAAAATCTGGAATCAGTGTTTGTTGATCACAACAAACACTTGGTTCCTTTTTTTATTGAAACAAGTTCTTTACACAAAAACGACTTTCTAAGAGTTCGTTTTGAAGATGTAAGTACAGAAGAAGAAGCCGATGCACTTGTTGGAAATGGCGTTTATCTTCCTTTAACCATGCTGCCAAAACTTACCGGCAACAAATTTTATTTCCACGAAGTTATTGGTTTTGAAATCGAAGACCAGCGTTTAGGTGTTTTCGGGAAAATTACTTCGATTAATGATTCTTCGGCACAACCTCTTTTTGAAGTTTTGAATGGTGAAGTAGAAATCTTAGTTCCAATGATCGACCATTTCTTGGTAAAAATTGACCGGGAAAACAAAAAAGTAATCATGAACCTTCCTGAAGGATTGGTTGAGATGTATCTTTAAGTTTAGAAATTCCAATTTTTAAATCCCAAATTCCAAACCTGAAAAGGTTAAATTCCAAATCCCAAAACTGGAGAGAAATTCCAATAAAATAAATTTGGAAGAAAAAACTTATATTTAAGTTGTTTTCACTATTTTTAAGCCCCAACAATTGGAATTTGGAATTTTAAAATTTTGGGATTTATACAATGAACAAACCATACGATTTAGAAGAACGAACATTTTTGTTTGCAAAAGAATGTAGAAATTACATTAGAAGCTTATCGAAAACAATATCAAATATTGAAGATGGCAAACAATTAATTAGATCATCTGGTTCAGTTGGAGCTAACTATATTGAAGCAAACGAAAAACTTGGGGAAAAAGATTTAGTTTTTAGACTCAAAATATCTAGAAAGGAAGCTAAAGAATCTAAATATTGGTTAAGATTACTTCACGAATTAAATCCAGATCAAAGATCAGCTTCTGATTTACTATTATTCGAAATAGAAGAATTAAGAAAAATTTTATCTGCAATAATTACTAAAACTACAAAGCAATAAATGACAATTTAATCTTATTTTTGCGCTTCTAACTACATAATTTAATCCGTATTGCATTTGGAATTTGGAATTTCTTTCTTGGAATTTCCCTTTTTAAAATTGGAATTTGGAATTTAAAATATTGGAATTTCTTTTTTTATGTTTCAGTTCAAACAATTTTCTATTAAACAAGACAAAACTGCAATGAAAGTTGGCACTGATGGCGTTTTACTTGGTGCTTGGGCTCCCATTCATCATAATCCTTTTAGTGTTTTAGATATTGGCGCAGGAACTGGCATTATTGCTTTAATGCTTGCACAGCGAACTCATGCTGAACAAATAGATGCGCTTGAAATTGATGAAGAGGCACATGAACAAGCTGTAGAAAATTTTGAAAGTTCACCTTGGGGCGATCGTTTATTTTGTTTTCATGCCGGATTAGATGAATTTATTGAAGAACCGGAAGACGAATACGATTTGATTGTTTCAAATCCTCCTTTTTATGCTGAAGATTATAAAACAGAGAACGAACAACGCGATTTAGCGCGTTTTCAGGATGCAATGCCTTTTGAAGAAATTATTGAAGCAGCTGATTTACTTTTATCTGAAAACGGAATTTTAGCCATAATTCTTCCTTACAAAGAAGAAGAAAAGTTTATCGCTTTAGCAAAAGAAGCTGAATTATATCCATCAAAAATTAGCCGAGTAAAAGGAACTCCTACCTCATCAATTAAAAGAAGTTTATTGGCTTTTAGCCGAAATGAAACTGCTGAAATCGAAATCGATGAATTAACAATCGAAATTGACAGGCATGTTTATACTCCTGAATATATTGAGTTGACGAAGGATTTTTATTTAAAGATGTAAAGCATCTTTGTCAAAACTTGAAACTTTGACAAAGATTTACAAATCTCATTTACCATTTTTAGCAAAAAGAATGGCTCTTTCTAAAATTTCGTCTCTCCCTTGCTGAATTCCTAATATAGTTGGTTTCACTTCAATATCTGGAACGATTCCTATTCTTTGTGTTTCTTTCTTGTCAGAATAAAAAACGCCGTAAGTTGTAAACGAAGTCCAGATACCTTTTATAATTTCGAATCTGTAATTTGCTCCGTCTGAACCTGCAGTTTGACTTCCAATTACAGTAGCTTTTGGAGCAACTTTTAGTGCCATTGCTGTAAATTCAGAATGGCTTATTGATTTTTCATTCACCAAAAGAATAACATTTCCTTTATAATAATCAGGATTAATTTTTCCGCAGGGCGTATCTTCTTTTCTCCAAATATAGCGTCCCGGCGAACTTAAATCAGCATCAATAGATTTTACAAAATTTTTCGGTTCTGGATTTAAATATTCTGCAATTGCAAAATTAGTTCCCTGAGGGTAATTTCGAATATCAAAAATAATAGCTTTAGCATTTTTAAACTGTTCCATCATAACTGGAACATCATCTGGAGTTAAGACAGCCAAATTAGCATAACCAATATTATTCTCTAAGAATTTATATTTCTCACTTTTGTTCTCGTAATTAATATTTAAATCTTTATACTCATATTTATTTATTGTCTTTTTTGACGTTTTATCATTTCTTACAAATTCAATTTCACTAACATCTGTACGACTATAAAAAATTGGGTATTCATTATTTAAAATTGCAGTATAATTGGACCCTTCAATATATTTTTGATTCTCTTTTATAAGATCCCCAATTGATTTACCCTCTATTTTAGTAATAACATCCCCTATTCTAATATCGTTTATTTTGCATAAAGATTCGTTTTTGAATCCGGTAACTATTGCTTTATCATCAATAATTTTAACATCAAAAGAAATCCCGTGGCGCCCAAAAATATCAAATAATTTATTTGCCCCAAATAAAGCATGCGTATCATTTAATTTAGCACTAAATTCTTTTAATGATAAATAATAATCAGTTTCAGAAACAGGATTAATCGTTCTTGGTAAAAATTCAATTAAAGTCAAATCCCAATTTTGATCCATTTGATATTTGTACGGAAAAAAGTACTCAACATAATTCCAGAAACGAAATAAAAGCAAAAGTCGAAAGTTTTTATCTTTATCATTAAATTCTGCATATTCAACTTCATTTCTGAATTCAATTCCCTGTTCAACATAATATTGTTTTCCCTGAATTTTATTTTCCTCAATAAATTTAAGCTTTTGCGAAAGACTTTTAGAAAATAATTCTGAATTCTGTGTCCATGAAAGGTCAAAATTCTTGTCAAAATAATCAATCTCTTCATTTAGAATTTCAGCTTTATAAGCTTTAACTTTCCCTAACGAATTAATCCATTTTTCAATAGTATTTGAGAATTCTATATCCGTTTTTGCTTCTTCTACTTTTGGTAATATTTTAAAAAGCTGCTCATCCCAATCAAAATTTCCATTTGCGACATTAGGATGATAATATTTTAGAAATCCCCAAACTTTGCAGGTTGCAGCAAGTTTCTGCGTTTCGGTTATGGGTTTTGAAAAGGAATTTTGAAATAATAAAATAACTACAATGATTATAGTTTTTTTCATTTAAAAATTGGTTTTGGTTAGTTGATAGTTTGTGGTTGTTTTTAAACTTGTTCAAAAATACTTTTAAACTGATATAAGATTCTTTCTATTAAGCGCAAATCTTCCGTTACGATTTCTGCACTTCCTTTCATTTCCTGCTGAAACAGAATTTGTTTGTTATAAGAAGTTTTTAGTCCTTCTGGTAAAGCAACATCTATCAATAAATTTCCATCCTTATCCGGAACCAGAGAAATATTCTGAATCTTTCCTTTTAAAACTCCAAATTCCCTGTCCGGAAAATTAGCCAGTCGAATATTGACTCTCTGCCCTGTTTTTATCTTTCCTGAGTTTAAAGCCGGAGCTTTTACTTTTCCTATAAAACCATTTTTAGCATCGGGAATAATTGAGAAAACATTATCACCCAAATTTATGGTTTGGTTTTCTGTCCAAACCTGTAAAAAGGTAACTTTTCCACTAATCGACGATTTTAAGGCATAAGCCAGCTCCCAGTCTTTTATCACTTTTTTTAGCTGATAAAACGACTGCGCCATGTTTCTTCCCAGATTAACTTCTTCTTTAGTGCTGTTTGCCTGCGAGCTCTGACTCGATTTTGTGTTATCTATAAGGGAAGATCTCAATTGAGAAATCGATGATAATAAGCTTCTGTAACTCTTTTGCGCCTGCAGGAAACTTAGTTTTTTAACTTCCATTTCCTGAGCTGAAATAATGCCTTTATTGAATAATATTTCAAAACGGGCCACTTCATTTTTTTGAAGCTGGAGCTCGCTTTCATTGATTACTTTTTGCTGCTGCAGAATTTCTAATCTTTCCTTTATTTGGATTTTTTCAGAAACCTGTGCCCTGTTTTCAATTGCAAAAGGCTGCAGATCATGATTTAATTCCTGTGCCTGATAATCTTTTTGAAAAACAGCATAGGCGCTTTCAATTTCTCCCAGCTGTGTGTTTTTTAATTTTGAAAATGGAAACTCTGTTTTCGCATCATTTATATTATAATTATCAACGATACTTTTCAGCAGAAAAACATCGTTGTAATTTGCCGTATTTTCTATAATGGCAAGTGTGCTGTTTTTAGATACAATCGATTTGTTTTTAACTAAAATAGCCTCAATGCGGCCAGATGATTTGGCAACAATTTTCTCCGGCGGAATATTAGTTGTAATCACAATTTCGGTATTAACAACATCAGGATATTTTATAAACCAGGAAACAAAAAAGAGCATCAGTATGATTACGAAAATTAGAACCGTTCCCCAGCGGATCATCCAGTGCGGTACTTTGGTGAGAATGTCCTGAACTTCCTCGCTTCTTAATTCGAATGTGCTGTTATCTTCTTCCATGATTAATTTCCTAACTGCAATTGATTTTTAACCAATTCAAAATAATTTCCTTTCTGTTCCACTAATGAGGAATGTGAACCTATTTCGATAATTTTTCCTTTTTGCAAAACCACAATCTGATCTGCATTCATAACCGTGCTTAAGCGGTGCGCAATTACAATTACGGTTTTATCTTTAAAGAAAATATCCAGTTTCTGCATAATCACTTTTTCATTATTGGCATCTAGAGCGGAAGTGGCTTCATCAAAAAATAATATTTCCGGATTTTTGTAAACCGCTCTCGCAATTAAAAGTCTTTGTTTTTGTCCTGTACTCATTCCGGTTCCTTCGGCTCCAATTTTAGTATTGTAGCCTAAAGGAAGTTCGCTTATATATTCTTTGATATTGGCAACCTCTGCAGCATAAACCAATCGTTCTTTGTCTACTTTATCTACTCCAAAAGCAATATTATTAGCTATTGTATCGCTAAAAATAAAACCTTCCTGCATTACAGCTCCAATGTTGGATCGCCAGGCTTTCTGCGAAATGTTTTTTAACTGTGAACTGCCAATATTGATTTCGCCTTTTTCAGGTTCATAAAACTTAAGAAGCAGTTTCATTAAAGTCGTTTTTCCGCTTCCGCTGACTCCCACTATTGCGGTTACTTTATTGGCCGGGATCACAAGACTTAGGTCTTCTAAAACCGGAATATCTGATCCTAAATATCTATAAGAAAGATTTTTGATTTCGATATCTGCATCATACGGGACATCATTGGTCTGATGGATTTCCTGCTGGGTTTCATCCTCTTTCTCGTGAATTTCAGATAACCTAGCCAGTGATATTTTAGCATCCTGCAATTCTCTCACAAATTCAATAAGCTGTGTAATCGGCCCATTTAAACTCCCTACAATTGAACTTATAGCCAGCATTACTCCTAGGGTAATCGAACCATCAATTACCAGTTTAGCGGAAAGAAATATGATAAAAATATTTTTCAACTGATTAATTATTGATGAACCTGTTGCTTGAGTCTGTTCTAAAACCAAGCCTTTTATTGAAACCCTAAATAATCTTGCCTGTATATACTCCCAGCCCCAGCGTTTTTGTTTTTCGGCATTGTGGAGTTTAATTTCCTGCATACCGTTAATGAGTTCCATTACTTTACTTTGTTCCTGAGAAACCTCTGCAAAACGCTTATAATCCAAAACCTCCCTTCTTTTCAGAAATAAGGTAATCCATCCAAAATAAAAAACACTTCCTACAAAAAATACTAAAAATATCTGGAGATTAAAATAAGCTAAAACTCCCCCCATGACAAACATATTAATTACAGAAAACAATACATTTAGAGAGGACGTGGTCAGTATTTTTTCGATTCTTCTATGATCATTAATACGCTGCATAATATCTCCTGTCATTCTCACATCAAAAAAGGAAATAGGCAGATTCATTAGTTTAATAAAGAAATCTGAAATTAAGGAGATATTTATTCTGGTTGAAAGGTGCAGCAAAATCCAGCTTCTGATAAGTTCTAAACCAGTTATTCCTGCAAAAACAAATAACATTGCAAACAGGATAAGATATATAAAATGAATGTTTTGGTTTTGAATACCAATATCAACTATACTTTGGGTTAAAAAAGGAAAAATCATCTGCAATAAACTGCTGGCCAAAAGTCCAATAATTAATTGAACTAAGAATGATTTATATCGCCAGACATATTGAGACAACATTCCAAATCCTAAACCTTTATTGTCTTCTTTATCAAATTCTGACTGAAAAAATTTTGGTGTGGCTTCTATAAGTAAAGCAATACCTTCTTTAGTAGAATCATCGGCATTGTTTCCGATCCAGAATTTTAGAAAATCTTTTTTATTATATTCAAGTAATCCAAAACCGGGATCTGAAATATAGTAAGTCCCCTTTTTTATTTTATAAAGTACTACGTAATGATTTTTGTTCCAATGCAGAATACATGGCAGAGGCGCTTCTTCAAGTCTTTCTGCATTTAACTTTACACCCAGTGTTCTGAAACCAATTTTCTCGGCGGCATCGCTTAAAAAAAGCAAATTACTCCCCTCACGAGTTGTCTCACTGCTGTCACGCAACTCCTGAATGTTGATTGTTTTACCATAATGTTTGGCTATGATCTTTAAACATGTTGGGCCGCAATCTTTAAAATCTGCCTGTTTGTAATGGGTGAATTTTTTCAATTCTGATATTTGGGTTTATTTTACAGCAATATTATATAAAAATTCTTAAATATTTAGACAATTGTTAAAATCAACCACCTTAAAGCCTCTATAAAAATAACTTTTCAATGGGGTAAATATTTATTTTTTATATAAAAAACTATTTAACTTCAAAATTGTCAAATTGAAATCGTTGATTATTTACTGATTTTATCACAACATGATATTTACCTACTGGAAAACTAAACTCAATCTTATTTCCTTTTGGCTCCACAAGCGATGCATAAATAGGAACTAATAAATCTGTATTCTTGGTTTGTTCATATTCATTTCCATTGTAAATTTCTAGTAACAATTCTTCTTTACTAAAATTTTTAAAGTCATTGTTTTGAACAAAAACTGTTTTGAAAGCTTTATCAGGATAAACCCTAGTTAAATTTGTTTCTAGATTATTTATTACAAAATAATCTGCACTGGATTTCATTAAAGTGTCCTTCTCAAAAACTGATTTAGGGATTAAAACAAGATTTTCTTTTGTTTTACTAATTAGTGCTTCTTGGTTGATTGTAATAGGATTTATTTTAGAAAATTCTCTAAAATAGCTTGCCATGAGGCGTTTTTTTCCTTCTTTTTCAATATGTCCATGGCCGGCATAAACAAATATTTTTGCTTTTGGATCATTTTCTAATATTTTCATTATATTTTTTGCCTGCCCAATCTCCCTGTCAATACTATTATCATAATTTTCGTGACCTAAAATATTAAATCCCATTTTTTTTGCTTTTCTTACAAAATGTCCAAAATAAGGTTCTTTAGTATATAGACCATTTTTAGAGTTAGGGATAATTGTAGTATCTCCTTCTCTATTAGGAGTAAATGCTTCAATTGATAAATATGTAAATCCGTTTTGTTTTAAAATATCTAAAAGCTGCATCGCAAATAATCTATGTTTTGGATAAAAATGACCTTCATTAAGCATAATAACTTGATTATTTTTTGCCAGTTCTGAAATTGATGTAAAAACAGAATCATTTTTTTTAACCTCCTTTAGTGATAAAGCAAGCTTTATTGTTTTATCAAAGTGATCTTTTTCATTCTCATGATTACTTATCAATTCATTATATTCTTTATTATTTGACATAAAAGAATTAAGAGTCATAATGAATGTCTTTTTCCAAATACTTCTTTTAGGATTTGTAAATGGCGCTTTTTGCAACTTATCCCTTCCTTGAAGAAAGTTTATACAATTATTCGTATAATAATTAAAAATATTAAAAGACGTAATTTTTTTTAAATTAGTCGAATCTAAATAAACTCTTTGCATATTTTCATTGTTTATTTTCAAAACATTTCCTCTATCTTTCAAAGATTTTGTAAGACAAATTATTTTTTTTTCGCCTTTTTGTTTTTCACATATCGCTACTCCATTTATAATATCATTTTTTATAAGTCTTTCATGTGATAATGTATCAATTGGATTTTCGACTTTTTCAAAAAAATAGTACATGTCAATTTCATTATCTGTTTTTTTACTGTGCAATATTAAATTATCAACAGAAACTTCCTTAATATCTCTCAATTCATTTTTAAGTTCACTTTTTTTTACCTTAGAAAGATCATCATAAATAGTATTTCCTAAAAAATCAATTGAAACATCAATTGAGTTGTTATAAAATAAATCCCCTTTATTTTTTTCACCTATAATATAATTATGACTAATAATTTCTTGTTTTATGGTTTTACATCCCATGATAAGAAATAAAAAAATTATTAAAATAAAAAATTTAGCTAAATTATTAATTCCATTTACCTTGATAGGGGTCATAATTACATGTTGTTTTAAATTTATAACTGAGTTCTTCTGAATCCACTTTATATGGTATTCTATTATCCGGACAGATATAACGAAATTCGCAATCTTTACAAACATCAATTTGATCTTTACTTACTCTCCAAAACAAATTGAAATCTTGCTCTAACATTATTTCATTTATTTCGTCTTTTTGAATGTTTCCGTATATATTTAAATCTTCTTTATACTTTTTTATATTCCCTAAAGAATCTATAAATAAAGTTTTATTAAACATTAAATTATATTTTAATGCTTCATTGTATAAATCAATATCTAAAACAAAACTATTTAGATTTTCTATTGTCTTTCCGTATAGTACTTCTTCAATTGGTGATTTTTCAAAGCTCAATTTTTCACTAGAATTATAGTTTTCTATTTGGTCATTAAAATTATAAAACACAACATCTAAAATTCTTGGGTTATCTTTTATAATTAATTCTAATTGCAATAAAATCTCTTCATTATATTCTAAATACAAAGCAATTGCCTTTATTTTTGAATCTTCCAAAATGTCTAGAACCTTAATGAGACTTTCAATATCATTATTTATTAAAATGATTTTTATAGAATTTAAACCTAATTTATTAACTTCGAGTCTAAGAAAATTATCCAAATAAATAGATTCCTTTTCAATTTCAATACAAATATTATCAAGGATAACGGGATTAAAAAAATCATTACTTATAGCAGGATAAGCGCTAATTTCATTTGATAAAATTATCAACTCATTATCCAAAAAATATCTTATGTATGATTTTAATATTTTCTTACTGGCATTATAATCCGCAAACAGATCGTAAATATTTTTCTGTGAATATTCTTCTATAATATCTATTATCTGATTTGGCACTTTATGAATAATTTTTCTTTGGAAATCAACAATAATTCCATTTTTTATCCCTTTTACCGGTATACAGCATTGAAATAATTTAAATTGATAACTTTCCATTCTTTTTAACATACAAAGGTTTAGAGGATGATTTACAGCTTAATTTGGATGTTTGATAATATCTTGATTCGACATGATAATTTTCTGAGGGATTTTGTTTAACCCTAGGCTGATAATCAAACACTTCTGAAAATTCCATTATGATAGGCAAAGGCATTTCTATATTAGTTTCAACTAATTCTTTTACTTTAATCATTAGTATTTTTAATTAAAAAGTCAGCAACTTTCTTGTGTAGATTATAATTGCATGGTTTACTAGTCATTCCAAATTGTCCGAATGGATTAACTTCTAAAAAATAAAATTTTCCATCAACTACAGATTTAATCAAATCTAAGGAACCAGTATTCAAACCAATACTTTCCATAAAAGTTGTTATTATCTTTTCCTGCATTTCAGGTAATTTATATGGAACAAATCTATTTGGATTTTTGTCATCATAATTTCTAAAATCTAATTTAGTTTTTTCATTATTCTGAGAAAAAATTGCCATCGAATAACATTTCTTATCTAAATAAAAAACTCTAATTTCAATTTCTTTATCAATATATTCCTGAAATAAGGAAGGAGAAAAGTTGAGGGGCAATAGTTCAATGTTTTTTATTGTATGAGTAGCTAGAGTAAATACATTATTTTTATATTTTACGTGTCTAGCCTCACCAATAGATTTTGTAATAATTGATTTGTTATTCTGGTGATAAAATTCTATTAATTTTAATTTGTCGTTAGTAATTAAGGTTTTAGGAATATTGAGCCCTATTTTGTTTGCTTGATTTAGAATTTCAATTTTAGAGAAAACAGAAGGTTTTTTACATAATATCTTTTTATCCTTTAATAAATTTAGAATTAGGTTATGAATATTTCTAAACTCTGCATACATATAATCTAGAAGATCATTATTTACTCCTAATTTCCTTTCGTAATCAATCAAAAAACCAAATTTGCGATACCACACAAGCTTTACATCTTTTAGAAATACTTTTTGGGAATAGTGTTCGAAATAAGTTTGTGATAAGTCCTTTGGATTATGATAAAAACTGGTTATACCTTGCATTAAATCTTCATCATTTAATCTAAAAAAAGGTGTCTTATTATATGTTAACCATTCAATAACACCATTTGTATCATAGTCGGTAGGGGTACTTAATATCAAGATCATATCAATTCTTTAAAAAAAGTCCAGTATAAAAAATACCGGACTTTAATTTTCAATTTAGTTTAGTAGTCAGTATGAACGTCACAAACTTCTGTCCCTTGATAAACAATAGTCATAGAAGGTTCTTTTCCACCATAGATAGTTTTAATTTCCACTTTTTCGCATTCGAAATTTTCTAATTTTTTCATGATTCTTTTTATTTATATTATTAATATTTTGGAAAACAATCTCAAGTTAATCATATACTTTGCGCATAAGTTATGATTGAAATTTTGAGAAAAATTTTACTTTTCAAAATTCATTAAAATAAAAATTACACAATCATTTTTTGTAGGAAATTTTTAGGCTATTTTTAGGAAATTCAAAAAAAATATTCTAAATTTATTAAGAAATAACTGTATATTAGCTTTTATTTTATATGCAGATGGAACATGAAAATTTAATAAAAGCCAGAAAAGAGAAAGGTCTAACACAAAAGGAAATGGCAGAAATGCTTGCTATGGAACAAACGACTTATTCTAAAAAAGAAAGAGGAATTTCACGTATACGCGAAAACGAATGGGCAAGCTTTGCTAAAATTTTAGATAAAGACATAGAAGTCCTCAAAAGAAAAACTAAAGAGTTACCAAATAATCATGAATATGATCATATAACTAACCTCAATGTTATTGAAATGATCATTAGATATACTCAAAAGCTAGAAGAAGAAAACTTTTTACTAAAGGAATTAGTAAAAAAAACAATAATGACAAAAGGACAAAAAAAATAGAGAGGAAAAAATTTCCTCTCTACTAAATATTCAATATATTTTAGTAATACCAATTTCTCTAGGAGATGGCACTTGATCAGCCCTAACCAAATAAAACCGACCCAAGTGACCAATTATCCTGAGAATCCCGACACCAATCATCAATGTTGGGATAAATTGCTCAATGTTCCACGATCGAGCGCCTACAAATTAAAAAAAACATGACTAAATTTTAAAAAGGCTTTATTGTATATTACTTTAAATAATTTAAAAAATTGGCAGCAAAAAACAGTTTAAAATTCTCTGCCGGATTCTACATAACAATAACCGTACAGTTTTTTAGATTGCTACAGAATAATTTAATTCTGAAAAATAATCTGTACAATCATCATACGCTATTATTGAATTTGCATCACATTTAGATGATACTTCTTTACTAAAGATATCAATGATAGTTTTTTGTTCACTAGCACTTATTTCTTGCGTTCCTTCCAGATTTAATATATTTTTTAGCATAACTGTAAATTTTTAATTGTTAGAGAATTTATCAAATGTCAAACTAGGCTATTCTTTCTAGTACTGTTGTTTCTTTTTCCTCGACAAAATCGTTTAAAAAGTATTTCAATTCGCTTAATTCATATTCATTAGGAAACAACCTTTCATTAACAATTTTTACCGGAGTGTAATTGAAGTTGTTTTTAGAACACCACTCGTATTGTTTGTTTATTTCCTGATTTATCATCATGCTGACATTGTCAACATTCCATTTTTTCAACCATTTTTTCAAACTCATTTTTTTAATATGCCAGTCTGAAATGGCTTCTACCGTTTTTCCCGGAGTTGATCTGTTTATCGTTAAAAGTCTTTCAACAACTGCTTTATATGGATTGTCTATATTTTCAGGGTTAATATTGAATAAAACACTTAAATATATTTTATCCGGAAATTTTAAAACTAAATCAAAAGCTTCCTGAAACGTTTTATGACAATGAACACAACTTGGACTTATTATTATGGCCAGTTTTACAACTGCACTTCTGTTTCCAAAATTTAACCCTCTTAAATCTTCAAATCCATTTTGATGAGAAACTTTTTTAGATAAAAAGTTTAGCAGTGAATAGTTTCTTTTGAATTTTTTAAGCTCCTTTAAAGAGTTTTCATTATTAAGAACATCTTTAGCAATTGATTTTACAACAAATGCAATTGGTATTAGAAGAATTAAAGAAAACAAAAAAGGAAAAATGGTACCAAAACTAAAACTCAACGTAAATAAGTCAGATGAAAACCAAATTATACTTTGTGTAAATATTAAAAATGAAACCATTAAACACATAACACACCATCTTTGAAGTTCGAATTTTTGAATCCAAATTGAGGACACAATAATTGGAATCGCTAATAGACTTAAAAATCCAACAAAAATTGACGAGTTAGCAGGCTGTACTAATATTGAAATAAAGCTTGCTCCAAAAAACAAAAGCGGTAAGTCTGAAAAGCTAATCCATCTATTTTCATAATTCTCTCTAAAGCTCAAAACAGAGTTACAAGAAGAATTTGTACTTAAATTGCAAAAGTTCGTAATAAGATTGTTCTTAAAACCAAGTTTTTCCTGAACAATTAAAATACTCACAATTAATCCTAAAGCTGATGTTAGCAAAAACACAGTGCTAAAAATACTGTACGAACTATAAAAAAATGATAGCCCAGCTACAAGTATAAAAGGTATAAGATATTTTAACCAGTTTAATTCAACTTTTAAATTTTCTCTTGCCACTACATTATTTGGTTCGATTGCAACAATTACCCCATTCCAGTCTAGAAGGAATTTCTCGTATGAAATTTTTTGAACACCTTTTTTTATAGTGTTGATGCGAACAAAATCTTTTGCTTTTTCAACTAAGATTAATTCCTCTTTAAAATAAGCCAGAAAGTTTGTCGGTAAATCAACTATTTGTTCCTTTGGAACTCTTATAGCAGCATTCTCTATCGACAACAAATCAAACGAATCTGTTATCGCAAATAAACTTGGATAATTAGGGTGTGAAAGAAACAAGTCTTTAAACTCGTTTTTCACATCCGAATATCGGTTTATTTGTAGAAATTTTTGGATAAGTTTTAGCATCTTTGAAACCTGTTTTAAATCGAATTACAGTACAAAGATTGTTGTTTTTATTCGAAAAATATTGCTCAAAGCACACATTTTATATATTATACTACATACAATTTATAAATTATAGTAGTTATAATTTAATTATAAATAACTGATTTACAATTAATTAGCCTTTGGTTAATTTCAAAAAAGAGTTCAAAACCCAATTCTCGATCAAGAGGTTTGCATTTTCTTTAGTTTTGATAAATCAGTAACCGTAACATGTAAAAAGATGGCAAATATTAAATTAAATTTCGAAGATTTTGAGACAGAAAAGTTATCTAAAAATCAACAAAAAATGGTAGTAGGAGGAGATCCAATACCGCCGGGTAGTGGACCTGTTGATCCTGGAAAAGGAGCAGGAAATGGTGGTAGTAGTTAATCAGTATAATTTATTAACAAATAAAATTCTAAATATTATTCGCAAATTGAGCTGGAGATACTCCAGTTCTTTTGCGAAATGATTTAGCAAAAGATACTGCATTTTTAAAGCCTACACTTTCTGCAATAGCCTGCGTTGAATATTTTCGATACATATGGTTTGTGATCATCTCATTAATCACATAATTGATTTTTAATTCATTTGAATATTCCCCAAATGATTTACCAAATCTCTTATTTACAACATAGGATAAATAGGTCGTATTTGTTTTTATCTTTTTTGCTACATACGACAGCGTAAAATCGGCATTTAAATACTCTAATTTATTTTCAAGAGCTAATAGTTTTTCTACTATTTTATTCTCTTTTGCCTCATCAATACTTAAAGTTACATTCTCTTTTTTGAGATGGATTTCTTCCAGCTCAAACATTTCTTCTTCAAGTATTTCTTCCGGCACAATTTCAGAATTGTTTTTCTTTTCAATATTTGCTTTAAACTCCTCTATTAAAGCATTCATTTTTTTGTGCGCTTTATTTTTATCTCTTATATTTTTAATTAATAAAAAGACGATTGCCACAAATAACAAGACATAAAAAACTTTTAAACCTCTGCTTAGAAAAACTTCATTTTTATATTTTTTCTCTATACTAACCATTTCATCCGTCAAATCATCTACACCTTGCTTATAATTAACTTCAAGTGCTTCTGTATTTAACTTAGCTTCAAATTTTTCATAATTATCCAAATAAATTCTCGAGTGCTTATAAGCAAGTTCCGGTTTTTTCTGAATGTTGTAAATTTTGGCCTGATAAAAATTAGATTTGAGATAATCTATTTCATTAACTTGTGTTATTTCTGAAAGTGAATCGCATTTTTTAAAGAAAACAAGTGCTTTATCATACTTTTTTGTAGTAAAATAAACATCTCCCAGATTATAATTTGCAACACATAAAATGTCTTTCTGATTATTTTGACTCGACAAAAACACAACGTCATAATATGTTTTTTCTGCATTTTTGTAATCACCTTTCCAATTATAGATATTACCAAGACTTAATTTTGCTGTTATTTTATTCTGAGCAAAGTTTTGGGAGTAATTTATAGACTTTTTGTAATAAAATTCCGCAGAATCCAGCAAATGTTTCTTACTTACATTTTTCATGTAGTAACTTTCATAAGAGCTTCCTAAACCAGTATTGACATTACTTTTATAATTCAGTAACTGCTCTTTGGTAAAAACACCTTCATTTTGATCAATAAAATCATCAAGCTGCTTTAAATTCTTAATGGCCAGTTGATAATTACCAACTGCTTCATTAACTAATGCAATATTAGCTTTGAACTTAAATATCTGCTTGACATCATTAATTTGCATAGAAAGCTTAATTCCCTGCTGATAAATTTCAAGAGCTTTGCTAAAATTCCCTCTTTTCCATTCAGTCAAGCCACCGTAGTTATATATATAGGACTTTAGTTGTGTTTTATCCTTGGATTCAGGCATTTTTTCTAAGTAAAAAAATGCTTTTTTATATTTTTCCTGAGATTGTTTTACATCTCCTTTCATTTGCAGCAAACTTGATATCGCTGCATTTGCAAAAGCTAAATGTTTGTTATTATTAGATCGTGCTAATTGATTAGCATATACAAGGGCACTATCGACATTCGCATTAAAGTTTAGTCGAATTTTGTCCTGCAATATAAGATACTCCTCTTCAGTCAGTGCATTTATGTGTTGACCAAATGCAGTATTAAGAACAAAAAAAAATACAAAAGAGATGATCAGCCTCATTCAATTTATGTTTTTTTGGAATCTCAAAATTAGGTTATAAATTATCAATAAACTAAAATTAATTTACCTTATTTGTGATTATTTTTTAACTAATGTATAAAAATATAACAATTTAACTTTGTTTTGTTATATTTTTATTACGTAAATTTGTTTTGTAAAATTACTCAAAAATGAAACCAGACTTATTTCAAGCTCCAGATTATTACAACCTTGACGATTTGTTAACAGACGAACATAAATTAGTTCGAGAATCTGCACGTGCGTGGGTTAAAAGAGAAGTTTCTCCTATTATTGAAGAATATGCTCAAAAGGCAGAATTTCCTAAGCAAATTATAAAAGGGCTAGGAGAAATTGGCGGATTCGGTCCTTATATTCCTGTTGAATATGGAGGTGCCGGCTTAGATCAAATTTCTTACGGCTTAATTATGCAGGAAATTGAAAGAGGAGACTCTGGTGTAAGATCAACTTCATCAGTACAATCTTCTTTAGTAATGTACCCAATTTGGAAATACGGAAACGAAGAACAGCGTATGAAGTATTTACCAAAACTGGCAACAGGTGAATATATAGGATGTTTTGGTTTGACAGAACCAGATCACGGTTCTGATCCGGGAAGTATGATTACCAATTTTAAAGATATGGGAGATCATTATCTTTTAAATGGTGCCAAAATGTGGATTTCGAATGCTCCTTTTGCAGATATTGCTGTTGTTTGGGCAAAAAACGAAGAAGGAAGAATCCACGGTTTAATTGTAGAACGCGGCATGGAAGGCTTTACAACTCCTGAAACTCATAATAAATGGTCACTTCGTGCCTCTTCAACCGGAGAATTAATTTTTGATAATGTAAAAGTTCCAAAAGAAAACCTATTACCAAATAAATCTGGTTTAGGAGCTCCGCTTGGCTGTTTAGATTCAGCACGATACGGAATTGCTTGGGGAGCAATTGGAGCAGCAATGGATTGTTACGATACAGCTTTACGTTATGCTAAAGAGAGAATTCAATTTGGAAAACCAATTGGAGGAACTCAATTACAGCAAAAGAAATTGGCCGAAATGATTACCGAAATCACAAAAGCACAATTATTAACCTGGCGTTTAGGCGTTTTGAGAAACGAAGGAAAAGCTACAACAGCTCAAATCTCAATGGCAAAACGTAATAATGTCAATATGGCAATTCAAATTGCCCGTGAAGCCAGACAAATGTTAGGCGGAATGGGAATTACAGGCGAATATTCGATTATGCGTCATATGATGAACTTGGAAAGTGTTATAACTTACGAAGGAACTCATGATATTCATTTATTGATTACCGGAATGGATGTAACTGGAATTCCAGCATTTAAATCATAAACATCTATTAAAATATATATAAAAACAATATAAAAAAGCTTCTTCTAACCGAGAAGCTTTTTATATTTGCCCCAAAATTTACATAAATGAATATTGAAACTATAAATAATAGCATTCAACCTCAAAAAGAACAGCTTTTAAAACACTCATTATACAATAAAATCCAAACGATTGATGACTTACACAGCTTTGTAGAAAATCACGTTTTTGCTGTTTGGGATTTCATGTCTTTATTAAAAGCTTTACAAGCCAAACTTACTTGTAC
This sequence comes from Flavobacterium sp. UBA7680, assembly GCF_002482975.1. Lineage (GTDB taxonomy): Bacteria > Bacteroidota > Bacteroidia > Flavobacteriales > Flavobacteriaceae > Flavobacterium. The sequence goes on along the minus strand of NZ_DLHA01000050.1, from coordinate 128,364 downwards.
TACAACACCTTGGTTCGCTACTAAAAACCCTGAAACAAGATATTTAATCAACGAAATTGTTCTTGCCGAAGAAACAGATTTAAGTATCGACGGAAGAAGACAAAGTCATTATGAAATGTATCTTGAAGCCATGGAAGACTGCGGTGCAGACACTACAGAAATCAATAAATTTTTAGCCGAAGTAAATTCACTTCACAACATTTTTGTTGCTATTAAACAAAGTTCGCTTCATCCAGAAATAAAAGCTTTCCTTGATTTTACTTTTAGAGTGATTGAGGAAGGAAAACCGCATCAAATTGCCGCAGCATTTACTTTTGGAAGAGAAGATTTGATTCCGAGTATGTTTACCGAAATCCTGGGCAATTTTCAAAAAAATCTTCCAGATACAGATTTAAGTAAATTGCTTTATTATTTCGAAAGACATATTGAATTGGATGCCGATGAACATGGACCAATGGCAATGCAAATGATTACCGATTTATGTGAAGATGATGCTCAAAAATGGAAAGAAGTTGAAGAAGTTTCGATTCTGGCTCTGGAAAAACGTATCGGACTTTGGAATGCCATCGAAGAAGAAATTCTAATGAAAACAGAAATGGTCTAAAAACCATAAAAAGATATTTAACGTAACTATTTGTTTAAACAAGCCAATTAATTTAAACAAATTATGAAACCGCAATTCAAACAAATAGTTACCGTTATTCTTTCAGCTTTTCTATTAAGCTGCAGTCCAGAAGAATCTTCGTCAGAAACTCCTGTTTCGCCAGGATCTGTAACTCCTCCTCCAACAACACAAATTCCAACTACTCCAATTTCTAAATCCATAAATTATTTGGCTTTAGGAGACAGTTATACTATTGGGCAAAGCGTTTGCGAAACCTGCCGATATCCAGAACAGCTCAAAACGAGTTTAAAAGCACTTTATCCCGAAACGAGCTTTTCATTAAAAGTAATTGCTACAACAGGATGGACAACCAGTAATTTACTTACAGCCATAAAAGAGCAAAATCCAGAATCAAATTATGATTTGGTTACTTTATTAATTGGCGTAAACAATCAATATCAACACAGAGATTTTTCTATCTACGAAAAAGAATTTCCTGAGTTAGTTACAAAAGCAATTGCTTTGGCCAAAGGCGATAAAAAAAACGTAATTGTACTCTCAATTCCAGATTATGCTTATACTTCATTTGGAATGATGTTTGGAATCGAGGGAAGAATGAAAATCACCGATGAAATCAATAAATACAACACTTTTGCCGAAAACTATTGCATAATGAATAACCTAACATTTGTTTCTATTACAGATATTACAAGAAATGGATTGACCAATACAAGTCTTGTAGCTTCAGATGGTTTACATCCTTCAGAATCTGCTTATGCGATGTTTGTTGAACGTATGATGCCGAAAGTAAAAATAGCTCTTCAGGATTAATTTTTTACTTTAAAGAAGCAGAAATTTAATTTTCAAAAGACCAATTGTCCCGCTATACACTTTATCTTTTGTGGTCCCGATAGCTATCGGGACCACAAAAGGATGCCGTTTCTATCGGGGCTAGGCTAGAAATTTATTTCTTTTAAGACCTTTTGCTTACCGTTTAGATTTCCAGATAAATCCATCCAACAGATAATGTGTGAATTGAGGTACACTTAAAAGCGGAACTAATAAAAACTGCCAGCCAGAAAAATCAATAGTACTGATTGAAATGTTTTCGTTCCACACAAAAAATTCCCAAAAGAATTCTTCTGTAAAAGCGATTATCAGTAAAATAGCGAGATAAATGAATATGGCATTATAATTTTTTATAAAACTAAAAACTCCTGATTTCTTATTTTGACTGTTTTCAACTCCTTTAAAATAAACCAAAGCCATGTAAGGAATTCCGTGTGAAACTACATTTAGAAGTGTAAAAATGAGATCGTCATTGAAGTAAACAATACCAAAATACCATGAAAGTGCTGTTCCTAAAATAATGCAGTTTTTAGGAACATTAAAGAATTTATTTTTAACCGATACCAATGTGGTGCGAATAACATAAACGGATAAAATGGCGATGTAAACCCAAAACAAAATTGGCAGAATTGCTTTATTCTCAAATCGGAAGAATTCATTTTCAATAAACCAGTTGAATTTTCTTTCAGAAGAAAAGAACCAAAACAACATAGGGTAAACTGTAGATGCATAAATGGCCATATTGTCAATTATTACAGAAAACCTCGTTTTAGCCTCTTTGCGGGCATATAATCTCATGAAGCCATATTGTTGTCTAATAAAATGAAAAACAGCAACATAAGCCAAAAAAGACCAAAAAACAAGACTTCCAAACGAAAACAAAATTAAACCAATTGAAAAACAAATTACAGGTAATAAAATGAGCCTTTTTTTGTCTTTCTGAAATTCTTCTTTTACAAAATAAGTTTTAAATAAAGTGGCATAAACATGGGCAACATCAATAAAAACAATTAAAAAAAGCCAAGTGTAAAAAGAATAATCATTTTCGATTGCAGTAATATAATCCTGAAAAATAAAGATAATGGCCAGTACAAAAAATGATGGCCCAATAATGAACAATAAATCTGTTTTGGCTTTATGAATCCAGGGTTGTTCCATCTAAAATTTTGTTTACAGCATTAATTCCCTGATGAAAAGCTTCTTCAAAAATCGAAATTCCAGACAAGTCAGTATGTGCAAAATAAATTCGGTTTTCGATATCTTTTGCAGCCTTTTCTTTGGCTTGACCAAAAATAAAATCAGGAACTGGGGAAATCATTCCGTGTCCCAATAAAAAAACTTCCATGTCCTCAGTATAATTTTCAATATCGGGATGCGCGATTTTTAAATCATTAAAAACCAATTGTTTCCAGTGTTCTTTATCTTTTTTATAGATTTCTCTACGTGTTTTTCTTAAATCTCCAGATGAAAAACTATAATAATAAGTAATTACTTTTTTATCCTGAAACTGATTCAGAGTTTGGTGCTGTGCATACACATAACCCAAACCTTTGGCATCATAAATTACATTATCCCATGAAAGCGGAAAACTAAAATTATCTGATAAATCGTTAACAATTAAAGTCGCTAAAAGCCACGGCGTGTAGTGAAAATCTTTTGTAAATGATTTTCTATTTTTAATTATATATTGATTTACAAACTGTGGAGTTGTCATAACAGCTTTATCAGCAATAATTTCTACCGAAACTTTTTTAGCATCATCAAATGCCTGCACAATGACTTTATTGTTTTCTATTTTTACATCGTAAACCAAATGATTTTTAAGCGTTTTTTGTTCTGTGTATTTTTTTAGATGATGCGCCAATCTTGCATTTCCTTCGGGCCATGTCAAAACGCTGTCGTTTTTTTCTATAGTTGAATCTTGTTTTCTTCCGGCAAAATAATGAATTCCTGCCCAAGCCGAAACATAGGCGATTCCTAATCCAAAATCATCTTTGCAACAATAATCAATATAATTAAACAAAGGCTCTGATTTGAAATGATTATCCTCAAACCATTTTTGCATGGTGATTTTATCTAAAGCTCTGGTCTTTACATCTTTAGACGAAAGATAGATTGGTATATTAAATAAATATTTCTGATCTTCTCCTTTGGCAATTCTAAAAGCGTCCATTTGTGTAAAAAAGCGCTGAAATTCTTTATCATCTGCGACTGAATTTCCTTCTTTTGGAACAACTCCTTCCTGCCAGTTATTTTTATAAAATAAGCGTTCGTCTGGTGCAAAAGTCAACTGAAGTTCATCAAAAACTGGAAGTCCGTTTTTATTATAACCCAGAATGATTTTTTCTTCTTCAAGAAAATGTAAAAGTTCTTTATCCTGAAAATTTGGAAGCGGCAGATAATGTGCACCCAAAGGATATTTTGAATATTTATTTTGACCATTTGAAGAGTTTCCTCCTAAATGATCTGCCATTTCAATTACTAAAAAATCTGAGATTCCTTTTTTTTGAAATTGTCTCGCGGCACTCAAACCTGAAATTCCGCCGCCAATAATTAAATACGGGATTTTTATCTGCTGAGTCGGTTTCGGAAAATCCTTTATCCATAACCTATGCCCCAAAAGGTGATTTGTTCCTGACAAACGAATCATCAGAACAGCTATTTTATCAGAACAAAATTGAAGAAATGGAATTAAAAGCAGAGAAGCTGCAATTCCTTTTACAAAATTTCGCCTTCCCTTATTGCAGTTTTCCCCATTCTTCATCAAAATAACGTACTAAAATCTGGTTGTCTAAACGATTAATTTCAATTTGGTTTGAAATCATATCATTTGTAAAATAATTAAACCGGTCAAATTGATAATTGTAAAATTTCAATCTCGGAACTTTTCTTTTTACCTCATTAAAAGTTGTTCCAAAACCATTTATCGCAATTGTATAACCCCATTCGCCAAACGAAGGAACATAAGCATGATAGGCATCGACCTGCGGAAAAACCTGCATCACTGTTTTATTAATACACCAAAATGATTTTGGGGCAAAATAAGGTGAAGTAGTCTGAATTACAACAGCAGCATCTGGTTTTAAAATGCTTTTTATTGTTTGATAAAAGTTTAAAGAATATAACTTCCCTAAGCTATAATTTGACGGGTCCGGAAAATCTATAATCGCCGCGTCAAACTTTTCTTTGCAGCTTTTTGCCCAAATGTAAGCATCAGTATTTATTACGGTAACTTTGGGGTTATTTAAAGAGTTTTTATTGAAATCTGTTAATACATTATTGGTTTTAAAAAGTCTGGTCATTCCTTCATCAAGATCGACCAAAGTTACTTTTTGAACGTCTTTATATTTTAGGATTTCACGAACTGCCAATCCATCGCCTCCGCCCAAAACCAAAACATTTTTTACTTCTTTTGAAATTGACATTACTGGGTGAACCAAAGCTTCATGATAACGGTATTCATCGGCAGAACTAAACTGAAGATTATTGTTTAAATACAATCTGTAATCGCTTTTGTTGTGCGTTAAAACAATTCTTTGGTACGGAGTTGTGTTGGTATAAATAATGTTTTCGCCATACAATTTTCCTTCCGAATAAGACAAAATCGAATCTGAAAAGATAAAAGCGGTCAATAAAATCGCAAATGAAAAAATGGCTTTTATTCTTAAGAAATAAGGTTTTTTTAATTCTTTTTTCAGCAGAAAACAAAGTGCAATTGCAATACTCACATTTATCATTCCGAAGAAAAGTGACGTTCCCATTATTCCTAATTTTGGCACTAAAACCAAAGGGAAAAGTATCGATGCCAGCAAAGCTCCGATATAATCGAAAGTAAAAACGTTTGAAACTAAATCTTTAAATTCTACTCTGTCTTTTAGAATATTCATTAAAAGCGGAATCTCTAATCCAACTAAAAAACCGGTTACAAAAACAAATAGGTAAAGAATAAACTGAAAAGATCCAACGCTTTCGAACAATAGAAATAAAACTACTGAACTTAAACCTCCAATCAAACCGACTAAAATCTCGATTTCGACAAAAGTATTCAGCAGGTTTTTATGAAAAAACTTTGAAAAAAAGGAGCCAATACCCATTGAAAACAGGTAAACCCCAATAATAAATGAAAATTGTTTTACTGAATCGCCTAATAAATAACTAGCCAGTGTTCCTGCAACAAGCTCATAAATAAGCCCGCAGGTTGCAATAATAAATACCGCAAACAGTAAAAGAAATTCAAACCTGAGAAATTTTTTACCCATGAATTGCTGCGCTAACAATCATCGAAATTCCGATGATAAATGCTGCCAAAACAATTGCAACAGCAACATTATTTTTCTCCACAACTTCTTTCCAGGTGTTCTCGGGAGTAATTTTTTCGATAATAAAATAGGCTGCCAATAAAATGATGATTCCTAAAACAGAAAAAATGATTGAATTAACGATAGGCTGCATATGTATTAATTCCATATTATTAAATGTTATTTGTGATAAAAATGATTTACTGATGAACGACCTGTTGGTTTATAATTTTCTGTCGTTTCACAATCGCAGATTCTGTTTCCTGCAAGGGCAAAATATAGGTAAACCCCAAAGCAAAACAGGCCTATTGTAAGAGGAGCTTTATTATTAAATATAAAATCAGAAATTTTCTTCATAACTATTTATTCGGTGAAAGGAGAATAAGAGCTGTCTGCCCATCTCTCTTTTTCAAAATTGTAACTAAAAAATCTTATTATTAAATAAATGACAATCAAAGCAATAATAACAATCCAGGCATTTCTGCTCGATGGTTCATTCCAGACCACATTAATACGCATTTCACTATTATTAACATCCTCAGGAGCTTTCATTGGCGTTATTAAAAGATGGTATTTTCCGGCCTTTACGCCACAAATATTAAACTCTTCAGAATTGCTTCCTTCCGTCCAGGATTCTCCATCTGTATATCCGTAATAGTATTCTATGTCTTTGCTGGCATAGATTTCTTCATTGGTTTGTTCGTTTACCAAAGCTACATTAATGTTTGCCCATGAATTATTAACCTCTGTAGAAACCTTAATCGTCATAGCAGCCGAACCTCCATTTATTACAAAAGCATCACTAGTAATCTCTCTGTTATCAAATTCACTAAATCGCAAGGTTTTAGAAAAAACAGTCTGCTCAAACTGATCTTTATAAATATACCAGTTTGAAGTAATGATTAACAACGCTGCAAAACAAAAAATAACAGCTGTGTTTGTAAGGTTGAATTTGCCCGGCTGAATCATGTTTACACCATATTGATACGGCAGTACAATCTCGTTAAAGGCTTTTTTAATTACTTCCTTTTTAACGTATTCGCCATAAAAAGCCGTTTCAACGCCATTCATTTTTTCAACAGAAATGATATAAGGCGGATTTATAAATTCAGCCAGATGGATAAATTTAGTTGGAAGTTCAAAGTCAAAAAAACCTTGCGCATCTATAATTTCAGCATCTGAATGTTCAAATAATTCGAAATCTCTGTCATCGTGCTTTAGAATTTTAACATCTTTTTTCAGCTCATCAATCTTTTCCATTTCGGTAAGCATCATCCAGTGTCCGCTTGAAAGAGAAAGATAAAGGAATTCTTTGGCTTCATTTTGCAGAATAAACTCCGTCCAGGTGTAACTTGGGTGGACATTTTTTTTAAGTATACCCGTAACCTTATAATTGCTTCCTTTTAAAAATCCGATATCACCAATTTGGAGCGGAAAATCTGTGGGAACATTTTTGTATTTTGATTTTCTGCGAAAGCTTCCCTCCTTATCACGGGCATATAAACTGTGACAAGTTGGACAAACAAAATTTATTACCTCAAAACCAACCTCTAATTCGGTTTCTGCATTACAATCGTAACAAGGAATTTTCATGCTTTATCGGTTAATTTCAAAATCTTTAATAATTTTTCCATCAAAATAAGTGATGTAATCGGCCATAACATTTCTTACCTTCTCTGAATTATCCTGAAGATAATTACACAAATAAACATCTAAAGTAAGCTGATTGTATTCTGGCCAGGTATGTATGCAAATATGAGATTCTTTTAAACAGAATGAAATTGTAAAGCTATCGTTTTCAAAATCATGGACAACCACTCCCACTTTTTCAAGTTCATATTTTTCTAAAATAGATTCTGTTATAGCAACAAAGTCCTGACTATTGGTTAATTTAGAAATCTCATCGACATGCAGCGTTACCAGTTTATGAAGTCCTGGCGAATAAGGAAGTAAATCCATTAAAATTATATATTGACAACAGCGCCAAATATATAATAATTTAATTAATAAAATAATCTAAAAAAAGTGTTTTCAAATCATCGAATTAGAAGTTTTGTTTTTAATTAAATTTGTCTCAAAATTACATTTCAGATAAATAACAAACCGTATCTTACAAAAACGAGCCTGTTTTTTACTAAAATCTATTTTTCTTTAAAAATTTTTAAATACCTTTGATTCATGAGCACAGTAACAAAACCATATCATATAGGGCGAAAAATTAGCCGTATTCGTGAACTTAAAGACATGAAACAAGAAGCTTTGGCACAAGCTTTAGGAATGAGTCAACAGGCTGTTTCAGTTATGGAAAACAGCGAAATCGTAGACGAAGAAAAACTAAAGGATGTTGCAAAAGCACTTGGAATGACTGTTGAAGCAATTAAAAACTTTTCGGAAGAAGCCGTAATCAATTATTTTAATAATATTTACGATAATGCAGCTTTTAACAAACATTATAATGAGTGTACTTTTAATCCTTTAGATAAAGTTGTTGAACTTTACGAACGTTTAGTTCAGGCTGAAAAGGATAAAAATGAATATTTGGAGAAATTATTAAAAGAGAAATAAATCTTTTTATAAAATATAATCTATTACAAAAAGAGATCTCAAAATTTGAGATCTCTTTTTTTGCGTTTATAATTCTAATCTTCTATTTACTACTTCATCTTTATTGAGCTAGAAAAGGATTTTCATTTTCGAAGAAAAAATATATTTAATTTTGCTTAACCATGCAAGTCTCACCATCAAAAGAGTTATCACAATATATTAAGCATTATCTGTTTTTAGATAATACAGAAACTGCTGTGCAAAAATTCCGTCTGTTTTCTGATGGAAATACCGGTCTTGTGTTCTCTGTAAAAAGCAAACTCATTTCTGGAATTAATAAATACGAAGTCAAAGAATATTTACCTGCTTCGTTTTTATACGGACAACTTAACGGTTTTAAAGATCTTTATTCTGAAAATGAAATAACACTCATAATTGTCGTTTTTCAACCCAGCGGAATAAATCAATTATTAGGAATTCCTGCCAGTGAATTTCACGATTCGATTATTCCTGTTGAAGATATATTTGATAAAAAAATTACAGCGCTTCAGGATAGCCTGATTCAACAAAATAACCAAATACGAGCTGAACTGCTTAATTGTTTTTTTAGATCATTAATTAACGCAAAAAAGTCTTCAAATCAATTTATAATAGATCATTCTTTAAACTTTATCATCGCTTCCAAAGGACATTTCTCTATAAAACAATTAGTTGAATACACCGGATATACCGAAAGACATCTGGAAAGAAAATTCCAAGAATGCATCGGATTAAATCCGAAGAAATTTGGCAATGTTGTAAGACTGCATCATTTCCTAAAATTATTAAAAGACAAACCTGACAACACTAATCTGACAACTATTTGTTACGATGCCGGATTTTCAGATCAATCACATTTAATAAAAGATTTTAAAAAACATACCGGAATAACCCCAACCGAATATGTATACAGCACTGGTAAATTAACCAATAATCTTATAAAAAGATTTCCTTCTTCATCATTCTAAAATGTCGGTTTTGTACAATTTATAAAATATTGCCCATGCTATTTTTGACTAAAATTAATAGCATACAATATGAAAAATTTAAAAATTGCTACTGCTCAGTTTGAGCATAAAAGCGGCGATAAAAACTACAACTTAACTGTAATCGAAAAACTTTCTCAAAAAGCAGCAATTGAAGGCTGTGATGTAATTTCGTTTCACGAATGCTCCATTACTGGATATACATTTGCAATGCATTTATCAAAAGAACAAATGCTGGATTTGGCAGAAAGTATTCCCAGTGGAGAAAGTATTCTAAAACTGACTGAAATTGCTAAAAAAAATGATATTGTAATTTTAGCCGGACTTTTTGAAAAGGATGAAAATGGTAATTTATTCAAAGCACAGGTTTGCGTTGACAAAAATGGTTTAGTAGCCAAATACAGAAAACTGCATCCGTTTATAAATCCTTATTTAACGCCTGGTGACAGCTACTGTATTTTTGAAATCAACGGCTGGAAATGCAGCATTTTAATTTGTTACGACAATAATATTATAGAAAATGTTCGCGCTGTAAGACTTTTAGGTGCCGATATTATTTTTATGCCTCATGTAACAATGTGCACACCTTCTACCCGACCGGGCGCTGGTTTTGTATCGCCACAACTTTGGGAAAATCGCGAAACAGATGTAACTTCACTACGATTAGAATTTGATGGAATGAAAGGCCGTAGCTGGTTAATGAAATGGCTTCCGGCAAGAGCTTATGACAATGGAGTTTATGTAGTATTTTCAAATCCAATTGGTATGGATGATGATCAACTAAGAAATGGTTGTTCTATGATTATAGATCCTTTTGGCGATATTCTGGCAGAATGCCGAACTTTTGACGATTCTTTTGCAGCGGCTGTACTTACTCCAGAAAAATGCATTCAGGCTGGAGGAAATCGTTATATAAAAGCTAGAAGACCAGAATTATACAAAGATATTATTGGTCAAGATCACGAGTCAGAGCAAAATGTTGTCTGGTTAAACTCTGATAAAAAAAGCATAAATTAAATATTTCACCTGCTGAAAGCTGCTGAAAGATTTATCTTTGAAGATTCATTAATCTACAGAATAAAGCCCAAAAATGGAATTTTTTAAAACTACAATCCAAGATATCGATGCTGTTTTCGACATTTATAATGAAGCTACATCTTATCAAAAAACAGTAAATAATAAAAGCTGGAGAGGTTTTGAAAGAGCATTAATAGAAAAAGAAATTGCCGAAAATCGTCATTTTATAATCAAAGAAGGAAATGAAGTTGCGTGTACATTTGTATTAACTTTTGATGATTTAATCATTTGGAAAGAAGCCAGCAAAGATCCGGCAGTTTATTTACATCGTATTGCCACAAACCCAAAGTTTAGAGGCCTCTCGTACGTCAAAAAAATTATAGAATGGGTTAAAGTATACGCCAAAGAAAATGGCAAAGAATACATTCGGCTTGATACGCACAGCGGTAACGAAAGAATAAATAAATATTACACCAGCTGCGGTTTCGAATACAAAGGAATAAGTACGATCGAATGGACAAATGAATTACCGGAACATTATAAAGAAGGCTCTTTTAGTTTGTTTGAAATTAAACTTTAAATCCTTTTCTATCAAAAAAAACAATTTCTTGATAAATTCTCAGAAAACAAAAAAAGAAAGAAAAGACTTATGATATTTAAAATAAAAATATGAGCGATGGCTTTATTTCCAAATTAAAATTGCACTAATTATATTTAAAACAAAGGCATTAAATTCAGTTAGGCTATATTTGAGATAAATGCATGCGAAAATGAGTAAAAAAAAGATTGCTTCGTCTAAGGCTATTACTTTTTCAGAAAAGATTAAAGCAAATCATAATGATGAATTGCTGCTTGTTAATAAAAGATTGGCACAGCAAATCGAAGAACGAAAAAAACGCGCGGCAGAATTAATTATTGCCAATGCTGAACTCGCTTTCCAAAATGAAGAAAAAGAAAAACGTGCGGCAGAATTGGTTATAGCAAACACCGAACTTGCTTATCAAAACAAAGAAAAGGAAAAACGCGCTGCTGAACTTGTCATTGCCAATATTGAACTTGCTTATCAAAATAAAGAAAAAGAAAAACGGGCAGACGAATTAAGTATTGCTAATTCTGAGCTGATCTTCCAAAATAAAGAAAAAGAAAAGCGTGCTGCAGAATTGGTTATTGCCAATATTGAACTCGCTTATCAAAATAAAGAAAAAGAAAAAAGAGCAGACGAATTAAGTATTGCTAATTCTGAACTGATCTTCCAAAATAAAGAAAAAGAAAAGCGCGCTGCAGAATTGGTGATTGCCAATACCGAACTTGCTTATCAAAACCAGGAAAAAGAAAATCGTGCCGCTGAACTTGCTGTTGCAAACAAAGAATTAATCTTTCAAAATAAAGAGAAAGAAAAACGTGCCGCAGAATTGGTAATCGCCAATAAAGAATTAGCTTATCAAAACAAAGAAAAAGAAAAACGTGCGGCGGAACTTCTTATTGCCAATGAAAAACTTACTTTTCAGAACAATGAAACAGAAAAACGGGCTTCCGAATTAAGCCTTGCTAATAAAGAACTTGAGGCATTTACATATATATCAACCCATCATCTTCAGGAGCCTTTACGAAAAATTCAGGTTTTTTCGAACCGAGTTACCACAGATGAATATCAAAATTTAACAGAAAAAGGAAAGTATTATTTTGATCGTATAGAAGTATCGGCCTCTCATATGCAGGCGCTTATAAATGATTTATTGACTTATTCACGTACAAATGTTACTGAAAAGACATTTGAAAACATCTCTCTTCACACACTTATAAACAATGTACTGGAAAATTTAAAAGACGAAATAGCAGCAAAAAAAGCTATTATCGAAGTATCCGGAAATTGTAAAGCAAATATAATTCCGTCACAATTTGACCAATTATTATGTAATCTAATAAGCAATTCACTTAAATTTTCGAAACCCGAAACTGCACCCCATATAATTATAGAAACCCTTTATACCAAACCAAAAACTAAAACAAAAAAGAAATCTCCAGCTGATTATTGCCACATTACAATTAGCGATAATGGCATTGGATTTGACCCGCAGTTTGAAGCCCGTATTTTTGAAATGTTTCAGCAGCTTAACAGCAAAAGTGATTATAAAGGAACTGGTATTGGCCTTGCCATCGTCAAAAAAATTGTAGAAAACCACAATGGAATTATTACAGCGACTGGAAAATTAAATCAAGGAGCTAAATTTGATATTTATATCCCAGTAGCGTAATAAAAAAGCCTTTTGTAAGTAAATTTCATATTCTAAAACTGAAGCTCTTTTATCATTAAGTGATTCATTTCATTACTTAATCTTCACAATTTTAAACCATTACATTAAAAAAATAATGATTTCGAAATAGATTTTTTTTTGTGGGAATTTTTCACTTCGTTATCTTTGATAATCAAAAAACGAACTATATGAAAATCAAAACCTTAACATTAAGCATTGTGATTGCTAGTATGGCTTTTGCATGCAATTCAAACAAAAAACAAAGTGAGGAGAATGCAACTAATATAGATTCTACTCAAACAACAAGTACAGAACCTCAAACAACGGTTTCTGCAAAAAAATTCGACATTAATTCTGTTACGGTTTCAAACAAATCACTTGGCTCTTTTCCCTATTTTAATTTACCCGAGAATTATGAAGGAACGCCTAAAGATAATACTGCAGATTATGACGTTGCCTATTTCTGGGTAAAAGATCATTTTGAAAAACCAGAAGGAAAAATTTTCTATGCCAGAATTACTGCCAAAGAAGGAAAATCATACAGCGATCTTGAAGTAGCAAGAAATCTTGATGAATTAATTAAAAGTGTTGATGGTGTAAAAGTATCTGAAATGAAAACTCCTTCAGATTCATCCCATACTATTCCAGACAATAACCGTGTAAAATACATGAATGGTTATGGATTTACAGGAAACGCTATTACTACAACTTATTTAATTCGTCGTTCGGATAGAAATATTTGGGTACAGCTTACTCCGGGTGATGATGCTGTTTCTGCAGGATGGATGGTTCTTGAAACAAAACCTTTTAAAATGACCGCTTCACTTATTAAAGCAGATGAAATAAAAAAAGAACTGGATGCAAAAGGGCATATCGCTTTATACATCAACTTTGATACAGATAAAGCAACAATCAAACCTGAATCCTCACCTATTATCGACGAAATACAAAAACTGTTGACCAGCAATACAGGCCTGAAAATTTCTATCGAAGGCCATACCGACAATGTTGGCGTTGCATCGCATAACAAAAAACTTTCTGAAGACAGAGCTAATGCTGTAAAAACTGCATTAACTGCCAAAGGAATAAGTGCTGCAAGATTACAAACAAAAGGTTTGGGCTCCGAAAAACCTATTGCTGATAATTCCAATGAAGATGGCAAAGCAAAAAATCGTCGGGTAGAAATAGTGAAAATATAATGATTGCTAAATTATTGCTCAAATGTTTCTAACCTTGAGCATTTATGTAAAAAAAGAGATCTTGATAAGATCTCTTTTTTTGAAGAAAACCAAAAGCCCACAATTTCATTTTGGAAATTGTGGGCTTTTATTTTACAGTCACTATTTAAGCTTGTCAAGGTTTATATTGCCTAATAATGATTTTATTTGCGTTATGGCAATAGCATTCAATTGTTCTAAACGCTGGCTTTGTGTAATTCCTTTATTTATTAACACGGCATTAATACTTTCAATATTGCTAAGTACAACCAGTTGCTCTATTGTAGCTTCATCTCTTATATTTCCTGTCGCATTTTGGTTCTCAATACGCCATTGTTTTGCTGTTTTTCCAAACAGGGCAACATTTAGTAAATCTGCTTCATCTGCATATATAAAATTTATTTTTTCTTTAGTAAGCAATTGAGGAATCAAATTCTCTTTTATAGCATCAGTATGTATCTTATAATTTACTTTTGCCAAAGTTCGCTGTAAATTCCATGTTAGGTTCAGTCTTTCATTTTCTTCTTCTTTAAGTCTTTGAAATTCTTTCACTAACAACAATTGAAACTTAGGACTAATCCACATTCCAAAATGAAAGGCTATGTCTTTATGTCCATAAGTCCCGCCATATCGTCCAGCGGTTGCAGTAAGTCCTATTGCACCCGTATTCTCAATCCACTGCTTTACTGAAAGCACAAAATTATTACTACCCGCTTCATTTTTAATTATACCGAATTCGGTATAATTAAAATCTGGATTGTACAATGCTTCCCATTCTCCAAGATATTCGATTGTACTTTTAAGACTCAGCCATTTTATAATTACAACTTCTTGCAATTGGCTGCGTGCCATATCGGTTAAGGAAATATATTCATCCTTGCCATCTTTTGATAAAATAGTAATTTGGTTTCCTTCAACATTTATACTTTTTCCTTTTGCCATTCTTTTTTAATAAATCATTCATACTCCTCTAAGCTTAATAATTATAACTTAATGGATTTAACAACTGTAATGTGCAAAATTTGCACATTGCTTTTTTCTTCTAATTTATATTCCTTAAAAACATTTGCAATATGTTTGGTAACATACTGTCTGTCTTTAGCAAAGCTCTGCATTTTAAAATACTGATCTGATAATTAGAGAAAGTTAATAAAAAAACCTCGAAATATACATTTCGAGGTTTGGTATTATTTAAGTTAAAAATTTGCAGAAAGGAAGGGATTCGAACCCTCGATACAGTTACCCATATACTAGCTTTCCAGGCTAGCTCCTTAAACCACTCGGACACCTTTCTATTATTGGTCTGCAAAGAACACAAAAAAAATCGAGTTTCAAAAGTAAAATCTAAGATTACTTTTAAATGCTTTTTTTAAATTCTTCCATGAATATTTTTACTGCTTTTTTTTGATAACCTCCAATTGTTAACATAAAAGATTCTCTTTTCGTTGCAACGCCGGTAATTTGTATCGCTTTGAGCTGATCCCATCCTTTTAAAGCCTTTTCAGCCACGATTGTCGCCCAATCACTGTTCTCTACCATTTGCAATAAAGCGTGTATAGAATGCAGTTCTATTGAGATTTTGGGCTTCATATTAAACTTCTGGAATAACTCTTCTACAAATTCCCTTGAATTTGACCCTTTTCCTGGTAATACTAACGGAATTTCTTCTATTTTCTTAAAAGCTATTTTATCCAAATCTGCTAAAGCGTGGTTTTTGGAAACCGCCAAAACCATGTAAGATGTAAACAAAGGTACTTTTTGAATTGGTAATTCAATTTCATGCGATGAAACAACCAAAACAACATCTAATTGATTATCAATAAGCTTTTGTTCTAAAGCTTCTGTAGTTCCGTATTCGACAACAATTTTCAGATTTTGATATTGCTTAGCAAACGTATTAACGATTGGAAGAATCAATAAACCAAAAACATACGTCACACCAATTCGCAATTCGCCGCCAATCATTTCGTTTAAATCTTCAATTGCCTGCTTTCCGTTTTCTACATTTTCAACCACTTTTTTGGCGTGAATTAAAAAAACAGAACCCGCTTCTGTAAGCTGTACTTTCTTCCCAATCCGCTTAAACAAAGGCAGGCCGAGTTCTTCTTCCAGTTTTTTTATTTGCTGTGAAAGCCCTGATTGCGTTACAAAACACAATTCTGCTGCTTTTGTAAAATGAAGAACCTCAGCTGTTTTAATAAAGTATTCGAGTTGGTAAATTTCCATATGATAAGTTTTAATACTTATTATCAGTAAAATTATTAATTTTTCTAATGAAATCATAATCCCGACCTTTGTATTAAATATTTAAGATCATGTTTAAAGCGTTAAAATCTAAAAACTTCAAGTTATTCTTCTATGGGCAATCCGTTTCAGTTGTTGGAACGTGGATGCAGAAAACTGCCATAAGCTGGATGGTTTACAGCATAACCGGATCTGTATTTTTATTAGGACTGGCTACTTTTTTAAGCATGATTCCGTCTTTGTTTCTCGCTCCATTAGCAGGAAGTATTATTGGGCGTTACGACAGACACAAAGCCATGCTTTTATTGCAGTCTATGGCAATGATGCAGGCTGGAGCTTTGGCGATTTTAATTTATTTTAAAATTTACAATATCAACTTTATTTTGGCTTTGAGCCTTATTCAGGGAATTATAAATGCTTTTGATATGACCTGCCGACAAACGATGATGATTGATATTGTTGATGACAAAGAAGATCTACCAAACGCCGTTGCCCTAAATTCAACTTTAAATAATTTTGCCCGAATTGCAGGTCCTGCACTAGCCGGAATTATTCTGCACAATTATGGTGAAGACATTTGTTTTATTGGAAATTTCCTTAGCTATATTCCGGTTTTAATTTCGCTTTTAATGATGAAAATTACGCCGCACATCAAAGCGTTGGATAAATTTAAAATGCTTGAAGATTTCATTGAAGGTTTTGATTACGTAAAAAAAGAAGCCGAAATGGCAAAAATGCTTTTAATGTTAATGTGCAGCAGTTTATTTGTAATTTCTTTTAATACACTGATGCCGGTTTTTGCCAAAGATATTTTTAGCGGAAATGCACAAACTTTCAGCTGGTTTGAAAGTGCTGCCGGAATTGGTTCGATTTTATCTGCTATTTATTTGGCAAATCTTAAAAAATCAGATCAAATGAGCAAAATAATGATCGCTGCGAGCTTATTATTAGGTTTTAGCATCATTATACTAGCGTATTCAAATAATTTGACTGTGGCGCTTATTTGCATGGCTCTGAGCGGTATAGGCATGATGGCGCAAACTTCATCAATAAACATTTATGTGCAGACACAAAGTGCTGTAAATATGCGATCAAGAAGTATTAGTTATTATTTAATGGCTTATCAGGGAATGATTCCTGTGGGAAGTTTAATTATCGGATATGTTTCGCACATTATCGGAACCAGACATACGGTTGCGATTCAGGGAATTATTTGTATTCTTTCTGTGATTGTTTATGTGTATTATAAAAATCGTACTTCTCAAGAAGATTTAGAGACTTGTCCGGTTCATTATAAAGATTCAGAATTTTAATAAATTCCAATAAAAAAATTCCAAATTCCAATTGTACGTAATCTTGTCATTTCGAGGAACGAGAAATCGCACTAGAAATTCGACAAAGATTGTCACCATTAAGAACGGAGTTACTTGCGAAGATTTCTCGTTCCTCGAAATGACAAACTATGCTTGTTATCCGTTTTGGAATTTGGAATTTAAAATATTGGGATTTTATTTATAAAGAGATTTCCCCGCGCAAAGCAGTTTCAAAAACGTCTTTAAACTGATTTTGTGGAATATTATGTCCTAGTAAATACATCAATTTTGTAATTGCCGCTTCTGTAGTAATATCTTTTCCTGAAATAACGCCAAGAGATTTTAAGGCTGTACTGGTTTCGTATTGTCCCATGTTTACACTTCCGCCGGAACATTGCGTTACGTTTACAATGTGCATTCCGGAATTGATTGCTTTTTCAATTAAATTCAAAAACCACTCTTCGGTTGGAGCATTTCCTGAGCCGTAAGTTTCTAAAACAATTCCGCGCAAATCTGGAGTTGAGAGGATCGAAGCTAAAACTACTTCGCTCATTCCCGGAAACATTTTTATAATCGCTACGTGATTGTCTAAGTTTTTGTGAACAATCAAATCTGCACCTTCTTTTATCGGAAGAAATAAATGTGAGTTTAATTTTAAATGCACACCAGATTCTACCAATTCAGGATAATTTGGTGCAGTAAAAGCTCTAAAATGCTCTGCATTTACTTTTGAAGTTCTGTTTCCTCTGTATAATTTATATTCAAAATATAAAGAAACTTCATTGATAACAGGTTTTCCATTTTCCTGCAATGAAGCGATTTGAATCGCTGTAATAAGATTTTCTTTGGCATCAGTACGCAAATCTCCAATTGGCAACTGCGATCCTGTAAACACGACTGGTTTAGCTAAATTCTCCAGCATAAAACTCAATGCCGAAGCCGAATATGACATCGTATCTGAGCCGTGCAGCACCACAAATCCATCATACAAAGCATAATTTTCCTCGATAATTGTGGCAATTTTTGTCCACATTTTCGGATTCATGTTTGATGAATCTATCGGATTTTCAAATGAAACCGATTCGATCTCACAATCCAATTGTTTAATCTCTGGAATCTTCTGTATTAGTTTACTAAAGTTGAATGCTTTAAGCGCGCCAGTTTCAAAGTCTTTGCTCATACCGATAGTTCCTCCGGTATAAATCAAAAGTATTTTTGCTTTAGATGACATCTTGGTATTTTAATTTATTGACAACCGGATTAGCATACATTGCCAGAAATCCTTGTCTTGTAACAGGATTATCGCTGCCGATACGCATTTCTAAACGACGCTCAAAAAGTGATTTTTCACTTTCTTTATACAAATGAGCGAATCTTGTTGTTTCGTTTAAAATATCGTAAGCAATAAAATTAGTCGGCCACAATTGATAATTTGTTAAGATCGTATCATCAATAACTTGTGCCAAAGCCTGAACTTGTTTGTTTACGTTGTCATTTTCTGCCACGATTTTATCAATTTCAGTATCTAAAACATCGCCAACAGAAATATGTATTCTTTTTTTAGTTCCCATAATACCACTTAAAATGGTCATGAAATCTTCGTTTTTATCTTTAACGTAAACTTCGTTTTTTGATTCTGCCATTAATTGCGGCATTTTCAAAACATCTGTAGGATCGTATTCGTAAGAAATAGAAACCGGAACGATTTTTAATTTCTTAAAATAATCCATTAAGTTTTCTTCGTCAGAACCCATTCCAATCATTTTTAAAACGCCTGGATTGGTTTCATCATTTCCGTCTTTTGTTCTTCCTTCTCTTTGTGCGATCCAAACCGAACGATTTTCGCGAAGCAATAATTGTCCCATATATTCGGCAAGCAATTTAGAACTTTGCAGCATTTCACGAGGCGTTAACCCTCTTAAAACCAAAAAGTTTCTATTTAATTTTGCTAAAGTTGCCAGGAAAGCTTTTTTAACCAA
The DNA here is from genome assembly GCF_002482975.1 of Flavobacterium sp. UBA7680. GTDB lineage: Bacteria > Bacteroidota > Bacteroidia > Flavobacteriales > Flavobacteriaceae > Flavobacterium. The sequence continues at coordinate 109,019 of NZ_DLHA01000050.1, read as the reverse complement.
ATTGTCTCCAATTGCAGACGCTGTCATCACCAAACCATGTTCGAATAAACAAACATTCAGTAAAGTTGTATCTAATAAAATATCTCTGTGATTGGAGATAAATAGATAAGATGTATTAGGTTCCAGTTTCTCAAATCCCGAAGTTGTTAAGCCTTCAGAACTTTTCTCTAAAACCTTTTGTATGGTATTATAAATAAAATTGCATTGAAAATCGCGAATCGAATGCGTTTTTGTTAATTGATCTTTCCAAACTTCATCTTCTACTTCCGGAAAAGTAAAGTTCATCATGGTTTTCATCATTGGGTGATTTACAACATCATGAAGTGCTTCATTTATTTCGGAATCATAAAACGGTCGAATGGCATCAAATTTCTGCATTATTTATATTGGTTTTAAGTGGGCAAAAGAACAAAAAAAAAATTAAAGTTTTGTAAGGCTTTGGTTAAATCCCAAAAACGTCTTTTGAATTTTGAGTGGTTATTGCTGCAATCTCTTCTTCAGACACATCATATAAGTCTGCCAGCTTCGAAATTACATTGACTAAATAACTGCTCTCGTTTCTTTTTCCTCTGTACGGAATCGGCGCTAAATAAGGCGAATCTGTCTCCAATACAATGTGTTTTAAATCGATTTGATTTAAAAACTGGTCAATTTTTCCGTTCTTAAAAGTTACCACGCCTCCAATTCCTAATTTCATATTGTAAGAAATCGCCTGCTGTGCTTGTACTAAAGTTCCGGAAAAACAATGAAAAATCCCAAATAAATCTTCAGATTTTTCTTCTTCTAAAATTTCAAAGATTTCATCAAAGGCTTCACGACAATGAATTACGATGGGTAATTTATATTGTTTTGCCAGCTGAATTTGTCTTTTAAAAGCTATTTGCTGCTCTTTTAAATGTGTTTTATCCCAATACAAATCGATTCCGATTTCGCCCACAGCATAGAATTTTCGTTTTGATAATTCGGTTTCAACATGTGCTAATTCTTCCTCGTAATTATCTTTTACGTAAGTGGGATGTAAACCCATCATCAGGAAAATATTATCCGGATAGTTTTTTTCTAAATCGTACATAGATTGTGTTGCGGCAGCATCGATGGCAGGAATAAAAAAGCGTGTAATTCCGGCATCAATGGCACGTTGAATCATTTCATCACGATCCTGATCAAATTCTTCAGAATATAAGTGCGTGTGTGTATCGGTAATAATAGGTGTTGAATTCAATGGTCTAATTTTAAAGTTGTCAAAATTACGACAATATTAAAAGAATAGCAATTGCTTGTTGGTACGCGGATTTTACGGATTCACTTCGTGAAAGCGTGGATGAAAAACGGATTTTTTTCTCATTTTTGTCAGACTGAGCGAAGTCTAAGGATGACATATATAACGTAAAAACCTTTGTCAAAGTTTAAAACTTTGACAAAGGTCTGGACTAATAAATTGTTTTATTTCCCTGTTTCTATAAATAATAAAGCTCTATCTAAAACTTCATCTTTTCCTTCCTGAATTCCTTTAATCGTTGGTTTTATTTCGATGTCTGGTACAATTCCTATTCTTTGGGTTTCTCTGCCGTCAGGATAATAAACCCCAATTCCTGTATATCTGGTATGAAACGAGGCAAAATCAAGCTCGATTACATTTCCATCCGCTCCTGCAGTCTGGCTTCCTATAATAGTTGTATTACCAGCTGTTTGAAAACACATTGCTGTCCATTCTGCCTGACTTAAGGATTTTTCGTTAAGCAGCACAATTACTTTTCCTTTATAATTGTCTTTGTTTTCAGATCCGCACATTGACCCTTCTGTCCATTTAAATTTTCCAGGATAACTAAAATCAGGATGCGTATAGATGGCGAATTTTTCTTCATGAGCGTTTAAAAAATTAGCGATATCATTATATGTCCCCTGCGGATAATTTCTCATATCAAAAATAATCGCTCTAGTTGGTCTTAATTTTTCAATCATATCCGGAACATTTGCACTTTTAATTCGCCCCATATCCACGTATCCGATATTATCATCTAAAAGCTTAAACTTTTCCTTTCTCTTTTTAGCTCCTTTTTTAAATTCATTTCTGTGAGAATCATGATAATCGTACCATGTCATTGCTTTTGTTGTATACTTGCCGTCTTTTAAAAACTCAACATCAATTTTTTCTGAATTAGCATTTAAAATTTTTTTAACGAGTTTACTTAAAAGAGTCGGCTCGTTTGAAGCTCCAAATAAATCTCTGTATTCTGAGACGTATGCTGCAATCGTTTTATTATTTACTTTCGTAATTACATCGCCTACTTTTATATCATCGGCTTGCGCCAAACTATCAGCAAGAATTTCAGTAACCACCATTTTATTATCAATTATTTTGCAGTCAGCAGGAAAAAACCTTTTGCTTTCTTCAAATTTAGAATTCTTATATAAAGCAAATTCAACATGGCTGTCATCTAGCTTAGAAGCTGTTTTGCGTACCGTTGTAAAAAAATCCTCTTCATTTTTCGCTTCAAGAACTAAAGGAAGCATCTGCTTAAAAGTTACATCCCATTTCTGATCCATTTTATATTTATAGGGAAAGAAATATTCAACTAAATTCCAATACATAAAATACCATAAGATTCTGGAGTTTTTCTCGTCAAACTTCAGATTAAAATAATTTCCGTTTTTAAGAGGATTGTAACCTGGTCCTATTTCTTCATCTGTTTGAAACCTGTTATCTTCAATAAATTTTAATTTCTTCGAAAGCTTTTTAGAGAATATCTTATCATTAAACCAGCTTAAATCAAAATTCTTATCAAAAACCTTTGTCTCTTTTGATATAATGATTGGCGCAATTTCTTTTATTGGCCCAAGATCATCGATCCAGTTTTCGATAATTAAAGAAAACTCTTCTTTGGTTTGTGCTTTTTCTATTTTAGGTAACTTTTCTAAAAGCTGATTATCCCAATTCACTTCTCCGCCCGCCACTTTTGGATGATAGTATTTTAAGAAACCCCAAACTTTGCATGCTGCGGTAAGTTTTTCAGTTTCGGTGATTTTGGCGGCGCTAAAAATGGTTTGAGAAAATACAATAAAAAGAAATAAAGTAATTTTTTTCATTAATGAAGTTGGTTAGATTTTAGGTTGTTTTTGGGCAGATTCTTATAAAAAGAAAAATCGAATTTAGAACTAAAATTCTAAATTCGATTGAGGTTTCCCGTAAAGGGATGAATATTTTTTTAAAGAAAATCTAATCCAGCTGATGCAATAGTTCTTCAACCTGATCGTAGCCTTCATAATCTTCAGAAATGGTTTCGAGGATTTTTTTACAGCCTTCGTAATCTTTTTGTTTTAATTTAGATAAAGCCAAATACCAGACTGCTTTTTCTTTATAGGCAGATTCTCCTGCTTTCAATTCATTAAAAATAGCTTCGGCTTTTATATAATGACTTTCTTCCAGAAGCGAAACCCCATAAAAGAATTGAATTTCTGCTGTTTTATTTTTTTGCAAAATTGTTTCAAAAAGCGGAATTGCTTTGTTGTATGTTTTATGATTAAATGCTTTTTCTGCCTCTTTTAAAGTTTCATCGGCAGTCGATCTTTCGGTAAAAGAAGCATGTTCTGGATTATTGTAATCTCCATAAACGGGATTTTGGTTGTAATTAAAAAAGAACAATCCGAATAAAACGGCAACCGAAGCCGCAACCGCTAAATACCAAGGTTTTAAGCCAATTACTTTTGGTTTATTATCGAAATGTCTCTCCGAAATTTGACTTAAATTTTCTTTAAAAATTTCTCTTTCCTGCTCAAATCCAAATTTATTGTCCAATTGAAATTGTATGTTTTTGAAAGTCTCAAATTCCGAAGCAAATTCGGGATCTGCAACTAATTGTTTTTCAAAATCATTTTTGGCCTCAATCGTTAATTCGCCTTGAAGATATTCATCAAATAATATGTAACGTTCTTCGTTCATGACTAATCGTTTTTTAAAGAATTAAAGTTTTTTGCTTCCTGAATCCATTGCGTTAACTGGCCAACACACAGCGACTTTTTTTTACGAACATAACCATATGTTACGTTTAGTTTTTCGGCTACTTCTTCCATCGATTTAATTTCAAAACTCAGCTTTAATAACTCTTTGCATTTGTCTCCTAATTTCTGAAACATGGTGTCAAAAAGCTGTTGTTTTTCATCAAATTCTTCGGTTTGTCCAATCAGCTCCAGTGCAGATTCATTAATAGATACTGCATCTTCAATAATTGTTACCCCTTTGTTGGAAGTTTTTTTCAGTTCGTTGAGCCATTTTCTTTTACACAAAAGAAAAAAGTACGCATCAAACGGACAGGTTAATTCCAACGAATTGGCTTTGGCCTGATTAAAAAGCAAAATCAATACTTCCTGAACAACGTCCTGAGCGTGATCTCTATCACCAGAATTGTTCATAATAAACATTACGACTTTAGGAACATACTTTTTATATATGGATTGAATGATCACCGAATCGTTTGCAGCAAGCCCGTCAATATACTTTTGGTCAGGATGCACTTTAGTTTTACTCATAAAAAAACTTTTAATCAGATAAAGTTAAAAAAGAATCTCAAAAAATTTCAAATAAAAGGGTAACAATTAACAATTACAGTTGATATAAGGAAACAAGAATCTTTTAAAAGAGTTAAAATTAAGAGAAAATGGAAACTTATCAATTTACCAACGACAAGACTTTAGATCAATTTTATAAAATGATCTCTGCCAAGACCCGTAATGGCTTTGTAATCGTAGAACATAACGAGAAACTACCCTATGTTGTTTTATGCCGGGAAAAAAAAGTTATCAAACATTTTCTGCACTTATTTCTTACCTGTCTCACTTTCGGACTTTGGTCAATTGTCTGGATCTATTTAATTGTTACGCTTTCGCGGAAGCAGAACATTCTTGTGGCTGTTGATGAAGACGGAAATCTCTTTGAAGACAAATGTCTTTCGGCATAAATCAAAAAAAAAATCAAAACAGGGGTAACAAATAAAACCACAAGTTGATATAAGCCTATAAGCACAATAAAAATATTTTTTGAAAAACAGGGGTAACAATATCAAACCTTAATTGATATAAGATTGTAATTAATAACCAGAATCTGAAAACCACTTGACGATCAAGTCAGATTTATAAAAACTAGAAATTATGAACACAAATTTTAAAACTATCGGACTTTTATTTCTATTATTAGTTTCTTTTGTAAGCTGCGACACCAGCGATGGTGATGACACGAGCAATGTTATTTTGCCTCCAACATCAGCAGCTTTTAAAAGCATCAGCGAAAAAGGAGTAAAAAGAAATACACAAAACTTTACAATTACGGCCGGAGATGGTATGGTAACGCTTACGTCTGCAAAAGGTGTAAAATTACATATCAACGGAAACTGCCTTACTAAAAACGGAAATGCTGTGACGGGAGAAGTTAATATCGAATATATCGAACTTTTTGATAAAGGAAATATGCTGGTTACTAACAAACCAACAATGGGAATTACACCAGACGGAAAGAAAAACCTTTTAATTTCGGGCGGGGAATTCTTTATTAAAGCAACTCAAGGCGGTGTTGAATTACAAACTTCTTGTTATTTAAGTTTGGTGGTTCCAACTGCGCTAACTGACGGTTATGACAATGCCATGACATTGTGGACTGGTGTAATTGAGGAAGACGGTGATTTGGCCTGGAAAGATGCCAGAGGTGCTGACGGAAAAGGCGGCGTTCAAGGTGAAGGAAACAGTTATTATGTAACTTTTGGAAACTTTGGATGGACAAATGTTGACCGTTTTTACAGCGATCCAAGACCTAAAACAACTATTCTGGTTGATGTTCCAGACGGATACAATAACACAAACAGTGCTGTATATCTTTCTTATGATGGTGAAGGTACAAATGCTCTTGCCAAACTGGATACGTATACTGCCGAAGGATTGTTTAGCGAACACTACGGACAAATTCCAATTGGTCTTGCTTGTCATATTATTTTCGCAACAGAAGATAATGGAAACTGGAGATATGCCATAAAAGGAGTGACAACAACTGCAAATGCTGTTTACACCTTTACACTAGCCGAAACAACAGTCGATACCGAAGCTCAACTTGTTGCTGCAATTAATGCCATTCAGTAACTTATAAATGCTTTTTTAAGAGAAAGTGATGATTTGCTCATCACTTTTTTTTACATTTAATCCTGTTTTAAAATTGATTCTGATGATTTTAAGACTAAAAACTGTCTAGTTATGAAACCACAACTGTCTATTTTCTTTATTCTATTTTCAATTTTTTCAATAGGACAAACCAAAGTAAAAGACACCATAACCCGAAGAGCAAATATTGGTTTTATCCAAAACGGAAATGCCGTTTCTTTTAAACCCGAAACGCCGCCGTTGATTCCAATTGCAGGTGCGCCAAAGCCAAGTTATTCTTATTTATGGGAACTCGGCGACGGACATTACAGTAAAGAAGCTGAGCCAAAACATGTTTATAAGAACAAAGGAACTTATACGACAAGACTTGCTGTAACCAACAATTACGACAACGGAAAACCTCCGGCAACGCGCCCGAAAAAAGTGGCCGTAAATGATATTACAGATACTAATTATAAAGACATTGCTTCGATTGCAGATCAAAATGGTTTTGCGATTTTAAAAAACTGCGATCCCATTCCGGAGCAGGAAATGGTAGTCGTAGTAAGTTATCAAAATCTGGAGAATTATGTTTCCAGCGGAAAGCTTTATTTATTTTATAATGAAAAGCAATTCAAACATAATAATTTCGAATTAAGTGATTTTAGAACGTATGCAAACGAACGTGAAGTAAAAGAAAACTTAGTTGCTTCTGTTGACGATCTTGACGATTCGAATAATTTTGTGGCTTCCGCCGAAAACAGTTTCAAACTTAAAAAATACCGAAATACAACTACTGAAGAAGATCTCGATGCTTCGCTTTTAGACGCTCATAAAACCTATCATAATGTTTCGGTTTTAGAATTTGATGATGCCAATCCGGGAGAAACACGCAATGTTTTTTATACGTTTAAAACCACTACCGAAATGATAAAAGATACGAGCGCAACGGTTACGATGCGCGGTATTTTTGTTCCAAATCGGAGTTATAAAAACCATAAGATTAAAAATCTGGAAATGGAAATCGTAACGTCGCACGATCCTAATAAAATGGGTTCTAACGGACGTTTTATGAATTACAGATTGGTGCGTTTTAAAAGGGTAAATTTTAAAACCCGTTTTCAAAATAACGGTGAAGGTCCGGCGAGAAAAATTCGTTTAGAAACTGATATTCCGGATATGTTTGACAAGAAAACTTTTCAAATCGAAAGTATGTATCCAGAATGTCCGATTTGCCCAAAAGGCGAAGAACCAACCGTGAGCTGTCTCGATACGATTATCAAACAAAAACAGATTATTTTTACGTTTAAGAATATTTATCTTCCGGGAACGGAACAAAAAAATGTTCACGAAAAAGACAGTACAAAAGGTTTTGTAAAATATTCGATGAAGTTTGGAGAAGACTTTCATAAGGTAAAAACCAAAAGCCGAACTTCGATTATTTTCGACAAAAACGAACCTATTATTACCAATTATGCCACTACTCGATTCCTTCCGGGGATTTCGATTGGCGTAAAAGCGGGTTACAATTTTTATCCTGATTTAGATAAATCAACAAGTTATTTTGTGGGTGCGACACTTTCGCCTTTTAAATCGTATCGTTTTTACTGGCAGGTTGAATGGGTAAATGCATTAAATCAATATAATAGTGCCGTTACTGTTGTTGATCAAATAAATACGAATGCAAACGGAGTAAGGCAATTGATACGCACGACTACAGCAACCGAAAATAAAAATATTAATTGGGAAGTTCCTGTTTTGATTCGGTACAACATTAATAATTATATCGGAATTGGCGCAGGAATTCAAGCGAATATAAATGTCTCGCAAGAACAAAATCAGAACTTAAAAATTGATACTTATGAAGGTGATAAAGAAAGTTTTTTAATTGATACAAAAACGGAAACCAACAATATGAAAACTTCTTTTACGGATATTAAAACAGGTCTTTTGTTTGATTTAACGGCTGGTTTCGCCAGAATTGGACCGAGCTTGGGCGCGCGTTATGTAATTAATTTTGAACAGAATTTTAATTACTTTCAAGTTTATGGAATATGGAAATTTTAAGGTTATTCCACAAAGACACACAAAGGATACACAGAGATATGCTAAGAGGTTTGCCACAAATTGCACTAATTTTCACGAATTAATGCTGAAATAATTAGTGGAAATTCGTGAAATTCGTGGCGGAAAAAAAATTGAAACACCAATGTCATCCTGAGCGAAGTCGAAGGCTTTATAACGAAAAAGGTCTTCGACTTCGCTCAGACTGACACTCGATGATACAATCAAAATTAATATGAACTTATATAACTTATATGGTTTAATCTTTCTTTTCCTAACTCTGAATGTTTTTGGGCAGAATCAGGAAGATAAAATATATAATGCCGTTGATAGTTTTGTTGCTCATCCTTCCGCGAAAGCGTTACAAAATTTAAACGCCGCAGAAGCTGATTTTTGGAGAAACTCTAAACCTAAAACCAAAGATGAATTCTTGGCAATCGTGGTTTTAAATTGTAATAAAGCGTATTATGAAAACCAATTTGGGCAGACACAAAATGCAATTTCGAGTTATGAAAAAGCCTGGCAAATCTATCAAAAACACAAACTCAGCGATTACGATATTATTGAATTCTGCTTAAAACCTTTAGGGAATTTATATACTGTTTTGGGCGATTATGACAGTGCCGAAAACACCATAAAACAATATTTTTTTATTGTCAATACTTCTAAAAATTATCCTGACGCGCAAAAGCAAAAGTTTGCTGCGATTTTGAATTTATCGAATGTGTATCAGAGTTCCGGGAAAATTTCTTTGGCCATTGAACTTTTAGAAAATACTCTAAAAACAGAGAAATTATCGAATTTGCAAAAGGGAATTTTATGGAATAATTTGGGGAATAATTATTTATTAGATTCTCAAAAGATAGTATGGATTGTGAAATCACCTCCAGATATCGAAAGTGCGTTTAAATCTTCTATTAAATATCTACAAAACGAAAAAAATCAATCGGAGAATTTATCTAATGCTTATCGAAATTTAGCTTCGATGAACAGACAATGGCAACAATATGAAACTGCTAATTCTTATTTAAAAAAAGCGGAGAAATTGTTTTTAGAAACACCGAATATTCAACCAAGAAAAATGGCAAAATTGTATTATGAAAAAGCTTTATTGCTTTTTGCTGAACATAAATATGACGAATGTTCTAAACAAATTAATTCGATTTTTGAAATTTTAATTCCGAATTACAAATCAAAAAGTAATTTACCAAATGAAAATGAATTGTACGCCGAAACGGTTTTAATTGATGCACTAGATTTACAAGCAGAAATTTTTATTCGACAAAATCAGTCAAAAAAAGCGCTTGAAGCTTTTTATCTTTCCTTTCACATTGAAGATATATTGATGAATGTTGTATTTTACGAAAACTCAAAAATCATTTCACAATTACGTTCTCGCAATCGTACCGAAAAATGCATTTCAATTTATGATCTATTATATCAAAAAGAAAACAATATTAAGTATCTGGAAAAAGCTTTTCAACTTGCCGAAAGATCCAAATCGGGGATTTTGCAACGTTATCGTTCAAATATTAAAAATGCTTCGAATGAAGAAAAACAGCTTTTGCAAGAGCTTCAAAACTTAAATAATGCTATTTTAAAGGAACAGCAAAAAGGAGATTCTGCAAACATTTTAGAGATAAATCGTCTTATAAAAAAACAAAACGAATTGATGATTTCTTTGAAGAAGATTCAAGGCAAAAATCCAGATTATATCCCTGAAAATTGTAATATAAAATCTCTTTTATCGCAATTAGAAAATGATAAAGCGGTAATGGTTTACTATTTTATGGGTTCTGAAATTCTATATTATTTCACCTTGAAGAATAAACAAATCCATCTAAACCACATTTATATAACTGATACTGCGATTCCGCAAATTGGAGCGTTTATTGATTATTTTAATAACTCCAATACTATTCTTAACAACATTTCCGGGTATAATAAAAATGGTTATGCTGTTTATAAAATGCTGAAATTACCTCTAAACAAGGTGTATAAAAATCTAATAATTGTTCCTGACGGAATTTTAAATTTTCTTCCTTTCGAGGCGTTAATTACACGAGAATCAAAAACAACTAATTTTGCCAAAATGCATTATTTGTTAAACGATTTCAAAATTGCTTATAATACCTCAGCTAATATTTATCTGAATTCAAAACCTGTTTCAAAATCAGAGAAAACGGTTTTGGGCGTTTTTCCCGTTTTCGAAAAAACGGCTTTTGAATTGAGTTACTCGAAGAAAGAATTAGAATCGATTCGGAGTAATTTTAAAGGGAAATATTTAGAAAATTCCAATGCCAGTTTTTCTAATTTTAAAAATAATGCTCCCAATTATTCTATTTTGCATTTGAGTACACACGCATCATCTGGCGATATTGAAATTCCGGCAAGCATTAAATTTTACGATCAGGAAATTCTGTATTCTGAATTGTATAATCTGCATATAAATCCTGATTTAGTGGTTTTAAGTGCCTGCGAAACGGGAATTGGAAAACTATATAAAGCCGAAGGAGCGATGAGCATTGCAAGAGGTTTTCAGTTTGCGGGAGCGCAGAATTTACTTTTTTCGCTTTGGAAAGTAAACGATTTTACGACTTCGGTTTTTATGTCTGACTTTTATAAAAATATCAAGAATGATGTTTCTTATTTTGAAGCCAATTCAAATGCCAAATTGGAATATTTAAACGATAAATCGATTCCGAATGCTAAGAAGTCGCCTTATTACTGGAGCTCGTTTGTGTATTATGGTTCGATTTCGAAAGAAGAAAAATCTGGAAATTATATCTATTATGTAATTAGCTTTTTGATTGTAATTGGTTTATTTTTGATATTCAATCCCTATCGAAAATGGAAAATCTTCACGAGGTTCTCAAAAAAGAGAAATATAAAAAAATAAAATTCAAGGTTACTAAAACACAGCATCTTTCTATAAAAGCAAAAATAAACGGCGTTTCGGGAAGTTTCATTTTAGATACGGGTGCATCAAACACCTGCATTGGTTTTGAAAGCATCGAACGTTTTGATTTATCTGCAAAAAAGTCCAAAACAAAAGCTTCAGGAGCCGGCGGAACCGGAATGGCAACGCAGATTTCTTCTCAAAATTCATTACAATTAGGAAACTGGAAAAACAAAGGTTTCACTATAGTAATTTTTGATCTTTCACATGTAAATGAGGCTTTACAATCGTACAAAGCAAAACCTGTTCACGGCATTATTGGTGCGGATGTTTTGCTTGAAGGCAAGGCGATTATTGATTATTATAATCATTATTTGTACCTTAAATAAGGAAAATTCAATTTTTTTAAATTCCAAATTCCAATTGGAATCTAAAATCTAAACTCCTAAATCTAAAATTAAAAAATCCCAAACTCCTTTCGGAATCTGGGATTTTTTCGTCTAAAATTAAATCAAAAATTAATGGGTATGTTTAGGGTTAAAACCGTCCTCGCTTAATTCTGTGTGCTCATAATCAGCAACCATTTCAGCTTCGTAATCGATTTTTTCTCCTTTAGATAATCTGCGTATAATACCTTCCATTATTTGGTAGATTACAGGAACTACAATCAAGGTTAGGAATAAAGAAGAAATTAATCCTCCTATAATTACCCAAGCCAGACCGTTTTTCCATTCAGCTCCTGCTCCAGATGCTAATGCAATTGGGAACATACCAAATACCATCGCAATTGTTGTCATCAAAATTGGACGTAAACGAGCGTGATTCGCCTGAATTAACGCATTTCTGATTGACTCTCCGGCTGCTCTTCTTTGGTTGGTGTAATCGACAAGCATGATCGCATTCTTACACACCAGACCAATCAACATGATGATACCTAAAATGGTAAAGATATTTAATGAGTTATTTGTTAAAGCTAATGCTAATAAAGCTCCAATAAATGATAACGGAATAGCAAACAGTACGACAAACGGGTGAACGAAACTGTCATATAAACTCACCATTACAAGGTACACCAAAATAATTGCGGCTAATAATGCGATTCCTAGAGTACCAAATCCTTCAGATTGATTCTCTTGGTCACCACCCCAAATGTAGTTTACTCCAGCTGGTTTGTTTAGTTTGTCTAATTTTGCCTGCCATTGTGTAACAATTGTTCCTGACGGAACTCCAACGTTTTGTCCTTTTACCGTTACAGATGCAGATTTATCTCTACGCTCTAACTGGCTAGGTCCAGAACCTTCTGTAATATCTGCAAACTGAGACAATTTAATTTGTTGTCCTGCTGCGTTTACAAAAATTAAGTTACTTACGTCAGTAATACTTTTTCTGTCAAAAGCATTATATCTAATGTTGATATCGTACTCATATTCTCCAGCTCTGTATTTACCGTCTGTATTTCCACTAAAAGCAGTTTGCATGGTTAAACCAACTGTTTGAAGTGTTAACCCTAAAGCAGCCATTTTATCACGGTCTACTTTTACGTTAATCTCCGGGTTTCCGTCTTCAACCGTTAATTTAATCTCTGTTGTTCCAGGAATTGTACGTAATTGAGCTTCGGCTTGTTTAGCAAAAGCCATTGCCGCTTCTGTTGAAGGACCTGTTACAATTAATCCTAATGTAGCATCTTCTGCTGTACCTAAGATACCAACCGGAACTGTTTTTACTTTTGCTCCAACTAATACTTTTTCAAGTTTACGTTTGATTTTTGCTGCATAAACATTCGCATCATCTGTACGATCTTTTTGTTCGATCATTTTTACGTCGATCTCTGCTTTGTAAGCTGTAGCTTGCGATGCTCCAAAACCTTCACTGGTTTGTCCTACCGTTGTAATTTGGCTGTGAACGTATTCTTGAGATTTTAAGAAAGCTTCTGCTTTTTGCGTCATGAAGTTCGTTTGTTCTAACGAAGCATCTTTTGGCATTTCGATTTGAACTAAGAACTCTCCACTATCAGAAGATGCGAAAAACTCTCCTCCAATAAAGCCTCCAAGTCCAAAAATTGATCCGAAAAATAATATCAATACAAGAATCACTGTTTTACCATAATTATCCAAACACCAGGTTAACAATACAGAAATCCAGTTGGTGAAACGTGTTAAATAATCTTCGAAACCAAGGATAACTCTTCCAAAGAAATTCTTTCCTTCAATATGCTCTAATTTTCCAAAACGAGATGATAACCAAGGAATAATGGTGAAAGAAGCTAAAAGCGATAACATCGTTGAAATAATTACCGTAACACAGAATTGCGTAATAATGTCAGATACTAAACCAGAACTCATCGCGATTGGTAAGAATACAACAACAATTACTAAAGTAATCGAAGTTACAGTTCCACCAATTTCAGCTGTTCCGTCATACGATGCACGAATTCGGCTTTTACCCATTTCCATGTGCCTGTAAATATTCTCCAGTACCACAATCGCATCATCGACCAGAATACCTACAACGAGGGATAATCCTAATAAACTCATCAAGTTTAAAGTATACCCCATTAAATAAATTCCGATGAAAGTTGCAATCAACGATGCTGGAATCGAAACCATTACAATCAATGAGTTTCTAATACTGTGAAGGAAGAACAACATTACAAGTGCCACCAAGATTACCGCAATCAATAAATCGTGAACTACAGAGTCTGCAGCTTCAAGAGTAAAGATTGTACTATCTTTTGCAACTTCAAGTTTTAACTGGTTTCCTTTATAATCTTTTTCAAGAGTTGCAATTGTTTTTAATAACTGCTCACTTACCGCAACGGCATTCGCATCAGATTGTTTTACGATTTGTAAAACAATTGCACTTTTTTGATCTACACGAGAAATTTTCTCAGCAATTTTTTGCGTATCCTGAACGTCGGCGATTTCACCTAAACGAATCTGGATTCCGTTTTGAGAAGAAACTACAAGGTTTCTTAATTCTTCAACACTTTTATATTTACCCGCTAAACGAATTAATATTTTTTGATTACGAGTCTGGATGTTTCCTGTTGGGAAATCTAAGTTGGAAGTCAAAATATTTTGTTGTACCTGAGGAACAGATAAATTGTAACCCTGCATTTTTACAGCATCAAGGTTTACCTGTATTTCACGCTCAGAACCACCGATAATGTTTACCTGAGCAACACCTTGTACACGAGATAAAATAGGCGCAATTTTTTTGTCAATTAAGTCATAAAACTGTGCTTCGTCCATTTTACCATTGGCACCAAGCGTCATAATTGGTAAATCACTCAGCGAGAATTTGGTTAATGCCGGTGTTTTAACATCTTCTGGCAAATCACTAATAATCGCATTGATTTTACGCTGTGCATCATTTAAAGAGAAATCGACTTTTGCATTTGATGTCAGTGTAATCGAAACAATAGATAAACTTTCGTATGATTTCGAATCGATTTTCTTGACATTTTCTAAAGATGCAATCGCATCTTCAATTTTCTTTGTCACTGTATTTTCTACCTCACTTGGAGAAGCTCCAGGATAAATAGTAGAAATTGTAATAACGTTCTGTTCAAATTTTGGGATCAGCTCATAACCTAACTGGCTGTAGCTGAACAATCCACCAAGTGTCAGAATTGTAAACAATACAATTACCAACGACGGACGTTTTATGGATATTTCGGCTAATTTCATATTTTTTTAATGCTATAGGCTTTAGGCTGTAGGCTTTAAGCTTTAAGGTTTAATTCATTATTTTATTTAAGGCTTTAGGCTGTAAGGTTTAGGCTTTTAAAAAAGCTTATTGCCTACAGCTTAAAGCTTAAAGCTTACTTAATAATTTCTACTGTGTTTCCGTCTTGTAAGTTAATCTGACCTGTAACAATTACTTTTTCACCATCAGATAATCCTTTGATAATTTCTACTTTATCACCCAAAATTCTTCCAGCAACTACTTTTCTTAATTTTGCAACACCGTTTTCAGCAACAAAGATTTCGTTACTGTTCACACTTCCTACGAAAGCATTTCTAGGTACAACCATCAGGTTTTGTTTTTGTTGGTTTGATGCAAAGTTTGCAGTTCCGTACATACCTGCTTTTAAGTCGTTGTTTGCATTGTTTGTGATTTCAATTTCAACCGGGAAATTTAAAGACTCATCTGCTTTTGCAGCAATGAAAGTAATTTTTCCAGAGAAATCTTTATCAGGATAAACACTAGCCGTTACATTAATATGGTTTCCTACTTTTAAGCTTGCAACCTGATTTTCGTTTACTGTAACTACTAATTTTAATTTAGAAACGTTTACGATATCAAATAAAGCTGTAGCTGGCATTCCTGTTAAAATAGATCCCGGCTCAATGTATTTTTTATTGATAAAACCGTTGATTGGCGCTTTTACTTTAGTATCTCCAACATTGATGTTAGCTTGTTTTAAATTAGACTCTGCATTTGTCAAAGCTAATTTTGCCTGATCTAATTGTTGTTTTGTAACACCGCCTGTTTTAAATGCATTTTCGTATCTGCTGTAATCTGATTTTGCATTTTGAAAAGCTGCCTGAGCTTGTTGTGCACTAACATTAATAACGTCTCCTCTTACAGTTAATAATGTCTGTCCTACTCTTACGTAGTCCCCTTCTTTAGCTAAAACGCTGATTACTTTTCCAGATTTTTCTGCAGAGAAAGTTAACTCCTGAATTGGCTGAAAGTTTCCGTTTGCAACGAAATCTAATGAAACTTCTTCTGTTTTTACCGGAGATATTTTTACTGAAACTGCTGCATTTT
Source organism: Flavobacterium sp. UBA7680 (assembly GCF_002482975.1). Lineage (GTDB taxonomy): Bacteria > Bacteroidota > Bacteroidia > Flavobacteriales > Flavobacteriaceae > Flavobacterium. Next base: position 93,160 of record NZ_DLHA01000050.1, on the reverse strand, counting down.
TCTCTGCTACGATATCAGTTTTTGCCTTGTTCTTTTTCTTATTATTATTTAAGACATATCCAATTACACCCAGGGCTGCAATTATGATTACGATTGTTGTAATAGTTTTCTTCATTGTAATTAGTTATTTAATAAGAGATTTTAGTTCGCCTTTTGATTTGATTAAAGATATTTCGGCAATTTTATAATTTAAAACTGCTCTTGTATAATTATTTTGTGCTTCAAGTGATGCATTTTCAGCATCTAACAAATCCGTTAAAGATGCTAACCCCTGAAGGTAATTGTTTTTTGTATTGCTTAAAATTTCAGTTGCCAAACGCATGTTTTCTTTTTGATTCTCTATCGTAACAAGATTGTTATCGATTTGAGCAATTGCATTTCTGTAATCTAAATCAAGAGAAAGTTTAGTGTCTTTGATATCTTCCTGAAGTGATCTGATTTGAACATCTGCCTGTCTAACTTTTGCACGAGTTCCAAAACCTGTAAAGATTGGCACGTGTAAGTTTAATCCAATTGCAGAGTAATCTGACCAATAAACTCCTTTTTCAGGTTTTGCAAACCAAGGAAATTCAGGTCCCTGACCAATATAATTGTAACCAGCCGTTAATGAAAGTGTAGGATAATATCCAGCTTCAACTGCTTTTTTGTTGTACACTAAAAGCTCTTCTTGTTTTTTCAAAAGCAGATATTCTGTTCTGTTTTCAACATTTGGCTGTTCTGTTAAGGCAGCAGGAACAACTTCAAATTCTTCTTTTGGCATATCAATTACAGTTTCAATAGGCATTCCCATATAAAACTTCAATGCATTTTCCTGTAAAGTAATTTGATTTTTAATCTGCTGACGTTCTGTATCGATATTTGACATTTTTACAACGATACGATCTAAGTCAATTTTTTTTGCTAAACCGTTATCAAACTGGCCTTTTACGATATCACGAACCTTTGTTGTGTTTACAAAATTGCTGTCTAATAAAGTCAGTCTTTCTTTTTGTACATAAACAGAATAGTAGTTATTTGCAACTCTTTCGATAACTTGTTCTTCTGTTAACTGATCGTTTATTTGATAAAACTCACGTGTTGATTTTGCAGCTCTTAAACCTGTAAAAACAGATTGATCAAAGATTGCCTGAGTTAATGAAAGACCTGCATTTGATGTCCATTTTTGACCAAATGCTGCCTGGATTGTTGTTCCCGGCGCACCAAATCCTGCTCCGTCGATAACTGTTGTCTGAATAACCGGATTGTATGTTATGTTTCCGTTTGCACTAATTTGAGGTAATGCTCTTGAACGCACTTCCTGAATTTTGTATTCGCTGTTTTCAACCTCCAGTTTTGACTTTTTAGCATCGGCTTTATTTTGAAGCGCGTAGTTTATGGCGTCTTTTAAGGTTAGGGTTGTTACTTGTGCGTTGACCGACAGGCCAATTGTGCACAAAAATATAAGAACTAATCGTTTCATATGCAGTTAAATATTTATTTAGAGATTGATGATTATGATTTAATTTTTTGAAGTTGTTTTTCTAATTCCGCTATACCTTTTGCCGTTGCCATTGCTCTGGTGTGATATTCTAATGCTTCTAATTCTATTTCCTGTGCTTCTCTTTCTGAAACCGTATTTTCATTGATGTGAAAAATTAAAGTGTAATAAAACCTCACATAGATATCGATATTTAAATCCGGACGGTATAATCCGTCTTTGATTCCTTTTAGGATATTTTCTTTAAAATATTGTGTACACTGATCGATTTCGTATGACAATATATTTTGATAGATTTCCGGATAATGTTTTTTTAACTGATAAATTGGGGACGTGTCTGTATTGTTTTTAAACATATCACGAAACATTTCTCTAATTTCAAAATTCTCATGGATCGAGTTGAAATTTTTAGCCACAATACCATCAATTATTTCGTGAACTTGTCTGTGAACTGTCGAAGTACTTTCTTCGATTAAAACTTCTTTATTGCAGAAATATTTGTAGATCGTTTTTTTCGAAATACACATCTCACCCGCAATATCATCCATCGTAACACTTTTAAAACCAAGCTTTAAAAAAAGTTCGCTTGCTTTTGATATTATTTTCTCTTTCATTTTGATTTTTCCAATTGTATCACAAATATAACCAGGAAACTAAAATCTAAAAAATAGTTTCCGCTATTTTTGTAATAATTTTACATTAATTTATTCAATATGTAAGATTTATATACTAAATTCCAGATTAGCGATTAGTTTTATATCTTTTCCAAGAGCTAAACCGCCGTTATGGTTATAAGAATTGTAATCCAAACCAAAATCCTGACGTTTAATATCTCCTTTAATTTCAAAAGCTACTTTTCTTTCTCCGTTATAGGTATTCACTCCAATAAATTCTGCATCAAGCTCTACAACTCTTGTAACATCTTTTATAGTTAAATCGCCTTTGAAAAAATTGATGTTATTATTTACTTTTTGAAATGAAGTTGATTTAAAGCTGATAATAGGATGCTCATCTACATCAAAAAAATCCTGAAGCTGTAAATACGTATCGATTTGCTGGAAACTTTCATTTTTGTTATTTATATCTAGTGAGAATTCAACCGACGCATCTTCAATTTCATTGTCATCAATATTCACATAACCGCCAAATTTATTTGTTGTTCCTCCTAAATAAGCGATTATCGAATGTCTCATTTTAATTAAAACATCTGATTGTGTTGAATCTAAGGTCCATGTTGTTTTCATAAGTATCTGATTTTATTGAGTTTATAAATTACTCAAATTGTTTGCGGAAACTTTTACAGTGTTTTGAGTTTCCATTTCACGGTGCAAATATATACAGGAAACTCTAAACACCAAAAAAGTTTCCACGTTTTTTTCAAAATAATTTTAACTTCTTGAGATTTAGTTGCTTTAATGGCAATTTTAAGTGGAAACTTTCTTTTAATTTTAAGAAAGAAATAATTCATTATGAATCGTATCTTTGGGGCTCATAAATCAGAATTTCATTTTATGCACGATATAAGTCAGTACCAGGATTTTTTTATTGAATATTTAGAAAAACAAGACATACATAAAGAACCTAAAAATCTTTACGAACCTATTGAATACATTTTAGGACTTGGCGGAAAACGCATGCGTCCGGTACTTACTTTAATGGCCGCAGAAGTCTTTAATACTGATTATAAAGTGGCGCTTCCGGCCGCAATGGCGGTTGAAGTTTTCCATAATTTTTCGCTTGTTCATGATGATATTATGGATGATGCGCCTTTGCGAAGAGGACAAGTTACGGTTCATGAAAAATGGAATTTAAATACGGGAATTCTTTCTGGAGACACAATGTTGATTTTGGCATATCAATATTTTGAACAATACGAGCCGGCAGTTTTTAGAGATTTAGCAAAGCTTTTTAGTAAAACAGCTCTTGAAGTTTGCGAAGGACAGCAATGGGACGTTGATTTTGAAACACGCAAAGATGTTACGATTCCTGAATATCTAAAAATGATCGAATATAAAACTGCTGTTTTGGTTGCGGCTGCCATGAAAATGGGTGCAATTGTGGCTAAAACTTCAGAAAAAGAAAGTGATGCCATTTATGATTTTGGATTAAATCTGGGATTGGCATTTCAGCTTCAGGATGATTATTTAGATGCTTTTGGTGACCCGGAAACTTTTGGAAAACAAGTCGGCGGCGATATTATCGAAAACAAAAAAACCTATTTATATTTAAAAGCTTTGGAATTTTCTTCTCCTGAAAAAGCTTCGGAATTACAAAAATTATTCAGCTTACAATTAGAAGATAATTCAGAAAAAATAGAAACTGCAAAAGCTATTTTTAATGAATCAGGAGCTTCAAAAGCAACTCAGGAAGCGATTGAAATGTATACTTTTAAGGCTTTTGATACTTTAGATAAAATGGACATTAACGCTGAGAAGAAAGATATTTTGAGAACTTTTGGCGAGAATTTAATGGGAAGAAAGGTTTAATTTTTTTATTTGCCACTCCCGATAGCTATCGGGATAAACGGATTATATAGATTTTTTTTCTTTGCCACGAATTACACTAATTTCCACGAATTATTCATCATAATTAAATTAGTGAAAATTCGTGTAATTCGTGGCGAAAAACTACATATAGTAAACCCGACAGGTTTTAAAAACCTGTCGGGTTTGTCTTTTTATTTTCGGTATCTAAAGGGCTTCGACTTCGCTCAGCCTGACAATTAGTTCTATAATAACATTTGTCATCCTGAGCGATCCCGAGGCTTCAGGAGAAGGCTTATGAAAACAAATCATCAGGATCAACCAAATCTGATAGTTTTTGTTTTAAATCATCTTCTAAAATGGTTAAACCAAATTGATACGAAGCGTTCATCCATCCAAAACCTTCTTCGGTTATGTAATTAAATTCAGTTCCTACGTTTCCGTATTCGGCGAAAATTTTATGGGAACTTATGGATAAATCAAACTTTTCCGGAATCGTTCCGTTATAATCAACCGCGTTTCTGGTAATCAGCCACAGCCAGCGATAAACCATTTCCTGTGCTTCTTCATTGAAATTATAATTTAATAAACCTTCCCACAAAAGCATTTGATGCGGTGCCCAGCCAAACGGATAATCCCATTGTCTTGTTGGCGAATTATCATCAAAACCTGCGATAGATTCCTTCGTACTTCCGGCAATTCCGCCTTTCATTTTAAACTTTGGAAGTGTTTTTTTAACCAAAATATCGGCTTGTTCTTGTGTGCTTATTTTTGCCCAAAGCGGATAAAAAGTGGTCGCGGCGTCAAAAACATGCTGTTTTTCGTTTACAAAATCATAATCGAAATAAATTCCGTTTTCAGGATTCCATAACAATTTGTTTATTTTTTCTCTTCTTTCAGATGCTTTTAAAATCCAATAATCGCTCGAAAAAGATTTATCTTCAAAATATTGAAATTCGTTTTTAAAATATTTTTGAATCAAAAAAGCAATATCAGTTTCGTATTTATAAAGCAAACTATTAATTGCAACCGTATTTAAATTAGCGCAGACTCCAACCAATCGATGTGTCGTATCGTGTCCGCTTTCGCGCATGCTTCTATCATGTGTAAAATATTTATCGAGTTCAGGATCGACGATTTCTCTTTCGAGATATTTCTTTTCGAATTCACGGGTTGATAGATTATATTTTGGCGCATATTGTTCCAGAATATCATCAAAATGCCCTTCTTCAACTTCAAATGGAAGTCCGATTCCTTCTGCTTTATAGCGGTTTAAACCATTTGCTGTAAGCCTTTTTCCTTCTTCCATCCAAACCGTTAAATATTCTTTTATGGCGGTTTTTAAATGTCTTTCAATCCAAAAAATATCAGGATTTGACTTTTCTAAAACATCCATAATAAGCGATGTATAAAGCGGCGGTTGTGTGCGGGTTAAATAATAACTGCGATTGGCGTTTAAAATTTTTCCGTAATGATCTATTTGATATTTGAAGTTTTCTGCAATGCCCAAAGCAAGATCAATTTTATCATCGATCAAAAGTCCTTTGGCAATAAAATAACTGTCCCAACCGTACATTTCGTTGAATCTTCCGCCGGGAACCACAAACGGAACGCCCGAAATTTCATTGTTTTTTATTTGAAGTGCCAAAGCCAGAATTCCCGGTTTTTTATTTAGCGATAAAACATATTCCGGAGTAATATTTTTAGGCAATTGCACCACTTTTAATTTTGGAGTTGTGGCTTCTAATTTCTTGAAATAATCAAAAACAATTTCGTCGCCAAATGGCACATATAAATAGGCAAATTCGTTTTCGATTTTATCGTCTTCCAGAATTTTCTTTACTCCAGTTGCGTCAATTGTTCTGGTAAGGCCTTTCCAGTACAAGTTTTTTATTTTTCTTGAAATACGTTTTACAGGATCTTCGGTAATTTCATTTAAATCGATTACTGCAAATTCAGTATTGTTTTTTTTAGCCAAAGCCAATTCCTGCAATAAATTCGAAAGCTGATAAGTTCCTTTAATATCTGCGGGATTTCCATCTAGATCGTACAGCAAAAATTTCTTTGGACCGTTATCATCAATCGTAATTTTTTTATCGCCATCAGTATCTTCCTGAGCCAATAATTTTTCGATGGTTTGGGTTATATGTAATTTAAATTTCATCTTTTGCAGTTATTTTTTTAAGAATAAAAAATGAGATCAGTAATAAAGTCATTGGGATTAATGTAAAATAAAAAGCTTTTTCCGGCCCTTCGTTTTTAAACAACCAGCCTGTTATTCTGGACCCTAAAGTGCCGCCTAGAGCAGAAAAAATCACGATTAATCCGGTCATGGAACTTTGTAAATTCTTTGGTAAAGCACTTAATACAATCGAATTTAATAACGGATAAATAGGTGCAATAAATAAACCTATTAAAGGAAATGCAAATCCAATTAATGGAATATCTGAAAGTGTATTTATATTTTTTACTTCTAGCCCAACTGTTTTTGGAAGTACAAAAACAACAATTAACATGGCTGAAATAATACAGACGCTTAAAACCCAAATCCAATTTACTTTTTTGGTCACGATTCCTGCAATCAATCTTCCTATTGCTAGTGAAATTGCCAGAATACTGGCCATCATAATACTAATATTTTCTGGCAGATGAAGCACTTTTGTATTGAATGTGGGCAGCCACGAAAGTATTCCCTGTTCAATCATTACAAATAAAAACACGCTGATCACAAAAATAACAGTCAGCAGTTTTGCCATTAATTTGAACATCTGCAAAAAATCATCTTTTAGGTTTACTCCTGCCGAAACTTCGGCTTCTTCAAATTTTATAAAAAGTAAAAACAGAAAGGAAACAAACGATAATCCCGCTAATAACCAATATACATTTAACCATGAATTAGGATCGTTTTCGTTATTAAACGCCGGAAATAAAAAATAAGCCAGCGCAATTCCTACCATAAAAAAACCTTCAATACTGCTCATTAAAGCGTTGTGTTCTTTTTTGGTTTCGGTTACGGTTCCTATTAACGAATAAACGGAAACTTTTATCAGCGCAAATGAAACTCCAACAGTTGCAAAAAGGATTTTAGCATTATCAAATGAGTTTCCAAAATACATAGAAATACAGGCTAAAGTCACCAAACCCAATCCTATTAACATCGCTTTTCTATAGCCTATTCGGGGCAAAAAAGAGGCTATAAAAAAGGATACAATAGCAATTGGCATGTCTTTAAAAGCCTCTAAAATACTCGCCTGAACTTCATCGACTCCGTAATTTTTCTGCGATTTTAAAATCACAATTCCTACACTGTTTAATAAAATAGCGAAGACAAAATAATTGAGGTAAAGTGAGATTTTAATTCCTATGTTTTTCATTTCCTGTTTTTTTTATGCTGTGTGGTTACTGTGCGGAGACGCACAGCTGTGCGCCTCTACAGTAACTGTACGTGTATTAAATTTAACACATAGAAACATAGCTTAGATTGAACTCAAAAGGCGTTTCACTTGCATTAATTCACATAGATAACTATGTGTGGAAACTAGTTTCTTTTTTGCTCTTTTTTTAGCAATAAAAATCTATGTTTCTATGTGTTTAATATTTTTTACAAACTACATTTATTCATTCGTTGTGGTTACTGTATGGAGACGCACTGCTGTGCGCCTCTACAGTAACTTTGCGTATATTAGATTTAGAAATTAACGGCTACAGAAAATCTGAAGGCGCGTCCTAAAATAGGTCTTGCCATGAACACATCGCTTGCTGCAGATGTTGTTTGTCTTGGATCTCCTTCTGTTAAACCAATTTCGTTGAATAAATTCGAAGCATCGACTGCAAAACGAAGATTCTTGTACGTGTAATTTAAACCTGCTCCAACTTCTTTATAAGCCGGTAAAACTTGTTTGTTATCCTGATTCGTGAATTTTTTATCGTAATACGAAAACTGAACGTAAGCCGTAAAATCTTTTGTAATATCAACTTCTGGTCTTAAGTTACAGAAAAATTTAGGAATTCTTCTTGCTGTATTTCCGTTAAAATCAAAAGTCGAACCGTCGGCATTTGTTCCTGTAAAGTTATCGTACTCTGGTTTTTGAACTGTGAATGTAAAGTTCAGTTTTACGAATTCATATCTTGCATTGGTTTCTACTTCAAGACCAATGTTGTTTACGTCGGCAAATTTATTTTCTGAAGATCCATCAGATAAAATATCCGTAAAAGCAACGTTTTTCAAATTCATGTGAAATAAATTCGCATTTACAGAGAAGAAAGAACTTGAATATTTATAACCCAATTCAAACTGATTTACTTCTGTATTTTCTAATTTACTTAAATCTGCTGCATTATCATAAAATGATTCTTCAATTGGAGATCTAAATCCGTGGCTGTAACGAACGTATGAAGCCATATTGTCGTTGAATTTGTAGTTTCCAGCGGCAGTATACGACCATTCGCTAACATCATATCTCCAATAGGTGTACGGATTTCCTTTTACAGTTGTTACTGCATCATCGGCCGTATTGTTGTCTAAAATTCCTAAGTCTTCAGAGAAAAATCTAGCATTGTCTCTGTATCCGGAATATTTGTCTTTGTTGTATCTTAAACCTGCATTGAAGGTCAAATTATCTGTAGCTTTAATTTCTGCGTCAGCATAAATATCATTCAAAAGTCCTTTTGTCTGCGCATCTCTTTCTAACCAAGTAATTCTTTCAACACCATTCCAGGTATGATCAACTCCGGTTGTATTATCTTTTACGTTTAATAATCTTGGATTGTCTGAAACGCCTACTAAATACGAATTCCAGTTCCAGTATTGATTTGATTTCCAATTAGAATAGTAGTAACCAGCCGTTAATTTCACAGGATCTAAATCAAAAGAAAAAGAGAAATTATTCGCAAAGTTGTTCATTTTCTTTTCAATATGCCAAAGGTCAGCTCTCATGATTAAAGCATTTGGATCAAGAGTAGCTCCGTTATCTACATAGCTATATGTCAAATTACTAGCCGTTGTATTTTGAACGCTTGTTGCATAAGCATCTTGTGTCCAAGGTCCGCCATTAGGGAAAATAGCATTGTAATTTAAATCGATGCTCGTTTGTTTGAATGCATTTTTAAAAGTAACCTTATCTGAAATTTTCTTTTTGAATTCAGCTCCAATTGAGTTGATTACAGGGTGGGAACCATCTTCTAAATCTGCGCTAAAAGTTCCGCCTCCATATTGAGGTACATTTAAATGACTGAAATTTACTGAAGTCAACGTTCCGTAATTTGGATTAAATCCGTCGATACCTTCAATTTTTCCGTTATTGCTTTTTAAAGGAATTGGTAAATAAAATGTGTTTCTGTCGTCAAGATGTTTGAAGTTAACTCTTAAATAATCGTTGTCATCAAATTTATAAGTAATATTTCCTTTGATTTGTCCTCCTTTATTAGCTGTAAAGCCAGTATTTCTTACTCCATTATCAGCTCTGTAAAATCCGCCGACATTAAAAAACAATTTATCCTGAATCAAAGCACCAGATAAATTAAGATCTGTTCTGAACATTCCGTAATCTGAAGTCGTGAATTTTGCTCTTCCCTGAAAATCATTTTGACCTGTTTTAGAAATAAAGTTGATGATTCCCCCAGGTGCATTGTTGGCAAAAATTGAGGCAGAACCTCCACGAACAGCTTCCATTTTGCTTACTGTTTCGTCCAATCTGTAAAAAGTATCGGCGTTTGCAAATTGTAACGCACCATCTTCAAAAACCGGTAAGCCATCTTCCTGAATCTGCACATATTCATAAGCTCCCGCAGAAGGAATACCTCTTGCAAAAAGGTTATTTCCAATTTCTCCTCCAGATGCTTCAACCACAAATCCCGGAATTGTCTGCAATAAAGCCGCCGTACTTGATGGCGCTCTGTCTTCGATTGCTTTGGCTCCCATTGTGGTAATGGCAACGCTTGATTCTAGTTTCGATCTTGGGGCAGATGAACCTGTTACTACTACTTCTTTTAAACTTTGAGATTCCGTTTCTAAAAGTAAATCTGCCACTACAGATTCTCCTTCTTTTACCGAAATTTCTTTACTGTATGTTTTGTAACCCACATTTGTTGCTTCTACAACATAATTTCCGGCAATAACATCAGTAAAAACATAACGTCCATTTTCATCTGTTATCGTATTTTTTCCCGTGTCTTTTAAAGATACATTTGCTCCCGGAATAGATTGTCCGGTTTCGTCTAATACTTTTCCAGACACCGTATTTTTTGCCTGAGCAAATAAATTATTTGGAACAGTAATTAAGCATATTATCAAAAATAATATACCTAAATAAGAGTGTTTCTGTTTCATGATTTTTTTGGTTTAGTTAGTAAATTTTTCATTTATACTGTAAACTTAAAACACTAATTAAACACAATTTAGCAATTCTAAATCGAAAACGTTTTCGAAATCACCTAAAACGTTTTCGGAAATATATTTTTTATCAATGAAGTTTATTTTTTAGTACATTTATTTCATGAATGATACAAAATTAATAGATATAGCCTCGGCCTTAGGAATATCAGTCACAACGGTTTCAAAGGCATTAAAAGGATATACAGACATTAGCAAATCGACGCGCGCCAAAGTTATCGAAATGGCCGAAACGATGAACTATATGCCTAATTCTGTAGCGGTTAATTTAAGAACCAACGAAACCAAAACCATTGGTGTCATTATTCCCGCAACGGTTCATCACTTTTTTTCGAGCGTTTTAAACGGCATTTTAGAAGAGGCTGAAAAAAGAGGTTATTTGGTTATCATTCTGCAATCAAACGAAAAATATGAAATGGAGAAAAAACAACTTGCTTTATTAATTCAAAAGCGGGTTGACGGCGTTTTAATGTCACTTTCAAACGAAACAGATGATTTCTCTCATATTAATGAAGCCATCCGAAAAAATACACCGGTTGTTTTATTTGATAAAATTGCCAAAAGAGTAGAATGTTCTAAAGTGGTTATTAATGATGCCAAAGCAGCTTATGATGCCGTTACGTATCTTATAAATAAAGGCTATAAAAAAATCGCTCATTTTAGAGGTTCTTATGTCCCTCAAAATTCTATTGATCGTTTTTTAGGTTATAAACGCGCGCTCGAAGCTCACGGAATTGAATACGATTCGAAATTGGTTTACGTTTGCGACAATAATACTGATTTTGAAGATGGTTACGAAAATGCCCAAAAAATCATGAACGAACATCCGGATATCGACGCTATTTTTGCGATTACAGATTTGGTCGCTATCGGAATCATAAAATATTTTAATGAAGCAGGAATAAAAACGCCAGATCAGGTAGCGGTTTTTGGCTTTAGTAATTGGTTTATGAGTACGGTAATTTCGCCTAAATTAACCACAATTGATCAGCCTGGATTTGAAATGGGACATACTGCGGTTTCGATTTTAATTGATGAAATTGCCGACATAAAAGAACACAAACCGGTAACGCATCAAATTATAGAACTTCCAACTAGAATCATTGAAAGAGAATCAACGGTTAAATGATTTTTTAGTTTTAACTTTGCCTCAATTCTTAAAGAGCATCAATGTTTCCAATTCCTGAAAATACCGATTTTTTATTGGCTGATGCCGAAAGAGAAAATTTATATTTAAGTCTGATTGAGCAGATTAATAAAGATTTTAATTTGGCGAATGAAGGAATTGATTTTCCGCTTAGTATTTCTCCCGAAGAATTAAAAATTCAGCTTCACGAAAAAATCTACCGAATGATTCAGTACAAATTTGCTGAATATCTGAATCTGCTTTATATTATCGATGTTTCTGAAATCGAAATCAAAAAACTCGATGGTTCTGATTTGGTAATTTTAGCTGAACAAGTTGCCTTTCTAATTTTAAAAAGAGAATGGCAGAAAGTGTGGTTTCGTAATCACTATAAATAGAGGTTCTAAGCTGCTGAGATACTAAGGTTCTGAGATTTTTTTTGATCACGAAAGCTTTTTTTTAAATAGAATTTATATTCCAGTTGTTGTTTATTGCCAACTCTTTAATTTTATTTCTTTCATTCTCATCTAACGATTTTAATTTAAGAACTACATCCGTTTTGGTAATTCCTTTTTCACCAAAATTAATTTTTACCATATCATTGTTAAAATTAATTCTGTCTGGCTTTTTAACATAAGCAAAAGGAAATTTATTTAGAAAATAATCAATATCACGAGTTAAAATTATCGGAAAAGAAAGTTGCTTAAAAAAGCTATCTTTCTTAAATCCCAATATTATAATTGCATTTTTTGTTACATATAAATCACAGTGATTAAATAAGAAATTAGTATTTCTTAATCCTATTGTAAAATTAAAAGTTCTAACCTGCTCACAATAGAAATCTACTTCACCTCTAATGTTTTCAATTAAAAATTCATATTGCTGTTCTCGAGTTTTGTTTAAAGATTTCGTGCCAAAAATTAGCAGAAATAGTAAACTTGAAATCATTATGATTGGAATAAACATATTTATTTTACTTAAAAAAAAACTTAGAATCTTAGCATCTTAGAACCTTAGCAACTTCTAAAAATACACTCTCACAAAAGGCATAAATCCAGATCCGTAAAGACTTTTATCTGGATCATATAACACGTCGTATCGTGCACCGATTGTCACATTTCCGGTTCTGTAACCAGCTCCAAGATATAAAGCGGTATTCCAATAACTATCAGAAAAAGCAGGTCTGTTGATGGTGGCTTCATATCTTGTATCCACTCTTACTTGCTCTAATTCGGCAGATAATTGAACTTCCGGAATTGGGTTTACAAGCGTAATTAAACTTCCGCCATAAACATACGATTCATAATAGTTTTTTGAAGATAAGTAACCAAATTGTAAACCAAGACCAAAGGAAACAATTTCGTTAACATTGTAAATGGCACTTGGCATTACAGAAATATCGGTATAACCGGAACCAATTCCTAAACCAAGTCCGCCTCCAAACTGCACTTTATCCCAGAAATGGTTTTTGTTATCAATAACATACGTTTGCTGCGCATTTGCGTAACATGAGAATAAGACTGTCAAAATCACAAAAAAAGATCTGCAATCGATTGAAAAATGTTTTTTCGTCATAGTTAACGTTTATTTTAACAAATTTTTACGTAAAAGTACGTAAAAAAAAGGTTTAAATAAAGTCGATTGTTGTACTTTTGCCTTTCTATTTAACAAAAAGTATATTCACTAATATTATGGATAGGTTTTCATTTTTAAATGCAGCGCATACCGAGTTCTTTGCACAATTATACGATCAATATTTAGTTAACCCAGACAGCGTTGAGCCTAGCTGGAGAAGTTTCTTTCAAGGTTTTGACTTTGGACAAACGACTTATAATGACGAAAATCCAGTGCAGACGATTGTTGAGTATGTGACTAGCCCAAACACAGATTACAGTCAGGTTTCAGACAAACTGCAAAAAGAATTTAATGTTTTAAAATTAATTGATGGATACCGTACGCGCGGACACTTGTTTACAAAAACAAACCCTGTTCGTGATCGTAGAACTTCTTCTCCTACTTTAGATATTGAGAATTTCGGATTATCAGCAGCTGACCTTTCAACTGTTTTTGATGCTGCACAAACAATCGGAATTCCACCTTCTTCATTAGAGGCTATCGTAAATCGTCTTAAAGCTATTTACTGCCAGCATATTGGTATTGAATATATGTACATCAGAAATCCTGGCGTTGTAAAATGGATTCAGGAAAAACTGGCGGTTAATGTAAACCAACCTAATTTCTCTACAGAAGAAAAGAAAACAATCTTAAATAAATTAAACGAAGCTGTTTCTTTCGAGAACTTCCTTCACACTAAATATGTTGGACAAAAACGTTTTTCACTAGAAGGTGGAGAATCTATTATTCCAGCTTTAGATGCTTTGATCGAGCAAGCTGCCGAAAAAGGTGTTGAACAATTCGTAATGGGAATGGCTCACCGTGGTCGTTTGAACGTTTTGGCAAACATCTTTAATAAATCTACTCAGGATATTTTTGGTGAGTTTGACGGTAAAGATTACGATCAGGAATATTTTGATGGTGACGTAAAATACCACTTAGGTCTTACTGCCGACAAAAAAACAAGATCTGGAAAAAGCATTAACATCAATTTAGCACCAAACCCTTCTCACTTAGAAACTGTTGGAGCTGTAATTGAAGGTATTACAAGAGCAAAACAAGATAAATATTTCCCAGAAGATTTCTCTAAAGTATTGCCAATCGCGGTACACGGAGATGCTGCAATTGCAGGTCAGGGTATTTTGTATGAAATCATTCAGATGGCGCAGCTTGACGGCTACAAAACTGGAGGAACAATTCATATCGTAATTAACAATCAGGTTGGTTTTACAACTAACTATTTAGATGCTCGTTCTTCTACTTATTGTACTGACGTTGCTAAAGTAACACTTTCACCAGTTTTACACGTTAATGCTGATGATGCTGAAGCTGTTGTACACGCAGTATCTTTTGCATTAGATTACAGAATGCAGTTTGGACGTGACGTATTTATCGACTTATTAGGATACAGAAAATACGGTCATAACGAAGGTGACGAACCTCGTTTCACACAGCCGGTTTTATATAAAATCATCGCAAAACATAAAAATCCAAGAGATATTTATGCTGAAAAATTATTGTCTGACGGCGTAATCGATGCATCTTATGTAAATGCTTTAGAAAAAGAATACAAATCTGCTTTAGAGGAAAATTTAGAAGCTTCCCGTAAAAAAGATTTAACAATCATAACTCCATTCATGAAAAACGAATGGGACGGATTTGTTCAGGTAACTGATACGCAAATGCTTCAAAAAGTAGATACTACTTTTGATAAAAAAGGATTGGATTCTATCATCAATACAATCTCAACTTTACCAGCTGATAAAAAATTCATCAGTAAAATAACTAAAATTGTTACAGATAGAAAAACAGGATACGACAATAACACTCTTGATTGGGGAACTGCAGAAGCTCTGGCTTACGGTTCGCTTTTAACAGAAGGATTTGACGTTCGTATTTCTGGTCAGGACGTAGAGCGTGGTACATTCTCTCACCGTCACGCGGTAGTTAAAGTAGAAGATTCTGAAGAAGAAGTAATTCTATTAGACGGAATCGAAAACAAAAAAGGAAAATTCGGCGTATTCAATTCACTTTTATCTGAATACGGAGTTCTTGGTTTTGATTATGGATATGCATTAGCAAATCCAAATGCATTGACAATTTGGGAAGCACAATTTGGAGATTTCTCAAATGGAGCTCAAATTATGATTGACCAATATATTTCATGTGGAGAAGATAAATGGAACAACCAAAACGGTATTGTTTTATTATTACCTCACGGATATGAAGGACAAGGTGCAGAACACTCTTCTGCAAGAATGGAGCGTTATTTACAACTTTGTGCAAGACAAAATATGTATGTTGCTGATTGTACAACGCCAGCCAACTTCTTCCACTTGTTAAGAAGACAGATGAAAACTAATTTCCGTAAACCTCTAGTGGTTTTCTCTCCAAAAAGTTTATTACGTGATCCAAGATGCGTATCAACAGTTGATGAGTTAGCAAACGGAAGTTTCCAGGAAACAATTGATGACAATACAGTAGATAAAAAGAAAGTAAAAACATTAGTTTTTGTTACTGGTAAATTCTACTATGACATCGTTGCAGAAAGAGAAAATAACGGAAGAAATGACGTTGCAGTTGTTCGTATCGAACAATTATTCCCTTTACCTGTTGAGCAGTTAAAAGCAATTATCGCACAATATCCAAACGCTGATGATTATGTTTGGGCTCAGGAAGAACCTAAAAACATGGGAGCTTACAGCTTTATGTTAATGAACTTTGATCTTGTAAAATGGAGATTAGCTTCATTAAAAGCATACGCAGCTCCTGCATCTGGAAGTTACACACGTGCAAAACGTCGTCACGCAGATGCAATTAGAATGGTATTCGATAAAAATTTATTCAGATAAAAAGAAAATGTTTCAAGTTTAAAGTTTCAGGTTTAACAACATGAAACTTTAAACCATAAAAACCTTAAACAAAAACAAAGATGATTTTAGAAATGAAAGTCCCATCACCAGGGGAATCAATAAAAGAAGTTGAAATTGCAACTTGGTTAGTAAAAGACGGAGATTATGTAGAAAAAGATCAGGCTATTGCTGAAGTTGATTCAGATAAAGCTACTCTTGAATTACCTGCTGAAATGAGCGGTGTTATTACACTTAAAGCTGAAGAAGGTGATACAGTAGCTGTAGGCGCTGTAGTTTGTTTAATTGATACTGATGCAGCAAAACCGGCAGGTGACGCAGCAGCTCCAGCGGCTGAGGCTCCTAAAGCGGAAGCACCGAAAGCTGAAGCTCCAAAGGCAGAAGTAAAAGCTGAGGCTCCAAAAGCAGCTCCGGCAGCTACAAGTTATGCAGCTGGAACTCCATCTCCTGCAGCAAGAAAAATATTAGACGAAAAAAATATTGCTCCAGCTACAGTTTCAGGAACTGGTAAAGGTGGAAGAATCACTAAAGATGATGCTGTAAATGCAGTACCATCAATGGGAACTCCAACTGGTGGAAGCCGTGGAACTGAGCGTACAAAATTATCTATGTTACGTCGTAAAGTAGCAGAAAGACTAGTTTCGGCTAAAAATGAAACAGCTATGCTTACTACTTTCAATGAAGTAAACATGACGCCAATTAACCAAATTCGTAATGAATACAAAGATGCTTTCAAAGCTAAACATGGTGGTTTAGGTTTAGGTTTCATGTCATTCTTTACAAAAGCAGTTACAAGAGCTTTACAATTGTATCCAGATGTGAACTCTATGATGGATGGTGATTACAAAATCGCTTACGATTTTGCTGATATCTCAATCGCAGTTTCTGGACCAAAAGGATTAATGGTTCCTGTTGTTCGTAATGCAGAATTATTAACTTTCCGTGGAATTGAAGCTGAAATCAAAAGATTAGCTTTAAGAGCTCGTGATGGTCAAATTACTGTTGATGATATGACAGGTGGAACTTTCACAATCACTAACGGTGGAGTTTTTGGAAGTATGTTAAGTACTCCAATCATCAACCCTCCTCAATCAGGAATTTTAGGAATGCACAACATTATTGAGCGTCCAATTGCTGTAAACGGAAAAGTTGAAATTCACCCAATGATGTACGTTGCACTTTCTTACGATCACAGAATTATCGACGGACGTGAGTCTGTTGGTTTCTTAGTTGCTGTGAAAGAAGCTTTAGAAAACCCATTAGAATTATTAATGAATGGCGATGCTAAACGTGCTTTAGAATTGTAATCAAAATAATTTTCAATTATATACAGAACCTGTTCATTAATTTGAACAGGTTTTTTTATTTATAGTACCGAATTAAATCACTTTATTATTAAAATTTAATTTAGAATAAATAAAAATAACTTGCATTGTTGGCATTCATGACTTAGATTTGCAGAATCAAAAACAATTTTAAAATTATCCTCTTATTAACTGGACGATAATTTAATTCAATCTGTAAAATCATGATAACAATAGCAAGCCTTATCGTTTTTTTAGCTTTTTATACACTTTA
Organism: Flavobacterium sp. UBA7680; assembly: GCF_002482975.1. GTDB lineage: Bacteria > Bacteroidota > Bacteroidia > Flavobacteriales > Flavobacteriaceae > Flavobacterium. The sequence continues at coordinate 75,621 of NZ_DLHA01000050.1, read as the reverse complement.
CTACACTTCAAAAAGAGCCTCTTTATCGTATGATTTTGGTTTTGAAAAATGGATGCAGAAAAATCCAAAACAAACCAAAATCACTGGTTTAGCACTTCTTGTAACTGCTTATGCCATCTGGCTTTTTACACAGTCTTTAGGAAGCGGAACTTTAATGTTTTTTATTCAGCTAATGGCAATTGGGAGTTTAATTATCATTCTTAGACCATTAAAAAAAGTAAACAGTAAAGCACTTTTAACAATCCTGATTCTTGTTGCTTTATTAGAACTTTATTACAATTAAACTTTTTTTGACCAATGCCAGCAAATTCAAAATATTTAACTCCTGCCTTTTGTCCTCGTTTTGCCAAAATTACCGCAGCAATTTTAGGCGGTTACTTTGTTTCTGTCACTTTCCATTTAGCTTTAGCTTCCTGGTTCAATCGCCCAGAGGTTTTAATGACAATGGCTTTTAGCGGATTTATACTTTGGGTTGTTTTGATGGTCTTGGCATTCCTAGCCAAAAGCGGATTAAAAATTTGGGGAATTTACCTTCTTCTTACTTTAGTTTTTTCTGCTCTTATTTACCTTGGTCAAACTTATAATCCCGTTGCGTAATCCTTATGAATAACCGCCATTATAATATTTATTTTCATACACATACCGTTAGCGGAATTGTAATTAGTGTTGTACTTTTTGTGATCTTTTTTGCGGGATCTTTTTCTTTTTTTAGAGATGAAATCATCAACTGGGAAAGAAGTGAATCTACCGCCATTACAAAAGAAATTGAATTAGATTACAATAAAGCTTTAAAAAATCTTGATAAAGAATACGTTTTACACGGAAGAAATATAACCATATCTAAACCTTCTACAGAAAACAGAGTTGCCGTTTATATGGAAGGTACCAAAGATACTTTGGCTCCAGCCAAACAAAAAGAAGGAACTTTCTTTTATCTGGACAACAAAAAATTCAAATCCTACACTTACGAAGAATCTTATTCTCTAGGTGAGTTTTTATATCGTCTGCATTTCCTGGCGCAAATTCCTTACCCGGTTGGATATTATCTTTCGGGATTTACAGCTTTATTTTTCTTATTTGCTATTATAACTGGGCTTTTACTGCATTGGAAAAAGATTGTTTCTAATTTTTATGTTTTCCGTCCAAAGGAAAAATTAAAAACATTGTGGACAGATGCGCACACCGCATTAGGAATGATCGGACTTCCGTTTCAATTTGTTTATGCAGTAACCGGAGCATTTTTCATGATTAAACTTTTAATCGTCGCGCCCGCTGTAATGGCTTTATATAAAGGCGACGAGAACAAATTATATAAAGAATTAGAATACAACGATCCTGATTTTAAATTTGACAATAAAAAATTAGCAACTCCTTTTAACATCAATCAGCTTGTTTCTAAAGCAAAAAGCAATTGGTCTGATTTTGAAATTACCCGAGTTTTTATTCAAAATTATGGCGATGCCAACATGCACATTTTAGTTGAGGGTGAATTATTGAGCGATAAAAAATTTACGGGAATTGGAAAAGTAGTGTACCGCATTGCTGACGGAAAAGAAGTTGCCCGCAAAAATCCTGTTACTCAAAATGGTTATATTGATATTGTAAAGAATGTTTTATATAGAATTCATTTTGGTGATTACGGCGGATATGCACTAAAAATCGTCAGTTTCATTTTGGGAATTATAACCTGTTTTGTCATTATTTCTGGCGTTATGATTTGGTTAGTAGCGAGACAAAAGAATAATTTACCCGAAAAGAAAAGACGTTTCAACGCTGCTGTTGTTCGCATTTATCTGGCCATTTGTTTGAGTATGTACCCCATTACCGCTTTGGCATTTATTGGTTCAAAAATATTTTATCCGTTAAGTCAGTCTAGTTTATTCAGTTTATATTTTGGCGGATGGCTTATATTAACCGTATTTTTTATTATTAAAAAGAATGATGATTTTACGAATAAATTCTGTTTAATTTCAGGAAGTATTTTAGGATTTTTAATCCCAATAACAAATGGAATTGTTTCCGGAGATTGGTTTTGGACTTCGTTTATGGAACACAAAATTCAGATTTTCTTTATTGATGTTTTCTGGATTGCTTTAGCTTCAATATCACTTTATACGGCATATCACTTAAAGCCTAAAAAAGAAGTTGTTGCAGAAACAAAAGCTTAAATTTTTCCGCCACGAATTTCACGAATTTGCACGAATTAAATTTGTGGAAATTCGTGAAATTCGTGGCTGACTTTTTTTACTTTTTGAACAATCGCTTAAAATTAGCATAAATTATTTGCCCTCTATTGATTTTGCGTCTACTTTTACGCTTTTAATCAAAAAATGGGATTCAAAACGCAAATACGTTTTCTACATAAATGGCTCGGATTAATTTCCGGGCTTATTGTTTTTATAGTCTGTATTACGGGTTGTATATTCTGTTTTCATGACGAAATAAAAGACATTACCCGAAAAGAATGGCGTTTGGTTGAACCTCAAAACAAACCATTTTTAATGCCTTCCGTTTTACAGGAAAAAGCAAAAGAAATTCTTCCGAAGAATAAACAGTCGATGGTTTCTTATTATGGAAGAAATCGTTCGGCAATTGTTTTCACATATTCTGATACCGAAAATTTATATCTCTATTTTAATCCTTATACAGGAGAATATTTAAAAACTGAAAATCCAGAAACCGATTTTTTCATTATTGTCGAATATATTCATTTGTATTTGCTTTTGCCAGATTATATTGGAAAACATATTATTGGCGTTTCAACCCTAATTTTTATTCTTTTATTGATTTCGGGAATTATACAATGGTGTCCAAAACGAAAAAGTGACATTAAAAGAAGTTTCACTATAAAATGGTCCGCAAGATGGCGTCGTGTAAATTATGACTGGCACAATACTTCCGGATTTTATATCGCACTAATTGCGCTTATTCTTGCCATAACCGGATTAACATTTACCTACGAATGGGTTGGCGATGGAATTTACAAAACATTCAACTTTGGCGGAGATAAAGTTGCCGAAACAAAAGCGCCTGTAATCGACACAACAAAATTCGATTCGAATTCTATAACAGCTGTCGATCGTGCGTTTATTGAAACCATGAAATTACAGCCAAAAGCAGAAATGCTTTTTGTTATATATCCGCAGCAAAAAGGCGATATCATCAACACCGGAGCATATCCTCATGCCTTAAGATACGATCATCAAAGCAATTATTATTTTCATCCGCAAGACGGAAAATTAATTCAAAGTGATCCGTATCATTCCAAAAGTTTAGGCCTGCAGGTTGTCGAAATGAATTACGGGATCCATACCGGACAAATTTTAGATTTACCCGGAAAAATTATTGCTTTTACGGTAAGCTTAATGGCTTCTGCTTTACCAGTAACCGGTTTTATAATTTGGTTTGGAAGAAGAAAAAAATCTAAAAAACAGGCATAAAAAAACCGCCTATTAAAAGCGGTCTTTTTATAAATCGTCGAAACTTAATTAGTTTCTATTTGCTAAAGCATTTTTCTGTAAGTTTTTAACTGAGGCTACTTTATTGTCAACATAAGCAACTTCGCTTAAGTTGTTATTATCAGTAAAGTAAATCCATTTTCCAGTTTTAACTCCGTCTGTGTATTCTCCAATGGCTTTTTTATTTCCTCTTTCGTCATAAGATACCCAAACACCATCTAATTTACCATCCTTAAAGAAGCCTTCTTGCTGTATTCTGCCATTATCATAATAATAAGTAGCTTTTACTGAGTTTCCAACAGCTTCTAATTCAGGATTTGCTTCTTGTGCAGCTAATATTCCAGAGAACAACAACGCTGCTAAAATTACACTCTTTTTCATATCTTTAGGTATTAATGTTAAGAAATCATTACCAAATATAATCAAATGTTTACATTAAAAAAACTTTTACTTAACAATTTGGTAACACTGAATAAAAACTTAACATTGGAAATTTCCCAAAAACAAAAAAACCAACGCCGAGGCATTGGTTTTACTGGTGTTTTAGCAAAAAACCAAAACTACGATAACGTTATAAATTTAATGCATAAATTAGTTCAATAATGAGTCTAACTGCTTTTCAAGGTCTGGAGAAGAGGGTCTTGATGCATTTGCATCGACAACATTACCTTTTGGATCAATTAAAATGAATCTCGGAATTCCGGTTACATTATAACTTGTTACAAACTCTGATTTCCATTCATTATCAGAAAATAACTGAATACCTCCTAGTTGTTTATCGGTTACAAACTTTTGCCATTTATCATGATCTTTTGGCGTGTCTATCGAAATACTTACGAACTCAATATTTTTTCCATGATATTTTTCTTCCACTTTTTGCAAATATGGAATTTCTCCTCTACAAGGTCCGCACCAAGTTGCCCATAGATCAATATAAACATATTTTCCTTTTAAATCAGAAAGTTTGGTTTTACCGCCTTTATGGTTTTCATAATCAAAACCTGGAGAAGGTCTGTTGTTCATTTTTGCAATATCCTGAGCTTCCTTACGATATTGAGAGATTTCTGCAATTGCGTTAGCTCCATTTTCTGTTTCAATTTTTACAAATTCTGGATCTAGATTTTTATCTTTTAAACGAGCAGCATCGCCGGCTTTTTTTGCATCGACCAACTTATTAAAAGCAGCATCGTCTAGAGAAGCAACACTATTGTCATAAAGTTTTTCATCGGCTAAAATACGCTGCGCTAAAATGTTGTTTTCGGCACTTCCTTTACCAGTGTAAACAATAGATTCATCAAATTGTTTGGCATCCATTTTCAGTTTGATATCGTAACCGTTTTTTAGAAACAATTCTGTCGATTCTACACCATCATATAATCGGCTTCTGCCTCCATCAACGGCCAGAGTATCTTTAAAAATACCATTCTTATCGACATAGATGGTTTTGATTACTCTGCCTTCATTAATAATCTTTATAATGTCAGTATTTCTGTTGGCGATATTTGCTTCAAAAGTTACATACTTTTTAGATTGTGCACTGATATTCAAAGCACTGAAAAGCACTAAACCTGCAATAAGAAGTTTCTTCATAGTATTAAAGTTTGTTTTTAGTACATCAAATCTAAAGAAATTACAAGTTCAAAATTTCAGAATTAACAAAATATTTTAAATTAATAATCATCTAGTTGCACACTTTGTTATATTAATTTGAATTTTGTGTTTACTTTTGCAGTCTAAAATTGAGATTATGTATAGAAGTCATAATTGCGGCGAATTAAACGCTTCAAATATTAATACCGAAGTTACACTTGCGGGCTGGGTTCAAAAATCACGTGATAAAGGATTTATGAATTGGGTCGATTTACGCGACCGTTATGGAATTACACAGCTTATTTTCGACGAAAGTCGTACCGATAAAACCGTTTTTGAATTAGCCAAAACTCTTGGTCGTGAATTTGTAATTCAGGTAAAAGGAACTGTTATTGAGCGTGAAGCTAAAAACAAAAACATTCCGACTGGTGAAATCGAAATTTTAGTTTCTGAATTAACGATTTTAAATGCTGCTTTAACGCCTCCTTTCACAATTGAAGATGAAACTGACGGTGGTGAAGATATCAGAATGAAATACCGTTATTTAGATATTCGTAGAAATCCGGTAAAAAACAGCTTATTGTTCCGTCATAAAGTAGCAATGGAAGTTCGTAAATATCTATCTGATTTAGATTTCTGCGAAGTTGAAACACCTTATTTAATTAAATCAACTCCAGAAGGAGCTAGAGATTTCGTTGTACCTAGCCGTATGAACGAAGGTCAGTTTTATGCATTGCCACAATCTCCGCAGACTTTCAAACAACTTTTGATGGTGGGTGGAATGGATAAATATTTCCAAATTGTGAAATGTTTCCGTGATGAAGATTTACGTGCAGACCGTCAGCCGGAGTTTACACAAATTGACTGCGAAATGGCTTTTGTAGAACAAGAAGACATTTTGAATGTTTTTGAAGGTTTGACAAGACATTTATTAAAAGAAATTAAAGGTATAGAAGTAGATAAATTCCCAAGAATTACTTACGACTATGCTATGAAAACATACGGAAATGACAAACCGGACATTCGTTTCGGGATGAAATTTGGTGAGTTGAACGAATTTGCACAGCATAAAGAATTCCCAGTTTTCAATTCAGCTGAATTAGTGGTGGGGATTGCAGTTCCGGGAGCAGGAAATTATACCCGTAAAGAAATTGACGGATTAATTGACTGGGTAAAACGTCCGCAAGTTGGAGCGTCTGGAATGGTTTATGTAAAATGCAATGAAGATGGAACTTTCAAATCATCTGTAGATAAATTCTACGATAATGATGATTTAGCAAACTGGGCAAAAGCTACAGAAGCAAATTCTGGAGATATGATTTTTGTACTTTCTGGACCTGCAAACAAAACACGTGCGCAGCTTTCTGCACTTCGTATGGAATTGGCAACTCGTTTAGGATTGCGTAATCCTGAAGAATTTGCACCGTTATGGGTTGTAGATTTCCCATTATTGGAACTTGACGAAGAAAGCGGTCGTTATCACGCAATGCACCACCCGTTTACATCTCCAAAACCAGAAGATATGGCTTTATTGGAAACAGAACCGGGAAAAGTTCGTGCCAATGCTTACGATATGGTTTTAAACGGAAACGAAATTGGCGGTGGTTCTATTCGTATTCACGATAAAGCGACGCAGCAGTTAATGTTTAAATATTTAGGATTTACTGAAGAAGAGGCAAAAGCGCAGTTTGGTTTCTTAATGGATGCATTTCAATTTGGAGCGCCTCCTCACGGTGGTTTAGCTTTTGGTTTAGATAGATTGGTTGCCATTTTAGGCGGTCAGGAAACTATTAGAGATTTTATTGCTTTCCCAAAAAACAATTCAGGACGCGATGTTATGATTGATGCTCCATCAACAATTGATGAATCTCAATTGAAAGAATTACACATTAAAATTGATTCTATATAATTAATAGAAATTTAAATATTTAAAAACAGCTGAAAATTCAGCTGTTTTTTTATGCAGTAAAGTCACAAAAAATAATGGGCCGATTTACACTTATTCAAATATTAAATTCCTACAAGTTCATCTTTTTGATATTCTTACAATTAATGATTCTCAAATTATGGTATTTCATATATAATTTGATGCAATAAACTACGTAAAAACACTGGAAATCAATAATTTTTACAAAAAATTAACAGGTAGATGTCTTTTGTATGAATTTATATATTACATTTGCTTTATTATAAATTATTATTACAATTACAATGCGTACAGGTACAGTAAAATTTTTCAATGAATCTAAAGGTTATGGATTCATTACAGACGAAGAAACAGGAAAGGACATCTTCGTTCACGCTTCAGGAATTAACGCGGAAGAATTACGCGAAGGTGACCGTGTAAGCTATGAAGAAGAAGAAGGAAGAAAAGGGAAAGTTGCTGCTAAAGTAGCAGTAATCTAAGAAAAATATAGCAATTTATTTTTTTTGCCTCTGAATGGTTTTAAAAACGTCTCGATGTACATCGGGACGTTTTTTTTTGTCCATTTCTTAAAAAAATATTAAAAAAAGCACGTGTTATTTATAATCAATAAAAATTACATATAAACGCGCTTTCATGGGGTACTTATATCTCCCTTTAGTTTGTGATTTACATAGTTGAAAGTTATCTTTGTGGCTTATTCTTTAAGTAAAAAAGCTAAGCTTATGCAATCTGATCAATACAGTTACATTCCTATCTTAATGCAGTTCGTTCTGGCTGTTGGTTTTGTGGTAGGAACAATCATTATTTCTGGAAAATTAGGCCCAAAAAGAACCTCTGAAGTTAAAGATAAAAACTTCGAGTGCGGTATCGAATCTGTTGGTAATGCCCGTATTCCTTTTTCTGTAAAATATTTTCTGGTAGCGATTTTGTTCGTATTGTTTGACGTAGAGGTAATTTTCCTTTATCCGTGGGCAGTAAACTTTAAAGATCTTGGTATAGAAGGAATGCTCAAAATGGTCGTTTTTATGGCTTTACTTTTAGTTGGTTTTTTCTACATCATCAAAAAGAAAGCATTAGAGTGGGAATAAAAAAGATTTTAGATTTTAGATTTCTGATTTTAGATTATGTCTTGAATTAAAATTTAAAATTTAAACTCAATTGAAATTTAATACTGATTTAAAAAATTGATTTTACTTTTTACGATTTCAACAAATCTAAAATCTAAAATCAGAAATCTAAAATAAAAATGAGCGATTCAAATGTAAATATGGTTGCGCCACCGGAAGGAGTTGTAGGAGAAGGTTTCTTCGCTACAAAACTAAATGACGTTGTTGGTTTGGCACGCGCGAATTCTCTTTGGCCTTTACCTTTTGCAACATCTTGCTGCGGAATTGAGTTTATGGCAACAATGGCTTCACATTACGATTTAGCACGATTTGGTTCTGAACGTGTGAGTTTCTCTCCTCGTCAGGCAGATATGTTATTAGTAATGGGAACTATTTCAAAAAAAATGGCTCCAATTTTAAGACAAGTTTACGAACAAATGTCTGAGCCGCGCTGGGTAATTGCTGTTGGAGCTTGCGCTTCATCAGGAGGTATTTTCGATACTTACTCAGTTTTACAAGGAATTGATAAAGTAATCCCGGTTGACGTTTATGTTCCTGGATGCCCGCCAAGACCAGAGCAAATTGTTGACGGTGTAATGAGATTACAAGAATTGGTAAAAAGCGAATCTGTTAGACGCAGAAGTTCACCAGAATACCAAGAATTATTAGCTTCATATAATATCTCATAAGATGGCTTTAGAAAATACCCTGATTCAAGATAAACTTACAGAAACATTTAATAACGATGTTTTTAACTTTCAGCAAGAAAGAGATATTTTTTCTTTAGAAGCTTCAGCTGATAAAATTACAGCGTTGATTTTATTCCTTAAAAACGATTCTGAACTACGTTTTCACTTTTTAACAGATTTATGCGGGGTACATTACCCGGACAACGATTCAGAACGTCAGTTTGCTGTCGTATATCATTTGCACAACTGGTACGAAAACAAACGTCTTAGAATTAAAGTTTACCTAAATGGCGAAAAACCAGAAATCAAAACTGTTTCAAATATCTTCTTAAGTTCAAACTGGATGGAAAGAGAAACATACGATTTCTACGGAATCAATTTTATTGGCCACCCGCAATTGAAACGTATTTTGAATATGGATGAAATGGTGTCTTTCCCAATGAGAAAAGAATTCCCAATGGAAGACAGCGGAAGAACTGATAAAGACGACAGATTCTTTGGAAGAACAACAACAAATTGCTAAAAAATAAATAATTCAACATTATAAAATGTCAGAACTATTATTACCACCAGAGCATCGTTATGCTAAAATAATTAAGGAGAAACTAAACGAAGACGGAAGCGAGCTTTCAGTATTGAATTTAGGTCCTACCCACCCTGCGACTCACGGTATTTTTCAAAATATCCTATTAATGGATGGTGAAAGAATTCTGGAAGCTGAACCAACTATTGGTTACATCCACAGAGCTTTCGAAAAAATTGCCGAAAATCGTCCGTTTTACCAAATTACTCCTCTTACAGACCGTATGAACTATTGCTCCTCTCCTATTAATAATATGGGATGGTGGATGACATTAGAAAAACTATTAGGTGTTGAAGTTCCAAAAAGAGCACAATATTTAAGAGTTATTGTAATGGAGCTTGCTCGTATTACAGACCACTTAATCTGTAACTCGATTCTTGGAGTAGATACTGGTGCGTATACTGGTTTCTTATACGTTTTTCAATTTAGAGAAAAAGTTTACGAGATTTACGAAGAAATTTGTGGAGCTCGTTTAACAACAAATATGGGAAGAATTGGTGGTTTCGAAAGAGATTGGTCACCAGAAGCTTTCCGCAAACTAGATGTGTTTTTACAAGATTTTCCTGTCGCTTGGCAAGAATTTGTAAACTTATTCGAAAGAAATAGAATTTTCCTTGACAGAACTGTAAACGTAGGAGCAATTACTGCTGAACAAGCAATGGCTTACGGATTTACAGGTCCAAACTTACGTGCTGCCGGAGTTGATTACGACGTACGTGTTGCACAACCATACTCATCTTACGAAGATTTTGATTTTGTTGTTCCTGTTGGAAAATCAGGTGACACTTATGATCGTTTCTGTGTTCGTAACGCTGAAGTTTGGGAAAGTTTAAGCATTATTCGTCAGGCTTTGGAAAAAATGCCGGAAGGAAACGAATACCATGCTCAGGTTCCTGATTATTATCTTCCTCCAAAAGAAGACGTATATAATTCGATGGAATCTTTAATCTATCACTTTAAAATCGTAATGGGAGAAGTTCCTGTTCCGGTTGCCGAAATTTACCACCCTGTTGAAGGAGGAAATGGAGAGTTAGGTTTTTATTTAGTTACAGACGGAAGCAGAACTCCATATAGATTACATTTCAGAAGACCTTGCTTTATTTATTATCAAGCATATCCTGACATGATTAAAGGCGCGTTACTTTCTGATGCAATTGTTATCCTTTCAAGTTTAAACGTAATTGCAGGAGAATTAGACGCCTAAAAAGATTGCAGATTTTAGAATTTAGATTGCAGATTGGAAAGATCTAAAATTTAAAATCAGAAATCTAAAATTTAAAAAGAATGCCGATTATAGATCCCGATTGAAAAAATCTAAAATCTAAAATCTAAAATCCAAAATAAAAAATGGAACGTAAACATTACAAACAAGAAATAAATATGACTGAGGCATTGATCGCACGTATCAATGAATTGATTAGTCATTATCCGGAAGGCAAACAAAAATCGGCTTTACTGCCTGTTTTGCATGAAGTGCAGGACGCGCATAACAATTGGCTTAGCACTGAACTGCAGGACAAGGTTGCCGAAATTCTTCAGATAAAACCAATTGAGGTTTATGAAGTGGTTACTTTTTATACCATGTTCAACCAAAAGCCAATTGGAAAATACATGTTTGAATTTTGCCAGACATCTTGTTGTTGTTTAAACGGTGCCGAAAATTTAATGGATTATACTTCTGAAAAATTAGGCATTAAAATGGGTGAAACAACTCCAGACGGAATGTTTACCATTGCTGGTGTAGAATGTTTAGGTGCCTGCGGATACGCTCCAATGATGCAGTTAGGCGATTTCTACAAAGAAAAATTGACAGAAGAAAAAATCGATCAGTTAATCGCTGATTGTAAAGATGATAAAATAATATTACACGATAAATAAGATGTCACAAAAAATATTATTAGATAAAATCAATATTCCTGGAATTAAAACCTATGAAGTGTATCGCCAAAACGGTGGATACGCTTCTGTAGAAAAAGCTTTAAAAACACTTACACCAGATGAAGTTACAGAAGAAGTAAAAAAATCAGGTCTTCGTGGTCGTGGCGGTGCGGGTTTCCCTGCCGGAATGAAATGGAGCTTTATCGATAAAAAATCAGGAAAACCAAGACATTTAGTTTGTAACGCCGACGAATCGGAGCCGGGAACGTTCAAAGATCGTTATTTGATGGAATTTATTCCTCACTTATTGATTGAAGGAATGATTACTTCTAGTTACGCTTTAGGCGCCAACCTTTCGTATATCTACATTCGTGGAGAATATATGTGGGTCTACAAAATTTTAGAAAGAGCAATCGCCGAAGCAAAAGCTGCCGGATGGTTAGGAAAAAATATATTAGGTACAGGTTACGATTTAGAGTTACACGTTCACTGTGGAGCCGGAGCTTATATCTGTGGAGAAGAAACTGCACTTATTGAGTCTTTGGAAGGTAAAAGAGGAAATCCTCGTATTAAACCGCCATTCCCTGCAGTTTCAGGACTTTGGGCAAATCCAACAGTGGTAAACAATGTTGAAACTATTGCAACGGTGCCATGGATTGTAAACAATTCTGGTGACGATTACGCAAAAATCGGAATTGGGCGTTCTACAGGAACCAAATTAATCTCTGCTTCTGGGCACATCAAAAATCCAGGGGTTTATGAAATTGAATTAGGTTTAAGTGTAGATGAATTCATGAACTCTGATGAATATTTAGGAGGAATGTCTTCAAGTCGTCCATTAAAAGCATTTGTACCGGGAGGTTCATCTGTGCCGATTTTACCAGCTGAATTGATTTTCAAAACGGCAAACGGTGAAGATCGTTTAATGACTTACGAATCTTTAAGTGATGGTGGTTTTGCTACCGGATCGATGTTAGGTTCTGGAGGATTTATTGTTTACAACGATACTGCTTGTGTTGTTAGAAACACTTGGAACTTTGCTCGTTTTTATCACCACGAATCTTGCGGACAATGTACTCCTTGCCGTGAAGGAACAGGATGGTTAGAAAAAATCTTATGGAGAATTGAAAACGGTCAAGGCCGTGAAGAAGATATCGAATTATTGTGGAGTATTCAGAGTAAAATTGAAGGAAACACAATTTGTCCGCTTGGTGACGCCGCTTCTTGGCCAGTAGCAGCTGCGATTCGCCACTTTAGAGATGAATTTGAATATCACGTTCGTTTCCCTGAAAAAATTAAAAATAGAGATCACTTTGTTGCTGAACCTTTTTCGCAAGTAAAGCATTTAGTAGGCGGTAAAGTAATCGTATAAAAATAAAAAGCAGAAAGTTATAAAGTTCATAATATTAAAAAGGACAGCAATTCTTTAAAATATTCCGACTTTCAACAAAAAAGTTTAAAATAGTTTCAAGTTTCAAGTTTTTTTAGTTTTAGGTTAAAACCTAAAACGTGAAACCTGAAACTAAAAAAACAAAAGTAAGAGATGAAAGTAACCATAGACGGTCAAAGTATAGACGTAGAGCCAGGAACAACAATCCTGCAGGCTGCACGTATGATTGGTGGAGATTTGGTTCCGCCAGCCATGTGCTATTACTCAAAATTAAAAGGCAGCGGCGGTAAATGTCGTTGTTGTTTAGTTGAAGTTTCTAAAGGTAGTGAAGCCGATCCAAGACCAATGCCAAAATTGATGGCATCTTGTGTAACAGGATGTATGGACGGAATGGAAGTAAACAGTAAATCTTCTGCCAGAGTTACCGAAGCGCGTAAATCTGTAACAGAATTTTTATTGATCAACCACCCGTTAGACTGTCCTATTTGTGATCAGGCTGGTGAATGTGATCTTCAAAATTTAAGTTTTGAGCACGGAAACCCTAAATCACGTTTTATTGAAGAAAAAAGAACATTTGAACCAGAAGATATTGGTCCAAATATTCAACTGCATATGAACCGTTGTATTTTATGCCAAAGATGTGTACAAGTTGCAGATCAATTGACAGACAACAGAGTTCACGGAGTATTAGATCGTGGTGACCACGCTAATATTTCTACCGGAATTTCTAAAGCAATCGACAATGAGTTTTCTGGAAACATGATTGACGTTTGTCCGGTTGGAGCTTTAACTGACAAAACTTTCCGTTTTAAATCAAGAGTTTGGTTTAATAAACCTTATAACGCACACAGAGAATGTACTACTCCTGGATGCTGCGGTAAAACTACAGTTTGGATGTTTGGTGGAGAAATTCAACGTGTGACTGGTCGTAAAGATGAGTACCATGAAGTAGAAGAATTCATTTGCAACAGTTGTCGTTTTGATCACAAAGATGTAAATGACTGGGTTATTGAAGGACCAAGAGAATTTGAAAAAGATTCTGTTATCAACCAAAATAACTACACTCAGAAATTAGAGAAAGTAGAAATTGATACCGAAAAGAATATTCTATTAGGCCGCGATATCGACCGTAAAAAAATTAGTATGGCTGAAATTCCATTAAACACTAACAACAAAATTTCTTAACAATGGTTGATGGTGCATTTATTATAGAAAAAAGTGTTGTAATTGTTGTCGTTTTTGCGGTAACAATGATTATGGCAATGTATTCTACCTGGGCAGAACGTAAAGTTGCCGCTTTTCTTCAGGATCGTGTTGGGCCAAACCGTGCAGGTTGGGGAGGTTTATTACAACCGCTTGCCGATGGTATGAAATTATTCTCGAAAGAAGAATTTTTCCCAAACACACCAAATAGATTTTTATTCGTTGTAGGTCCGGCAATTGCCATGAGTACAGCTTTGATGACAAGTGCTGTAATTCCGTGGGGAGACAGACTTCATCTTTTTGGAAGAGATATTATTCTTCAGGCAACTGATGTAAATATTGCTTTATTATACATTTTTGGAGTCCTTTCTGTTGGAGTTTACGGCATCATGATTGGTGGATGGGCTTCTAACAATAAATTCTCATTAATGGGGGCTGTTCGTGCAGCTTCGCAAATGGTTTCTTATGAAGTTGCTATGGGATTATCGATGATTGCATTATTGATGATGACCGGAACAATGAGCTTAAAAGAAATTTCATTACAGCAGCAAGGAATGAACTGGAATGTTTTTTATCAGCCTTTATCCTTTTTAATTTTCTTAATTTGCTCATTTGCAGAAACTAACAGAACTCCTTTTGATTTGGCTGAATGTGAATCTGAATTAATTGGAGGTTACCATACTGAATATTCTTCTATGAAAATGGGATTCTATTTATTTGCTGAATACGCTAGTATGTTTACTTCTGCAACTATCATTTCTGTATTGTTCTTTGGAGGTTACAACTATCCGGGAATGCAGTGGATGGTAGAAAATGTTGGTGTAAATACGGCTAACTTATTAGGAATTGCTGTATTATTTGTAAAAATATGTTTCTTCATATTCTTTTACATGTGGGTACGCTGGACAATTCCAAGATTTAGATATGACCAATTAATGAACTTAGGCTGGAGAATTTTGATTCCGCTTTCGATTATTAATATTATGATTACGGGCGCTGTTATTTTAAGACACGATATCGCAGCAGCTTTAGGATTCTAAGAACCGTAATGCCCTAGCCCTGATAGAAGCGGCATCCTTTTATGGTGGGGTTCACCATAAAAGATACAGCGGATAGCAGGATTAAGCTTCAAATAAAAATAAAATAGATTTTGAATTTGATTGACCTCAAATTGTAAATCATAAATCATAGATTAAAAAATGTCAATAGAAACTATATCATTATCGGGTAGAAAAAAAGTGGTGTCAAATAAGGACATGACTTTTATTGAACGATTGTATCTTGTGGCGATTGTAAAAGGTTTGGCGATTACGCTTAAACACCTTTTTAGAAAAAAAGTTACGATTCATTATCCGGAGCAAGTTCGTGAGATGAGCCCGGTTTATCGCGGTCAGCACATGTTGAAACGTGATGAACAAGGTCGTGAAAATTGTACTGCCTGCGGATTATGTGCTTTATCATGCCCTGCAGAAGCGATTACAATGAAAGCTGCGGAGCGTAAGCCAGACGAGAAACATTTATACAGAGAAGAAAAATATGCTTCGATTTATGAAATAAATATGCTTCGTTGTATTTTCTGTGGTTTATGTGAGGAGGCTTGTCCAAAAGATGCTATTTATTTGACAACTTCTAAGGTTTTAGTTCCTGCAAGTTATGAAAGAGAAGATTTCATCTTTGGAAAAGACAAATTAGTGATGCCTTTAGAAATGGCTATTAAAAATTCACAACTTAATAACGCTAACTAATGATACATATTCCTGATTTCGCAAACGCAACTCCTGTATGTGTTATATTTTGTATTTTAGCGTTTATTACGGTAATAACTGCATTTTTAACCATTTTTAGCCGAAACCCAATTCACTCTGCTATTTATTTAGTGATTTGTTTTTTCTCTATTGCTGGTCATTATTTATTATTGAACTCTCAATTTTTAGCTGTTGTACATATAATAGTCTACTCTGGAGCGATTATGATTTTGTTCCTGTTTACGATTATGTTGATGAATCTTAATGAACAAAAAGATGTTCACCGACCAAGGATTACACGTTTGGGAGCTGTTGTTTCTTTCTGTTTAATTGTTATTGTTTTAATTGCAATTTTCATCAATTCTAAACCAATTGTTGGAGATTATGATTCGACTGGAGAAGATTTCCAATCTATTAAAGTATTGGGTAAAATATTGTTGAACGAATATATGGTGCCTTTTGAATTTGCTTCGATTTTACTTTTGGTTGCGATGATTGGAACTGTATTATTGTCTAAAAAAGAAAAATTAAATAAATAATGGGTAATATATTAAATCAAATAGGTATTGAAAATTACATCTTTTTAAGTGTTGTACTTTTTTGTATTGGTGTTTTTGGTGTATTGTACAGACGAAATTCAATTATCGTTTTCATGTCTATCGAGATCATGCTAAATGCAGTAAACCTTTTATTTGTGGCTTTTTCAACTTACCATCAGGATGCACAAGGACAAGTTTTTGTATTCTTTTCGATGGCGGTTGCTGCTGCTGAAGTTGCGGTAGGATTGGCGATTTTAGTTTCTATTTTCAGAAACATCGGTTCAATTAGTATCGATAATTTAAAAAATTTAAAAGGATAAAATAGAAATGGATACCAATTTAGCTTTAGTTTTAGTTTTAGCTCCTTTTTTAGGATTTTTAATCAATGTTTTCTTTGGAAAAAGCTTAGGAAAAACAGTTTCCGGAATTATCGGAACTGCTGCCGTGGCTGTTTCTTTTATAGTAACTCTTGTTCTTTTTAATCAAATAACTTCAACCGGAAAAGGAATTGAAGTTACTTTATTTGACTGGATTCAAATTAGTAATCTAAAAATCAATCTTGGATTTTTATTAGATCAATTATCTGTCCTGTGGTTATTATTCGTAACCGGAATTGGATCTTTGATTCACTTATACTCTATCAGTTACATGCACGACGATGAGAATATGCACAAGTTTTTCGCATATTTAAATCTGTTCGTATTCTTTATGATTACGCTTGTAATTGGAAGCAACTTATTAGTATTATTTATTGGTTGGGAAGGTGTTGGACTTTGCTCTTATTTACTAATCGGATTCTGGCATAAAAACCAGGATTATAACGATGCAGCAAAAAAGGCTTTCATTATGAACAGAATTGGAGATTTAGGTCTTTTAATTGGAATGTTCATTATTGGTTCAATGTTCTCAACATTAGATTATGCAACTTTAAAAACTGCAATCGCTGGAGCAACAAATTTAAATTTACCATTACTTTCTTTAGCAGCCTTATGCTTGTTTATTGGAGCTTGTGGTAAATCTGCTCAAATTCCGTTGTACACTTGGTTACCAGATGCGATGGCGGGACCAACTCCTGTTTCTGCATTAATTCACGCTGCTACGATGGTAACGGCTGGTATTTTTATGGTAACGAGACTTAACTTTGTTTTTGATCTTGCTACAGATGTACAAACGGTAATTGCAATTGTTGGAGCGATAACCTCGTTAGTTGCGGCTACAATTGGTTTAGTACAGACTGATATTAAAAAAGTATTAGCTTACTCTACAGTTTCTCAATTAGGATTAATGTTTTTGGCATTAGGATTTGGGGCTTATGAAGTAGCTGTTTTCCACGTAATCACACACGCTTTCTTTAAAGCTTGTTTATTCTTAGGATCTGGTTCCGTAATTCACGGTTTACACGGTGAGCAGGATATGCGCAAAATGGGTGGATTGCGTAAAGCAATGCCAATTACTTTCTGGACCATGTTGATTTCTTCATTGGCAATTTCAGGAGTTCCGTTTTTCTCAGGTTTCTTTTCAAAAGATGAAATTTTATTGACTGCTTTCCACCACAGTATTCCATTATATGTTGTTGGATCTGTAGCTTCAATCATGACAGCTTTCTATATGTTTAGATTGATGTTCTTAACTTTCTTTAAAGATTTTAGAGGAACTGAAGAGCAAAAACATCATTTACATGAAAGTGACGGTTTAATTACGTTCCCTTTAATGATTTTAGCTCTTTTAGCAACTTTTGGAGGATTAATTAGTTTACCTGGAAACAGCTGGTTAAATGAATATTTAGCGCCTCTTTTCACAAAAGTAGCTGGTGAAGAACATCATTTAGGCGCAACTGAATATACTTTAATGGGAGTTGCTGTTTTAGGCGGATTATTAGGAATTTTAATTGCTTACATCAAATACTTCAAACAAGATAATGTTCCTGAAGCAGACGAAAATATTACAGGCTTAACAAAAGTGTTGTATAACAAATATTATGTAGATGAAATTTACGATGCGATTTTTGTTCGTTCTATAAATGCATTATCAAGATTTTTTAGAGACTATATCGAAACCGGATTATCTGCAGTTGTTTTTGGATTAGGAAAAGCAGCAAACGAATTAGCGTTTCAGGGTAAAAAGCTTCAAACAGGAAGTATCGGATTATATCTTTTTGCTTTTGTTTTAGGTCTTTGCGCGATTGTTTCTTATATATTTTTAGCTCAATAATTTTATAACTATGAACGTTTCTCTTATATTAATTATTCTTTTAGTTGGTGCATTTATCACCTATTTTGCTGGTGACAAACTCGCTTCAAAAGTAGCTTTGTTCTTTAGTTTAGCAGCTTTAGGCTGTTCGGTTGTATTGTTAAACCATTTTAATGCTGGAGAAAATATCAGCCTTATCAATGCGTGGATCAATCAGCCTAAAATTTCATTTGCGCTAAATGCTGACGGTTTAGGTCTTGCCATGCTTTTATTGACAACGGCTTTAACTCCAATTATTATATTCTCATCTTTCGGGAATGAATATAAAAATGCTAAAGCTTTTTATGCTTTGATTTTATTTATGGCATTTGCAATGACAGGAACTTTCCTTGCTGCAGATGGTCTTTTATATTATATTTTCTGGGAGTTGGCTCTTATTCCTATTTACTTTATTGCTCTTATTTGGGGTAACGGTGATGCTGAAGAACGCAGAAAAGCAGTGGTTAAATTCTTTATTTACACACTTGCAGGTTCCTTATTTATGTTAACTGCTTTTATCTATTTATACCAAAAAGCAGGTTCTTTCTTAATTGAAGATTTATACAAAGTACAATTATCTGCTTGCGAACAGCTTTGGATTTTCCTTGCTTTCTTCTTAGCTTATGCAATTAAAATTCCTATTATTCCTTTCCATACATGGCAGGCAAATGTGTACCAAAAAGCACCAACTGTTGGAACAATGCTTTTATCTGG
Organism: Flavobacterium sp. UBA7680; assembly: GCF_002482975.1. Taxonomy (GTDB): domain Bacteria; phylum Bacteroidota; class Bacteroidia; order Flavobacteriales; family Flavobacteriaceae; genus Flavobacterium. The sequence goes on along the minus strand of NZ_DLHA01000050.1, from coordinate 56,570 downwards.
TATCATGTTGAAAATGGGATTATATAGTGTTATTCGCTGGCAATTGCCAATTGCACCTCTTGCTGCAAAAGAATACATGAATATTTTTATTGCTTTAGGAATTGCAGGTGTTATCTATGGTTCAATCGTAGCTTTGAGACAAAAAGATTTAAAGAAATTATTAGCTTATTCTTCTCTTGCTCACGTTGGATTAATTGCAGCAGGATCTTACACTTTAACTCTTGATGGTTTCCGCGGAGCAGTTTTACAAATGATCGCTCACGGTTTTGTGGTAGTTGGTTTATTCTATGCTGCAGAAATTATCTACAGAAGATTTGAAACTAGAAATATTAGCGAATTAGGCGGAATCCGTACACAATCTCCAAAATTCACATCTATGTTTTTAATTTTGGTATTGGCATCTGTTGCTTTACCAACTACGTTTAACTTTGTTGGAGAGTTTACTGTACTATACAGCCTTTCTCAAATAAACATTTGGTTTGCTGTTTTAGGCGGAACAACGATTATTTTAGGAGCTTACTATATGTTGAAAATGTTCCAAAACGTAATGTTGGGCGAAACAAATTCAAAAACTTTTGCAGATGTTTCTGTTAACGAAGGAATTTCTTTAGTTGCGATTATTGCTGTTTTAATTTTCTTTGGATTTTATCCAAAACCAATTACAGATTTGATCACTCCAAGTTTAGAAACGATTTTAAACGTTATCAATAAGAATTAATATTTTAAATAAAATAAATTAGGGCGTTTTAGATTTCCTAAATCAAAAAAACAAAAATGAATACATTAATAGCTATAACAGGATTGGGTATTTTCTGCCTATTGTTTGAAATTCTAAATTTTAGAAAAGGCATCGTTCCGTTTACCATTTTAGGTTTATTGGGAGTTTTGGCACTAAACTTTTACGAATTTGGAACAACAGCAAGTTATTACAATAACATGATTACAGTGAGTAAATTCTCGACTGCTTTTTCATCATTGTTTATTATTTTAACTATTTTCCTTGTAGCATTAAGCCATAATTTTTACGAAAATCATCAGACAAAAATCTCTGATTTCATTGCTATAAAAATATTTTTATTAGCCGGAGGTGTTGCCATGGTTTCTTTTGGAAACTTAGCCATGTTTTTCCTTGGAATCGAAATTTTATCTATTGCATTATATGTTCTTGCAGCGAGCGACCGTTTGAATATTAAAAGTAATGAAGCAGGTATGAAATATTTCTTGATGGGATCTTTCGCATCTGGAATTATCTTATTCGGAATTTGTTTGATTTATGGAGCTATGGGAACTTTTGATATTGCAGAAATTCACGAAAGTTCTTTATCTGCTGAGTTACCAATCTGGTTTCCTATCGGAATGATTTTAATGACTATTGGAATGTTCTTTAAAATTGCTGCTGTACCTTTTCACTTTTGGGCACCGGACGTTTACGAAGGTTCTCCAGCTTTAACAACTGCTTTAATGAGTACGTTAGCAAAAGTAATAGCGATTGCAACATTATTTAAATTAGTTTCAGGATTGAATTTAATTCCTTCTTTAGAAAATCAAGATCTTTTAGGAACATTTGAAAATATCATTCTTGTAATTTCAATTGCTTCTATGACCGTTGGAAATATTATGGCTTTGCGTCAGGTAAATGTAAAACGTATGCTGGCATTCTCTGGAATCTCTCACGCAGGTTTCATGTTAATTACATTCTTAACTATTGCAACTTCTGCAGGAGTTTTATTGTATTACACTGCTGCTTACGCTTTAGCCGGTATTGCTGCATTCAGCGTTATTTTATATGTATGTAAAAATCAGGATAACGAAGACATCACAAACTTTCACGGTTTAGGAAAAACAAATCCGTTATTGGCTGCAATCTTGACAGGTTCATTATTGTCTATGGCAGGTATTCCGATTTTCTCAGGATTCTTTGCAAAATTATTCTTGTTTGATCAGGCACTTCATGCTGGTTATGTAGCTATTGTAATTGTTGCAGTAATCAACTCTATTATAAGTGTTGGATATTATTTCAAATTAATCTTGGCAATGTATTCTAAAGAACCAAACGAAGAACGCACAGGAAAACCATTCCTTATTTATGCTGTTGCAATTATTTCTATCGGTTTAAATATTGCTTTAGGTTTATTCCCTTCATTAGTTTTAGATTTATTGAACTAAAAATTCAGATTAAAAAATATACAAATCCATCAAGAGTTTCTTTTGGTGGATTTTTTGTTTTACAGCAGTTTTCAAAAGAAAATTTCATGTTAAAAATTTAAAGTTAAATTACAGACTTCAAAAAAACTCCATATATTTGGGTTCACTAAAAGCATAAAAACTATGGCCTTCAATTCAAAAAATCCTTTTTTAAGTAACAAGCGTTTTTCATCAAATGCTGTTTCAAGAGCTGAAGAAGTACACGAAGCAAAGATTATTGATTACAATCAGGAAATGACTTTGTCTGGTACGATTAATAAAACAGCTATTTTATTTTTAATATTATGCGGCGCTGCTATGGTAACATGGTGGATGGCATTTAACGGGATTAACATTATGCTTCCTGCTATTGGAGGTGCAATTGTTGGATTTGTTCTTGTTTTAATTTCTGCATTCAAACCACAATTATCACCATATCTTGCTCCGGGTTATGCCTTATTTGAAGGGTTATTCATTGGAGGTATCTCGGCTATTTTTGAAGCTATGTATCCTGGAATCGTAATAAACGCAGTTGGAGCCACATTGGTTACCTTTTTAGTTTGTTTAGGTTTATATAAATTTAAAATCGTAAAAGTTACAGAACAATTCAAATCAGTTGTAATTGCTGCTACTTTGGCAATCGCTACTTATTATCTAATTTCATGGATTGCTTCTTTAATTTTTAATTTTACCCCTGTTCATTATGGAAATGGAATGATGAGCATAGGAATTAGCGTTTTTGTAATTATAGTTGCAGCCCTAAATTTATTTTTAGATTTCGATCTTATTGAAAAAGGTGTTCAGGAAAAAATGCCAAAATTTATGGAATGGTATGGAGCAATGGGATTAATGATTACATTAGTTTGGTTGTATATCGAATTTTTAAGATTATTATCTAAACTAGCAAGTAACAAATAAGAACTAAAAAATCTTCTTTGTCCACATAATTAAAAAGCCTTTTTGAAATTCAAAAAGGCTTTTTTTTATGCTTTATATTTTAATAATTAGTTTGCAAGTTCAAAATAGAAATAGACATAAAAGAAATCTTTTTCTTACTAAAAATAAATTTTAACAAAAATAGATTTAAAAGTTATAAAAAATAAATTTTAAAAACACGTCCGCTTTTCCTTCTCTAAAATATCAATAAAATCAGGCGCTAGCTTAAAATATTTTAACATGTAATAAATTACAATTAATGCAATAAATTACATTTTAACTAAAATATTATTGATTATTTGTTCATATATGTTTTTTTAAGACAAAATAAATAAGAATATCAAAATTTTGTATAATTTAGTGTAATCGATTACAATTTCGCTTGTAGTCGAGAATCACAAAAACCACAAAAAACTTTTATTAATGTCTAACTTAAACAATTATGAAAAAAAACCTACTTTTTTTAGCTATGTTTTTTATTGCTGCCCAAACTTGGTCACAGCAAATTAATGAAGCCAGCGGATGGCTTGAATCCGTTTTTGTAAAATGGCAGCCTGTAAGCAACGCCCAAACGTATAATGTATATTATACAGGCGAAGGAATTGTTGACAGAAAAATTGACAACCAGCTTATAAGAAGCTATGGAAGTTATTTTCGTGCCGATATTCCGGGTTTAAAAGCCGGATCTTATACTGTAAAAATCAAACCGGTTATTTCTGGTGTTGAAGGAACTGGTACTGCAACAAGTTCATTAACAGTTAAAGCACACGATCGATCTGGATTTGCTTTTGCTAATTCACGCGTTCCCGGTGCCTATAATGCAGACGGAACTCCAAAAAGTAATGCTGTAATTATTTACGTAACTGAGCAGACTAAAAATACCGTTTCGCTTGATGTAACTGGTGCGACAGCAAATCCTTGTGTTGGATTGCAAACTATTCTTGACGGTTACAAAAAAGGTAAAGAATTAAAACCTATAATTATTCGTATGATTGGTCAAATTACCGATTTATCTTATATGATGAGCGGTGACATTGTTATTGAAAACAGCAAAAATGCTTCGGCTTATCTTACTCTGGAAGGAATAGGAAATGATGCTGTTGCAGATGGCTGGGGAATAAGAGTTAAAAATGCATCAAACATAGAAATTCGAAATATTGGAACAATGAACTGCGACAGCGGCGAAGGCGACAATATAGGCTTACAGCAAGATAATGATTATGTTTGGGTACATAATTGTGATTTCTTTTATGGAAATGCCGGAAGCGATGCAGACCAGGTTAAAGGAGACGGAGCTTTAGACTGTAAAAAATCTACTTATATTACCTTTTCATACAATCACTTTTGGGATTCAGGAAAAAGTAATCTTTTAGGTTTAAGCGAAGGAACAACAGCTGGTTTATATATTACATATCACCACAACTGGTACGATCACTCTGATTCTCGTCATCCGCGTGTGCGTTATTATTCTGCTCACGTCTATAACAATTATTATGATGGAAATTCGAAATACGGTGTTGGATCAACTTTAGGTTCTTCTGTTTTTGTAGAAGCCAATTATTTTAGAAATTGTAAATATCCAATGCTGACTTCCATGCAGGGAACAGATGTTTACAATGGTGCAGAGGGAACTTTTTCGAGCGAAGACGGCGGAACTATTAAAGCTTTCAACAACACCATGAGCGGACAAAATCGTTTTGTAGGGTACAATGCATCAACTTATCCTGTTGAATTTGATGCTTATGTAGCATCAACCAGAAATGAAACCATCAGCAGTAGTATTACATCAAAAAAAGGCGCTAAAACGTATAATAATTTTGACACGAATTCAAGTGTAATGTATTCTTATACGCCTGACAGCCCGGAAACTGCAAGAACAAATGTTATGCAATATGCAGGTCGTGTGTCTGGCGGAGATTCACAATGGACCTTTAACAATGCCGTTGATGATACTGCCGATGCAGTAAATACAGGATTGAAATCGGCTTTGACAAATTATCAGACTAATTTAGTTTATGTTCAGGATGGAACAAATCCTCCGGCCGGAAATCAAACTTTAACTTCAACCTCTAATAACAATCAAACTGTTACTAGCGGAACTGCTATCGGCGCAATTGTTTTTACTTGGGGAGGAGACGCAACTGATGCTTCTGTGACTGGTTTACCAGCTTCTGGATTGACTTTTGTAAAAAATACTTCGGCTAAAACAATCACAATTTCTGGAACTCCAACTGCAACTGTAAATTATTCAATTGCTACAACAGGAACTGCAGGAACTCCTGCAACTGGTTCTGGAACTATTACTGTAAATGCGACAGGAACTCAAACCCTAACATCAACAAATAATAACAGCCAAACCGTAACCAGCGGAACTGCTATTAACTCAATCGTATTTACCTGGGGAGGAACTGCAACTGATGCCACTGTAACTGGTTTGCCGGCATCTGGATTAACTTTTGTAAAAAACACATCAACCAAAACAATAACTATTTCAGGAACTCCAACTGCAACAGTTTCGTATTCAATTGCAACTACCGGAACGGGAACTCCTGCAACAGGAACTGGAACAATTACTGTAAATACAGGTTCATCTGGAAGTGAAATTCACAATTTTACAACTTCAGGAAAAACAAGTACATTCTACGCAATTACAGGAAATCTTTCTACTACTAAAGGAACGGTTACTTATAATGGTTTGACATTAACGCAATGTTTAAAAATTGAATCTTCTACCAATATTTCATTTACTACAAGTCAGGCTAGTACTTTAACACTTGTTTTTGTAGAAGCATCGGCAACAATAAAAGTTGACAATGTTGACAAAGTAGCTTCAAACGGAATTGTAACAGTTTCATTGGCCGCAGGAAGTCATACAATAACTAAAAAAGATACCTCAAACTTATTTTATATGAGTACGGTTTACAACGGTGGAACGCTTCGTATGGTAAAAATAGAAACTTCTGCTGAAATAGAAAATGAGAAAATATTCGTGTATCCTAATCCTGTTTCAAACATTTTATACGTATCAGATCCAAATCAAAAAATAGAAAAAGTTTTGATCTATAATATTTCAGGTTTATTAGTAAAAACTGTCCAAAAAGGAGCTGAAACAATTGATATCAGTCAGCTTTCAACAGGAACTTATTTAGCAAAAATTTATACTGCCGAAGATTCATTTAATCAAACTATTATTAAAAAATAAACCCTGATAATAATTTATAAAACTAAAGGCTTCCATAATTTGGAAGCCTTTTTTTCTAATATTTAAAAGAGATTTAATTACAAATCAAATTTAATTCCTTGTGCCAAAGGAAGATTCGTTGTATAATTAATCGTATTTGTTTGACGTCTCATGTAGATTTTCCAGGCATCAGAACCAGATTCACGTCCGCCTCCAGTTTCTTTTTCACCACCAAAAGCACCGCCAATTTCAGCTCCCGAAGTTCCGATGTTTACATTCGCAATTCCGCAGTCAGAACCTGTTACAGATAAAAATCTTTCGGCTTCACGTAAATTGTTTGTCATAATTGCAGAAGATAATCCTTGTGCTACTCCATTTTGAAGTTCAATAGCATTATCAACATCACCAGAATATTTAATCAAATATAAGACCGGAGCAAAAGTTTCGTGCTGTACAATAGCAAAAGAGTTTTCAGCTTCAGCAATCGCAGGTTTTACGTAACAGCCGCTTTCGTAACCTTCGCCAGAAAGAACTCCGCCTTCAACCAGAATTTTTCCACCTTCGGCAACTACTTTATTTAAAGCTACAGCATATTGCTCAACAGCATGCGTATCGATAAGCGGTCCAACATGATTATTTTCGTCAAGCGGATTTCCGATACGTAATTGTTTATAAGCCGCTACAATAGCCTCTTTTACTTTATCATAAATACTTTCGTGAATAATCAATCTTCGAGTTGATGTACAACGCTGTCCTGCAGTTCCCACAGCTCCAAAAACAGCTCCAATCACGGTCATTTTAATATCAGCATCCGGAGTTACAATAATTGAATTATTTCCTCCTAATTCTAATAACGATTTTCCTAATCTTCCGGCAACTGTTTGTGCAACAATTTTTCCCATTCTGGTAGAACCTGTTGCAGAAATTAACGGAATACGAGTATCTTTTGTCAATAGTTCGCCTATTTTATAATCGCCGTTTATCAAACAAGAAATTCCTTCTGGAAGATTATTTTCTTTGATAACCTGAGCAATAATATTTTGACAGGCAATTCCGCAAAGAGGTGTTTTTTCAGAAGGTTTCCAAACGCAGACATCTCCTGAAATCCAAGCCAAAGCTGTGTTCCAAGACCAAACAGCAACCGGGAAGTTAAACGCAGAAATGATTCCAACAACTCCTAATGAATGATATTGCTCATACATTCTATGTCCTGGTCTTTCAGAATGCATTGTCAACCCGTGCAACTGACGAGATAAACCAACGGCAAAATCACAGATATCGATCATTTCCTGAACTTCTCCGTAACCTTCCTGCAATGATTTTCCCATTTCATAAGAAACCAATTTACCAAGAGCTTCTTTATTTTGACGTAATTTTTCTCCAAACTGACGCACGATTTCTCCACGCTGTGGCGCAGGAATTAATCTAAAAGTTTTGAATGCCTCAGTTGCTGAACGCATTACTTTTTCGTAATCTTCAAGAGTTGAAGTTTTTACAGATGCAATTAATTTTCCGTCTACAGGTGAAAAACTATCTAAAATTTCTCCTGATGAAAAGTTTTCTACTCCAGTTGAAGTTCCTTCGTTAACTAGTTTAATTCCTAGTTTTTCCAAAGCTTCATTCATGCCAAATTGTGATGCTATTGTTGTCATTGTAACTTTTTTAGTTAAAATTGTTATATTTTTATGTAAAGATATTATTTTAGAATTAATTTCAAATGATATTGAACTATTAAAGACAAAGTAAATTTAGCGTTATTTTACAAGTATTAACGCAAAGCGATCCTGATATATTCGGTAAATTTGATGAAATTTGCATTTCTAAAATTATAAATATGACCAGTTTCAGTCGGCTTTTGCTTTGTTTTGTTTTAATTTCATCTAATGCTTTTTCTCAAAAAGAACAAAAATCTTCTTTTCAAATTGTTCCTTTAGGAATAAAAGGCGGAATCGACGAGAAAAATCTTTCGGCTTATTTAATTGCACCAGCAAACACAAAAGATTTTGTTTGTCTGGATGCTGGAACGGTAAATGCCGGAATTGAAAAAGCAATTGAAAACAAAGTCTTCAAAGTTTCAACCAGCGAAGTTTTACGAAAATATATAAAAGGATATTTGATTTCGCATGCCCATTTAGATCACGTTTCTGGCTTAATTATAAATTCTCCTGCCGATTCTTCTAAAACAGTTTACGCAACTGAAAAATGTATGGAAATGATGGAAAACCATTATTTCAACGATCAAACCTGGGCAAATTTTGGAGATAAGGGAGTTGGTTTTCCGTTGAAAAAATATCACTTTCAAACTTTAAATATAAATAAAGAAACGCCGCTTTCGAATACAACAATGACAGTTAAAGCTTTTCCTTTAAGTCATGTTAATCCGTTTGAGAGTACTGCTTTTTTAATTAAAAATGAAGATAATTATGTTTTGTATTTAGGAGACACAGGCCCTGATTCTGTAGAAAAAAGCGATAAATTAAAAGCTTTGTGGACAGCGGTTGCACCTTTGGTTCAAAGCAAACAATTGAAAGGTATTTTAATTGAAGTTTCTTTCCCAAATGAACAGCCGGACAAATTTTTATTTGGACACTTAACTCCAAATCACTTAATGACTGAACTTCTTGTTTTGGAAGAATTAGCTGGAAAAGGTTCTTTGAATAATTTCAAAATCATTATTACGCATTTAAAACCGCCTGCTAAAAATATTGCTAAAATTAAAGAGCAGTTGAAAAGCCAAAATGATTTAGGATTGAAGATTATTTATCCTGAACAAGGGAAAAAAATTGAGTTGTAGTCTAAATAAGTTTTTTTCTTTTCAACTCTAATAACATCTCCTCATGAGTAATAAAATTACCGTTTCTAAGGTCTTCTTTTCCTTGTTCAATTTCTGCCTTTAAGTGTGACAAGAAATCCTCTTCTGAGTTAGTAATTATATTTGTATTTGAGTCCTCTAACTTTTTTGAATCCTTCATTTTAATATTTTAAATTATTTCTTACATTAATAATACCTAACAAATTTTCAGAAATTTATTAGGGGCTTAACTTACTTAATCTAAACCCGACAGGTTTTAAAAACCTGTCGGGTTTAATATTCGTTCCTCGAGATCAATAAATTACTTCTTAGCTGTAAATCTAGGATCAGTTTCCATTACGGTTCCGCATTTATCGCAAGTTCTTAATTCTTCTGAATTGTAGAAATGTTCGAAATGAGGAAGAAAATCTTTTTCGATATTATGCAGTTCAAAATACACTTCGTAAAGTTTGTGATTGCAATTATCACAATGCCAAAGTAAACCGTCAGTATATCCTTTTCCGGCACGTTTACGCTCAATTACTAATCCTATGGAACCTTCTGAACGAACTGGAGAATGCGGAATTTTAGCGGGATGTAAATACATGTCTCCGGCATTTAATTCCATTTCCTTGCGTTCTCCATCTTCCTCAATTACAACTTTTATACTTCCTTCTAATTGATAAAAAAGTTCTTCGGTTTCGTTATAATGATAATCTTTTCGTGCATTTGGTCCGGCAACAATCATTACAATATAATCGCCTGAGTCAACATATAGATTTTTATTTCCAACTGGTGGTTTTAGTAAGTGTCGGTTATCTTCAATCCATTTTGTTAGATTGAATGGTTTTGTTATAGCCATTTTTTTTCAGAATTTATGAAAAGCTAAGGTAATGAATTTGTAGAGACGCACCGCAGTGCGTCTTAACGGTTTTGACTATAGGAACGTAGACGCACTGCAGTGCGTCTCTACAATTTCTCTCGTATTAAATAAATATAAACCGGAAAATGATCGCTAAAACCAGCTTCGGTTAAAGTATTTCTTAACGGATATCCTTTGTATTTTCCGGAAGTTTGAATTAGATAAGGTCGATTAAAAATCCCTGCTTTCCAGAATTTAAAACTTGAAAAATCATGCTCAATAAAAGATTTCGTCATTATGATTTGGTCAAAAATATCCCAGGAATCTCTAAAGGCTAAAGTTCCCGTTCCTTTTTCTGCCATTTCTTCAAATGGATTATAAACCCCTAATTCTGGAACGTCTGCTTTTTTTGCTTTTGCACCTAATTCGGTTTTTATGCTTTTATTAAAAGGTCCGTCATTTAAATCTCCCATTGTAATAACTTTTGCCATTGGATTTATCTGCTGAAGGGAATCGATAATTTTTCGATTTAGTCTTCCTGCTGCTTCACGAAACGGACTACTGGCTTTTTCTCCGCCAGATCTCGATGGCCAGTGATTGACAATAATATGAATTTCTTCATTATCTAAAAAACCAGTCACTAAAAGCTGATCTCTGGTAAAAACTCGATTTTTAGTATCTATTTTGACTTCAACATCACCTAAATCTTCATTTTTATCTCCCTGAAGAATCGGTTTGTTTTTATAGATCAATAATGGAATATTAGCATAAGAAGTCGGCCTGAAATATTTCTTTTGATACAAAAGCGCCACATCAATTCCGCGCTGATCGGGAGAATCAAAATGGATAATTCCGTAATCGTAAGATGCTATTTTTTCTTGTTTGATTAAATCTTCCAAAACGCCGCGGTTTTCAACTTCAGAACAGCCAATTAAAGTAGGTGCATTAGAATTTTCAGGAGTTCCAATTTCAGAAATAACTTTGGAAAGATTTTTTAGTTTTTGTTCGTATTTTTCTTTTGTCCAATGCTGAGCCCCATCTGGTGTCCATTCATCATCATTTGTACTGGCATCATCATAAATATCAAAGAGATTTTCGAAATTGTAAAAGGCTGCGGTGTGAATTACATATCTTTTAGATTGTGCATTTGCAATAGAAATAAAAAAAAGAATCAAATAAAAATTAAAAATATGGCGCATAGCTTTAGTAAATTAAAAAATATCGAATTTATAAAATTTAATTAATTTGTAAGAAATTTCTAAATGTTTAATTTTGTTTTTACTTTTTTATATTCAATTTGTCATGTAACTTGCTGACTCAATTTATTGTCTTAAAAAATGAAAAAAAATCTTTTATTTCTAATTCTATTTGTACTTTCTAATTTTTGCTTTGCTCAAAAAAACAACAGGTTTATTGATAGTATTAGAGTAAAATATAGGATTCCAGAAGTAAGTTACGCAGTGGTTTCTTCTGATTCTATTTTAGAAATAGCTGCTTTGGGAAATAAAAGAATTAATACAAATCTTAAAGCTGATTTATCAGATAGATTTCGCTTAGGTTCGATTACAAAAACAGTAACGAGTTATATTGCAGCGATTTTAGTGAAAGAAGGAAAAATAAAATGGGATACTAAATTTTTCGATTTATATCCTGAATTAAAACCAAATAGTAATCCTCTAACCTATAATTTTACACTAAAAGACTTCCTGACATTTCGTGCCAATCTTGGTGTTTGGTCTTACGGAAACGAAACTCCAACTCAAAAAGAAATAAAAGGAAATGATCAGCAGCAGCGTTATGAATTTATTAAATGGTTTTTTAAACAAAATACTGTTTTAGAAAAGCAGGATATTTATTGGTCAAATCCAAGTTATGTGGCAGCAGGACTTATGTTGGAGAAAACATCTGGAAAAAGTTATGAAACCCTGGTTAAAGAATTAGGCAGTGATTTGAAAATTGATTTTGATTTTGGTCAGCCAAATTTAAAAGATCAAAATCAGCCTTGGGGACATGATGAAAATTTAAAACCAGAAAAACCTGCGTTGAATTATAAATTAAACTGGCTTTCATCTGCAGGAAATATAAATGTTAATTTGCCTGATTATTGTAAATTTACACAAATGCAGCTTCAGGGTTTATTAGGAAAATCAAAAGTATTAACTGCCGAAGATTTTAATTTAATGCATTATGGTTTACCTGAATTTTCTTTTGGATGGAACTCAGAAATAAATGAAAAAAGTCATTTACGATATTCATTTCACAACGGAAGTCCGGGAACTTTTTTAACCAAAGTGTATATTTGTGAATCTATAGACAAAGCATTTATTATTTTTTCGAATGTACAATCCGAAGAAACAGATAAAGGCTTAATGCTTATCTTAGATGAACTTCAAAGAAAATATGGAGGCTAAACTATTTAATAAAACATATAATTAAGCAAAAGAAATTATGAAACTACAACCATTACAATACATAAAGAAATACTTTACAATTTGTAAACTGGCATTTCTTATTTTTGCTTTACAATCATTTACCTGTCAATCCCAACAAATCATGATAACACCACCTTATTTACAAAAAGGAGATACCGTAGCACTTTTGGCAACAGCCAGAAAAAATATCGACGACAATTTAAAACCAACTATAGATTTACTTAAAAGCTGGGGTCTGGAAGCTGTTGTTGGAAGTTCAATTGGATTAGATTACCACCAATTAGCCGGAACTGATGAACAGCGTGCTGCCGATTTTCAAAAGCAATTAGATAATCCTAATATAAAAGCTATTTGGTGTGTGCGAGGCGGTTACGGAACTGTGAGAATGTTGGATTTGCTGGATTTTACAAAATTCAAACAACATCCAAAATGGGTGATTGGGTTTAGTGATGTTACGGTTTTGCACAATCATTTAAACACGATGGGTTATAAATCAATTCATGGTGTTATGCCGGTGACGATTCCGCGTGCTACTCCGGCAGCGATTAGTTCAATGAAATCGAGTTTGTTTGGTGAGCCTCTTTCCTATTCTATTGAACCAAGCAGCATGAACCGTTTTGGTAAAGCAACTGGTGAATTAGTTGGCGGAAACCTTTCTATATTATATAGTTTATTAGGTTCTCCTTCTGCAATTGACTGCAAAGATAAAATCTTGTTTATTGAAGATTTAGATGAATATCTGTATCATATTGATCGTATGATGATGAATTTAAGACGTAACGGCTGTATCGAAAATCTTAAAGGAATTATCATTGGCGGAATGACAAAAATGAAAGATAACGAAGTTCCGTGGGGGAAAAATGCATTAGAAATTATAGATGATGTAACTAAAAAATACAACATTCCGGTAATCTTTAATTTCCCGGCCGGACATATTCAGGATAATCGCGCTTTAGTTATGGGAAGTACAATTTCTATTGATGTTAATGCATCTGGAAGTACGGTTACTTTTCAGAAATAATATTATTTCTTAAGCCAAGAAAAAATACCACGCATAAAAAATCTCGCAAAGACGCGAAGTCGCAAAGTTTGAATTTACTTTGCGACTTCGCGTCTTTGCGTGCAAAAAACTTTATCATTAAAATTCAAACCTGAAACAAAAAAGCATGGCAGAACACAATGAACTTGGCAAAAAAGGAGAAGAACTAGCGGTAGAATATCTTGAGCAAAATGGTTATGAAATTTTAGACCGAAACTGGGTTTTTCAAAAAGCCGAAATAGATATTATTGCTCAACAAAATGATGTTTTGGCAATCGTCGAAGTGAAGACAAGATCGAGTTTAGATTTTGGTTCTCCGCAAGATTTTGTGAAGCCAAAAAAAATTCAACTTCTAATAAAAGCAGTAAATGCCTACATAAACTATAGGGAAAAGGATTTTAATGAAGATTTAAATATCCGTTTTGACATCGTTGCGATCCATAAAAACGGGGAATCATTTGCAATTGAACATCTTACTGATGCATTTTATCATTTTTAACATAATTTTTTCTTGTTATAATTGTAACAAATTGTTTTTTTATTTATATTTGCATAGATTTATAACATCAAATTAACTAAACCACACCAATTAAGTTACAAAAAAAAAGAAAAAAAAATTATGAAAACCGTTTCTTCCATCGTCGAAAATTACATCAAAACGAAACCATTTCTCTTAAACGCTTTATCTCTTGGGATTATTAACCTGACTTCTCTTTCTCGGAACATTATGACTGAGTTAGAAAATGAATTTGGCAAAGAAGTAAAACAAGGCGCCGTTGTAATGTCGCTGAAGCGATTGACTGAAGAATTAGATTTTAAATTAAACCATAAAATCAATAAGGTAATCAAGAATATTGGCGAAATCACAGTTAGATCTGAGTTGACAGATTACACTTTTGCAGCTTCTGAAACTGTGTTAAACAAACAAGCTGATTTAATTTCTGATATCAATGCTTTATCTGATATTTTCTATACCTCATCCCGTGGTGTAAACGAAACGAATATTGTAGTAAGCAGCAGTGTAAATCATTTAGTTGAGAAACACTTTATGAGAGAAAAACTAATTCAAAAATTAGATAACCTTGCTTCTATTACGGTAAAATTACCAAAAGAAAACATCGTTGTTCCTGGTATTTATTACTTCATTTTCCAGCGTTTGGCTTGGGAAGGAATTATCATAAATGAGGTAATTTCGACTTCAAATGAATTTACAATTCTTGTTGGAGAAGATCAGGTTGACGTTGCTTTTAAAGTAATTAAAGATTTGAAAAACTAATCGCACAAAATTTAATTTTACATCTTAGAATAAATTCAATTTTCAATAATCCTTTTGTCTTTCTCAAAAAAAGATAAAAGGATTTTTTTACAAATAAGTCTTTTCATTTTTTCAAGCACTTTTATTCCAAATAAGAATATTCTCAAAAAATACATCTCATTATAGTTAATTTTTAAAATTTTAGCCAAAAAGTTATCAACTTGATAAAAAGGGTTTTACTACCGTATTTACTGAGATTTCATTGAAAATAAATCACAAAAAACCGAATTAAGTTTATTTTACCATTATTTGCTGCGAATAATATTTTTATATATTTGCTAACCACTCAACGCATTAGAGTATCGATTTTGATAGTATCGTAATATAATTAGATTTAAATACAAACTAATTAATTTAATGTTGGAAGCCAAAGACTATAGCGACAAATTATTGGTAAGCGAATTAAAAAATGGCAGCGAAAAAGCTTTTCGTTCTCTTTTTGATTTGTATTACCAAGACATTTATGGCTACAGCATTAGCTTATTAAAATCAAAAGAAGCTGCCGAAGAAAATGTACAGGATGTTTTTATGAAAGTCTGGCAGCATCGGGAAAACCTAAACTTAGAACAATCTTTTAAAGCTTATATTTTTACCATTGCCAGAAATCAGGCTTTTAATACCTTGAATAAAGCAGCAAATGATTTGGTATTGAAAGAAGCTGTTTTTTATGAAAGTCAAAAATCGCATGAATACGGAGATTACTCTATTCGCGAGGAAGACTGCAAAAAACTGCGAAAACAGGCAATGAAACAATTACCGCCAAAGCGGAAACAAATTTTTAAAATGTCACGAAAGAAAGGCATGAGTTACGAAGAAATTAGTCAGGAACTCGGCATCTCTATAAATACTGTCCGGAATCAAATGAGTAAAGCATTAGAATCAATGCGAGTCTTTTTTCAGGTTCATGACGAGATTATCTAACCAAAACCAATTTTTAACCAACTAAATCACTCTTTTCGAGTGATTTTTTTTGTTTTAATGAAATTGCCCGCGGGTTTTACGGATGAAACGGGTTTGCGCAGGTTTTATTTATTTTTAGCGTTAGTCATCTTAATGAGGAAAAACTTCTCAAAAAACACGTAATCATTATCAAACATTGCCCGCGGTTTCAACCGCGGGGACGCAATATATAGACAATGTATAATCACGATACGTTTCCCGTGGTTGAAACCACGGGCTATATTTTAAATAAAAAACTCTGCGCAAACCCGTTTCATCCGTAAAATCTGTGGGCAAAAACCGCATTCCTTTTAATTTTTATAAAAAAACTTCTTTTTAAAATCACTTATAAATCAATACTTTACGGTAAATTTTATCTTTTTAAATGTTAAAATTTAAAAATTTACAACGTTTGAGTAGTACTGAAATCGTTTTCGGCTGTATTATATTCAGAACACCCTCTAAAAACAATTCGTAATGAATTCAAATTCTGAAATAAAAAGTCTTTTACAAAAGTTTGTTTTAAACCAATGCACGCCCGAAGAAATAAATGAGGTAGTTGCTTATTATAAAAAAAATCAACTTACTGACGATTTTCCAACGGTAAAAGACATTCAAAATCTTCTTGGCGAAATGCCGAAAATGGATAAACAAACTGCTGATGATATTTTCATGAATATTTTATCAGCTTCAAAAGAAGAAGAATCTGTAATTGAAATGCCAGAGAGAAGATCAAACTTCAGAAAATATATTTCGATTGCTGCTTCTGTAATTGTTTTACTTGGAATTGGTTTCTTCTATAAACAAAATCTTTCAGACAAACCTGCTGAACCAAAATTCGACTTTAAAAGTTCTGATATCGTACTACAATTAGAAAATGGCGAAACACAGATTTTGTCTGAACATAATTCGGCACAAATAAAAGATGCTAAAGGAAATATTGTTGGAAATCAAAGCGGAGATAAAATTGCATACGAAAACAGTTTAGATCCGGAAAAACTAGTTTACAACACGATTAAAATTCCATACGGAAAAAAATTCCGTCTTCAATTATCAGATGGAACTATGGTTCACTTAAATGCAGGAACTACTTTAAAATATCCTGTAAAATTTATCGCTGGTGAAAACAGACAAGTATTTCTGGATGGAGAAGCTTTTTTTGATGTTGCAAAGGATAAGAAACATCCATTCATAGTAAATGCTGACGAATTGAACGTTCGAGTTTTGGGAACGCATTTCAATGTTTCAAATTATCCTGAAGATGCTGCGACAGATGTTGTTTTGGTTGAAGGTTCAGTTGGAATGTATCAGTCAAACGAAGAATTTGATGCTTTAAAAAATACTATTCTAAAACCAGGATTTAAAGGAAGTTTCAACAAAGAAAATGCTAAAATTTCGACTAAAGCGGTTATTACAGATATCTATACTTCATGGATAAACGGCGGACTGACGTTTAGAAATATGACTTTCAAAAATATTATTACAAAATTGGAAAGACGCTACAATGTTACTATTGTAAATAAAAATGAAAAACTGGCCAACGAGAAATTCAATGCAAGTTTCAGCGATGAATCAATTGATAAAGTGATGAGTTATTTCAACGACATTCACGGTATTAATTACACCATAAAAAACGATCAAATACTAATTAAATAACCACTAAAACCAATGAAAATTTATGAAGAACTAAAATTACAGGAATAAAAAAATCGGAAAGAGCTGCGAACAATTTCCGATTAACTAAGTGATTGAATATAACGAATTAACTACAATCAATTAACAAAATTATGAAAAAAAAATCTAAGAATAATGGGTTCCTATACTCATTGTTCCAAAATGACCTAAAATTGAAACTAACTACACTACTTATTTTGGTCGCCATGTTTAATATTAGAGGGAATACTTATGCCCAAAAAACAAAAGTTACCCTTGAATTAAACAATTCAACAATCGAGAAGGTTATTGAGACCATTGAACAAAAAACAGATTTCAGATTTATTTATAAACTGAACGATATCGACTTAGATCGTACGGTTTCTATTTCTGTAAAAGATCAGTCGATATATGTGGTTTTAGATAGAATTTTTAAAGGAACTCCAACTGAATTTAAAATCAGAGATACGCAGATTATCCTTAAAAAACCAGAGCTTAGAACACAGGTAATCGAATTTCAAAAACAAACTGTTTCGGGTGTAATTACCGATGAAAATGGCCTGCCTTTACCCGGAGCTTCTGTTCTTGAAGAAGGTACAAAAAACGGAATGGTTACTGATTTTGATGGTAAATATAAAATTACTGTTGAAAGCACTCAATCTGTAATTATTGTATCATTTGTAGGATATAAAGAGAAAAAAGTAACAGCAAACCAAAATGTAATAAACATTCAGCTTTTTCCAGATGCTACTGACTTACAGGAAATTGTTGTAGTTGGATATGGAACTGCTATAAAAAAAGATGTAACCGGAGCAGTTTCTTCAATTGCTGCAAAAGACATGAATCAGGGAGCGATTGTTAATCCTTTACAATTAATTGCAGGAAAAGCTGCGGGTGTAAATATCACTCAAATTGGAAGTGAACCGGGTTCAGGCCCAAGTGTTCGTATCCGTGGAATTTCTTCTTTAATTGGAGGAAATGATCCTTTGGTTGTTGTGGATGGAATTCAGGGAAACATGGATTTATTAAACCAAGTTCCTCCAAGTGAAATTGAAAGTATCGATGTTTTAAAAGATGCTTCGGCTACGGCTGTTTATGGTTCTAGAGGAGCGCCTGGAGTTATCATTGTAACAACTAAGAAAAACAAAGCCGGAAAAACTACGATTGAATACATCGGGTCAACATCTGTTGATTTTATTCCGAAAAAATTAGACATGCTTGATGCTAACCAATGGTGGGAAACTGCTCAAAAGTATGGCGTTCCTGCATCTTCAAATCACGGATCAAATACAAATTGGTACGGTCTTTTGACAGAAACTGGAATTACACAGACTCATACATTATCATTTGGCGGCGGAACTGATAAATTCAATTACAGAGCTTCTATAACGGCTATTATGCAAGATGGAGTTGTAATTAATTCTAGCAACCAAAAATATATTGGACGCATTCAGGCAACACAATTGGCTCTTGATGACAAATTAAAATTGACTTTTAACTTAAACTCAGGAATAAATAATACAACAAGCAGTATTGGAAGTATTGGTACAGTTGCTTATACATCAAACTTAATCACAAATGCATTATTGGCAAGACCAACAGATCCTGTTTATAATACTGATGGAACTTATTTTACAGATGGAACTGTTTTTCATTATTTAAATCCTTATGCTGCTGCACAAACGGTTACAAATGAAAGACAAGATGATAATTTATTTGGAAGCTTAAAAGCAGATTTAGAATTAGGCAAAGGTTTTACCGCAAACTGGTTTGGAAGCTGGAGAAAAACCAATAGTTCAATAGGATATTACATGCCTGCAGAATCTACAGAAGCGTATGCAGTGGAGCAGCATGGTTTTGCTAATATTAAAAATGATAGACAAAACGAGAAATTAACGAATGTTAGTCTTAGCTATAAAAAGACATTAGGAATCCACACTTTTAATGCATTGGCTTTATACGAATGGCAAAGTCAGACTTATCAGGGTAATTATACTCAGGCAAGAGGTTTTATAAGTGATGAAGCTACTTACAATGCACTTCAGTTTGGTGATTTATCTAAAGTTAGAGCCGGAGACATCAGATCTTATAAAAATGACAGATCGTTAGTTTCTTATTTAGGAAGATTAAACTATTCTCTATTAGATCGTTATTTACTTACAGCAAGTATCAGACGTGATGGTTCATCTGTATTTGGTGCCAACAATAAATGGGGAAATTTCCCGTCAGCATCTGTTGCATGGCAAATTAACAAAGAGTCTTTCATGCAGAATCAAAACCTATTTAGCGAATTAAAATTACGCGTAGGTTATGGTGAAACTGGTAATCAGCAAGGTCTTTATCCGCAAACGTCATTACCATTAGTGGACAGCGCAGGAAATATTTATTTTGGAGGTTCTATCATTACCAATTTTGGTATAGCTCAAAATGCAAATGCTGACTTGAAATGGGAAACGAAAAGACAAACTAATATTGGACTTGATTTTGCTCTTTTAGACAATAGATTAAGAGGTAGTGTCGATGTTTACGATTCTACAACAGATAATCTTTTATTTGATTATACTGTACCTCAGCCTCCATATCCTTACAATAAAATTAAAGCAAACGTAGGAAGCATTTCTAACAAAGGTTTAGAAGCTGCACTTGCATATGATGTTATCAGAACTAATAACAGTACACTTACATTAGCAGGAAACGTTTCTTTTATGAAAAACGAAGTACTTAATTTAAGCGGCAGTATTAATGGTATTCCTTTAAATACAGACTTTGTAAATTGGGGAGCACCGAACTCTTTATTGGTAAAAGGAAAACCAATTGGTTCATTCTATATTTTAGAAAGTACCGGTACAAATTCAAATGGTGTCGAAACAGTAAAGGATCAAAATGGAGATGGTAAAATTGATCAGGGCGTTACAAGTCCGGATCGTTACTATGCAGGTTCAGCATTGCCAACTTACACTTTTGCATTTAATCCGTCTTACAGATACAAAAACTTTGACGCTTCTATGTTGTGGAGAGGTTCTGGAGGAAACAAAATTTACAACAATCTTAATCAAAGGCTAAGTATGCTGGAAAACACTGGTAGTTCAAATGTTTTGGAAAGCGCTCGAGATAAAGGAATTTTTTCTTCTCCATACGGATCTGATGCATGGTTAGAAGATGGTTCATTCGTTCGTTTAGAGAACGTTACTGCAGGATATACTTTCCGTTTTACAGATAAATATGTAGACTCTGTTCGACTTTCACTTACAGGAAGCAATTTACTGCTAATTACAGATTACACAGGTGTTGATCCCGAATTGAATGTAAGCGGAAGTGGTGACCCTAATGATAATTTTGGAGGTGATAAAGGAATTTATCCTCGTACCAGAAGTGTTGCATTTGGTTTGACTGTAAAATTTAAATAGTAAAAAGAGATGAAAATTAAAAATATAGTAGCAGCAAGCGTTTGTTTCTTAACACTTTTTAGCTGTACAGATATCAACGAAAATATATACGATAAATATCAACCGGACACCTTTTATGGAACTCCGGAAGGAGCTAATATTGCTCTTGCCAGCGTTTACGCAGAAATTCCGGGGGACTTTGAACGTAAAGGCGTACCCGGCGTAGGTTATGCAGGAGCTGATAACGGCTGGTACGACATGAACTGTATGTCATCAGATGAGCAGGTAATTCCGCATAGAACAGATGGTAACTGGCAGCAGGACTTTGCCCGTTTGCACAAACACGAATGGCTTCCTTCTGAATTCATTATCAACAATACTTGGAACTGGTTATACAAATCTATTTTTAATGCCAATTTAGCTGTTGAATTATTAGAAAAATCAGGCGCAGATCCTTCAAAAATTGCTGAAGCAAAAGTATTACGAGCTTTCTTTTATTATTTATTGATTGATGATTTTGGTGATGTTCCATTTTATACCAACAACAACATTACTGTTGATAAAATCCCGCAGTCAAGCCGTAAAGAAGTTTTTGATTTTATAGTAAAAGAACTAACCGAAAACGTAGAACTTCTTTCTGTAACTAAAGGCGGAAATTATTATGGAAGGTTCAACAAATGGGCTGGTTATACATTGCTTGCAAAAGTGTACTTAAACGCTGAAGTTTATACTGGAACTCCAAAATGGACAGAATGTTTAGCTGCTTGTAATAAAGTTTCTGAAGGCGGGTTTACACTTCATTCTGGCGCTGCAGATGTTGCGAATCCTTTAGGAAATAAATATTTTGAATTATTTGGAGACGTACTTCCTGATGATGAAACTATTTTGCCTATTTATGCAACTCTGGATGTTGTTTCCCGTAATGTTTATGCTGTTCGTAGTGTATACGGTCCGCAGGGCGTAAATTTATTTGGATTAAGCGGTTGGAACGGAACTATTGTTCCTAAAGATTTCTTCCTGAAATACGACGTAAATGATATTCGTAGAAAACAGTTTTTAGTAGGCGAACAGCCTGGCGGATTCAATTATACACTTGAAGTTGGATCTTTAGATAATCCGGGAGCGCTTCCTCAGGCTGGAGTTCGTAATGTGAAATTTTATCCTGCAGGAGTAAAATCAGGAGGAGGAGCTTCTAATGACTTTCCAATTTTCAGATATGCTGACGTAATTTTAATGATGGCAGAATGTAATGCTCGTTTAGGGAATGCAGCTGCAGCAAAACCTTTTGTAGATCAAATTAGACAACGTGCAGGCTTAGATGGTTTAGACCACAATCCAACTCTTGATGATATTTATAATGAAAGAGGTTTCGAATTAAGCTGGGAAGGTCACAGAAGACAAGACATGATTCGTTTTGATAAATTTTTATTAGCAAACGAATTTAGACCTGCATCACCTGCTTATAGAAAATTGTTCCCAATTCCAACATCTGCTTTAGATGCTAATCGCGGACTTAAACAAAACCCAGGTTACTAAAAACAAAACTATCATGAAAAAATATATCAATAAATTATTATTACTTGGAAGTTTGGTTTTTTTAGCCGCTTCCTGTGAAACTGAAGGAACAGTAACGACACTAAAATCAGTAAATTTTCCTTCTGCAATTGAGGTATCATCTAGTACAATAGTACTTAAAGAAGAGACTTCGGACCAAGCCGCTTTACTGGTTTCTTATCCAAAGGTAACTTTCCCAATTGCGGCGCCAGTGAGCTATGCCGTACAATTAGATTTGCCTACTGACATCAAAGGAAGCGAGGCATGGTCAAAAGCGAAACGCGTTGAAGCCGGAGAAGATGTTTTAAGTAAATCATTTACCGGATTAGAATTAAATAAAATTGCTTTGGATTTAGGGATGAAACCTAATGTTCCGGGAGAATTAGTAATTCGTGTAGAAGCTTCAATGGATCATAGAACGTATTCTAATCCTGTTACAATAACGGTAACACCTTATTTGAAAACGGTTGTTTTTGGAGAAATCTATATGCCGGGAAGCTATCAGGGATGGGATGTAGGAACAGCTGCTGCATTAACCGAAATTCAATTAGGAGTTTATCAGGGTTACATGACTGTAGCAGAAGGCGCAGGTCCTGGATTTAAATTAAATAAAGGAAGAAACTGGGCACAATTTTACGGTGCAGGAGCTTCAAATAATGATTTGAAAAACATGAGCGATACTGATTTTGTGCTTCCGGGTGCAGGTTCATATCAAATTAAAGTAAACACAAATACTTTAAAATGGTCTCAGACACCTTATGCTTGGGGAATTGTTGGGCCAGCATCTGCAACAGCAGAACAAACAGCCGGAGATCCAAATTACGGATGGAATCATTCTGTACCAATGTCTTACGATCACGTAACAAAAACATGGAAAATAACGGCAAATTTATTAGCTGGTGCTTTAAAATTCAGATTGAATGATGCATGGACTGTGAATTATGGACCAGCAGATGCTTCAACAAACATTGTTAATCTTGATAATGGCGGCGCTTACACCATTGGCGAAGCCGGAACTTATGAAGTTACGTTTAAAATTGTTGAAACAGATCCGGCAAGTACGGGTTATCCGGCAACTGCAATAACTTCTATCGTTAAAAAATAACAAAAATTAAGTTTAGTTTGGTTTGAGTTTACCTGTCTTTTTACTTCGAAAGGCAGGTTACTTCTCAATCATTTAAAATATAAAAATTATGAAATTTAATATAAAATTTGTTTACGCATTACTGTTGGCCGTAGCATTTGTTTCGTGCAGTTCTTCTGACGATGATTCAGAAAAAACTCCCGAATCTCCATATACACAATATGGCGCTCCATTTGAAAAAATGCCAAAAAAAGAAGATGCAATAATTTATCAGGTAAACATTCGTGCCTTTAGTCAGGCAGGAACATTAAAAGGAGTTCAGGACAGACTTTCTCAAATTCAGGAATTGGGAGCAAATGTTATTTATTTAATGCCTGTTTTCCCTGTTGGAAAAGAAAGAGCTTCTGGCGAATTAGGTTCTCCTTATGCTGTAAAAGATTATAAAGCCATAAATCCGGATTTTGGAACTTTACAAGATCTTCAAACATTAGTTGAAGAAGCACACAAGAAAAACATGGCCGTTGTTTTAGACTGGGTTGCCAATCATACCGCTTGGGACAATGCTTGGATTACACAGCATAAAAACTGGTACCAGCAAGATGCTGCCGGAAATATTATAATTCCGCCGGGAACAAATTATAATGATGTAGCGCAGTTAAATTTTGAAAATACCGAAATGAAAGATGCCATGATCGATGCCATGTCTTACTGGGTTTACAACGCAAACATAGACGGTTTTAGATGTGATTATGCTGATTTTGTACCGAATAATTTCTGGGCAGATGCCATTACAAAATTGAGAAAAATCAAGAAAAACCAATCTATTTTAATGCTTGCCGAAGGTTCAAAATATAACCACTTCGCTTCTGGTTTTGATTATACATTTGGTTTTAATTTCTTCAGTACTTTAGAAAAACTTTTCAAAGAAAACAAACCAGCAACTACAATTCAGGATTCGAATGCAACAGAATATGCAAACAATTATAATCCTGAAAATAGAGTTGTTAGATACACAAGCAATCATGACGTTAACCTTTCAGACGGAACTCCGTTGGAACTTTTTGGAGGCAAAAAAGGATCAATTGCTACTTTTGTTATCGCTGCTTATTTAAAATCTGTTCCAATGATTTATAACGGACAGGAAATTGGATATGCACAAAGATTAAATTACTTCGCAAAAACGCCAATTGACTGGTCAACTGCAGATAATGAAATGCTTACTGAATACAAAAAAATCATTGCCTTTAGAAATACAAGCAACGCTATTAAAACAGGAACTTTTACAGGATACAGCACCAATTCAGTAAGTGCATTTACAATGGTAAAAGACAGCGAAAAAGTTTTTGTACTTTCTAATTTAACAGATGCAACAGTAAAACATCTTGTTCCATCGACTTTAAAAGGAAACTGGAAAGACGCTTTTACCGGAGCAGCCGTTACAGTTGGTGCAGAAATAACATTACAGCCTTTTCAATATATAGTATTGAAAAATTAATTCGAAAAAGCATCTTTAAATAAAATTAGATTTGCCAAAAACTAAATAACATGAATTTTCAATCCCAAAAATCATTGCTTCAAATTCGTTTGAGCAAAAAAACAGCGCTTTTATTTTTTGCAATTGTAAGCACAATTTGGCTTCACGCACAAGAAATAACTTCGCCAGACAAAAATCTTTCTTTAAAATTTGAATTAAAAGAAGGCGGAATTCCGTCTTACCAATTATCATACAAACAAAAAGCAGTTATAAAACCAAGTTCTTTGGGTTTAGAACTTCAAAATATGCCTTCGTTTTTGGATGGTTTTACCATTACAAACACAGCACAATCTTCTGTTGATGAAAATTGGAATCCGGTTTTAGGTGAAGAAAAAACAATTCGTAATCATTACAACGAATTGGTTGTCACATTAGCTCAAGCAAAAAACAACAATAGATTTATTCGCATTCGTTTCCGTTTATTCAACGACGGATTGGGATTTAGATATGAATTTCCAAAACAAAATGATCTAAGCTATTTTGTAATAAAAGAAGAACGTTCTCAATTTAATTTAGCTGGAAATCATAAAATTTTCTGGATTCCGGGAGATTATGATACCAACGAATATGCGTATACAACATCAAAAATTTCAGAGATTCCTTCGCTGATGAAAAAAGCTACTATCGATATTAATTCGCAGTGGCCAATAAAAGAATTAGCAGTACAAACGCCGTCAATGATGAAATCAGATGATGGTTTATACATCAACATTCACGAAGCAGGATTAATCAATTATCCGGCAATGTATCTTGAAGTTGATGCTGTAAACAACAAAATGATGAGTCATTTGGCGCCAGATGCAGTTGGAGCAAAAGGTTATATGCAGACCGATGCACAATCACCTTGGAGAACCATTGTAGTAAGCGATAAAGCAACAGATATTTTAGCTTCAAAATTAATTCTGAATCTTAACGAACCAACAAGTTATAAAGATGTGTCGTGGATTAAACCTGTAAAATTCATCGGAATTTGGTGGGAATATTTTGTGGCAGGAAGAAGTACCTGGGCTTTTGGAAAAGAAAATAATGTGAAATTAACAGATGATTTTACAAAACTTACTCCAAACGGAAAACACGGAGCCACAACAGAACGTGCAAAAGAATATATTGATTTTGCCTCTAAAAATGGTTTCGATGCCATCCTTATCGAAGGCTGGAACATTGGCTGGGAAGACTGGATCAACAACTGGAAAGAAGAAGTTTTTGATTATGTAACAGCGTATCCCGATTTTGATGTAAAAGCAGTTCATGAATATGCTGCCTCAAAAGGGGTAAAAATTATCATGCACCACGAAACATCAGGATCTGCAACTAATTACGAACGTCGTTTAGATCGTGCTTTTCAATTTATGAACGACAATGGTTACGATGCTGTAAAAACAGGTTATGTAGGGAAAATTATTCCGCGTGGCGAACATCATGACGGACAATGGATGGTGAACCATTACATTAACGTAGCCAAGCGTGCTGCCGATTATAAAATTATGATTGACAGTCACGAAGCAGTTCGCCCAACTGGTTTAAACAGAACTTTTCCAAACTGGATTGCTCAGGAGTCAGCGCGCGGCACCGAGTTTGAATCTATGGGAGGATTAGCTCCTGATCATACTACGATTTTACCTTTTACGCGTTTAATGGGAGGTCCAATGGATTATACTCCGGGAATTTTCCAAACAGATCTTTCGTATTATGGAACCGGAAGTTCACAACGAGTAAATACCACTTTGATAAAACAATTGGCTTATTATGTAACGATGTACAGTCCGCTGCAAATGGCTGCTGATATTCCTGGGAATTATGAGCGTTTTCCAGATGCATTTCAGTTCATTAAAGATGTTGCTGTAGATTGGGATAACAGTTACATTTTGGAAGCTGAACCTGGAGATTACATTACAATTGCTCGTAAAGCAAAAGGCAAAAATGAATGGTTTATTGGCGGAATTACAGATGAAAATGCAAGAACAGCAAACATTTCATTTGACTATTTACCTGCTGGAAAAAATTTCATCGCTACTATTTATGCCGATGCCAAAGAAGCTAATTGGAATCAAAATCCACAAAAGTATACCGTTACCAAAGTTGTTGTAAACTCAAAAAGCAAATTAAAGCAGTATTTAGCTCCGGGAGGAGGTACTGCAATCAGCATCAAAGAAGCAAATGCTGAAGAATTAAAGGGATTGAAAAAGTTATAATTCTTCGTTGAGCATAATTATTTTAACACATAGAAACATAGATTTTGTAAACTCCAAAAAAAGGCATTTCATTTATTTAAAACACACATAGCTATCTATGTGTGAAGAAATTTGTTTCTTTTTTTGAACTCTTTTTACGCCATAATATCTATGTTTCTATGTGTTAGATAAAATCGTTATGCACTATACTCAACGATTATAATTAGATTAAAAATTTTACTACTTGAAAACTATTAACCACAAAATGTTTGTCAAATTTAAAAACAATGCGAGTGAGAATGAATTTTAGTTAAGAAATGCTGACAAGCATGCAAAAAAACTACTATTATGAAAATCAAAATTACCACTAGATTATTTCATATTACGAAAACACTAGTCTGTTTTCTATTATTATTTGCAAGTTCAGTTTATGCACAAGATCCGCCTCAATACGGAACGCCATTTGCAGGCGTACCCGATACACGAGATGTAAACATGTATCAGGTTCATATACGTCCGTTTAGTGCCAACGGAAATTTAGCCGGAGTAACCGCCCGATTAGATAATATAAAAGCACTTGGTACTAATGTTATTTATTTAATGCCAATTTATCCGCACGGTACAGATTCCCGAAGTTCAGCTTCGCCTTATTGTATTAAAGATTTTAAAGCCGTAGGATCAGAATATGGTTCTCTTGCCGATTTAAGAACTTTAGTTGATGGAGCTCACAGCCGCGGAATGGCCGTTATTTTAGATATTGCCATAAACGGAACTTCTTGGGATAATGTCTGGACAGTTTCACATCCGGAATATTATAAGCGAACCGGAACAACAATTCAGCAATTAGGAAATTTCTCTGATATTGCAGCACTTGATCTTAATAATTCTGCTACACGAGCAGCTATCAAAGATGCAATGCGCTATTGGATTTTCGCTGCAAATGTTGACGGTTATCGCTGCGATTATGCTAATAATCCACCTTTAGATTTTTGGTCAGAAGTGAATTCAAACCTTAGAGGCATTTCTTCTCATAATTTATTAATGTTAGCCGAAGGAGACAGACAAGAGAACTTTCAGGTTGGTTTCGACATGAATTATGGTGACAGATGGTTTCACAGCGGTTTATATGACATTGCTAATGGAGGGCCTGTTTCTCAAAGGCTTCAGGACCAGTCTACATATGAGTATGCTAAAGCGACTGGAAATCAGCAAATCGTTAGATACACTGGAAACCACGATACTTACACAAATGATGATGGCGTAAGAAGACCAATTATTCCATTCAAAAGTCACAACGGAATTGTTGCTAATTTCTTAGTTTCGGCTTATATGAAAGGGGTTCCTTTTTTAATGAGCGGACAAGAAATCGACTACGAACCAAAAACAGACTGGCCTTGGACAAACTTTAAATTCAACTGGTCTCAAAATCCAACTGCCGCTGCAGATTTCGCCAAAATCTTAAATTTCAGAACCACAAGTGCAGCCATCAGACGCGGTGATTTAACCACGTATGCGAATGATGATATCAGCATTTTTACCAAGACATTAGGTACAGAAAAAGTTATTGTAATGTCGAATTTGAGAAATGCCTCAAAATCGTATGTAATTCCGGCAGCTTTAGCAGGAACTTACGTAAATCCGTATAATAACAATGCTTCGGTAACTTTAACAACAGGCGCAACAAGAACATTTGCTGCTTACGAATATTTGGTTTTAACCAATACAAATGCTCCGGTTGTAGCCGTTACAGGAGTTTCTGTGAGTCCAACAACAGTAACTGTTGGTTTAGGGTCTACACAACAATTAAATGCTACAATTGCTCCGGCAAATGCAACAAACCAAAACTTAACATGGACATCAAGCAATACAGCGGTTGCAACTGTAAATGCAGCTGGTTTAGTTACGGCCGTTGCGGCAGGAACAACAACTATTACGGTAAAAACGGTTGATGGAAACAAAACAGCAACTTCGGCTGTAACTATCGCTGCGATTCCTGTTTCTTCTGTAGCGGTTTCACCAACTTCAGCAAGTTTGTATGCAGGAAATACGCAACAGCTTTCTGCAACAATTTCGCCAGCAAATGCAACTAACAAAAATATAAGCTGGAGTTCAAGTAATACTGCAATTGCAACTGTGAATTCAAGCGGACTTGTAACCGCAGTTTCTGCTGGAACAGCAACGATTACAGCCACTACACAAGACGGAAATAAAACGGCTTCGGCTACAATTACGGTAAATCCAAATACTAATTTTACGGTTTATTTCTATAAACCATCAAACTGGGGAACAGGAATCAAAATTTATTACTGGAGTGCTTTACCAGCAGGAGTTTTGGCTAATGCTACATGGCCGGGCGTAAACATGACCGATGCCGGAAATGGATGGTACAGCTATACATTTACGAATGTAACCTCAACTAATTTAATTTTTAACGACGGAACCAACCAAACTGCTGATTTAAGCCGAAACAAAACTGGCTGGTACATGAACAATACTTGGTATGATTCAAATCCGGGAACTGTTGTTGCCGTTACAAGTGTAACTTTATCGCCAACAACTGCAACATTATTGGTTGGCGCAACACAGCAATTAACTCCAACTGTTAATCCTTCAAATGCAACGAATAAAGCAGTAACTTATAGTTCAAGTAATACAGCTGTTGCAACGGTAAACAGTTCAGGTTTGGTAACTGCTGTCGCTGCAGGTTCTGCAACGATTACGGTTACAACTCAGGATGGAGCAAAAACTGCGACTTGTGCCGTTACCGTAAATGCATCAAATGTTGCGGTTACGAGCGTGAGTTTGAGTCCAAATTCAGTATCATTAGCTGTTGGTGGAACACAGCAATTAACGCCAACAATTCTTCCTGCAAACGCAACAAACAAATCTGTAAATTATAGTTCAAGCAACACAGCTGTGGCAACTGTAAATAGTTCAGGATTGGTAACTGCTGTTACAAATGGAACAGCAACGATCACCGTTACAACAGTTGACGGAAATAAAACGAGTACAGCTTCGGTAACTGTTTCAACTGCAACGGGAACTTATTACACGATTAAAAACAGATGGACTGGTGCCTATTTATCTGATGCCGGAGCAAATGTTGGTTACGGAACTACGGTTTCTGGCAACAGCTACAAATGGCAGAAAATTGCAATAGATGCAACTTATTTCGTTCTTAAAAATGTAGCTACAGGTGAATTAATGAATATTGAAAGCCAAACCGGAACAGTTCAATCTAATATAACAGATACTACTTTCTGGAGCGCGCAATGGTCTAGTGATTATATCGACGGAACTTGGGTTCGCCTAAGAAACAGATGGCAGACTGGAAATATTATTCATGTTGAAAACCAAACGGGTTCTGCACAATACGGAAATTCGCAAGACGGCTGGTACAGCGCACAATGGCAATTAGAGCCAACAACAGTTGGAACAGGAAAATCTACAGTATCAATTAACGAAGTTTCAGAAACTGAAAAAGTAATTGGTATTTATCCGAATCCGGCAACGAATAATGAATTTCATGTTTTATTACCAGAATTAGAAAACGGAGATTCTGCTGCAATTTCAGTTTCAGACATGAACGGAAGAACGGTTTTAACTGAAAGACTTTCAACATCAGGAAAAATAGATCATCGTTTAGCTTCGGGAATTTATATTGTAAATATTGTTTCTAAAGATTTTAAAGTGACTAAAAAACTGATCGTTAAATAATTCTTTTTTGGATCAAAAATTAAAAGGCGTATGAGATTTTCATACGCCTTTTTTATTCTATTTTATTTTGCCACGAATTTCACGAATTCACACTAATTCTTTTTTTTGCCACAGATTAAAAGGATTTAAATGATTTTTTTAATCCTCATAATCCTTTTAATCTGTGGCAAAAATTTTTAAAATAAATTCGTGAAATTCGTGGCAAACTTTATATTTACTCTCCCAACAATTCCATCAATTCCAAAGCTCTTTTTGTAGATTTTACATTCTCAAAAGTCAATAAAAGACGTAAACCGTTTGGAGTTTGTTTTTCTTTCATTGTGCAAAGATTACTGTGTGTTTGCACAAATTTTATCATTTTATGAAAACGCTTGGATTGGTAATAATCTGATTGTTGATCTGAAACGAAATAGCCAATCATTTTACCTTTTTTCATCACCAGTTTTTCAATACCAACGGCTGTTGCAATCCATTTGATGCGAATACTATTCATCAATGCATTGGCTCGAGGAGGCATTGGCCCAAAACGGTCAATTAATTTATTTTGGAAAACAACCAGTTCTGCTTCATTTTTTACAGAACCTAATTCGTTATATAAACTTAAACGCTCGGTGACATTATTGATATATTCATCAGAAAACAACAATTCAAAATCAGTGTCAATTTGTAAATCTTTTACGTATTCTTTTGTTTCAATATCGTTCTCTTCCGGATATAAATCTTTAAATTCGTTTTCCTTCAATTCCTCAATCGCTTCGTTCATGATTTTTTGGTACGTATCAAAACCAATTTCATTAATGAAACCGCTTTGCTCGCCGCCTAATAAATCTCCTGCACCACGAATTTCAAGATCTTTCATCGCAATATTGAAACCGCTGCCCAGTTCGCTGAATTGTTCCAAAGCCTGAATACGTTTTCTGGCATCTTCGGTCATGGATGAATACGGCGGACAGATGAAATAACAGAATGCTTTTTTATTGCTACGTCCTACACGTCCACGCATTTGGTGTAAATCTGATAATCCGAAATTATTGGCGTTGTTGATGAAAATCGTGTTGGCATTTGGAACGTCCAATCCGCTTTCAATGATGGTTGTTGCTACCAAAACGTCGAAATCTCCGTTCATGAAACCTAACATCAAATCTTCCAGTTTCGCACCGTCCATTTGTCCGTGGCCAATTCCGACTCTTGCATTTGGAACTAAACGCTGAATCATTCCGGCCACTTCTTTTATATTTTCGATTCTATTATTGATAAAGAAAACCTGCCCGTTTCGCTGAATTTCATACGAAATCGCGTCACGAATTATCTCTTCATTAAAACCAACGACATTCGTTTCAATAGGATAACGGTTTGGCGGAGGCGTTGTAATTACCGATAAATCGCGCGCCGCCATTAACGAAAACTGAAGCGTTCTCGGAATTGGCGTTGCCGTTAAGGTCAATGTATCAACATTGGCTGCAATGGTTTTGAGTTTATCTTTTACGTTAACTCCAAACTTTTGTTCCTCATCAACAATCAATAAACCTAAGTCTTTAAAAACTACATTTTTATTTACTAATTGATGTGTTCCAATTACGATATCGAGTTTCCCTTCTGCTAAATCTTTTAAAGTCTGCGTTTTTTGTTTTGCCGTTCTAAATCGGTTTAAATAACCTATTGTTACCGGCATATCTTTTAAACGTTCTGTAAAAGTTCTGTAATGCTGATAAGCCAGAATAGTTGTTGGAACTAAAACGGCAACTTGTTTACTGTTGTCAACTGCTTTAAACGCAGCACGAATAGCAACTTCAGTTTTTCCGAAACCTACGTCACCACAAACCAAACGATCCATTGGGCGATCGCTTTCCATATCGGCTTTTACTTCTTGCGTTGATTTAGTTTGATCCGGTGTATCTTCATAAATAAATGAACTTTCTAATTCGTTTTGAAGATAACTATCTGGTGCAAACTGAAAACCTTTCTCTAAACGACGTTTTGCATATAACTGAATTAAGTTGAAGGCAATATGTTTGACACGCGCTTTGGTTTTTTGTTTTAAAATTTTCCAGGCGTTCGATCCTAATTTGTAGATTTTCGGCGGCGTTCCGTCTTTTCCGTTGTATTTGGAGATTTTATGAAGCGAATGAATACTTACATACACAATATCATTATCGGCATAAACTAACTTAATAGCTTCCTGTGTTTTGCCTTCCACCTGAATTTTCTGCAAACCGCCAAACTTTCCAATTCCGTGATCGATATGTGTTACATAATCACCAACTGAAAGTGCGGTCAATTCTTTTAAAGTGATATTCTGTTTTTTCGAATATCCGTTTTTGATATTAAATTTATGATAGCGCTCAAAAATCTGGTGATCAGTATAAGCTGTTATTTGATTTTCTTCATCAATAAAACCTTGATATAAAGGCAATACAATAGTATTATATTGTTTTCTGATATTCTCTGAATTGGCTTCATCTAAAGATTCAAAAATATCATGAAAACGTTTTGCCTGCGTTTCATTCGAACAAAACAGATAATTTTTATAACCGTTAAAATGGTTCTCACTCAAATTATTCAGCAATAAATCAAACTGTTTGTTGAAAGATGGCTGAGGCTGAATATGAAATTCGAATTTTTTAGTGGTTTTAAAAATTGGTTTTGAAGCCAATTCTACAATCGAAAAATCTAAAGCGCGTTTGATAAACGAACTTTGATTTAAAAATAATTGTTCCGGTGTGGCGTGTTTTATTTCACCTGAAAGTTTTTCGAAAGCTTCTTCTGCCCTTGCAAATTGTTTATCTAACTGACTAAAAAGTCCGTCAGTATTTTGAATGAAGAGTACTGTTTTTTCTGAAATATAATCTAAAAAACTTGCGCGGTTTTCCTGAAATATCTTGTTTTCAACATTCGGGATAATCGTAATTTTTTTGTGTGTTTCGACAGATAATTGGGTTTCTACATCAAAACTTCTGATGCTGTCTACTTCATTTCCAAAAAACTCTATTCGATACGGATGATCGTTTGAAAAAGAAAACACATCGACAATTCCTCCACGAACCGAAAATTCTCCTGGTTCTGTAATAAAATCGACTCTTTTAAATTCGTATTCAAACAAAACTTCGTTGATAAAATCAATTGAAATTTTATCGTTTAAAGCGACTTTTAATGTGTTTTTATCTAATTGCTGACGTGTAACGACTTTTTCAAAAAGTGCTTCGGGATACGTAACAATTATGGCTGGTTTTTTTCTTGAATTTATTCGGTTTAAAACCTCCGCGCGAAGCAAAACATTGGCATTGTCTGTTTCGTCAACTTGATAAGGACGACGAAATGAAGCGGGATAAAACAAAACGTCTTGTTCGCCAATCATTTGTTCCAAATCGTTTAGGTAATACGCCGCTTCTTCTTTGTTGTCTAAAACAATCAAAAAAGGCAGTTCTATTTTCTTAAAAACAGAGCGTATTATAAAGGAAACTGCAGATCCCAGCAAACCCTGAAGGTGCATTTTTATCTGATTTCCTTCCAGTAAATTGGCTGCAATTTGCTGTGCTTTTGGCAAATTGTCGTATATCGTATATAAGGCGTTTTTACTCAACTCTTGGTAAATTTTGATCTATTGGAGGCGCAGAACTTGGAATTGCGCGGGTTGTGTCTAACATTTTAAGGAAATCAGCTTCTCCTTCTTCTTTTGGAATTTTGGCTTTCTCTACAATTTTATCCATTTGTCTTTCTAACGAAACTAACTCCTTGTTTATTTCACCAATTAAAAAAGCAACTTTATCGTCTGGAATCTGATTTAAATGAATAAATAAATCCATCATTTTGATTTTGGTAATCAAAATAGCAATTCTGGCTTTTATTTGCGGTTGATTAAATTGCGATGGAATGTTATTATTTAAAGCTATCGCTTTTTTAGAAATCGCAGTTGATTTTTTTTGAAAAGCTCCAATAGTTTTTCTCGGCTTGTCTCCTATTTCTTTTAGGAAATCACGCCACTCTGTCCAGCCTTTTACATTTTGTTCAGAAACCTCATTTATTGGTTCGTCTATAAAAATCCAGGCTTTATTGATATTGTTAAAGATTTTTTCTTTCTTTTTAGCTTCTTTCGCATTTTCGGCAAGACGCTTTTCATTCTCATTTTGACATGATTGAAGTACAAAAATCAAGAGTAAAAACAGCGCTATTTTATATTTCATTTGATAAAATGTTAGGGTGCAAAGTTACGAAGTAAATTTACAATTACGAATTGTGTTTTTTGCTAAAGATTCTATAAATCAAGGTTATTTTTTTGCCACAGATTAAAATGATTTAATGGATTATTTTTCTTCAAATTAATTAAAAAATCATTTTAATCTGTGTAATCTGTGGCTAAACCTCATCTAGTTTAACGTTTTGAATAGTGAATAATCTAAAAAACGATCTTTATCATTGTTAATTTTATAATTTAATGTTTGAAAAAACGTTGATATTTGCGAAAACGTTATATTTGCAACACTAAATCTAAACAAATGAATCCAAAAATATTAATCATTGGCGCCTGCGGTCAGATTGGAACTGAACTGACGCAAAAACTGCGTAAATTATACGGAACCGAAAATGTGATCGCTTCTGATATTCGAAAATTAAATACTGATGTTGTTAATTCAGGACCTTTTGAAGTGGTTAATGCTTTAGATTTTAATCAAATTGAACATTTGGTAGAAGTTCATAAAATTACTGATGTTTATTTAATGGCTGCGCTTTTGTCTGCAACGGCAGAAAAAAATCCGGCTTTTGCGTGGGATTTGAATATGAATTCGCTTTTTCATGTTTTGAATTTGGCGAAAGCTAAAAAAATCCAAAAGATTTTCTGGCCTTCAAGTATTGCTGTTTTTGGACCGACAACTCCAAAAGAAAATACGCCACAATATACGATTATGGAACCTTCAACGGTTTACGGAATTAGCAAACAAGCGGGAGAAAGATGGTGCGAATACTATCATAATATTTATGGTGTTGATGTTCGTAGTATTCGTTATCCGGGCTTAATAAGCTGGTCTACGCCTCCGGGCGGCGGAACTACAGATTATGCGGTTGATATTTTTTATAAGGCTATTGCCGATAAAAAATACGAGTGCTTTTTATCATCTGAAACAAAAATGCCGATGATGTATATGGATGATGCAATTGAAGCAACTATCAATATTATGAAAGCTCCGGCAGAAGAAGTTAAAATACATTCTTCATACAATTTAGCGGCAATGAGTTTTACGCCAACTGAAATTGCTGCCGAAATTAAAAAACATATTCCTGAATTTGAAATTACTTATAATCCTGATTTCCGTCAGAAAATTGCGGACAGCTGGCCGGCAAGTATTGACGATACTTCTGCAAGAGAAGACTGGAACTGGAATCATAAATTTGATTTGGAATCAATGACTAAAGATATGATTGAACATTTGAGTTAATCTCAATATACTAAATACTAAGCGTGCTATTTTAAAAATATTTTTAGAATAGCACGCTTTTTTTATGATGGGATTTTGTTAACTGCTTAATTTTCTTACTTTTGATTATATTAGAATAATTTTGAAATTATCTAAAATCATCAATCAAATCACAACAAAAAGCGTTAATCAAATGACAAATTCTTATCATCCTGTCGAGCAAGGCAAAAGAACTGCTATTCTGGATATTCTTCGTGGCTGGGCTTTATTAGGTGTTGCTATTGGCAATTATTCCGGTTATATCCGCATCGGTATTCCACACGAAACCAAGAATAATCTTGTATCTGATATACTATCCTATTTTGATGAGTATTTTTTAGCTGGAAAATCCTGGACTTTACTAACTGTTTTATTTGGTTATGGCTTTGGCATCTTAATTAATAACGTTGCTGCAAAAGGCAAAAACCCTGTTACCTTTTTTACATGGCGAATGTTATTGCTTTTTGGTTTAGCTTTTATTGATTCTAGTTTTTGGTTTGGCGACATCCTTAAAGATTATGCCTTTTTAGGACTTATATTATTGTTGTTTCATAAAAGTTCAGCAAAAACACTGGGTTATATTTCTGCCGTTCTTATTCTTGCTGTGCCTTTTATAATGGCTTATATCAAAGGCTTAAACATTGAAAGAATATCCATTATTACCAATCCGGAATATTTAAAACTATATCATTCTGGAAACTGGCTGGAGTTCTTTAAATTTAATCTCTTGGCTAATTTTTACCAGCAAATCATTGCTCCCGGTTATGCTATTGTAGCACATACTGTAATGCTGGCGTGCATGCTTTTTGGTGCTATGCTCCAAAAATTAGATTTTTTTAATCGTTTAAAAGAAATGAAAAAACTTTTAATCTATGTGCTTATAAGCAGCTTGTTTATTGCTGTTATATTGGGTGTTGTTTTTTACTTTACTACTGAAAATAAAGCTGAATTTCTTAATTTCTTTCATCCTTATTTCTGGTTTATAATAAGTACAATGATTTTTATTGTATCGGGAATTATTCTGCTTTACGATTCTAAGAAACTAAAAACGATATTCGATTATTTTAGTGCCGGCGGAAAAATGACATTAACCAATTATATAACTCAAAATATTTTAGGCGCCTTTATCTTCTCCGGAATTGGTTTCGGAATCGCTGACACTATGCCTTATTGGTTTTACTTTTCGCTAGCGGTTTTTGTGTTTATTATTCAATTATTTATAAGCAAATGGTGGCTTTCAAAATACAATTACGGCCCAATTGAATGGTTATGGAGATCTGCCAGTTATCGAAAATTATTTCCGCTTAAGAAGAAAATTCAATCGGATATTATTTCGGAAGTAAGAACGGTGTAAAACAAGAAATCCCGAATTTATTTCGAGATTTTTTAACATCTTATTTTATTTCACATAATGTTATAAAAATTGATTTTCTGATTATTTTCTTACATTTGAATACCTTAAACCAAAAACATTTTATACCAAAAACCATTTTAATTTATGACAAATTCATTTCAGCCCATTCAGGAAGATAAAAGAACCGCTATTGTAGATATTTTACGAGGCTGGGCTTTATTGGGAGTTGCAATAGGAAATTATGTCGATTTCCGTTACATCGGATTAGAACGTTTTATCATGAAAAAAGGGATTTTTTCTGAGATTGTCAGCTATTTCAATCTCTACTTTTTCTCTGCTAAATCCTGGACTTTGTTAAGCATTTTATTTGGTTACGGATTTGCTGTTCTTATTAATAATGTTGCCGAAAAAGGTAAAAATCCTGTTTCCTTTTTTTGCTGGAGAATGTTTATCCTGTTCATTTTTGCTTTTATAAATTCTGCTTTTTGGCTCGGAGATATCTTAAAAGATTATGCTTTTTTAGGGTTGCTGCTTTTGTTCTTTTACAGAAGTTCTCCAAAAACAATTTTAATAACGTCTGGAATTCTTCTTTTATCTGTTCCGTTTCTTAGCGCTTATATTAATTCGATAAAACAAACATTACCCGATGTGCAGTCTACTGCCAAATATTTAAAATTATTTTATTCTGATAATTGGCTGGATGTATTTCAATTTAATTTACTTGGAACTTATTATCAGGAAATGATTAGTCTTGGTTATGCTGTTACGGTTCATGTTGTAATGTTTGCGCTTATGCTTTTAGGTTTTTATGCTCAAAAAATTAACTTTTTTAATCGTTTACCCGAATTTAAAAAACAATTAAAAAAGACTTTTTTCATTACATTGATTATGGCCATAATTGCAGGTGTTCTTTTTCAAATTGCGATTAATCAGAAAGTAACTTTCCCAATTTTTCATCCTGTTTTTTGGATCATAATAAATACAATGATATGTATTGCGTCTGGAATTTGTTTGTTGTATACTAACGGAAAACTGAAAACAATTTTTAGCTATTTTAGAGTGAGCGGTAAAATGACGCTAACCAATTATTTGATGCAAAATATTATTGCGTGTTTTCTTTTCTCGGGAATTGGTTTCAAAATTTACAATACGCTGCCGTATTGGTTTTACTTTTTCTTAGCCATTTTTGTTTTTACAATTCAGTTGTTTATAAGCAAATGGTGGCTTTCAAAATTCAATTATGGCCCGGTTGAATGGTTATGGAGAGTTTTAAGTTATAGAAAAATGTTTCCTTTAAAAAAGACGGTACAAAACGATATTGTAACAGATATAAAACCTGTTTTATAGATTTATTACTAAATAAAAAAGCCCTTAAAAAATTAATTTTAAGGGCTTTTATTATTTTATCAAAGTTGATTATTTCACTTCAAAAACATTATTTGCAGGTTTTACATCAGCCATTAATCCGCTTGGATCAATAGTGATTTTTTTGATTGCTGTTTTGTTCTTGTCAATTGTAAAACTGTAGTTCGACATTGCCCAAGCCCAATCCTCTACAACTGTTCTTTTCTCATTCGGGTTTGGATTTGGTTTAATGAAATTCATCATTCTTAACGGAATGTAGAAGTTTTCAGAAGTTCCGTCTGTATAATCCACTTTTAAATCGATTGGCATTGGCATTCTTCCAATTCTTTCTAAAGTAATTGTTGTTTTTCCTGAATTATCAGCAACATCTTTAATTCCGTAATCAATTGTATTGGCCGTTTGTGCCCAGTCAATTAAATACCAATCTAATTCTGCTCCAGAAACTCTTTCTGCAGTTCTTTTAATGTCGTTTGGAGTTG
Source organism: Flavobacterium sp. UBA7680 (assembly GCF_002482975.1). Classification (GTDB taxonomy): domain Bacteria; phylum Bacteroidota; class Bacteroidia; order Flavobacteriales; family Flavobacteriaceae; genus Flavobacterium. Next base: position 17,144 of record NZ_DLHA01000050.1, on the reverse strand, counting down.
GATGTTTGAATTTAAAATCGTTGAAATATCTTTTTAAAGTTGCATCCAGACTTTCTTTTCCAATTACATATTCTAATTGTGCTAAAAAGATACATCCTTTTACATAAGATGAAATACTGTATGGACGATTTTCATCGTAACGATCTCCGTGCGTTGTCTGTGGCTGTTCTTTTCCAGAATTTACTAAACTGTAATAAGCAGCATAAGTTCCTTTGAACGGATTTGCTTCTTTTTTATCTCCTTTTAATTCATTCAAAGCACTGTCTTCAATGTAAGTTGTAAAACCTTCGTCCATCCAAGGGTGTTTTGATTCGTTTGAAGCTAAAATATGCTGGAACCAAGAGTGCCCTAATTCGTGAGTTGCAGTTCCCAGAATTCCTTCAAGAGTTCCATTTCCTAACATCAAAGTACACATTGCATATTCCATTCCGCCGTCGCCGCCCTGAATAAATGAATATTGTTTGTACGGATATGCTCCAACTCTATGGTTGTAATAATCCATCACTTTTACCATTAAAGGTTCTAACTGTTTCCAGTTTGCAGTCGTTTTTTCATTGTTTTTGTAGAAGAAATGCAAATCGACATCGTTTGGTCCTTTTACAATATCATGCGTGTATTCTTTGTCTGCTGCCCAGGTAAAATCGTGAACGTTTGGTGCAATAAAATGCCATGTTAATGTTTTTGCTTTTTTAGGATAAACAACTGTTACTCCAGCATCTTCATAACCGTGACCAATTGTGTTTTTGTCTTGTAAATATCCAGAACCTCCAATTGTGTAGTCTTTATCGATTGTAATTTTTACATCAAAATTCCCCCAAACACCGTGAAATTCTCTTGCGATGTATGGATCTGCGTGCCATCCTTCAAAATCAAATTCGGCTAATTTTGGATACCATTGTGACATTGAAAGTTCAACGCCTTCAGAATTGTTTCTTCCAGAACGACGAATCTGCACTGGAACTTGTCCATCAAAACCTAAAGTAAAAGTGGTTTTTGAATTTGGCAAAATTGGTTTAGGCAAAATCACTTCTAAAATAGTTCCCGAAACTCTTGTTTGAGCTGAAATTCCGTCTTGTTTGAAATCAGAAATTTTTAAATACCCAATTTCATTTGGTTTCAAAGATTCAATACGGCTTTGTTTTACCTCTTTTCCGTCGGCAGTTTTTACTTTATTTACCATTCTTCCGTCTGGATCTTTGATAAAATGAAGACGAGCGTCCATTTCACTTCCCGGCTGAAAAGCATTTGGGAATAAATGATAAAACACTTTTCTTAATGTATCAGGAGAATTATTGGTATAAACCAATTCTTGTTTTCCTTTGTACTGATAGTTTTTTACATCCATTGAAACCTCCATTTTATAGTCGGCGTGCTGCTGCCAATATGGGGTACTTTGGGCAAAAGAAGCGTTTAAACCTAAGCTCAAAAAAGAAAGTAAAATAATTTTTCGCATGTTAATTTAATAATGAAAATGGAAGAGCTGCGGCTCTTCCATTGGATTAGTATTCTATATATTGTTTATTTCTTCGACATTTTTTCAGCCATTAATAAAGCGTTATAAGCATTTACCATTTTTGCTGTTTTTGATGATTCTGCAGAAGAAACTGCAACTGGTTTTTCATTTGGATTTTTGCTTTCGCCAAGAACAACTGTTGCTGGAAGTGCAACACCAGAATCCATTAAAATTTTCTTAACCTGAGAAGCTTTTAATTTTGGATAATAAGAACGAATCAATGCTGCAACACCCGCTGCATTTGGAGACGCCATTGAAGTTCCCTGCAAGTATTTGTATTTGTTGTTTGGAACAGTTGCATAGATTTCTTCACCCGGAGCAAAAACGTCTACATTTATTTTTCCGAAGTTTGAAAATCCTGCCACAACAGTTTCTCCATATTGTTTATTAATTGCTCCAATTGTGATTACGTTATCAGCAAATTCTTTGATATTGTCCTGAGAATCGTTTGGATAATTGATGTTTTTTGTTTCGTCAATATTGTAACCATCGTTACCTGCTGCGTGAACAATTAAAACATCTTTTTTTGCTGCATATTTAATAGCATCGTAAACCCATTGTTTATGCGGAGAAAAACTTTTTCCGAAACTTCCGTTGATTACTTTTGCACCGTTATCAACGGCATAACGAATTGCCAGAGCGATATCTTTATCGTATTCATCTCCATCAGGAACTGCTCTTACCGTTAAAATTTCTACATTGTTTGCTACTCCGTCTCCACCTAAATTATTGCCGCGAACTTGTGCAATGATTCCGGCAACGTGAGTTCCATGAAGTGCTTTTTCTTTATCCGGACCAAAAACAATATTATTTCCATAATGGTTGTTTTTAATGTCTTCCGGATTATCGCCTACTACTTTTCTTCCGTCAAATTCTTTGTTTAAGTTGTAGTTTAATTGATCGTAAACTTGTTCTCTGTATTCTTCAAAATCAGCTTCAGGATCAAAAGTTGGACCTGCGTTTGTGAAAATGCGAGTCATTATTTCTTTATCTCTCAAGACTTTTGAATCTGTAGAAGTAATTGCTGCTAAATCTTCAACTTTATATGTTGTTTTATTAAGCTCTTTTTTGATTGTTGAATGAACATCAAGTAAAAAATCTACTTGTTCTTTGTCTTTTAAAGCTTCTTCATATTTTTTTGTATATTGTTCTAAAGCTTGTTTGTATTCTGCAGAACCGTCATCTTTCTTTTTAATGATACGGGTCATTTCAAGATTTTCGGCAACAGCATTTCCAAGGAAATTCCATCCGTGAACATCATCAATAAATCCGTTTTTATCATCGTCGATTCCGTTTCCTGGAATTTCTTTTGGATTAGTCCAAATCATTCCTTTAAGATCTTCGTGCTCAATATCAACACCAGAATCTACAATTCCTACAATAACTTTTTTTCCTGTTTTACCCTGAAGTAATTCGGCGTAAGCCTTATCAACACTCATTCCCGGGATAGAATCTTTTATTAAATCAAGATGACTCCATCTTTTTAATTCATTTTCACTAACCGGAGCTTTTTTTACAACTGATAAAGGCGCTGTAATAAATTCTTTAGAAGTTGAAACTTGCGCTTGTAAAGTTGCGCTGCAACCTGCTAAAACAAGTAATGCAAAAGCAGATAATTTGAGAGGTTTTATATGACTCATGTATCTAGAATATAATTGTAAAGTTAAAAGATGCGCCTAAATTATGCTTTTTTGTTACAATATGCCAACCATTAACACCTATTTGTGAATATTCAGATAAAAATTATAAAAAAAAACCGAGTTTTTAAACTCGGCTTTAACTAAAGAATTAAAATCATCCTCTGACTTCTTGATAATATAATATAAGATATGCGTCTTCAGGACTAACATCATATGTTATTCTCTTTTGTGCTGGTCCTCCAATTCCTCCATTAACTTCTTTTAGTTGATTTTGTTCAAGTGTTACTACACCTAATTCATTTGCATTTTCGATAAAATCATTTAAATTCATAATAATCAATTTTTATTTTCACCTACTCATTAGCTTTTCGGTTTCCGCTATTTCGCTAATATATAAAATAAAACCTACAAAAAATATAATTATATACGATTTTTTCTACAATTATTAAGTTTAAGCAAAAAAATATTTTTGTTTAATACGGTTTCCCGTAATAAAATCTAAAATGATTATTGTATCATTGTGCTATCAAACATTTAGCTATGCCTATGAAAACAAAACTACTTTTACTACTATTCTTTTCTTACTTATCAATAAATGCACAATGCTGGAAAACAGCAGCTGCAGGATACAGTCATACCGTTGGCGTAAGAACAGACGGTACATTGTGGATATGGGGAGCTAATGATCAAGGACAATTAGGTAACAGCACACCTGCAAGCGTAAATATTCCCACAAAGATGGGAACGGCTAGTGATTGGAAAACAGTAGCTGCGGGCTGGGCTCATACCGTTGCCCTAAAAACAGATGGCTCTTTATGGGCCTGGGGATATGGTGGTTTAGGACAAATAGGAAATGGCTCATTTACTACCAATTTTAACGCTCCACAACAAATAGGGACATTAAAAAATTGGCAAACAATAGTAGCAGGACATGGTCATACAGTTGCTTTAAAAACGGATGGTACTTTATGGGCTTGGGGAAATAATTTTTCCGGGCAATTAGGAAATGGCAGCACTCTTGATAAAAACATTCCGACGCAAGTAGGAACAGATAACAATTGGCAAAATGTAGCAGCAGGAATGCTTCATACCGTTGCCTTGAAAAAAGATGGTACTCTATGGACGTGGGGGAAAAATACTTTAGGAGCATTAGGAGATGGTACTACAACAAACAGCCGTGTACCAAAACAAATAGGAACAGCAACCAATTGGAAAACAATAGCTGCGGGAAGTGATCATACAATTGCTATAAAAACAGATGGTAGTTTATGGATTTGGGGTGATAATACCTATGGTGCATTAGGAGATGGTACTACAATAACTAAAAATGTTCCAACACAAATTGGTACATCAACAGATTGGAAAACTGTAAACGGAGGAGTAAAATATACAATTGCTGTAAAAACAGATGGGTCTTTATGGGCTTGGGGTTATAATGCTGATGGCGAATTCGGAAATGGTACAAAAATCAATAGTCTTATTCCGGTGCAAATAGGTACGGAAAAAAATTGGCAAATGATTGATGGAGGTTCTATTCATACAATTGCCATGAAAACAGATGAAAGCTTATGGGTTTGGGGAGGCAATTCCTTAGGTCAACTGGGTGACGGTACATCTACGGATAAAAATATTCCGACTCTTTTAAATTGTGTGGGTTCATTGACTGTAAAGACATCTCAAATTAACATAACCTGTTCAGGCGATGTAGGTGGTTCAGCTTCGATAACTGATGTTTCAGGCGGTACAGCACCATATACATATCTTTGGTCTAATGGAAAAACAACCAGCTCGATTACAGGATTGACCGCTGGAAATTACACATGTAAGATAACAGATGCTGCTTCATTATCCATCACAAAAAGTATAGATATTACACAGACATCATCTCTTATTTTATTAGCTACAATCACAAATACATGTAACAGCAATAATGGAACTCTGACCTTGACGGCGAATGGAGGAACACTACCATATCAATATTCTATTTCATCTTCTACTTATCAATCTTCAAATGTATTTACTGGTTTATCAGCAGGAATCTACCAGGTTATAGTAAGGGACAGTAACGGGTGTTTAGTTACAAATACTGTAAATATCAGCGAAGAAAGTACACCGCCACCAACCGCAAGTGCACAAATATTTGATGAAGGGGCAACCGTTGCCGATTTAGTCGCCAGCGGCACAAACATTAAGTGGTATGCTGATCCTGTATCTTCTAATGTGTTAAGTTTATCAACTGTTTTACAAACAGGTACATATTATGCATCGCAAACAATTAACGGATGTGAAAGCTCTTCAAGATTAGCAATATCTATAACTATTAAGCCAATTCAGATTGATGATAAAATACCTACAAATGGTCTGATCGCTTATTATCCTTTTAGTGGTAACGCAAATGATGTGAGCGGTAATAAATCACACGGAGGTGTTTATAATGCCGCTTTAACAACAGATAGATTTGGAAATATCAATAGTGCTTACAACTTTAATGGTCTCACCGACTATATCGGTGCAACTATACCGAATATTCCTCAAGGCAATTCTCCAAGAACGATTTCTGGTTGGTTTAAAACAGATAATGCTTTCGCTGATCCAAATAAATCTGAAACTTGTATTTTTAATTATGGTGCATTAGAAAATTTACAACGACTTTCTCTCTCAATTTACAGTAAAGGTTATCTTAATATTACTACGGGACCAAATTTTTCAAGTAATGATTTTTACCTAAATAATTTTAATTATTCTGATGATAGTTGGTACTTTTTTACTCTTACTTATGATGGAACTAAACTTTCGATATATGTAAATGGGAAATTTGTAGATCAAAAAGCTGTTAATTTAAATAATGTTGGGAATATCTTTAGAATAGGACAAAGGATACCTGATACCGTAAACCAAGCATTTAAAGGAAAAATTGATGATGTTGGTATTTGGAATCGTGTTTTGAGTCAGGAAGAAATTTCAGCTATGTATAACCCTGGTGAACAGCTTGCTTATACTTTAATTCCAGATCCGAGTTTTGAACAAAAATTGATCAATTTGAAATTAGATCGTTTTCCAATTGATGGAAAAGTTCTTACTTCTAATATTAACACCATAACTTCCTTAGACGTTAGTAAAAGTAGTATTTCAGATTTAACAGGAATACAAGACTTCGTATCATTAACTAATTTGAATTGCAGTCAAAATAGTCTGAAAGCATTAAACGTAAGTAAAAATACTGCTTTGACTGTTTTAGATTGTAACAACAACCAGATTACATATTTAGATGTAAGTAATAATCTTGCCTTAACTGACTTAGTTTGCTACTCAAATAAATTAACCTCTTTGGATGTTAAAAAAAATACAGCTTTAACAAAATTAGATTCTGGTTCAAACCAATATACTGCTTTGGATGTAAGCAATAATACTGCGTTAACATTTTTGGGATGTAATACCAGTCAATTAACCAGTTTAGATGTAAGTAAGAATACCGCTTTAAATCTTCTGGATTGTCGTGAAAATAAAATAACCACCTTGGATGTTTCTAAAATCACTGCATTAACAGAGTTGTATTGTCAGTCTAATCAATTAACAAATTTGGATATAAGCAAAAATAAAGTTTTAGAATTTTTAAATTGTTCAAAAAATCAGCTAACTACTTTGGATGTTAGCGTAAATACTGCTTTAGTCGGTTTATATTCTAATTCTAATCAATTAACGAGTCTAAATTTGAAGAATGCAAACAATGATAAATTTGCATATCTAAATCTTACAAACAATCCTAATTTAACTTGTATTCAGGTTGATGATATTGCTTATTCAAATGCAAACTGGGCAGCTAAAAAAGATGCCGGCGCAAGCTTCAATACGAATTGTGCGCAAAAATATACATTAATACCAGACCCTAATTTTGAAAAAGCATTAATATTAAATGGTTTGGACTCTGGTGCTGTTGATGGAAAAGTGCTTACTTCAAATATTTCTAACGTAACTGATTTGTTTATTAGCTCAAAATCAATTAGTAATTTGTCAGGAATTCAGGATTTTACATCTCTGGTAAATTTAGATGTTGATAATAACCAATTAACGAATATTGATGTTTCTAAAAATACAAGTTTAAACTTTTTATCTGTTGGCGATAATCAGATAACAACTTTGGATGTTTCTAACAATACAAATTTAACAGACTTGTATTTTCATAATAACCAAGTTTCAAGTATAGATCTTTCTAAAAATATAACATTACAAATGTTGAATTTTACTGGAAATAATGTTACAGATCTTGATGTGTCTAAAAATATTTATTTATCACACTTATATTGTGGCTCTAATCAATTAAGCTCTTTAGATATTTCTAAAAATACATTTTTAACCAATTTATCATGTGAGCATAATCAAATAACCAGTTTAGATCTTTCAAAAAACATATTATTAAACGGTTTATATTGCAACAGCAACCAGTTAACAAGTCTGAATGTTTCTAAAAATACTGATTTAGTAAGAATAGAATGTGACTCTAATAAATTAAAAGCGTTAGATACTTCTAAAAACCTTAATTTGAGCGGCTTGAATTGTAGTTCTAATTTATTGACAAATCTTGATATTTCTAAAAATACGGTTTTAAATTATCTAAGATGTTCTTCTAATCAATTAACAAGTCTTAATTTAAAAAATGGCAACAATGCCAACTTTACAAAGATGGACAATAATTTGAAAAACAACCCTAATTTAACTTGTATCCAGGTTGACAATATTAATTTTTCAAATACAAATTGGTCAGTTGCAAAAGATAATACTGCATCTTTTAATACCTTATGCGAAACACCCGAAATTATCTTAATACCTGATTCTAAATTTGAACAAAAATTAATAGATTTAGGAATTGATACAGATGGTCTTAATGGTAAAATATTTGTTACAGACATAAGCGCTGTTACTTCTTTAGACCTTTCAAATAGTAATATAACTGATTTGACCGGAATTGAAGCTTTTACCAATTTAACATTTTTAGACTGCAGTAACAACAACTTAACTCTTTTAGATTTAAGTAAAAACTTGAAATTAGAGATTTTAAATGCCTCTATAAATCAAATTAGTAATTTAGATTTCTCTAACAATATAAATCTTAAGGTAATATATCTTGTTTCAAATCCTTTAACTTCTTTAAATGTCAAAAATGGAAATAACACAAACTTTATTCTTGCTTCAGACACTGGTAAAAAAGCAGGCAGTTTGGGCACAAGCTTTTTAGGAATTTCATCTTTAAGCTGTATCAAAGTTGACAATGCTGCGTATGCAAATGCAAATTGGTCTAAGATTAAGGAAACCACTACCGTTTATTCTGAAACTTGTACATTAGGGCTTGAAGATTCTGTATTTAGCAAAGCAGTAATTTATCCAAACCCAACAAAAGGGGAAGTGAATATTAAAAATGTAAACTTAGAAAAAGCGAATGTTTACAATTCACTAGGTCAATTAGTAAGATCGTTTAACTTAAATGCTGCCGATGTAAATCATTCAATCAATCTAAGTGGCTTACCAAAAGGTGTTTACTATGTTTATTTAATCAATCAAGACGCTACTTCGGCTAAAAAAGTAATCGTCGAATAATATTTCACTTTAGTTAAACTAAAAATCCCATTTTCAATTTAATGAAAATGGGATTTTATTTTATTAAAGATATATGGTGCTTTTACGGAAAGACGTAAAGAAATCTCGCTTATATTTTATACCCTTGTACTATAATAATTAATCAGCCTATGAAAACAAAACTACTTTTACTGCTATTTTTAGCAAATTTTTCTATTTATGCACAAACCAATTTAGTCCCAAACGGGGGATTTGAAAACTGGACCGGAGGAACGCCTGATAACTGGGCCATTTCTAATACTGTTGCTTCAAGCCCTGATGCTGCAACTGGACAGTATAGTGCAAAATTATCTTTTACCACTGCTTCTGCAAAAATTATTGCCCAGGTACCAATGAAAGCCGGCATTACCTATACTGTAAAATATAAGTACAAATACCTTAGCAGTAATTACGGTGGTGATCATCCTATTTCGCTAAAAATTTCTAAAGATGGAAGTGCGACAAGTATGTCAGGCAGCTCTTTTGCATCTAACAATTCATGGACACAAAAAGAAACAACTTTTACACCTGATTCGGATCTTTCTTATGACCTGTCAATTTCCATGTTTAGTTTTGACAGTGCTGTTTTTGATATTTTAATTGATGATGTTGAGGTCTACACAGATGCTGTTCCTGAAAAATACACCCAAATTCCGGACCTTGCTTTTGAAAACAAATTAATCAGTCTGGGTATTGATTCGGGTGCTCCAGATGGTCAGGTTTTGACTTCAAAAGTGGCTTCTTTAACTTCTTTGAATGTTAGTAACAGTTCTATTACCAACCTTACCGGAATTGAAGATTTTATTGCTTTAGATTATTTGTATTGTTACGACAATCGATTAACTCAATTAAACATATCTAAAAACAGCAAACTAACCATTTTATCTTGTGGCAATAATCTATTAACAACATTGAATCTTGCTAATAATCCGCTCTTAATTACTCTGCAATGTGCAAATAATAAATTAGCCGCGCTTGATCTTTCTAACAATACTGCACTTAAAACTATTGATTGCAACCACAATGAGCTTACAAGCATAGATGTTTCTAAACAATTAATGTTGGAAAGTCTAAACTGCACCCATAATAGTCTTAAAACTCTAGAATTATTCTCTAATTTGAAATTAGATCTTTTATGGTGTAGTAACAATTTGTTAAAAAGTCTCGATCTGAGTAAAAACAATAAATTGACTGTAATGACCGCCCATACTAATTTGTTAACTTATTTGAATATACAAAACGGAGCAAACTATTTATTTAATCCGAATGCCAATTACGCAACCTTTTACGGTAATTACCTAGAATGCATTCAGGTAGATAATGTAGAAGATGCAAATAAACGTTGGTCTCAAGTAAAAGATCCGATGGCGAGTTTTAGCACAGATTGCAAAGCATATACTTTAATTCCTGATGTCAATTTTGAAAAAAAACTGTATGCTCTTGGAATTGACAGAGATGGTATAAATGGAAAAGTTCTAACTTCAAATATTTCTTCTTTAACAACCTTAAATATCTATGCGAGTTCTATTGCTGATTTGACAGGAATTCAGGATTTTATCGCTTTGAAGAGTTTAGATTGTTCTGATAATCAAATTACTACTTTAGATCTTTCAAAGAATACAAAATTAACTAGTTTAAGATGCAACCAGAATAAATTAACCGCTCTTGACGTATCCAATAATTTAGATCTACAAGATTTGACTTTATCTTATAATAAATTGACAACTATTGATATTTCTAAAAATTTAGCACTTACTACTTTATGGGCATACAACAATAACTTTACGAATTTGGATGTTTCGAGCAATTTGGCGTTGAAATACTTATATTGTAATGAAAATCAAATAACAACAATTAATTTATCTAAAAATATAGCATTAAACTCATTATCTATTTCCTCTAATCAATTGACAAATTTAGATCTATCAGCTAATATAAATTTAAATACATTGGCCTGCGATCGTAATTTATTAACTGGTTTAGATCTTAAGAAAAATACCGCATTAACTTTATTAAACTGTATTTACAATAAGCTGACTTGTATTCTGGTTGCTGATGTAGATTATGCCTTTAAAAACTGGAGTATTACAAGAGACAAAACGGCAAGTCTTACTACAGATTGTAATGCAACAACATCAATTCCGGACGTTAACTTTGAAACTAAATTAATCAGTTTAGGAATCGACTCTGGAACTCCTGACGGAAAAGTTTTAACCATAAATATTGCTCCTTTAACTTCTTTAGACGTTACAGATTCTTCTATCAAAGACTTAACAGGAATTGAAGCATTTAGAGAATTAACAGTACTGACTGCAAGTAAGAATCAATTAACAACATTAAATCTTTCTTCAAATAAAAGCTTGTTTTCAGTAAACTTACGCGAAAACAAATTGAAAAATATAAACATTCAGTCAAATGTTTCATTACGCGGTCTAGGTGTAAGCAAAAACGAATTAACAACTTTAGATGTAAGTCAAAACATCAATTTAACTAGTTTAAATGCAGATAATAATCAATTAACTTCATTAGATTTATCCAAAAACCTACAACTAAATAATGCAGTAGTTTTCAATAATCAATTAACCACATTAGATTTATCTAAAAATAATGCCCTGGTTTTTGTTCTCTGTAGCGGTAATAAACTAACGAGTTTAAATCTAAAAAATGCTCCTAATCTAACTAATTTAAGTTGTCATGAAAACCTATTGACTTCGTTAGATGTTTCAGCCAACATTAATTTAACAGACTTTACTTGTTATAGAAATGCTTTAACAAGTCTGGATGTTACAAAGAATACTAAATTAGGTTTTATAGATTGTTCTTATAACAAAATTACGGCTCTTGATATTTCAAAAAATATAAATTTGTATACCTTTTATTCTGATACAAATCAATTGACATCTTTAGATGTATCAAAAAACACATTGCTTAACAACTTAAGTATTGCCGATAATTCTTTGACCACCATTGATGTTTCAAAAAATACGGAATTGAATATTTTTTACTGTTATTCCAATTCGTTAACAAGCGTTGATATTTCTAACAATACGAAAATAACTCGTTTACAGGTCGATCTAAATAAACTAACTTCATTGAATCTAAAAAACGGAAATAACACTATTTTCGATCGCAAGTATACAAATTTCAACAATAATCCAAATTTAACTTGCATCATAGTTGATGACGTTGCTTATTCTAATGCAAATTGGAAAAACCTAAAAGATGCTACTGCATTTTATGCTGCAAATTCAAATTGTACTTTAGGTCTTGAAACTTCGATTTTTGATAAAGTCGCTGTTTATCCAAATCCAACAAAAGGTGTTTTAAACATTCAAAATGTTAGTTTAGAAAAAGCAGACGTTTATAATGTATTAGGACAACTTGTAAAATCAGTTAAATTAAATTCTGGTAATACAGACAATACAATTAATTTATCTGGTCTGCCAAAAGGAGTTTACTACGTTTACTTAATTAATCAGGACGCTGCTTCTGCTAAAAAAGTAATCCTCGAATAATTTCACTTTAGTTAATAAAAAATCCCATTTTCATTAAGTTGAAAATGGGATTTTTTTATGTTTTTAGAAGATATCTTCGCAAGTAAAAACCTCTTTTAGTCTCACGCCTTTTTCTGTATGTTCGACTGTTATAATTTGATTGTGAGCATCGTGTTCCAAAAAAAGATAATAATTATTATCTGCCGCAGCATTTAAAAATTTAGCTTTTTCCGGCATTGTCAACAAAGGTCTTGTATCGTAACCCATAACATATGGAAGCGGAAGATGTCCGGCTGTTGCCAATAAATCGGCACAAAAAACTATCGTTTTATCCTGATATTGAATATGCGGAATCATTTGTTTTTCGGTATGACCATCTGCATAGAAAATTCCGAAACCTAATTCATTTGAAAAACCAAAATCACTTTCCGGTCTTTCAACAAAATTCAATTGTCCGCTTTCCTGCATTGGGATAATATTTTCTGTTAAGAAAGAAGCTTTTTCACGAGGATTAGGTTTTGTTGCCCAATTCCAATGATTTTCATTTGTCCAGAATTTTGCATTTTTAAAAGCCGGCTCATAAAAAGTTTTATCAGAATTCCATTGAACACTTCCTCCGCAATGATCAAAATGTAAATGTGTCATAAAAACGTCCGTAACATCATCTCGGTGAAAACCATATTTTGACAAAGATTTATCAATAGAATGTGATCCCCAAAGTGAATAATATCCAAAGAATTTCTCTGATTGCTTATCTCCCATTCCGGTATCAATCAAAATCAGGCGTTTTCCATCTTCAATAAGTAAACAGCGCGCTGCGATATCAATAAGGTTATTTTCGTCGGCCGGATTGGTTTTATTCCAAATAGTTTTAGGAACAACGCCAAACATAGCGCCGCCATCTAATTTAAAATTTCCGGATTCTATAGGGTAAAGTTTCATAAGAGTACATTTCTAATATTGAAAACAAAGCTAGGAAATCCAATCTCCTTTTGCTAATAATGTTTCTCCTATAGATGTAATTTGACCACGGATTTTACAGATGTAACTGATTTCCGCTGTATTTTTATTCCTGACAAAAAGTAACCTTGTCGAGTTTCGATCAATAAAATTCTGTGTAAACCCGTTAAATCAGTAAAATTCGTGGGCTAAAAAAATACTTTTATTCCAAAGTAATTGAAGCACTTCCCATTATTTCCTGCTTGTCGAAGAAGTTGACAAAGTAAGTTCCTTTTTTAAACGGATTTTCATCAGAATTTAAAATTCCGTAAAGGTTTAAAGATTTTCCCTGAAAATCTGCTGCCACAATAAAACTGTAAACCAAAGCTTTATCGTTGCCAAATTCTATTAATTTATTTTCGCCCAAAACAGTATTTTTTTGGTCTAAAACCTGAATATAAAATACTCTTTTTCCTGTTTTAGCAACCGCATTTCCGTTAACCGAAAAACTTACTTTTAGTTTATTCGTGCTTTTTGCCCTATCTGTTTCCTGCTCTTTTCCCGATTTTTTTTCACGAAGAGCAATTACTTTAAAATTACTTAAAGCCAGTTTAGAAGCATCTTTTATAGTTGATTCTAACTTTTTCTGTTTTAAAATTAAAGTATCATTTTCTGCCTTTTGTTTGTACATAACAACATTCTGAGACTCAATTTCAGTAAGCAGGCTTTTATTTTGCGATTTAAGGCTTTTTATTTCTGCAATTTTAGAGGCTAATGCTGTCTGCATATCTGAAAGCTGTTTTCTAAAAATTTGAATTTGATTATTCGAAGGATTTTCAGATGCTTTTATAATTTCCATTAAATTTTCGACATTCTTCTTTTCAAATGCCAATTGCTGCGAAAGAGCCGTTTTTTCTAAAATTGCAACATCATATTCTAATTTCAAAACATTTAAAGAATCAAGAATACTTTTTTGGGCAATATATTCCTTATTGTTATTGACAAGTTTAATTTTTTTATTGCTTGCTTCTTCCTTGTCTGCCTCGTCTTTTAGTTCTTTACTGAATATATAAAAAGTAGCACCTATTCCAAAAATAAAGAATATTGCTAAAAGTGCCCTGATCCATTCGTTTGTGTAATTTTTCTTCATCATTCATCACAATTTATTGCAAAAATACCATTATTTTATTCGACTAAACAAGTAGAAATACGGTTTTTTCGCTTATTTACAATAACTTAAAACACAGTAAACCAGTATTTTACAGAATCATCTGACTTTTCGTTCAAAAACAAAATCCCTTGTAAAATAAAAGTCACTCAATAAAGAGCTTTTATGCCAAAATAACTTCTGTCTATTTTAACATTTGTTATAATAATGTGAACCGTTATGGAAAAAGGTTTTTAAGTCGTATCTTTGCAGACAATTTCATTTGAACGTTGAAATTGGCATTTAAATTTTATGTAATAAATTGATTACTATTTAAATGCAGATTAAAATGATCTTTTAAAAACAAATACCATAAACAATGATAAAGGTTTCTGATACAGCCAAAAAGAAAATCATCGACTTGATGACAGATGATGGTTTTGACGCCGCAAGCGACTACGTAAGAGTAGGCGTAAAAAGTGGTGGATGCTCTGGTTTGTCTTATGATTTAAAGTTTGACAAAACAAAGGGCGAAGATGACAAAATATTCGTAGACAATGATATACAAATTGCAGTTGAAAAAAAATCATTCCTATACCTTGCCGGTACAATTTTAGAATTTTCTGGCGGATTAAACGGAAAAGGATTCGTTTTCAATAATCCAAATGCAAGCAGAACTTGTGGCTGCGGCGAATCATTCTCTCTTTAGTCAAAAGCCGAAAGTCGTAAAGTCATAAAGACTAAATTGACTTCAAACTTTAGACTTTAAAACTATTAGACAACAAAAAAATAATGAGCAAATACACAGAAGACGATTTAAAAATCGAACTCGAAACCAAAGAATATGAATACGGATTTTATACTAATATAGAATCTGAGACTTTCCCTATTGGCTTAAACGAAGAAATTGTAAGAGCTATTTCGCTTAAAAAAGAAGAACCAGAATGGATGACCGAATGGCGCATCGAGGCTTTTCGCGCATGGAAAGAAATGATTGAACCAGAATGGGCAAACGTACGTTACGAAAAACCAGATTTTCAGGCAATTTCTTATTATTCAGCTCCAAAACAAGTAGATCCTAACAAAACTTTGGATGATGTTGATCCAGAATTATTAGAGATGTACAAAAAACTTGGAATTTCTGTTGATGAACAAAAAATGATGAACAATGTCGCAATGGATATTGTTGTCGATTCTGTTTCTGTAGCAACGACTTTCAAGAAAACATTGGCCGAAAAAGGAATTATTTTCTGTCCAATTTCTGAAGCTATCAAAGAACATCCTGAATTAGTAAAAAAATATTTAGGAACTGTTGTACCTCAAAAAGACAACTTCTACGCAGCATTAAACTCAGCGGTTTTCTCTGATGGAAGTTTCTGTTATATTCCAAAAGGCGTTCGCTGCCCAATGGAACTTTCAACTTATTTCAGAATCAATCAAGCAGGAACCGGACAATTCGAAAGAACTTTGGTTATTGCAGATGCTGGAAGTTACGTTTCTTATCTTGAAGGATGTACAGCTCCAAGTCGTGACGAAAATCAATTACACGCCGCTGTAGTTGAATTAATTGCTCTTGACGATGCTGAAATTAAATATTCTACCGTTCAAAACTGGTTTCCTGGAAACAAAGAAGGAAAAGGCGGAGTTTACAACTTCGTAACCAAAAGAGGTTTATGCGAAACAAACGCTAAAATTTCTTGGACACAGGTTGAAACTGGTTCTGCTGTAACTTGGAAATATCCTTCTTGTGTACTTAAAGGAGATAATTCGGTTGGAGAATTTTATTCAATCGCTGTTACTAATAATTACCAACAAGCTGATACTGGAACTAAAATGATCCATTTAGGAAAAAACACTAAATCGACTATTATTTCTAAAGGTATTTCGGCTGGTAAATCACAAAACAGTTACCGTGGATTAGTGCAAATTAGCCCAAGAGCTGAGAATGCAAGAAACTTTTCGCAATGTGATTCTCTTTTAATGGGGAACAATTGTGGAGCACATACTTTCCCTTATATCGAAAGTAAAAATCCATCAGCTAAAATAGAGCATGAAGCAACTACAAGTAAAATTGGAGAAGATCAGGTTTTTTATTGTAACCAAAGAGGTATCCCAACTGAAAAAGCGATTGCCTTAATTGTAAATGGTTTCAGTAAAGATGTATTGAACAAACTTCCAATGGAATTTGCGGTTGAAGCTCAAAAATTATTAGAGATTTCTTTAGAAGGTTCTGTAGGATAATTACAAAATGGAAGGTAGAAAAGTAATCATTTTAGGTTCGTCCAGAAAAAACGGAAACACAACCAAAATTGTGGATGAAATTTCTAAAGATACCGGAATAGATGTAATTGATTTAAGTGATTATAATATTTCCTATTATGATTACGAAAGCAAAAACAGAGAAGATGATTTTCTTCCTTTAATAAGAAGAATACTCGAACAATACGACACTTTAATTTTTGCAACGCCAATATATTGGTATAATATGAGTGGAATAATGAAGGTTTTCTTTGATCGTTTTTCGGATTTAATCCGAATTGAAAAAGAAACCGGACGAAAATTGAGAGGAAAGAAAATTGGTGTGATATCCAATTCACACGACGATGAAATTGAAGACAGTTTTTACATTCCGTTCAAAAAATCAGCCGATTATTTAGGCATGGAATATTTAGGACACGCGCATTTTAATGCCAACATTCTAAACCAAACAACAAAAATAGAATTGACATTTATATAAAATAAAAAAAAACAATGTTATCAATAAAAAACCTTCACGCCTCAATTGGTGATAAAGAAATCCT
>NZ_DLHA01000054.1 GCF_002482975.1 Flavobacterium sp. UBA7680 | reverse complement strand
CATACTGGAGAAATGGCAGAGCGGTCGAATGCGGCAGTCTTGAAAACTGTTGACTGTAACAGGTCCGGGGGTTCGAATCCCTCTTTCTCCGCGGAAAGCACCTCAATGAGGTGCTTTTTACATTTCAATACTTTCCTTATTTTACAAAATCCTATATTTTACAACACTTACGAGTCGTTTTGATTTAAATTACTAAATGAGTTCATTTTCATTTCAAACTTTAAATCTCATTCGACAAGTACCCTATTTGGTACCCTGAGATTGAAACACAAAATTAGGGTACCTAAAAGTTGACAATTGTTAACAAATACAAGGGCTTAGAAACTTTCAATAGTACGTTTGCATGAATTTAAAAACGTAATTATGAAAAAACAAAAAGTGAGCTTCTACCTAAAAGGAGACAAAAGAAATCAAAATGGAGAAACAGCAATCTATGGCAAAATTTATTTAGGAAATAAGTACGCTACCTTCTCAACTTCTAAATACATTTCCGTTGAAAGATGGGAAAAAACAAATAGCCTAAGAAATGTACTTCGAATTGATAATGAAATCAATTTAAGAAACTACTTAAAAGCTTTGGTTGATAGTATTGAAGAAAAATACATTGAATTATCAAAAACTTATACTGGCGAAGAAGAAATAACTCCACTGTATTTAAAAAATTACTGCTTTAACCTCAACAAAGAGCACAAAATTACATTATTAGAAATTGTTAAAAATCACAATGAATATTTTAAAAAGCAGGTAAAAAAAGGAGACCGAGCGCAAGGCTCCTTAGAAAAGTATGAAAGAATGGCTAATGTTATAAAAGAATACCTCCTTTCTAAATATAAAATCAATGATATTCAATTTGATAAAATATCGAGACAATTTGTGTACGGTCTTGATGAATTTTTAAGATTCGAAAGGATACATGGAAACAATAAGGGATTAGGAAATAATACCACTGTAAAATACCTCCGAAACATTTCTTCAATGATTAATCATGCAATAACAATTGGACTGATAAATAATAATCCTTTTTCAATCTATGATGGAAAATTAAAAGATGTCAACACTACCTTTTTAACATTAGAGGAATTAAGAGCTATTGAAAACAAAGTTTTTTCAAATAGAAGGCTTGATGTAGCAAGAGATATATTCTTATTTAGTTGTTACACGAGTTACGCTCCAATTGATGTTATGAATTTACGTCAAGGTAATTATAATTTAGACAATGATTTAGACAGCTGGATTCAAACCAAAAGACAAAAAACTGGTGTAAAAACAAATGTACTAGTAATTCCTCCATTACAAAGGATTATTGATAAATATAAAGATGACCCAGAATGTGTAGACGAAAGTAGACTTGTACCAAACCGAAGTAATTCAAATATGAATGCATATCTCAAAGAAATTGCTGATATGTGTGGCATTGATAAAAATTTAACGTGGTATGTTGGAAGGCATACGTTCGCAACTACTGTTGCTTTAGCAAATGGTATTCCTATGGAAGTTATAAGTCAAATTATGGGACACAAACGTATAACACAGACCCAACATTACGCACAACTACAAGATGGAACCGTTAAAAAACACATGAAAAATTTAATGGCAGAATTTGACTAAATAGATTTAAAATGTAAATTTGAAAGCCGACAAATGTTGGCTTTTATTATTATGGAAGAAAATTCGACATACACAATCAGTAACCTTATTTTTGGCATTGAAATGATTAATATACCTACTCATTTTTTGGTATCCAAGAAAGGACTTGGAGATGGAAAAAAGAATGAGTTAGATGAAGAAAAAAGTCAAGAATATTATTCAAGCGTTTTCACAAAATACTTAGAACTTCTATACACTTTAAAGATTAAAAAATATGATGCTTCTACGCTTTATAATTATCTAGTTGAAGCAAAAGTAGCAAAAGCAATATTAGAAGAAAAACTTGTGATATATACGCACAATTACAATGCGGTAAGTAAAGACCTATCTTCTTATGAAAAAGAATTATATAATTATACAAAGTCTGTATTTTCTCAAAAAATAGAAACATTAAAACTTATTGTCAATTCACTTAACCAAGAATTAAGCTTCTTAAGCTTTAATTCATCAGGTGATTCTCAAAAGGAACTGCTAGAATTAAATGCTAAACTTAAGCCTATTAGTTCTGGAAGAGCATTATTTAACTTAAGCAAAAAAGAATCTGTAATGTTTATTTATATACTTGAAAAATCAAATTTACTAAAGTTTGAAAACGATGAACAAAGACGCAGATTCATCGAAGAGAATTTTTCTTTCACAGAACTTAGAGATAATAATGACAAAGGAAAAACATTCCATATGAAAGATGTTGGTAGTGAATTATCAAAATTAAAAAGCTATTCAGAAACTGAATCAAATAATAGAGCTTTAAGAAAATTACTGGATAAACTTGAAGCTATTGATTCATATAAATTTTAAATAATAGTTGACAATTGTTAACTACTAAATCTAATTTTCAACTTTCAGAAATACCTTTGTCAAATGAAATTCAAAAAGTAAACTATGAAAGAAACAAACGAAAATTTTGAACCTGTTTTAAAGCTATTAAAAGAGCTTAAAACTAAAATTGAAAGTATCGACTATCCTAAGCGATATTATCGAAACAAGCATCTTAAAATGTATTTCGGACTTAGTGATAATACTATTCTAAGTTATCGAGATAACAATATTTTACCATTCACAAAATTAGGTGAAATCTATTATTATCCTGTTGATAAAATTGATGAAATATTCAACAAAAACAGCAACTTCAACTTCTTAAAAAGCAGTTAACTTTTAAGAAATTGTTCAGTCTAGGTTTTAATAATCGAATTAGCTAATCGATTATAGATTGAACAACTCCAGAGGATTCTCCTCTGAATTATCAATAAAAATTATAATTTTTAAAATCTATTTGAATATAGACAGGAAGAGGACTGTCTAAACTCAACGTAAAAATTGAACCTCAAAGAAAGTTAACCTTTCTCATCTATTCAATTCTGAATAGGCAACTAATCAAAATCTATAGGAAAAAGATTTCCCAACACATGGGAGCGGAACTTCCTATATCTAAATCAAATAATATAAACACTAAAAATTAAAACAACATGGCAGAAAACAGTAAAATAGAATGGACAAATCATACAGCGAATTTATGGTGGGGATGTACAGAAGTACATGCTGGATGTCTCAATTGTTATGCGGAAACTTTATCCAAAAGATATGGAAAAGATTTATGGGGAACTGATAAACCCAGAAGAATGATTAAAGATGTATGGTCGAAATTTACAAAATTTCAAAAAGAAGCAGAAAAACAAAAAACAATCCACAGAGTATTTGTTGGGTCAATGATGGACATATTTGAAAAATCAATGTCATTGGTTGATAGTTATGGGAAGCCTCTTCTGGAAGGAGAAAACGAATTCTGGAATACTGGTCAATTGAGAGACAAATTCTTCAATGAAGTAGTTCCTAACTCTCCTAATCTGATGTTCTTACTACTAACCAAAAGACCTTCAAATATCAATAAGTACATACCTGAGAGTTGGAAAAAAAATCCTCCAAAAAATGTGATGTTTGGCACTTCACCTGTAGACCAAGAAACTGCGAATAAATTAATTGTTCAACTTTCAAAGGTTAATGGATTAAAATTTCTTTCTGTGGAACCGCAATTAGAGAAAGTTGACTTAATGGTTAAAGCAAATGACGGAACCGATAGAATATTGCTCGATTTAGTTGATTGGGTCATCTGTGGAGGTGAAAGCGGTCATGGCAAAAGACCTTTTAATACTGATTGGGGTAGATTGCTGAGAGATGATTGCAAAAAGAAGAGTGTTCCATTTTTCTTCAAGCAGATTGATAAAATTAAGGCAATTCCTGAAGACTTGATGATACGAGAATTTCCAGAGAATAATCTTTAATAAATATGAAGTTTGGAGGGGGTTAGCGGAACTGGGGGAGGCAATTGAAGCGGAGCCAACCTATTACAATTAATTAAAAGGTCAGAGCTTTACGTTGATATTATTCTTATATATAGAAAAGTTAAATGCTCCGCAGGAAGTTTCGTTGAAGTATGTTCTATGCAAAAATTAATTGGTTAGCAATTCCTATAAGTTGATATAGTTAATTGATTATAAATCCAAAAGAAATCTAGAATTATTAGAAATACCTTCGTGAATTTTGATGATATAATAGTTAATATAGTTTAATATAATATCTATTCTTATTTAATATAATAGTAATCTAATAGATAGAGCTTCAATCAACATCCTCCTACTTCTCTAACATCATACTCCTGCTCTTCTACAAGCGGATACATATTGTAGAAACAACATATCCATGCTGTCAAAACAGCATACCATGTTGAAAACAAACAGATAAAAATTACTTAAAATCACATTAATATGAATAAAAAAACAAAAGGAACACACGTTAAGGTTAACTATGATTTACTAGAAAATACTAAACTAAATTCAACTCAAAAAATATTTATCTCCTATATAATAGGTTGGCAACAAAATGGCTTAGTATGTCGAGAAACAAACCGAAACTTAGCATTGAAATTTGGAATGCAACCAGGAGGAATAAGGTCAGTATTAAAATCTTTAAATACATATGATTTTTTCAAATCAGAAAGCATAAACTATGATAAAAACACTTCTACTTCTGGACATCAAATTAAAGTTGATGTAGATAAACTTAAGATATTTTTAAATTCTACAGCAATAAAAGAAAAACAAGATTCAACATCTGGAAAATCAACTCAAGAAATATTAGAAAATTCTAATCTTGAGGCAAATGAAAATATTATAAAGTATAAAGATGGAGATACTATTCAACTCTCTTCTTTGATGATTGATTTGGATTTCGATGAGCAACAAATAGAAAAATTCAAAAAATATTTTAAAACTGAAGAAGTCATTTTTGAAAAGTTTGCTGAATACTTTTTTGGACTTGTTTTAGGGCAAAAAAGACAAGATATCGGAATTATAATCTCAGAGGAACAACAAGGAAAACTATCTGACATGTTTGCAAATCAGTAAAGAAATTCTATAAATTACATATCAACTTCGGAAAGCAGTTCTGACATTTTAACATCTAGTGCATTACAGATTTTTAAAAATATTTTAATTGAAAAGTTCTGCTTTCCTTTTACAATCCTCCTTAAACTTGTTTCATCAACGTCACATGCATAAGAAAAATCCAAAGTAGATTTAAATTTGGCTTTTATTCTTACACTTATAATCTCACCTAGTTTTATTAAAAATTCTTCTGACATAAGTCAAAATTCGAACAATCAATTGTTTTTTGTTCGGCATATTTGCCGAATTAAATTTTTAGTATTATGTTTGCTCATATTTACTTTACCTTAAAAACACTAAAAATGAACAAAACATTTACTATTCTTATTAGAATATTTTTGGTAGGCGTAACGCTTCTTTGTCTAGGAGCCTATATGCTTAGCAGGCATTACGACAACGAGTGGAACAAAGACCATCCGAAAACAAAAAGCATGGATGAGCTGAAAACTTGGGCACAGACAGCGATAGTTCAGAAATATTGTGAACAATATACATTTGCAAAATCATTCAGCAACGAAACAAAACGAGAAAAAGAACTCTATTATGTGGAGAGCACTAGGGCAATATATGTACCTCAAGTAATTCAAAATATAGTAGAAGATAATGATTTACCAGACAGTTATAAGGACGAATTGTTTTCTTATGTTGATGCTGAAATTAACAAATGCCAATAATTTAATATCTATAAAATTATATCAAAAGAGGTACTTTTCGGTACCTCTTTTTTAATTTAATAGTACCTAATTGTCATTGTCTAGCACGTAAAAGGTTTACTAAAAGTAAATCTAAAGAATCTTTAGCTCCCTATCCCACCCCTCCCTATCCCTTTATTCACAAGGCTTTATATATTCATGATACTGTTATCGCCCCACAGGATTTCCAAAAAAGAGCCCTTTAATATCATGCACTTCGGATAGCCGTTCAAAATTTCCAGAATTTTTTTCCAGAATTTTTTTGAACTGATATTTATAACTAAAAAAACTATGAAAAAGAAAATCTTACTTAGACCAACTCAAATGCGAATGCTTTTAGATAAAATAGGAATACCGCCTTGTTGCAAATCATTATCAACCAATGGAGCAACAATAAATATTATTTATAATACAAATGAAATTGAACCTAGACATCAATATATGTCGCAAATTTAGATTATACCCAAGTGGTCATACAATTTTAATCAAAATATAAACAGTTTTACTGAATTTATGATGTATTAAAAATAACCATTCTAAAAATGATACATTTAAATAATTTTTTTTACCTTTGTTTTAACAAAAGCAAAGATTATGAAAACTGCAAAATATATTAGAGTTAGTACAACTGAGCAAAACATTGACAGACAATCAACGGTTAATCATAAACAATATATTGATAAGTGCAGTGGTTCGATTCCATTTAATGAACGTCCAAATGCTATAAAATTATTAAAAGATATATCAGATAAAAAGATTGATACTTTAATAGTTCATTCCATTGATAGATTAGGAAGAAATGCTTTTGACATTCAAACAACATTAAATACATTAAGTAATCTTAGCATTAATGTATATGTAGAAAACATTGGTTTATACTCCATGATTGACAACAAACACAATTCTATCTTCAAAATGATAACTGATGTTTTAAGCAATGTGGCAGAAATGGAAAGAGCATCTTTACTAGAAAGACAAAAAGAAGGCATCTTAATTGCGAAAGCTAAAGGGACTTACAAAGGAAGACAATTAAATACCATCGAGACACCTCAACAATTTTTGTCAAAATACAATCAATCACATTTAGAACTAATAAAAGATAAAAATTATTCCATTAGAAAACTGGCATCAATTACCAATTTATCAAATAATACTATCGTCAAGATTAGAAAAGTGTTATTATAAATAAATTCAACATTCAATATTGTAAGAAAAAATATTCTATATATTTGATTAAAACAAAATCATGAATAGAATTATACTTATCGGAAACGGATTTGATTTAGCTCATGGTATGAGAACAAGCTATAATGATTTCATCGGTTATTATTGGTTTAAAGTAATAGCAGATATCAAGTTAAATAAAGATGAATCATTTGAAAATTCAGAAATTAAGCTAACCCGATTACCAAAATCTGTATATTTTTCTTCAATTATTAAATTTGAGGAATTATATAAAACTTTAAGCACCCATGGAAGTGAACTAAAATTTAAAAATAAATTTCTTGAACACATCAATCATAAAAAACAAATTCAAAATTGGGTCGATATAGAAAATGAGTATTATTTACTTTTAAAACAATCATTTAAGGATGAAAACTGTACATACAAAATTTCTCAACTAAATTCTGATTTTACTGAGGTACAAAAACTATTAGAATCTTATTTAAAAGAAACTGAAAATCATTTTAAAGATAACTTCGACAAAAGTGACACTGATAAAAATCTAAAAAAATCTATTGCATATAAAATTTATTCTGATTTCAAATTACGAGATTTTACTGAAGCATCTATCAACAAATTAGCTGAAATAGAATATCAAAAAATAAAAGATGACCTTAAAGGTATTAAAACTGGAAACATTACTATCGCAGATTTAAGTGAAGATAAACAAGCATTAATTTCTCCTATAGGAAAAAATGACCCTATAGAAAGCTTAAGAAGGAGACTACTTAATGATTCTATTACAGACCATGTTAACCTGCAACCAACCGAAATTTTATTTTTGAATTTCAATTACACTTTTACGGAAAGATTATATTATAGCATGAATTGGTACGACCTTCCTAGAAACATAAATAGAAATCTAGAGAAAAGTACAATTCATATTCATGGAACTACAGATAGTAGAGATAATAACAATGTTATTTTCGGCTTTGGAGACGAAATAGATGAAGATTACAAATCAATTGAAAATTTAAATGACAATACTTATCTTGAGAATATAAAATCAATTAAGTATTTAGAAACTGATAACTATAAAAAGCTATTAGAATTTTTAAATAGTGGCGACTACCAAATATTTATTTTTGGTCATTCTTGCGGAAATTCAGACCGAACCCTTTTAAGTACACTTTTTGAACATAAAAATTGTGTCTCTATAAAACCATTTTATCATAAAAGAATAAATGATGATAACTACAGTGAAATAGTAAGAAATATAACAAGAAACTTTAGTAATAAAGCAGTCTTGAGAGATAAGGTAGTAAATAAAGAATACTGTGAACCATTAACATAAATTCACTTATACCAAAATTATTAATAGAAATATAATATTATTCAATTTAATCTAACTAAGCTCTCTAATAATTCAGATTTTTTATAATAAACTCTGTTTCCAATTCCATACGAAATAATTTTGCCCTTCTTTGACCAGTTCCATAATGTCGTCATATTAATTTTCAAAAAACTACATGCTTCAGACCTAGTAAGTAATAGGTCTGGACTATCAATTGATAAAGTTCTACGAAATTCTTCAAATTGATTTCTAACAGCTTCTTTAATAATTCGCTCTAAGTCTACAGGCGAAAGATTATGCAACATAATTGTATTGTCCATAATAAAAAAATTATAATTAATATTTAAATATATTTATCAAATGTCTAATCAAAATTACTTTTTATAAAATATGGTTTTTCATAATTAAATTAATAGCTAAATTATTTCAAATTGTAAAAAAGAAATACAAATACTTTGTAACTATTTAATACTTTTGAAATAAGAAAAACGAAATAAACCTTCCAATACGCTATCCTGAAAGTCGTAATATACTAATATTTTTCACAAACAAACACAAGTTAAAACAAACACAATCAGCACTATATGGGGAATTACAAAAAAATGCAAGATTTATATCAGTCCATTAATTTTGAAAGTATAGAAAAAATCAACCTTGAAGAAAAAAATCAGTTAGATGTGCTTATTCACGTAGCATTTACGAAATCATTGCAACTTAATAAAATTCTTCATGAACAAATTGATAATGAAAACTCATTTCTATTTCTCTCATCTCTAAGAGGAATTTGTGAAGAAATAATTGTCCTAAAATATATTCATCAGGAAATTAAAGAAGCAGACAGAGAAGCTATAGTAAAATCAATTTTTAAAGTTTCTACAAAAAAAGAATTGGAACAACAATCCATTTTCATGAAAAAATATCGGCCAGCTCAACCAATATTAAATGCTGAACTTTCTGACCACATAGAAGCAGAAGGATTAGAAGACATCTTTAAGCGTAATGGAATAAATGCTAAAACACTTCCACCAACTTTTCAATTAGCTCAAAAAGTAAATCTAGAAGAGCTTTATAACTACCTTTATAGAGCATCTTGTAGTTTTGTTCATTTTAATCCTCGTGTTATGTTGAGAACTGTATGGTATCAGAATAATAACACTGAAGAAAGTAATATTTCAATCACAAACTTTAATAAATATTATTTTTCATTCTGCTCTTTTTATTCTTCATATCTCTTAGGTTTACTATATAAAACATTTAATAGTAAACTAAATATTGATAATGAAAGCGCTCAAATAGTAGAGAGTATAATGGAAATTATTAAAAATACAACTCATTTCCCTGAACTAGTAACCTTTGAGGAATTTAATTTACAAAGACCAGAAACTGAATTAACCATTATAAACCGACATCTTAAAAACCAAATTTTTTAATAGCACTGACTACCCGCTAACAGTGGTCTTTTGAGATTGTAAAATGTAAAAAACTCATATATCTTTTATGAAATTTATCTAAGTAAAAAATTTACATTAGTAATTTCATAACTTCACAAAATCGCGAAACATTCAACATAATATTCAAAAATGAAGAACGAAACAATAAACGATATTAGTATAACAGATTCTTTTGAAAAAGAAATATTTAATAAAACATTTGATTTAAGTGTAAATTATAGTGAAATTGCTTTAGATTTAATTTCTACATCTGAAATAATTAAAGAAATTCCTTGGGTAAAAACTTTAGCTTCCTTTTATAACATAAGTTCTTCTATTAATGCACGATACAACATGAAAAAAAACCTAGTATTTCTTCAAGAATTTCATTCTCATAAAATTGATGAAGAAAAACTACGTGATTTTAAAGAAAAACTTTATCAAGATAATAAATATAGAAATGAAATAATAGAAATTACATTAGTTTTAATAGAAAAATTCATAGATATTGAAAAAGCTAAAATCTTAGCAAATCTTTTAAAGGCACATATTGAAGCGGATTTAACTTGGGAAGATTATAGGAAAATATCTTTTGCATTAAATCACTTAAATCCATCTGGATACATTTTTTTAATTCAATCTTTTAACAAAGAAATGAAAAAGACAATGATTCAGTCAATGGAAGGAGAAGCTTTTTTATTAGCTTGCGGTATTGGTAGAATATTTGAAGAGCAACTAAAAATAACGCCAACAGGAAAAAAATTATATGAGTTTGGTCTTAAGCCATTAAAAGAAATATACTGTACCTAAAAGCTACTATAACCGATTTGGCATTAAATTGATGCAAAGCTCTTTTCAAAAAACTGCACAAAAGATTCATGCGCAAAAATGTTACCTATAATAAACGAAAATAATTAATAAATAGACTATGCAATTCTTCAATTGGTTACTTAAAAATATATCAAATATTTTTAGTGTTATTGGAATTTTTCTAACAATCTACCTAGGTTTTTTCTATGCTCCATCATGGATGGAGGAAATGAAAAATGAAAAACTTCGAAATGCTGAAAGTGAAATTCAAAAATCAGTAAAAGAATTGGTTTATAGTGATTCAATATTCAAGATTACTGAAATAGAAGCTTTAGTGAAAGCTAAAGAACTTTCTCTTCATATTAAATACCCTCATTCAATTAATGATATTTTGACTCAAACTCAAGAATCTTTTATGGAAGACAAATTTCTCCCATTGAATAAAAGAAAAGAATTGATGACAGAAATTGAAAAAGCAAAATTACCCTTAACAAATTCAAATGCCAAAGTTCAAAAAGCTGAGGAAGATAAATCGTGGTTAAATTTGTCTACATTTTTCATTATGGCAATTTCTGTGATTTTGTCGATTCTTGGTATTGTAGGCTCATTCTTAAAATTTAAAACAGAAAAAGATAAACAAGATGAAATTGATAATAGTATTCAGGATATCACAATAGAATATAATTATAATGGCAATGGATATGAGTTTGAAAAAGATATAATAGAAATTCTTTCTAATGATAAAACTATCCAGAATCTTACCAAAACAGAAAATGATTATGGAGTTGATGCTTTTTTCGATGCTAATAATAAAAAATATTTCGTTGAAATAAAATATTTGAATCGAAGCAAAGTTGGATTAAACACAATTCACCGTATAATAAATTCAATTAGAGGTAAAGAAGGAATCGTTTGGTTAATTTACAACACTCAGCTTACTGGTTTAGTAGCTAGTGAAATAATAAAATTTAATAGAGAAAGTAACATCAAAATAAAACCGATAAAAGTTACTAGTCCCGAAGAATTTAAAAGTAGATTACCTGAATTACTAAAAACATAACAACTTAAGTCACTTTTTTATTGCACAACATTTTACAAAATTATCGCCAAGTTCAGTTATACTGTAATAAATTGGTGGTATTTCTTCATCCATAAATACAAAACCACCCTCTGAAATTTCACGAGCTAATAAACCTAATCGAATCAAATTTGAAATATCAATATTAGTAATTTTTAAATCAGCTTCATTAATTGTTTTTATTTCTTTAATTCTTTCAATTTCTAAAATTTCATCTTTTGATATTTGACTTAATATAAACGGATAAATAGAAGATTCATATTTTGAATTTGAATCGCTAAAATTTACAATCATGTTAGCCCACTTTTCTTGTAAAGTCTCCTCTTCTTCTAAAGAAGATAATTCAAGTAATGGAACTAGATTTTTTAAAGCAATCGGTTTAACCTTTATATTATGTTCCTTAATTAAGTTTTGAGCTTTTACTAAAGATTTAATCTGATATTTAACTCTAATAGATTTTATCCTGTCTGAAAATAATAAACCTGTTTCTTCAATACTTGAGCCAACTAATTTATCTAATAAATCTTTAACTAAATCAATACCTTTTTCAATTGCGGTTGAGCTTATATCAATTTTATTTTTTTCCATTATAATAATTTCATTTGAATAAAAGTAGTAATAATAAGAATGAAATATATTGAAAAATTTTCAAATCTTTTACAATTAAAAACTACACGTATTTAAGCGTCTTATTATTGATTGTATAATGTTCTCCAACTATATATTCACTATCTTTCAAATCATCAGAAATCATTGAAGTAGTAAATATCATTTGGTAATCTTCGTTTGAAAATTCGTTCGCTGTTTTAACAATTAAATTTTGAAAATTCTGACTTCTTCCTTTTTCAATTCCTTTATCTTCCATATTATCACACATTATAAACCTAGGATATCTCATGTTTTCAATTTTTAAGGACGCAAAGAAAATTGAAAATCTTGCCGTAATCTTGAGATAAAAATTAGAGCTCGCTGAAAAGTTTCTTACATCTCCATCAACATATATCGCATTATCATAATAATTGATATCTATGTTTCGTGCATTTTTAAATACCTCCTCTCTTTCAAAATCTTTTTTCAGTAATTGTAAAGCAAAATGCTCAATACTACTTTTAATTTTATTTTTCCTCGTAATTTGTTGCTCCTCTTTGGCGTCTATAGAATCTTTTAAATTAAAAATATTAAGCTCTAACCTACCTTGATTATCTCGTAAAGAAGCATGTTTGTCTGCCGTCTCTAAAAAGGTTAAAAATTGATTTGTCGCACCATCCAATTCACCTTTCTTTATAAGCAACGAATCAATTCTTTCATCTCTAAAGGATGTCACATCTTTAAGTGAAAAATTTACTCTATCTTGAACATCTTTTAATTTCACTTTCTCATTATCGTATCTAATAATTAAATCTGACAAATTTTCTTTTCTAATTAGCATTAATTTCTCTGACTCTCTAATTTGGAAAGTTAGCTCTTGCTCCATTCGCCTTGCCTGAGTGACTCCAAAACTATCGTCAACTTCTTGCTTACATAATTTACAGCTACCTTCATGGATAGCATCTAATTTTGAAAGACATTCTGGACAATAATCTAAATGATAACTTCCTAAATTCTCTCTTGTAGCAATAGAATTATTAATAGACTTTCTTTTATGATGCAAACTTTGAAGAAAATATTCTGAATCTGTTATCTCATAATTCAAGTTATTAATTTCGTTCTGCAATTTATTAACTCTTTCCCTAGTTTTTAGAGCCTCAGAATTAATTTCTTCAAAATTTAATTTAGACTTTTGAGTATAGTTGACTTTTTTAGTGTTTTGTCTTAAATTTATAATACTTTCTTCAACTTCAGATTTTTCAACTTCAATCTGATTCATTAAACTTTTAATATGTTCAGGATTTAATAATCTTTTATCACTATATAGACTTCTTATTGCTTCAATTTCTGTTTTTAAACTAGTAAGTTTTTTTTCTGCATCCTTTTTATTTATTCTATCTGCATATAGTGATTCATCATAGATTCCCAATAATAATTCAGATACTGTTTGCCTTGTTAATGGTGAATCAAAAGACTCATACATGTACAAAGAATTTGTAGGCGACTCTTGGTCTATGTACATAAGTCTTAAAAGCTGATGCATTGTAATATTACTATCTCCAACAACTATTGGTATCTCTAGTTGTTCAAAAAGCACATTTGAAAAGCTTTTTTTATCTGATGCTTTATATGGGAATTTTTGCCATTGTCCTCCAATAGTAATTTTAAGGGCATCAACATACTTCCCCCAATATATATACATCGGCATCTGAGGGGAATCACTAATTTCTCTTTTTAAAGTTAAAGTTGCTCCGTTCATTTCAACTTCAGCAAATACTTCCGAACATTTTTTGGCTTCACGTGTCCAATCAGTAAAACTTCCTCCTAAAATATAAAATATAAAATGTGAAATAGTTGATTTACCACTACTATTATCTCCTGTTATAATGTTAATTCCTTTTTGAAATTTTTCATCATAGGCTTTTTTACCGTCCTTAGTAAAAACAACAAGCCTATTTAAAAATAAATTGTTATGCATCATATCTATATTCTAGTAGATTAGTTCTATCCTTTAAACCTTTTTCTCCATATAACGGCATCTGATAAAAATAAGATGTCATGATTCTTATAATATTATCTTCTCTGTCTGAAAGAGGTTCATAATTTTTTAAAAGATTATCAAACAATATTTTATCAATTTTTGTGATTCTATTCTCTGTTAGATAATCTTTTTTTATTAATCCATAAGATGCTAAAGTCTTTATCGCAGTCATTTGATAAGGTTTCATTTTTTCAAAAATAATCCTATTATCAATTACTGCTTCATAAGGATTATATTTTTTCGGAAAAAGATTCTGTATATCCTTATTCCCTTTTTCATATCGAATTTTAGCCATTTCATTTGGAAATGCTAAATAATAATCCCAAATTCTTAATCGCTCTAATTCAACATATTCTTCCTTTAAATTAGATAACAACTGTATCAATCTATATATACAATGATACATATCAAACGCTGAGTGGTACACTAACATATTATGTCCATTTTATGTGGCATCTGCCTGTTAAATAATAAATCATTCCTTCTATATCAGTTGCTGAAAAGCCAAGCAAATTATCTTCAATTCCTTCTTGCTCAATTAACTGCATCAAAGGATTAATTATTTCATTTGAAATGGCTTTACTAACTTCAATATCTGTTGAATTAGCTCTAATTAATGGACGGATTTTATAAGTAAATTTTTCAAGTATGCTTGCTAATAAGCATGCCTGAATTTTTTGAGCGGAATTGTATAACTGAAATTTAGTTAATTTTTTGTAATATTCTTCTTTTAACCACAATGCATCTTCAATCAAATCTTCACGATTGCCATCAGTTAACTTTTGCTCTAGACCAATAACATCTCTAGAAATAATATATCTATTTAAATCGTCTATGAGACCCGAAATTTCTTCTTTATTTTCAAATTCACAGTTTAATTTTTCAAATAGAACGGATAGTCTGGTTTTGTTTTGTTGATGATAGTGATGTTCTGTTTTTTTATTTCCAAAAACAATATCTCCATCTGCTTTAACATCATTTAAATTAAAACTATCACTCATTTATTTTTTTGTTGTAGTTTTTTTATTACCAAAAACAATGTCTCCACCTGCTTTGACATTTTTTAAATTTCTGTCATTCGATTTGTTTTTACTAATCTTTTTTACCGTTATGGTAATAGCTATACCAACTGCAAATAATGCTATTATAGCTAGTATTATTGAAGTACTATTATCAGTTAAATCCATATTATTTAATCATTAAAAGTTAAAATTTGCATGGTAATATATGGATTTAATCAATTCATTTTGATTTCTTACAAATCTGATATTGCCACTTATTCTAAAAAAACAAATCCCTATTTATAATAAGATGACTTGATTTAAAAACATAAAACAAATATCATTTTTTAAATCATAGTTCCATTACGGAAAACCATATTTTACTAAAATATATTGGGGAAAGATAATAACTAGAAATTGTAACGTACCACGTATAAATACGGTTTTTTTAATTACGGCTAGAGAAATAAGTCTATTATTATATATATTTATCCTCAAATGAATGAACTTACTCAACTTACTCAATAATTCTATCTCAGACTAGTAATAAATTTAGAAACATGATTAATAATTAACAGCAATAACTATAGAAAATGTTATCACTTACAAAATGCAAAAAAAATTAAATAAAAATGGAATTTTTTATACTGATGAAGAAATACTTATGCTAAGAAATGTACTGTATAAGTTTGCAGAAGTTTACCAAAATCATATGCAAAATAAAACACCTATTGATTCTGTACACATAAAATAATTTATCTAATAATACATTAACAATATATATGGCAGAAAATATAAAATATATAGAAGAAAAAAATTCAGATGAATTATCACAAAAATTTCATGAAAAAGCGGGAAATATATCTAGGGATTTAAATCGACAACTCTTATCATTATCAACGGGTATTATAGGCGCATTCTTCATTCTAGCTTTTAATGAAAAACATTTACACATTTTTATAAAAGTTTGTATAATAATTTCTATCATTTGTTTTGGACTAACAATTTATTTTATAATTTCAGGAATGCAAAGTGATTCAAGCAAAAATTATTTCTTAGCAAATATTAATGACTCTACGAAACAAGACAAAAGAGAGGAAAACATAGAATTAAAAAAGAAATTTAATGACAAACAATTAGATGCAAAAAAAAAATCTCGACTCTCTTTCATTTCAGGTGTAATATGTTCAATCATACTTTTAATTATACATCTGTTTTCATAAATCGATTAATATTAAAAAAAACTTGTGCTAGCGAATACTATCATTAATCACTAAATAGTAAAAATAAATATGTATTATCCGAACGCTATTGAACAAATTTGCTATGAACAAGAACATATTGACAACGTTTGGGAAGAAATTAAACAAAACATTCCAAAATATTTTCAACAGTATGTGGACACAGAAGGTGGACATTCTATTCAAGGAAATTTAGCTGAAAAACTTGCTGAAAAATTCGGCTCAACATCAAAACCAAAAAAGAAAGAAAAAGATATAAAAAAAATTCTTGAAAGATTGTTGAGTGAGACAATTGCTGAATTTGAAAAAGAAAGAGAGTCCTATAAAGAAATTCTTGACTTAGAATCTCTCGAAGAATATAAATATGACGTAAATTCTTTTAAAAACACAGTTTTAAAAAATCAAATTCCAATTATTCGTAAGACACTTAAAAATAAGCAAGCAAAAGAACTTGATAAATTTCGTGAAGCTTTCAACAATGCGCAACCAGGGCATTTATTTGAAGTAACTTCAAACATCATAAAATTGGCTAATCAATGGAAAAATGAGCGATATGATGGAAAGAAATTTGAGCAAATAAACAAATGTGATGACTTAGACTATTATGACTTGGATAAAGAGACTTACACTGCATATGGCGTTATTGGAGGTGGCATAAAAAGTCATTTTATTTTTAAGCTATTCCCTGAAATGTATCCCAGTAGAAGCCGTGAAGCAGTTTGGGCATTATATTATTTAAGCAATAAAAAGAAATTTGATTGCAAAGAAGAATCTCAATTCTTAATGATTAATTCAAATGAAGGAACCACACAGCAAAATTACTTTTATCCTTATGGAATTTTCTCTTTTTACGCTTTAATGATTTTTAACAAACTGAAAGAACTTTATGCGAAAAATGGCGTCATTCTATCAATTCAATATCGATTTGTAGCTGTGGACGGGTTTCTGTCATTTATTTCAAGAAGCCACCAAAATGAAATAAATCTTTTAAAACAAAATTCACAAAATTATCATTATGACTACTAACGCGGTTGAAATTTTTAAAAAGGAATTTCCTGCATTAGCAGATAATTTTCCATTAAAACCTTTTCAAGAAAAAGTAATTAATCACGTTATTAGAAGTGGCTCTACAATAGCAGTAATGCCAACTGGAGGTGGAAAGTCTTTAATATATTGGATTACTGCAAAAGCTTTAAAAGGAACTTGCCTAGTCATTTCTCCACTTATTGCTTTAATTGACGAACAAGCCGAAAAACTTAGAAAAGAAGGATTCAACGTTTTGGCAATTCACGGTGGCATGCAAGCTTCAGAACAAATCAAACAACTCAAAAAGTTTGCAAAGGGAGAAATTAGTCCTGATTTCATCTTTGCAAGCCCTGAAAGAATGGCCACTGACGGATTTTTTGAGTACTGTATTTCTGTACAAAAGAACAAAATCAAATTAGTTGTGATTGATGAAGTTCATTGTATAAGTCAATGGGGGTTTGATTTTAGGCCATTTTACAAACATATTCCAGTTTTTTTAAATTCAGTTTTCTCTAATCAATGGCCAAACATCTTAGGACTAACCGCTACCATCAATCCAAAGGAGCTTATCGATATTACAAGTGATTTAAAAATTGACAAAAAATCAATTTTTAAAGATGATGTTTTGTTACGATTTGACATTGATTTAAAAGTTGAAAAATTCTTAACAGAGGAAGAGAAGCTAAAGAGACTTTGGGAAATTATAGAAGACCACAAAGACGAAAAAACCTTAGTTTACTTATATCGCAAATATCACAAAAGCGGAGCTGAAGATTTATGTAATATTGCCAATAAAATGCACTATAATGCATTGTCGTTTCATGGCGATATGACAAGCAAGGAAAGACAAAAAATCATTTCTGAATATAAAGATGGTTCAACAAATTTAGTTTTTGCAACTAATGCTTTTGGGATGGGAATTGATATTCCAAACATTCGTGTTGTCATTCATTTCATGCTACCTGAATCAATTGAACAATATTATCAGGAAATTGGAAGAGCGGGAAGAGACCAAAAAGGTGCAACTTCTTATTTGCTTTATTCAAACAAAAACATTCAAGTTCGTAAAACACATTTTATAAACAAGTCTTTTCCAAAAGGTAATGAAATAAAAGACCTGTTTAAAAAAGCAAGCAACAATGAAATTGGGAAAAAGACATTACAATATTTCGCAGAGGAAGAATTGCAAAAAGTACTTCCTTATTTTTTAAATTGTGAAGCAATTAAGATTGAAGGTAAAGGCTTTACTGGTCTTAAAGTTTTTAAGACTAATACCAATCCAAAATTAAAATCTATGATAGATTCTTCAAAAACAGGTATGGTCATTCCTTTATTTTTAAAGCATGAAAATTTAAACTTATCATGTAAGGAATTTTTCAACATTACTTATAAAGCATTAGTTGATGAAGATGCTACATTAAGTAAAACTCTTGACAAATGCTTAATAATTAGCGTTTCTCAAGCAGAACTAAATGAAGAGCAACTTAATAGTATAAGTACTGAAACAGAAATAAAAAAGGAATATAAACACAACTTATTAGATTACCTCGTTTATCTTCTTGACAATTTTGATAGTTCGGAATTCCTGCATCAAGAAATTGGAAGTTATTTAGGCATAAGTAAACACTTGCTTGGTAAAATTCATCAAACAGAAAGTGGAATTTGGGTACGCTCAAAATCAGAAGTTATTATAGCAAACATCTTGTTTCATTCTAATATTAAATTTCAATACGAAGAAAAACTCTATTACAATTCAAGGCAGTGGAAGGAGCCTGATTTTACAATTAGACACAACGGCAAAACTTGGTATTGGGAACATTTAGGTTTGCTCGGCAACGAAAATTACAATGAAAATTGGCAAGAAAAGAAAGAAATATTTAAAAACCTGGGGGTTTATGAAAACGTTATTACCACAAAAGAAAGTGCAGTTCTCAGTAACCAAACGAACGAGTTAATTAAAAAAATATTATCTGCATAATTTCATAAAACGTTATAGATTTATTTATAAAAATTATTATTTAAATGTAATACGTTTTTTCCAAAAGGAACATTTTGTTAAATTTATGCAAAAAAAATAAAATAAACTTGTGAATTATTTAAGTTTGACTTAAATTTGCAGACATGAATGATTCGCTAAAAAATATTATCAATTTCTCTTCGACACTTAATGCTCAATTAAAAGCATCTGAGAAATTCTCTAATATAATTAAAACTCAATCTTCATTTATAAAATCGAGCGAAGCTTTTAATAAAATAGCAGAAATAAATTTAAGAGTTAATCAAACAAATGATATATTTTCTCGATATCAAAATTTAGCTAAATCAATTGATTTAAATTCTGATAATATTTCATCCCCATTAAAAATTATTAAGTCTTTAAATAGCGGTGGAATGTCAGGCAATTGGAATGCTTTACAAGAGTTTGTTCGTTCCCAGAAATATTTTGAGAAGATTAATACTCCGTTTTATTTATCTATTACTCCAAAATATAGAGAAATAAGTATATCAGATTCTTGGGAGCATTTTGTGCCAAAATTAGGAAATATTGAATTTGGTAATTTAAAATTTCATAGCAGTTTTAAAAATTTAGAACACTACGAAACCTTGCAATCATTTGCTGAATACGATATCGCAAAGAATCGTCTTTTAAAGGATGAGATAAGTAAGAAAGTCGAAAAAGTTTTAAGCGGAAGTATTAGCTATACTGATGATTATAGTAGTCTTTATCAGTCTGCAAGCGTAATATTAGACCGTGACTATGCTCGTCGTCAACAGAGTTTAGAAAATCTGAAAAACTACATTATTAATGGAGATTTCGATTTTAATTACACAGTTGGTTTAGAAAATTTTATTTGGAATTATTTTTCTAAAATCGAAGAGTTAGAAGAAACGATTGACTATTCGATATTAGAATTAACTTTCATTAAAATAATAATATCACTCTCCGTTAAACTGAACAAAAGTCAGTTAGATAAAAGGGATTTTTTTAGAAAAATAAATAGTTTTCATTTCAAAAATCTAGATGACGAATACCATTCATATTCTTTAACAGCCTAGGCGAATTAAGGTTTAAAAATGGTTTTCTAGACCTTAATATTTTAAATTATTAGAAATTAAAAATATTAAAGAAATGAAAAATAAAAATAATGAGATTATATCTCAAATAGACTACGCTCTATTAAATGTAGAGATGAACGATGTTAGTAGAGAATTGTTTATAATGCTAAGAGAAGAAATTCCTAAAGCTAAAACAAATGAAGAAAAACTTCAAATAGCACTTAAATTAGTGGAAGCAATAACTACAGTCGCAGGTATTGCTTCCATCTTTCAATGAAAATAATTATAGTATGGAAATAGGTAAAGTAATTAAACTTTTAATCAAAAAAAGAGGCATGAAACAAGTAGAAGTAGCTAAGTTAATTGGCAAAAGCCCTACTGCGTTATCACAGATTATAAGCGGTACTTTCAAACCTCAATCAGATACACTTGAAAAAATTAGTGAGGTTTTAAATATACCAATCGCTGTAATACATTTTTTGAGTATTTCGGAAGATGACGTACCAAAAGAGAATTTACCACTTTACAGAAACCTTGCTCCAAGTATTGAAAAATATTTAATTGATATTTTTTCCGTTAATCAAGAAGATTTAACTTTACAATAAATCGTAATATAATAAGGTTATCAAATATGAATATCCTTTAATTTAATAATCATATATTTGCAATTGAAGTTACTTTGAAAGTTCTAATTGGTACCCTTGCTGGTACCCTGAAAAATATATTTTTGTAAACCTTTGGTTTTATTGGCTTGAAGCGATTTTGAGAAGAACCTCTTTCTCCGCAGAACTTGAAACCCCTAACAAATGTTAGGGGTTTTGTTTTTTTTAAACCTTTTCTCTTTTGATTGCAACTTTTAGCATTTGTGTAAACGGAGAAAGAGGGATTCGAACTCTCGGAGAAAATAAATCATTGAAATAAAAAACCTTCAAAATCATTTCTGACCTTGAAGGTTTTTCAGTTTATTTAAAACTCCTTTTACTTATATTCCTCCTCTTTCTGTGCATACCAATCTTTCATAACATAAAAAGCTTTCTTTTTAATTCCATTACTTGAAATTAAACCTTTACGGTTGAAGAAATCCTGAATGTTTGTTAATTGTCTTCTTGGTGATCTAAAGTCCACCAAAATCCAAGGAGATACTCCAGCTAAGCCTTCAATTCGATTAAACATCTGTGTATTTTGAATATATAGCTCTTCCTGATATTCTTCGTTCCAGCGTTCTTTTTTGTCGCCGTGTAATCCTTGCAAAGCTTCGCCTCCAAATTCACTTATGATAACCGGTTTGTTATACGGAATTACCCACTGCATATCCTTACAAGATTCATTCGTTCCTCTGTACCAGCCTAAATATTGATTAAAACTCACAATATCTACATATTCATTCATATTATCCTGCAGCGTATTAACATTGTTCGAACTTTTGGTTACTTCCATCGCCATACTGATTAAACGAGAATTGTCCTGCGTGCGGGCATATTTTGCTAATTTGCTCAAGAAAAGATCTCTGTCGTCGCCATGGGGCGTTTCGTTTGCTATTGACCAAATTACAATTCCACAGCGGTTTTTATCTCTGTAGATCATATCATGCAGCTGACGTTCGGCATTCGCGTATGTATCTGGATTTGTCCATGAAATTGTCCAATATACCGGAACTTCAGACCAAACCATTAATCCCATTTTTTCGGCTTCTTTTACCATGTTTTCATTATGCGGATAATGCGCTAAACGAACATAATTACAACCTAATTCTTTTGCCCAGGTTAATAGTGTAACAGCATCTTCCTGCGACCAGGCCCTTCCAGATCTAAAAGGCGCTTCTTCATGAATACTAATCCCTCTTAAAAAGACTTTTTTCCCGTTTAAAAGAATTTCTTTTCCTTTAGTTTCAATTGTTCTGAAACCAATTTTATCGTTTATATTTTCGTCGGCTTTACTTATAGCTACATCATATAATTTTGGTTTTTCAGGCGTCCACAAAACTGGATTGGCTTTTATTTCAAAATACGCGAAACCTTTAGCATCGGTTGTAATGTTCTTTTTGATTTTTAATTCAGGAATTGAAACTGAAATTGATTGATTTACGATTTCACTATTCAATTTAACCCAGCCGGAAATCTTTCCTTTTTCTTTTTTGTCTAACTGAACCAAATAATCTTCAACATACGTATTTGGAACCTGAGCCAAAGTAACATCTCTTGTAATTCCACCATAATTCCACCAATCCATATTTACCGTTGGAACATTATCTTTATAACGTTTATTGTCTACTTTTACTACGACAAAATTATTTCCGTCAACTAATAAATTGGTTACATCAAAATTAAAAGGCGTGTAACCTCCAACGTGACTTCCTGCTAATTTTCCGTTTACATATACTTTTGCATCATAATTAACTGCTCCAAAATGAAGAATACCTTTAGTTTGAATATCTTTTTTATAATTAAAGTCTTTTTGAAACCAAACTGTTCCTTCATAAAAAAACAATCTTTGATCTTTTGAGTTCCAATCAGACGGAATATCCATCGTGGCTGAAGTGGCAAAATTATATTCGGTTAAATCTGTGGTATTGAATTTTTTATTTTCAAAAAATCCGTTGTCTTTTAAAGGCATTAAACGATAATCATAATATCCGTTTTCAAGCGGATCGACGATATAACTCCATTTTCCATTTAGGTTGATGTTATTTCGAGATGAAATATTGGATAGTAACGGAATTTCCTGTGCCATTGTTTTTCCAAAAAGCAAAAAAGCAAAACACAGCATTATTATTTTTCTCATAGCTATAATTATTTATTTAAAATACAATTTTCTATTTTCATCAAAATAACAAATTAACAATCAGCTGCATATCAAAAAATCACCCTTCATAACTAATTAATCCATTTGCCGTTCCTAAATTACAATCTGTTTATTTAAACTAAACCTAGAAAAAACATATCAAATACACTACAAGATGAATCTCATACAAGGAAATCAGAGTGGTTATTTTTCTTTTGGAGGGGTATTTTTGTATTTTTTATGAGTCCTGTTTTTATATAGCAAAAAAGCTATCGTCTACGATAGCTTTTAAACTTATATTATAATATTTATTATTTTTTTAGTTCATTTCATCATTTAAAAAACTATACTTATAAGGTTTTAGTAGAAATGTTATTTTTAAATCAAAAACTTCACTATTAATATAATACTCGTCTTTTACCTTTACAATTTTCACCTCAGGAATCTGTTTATTTTCCATATATTCTGAATCCGAAAGAAGATTATTTTTATGATAAAAATAAAGTATATTCACTTTGAAAAGGTATAAGTAAATCTTTTAAACATAAAAGGATTAAAGTATATTTTAATAAATTCATTTTTTTTATGCTTTTGATAATCTACATAAATCTTGTTTTCCTGAATACTTAATTTTAATAAGGTTTATTTATAGATAGGTATCCACTAAAAACAATTCCCTCTATTCTTTCTCCTTCTTTATCATAGTATCTCACATTAACCAAACTACCTTTTTTACCATTTATATATTGGTAATCATGAGAATCTGATATCAATTCAATTCTGGTTCCTTTGGGAATTTTGGCAATTAAAAAATCTTTGTTCCCAAAATTATCCTCACTTTCTAAATTGCTGTACAATTCTAATCCTTTTGGGGCTATAACAAATCTTTCTCCTTCTTCATGAGAATCAAACACTTGTATATTTTCAATTTCTTTAAGATTTATATATTTAATACCTTCTTTAAGTGAAATTTTGGCAAAATATTTTAAAACAACACCATCTTTAGCTACTTTTATATCCCTTAAATATTTAAATGGAATACTTGATGAGATTGTTTTAAAATTTTTTGTATTATGTGGTTCATATACTTTTAATGAATCTTGACCGACATAAACCTCACTAGCCATACTTTTAATATCATACAATGATTTGGGTATTTTTTCAATAGGAAAATCAGCTTTGCTCAGCAAAATATCCATTGATAAAAGATCATAAATGTATCCTTTTGATGGATTTTCAGAACTTTTAAAGTAGTTACTTATTTTTTTGCCATCAAATGACATATAATTAAATGTGTAATTCTTTCTATAAAAATCATAACGTTCTTCATACTGAATTGGATAATCTGAAATGACCTTAACTGTCAGTAATACAAACATTTACATCCAAAAAGTTTTCTTTGTTAATATGATAACCTATTCTTCTATAGCTTGAAGTTCCGTCTCCTTCGAAACTTTCGCTAAAAATAACTTTTTCAACCCTATTTAACTGATTTCTGTTGTAGTATAAATTCAGTGTATCTGTCTTATATTTTAAAACAGAGCTTTCTTTTTTGGTGTAAGCGCTAAAATATTCTCCTTTTCAACTTCTGTTTTTTGTGCTTTTTTGGGCTCCTTTATTCCTTTAGTTTCTTTCCTTTTGCAAGAAAGGAAGCAAATTATTACTATCAGAATTATTTTTTTCATATCATTTTATTTTATACGAAAATACATTTATTAAGTAAGAAAAAGACATGCAATTAAAAAACAAAAAAGCGCAAAAATCGAAAAGACTTTTGTGCTTTTTCATATATTCATTAACAAATAAAAATAAATTAATCTGCTGACACTACATCTCCAACAATATCTTTTAAGTTAATATAATATTCAACATCGTTTTCAGTCTCGATAATTTTTGCAAGAACTAATTTTTCATTTCCTTTTTTGATGACCTTAATATCTCTTAAATACTTAAATGCTCTTTTTTTATAAAATTGATTTTTAATCCTCTTTAAACTTTTAACGTCATATAAAGCAATCTCTTTATCCTGATCAATGACCAAATTCAACAATTTTTCATTGGGAATATTAACTACTGATTTAGGGTAATTGTAATTATTAATTTTTGTCAAGGCAATATCTAAGTTCAAGAGTTCACTATCATAAAAATAATTTTCAATACTTCCTCTTTTTGTCCAAACATTATTACTTAAGGAATATTCTGCATTTTGTTTAAAATCTCCTAACGATTTAATATTGTTTAATTCTGTTATTACTCCATTAAATTCATAACTCTGATCAATACAATAAATTGTTCTAAAATAAAATGGATCATCTTCAACTGTATCATATTTTGGGGTTACAAAATCATTAATAGTGATTGTTCTTAATTGATCTTTTAGATAATAAAACTTTAAAGTGTCTTTATTAAATACCTTTGTAATAACACTATCCGTTTTAGTTATATACTCATAATTATTTACTTTGTAGCTTTCTTTTTTTTCTTTGGTACAAGAGAATAAAATCAAAAGTAAAATTGATAAAAGTTTTTTCTTCATATAGTTTTTTTCAAATATATTGTATTTACTTAGTTATTTCAATATGAATATGATTAAAATGGTATTTTGGTTCATTATAAGGATCTAAAACTGTTGTCGCTCCATGATTTTTAACTATTTTGCGAATGTTTTCATGAAAGGCTAGAGTAAATCCCGGCTTACCTTTTTTCCCCATATGAACTCCATCTATTTCATTGATATCAATTGCTACTCCTTTGTAATGATAACTATTAACACTATGTGAAGCTCCAGTAATTTCTGAAATATTTAATTTATAATCTTTACTTAATTCATATAAAATATATAATATTTCCGATAAAATTGCAATTTCACCACCTGGAGCATTTTCATAATTACTTCTTTTTGCATTTTTACC
Source organism: Flavobacterium sp. UBA7680 (assembly GCF_002482975.1). Taxonomy (GTDB): domain Bacteria; phylum Bacteroidota; class Bacteroidia; order Flavobacteriales; family Flavobacteriaceae; genus Flavobacterium. The sequence goes on along the minus strand of NZ_DLHA01000054.1, from coordinate 182,860 downwards.
AAAACTAGTATCAGTAATGTTATCAATTGCCATAGCACTATCCTTTATGCCAGATTCGTGTGCCTTTGCAAAAGTTACTCTTCCACTCTTTAATATTTTTTCAGCTAAAACCTGATTAAGTTTTCTAGCTTCATTAATATCAATTGCATATCTTATTCCTTTTGCTTTTTTCTCTCTATATCTAGCTAACAATTCTCCGGATTGAATTATTTCATCATTATTACCTTTATTAAATCCATCATTATTAGTATCCATTGTTGCATTCTTACTATATTTAGGATTTACTTTTTCATTTTTCTCATCCTGTTTAGTTAAATATTTTTTATAAAGATCAACGTGATCTCCCTGACCAGTAGCACTTGGAGCAAAAATTATCATATAAACATCTTCTGGTCTTTTAACTTTTTTATGGTTATTAAAAAGTTTTAAATACGTTTTAACATAATCTAACTGATCTTCAGGAGACAATAATGCTAATTTTTGTTTATACTCATTAACCTCTTTTATACTAATAGCATCTGCCGTTTTAGCATTTTCTAAAATACCTCTTTCTTTTAAAATAAGAGATTTAACAGCATCCTCAGTAAATTGAGCTAAACCTATAGGCTTATTATTTACTAAACTTGGATTAGCTTTATGTTCTTCTTTAGAAACACCTATATATCCATATTTTGTTGATCTTATTAATGAACTACTAAATGTTTCTCCTGTTTCTACTGACATTGCAATCATTAAAGCATTTGCCATAGCATATTTTTGTTGCTCTCCCCATAATTCTTCACAAATTGCAACAACTTTTTGTCTGAATGCTACACTTACTTTTCCTCCCCAAATTAATACCAAACCATCTTCATCCAATTTTACACTATCATTCTCTATTTTCTTATTATTTTCTAAAACAGCATTCAATCCATTCTCCAAGTAAAGTTTAGATTCAACACCTTCAATTGCAAGATAATATGAATCAGAAATTCCCAATAATGGAGTTATTGGACGCCATTTTTTGTCTAGGACAAAAGTGATAGAAGCTTCTCCTTCACTTTTAACAATAGTTTTCATTTTCAGCTGTGAGTGCTGTGCATTTTTTCTTCTAACTTTTAATACTACTTCACTTCCTACCATGTTTAAAGTTTTAATTACTCCTTTTACCTTTGCCCCATAAGGTACCGGAGTTAAAGGAGTTGCGCGAATTTCATCATAAGTAAAATAAACATCAAGTATTTTTTTATCTGTAGTAACAGACAGGACAGTATCAGACTCATAATTAACTGGTGTCTTAAATGGATATGGTTTACTATTCTGGATTCCTATTAATTTAAATCCAATTTTGTCATTTTTACTTTTTTGAAATCCAATGAGTTTTTGAAAAGCAGAATCAAATTTTATTTCTTTAAAAATTGCCCCGTCTTCATTTGTTTTTACATCTAAATAGTAATCTGTTTTAGCTTTATCCAGATAAAAATATATTCTAACAGTTTGGTTAGTGTAATATGGAATATTGGCTTTAATGTAGTTGCTTTCTCCTGAAAAACCAGAAGTTGTTTTTTTGCTTCCACCACTCCATGCCCAATATGCTTCGGTTAGTTCTGGTTGTTTCATTTCTATTTTAAATATAGCACCATTCTTAGGTCCTTTTTGGCGATCAGTAAAAGCTTCTATTGTATAAAATCCTTCATCCTGAGGTAGTGGCATGGTAAATTCCTTCCATTTATGAATGTATGATTTTTTAGGATCTTTTTTATTTTCAAACAACTCAGTTCTGGAAGACAAATAAGGTTTATTATTAGAGTCATAAATCATCCATCTTACATCTTCTTTTTCTGCATCTGTAGGAGAATTTATTTTGAATCTTTTGGTTTCTAAAGTTATCTCATTGTTAGGAATATCTAATAAAAACACATTATTGTTCGCTGTTTTTTCTGCAAGACCAATACTCGTAACTTCATTTTTAATTACTGATGTTTTAAATTCCTTAACCAATCCGTATTGATCTTTACTAGCTATTTTAATACTATAAGTTCCTAAATCTGGCATTGCCAATTTAATAAGACCCGATGTGTTTAATTCTTGCTCATCTGAAATTTTATTTATTTTATTGGCAGTTATAGTTTCGACTTGATAATAAAGTTTTAACGGATTTAATGTTTTAACTGCAACATGCTTTAGAGATACTTTAAAAGATTTCTCTTCGGCAAAAGTTCTTGTAAATTCACCTATCACATTTTCGGGAGCCTTAATTTGAATTTCCTGTGTAATTATGCGAAGTTCAACAAACGCTGAATCATTAGCGGTTTTCTTATTATTTGCTCTGGAACTGATTCCATATGCTTCAATTTTATAAGTCCCTGCTGTATCAAAATTATATGTAAATGATGTCCCTTCGTTTACAAAATCAGTTTCTTCTTTTTTACCGTTTTTGTAAACAACCCAATTAATATTTTCTTTTTTATTGACCTTTTGTTTTAAAAGGGTTTCATCAAGGAAAAACTCCAAACTTTCTCCAACAATAAATGTAGTTGCATTGGTATTTTTAATTTTTACTGCACCTGACAATACTCCGCTACCGTAAATTTCCTCATTACTTATTTGTTTTAAGAATACATAAACATCTTCTTTTCCAATCGCAGTATATAATTTATCTGCACTTAAATTAGGATATATTTTAGTTTTGGTTGTTATTGTAATAGTATTAGGCAAAGCATCAAGTCCTTCTACTTCTTTTAATAATAAAAATAGTTCATCATATCGCTCAAAAAGGTTTGCAATATTTGTTTTATTATTAGCTAGTTGGTCTTTGATTCTTGTCCAACGATCTTTACTCTTACTTGAAATTTCTCCTTTGAGTATATTCACTTCGATTGCCTCAATCATCTTTTTTCGGGTAACCTCCCAATTAAAGTTTTGAACTGATGAAGTTGTCTGCTTTAACGAAGCATACATTTGAGTAAATAATATATGATCTGGTTTTCCATTAAAATCTTTTACTGTGGCTCCTTCATCAAAAGCCTTATAAACCGCAGTCCAATAATTTACAGCATCAAGATCATTTGCAATAGTAGCGATATCTAATTTCTTTTTGATTTCAGCTTTTACTAATTCTTCTGCTGGTTCATTACTATTCGTTTGAAAATTTTCCGGAACTAAAAGATTCTGTTGAGTAATTATTCCGGAATAAATCTGAGAAGTTAGTCCTTTATTTAAAATATCATTTTCTACTTCGTTGATCGAAGAAGTAATGCCTGTTGAAGTAAAATTGCTAATGATTTTTCTCCCTTCTATTGGAACTGTTGTTGAAGCAGTAGATAATGAAGATTCTAAAGTTCCTGTTGAAACAATTGAGCTCTGCTTTCCCTCTAAAACCGAAGGAGTAGTGCTGACCGACACTATTGGATTTTTCATTTTCCCAACAAGGGTATCTGTTGCGCCTCCTTCGGTCGAGGTATTAAAATTGTTTGAAGCAACGACTACATTCTGATTCTGCTCCTGCCATACTTGCACTATATCTTTTTGTTCACTCATTTCCTTTGAAACTTTGACCAGTTCTTTTATGACGGTTTCAGCTAAATGTTCTGAACTTTTTATATCAGCACTATTTTTTATTGAAAGATTGAAATTGTGTATTACGTTTTTACTCATCGCTAAGGTATTTTTCTGGATGTAAAAGTAGTTGCATCATTTATCATTTTACAATTATAACACACAAGTATTCAGTAGTTTCAGTAAATTATCATTATACTGAAGCTACTGAAAACAGCAGGTCGCTTTTGTTTAAAAACATATTCCTTTTCCTACTTTTGCTTCTCCAAAAAACTTACATCTTTTCGTTCACTTTTTACACAATAAAAGTTTACACCCTACTTATTCTCAAAAAATACCCCTCGACTTTTTATTATTAATCAATTTAAAAATAGCCGTTATGGATTTTTTATTTTCAACAGGCATTAGAAAACTGCCTAAAATTCCCGACAAGAATAATTTTTTATTCTTTCCCACTAAACAAAAATTCACTAAAGAATTTATTCTTAAAAATAACCGTAATGAAAACAGTAAATACTGCTTCCACAAAAAATTGAATTTATCAAAATCCAATTTTAATTAAACAACAAATCCTAATTAAACATGGCTACAAATATTAATACTATACTAAGTTGGTTCAAAACTGGACAAAAACCAACTCAATCACAATTTTGGTCTTCGTGGCAAAGTTTTTGGCATAAAGATGAAAAAATACCTCAAAGCAGTATCAACAATCTGGTGAACACTTTGGATGCTAAAGCTGATCAATCAAAGTTAGATCAGCATAATATTGATAATACAGCACATAACTCTCAATTTAACGCTAAAGAAAACAAGAGTCAAAAAGGTATTTCTGGAGGATATGCTCCGCTAAACGATTTTACAAAATTAGCCAGTCAATATTTAGATATAGTAAATGATTTGGTTTCTGGAGGCTCTACTTCAGTTTTAAGTGCTGAACAAGGTAAAAATTTGCAAACCCAAATAAATAGCATTAATACTTTATTAAAGTCTGATAATGTTGACCTAACTACTATTCAGGAAATTGCTAATGCGATTAAAGAGCTTCAAATATTTTTATGCAGTTTTTTAGTAAATGATCTTACTACTGGAGGTATTACTAAAGCTCTTACTGCTGAAATGGGTAAAAAACTTAATGAAAGTAAGTTGACTGCAACTATTGCTACCGATACAGAAACGCAGATTTCAACAAGTGTTACTGAAGATAATAAAGTTGTTAGTAGATTAAAATTATTTAATTGGTGGGAAAATATAAAAGCAAAAGTTCAGACCATTAATGCTATTTGGAACTTTACTCAAGGCTTAAGAGTTAATAATAGTACTGGCAATTATATATACACAACTCAGATGCTTGAAGAAATGTTTGTTGCCCAATTGGTTAGTGCAGGATATGGAACGTATAAAGTTCAATATGGATGAAATACCATAAGAATGTTTAATTCAAATGGTTTTTATACACAGCTAGGTTTTATAAGTTCTACCCAAAATAACAATGTTAATTTACCAAATAAAAATGGTACAATTGCTTTAATAAATGATTTTGTAACCACTCCAGCTGGAACAACGAATACTCCAGCTATGACTATTCCGAATGGAGCTTTAACAACGACACCCCAAAATGGTGCAATTGAACGTGATTCAAACGGACAATTATGGGAAACCCACAATTCAATTAGGTCAAGATTAATTACAACATCTGATGGATTAATTACACTTGCCTATAAAGCAGTTACAAGTATACAGACAAATTTAGATATAGCAACTTCTTCAACGATACAATATTTATCTGCAAGTAGTATAATAGGTAAAATTGAAAATATATCAGTACAGAGATTAAACTCTAATACTAGAATTACAAGTTTAATTTACAACAATAGTGGGGTTAAACCGAAAACAGCAAAAATAGAAGTCTTTTTACGGATTAATAATGGATTATTTGCTAACCATTGGACTGGATCTAGTGCTGTTAATCAAGTTAAAATAATGGAATACTCAGGTTTAAATAATTATGGTCTTAAAAATTACCAAAACCTTATGTTGTTCAATATTCAAAACTCCAACCCATCCTTAGCTCAATGGTCAACTGTTGATTTTCCTTTACAAACAGTAAATGATGGTATTATTACCACTGCGGATAAATCATATTACTTACGGGATGCAGCCAACTCAAGAACATTTGGTGCATCTGAAGCTTCTTTCAGTTTTGTTTTTATAAATACATTAGAATTTGCAGATGAGGCAAATACAGAAGGATTAAATTCAAGAGTTCTATTACGTTCAGATAATTATGCCCTTTTTATAGAAACAATTAGATAAAATAAAATCATATCACTCGAGCATATTAAACTGTAAAAAATGTCTTTTTAAAAATCTGATAACTTATCAAATGTAAATCAGAAGATTATCAGTAAAATATAAAAATCTTAATAATACAACTAATTTCAATACAATAATGGCAACAAACATTAATACCATTTTAAGCTGGTTTAAAACTGGACAAAAACCAACTCAATCTCAATTTTGGTCTTCATGGCAAAGCTTTTGGCACAAGGATGAACTAATACCTCAAAATAGTATAGACAATCTTTCAAACACTTTCGAAACAAAAGTTGATCAATCAAAGTTTGATGATCATAAAATAGATACAGCAGCTCATAATGCATTGTTTGAAGCTAAAGAGAACAAAAACCAAAAAGGAATTTCTGGAGGGTATGCACCGTTAAACAATTTCACAAAATTAGCTAGTCAATATTTAGATATAGTTAATGATTTAGTTACTGGTGGTTCTAGTTCTCTTTTAAGTGCCGAACAGGGTAAAATTTTACATAATCAGATTAACAGTATCAATACGCTACTAAAATCTGACAATGCAAACCTGGGTACTTTTCAAGCAATTGTAAATGCAATTGAAGAAACTCAAATCTTATTGAGTACTATATTAATAAATGATCTTACCACAGGAGGCCCCACAAAAGCATTAACTGCTGAAATGGGTAGAACGCTAAAAAATCAACTAACAAATCTCGATACAGCTACGTTACACAAAACTGGAGACGAAATAAAGGCAGGAAAATTAACCGTAAGTGCAATCATTAAATCTGGAGGAACAGCACAGCAGGCTTTATTAGCAGATGGATCTGTACTAGATCAACCTATTGCCGGAACTGGAACATCAAATAAAATCAGTAAATGGACCACTGGAGGAAAGCAGACAGATTCTTTACTTTCAGATTCTGGTAATGATATTGTTTATCAAAACGCAACATATCCAGCTTCTAGTACAACAGATAGAAGTGCATTTTTATTTAATCAGTCTGGTTCTAATGGTCCTGGAATTGGGGCAATTAAACAAACTTTTAATACATCTGATCTAATTTTATATAGTCAATATGGATATAACAATAGCACAGAAGTAGCAAGATTCAAAGCAACCGGTAATGTAGGAATAGGCACAACTTTACCCACTGAAAAGTTAGATGTGAATGGAAATATAAAAGGAACCTCTTTAATCATTCCAAAAGGCTCAATAACAACAGCTACACAAGAAGGCGCTATTGAAAGGGATTCTAATGGTAAATTATGGACTACACGTAATGGCAAAAAATATAAACTTATAGAGGATGATGGATCTATAATATCTTTAATTGCAAATTTTCCGCCAAAAACTTATTCAGATACACCAGCAGCAATTACAACCAGTTATACTTTGGTATTAGGATCTATTGGTATTGGTGAAATCGCAAATATTTTTGCTGGCAGAATTGGCCTGATTTTTAACACTTACTGGACAGAAAGTGGCGGTGGTAGTGTAATGCCAACTTCAATTAAAGTAGAATACTTCTTAAGAATCACAAACGGCACTTATGACTCTTACATTTGGGGCGTTAATCCCTCAGGGACAGATTTATTAATCTATTCTTATGATATATTAAGCGACACAACTCATCTTTCCGTTTTTTATAAAAATCAATCATTTCCAGTTTATTCTAAAATCGGCAATACTGGAGTTAACGGTAATTATAATGGCATTGGAGTTCAAAATACTTTTCGCAATACCAGAAAAGCTGATAATTCTAATAATCAAAATGTTAGTGAATGTTCATTTCAGATTGTAAAAAAAGTCACCCACACTTATGCCGACGCCACAAATGTAAATGGTAACAACAGACAAGTAAATGTTTCAATTGAAACAAATACTTGTTATATGGAGAAAATCAGATAAAAAAATTAAAACAAATTACAAATAGCAATAACTAATTTAAATAAATAAAAACAAGCAAAATGGAAAAAGTCACACAACAAATTTCAAATCATCCATCATTTAATGATGTAAATCGCACAATCGAAATCGCTGGAATAAATTTCAATTTTGACACAAGTACTTTTGATTTATATTACCGAATAATCTACTCAAAAGATGATGTAGATATTAGTCAAAATTTTAATCAACAAACGCCTTTATGGAATATCGACAATAATCAGTTAATTATTAAACGTGATGAAAATTTTCAGCCAATTATTAACCCTGAATTCAAAGAGGTTAAAGATGATTTAGGCAATATTATAAACGAATTCGAAAGATATTCTATGATGCCGGCATTTGACTACATCGGTAATATTATTGTGAATTCTACAGCATCATTAGGAGATATTCTAAGAAATTACATCAAAGAAGAAGACAGTTCTTCACGTTTTAATTATTAATTAATGGGAGTATTTTTATACCTACTAGCAGTACTTTTATTTCTTCCACTAACTACATTAAATATAGTTATAGTAGTATGGAAATATACTAGAGTTAAAGGTTTTCTTAAAACTCTTGATCAATATTTTTTTACTGGCGCAATTGGCTTAGATATTTTTGCTAATTACGAATTTCGTACGATGTGGAATTTACTTTTAAGAAAAAAAAACGGCTATGAATTTGGAGCTAAAGGTGAAACAATTTCAAGTGCATTAGGCAAAAACCAGCGTGACGGAACATTATCAAGTATTGGCTGGCTGATTGTATACACCCTTTGGATAATTGACTATCGGTATTGGAAAAAAGGCGGACATTGTATTAATTCTATGTTCTTTTAATTTTTAATAATAGAAAATAAAAGATTCCTTAAATTGTTTATTTAAAAGCATCTAAGATTAAAAAAGAGATAAATTCTTTCATAATCTTAGATGCTTTTTTTTGATGTCTAAACTTAGATTTTTAATTATTAAAAATTTCAACAGTTTGTTGCCTAAGTATCCAAAGTTAGATTGTTTTCTACTGAAACTACCGAAAAACTGAGATCAGATTTTTCATTTTTTGTATCTGTCTAAACTACTTTTACACCCTCAAAATTTAAATAGCACCATTGTTTACATACAATCCTAGAAACCCTCAGCTATTTCCAAAACATTTTTAGTAATCAAATTAAACAAATACCACTATGAAGTATCTATTATCAGGTATGAGAGAAATGCCTAAAATTCCTGACAAGCAAAATTTTAAAAACTCATTAAATCGCTCCCCATTCAAAGGAAAACTTCTTAAACAAATTAATTAAAGAACATGGCTACACAAACATTAAATACGATAAAAAATTGGTTTAAAACTGGTTTAAAACCAACACAAAATCAATTTTGGGATACTTGGGATTCTTTCAGACATAAAAATGAAAAAATCCCAACTACTGAAATTACTGGTATTGACGAATTGCTTGGGGAAATTAGTGCTCAAATACCAAATATAAATGGAAGTCCAAACAGTTTGACCAAAATCGAACTTGATTCAAATAACATCCTAAATTTAGCAGAGTCTAATATTTCTGATACTGGAGAAAAAATAACCATCGATTGTAAAACGGAAATTGATAGTAAGGTTAAAGGAAAAATTGGCTTAAAATTTACCCAGTTAAAGAATGAATTTACTACACACAGTGAAATTGTATTTGATAATGATATAGCTCCAACTGCAGGAATTGACGGAACGGCATATATTGCTTATGGAAATATTGTTAAAAAAGTAAATTTAGATAAAAAAATCACAGACTATTATTCATTTCCAGAAGGGAATTATATTCAAGGTACAATTATAGTAAATCCAAATAATGGGGATTTATACTTGGAATATCTTGATGGAAATTCCAAGTATAATTTAGTTAAATTTGATCATACTGGAGTTTTATCTGTTTTAAGGTCTTCTACTGTAAGTTATTACCACATGGGAATTGACAAAAGTAATAATATATATCTTCGAGAACATGCTTCGCAAAGAATACTAAAAATAAATACCATAACATTAAATACCATTGATTACTACACTGGAGATTTAAAACTCACTCTTTTAGGTTTTGATTTAGAAGCTAATAGTTACTTTTATGATTACGAAACTTATAATTTAATTTATAAATTAAATTCAACAGGTCAAGTATCACATTTTACAACTGTTAATTTTGAAATCCGAACTGGATGTGTTAAACCTGATGGGTCACTATATATAATATCGAATGATTATGATGACAAAAATATTTATTCAATAGATAAATTTGGTACTACAACTTTGTTTACCACATTACCTTACACAGCTTTCTATCCTGTTCTTTTAGAAAACGGCTCTTTATATGTAAACAATAATGATTACTATAATGGTTTGGTTTATAAAATTTCTCCAACAGGAGAGGTGATTCTTTTTGGTACAGCCGGAAGCTCTCCTCGATATATGGCAGTAACTAATTCTGAAATAGTATATGTAAGTAATAGTGCATCATATAATGTTATAAAAATCTCCCCTAATAAAGCTCAAAATTTATTGACTTTAGATGAAGAAGGAAATATTATCTTATATGATAAAGAGATTGCCGCAAAATCTGATTTTAAAACCATTAACGGAGAATCGATTTTAGGGTCTGGTGATATTGAAATATCAAATGGAGATGGAATGCTGGAAATTTCTGTAAATGGATATTTACCTGATTCGGATGGCAATATTACACTACCCTCTGCTTCTGCAACTGTTACAGGATTAGTAAATGACACTTCTCTGCAGGAATTAGGAGGAACAGATAAAATGATCAATGGGATCAGGATTGGAAAAGGAAATGCTAATTATGAGAATAATTTAGTAATAGGAAGAAATGGTTTAGCTTCAATAACAACAGGAAAATATAATGTTGCTATAGGTAATGGTGACGGAGACGTTGAAGGCCCCTTACAATATTTAACAACAGGTAATAATAATACAATGGTTGGCTCTGATGCAGGAGTTAACAATAGTACAGGAGGCAATAATACAGGAATAGGAGCTGCATCATTATTTAGTAATACAACTGGAGTTAATAATACTGCTGTAGGAGCATTCGCTTTAACCAAAAACCAAACATCTCCATATAATGTAGCTATCGGCGATCATTCATTAGCGAAAATGGTCTCTGGCTTAGGTCAATCGACTGCTATTGGGTCATATTGTATGTCTGATGCTACAAGTACAGACAAAAATGCTGCTATTGGTACTTATGCTCTACGTTACAATACATCGGGTTTTTCTAATACCGCTATTGGGCATACCGCTTTAGGTCTAAATACATCTGGTAGTTCAAACACCGCACTTGGTAATTATTCTTTGGGTGCGATCACTACTGGAGCTGGAAATATTGGAGTTGGAAAATCAGCAGGAAGGTATATAACCACAGGAATTAGTAATATCTATATTGGTTCAGAAGGAGTTCCTACTGATGCTGAAGCCAGCGGTATTGTAAATATAGGAAATAGATTTATTGCAAAAGGAACGAAAGTTTCTTTAACTGGGATCCTAAACATAGGAACTACCCCTATTTATGAAAACAATACTACCGCTTTGGCTGGTGGTTTGACAGCCGGTGATGTTTATCGTACATCTACGGGAATACTAATGATTACTTTTTAATTGCCTTTATTATTTTTAAAAAACAATCAAACAGTTCTAATAAACTAAAATTATTTTTTAAAAAGCTATAAATAAAAAGGTTTCTAAAACTTAAACCTTTTATTTTATTTTGTTTTTTAAACTGATACGCCAAAGTCTATTGAAGAATTAAGTACTTCTATAGCTTTGGTGTATTTTATTTCTAAAAAGCTAAAGACCAATTCTCCAAAATTGATTTAAAAGAATTATTAGTCATCAACAAATCGATATTTTCAACAAATACAAAAAGGACTGATTAACAATTACTATCTACTGAAACTATTGAAAACGCGTCGTCAAATTTTCTTCTTTCAGCTTTTTGCATCTTACTTTTACATACTATAATAATCTCTATTAGTTTCCAAAAATATAAGCTCATTATTAAAAACTTACTTTCAGAATATTCCTGGAGGTCAGAACCTCAATTTATCTTCTTCAATACTCATATTAACAATTAAACATTCAACTAATTATGGATTTTACACCAAAAGATTTAGGCGAAACATTTCCTGCAGCAGACATAGGTAATTTAAAAAATCCGTGGAACCAGCAAAAAGACGCAAGTATTATTATAGGAAATTTTAATATCACTCCTCTAAACGTATCTCAAAATAATGAAAACCTAACCGAAGCCATCAAAAAAGAAAGTCAAGATAGTTGTATTTGATTTCTAAACACAAAGTCCTTTTTCTACATCACAAAAAATCTTTAAAAAAATTAAAATGTTAGACAAATCAGCAATCGAAAAATTAAAAGAAAAATATAATACAATACTAAAACTTACTTCTGATGACCAGTTAACCATTACTTACTGCAAGAAACCATCATTTTCAACATTCTTAAATTATCAAAAATTATATAAAGACAATCCACATGAAGCAATCCTTTATTTATTTGAAGAATGTGTGCTCGAAAAAAGGGACTTTGATGATGAATTTATGCTTTCTTCAGGAAACTCTATAATCGCAATGGTTAAAAAAGATAGTGAATTCTCTATAGATTCAACACCTCAAAAAGATGAATTTAAAAAATCGGCAGCTATTATCAGACATGCTTTTCAGGTTGACCCATATCAATTATCAATGGATGAGTTTTATAAATTACTGGAAGAAGCACTTTGGTTGCAAAAACATACCGAGACAAGACTGGAAAACACATTAGTAACAGCTTTTACCAAAACATTCTCAAACTAAAAATATAATAATTTATGAAATTCAATTTTAATGTAAACGAAATTTTAGATGCCAAAGACATTGAGTATAGCGGTATTAATTATAACGAATCCGAATCGAAAGATTTTATTATAGACAAAACTGGAGGTGAATTTAATTTAAGGGTCTTTGCTCCTTTAGTTTTTGAACCACTTGTAAAGAATGACCTCAACCTTGCCAGTTTACGAATAGATGCCGTAACGGTCAATCTTAATCGGTCAAAAATTATAAAAAAAGAAGGAATTGAAGGGAGAGATTCTACCATCAAAGAACACATTACAAATGGTGATTTTAATATTTCTATCGAAGGATTAATCGCTAATGAACAAGGAGACGAATATCCAAAAGAAAAACTTTTTCTCTTAAAACAATTTTTAAATGCGCCATATGCCTTAAGAGTAACACATGCCATTTTAAATCGATTTGGTATTTACGAAATTGTAATAGACTCCTACTCTATTCCATCAATTTCGGGAACAAAAAATATTCAAAAATTTACTGCAAATGCAACATCAGATGAAACTGTAGAACTAATAATTAGAGACAATGCTTAAACTCAATGCCAAAATTAAAGTTTACGAAACAGTAAAACTTATCCCCACTCCTAAGTTTTATGAATTCAATTACGTGAAAAATGTAGATATAAGCTGTTCCTATAAATCTCTTACAGATACAGCTACTATTGTAATGCCGCAAAAAGTCTATACCGATACGAAAGGATTTGATATGAACCTTTTTGCAAACGCAAATGGTAAAGAAAAAACAATTCATGATTTTTTTAAACTTGAAAATTATATCGAAATCTTTTTGGGTTACGATGGTGATTATAAACCCGCATTTAGAGGTTATATAACAGGAGTACAAACAGATGTTAATGCTACAATATCCTGCCAGGATATTATGTATGCTTTTAAAAAAGTAAAAGCTGTAAAAGATGATAATGTCCAAAAACCAAATGATACTTTTAATATTGTAGCAATAAATCCAACAACAAATGTTGACATTTTTAACCCTAAAACATTCTTTGAAAAAAGAATCAAGGAACTAAAATTACCTATTAAAGTTGATGCTCTTGATGAAGAATTAGGAAATGTACTAATTAACCGAAGTCATAGCTTGGCACAGGTTTTTGAGATGTTAAAAGATAAAGGAATTTATACTTATTTTAAAATCGAAAAAACAGCTCCAGTTCTTACCATTACCAATAATCCGCAACAACATACCGCCAGTGAATTAGGTAGTTTTATAGATCGTAATTTTATTAAAAGTCCTTTAGCCGGAACACTTGTAAAAAAATTAATAAATCAGGGACTTAGTCTATTGAGTTCTCAGTTAAATAAAGTTGCTGAATCAGTTTCAGGAGGGTTTTTAGGAAAAGCGCGTTTTAAATTTCGCTACAACATCATAGAAGATAAATTAATAGTTATTAATGAGTCTACTAAAAACACTCGAATTCGAGTTGAAAAATATTTTAAAAACTCAAACACTCCCATTTTTATTGAACTCGGTGATCCAAATGGACAGTTAATAAAAACACATAAACTGCACAGTGACACTGATGAACTGCCTAAAGATCCAGAAGCGTTTGAAAATGAAGCTACAAAAGTGGCTTCAAAATTATACCAATATGCGGCATTAAGAGCAATGGAATCTAAACCAAGCGGCTTTGAAGGTTACTTCCTCACTTTTGGAGAACCTTTTGTACGACCTACAGACAAAGTTATTCTTGAAAACGCCAAAGACAAAGAAAAAAATGGAACTTTTCAGGTAGAAAAAGTAGAACGCAGTTATGGTGAAAACGGCTACAGGCAAAAAATTTATATAGGACGAAGAGTAGAAGTATAATAAAAAAACAATATGGGAAATATAACCGATTTAATAAAAGATGTCGCCAGTAAAAATCAAATTATTGAAACCTTTGCAGCAAAAGTCATTGAGATAAACAAAGAAATAGAATCATTCCACAATACAGAAGATGCTTATACTGTAAACATTATGCGTGCTGACGGTGCTATACTTAAAAATGTACGCTTAAAAGCCTCTATCTTAGATTTAGAACAAGGGATTATCACAATCCCAAAAAAAGACAGCTGGGTTTTGGCTTCAATAATTGATGGAGTTGAGACTAGGGCGTTTATTTCACAGTTTTCAGAGGTCGAACGTAATTTTATTCGTTTTAAAAATGACCAAAACCATTATCTAGAAATAAATACTGATGCAGACAAACTTAAAATTCTTTTTAAAAAACAAGAAAACATCGATAATTTGAATTCGGCACCAGCATATAAAAACATCGCTCAAATAGAATTTAACAGTGATGAGATAAATTCAAACATCAACACAGCATTCTATGATGAAAACGGAAAAGAAATTTCAAAAAACAGTTTCAGCATCCAAGAGCAAAATATCAGCATTAATGAAGGTAAAACAATTTTTAGTTTAAAGGATAGAGAAGCCAAAATAATCATTAGAGATGGTTTTGAAGCTTTAATTTCAGATGTCAAAACTTCATTTGTAAAAGGCAATTTAACTTTTGAAATGGATGACAAATTTAAAATTAATGCCGGAGGAAAAAGTTTAAAATCAAAGTTAGAAGAATTGATCGATGAAATTGGCAAAATTACTGTTACTACACCCGTTGGTCCTTCCGGGCCGCCAATCAACTTAAATAAACTTATTACAATAAAAGCAAATTTAGCAGAACTCTTAAAATAACAAAATTATGGCCTTAAACACGTCCGGCTTAAAAATAGCCATCAAATCTCTTTTAAGTGAGGAAAAAGAAAAGACGGAGAATGCTTCATCTATTGATAATATTGCAGCACAATTAGCCGCAGCTATTGAAGTATTTGTAAAATCAGGAACGGTAACTACTACTGTAACTACAACTGGTAGTGCAACAACGCAAAGTGGAACAGGAACAGGAAGCATTTCTTAAAAAAATCAATTTTTAATCAAATATTAAATACCACTTAATTATTAAATAATTAAGTGGTATTTTTTATAAAATCTCTTATCAATATTCCTTGACAAGTTAATTCTACTTCTTTTTAAAAGCCTCTTCCAGCTCATAATATTTACTTTCAAGAGCATGAAGTTTTTCATAGATATTAATAGGATCCGGCATTTGTCTGGAGGCATACATACTCGCATACCAAACCTCTAGAATATCCTCGGCATAAATTGAATACATTGGGTAATTCCCATCTCTATTGTCAGATTTTAATATCAGTTTACCACTTTCTCTTATTCTGTTTAAGACTCTTTTTACAACAACGCCATCATTTTTACTAACAATAACATAGATTCTACCATCTAAAATATCATCAAAATTATCTACGTATTTTCCAAAAAGATAATCGCCATCGTGTATTGTTGTTGACATCGAATTCCCTTTTATCTCAAAACATCTATAAGTTCCATTTTTTAACATTGGCATACTAAATGAAGGAAGGGTTTCCATATATTCCGGATCAGCATAACCGTCTAAATAACCAGCACGTGCCTTTACCCCAACAAAGTTAATGTTTTCATCTCCATCATCATTAACCGTTATAATTTTTGGTACATTTAAATTCGCTATATTATTTGCTCTATCAACAAAAATATTTTCACTGTTTCCAAAAAAATATTCCGGATTTACATTACAATGCATAATAATACTTTGAAGTAAATCAAAACCAGGCTTTGTTCTTTTTCGTTCTCCGTCAGATTGTAATCTCCCAATCGTAATACTATCTATAGTAGTACTGGTTACTCCTATTAACTTAGCAAATGAGTTATTATTTAATTTCAATTCGTCTATAATACGTTTTATTTTATTATGTATTTCCATATTGAACTACGTTTATTATTATGTAATATGTTTTACTTAAAGAAAAACTTCAAGTATATGTTGCAAAGCTACATAATGTATGACAAATATCATAATTTTTTAATTTTATTTTCAAAATAACTCATTTTCAAGATGTATTATTTTTAATACTTATTAATAAACCTACTTATTCACCATCAAACAATTAAATCATATTACTGAAACTATTGCGTTTTTATATGTAATATGTTTGTAAAATACAAACATATGTTTTAAATTTGCTTAAAAATAACCCAACATATGATTTTAAAAGAATTTTATAACGAGAAAAAAAATGCAATTGAAACTGAGTTTAATTCTACTGCATTAACTGTTCGACTTTTTAGTGATGCAGTTTTTAAAACTTCTATAGAAACTCCTATAGTAATGTTTAAATATGATACTATTTCTTGGGAAACATCCTCTGAAAAAAACTATAAAGCAGATGTGAATTTTTGTACTTATATAGTGCTTCCAATTGGTGTTTCTTCAACAAGTTATGAAGAGGTATTTGAAATTGCATATCATATAGACAAAGCCGTCTTGTCTAACAATAATAACAATTCTCTTATTGATACAAATTCAACATTTAAGATAAGAGAAAAGCAATATAACAATGATAATGTTTATTGGAATAAAAACGATTACTTCATTTGGGAAATCGCCTATAAAACCACATTAGTTGAAAACATTTTAAAAAAGAAATATATTCTTTTTAATAATGGACTAAGTAACCAAGAATTAGAAAAACTGGGATACAATTTAACTTCTGACATAATAGAAATAAATCCAAATCAAGTTGAAGGAAATATAGATCTAAGCACCAATATTTAAGTTGCAAAGCATATAAGCCAATACAAAACACAAACCTATTATTTAAAACTTATTATGAGAAGAAACAGGACACTTTTAGAAAAAAGAAGAGATTATGTAATTAATTATCTAAACCAAAATCAAGCGAAACAAATGAAGGTTGTAGTTGCTGAACTTTCTGATACTTTATTCTTAACAGAACGAACTATTTATACAATCATAAACGAAGGTCTTGCAACGCAAGCTAAGGCATAAAGCACTGAAATTACTGACTTTGCAAATCTTAAATTTTGAAAAAATCAAACCTGAGCCTTAAATTTGTTACTCGCAAAACAACGTAAATTTTTCTCGGTTCGTTAAGCTAAAATTTAATAGAAAACACTTCTTTTTTAAAGAAAGTCTAAAAAAACAAATTCACCTTTTTTGAATTTATAATTACAACTCTTTTCAAGCATTAAATATTTAATCTAACAAGTTTAACAACCTGTTACAGTCACCCTTTTGTCTTTTTTTAATCGTAGACAAAGTAAAATTATAAACAATTAAAAACAATTATATTATGAACACATTAAACAATGTAGTAATTAACAAACTTTCAGGTGGATTAGGTAGAAGAAACCCTGAACAGGATATGACTTCAGGATTACTTTTTGATGGAATCTCAACCGAGAAACTAGAAACAAACAAAGTAGAACGTTTATCTTCATTAGAAGATGCTGAAGCTTTTGGTATTACAGAAGAAAATGATAATGCACAGGTATCTGTTTACTATCAAATTCAGCAATTTTTCAGAATGAATCCTTCTGGTGACTTGTACATCATGAAAACAGAAGGTCCTGCTTATGGAGAAATTGTCCGTAAAGCATTAACTATGCAAGAAAAAGCCAATGGAGATATTCGTCAAATGGCTATTATTTATTCTAGCCAATCATCTTTTGAAGAAACATTAGAAGCAGTTGCAAAAGCACAAACCCAAGCCGATCTTGCTTATCAAAACTTTATGCCTTTTGAAATTATTCTGGAAGGAAAAGGTTTTAATCCTGCGACAGCTTCTTCTTTAGATGGACTTAATGCTGCAAACGTATCTGTTGTAGTTGCTATGGATGCTAAACAAGCTGTTAAATATCCAAATTCTGCTGCTGTTGGATTAGTTTTAGGGGCTTTATCTAAAGCAAAAGTTTCTGAAAACATTGCATGGATCGAAAAATTTAACCTTACTGGCGAAGGTTTTTCTAAACCAGCATTTATTGGTGGAAAAAAGATCGAAACTCTTGGAGATCTAGCTACTTTAAACGATAAAAGATACATTTTCACACAAACGCACACAGGTTTAGCCGGGGTTTATTTTAATGACAGTCACACTTGCACAACAGGAACGTCAGACTTTGCGTATGTTGAAAACAATCGTACTATTAATAAAGCGACTCGTTTATTACGTACTGCTTTACTTCCAAAATTAGCTTCTCCGGTTTTGGTAGATATTGATGGTAAATTACCTCAGTCTGTTTCAAAAAGCTTTGAAGGTCTATGCAGAAGTGCTTTAGAAGGAATGGTTGCTAACCAAGAAGTATCTTCTTTTGATGTTTATGTAGATCCTAAACAGAACATTTTGGCAACTTCAGAATTAAAAGTGAAAGCAGAAATTACTCCAATTGGAACTGCTCGCAAAATTATGGTTGATTTAGGATTCAAAAACCCATTTGGAATCGATAAAGCATAATTTATCAAATTTTCATTTTCAATTAAAAATTCACAAAATCATATCACCAAATTTTATTGCTAAAACATAAGTAACAAAGTGATAGTTCTTGAACGTTATCAAGATATAAAAACAAACAAAACTATATATGAATAAATTACCCTTAATTAACGGACAACAACACAGCTGGTCATCAATTGAAGTAAGTATTGCTGGCAATATTGTTAGCGGTATTACCGCTGTAAATTATAGTGACTCTGTATCTAAAGAAAATCACTACGGTGCCGGAGACATGCCGGTGCATAGAGGAAGAGGAAAATATGAGGCAAAGGCTTCGCTTACTTTATATAACTACGAAGTAGAAGCAATTTTGGCTACGCTACCAAAAGGTCAAAGATTACAGGATATTAATCCTTTCAGCATCATCGTTAGTTATTTAGACGACAGCAACGAAATGATTACGCATACTGTAAGAAACTGCGAGTTCAACTCAAACAGCAGAGGAATTAGTCAGGGAGATACCAAAATTGCGGTTTCTTTTGATTTGATCTGTTCTCATATTGAATGGAATTAATCTTAAAAATACATTCTTAAACTAATACCTGTCTAAAACCGACACAAAAGAGAAAACCAATATTCAAAGCGTTACACAAAAATGGAGTTCATTGAAACATGATTTTTGTATGCAGATATATCTATTAAAGCTCTTAGTTAGTCCGTTTTAGCAGGTTATCTACTTCAGGAGGCTGGCTGTGTATTTTCGGTCTGAAAAAACTCAGTCAGTCTCTATTCCTTTAAGTCCAATCACATAATCACATTCAAAATGGAAATTACAAAATCAAATACTAAAGATGTTCTTGATGGTAATATTACTCAAGCACAGCTAAATCAATGGAAACACAAACATAAAAAAGTAATCAAACTCACGATTGCCGATGATGATGAAACTCCCCTATTTGCCTACTTCAAAGTTCCAGACATTAATATTCGTTCAGCAGTATTACAAGCGTCTAAAATGGATGAATTCAAAGCTCTCGAAGTACTTTTCAAAAATTGTTACCTAGGAGGTGACGGTAAAATCGAACAGGAAGACGATTTACGTCTCAATATTACCACTGCATTCTCAGATCATATACAGCCTAAACCTGTAAAAGTTGAAATTTTGTAATAAAAACATCTTTTCTGTCCTCCAATAAATACTATTATAATGATTGTTAAAAACCACAATATAGAACTTAAAGATACCAGTGCTTCAGAAATGGCTCGCTTCAGGCAGATTATGATTGGCGTTTGGCGTCAACAGATTGAAGATGATAGAAATCATGATGAGATATTTAAAGTACTTAAAGAACAACATGAAGCTGCCAAATCACTTGATGCAAAATATGCTAACAATCCTCATAAACCTGAAGAAATCACACTAAAAGGTAATCGATATATTCTAAACAATAACAATCATTATCAATATACAAATGCGAGTCCTTTAAATGAAGTAGTTGTAACTGCATCAACATCACCTTTAACTTCTATTTTAAATTGGATAAGAAAAAACATAGGTAATAAAACACAAGCATTAAAATTAAATTCCTTACCAGAAAACACTCAATTAAAATTTCTTTCAGGGTCAAAAAAAGGGCATATAATAGACTGTAATCGTTATCAATTTGAAACCATTGCTGATTTAAAAAATATTGAGTTTGCGGTATATTTTAAACCTTTACATACCTATTTTTTAATGGGAATTTTTGATCCTCAAAAAAATCTGGTTTTTAGATTTGAAACCGGCAGCTATGAAGGACTTAAATATTTAGCAGAATTTATAGGTTATAATTCTGAAAATTTTAAAGCCACAATAACTCAGCATTACAAAACAGCCATTGCAGTCGCAGGATCCGATAAAGACAAATTAGATATTATTTATGAGATTATACCAGATTTCATTCTCGCAGCGATTAAAACAAAAGAGCAACTCTTTAAGGATATAGATATTCTTCTAAATCAAAATATTTTTGATCTGGGAGGACGAGATGAAGATCAGGGAATTTTAAATATCTTAAAAGCTTTACACAAACAAGATGGAAAAAAACTATATGAATGGTTAGAACAAAGACCTAAAAAAGTTTTACAAATATATGATTCGGGCAAAAGTATTAGAAAGGAGTTTTTAAAATTAGTTCATCAACTGGCAACCACTTACGGGAAACAAAGTAATACTGAAGTCAATAAAGCATATGTAAGTTCTAAAGATTCTTTTATTTTTAAAGATATCTTTTTAAACACAACAAGATTAGACACCGGTCTAATAAAAGTTTCATCTGTTGAAGGCCTCAACTGGGATAAATTTTGGAAAGATTTCAAAGCAGAGCATAATATATTTGATCCAAAAATAGGCTCAGATCCTATTAAACTGCTAACAATGCCAATTCAATACGGCAACCCAATGCATTTGGCTTCATTAACGACTGCTAGTCAAAAACCAGGAGAATTAATTGAAAAAACAGAAACTATTTTAATGATTCTGCATCTCTCAGAACAAGAAAAAAACAAACAGTTTTGGGAATTAGTAAGTCTTACAACATCAATTATTGGAACAGCATCTGCTTTACGAGTAATTGCTCTTGGAGGAAGTAAATTAGCTGTATCACTGGCTTATTTAGAAGTCACAAAAGAAGCAGTAGAAATGGCAATGCTTAGTGACAAAGTGAAACAAATATTAATTAAAAATGATTTAAAATGGTTAGTAGACAATTGGACTAAAATAAGTATTGCTATAGACATTACCACTTTCGGATTAGAAGGCTTAGTGAATTTGGTTAAAAAAGGTAGAAAAGGAATTAAAGTATTAAAAAACTCAGGTTGTACTACAGAAGCTACTAATCTAGAAAAGAAAGTAAATGAAGGACAAAAAATACTGCATGAATTAAAAGATTCTTTTATTAAACTTGAAACTAAAGTGGCAAAAAATCTTGGGAAAGAATATGATACTTTTGGAAATTTTGAGCAAGTAAAAGCTACTGAAGATGTTATTAGAACTCAAACAAAAGAATTTGGAAGGTTTTTTGATCATGAAGGAGAAGCTTTAAACGAAGTTTTTACTAATAGAGGTGATGGGATTATAAGAATAGATGAAGAATTAATAAAAGCAAAAAAAGCTATTAGAGAAAATGGTGGTAAATTTACTGATTTAGTATTTACACACAATCATTATGGCAATTCTGCGTTAAGTCCTTCAGACATACTTGTGGCAATTAATAATAACTTTCGTGAGGTACGTGCTGTGGGAAGTTCTGGTGTAGATTATAGTTTAAGAAGAATTAAACCTTACCCAGATAAAAGTAAAATCCTTAAAATTCTTGCTAAAGTCGATAATAAAATGAAATTAAAATATCCAGAATTACATTTCACAAAATATATCGATGGAGGCAATAGTGTCGAACGAGCACAGTTTTATGCAGAAACTTTATTAGAGGAGTTTAAAGATTACATAGAATATACTAAATTCATTAAATAAAAAATCATGAAGAATTTACCGAAACTTGACTTTTTATATTTTAATCTGGAACTTACAGAGGAAAACTATTTAAATAGAAGAGAACTTTATTATAACAAAGTAGATTGGGACGAAAGACATTTTGAAAATTATGTGGAAACTTGTTCTTTTGAAGAACTTATTTTTATTATGATACATATATATAGAGATAAATATCCAAGAGAAAAATTTGACTCTTCAATTTCAGTTGACTGGGAAGATCAAAATCTAAAATCCTACACAAACAAGAAAGGAAGAATAATAACTGAAAATAAATTTATTTTTAACGACTTCATTAGAAAAGATGTTATTAATATGAGCTCACAGTTTCATAGCGAAGAATATACCGATGATGAATCTATCGAAAAATATTGGCGAAATGAAAGTTATATGCAAAATCTCTTTCTAGAATTCAATAAAGAAATTCCCCTAGAAATTATTGAAAAAGCCCTCGAAGGAAAAGATTATACAAAAACTAAAAAAGATAGTATACTAATTTATGAAGTACAGAATAGTCCTATTGCTTCGTTAGAAGTTACTAAAAATAGTATAAAATTAAACATCAATGAAGACAAGGTAATTTTATATGTCTCGATTTGGTAAAACATTCTTAATTTACAAAACTTAATTTGAATAAAGAATAATCATGACTGATTTACCTAAACTAGATTTTTTTATATTTTAATCTGGAACGTACAGAACAAAATGATCTAAAAAGTAGACAACTATATTATGACAAATTCGATTGGGATGAAAATAATTTTGATAATTATGTAAGGGAATGTTCTTTTGAAGAATTGGTTTATTTAATGATTTATATTTATAAAGATAAGTATTCAAGAAACATATTTCATTTTGCCATTTCATTAGATGCTAAAGAACAAAACTTACTTTCTTATATTGATAAAAATAGAAGAACAATAAGAGAAAATGAGTATTTTTATGACAATTTCTTAAGAAAAGATGTAATATCTATGAAGACTCAGCATCATGAGGAAGAATATTCAGACGAAGAGGCTATCGAAAAATATTGGAGAGGAGAATCTTATATGCAAAATCTATTCTTAGAATTCAATAGAGAAATTTCACTTCATGTAATAAGTAATGCCTTGGAAGGAAAAGATTTCATTAAAACAGAAAAAGACCATATACTAATCTATGAAGTAAAGAATAGCCCTATATCTTCACTAGAAGTTACTCAAACTAATATAAAACTTAATATTAATCAAGATAAGGTAATATCATATATTCCTATTTGATAATCAAATTAAAAATTAACCTGTTTAATTTAATATTTATAAACCCGTTTTTCCAAACTAGAAAAAACGGGTATTTTTTTGCATTTTTTTTCAATCTCAAATGAATAAAAAAAAATAAAAAAAGATTACTTCACTTACTGAAACTACTGATTTACAAAGTTATAAAATTTTAAAAACAGTGCATTTAGGCATATTTTTACAGTGTAAATAAAATCATCTTTCAATCTCAAAACGAGTTCCTAAAAAGATTTTTTTTAGACCTTATTCCACAAGTTTTTTAATTGTAAAACTCAAAAACACACAAATAATTTTATTGTTCTACAAATACTGTGATTGCTTTTCATACAATCGAGAAAGGCTTTTTATTCTTAAATCATTAATAAACACAAATATGGATCAAACAACAAAAAAACACATTGATTTGCTTCATCCTTCCGTCAGGGAAGAAGTAACTAAAATCATCGAAGAATGCGATCTGGCATTAACCGGAAGAGCAAAAGTTCGTATTACACAAGGTCTCAGAACTTTTCAGGAACAGGAAGATCTTTATGCTTTTGGCAGAACCAAACCAGGAAAAAAAGTAACTAATGCCAAGGGTGGACAATCTATTCACAATTATGGTTTTGCGGTAGACATCTGTTTAATTATCGATGGTAAAACTGCTTCATGGGACACAACAAAAGATTGGGACGACGATAAGATTTCGGATTGGCAGGAATGCGTTGACATTTTCAAAAAACATGGTTGGAACTGGGGCGGAGACTGGAAAACTTTTAAAGATCTTCCTCACTTTGACAAAAAAGGATATGACGACTGGAAACTTCTTAGCCGACTTAAACGCGACAAAAAAAATTATGTAATCTTATACAAATAACAAATGAAGCATTTCAAATTAAAACATTTCGCATTTTTAATTGTTCTTTTTTTTCGCACTTTCATCGTGCAACTCTACCAGAACTGCCTTGTTTGATCAATATTCTTATGAAAAAACAATAGAGCTAAAAGTAGAAACGATTAATTTAATGAATAAGTCCACTACTTCTTATTCTGAAAACAAACAAGAGATTGATAAACTGTTTCTTGATATTGAAAAACTTGTAGAATACGAAAAAAACAAACCTGATAACGAGATCACTTTTCAACTGTGGAAAACACTTAATGATAAAGAAAAAAATCTTGTTGCAGGCTTTTTTAAACACTGGGAAACAAAAGGAATTATATCCAAATCATTTTTAGAAGAATCTAAGATCCAAATTCGAGAAGCCTTTGATTTACTTATTCAATATGAAATTAAAAAAGACAAACAATCAAAAGATGAACTTATTGATCTAATAAACCTTAACTCATAAACCTATGGAAAAACACAAGCTGATAGAAAACTTAAAAAAAGAATTAAAAACGATTATAACAAGTAGTTATAAAGACATTAAGCCTCAATTAGAAAAAGATCTCAACATTTTCTTTGAAATATCCAAAGAAAAACTCGAACGCTGGATTATTCTTTTTTCATCTGGTGATTTAACCGAAGAAGAGTTTGAATGGCTTTTAAAAAGTCAGTTAGATTTAACCGTATTACAAGCGTTACAAACAGCAGGTTTATCAAAAATAAAGCTGAATGCAATTAAAAATAACATCATAAAAATAATCATTCAAATTATTACCAGTTTAATTATTCCTGCTGTTTAAGTTTCTTTTTCAAGCTTAGAGAAGAACATTAAAAACCACTGAAACTACTGATTACTAAGCCATAAAATCTTGATTAACGAGTAAGCAAAGCTTATTTTTACAGTATCAAATAAAAACTATTTCAAAGGTTTCGCGCGCAGATTATGAGATAGTATTTGAGATAATTTAATTTAAAAAACATAACAAAGAATGAAAGATTTTATTATTGATGAAGACTTATTAATCATAAAAGGAGAATATAAAGATGATCCTAAAGGAGATTTCGCCATCAAAGATGCCGATCAGCAAAACATAGAACATTTACTATTAAGCCAAAAAGGAAGTTATAAAGAGTTCCCTATTCTTGGCGTTGGAATTAAAAAATATATAAACAGTCCGGATGCAACATCCAGACTTAGATTAGAAAACGAAATAGACAAACAATTATCGTATGACAACTTTCATGTAAAAACATTAGATGTTAACGATTTACAAAACATTAAAATCGATGGAAACTATTAAACCACAAGAAAATCAAAATATTTTTGACATGTCGCTTCAAGAATATGGAAGCATAGAAAAGGTATTTGACATTTTAGAAGACAATGATCAATTTGATATCACAGATGACATTTCTGTTTATGAAGATTTAAAAGTTGGCAGAGAAGCTTTTAAAAAGGACATTGTTGAATATTACAATTCAAGGAAACTAAATCCTGCAACTTCTATTACTGATGAAGAACAATATTTATTGGATAACTTCTCCGGAATTGACTACATGATTATTGAAGATGATTTTATCATTTATTAAATAATTACGCAAAATACAAGACTTCTCCGTTTTAGAAATCTCTAAAACTAAAACTGCTTTCAGCAGCATTCACAAAACATAAAAAACTATCTCTATAAGCATATTACACATGACTTACAGGCTAATCTATATCTAAAAATAAATATGGCACGTACAATTGCTGAAATACAGAAAGAAATTCTGGATGAAAAAGAAAAACAATCCTCTCTAGCTGGATTAACAAATATCTCAAAAACAAGCATTTGGCAACTTTGGGTAAACATTGTAGCAACTGCTATTTGGGTACACGAAAAAATAGTAGAAAAGAATGCCTTAATATCAAGACCTCATACCTTGAACTGGTATCGTGATCAGGCATTAAACTTTCATTACGGAGTACCTTTAACCAGTAATGGAGTTTCGTTGATTTGGAAAGATGGTTCATATCAATTTGACACTACAAAGCTGGATGAAGCACAAATTGAAGATTCTAAAATTATAAAATATTGTGCTGTAAGTGAAATTGATTTAGAAACGGTTCTAGATCCTGAAAAAAAACCAGTAGAAATTTTCTCAGACTATTTTCATAATAAAGTTGGGGTTGTTTTTATAAAAGTAGCTACAATAAAAGGCGATAAAATTTCAAGAATTGATGTGCCAAATGAACTTTTTGCATTTAAAGAATATATTGCTAAAATTAAAGATGCTGGAAATCAAGTATATATTACTTCGGATGATGGAGATGTCTTAAAACTAAAACTAAATGTCTATATCGATCCTTTAACAATTAAGATCAATCCAAACGACGTTGAATATTATCAATTAAAAAGTTTAAACACATTATCTACAGAACAAGCTGCCAAATTAGCAAGCTATGGCGAAGATTATAAAACAGATGAGAAAAACGGATCATTGATATTAAAAGAAGCAGTATTTCCCGTTGTCGATGCTGTAAAAGATCATTTAAAGAATATCGAATTCAACGGTGCTTTCGTCAAAACTTATCTCGTTGACGCTATTCAGAAAGCTCAAGGTATTAAAATTCCAATTTTGACAAAAGTTCAGACTTCTACAGCAAGAAATCTTAATGAAGGAAATTCTGAGCTATTTGATGTAAGCAACATTGAATATTTCATTCCAAGAGCAGGATATTTTGATCTGGACAATATTACCATTGAAGTCAATTACATTCCGTACACATTTTATAGAGATAACCAATAGTCAAAATATATACAATGAATAAATACACAATTTTAAAATGGGAAAAACTTCTGTTGTGGCTTGTCCCTCCTATTCTCCGAAAAAAAACGCATGTTCATTGGCTTAACGTTTTAATTGCACCGCTTCAAAGTCTTTATGAAGACATCTTGTATAAAATGCAGCATACAGGACAGGTAATTTATCTGGAAAAAGTATTAAATGAAGCCTTTAACATAACAAAAAAATATGACCCTAATTTAAGCATTCAGCAGAAACGACTAGAAGGATTAATTTACATAGATGAATCTGTCAAACCTTCATTACAATATGTATATCTCCATAAAGAATATTATGAAGACCCGAATGAAACTTTAAGAATTCCGCAGCTAAAAGTTTTCAAAAATGATGACTACAAAAATAAGGACAACAAACCTGTTTATTTGGCACACCGCAGCGATTACACTCAAGTAAACTATGCCAATTTTAGAGTATTCATGCCAAAATTTTTAATCACAAACAAAACAATAGATATAGAAACTAACGAAAATAGTTTTAAATCTCACTCAGAAGCCATTAAAATAGCTACCAGAGAATATCACGATCTTTTAAATTTCTATAAACTAGCTGGTAAAAGTTACGAAAGTTATTCTTACTGATAAATTAAGAGTTAAACTAAAGGTAAAATTAAAACAGATATTAAAATAAATAAAAATGAAACAAGTAAATTTTAGTCATCCGGGAGGTTTTCCTCTTGAGCAGGAAACTTTAGAAAGACTTCAAACAGCTTATCGAACTGAGTTATACGGCGCTTTTAAAAGTCATTTAGGCCTTAAAACAAATAAAAACTACATTATAGCGCACGCAACTAGTGCAGCAAAAGGATGGGCAGTAATCCATAAGGATGAAAAGAATTTAGCTCTCCCAGGCATTTTATATCCAATTAAAGAAGGATCAAATACGGGATATTTAAAAACGATTCAAACTGGAACAAGCCTTATATATGGAACAGGTGTGTCTCAAACCGCCTATTTTGATTATGAAGCTATATATATTAGTGAATCTCAATATTTAAGTCGTCCAACAAATCCTAACAATACTGATACTTCAACGGTAAATTATTATAATTTAGGAAATGTGGAAGATTTTGAAATTATAAAGGATTACAAAACGATTGAAACTGACATCGATTTAATCAATAAATCTTATCTTCCTCTTGATGGATCAAAAGCCATGCAAGGAGATTTGGATTTAGGATCTCATTTACTAACAAAATTAGATGTAAAAGAGTCGTTTGCCTCATGTGTGCGAGTTGTTGATTTTAGACTGGGGTCAAAAGATAGAAAAGGCATACTAAACCCTACAGAACCTTCAGGAAGAGCATTAACAGATAGTAGTGACCAATATAAGACAAGTCTAAGTTTAAATTATCAGGCTGATTGGGAGAATACTTACATAGGTGGAAAAGTATATTTAAATAATGTAAATACAAGTGTTGAAGATTTTGAGACTTCTGATCATTCTGAAAATTCTTTATTATTAATGGACAATTTAAATCAAGTTATGAAAAGCAATAACTTGCTAAATTCATTACTTCGTAGAATTACTGATTTAGAAAAAAAATCTGGGACACCAATTGGAATGATTGCTATTTGGGGAAAACCAGCACCATTTCCAGAAGGATGGGAAGAGTATGTGCCTTTAAGAGGTAGAATGCCTATTGGGTTAAATATAGCTGATTCCGATTTCACAACTATAGGTGATTTAGGAGGAAGCAAAAGTAAGAAATTAGAAATTTCCGAAATCCCTTCCCACTCTCATAAATTTGTCTCTGACAATTATAATCTAGGAACAGGTTTACGTTTTGGAGGCAATGATGGATTTCAGACCGGCTTGGTCAATCAAGAAACAGAAACAACTGGAGGCGATATACCTTTTTCATTAATGAACCCTTATAGAGTTGTACATTTTATTGAATATACAGGACGTTCTCTTGCCACAACTGCCTTGACAACACCTCCAAATTTAATAGTACAAAAAGTGGGCGCTACATTTGTTGATTTATCTTGGGCACCCATATACAATGATGTAGGTATTGCTAATTATCTGATCTATAAAAACAATATTTTATTTGCAACAGTAAATAATATAGCATTCTTTACTGTTAATGGGTTATCCAGAAGCTCATCTTATGATTTTTGCGTAAAAGCACAAGATGTGGCAGGAAATACATCTGGTGAAAGTAATACTATACGAGTAAAAACTAACTTACTATAAAATATCAATTTATAATTACAATCTTTTGGGGTTTATACCCCAAAAGATTTCTTATCTAAATCCCCCAAATAAATCTCTAAAAACAAAACCGATTATGAACAAAATTTCAGAATACTCAAACGAATTAAAACTACTCGTCTATGCTATTTTTATTTATTTAGAGATGGATACAGGAATTGTTAAAGTGTTATTTTATTTAATGATAATGGATACCTTTTTAGGAGTTATCAAAACAATAGTATTAAACAATCATTTTAGTTTTAAAAAACTGGCTGTTGGATTTGTTTCCAAATTAGCTGTGTTGTTAGTACCAACTGCTTTAGCATTAATGAGTATAGGACTTAACTACAACTTTAAATGGTTTGTAACCGCGGTAATGGATTTACTTATTGTTAGTGATGGTATTTCAATCATTAGTAATATTATTGCTATCAAAACAAAAAAAGAAGTCGAAAATTTTGATGCAATGACACTAATTCTAAAATCAATTCGGAATCGTCTAATACAGCTTTTTAAAAGGATTTTAATTACCATAGATCCTAAATTTCATATAGAAAAATAGATTTCTTTATGAAATAGACCTGTTATTCTACATAAAAAACAATTAAATTTGGAGACCTTAAATCACCAAATTAATTATGAATTCAAAAAGAAATTCTTATTTATCCGCCTTACTAATGATACTTTTTTTCGCATCATTTTCCTATTCACAAACTACAACTTCAAAAACAGAAAACAAATCTAAATTATTTGAAGAAACAGCAACAGACAGTGACTACTTAATGTCTATTGAAAAAGCCGGAGATGTTTTGCAATCGGCTGCAAATGATGCCGAATTCGAAGGAAACACTTTTCATTTGTTTGGAGAAATTAAACGAACCGAAAGTAAACTCGATTTAATATTAGCAAGTTTAAAAGGTGCAAACCCGAACGTTCGAAACCAGCAAATGTATCGTATCGTTTTAAAAGAAATCGAACAGGAATTAAACGATCAAAATAAAGCGATAGATCACCACAATGCAAATCTGGAAAAAATTAAAAGTAAAATTCTTGATCTGCGCAAAGACAAAACTCTTTTTACGCTTATAAAAGATACCATTCGCAGAAAACAATTTAAAACAGAATTAGGTAGTCTTAAAAAACGATATCTAAAAACGGACAGCCTGATGACCAAAAATCAGGAAGTTTTAAATGTCAAAAAAAGACTGACAGTAGAACATAAAATTGCAGTTTCAAATGCCCTAACAACCGTAGAAACAAAACTCGAAAAATCTGGAATCAGTATTCTTAAAAAAGAATATCCATCATTATGGAGTACAGATACTACGACAAAAAAAGTGGTATCGCACAACATTAAAGCAAAAGTTATAATCGAAGAAAATGTTGCTGCTTATTATTTAAGTTACAAAGCCGGCGGATTAATTACGTTATGTTTCTTTATGGGACTTTTGGCTTGGTATATTTCACGTAATTTGAAATACTTAAAATCTAACGGTCATGCCGAAAATCTTTCTCTTTTTAACTTTAAATATTTAAACAGAGGCGTTATTCTGCCTGTAATCGTTATAGGCTTAAACATTGCTATAGTCACAAATTTATATGCTCCTGCCCTATTTTTAGAACTGCTTCAATTAGGTTCATTAGGTGTGCTTACAATTTTATTTAAGAATGATTGGTCTGGAAAATCAATGCGCAACTGGCTATTGCTTTTCGGATTATTTTTTGCCCTTTGTTTTCTGGATCTTTTCATTGAAGTTGGCTTGTTTCAACGCTGTTCTTTTATTATTATAAATATTCTGGGAATTCGATATGGCTTAGTCCAAATTAAGAGCTTAAAAGATCAATTGTATATTAAAGGATTCTTTAAATGGGCCAGCATTATTTTTATTGGATTAAATGGATTATCAATTCTTTATAATATTTTCGGAAGAGTTTCGCTTTCAAATATGTTGAGTTTAACTGCATTTATTTCGCTAACACAGATTGTTGCTTTAAGTGTTCTCTTGAAAATAATTCTGGAAATAATCCTTTTACAGATTTACACCACAAGAATAAAACGTGGAATCGAAAAAATATTTGATTACGAGAATGTTTCTGATACACTAAAAAAACCATTTATAATTATAATCAGTTATATGTGGCTAATTGTAATTGCTTCCAATTTAAACATTTGGGAGTCATTACGTTCTTCTCTTGGTACTTTACTAAGTCGTCCAAATACCATTGGAAGCATCACTTTCACTTTAGGGAATATTGTTCTATTTTTCATTATTGTCTGGGCCGCGCATTTACTACAGAATTATGTGGCGTACTTTTTTGGAGAAATTGAAGACGAAAACGAAGAAAACATCAACAAAAGACAGCATTCTAAATTACTCATTACAAGACTTATTGTTTTAATTGTAGGTTATCTTTTAGCCGTTGCCGCTTCTGGAATGCCTTTAGACAAACTGAGTATTCTTTTAGGAGCTTTAGGAGTCGGTGTGGGACTTGGACTTCAAAATGTCGTAAACAATTTTGTTTCGGGTATTATTTTAATTTTTGATAAACCAATTCAAATTGGTGACGTTATTGATATTAGTTCTGAATCCGGACGTGTAAAGTCGATGGGATTGCGAACAACCAAAATCAATGCTCCAAATGGTGCCGAAATCATTATCCCGAATGGTAATTTATTATCTCAAAATATTACCAACTGGACTTATACGGATAATTTTAAACTGGTAGATATTTCTATTGAAATTAGCGGCGATGCAACTCCCAAAGATATAAATGCAACTATTTTAAATTCTCTTGAAAGTCTTCCTTTAGTAAATAATACCAAACCATCTCAAGTTTATTACAATTCTATTTCTGATGGAAAATTTAAAATACAGATTAAATTTTGGTGTAGTATTTATCGTACTGAAGAGACTATAAGTACAGCTAAACAAGTTTTGTTTAGCAATTTTAAAGCTAAGGGGTTGACTTTTTCGACTTAGAAATTAGCAGTTTAACTAAATTCTGAAAAGAGCGGAACCTTAAGGTTTTGATCTTTTTTAATTTTAAAAAATCGTATTCAAATTATATTATTCCGATTAAAAAAAATTGTGATAATGTGGTTTTCCGTAAAAAAAATTAAATATAAAAATTCATATTTGTATGATTTTTAGACACGTTTTAAATAGTTTTTATTTAAAATATTTTATTACTCAATCAACAAAGCATATAATTATCTAAAAATCAATTAGTTATAATTGTTAGAAAAATAATACATATCTGATTAAATTAACAATTAATTCATTAATATTGTTAAAATTATCCTAATAAACAAAATGAAAAAAATTCCTTTGTATGCTGCTTGTCTGGCAGTTATTTTAAGTATTGTCGCAATCTATTTTGCAAAATCAAGTTCAGAGTTAGTATATGTTGATGTTAACAAATTAATTACTGGGTATAGTAAAACAAAAATTGCAAAAGCTGAGTTTGACAAAAAAGCTTCTTTAATGAAGGCTAATGTTGATTCTTTAATAAGTAACTGGCAAAATGAACTAAAAAACTACGAAAAAGAAAGAACCTCTTTATCTCCTAAAGAATTAAAATTAAAACAAGAGCTGTTATCTAACAAACAGCAGCAAATTAATGGCTACCAGGAAGCTATTCAGAAAAAAATCCAGGAAGAGGATAAAAAAGTAACACAAACCGTAATTAATGATATAAACGATTATATCAAAGAATATGGAAAAGATCATAATTACAAAATCATATTTGGCGCCAGCGGCGGAGGAAACATTATGTATGCTGATGAATCTACCGACTTAACTGAAGAAATTTTAAAAGGCCTTAATGCTGAATATGACAAAAAATAAACTTTTAGTACTTCTTTTAATAATATTCATTTCCTCTTGTAACAAAACTTTTGATACACCAGAGGAAATGAATGATTTTATACAGAATGAAGATAACGGTTACCATTACAAAAAAAACGTTGCCGATGTAGATTATGTTTTACAATACAGACCAACTGATTTATTAGTAAAACAAGAATTATCAGATAATAATAATTCTCAAATAGACAAATTAAGAAAGCAATACAGTAAATACATGTATTTCAATCTTTCTATGTCAAAAAACAATCAAGAATTATTAAATGGTGTTGCGCAGGATAAAGCTAAATTTGGACAAATGGTCAATGAACTGGCTTTTGGAATGGAAGAAAAACTGCATGTTTATACTCCCACAAAAGACACTCTCGCCCTAGCCGACTTTATTTATCCACGAATGTACGGTATGAGCAATTCTACTTCTATTATGATTGTATATCCGCGCGATGAAAAATACCTGAAACAAGACTACCTAAATTTTGTAATCGAAGATTTAGGTCTTGAAACCGGAGACGTTAAATTCAAATTAAATACCAAAGCCTTAATAAACGAACCACAATTAGCCTTTTAAAACCAAAACCATGACCAAATACCACAAGCACCATCGCATAATTGCTGTTTTTTTCTTGTTGATATTTTTCCCAACATTATTGCCTAATAATTTGTTTGCTTCTAATAATGGACCAAAATCGCCTGAAGCGGCAGGTTTTGAACCGGTTGATGCTACAGATATGGTGAATTTAATTACCGGTCAATATAGTTACGTTTTACCTCTTTTGAATGTTCCTAGCCCTGAAGGAGGATATCCAATTGCAATGGCCTATCATGCCGGTATAGGAATGGAACAAGAATCATCATGGACAGGATTAGGCTGGAATGTAAATCCAGGCGCTATTGATCGAAATATCAATGGATATCCAGATGATTATAATTCTTCACATCTTAACGAATATTTCTATGATCAAGGAGGGCAGCAATATGCTTCATTTGTTTCTGTAGGTTATAGTGTTGGGGTTGCATCTGTAAGTGTTGGTCTTAACTGGGGCAGCAATCAAGCACTAGGAGGTTATGTAGGTGTTGGTGTGGGGTATGATGCAGGAAGTGTTAATGTTGGTATTAATGCCAGGGTTGGTACTTCAGGTGCATCAATAGGTGTTGGTTTAGAATTTGAAGGCGGACTAACTGTAGGCATAAACGCTAGTACGAATGGCAGCGTAGGTGTAACAGCTGGTTATGCTAATACAAATGGAGATGGGTTTAATGTAGGTTATAATACCTCCGGTTCATATTCACTGGGCTTTGCTGCTGGAACAGGAAACAATAATGCCGCATCACTTGATATTAGCTTCTCATCAAATGGAGTGGGTATTAGTGGGGACGTTAAAAATAAAAACTCCGCAGGTAAAGTAGTTGGCGGAGGGGGTATTGGGTACAGTATGCAGTTTAACAATACTGTAAAAATGGGAGATTACAATAGTAATAAAAATAGTTGGATGGTTCCTTTAGTAGTTCCTACTCCATATGGAATTTTTAGCTTATCATTTGGAAAACAATCTTTTAAATATTGGCTAGGAAAAAACAAAGAAAATTATATTACTGGTCCCCTTTATTTTCAAAAGGGTGTTAATAATGTACTTAGACAAGAATGGGCACCTGAACAGTATGATGAAAATGGAAGAATAATTAGTGAGGGATATTGGTATGATGTTTTTGTTGGCGAAGCATTTATGGATATTAATGAAATACCCCTTGAATCAAATTCGTTTGCTACTTCAACTGATCTAAAAATCAACAATGCTACTTTTCCAAGTTATGATAGTTATAATATTCAAGCGCAGGGTTTATCCGGTTCAATGTCATCACCTTTATATGAAAATGGTGCATTATATGGCTTGAATGGAAAGGAAAATGAGAGTCTTTTTGATGTGTGGTATAATGTAAATGGTAGTTCTCAGGCGCCTGATTTTGCCAAATTCGATGGCAAACCAGTATTTTATTTGGAGAATGAAATTAGTAGTTATATTAACGTTCAAGCTGCATCTTATAATAGTACATTAACTAATACAGACATACTAAATTCTTACAATAGTGGCAGCACAGAATTAACAGCAAAATCAAGACGTAAAACCTCTACTTTTATTGAATATTATACTAATGAAGAGATAACAAACCCAACTACAAATCTTACTTTAAAACAAAATGGCTACTTACAACCCAATGCTAGCGGTCTTGATAGAGTCAATTTGCCCAAAGAAGGTATTGGCGCATATAAAATCACCGCAAGCGATGGAAGAACATATCATTATTCTCTGCCTGTTTATAATCACGAAGTTATAACAAGAACATTTGGCGCAGTTTTGAAAAATACGGAAGAATATCAATCTTACTATGAGAAAAGACAATTAGAACCATATGCAACACACTGGTTACTTACTGCTGTTACTGGACCTGACTATGTTGATAATGGTGATGGAGTTGCAGGAGAGGGAGACTTAGGATATTGGACCAGTTTTGAATATGGAAAATGGACTGATGCATTTGTTTGGAAATCTCCGTATAAGAAAGAATACATAGTTGATGAAAAAAACTCTAATATAAAAACTTGGATTAGAGGGAGAAAACAGTTGTATTATTTAGATAAGATAAAAACAAGAACACATACTGCTCTTTTTATTAAAAGTGAACGAAATGATGCACCATCAGAAGCATGGAATTATTCATCTGTAAGTCATATCAACTCAAACCCGGGCTCATACTCACCAAGATTCAGTATTCCTTCACAGAATCAACTAAGACTTGACAAAATCATTTTATTAAAAAACAACGACGATGTTTCTAATAAAAGTTACGGAACAGATTTAAATCAAAATGTTAACATTTCTTATCCGAATTCTGAAAAAACACTTGTAAATGCTAAATACAACATGAAAGACAATGTACTGGATACAGGTGATAATTGGTCTTTATGTGTTTCTAAAGCAATTAAAGTTATTGATTTTACTTATGATACAAGTTTGGTGCCTGGAGATAATCGCTTAACATTAAGAAATGTCAATTTTAAAGGAAAGGCAGGATCGAATGTTTTGCCTCCTTATAAATTCGATTATATTAATGATACAAATACATTTAACATAGAGAATGTAGATGGCTGGGGTTATTTATTAAATAAGCCTTCAACATTTTCATTAAATAAGATTACAACTCCTCAAGGAGCAACTATAAATATCTCTTATGAGGAAAATAAATTTATAAGTAGTGTATCACAAACATTAAATTTTTCAAGTGTAAACAGCACCTACTTTAAGGCTGATGCAAATATTAATGAAACTGTCACTCCATTATCAGCAATAATTACAGTTGGAAGCAATAATAACTACCCTATAAACGTAGGAAAAGTAGTAGAGGTTGGTTATAGTAATTTTTTCTATAACGGTAGTGGTGTTTTATTACGAAATTATAAAGGACCAGGTCATGTTGCTGCTATTATTGAACCTGGAAAATATCAAATAGTGTTTGATGGATCAATTACAGAAACTTATACTCCAAATTGTGTTGGTTGTTCAAGTGGTGGTGGAGGTATTAGATCTAAAACGTTAGGCGTTAACATTCTTTTAGAAAATATACCAAACACTGGTGGAGGTATCCGTGTTTCAAGTTTAAAAACATCTGATGGAATAAATAGTTTTGTTACAGATTATAAATATGGGCAAAATAACGATGGAATAGGATATGTTAGTTATGTACCATATTCTCAAAATTTAGCAAAAGAAATTCCTTATAGTTCTGAGTTACCAGCTCCGAGAGTTATGTACGAATATGTAACGATGAATACTCACAAGGAAGGTATGCCTTATGAAAGTGAGATTAGATACAAGTTTAATGTTATGAAAAGTAAAGATCCTAATAAAGTAAAGTATGGTGATTTTTATGAAATTATAGAAACAAAAACTCCAACTGTAACTAACAACCAAAATAAAGAAATTAATATAAGTTCTTTTACCGTTAAAGACAATCTGGCCGCTATAGGTCAATTACTTGAAGTTTCAACTTTTAACAATAAAGGACAACAACTAAATAAAATTATTAATTCATATTATGGCACATCAGACAACACAGCCAATATTGGAATTAATCAAGAATCTTATCAAACTTATAAAACTGTAGATTATAAATCAAATTCAGCGACTACATTAGACAAGTGGATGATCAACTCTTCAACAAGAATCAAGTATCCTAACATAATGAAGTCATCAACAGAACAAAGTAAAGGATATACATATACAACAGAATTTTTAGATTATGATCTTATTTCTGGTGTATCTAAAGAAACGAAATCATTCTCAAGCGATGGACAGTCTTTAAAAACCAGGATTATTCCTGCGTATCTAAAATACTCTGACATGGGTTCTAAAGTTGATAAAATTGATAACAAAAATATGTTGTCTCAAACAGCTGCAAATTATACATATATTTGGTCTAAAGGCGATAATGCATGGAAAGAAACAGGAGTAGGAATAACTACATGGAGTAATATCTGGACATACAAAGATATTGCCGGAACTTCTGTATCTGTTCCAGATACAGCACCAGCTAATCAAAAAATCTGGAGAAAACATAAATCTTATGTTTGGAATGGTGTCAAAGATGCAAATGGTATTTTTACTAATTATAATTCAACCACGGGAAGTAAAGACGATGATTTTAACTGGACAATTGGGGTTGGATCACAGCCATCACAATGGAAACAGATTTCTGAAGTAACCCTTTATGATCATTTTTCTTCTGCCTTAGAAATGAAAGATATAAACAACAATTATACTGCTTCTAAAATGGGAGATAAGGATTCTAAAATTACCGCTGCCGGGAATGCTCGATATGGTGAAATCTTTTATTCGGGTGCTGAAACTAATGATGGAATTTGGATAGATCCTGAAATTTCTATCACCAGTACTTCTATGCTAAATGGTTCCATTTTTCATACAGGAAAACGATCAATTGAAACAACATCAACATCAAAAATGACAGTTTCAATGAAAAATAATGAACATGGAGCCGGGAGATATAAAGTATCTGTTTGGGTTGAAAAGAGCAATGCTGCAAAAGCAGCCATAAAATTGAACAACACAATTGTTCCTCTAGTGAGCGACAATATTACAGCCGGAAACTGGCAGCTTAAAACAGCTTATATACAACTTCCTTTAACAGCTTCTGTAATTGATTTTTGCTCATTAGACACTTCAAAAGTATATTTTGACGACTTAATGATTCGTCCAGTTTCATCTTCTATTAGTGGATATGTATATAATGAATGGGACGAACTTACATACATTATTGGAAATAATGGACTGGCTACAAAATTTGAATATGATAATGCAGGCAGATTAATTAAAACATCTGCTGAAGTGATAGACGATCCTGCTAATGGTATTACAACAGGCGGCTTTAAAGTTGTGAAAACAAACATGTATAACAATAGATATTTAAATTAATCAGTTATGAAAAAATGCTTTTACTTAGTACTGTACATAATAGGATTTTTTAATTATTCTATTATCTATTCTCAAGAAACAAAAAGTAAATCTGCTACTGCAAGAATTATTGATCCAGAAGATCCAGGAAATTGTGAGGAATATCAAAAGTATGCATGGTTTTATGATTATGATGGCGATGGATTCGGAAATCCCAATAATTCTCAAATGGCTTGTACAAGACCATCTGAAAAGTGGGTAAGCGACAACAATGATTGCAATGATAATAATCCAGCTATAACCTATTCTGTATGGTATTACGATTATGATCATGATGGTTTTGGAACAAGTAATACAATATCAACAAGTTGTACACAACCTCTAGACTATGTCAATAATAATCTGGACTGTAACGATAATAATAGAGATATTAACCCTAACACGAAATGGTATTTAGACAATAACGGAGATGGAATTGGATCTGATTTAGACGGCTCACCAATTATTAGCTGTACCAAACCTGCTGGAAATTATTTAAATCAAGTGAATGATAACACTGCTCACTGGATTCATCAAATTTCTTATGATGTAAAAGGAAACGTAAACGGGGCTTCAAGATCTTACTTTGATGATTTAGGAAAATCTGATGTTAGTTTATCAAAAGATTTTGTTACTAATAAAATATGGGGATCAGAAACAATTTACAATGATTTTGGAAGGCCAGATAAAATATCTTTTATAGCTCCATCTCCTTTAACTACTTTTGGTAAAACAAATTTTTTTAAAACTCAATCAGAAATAAACGCAAGTGGTTTACCGAAGACTCAAACAATAACAAACCCTATTACATCCAGCACAACAATAAATACAATTGATGAAATTAATGCATCATCTGCAATAAGTACCGGATTAACTGTAAACTTTAATTCTAATACAATCATTTTAAAACCTGGTTTTATTGCTCCAGCTAGCTCTGGAAGTAGTTTCAAAGCATCTATAGTAGTGTTTTCAGATAACAGCCCTGGTACAAGTCTGGCAAATTATTACAGCGATAGCAATACTGATGAACCGTATCAGGCTACCGCTACTCATCCATTTGCTCAAACAAATTATGATTCATTAAATCCAGGCAATACTATTAATGTAATAGGCGGGAATAGAATAAATGGAGAATGGAAAACAGGATATTCTTATACTGTTCCAGCTGCTCAGGAAATGTACTACGTATATGGTTCTGATTATTATGATGGAACAATTTCTGCTGGAAAAGAAGAGGTAATTACTAAGTTCTATAAGTCTGTAGGTGTTGATGCAAACGGTAATGAAAATGTTTCTTTTACTGATGGAGAAGGTAAATTATTAGCTTCTGCGCGTTCAGGAGGAACTGCCTCCTACCCTGTTGTATCACTTATTGGTACACAAGGTTTTGTAGATGTACATATACCTACTGGTATTTCGAGTGGTCAAATAGCTTTAATAGGATCATCATCTTTATATAAAATTTACGATCTAAAAACTGGAGCACTAACAACAACTTTAACAGGTGGAAATGCTTATAGGATACAGGCTGTAACTACTCCAACATCCGATCCAAAAACTTATATTGCTTCTGGAGCACCAACATACGATGCTGGTTCGCTAGGTATTACTTATAGGGTAAATTACTACGATTATGCCGTAAATATATACAACAAAGCTGGTCAGTTAATAAAAACTATACAGCCAAATGGCTATGTAAGTAATACGACAGTAGTAGCAAGTCCGTCTCATATGACTTCTACAAGCTTTGTATCAACTTATAAGTATAATTCCTTAGGACAAATAATTGAATCATCTAGTCAAGATGAAGGCATTAGCAAATTTGCTTATAGAAATGATGGTCAAATACGCTATTCACAAAGTGCACTTCAAAGAGATGCTAAAGTTTCCTATACTGATTATGATGACTTAGGAAGACCAAGAGAAAGCGGGGTAATAACTGGCAGTAGTGGAATATGGGCAACTGCTGTTGCAAATTCTAATAACAGTTCCTTAATAACCGGAACACGTACTGAACAAACTTTTATAGTATACGACTTTCCAGAAAATAATACTACATCTGTAGTGTTACCAACAACACCAACTAACTTAACTTTGACCGGTGTATTAGCAACTGCAGGAATAAGCAGTACAAATTATACACAAAACAATTTATCAGGAAATGTTGCTATTACTTATACAAAGCCTGGGTCAACAATTTCGGCTATTACCTGGTATAGTTACGATTTATATGGAAGAATGGAATGGATTGTACAATACAATGAAGGTATTGGCGCTAAAACTATTGATTATGAATATGATTATAAAAGCAATATAAAAAAGGTTTTATTCCAAAAATACAAAACCGCAGAGCAATTTGTACATCAATATACTTACAATGCAAATAATGTACTAACAAAAGTAGAAACGTCAACAAATAATTCAACTTTTACAACACATGCAGATTATAGTTATTATAAAACAGGTGAATTAAAAAGAATTAACATTGCTCAAGGAACACAAGGGATAGATTATGTATATACTCTTGGCGGACAGCTTAAAAGTATCAATCATCCAAGTTTAGAGGCCTCTAAAGACCCGGGAGGAGATACAAATGATGTATTTGGACTAACTCTTGACTATTACAATGGTGATTATTTGCGTACTGGTCGAAATATTACTTCTTCTCCTACTGCCGGAGCAGATTATAACGGTAATATAAAAGCGGTACGCTGGGCTAATAAAGGAATAGCCGGAGATTATTCTGGAAGCACGGCCAATCAAAAAGGGTATGTATACAATTATAATCGTAACAACTGGTTAACAGGAGCTGCATTTGGTAATACAAATTCAAGTACAGCAGTCATTAGCCCTATCACTGGTTTAGCAGAAGGGGGATTAACCTATGATGCAAATGGAAACATTCAAACTTTACAAAGAACAAATGATACGGGTACTATTGTAGATAAACTTACCTATAATTATACCAATGCGGGAACCAATCAATTAAACAGCATTACTGAAGGTGCAGCAGCGACAACTGACCCAAGTGATATTGAAAATCAAACAGCAGGAAATTATACCTATGATGCTATTGGTCAATTAATTTTAAACGCACAAGACCAAGTATACTATAGATACAACACAACAGGATTGGTACAAGAATATGGTAAATTTACAGGTCAAAATTTTAT
Source organism: Flavobacterium sp. UBA7680 (assembly GCF_002482975.1). Classification (GTDB taxonomy): domain Bacteria; phylum Bacteroidota; class Bacteroidia; order Flavobacteriales; family Flavobacteriaceae; genus Flavobacterium. The sequence goes on along the minus strand of NZ_DLHA01000054.1, from coordinate 140,569 downwards.
CCCACTGGCAAAATTCTTTTATAATGAAAGAGGACAGCGTATCAAAAAAGAAAGTTATAATACAACAACTTTTGCTTTACAAACCACTACTTTTTATCAATTAGATTTATCCGGAAATACAATAGCTGTTTATAGTTTACCAAGCGGGGGAAGTATTACACAATTAGAATTACCAATCTATGGTTTAAATCGTTTAGGAATTTATAAAAAAGCAAGTGGAATTTTCAGCTATGAAATCAAGGATCATCTAGGAAATATTAGGGCAGTTATAGAAAAAGAAAGTGGTCTTCCAGCCATTAAATCATTTGCTGATTATTATCCTTTTGGAGAGTTGCTGCCTTCGCGTAACTCGTTGAATTATCGTTATGCTTTTCAAAGGCAAGAGCTTGATACTGAAACCGGAATGGAAGCATTTCAACTACGCCTTTGGGATGGAAGAATTGGTAGATGGCTATCTCCAGACCCTAAAGGAATGGATCATTCACCATACATTGGTATGGTAAACAATCCTACTAATACAATTGACCCTGATGGAGGCTGCCCTTGTAGTCAATGCCCTGAAAATTGCCAAGGAACAGGTCCAAATCCATTTACTGATGCAGATAATATGTATCCTTTTACTAGTGGAGTACAACAGCTAAATGAAGTAGTAGTACCAGTTAGTGCCAAAATAAATATAGGTGGTGATTTTGCAAATAATTTTAGTATGTATGGCGGCGCTACTTTTGATGCATCTAAAGAATTTATAACTAATAAAAGTTATCTAGGTTCATTTGATATTGCCGATGGGGCCATGAAAGTAAACGTTTACGATACTAGTTTAAGAAATCTAAGTAAACATTTAGATGTTTTAGGTAAAGTAGGTGATGCTGCTGGATACGTTCAAGCAGGCGAATTAATGCTCAATGGAGAATATGTTGATGGTGGAATTAGTGCAGCTTCAAACACAGTTGGTATGGCCTTAGGGAATTATGCACCAGAACTTGGATTTGGCTGGGATGTAGGATGGTCAATAGGAGAACAACTATCAACCACAAAAGCATATAATACGATGCTGCCAATACATCCGTTAGTAGTTAGACAAAGAGGGATTGAAAACGGTTGGTGGACTGAAACTGATGAAAGAATTTTTCAAATGGGTACCAGAGGACAATATCTATACAGAGAAAACATGTTAAAACAATTTGGTAAATAAAAAAATGAAATCATTAATTAAATTTATTTTCGATTGGATATTTATTACAAATTATCGATTTACAATAAAAAACAAGAATTCAGAATTTAATTCAATTAGCTTTAACTCATTTATATATACAAATTTTATTATTTTAATTATAAATCTTATTTATATATTTTTTGAAATTAAAGCTAGTAAACCATATTGGTTCATTGTGATTCTTGTGATTGTATATCTAATAAATTATGTGTATTATTTTAAGATGGGTAAAAAAAACAAAATTGAGATTCCTCATAAAAACTATGATATTATAATTTTATATCTTATCTTTTTTTTATCCGTTTTTTTAAATTTTTATTCATATTATTATTTAATAGAATATATAAACTAACCCGATCGAATATGTGTCTATAGTACAGAATTCATTCCTTGCCTGCAACAACCAGACACAACAACCAAACAAAAAAGCAACTCATAACTGAGTTGCTTTTTTGTTTTTTGCAAGATTTAAAAATAGGTGCTAGTACCTTGCTTATGATTTCCTTTTAATTATAAACTGAAGCTTTTAGCCTGCTAAAACGAGATCAAAAAAAAGTCTTTTTTATCCAACATCTTTCAAAAAAAAACTATTTCTCCTTCAACAACTTCTCCAAATAAGCAATTTTTTCTTTTTCAGATTCTAACAAACGCTCGTAAAGTTTTCTGTTTTCTTCAAATGCTTCTAACATTTATCAAGTGGATTAAATGAACAATTATTTGCATTTATAGGAACAGCTCCAACACTATTGCTAAAATCATTATCATAAATATTATTAAAATAATTGATAGCCGCTTCGTCCGAAAAATTTTTAATTGCATCCACAGTTACGCCAAGAGCTTTTGCCACTTCTGCAAGTTTATCATCGTCGATAGTTTCACTGTTTTCCATAGCAGAAACTGCTTGTTGATTTGTTCCTAAAGCCTGAGCCAATGCTTCCTGCTTCATATCTCTTAATTCACGAATACGGCTTATTTTTCGCCCTATATGGTTTGGTTTCGTTAATGTGCTCATAATTCAAAGGTAATAATTAGGGATAAAAAATAATACAATCTGTAAAAAACATATTTTTTTGTGTACAATACAGATCGAAATGATTCTATACCGTAAGTAATCTTATTTAATTGCATACATAAAACAAAAATACAATTTTTCGGACAAGTATAAATTAAAAATTCAAGTCCTGTAAAAGACTAAAATCCTTTTAATAAATACCCACCAAAAACAAATCTAAAAAAATTAAAAGCCAGACAAGGATTATGGAAAAAGAAATGAAAAACTTAGAAGATCTTAAAAATTTAACAGCCGGATTTTTAAATACATTAAAGCCCACAAATGATGAAAAAGAAATTTATACTGCCGAAATCAAATTTCTAAATTATTACGAACTAGGATGTGTAATTACTAATATACTAAAATTATGTATCTTGGCAATTGATCAGGAGGCACATAAAATTACAGAAACAGATAAAAACTCATCAATTAATGTTGGTCTTATTTTAGAGGTTGCACTTCAGCTTTTTCCAAGTGATGAATTTGAACTTTTAACTACTATCAGCCAGAAACTAAATTCTGATTTTAAAGCTATGACAATAGCCTAAACAAAAAAAGCCGCTTTATTACAAAGCGGCTTTTTTATTATCATGTTGATTATTTTGCACTTTCTAAGACTTCTAACCTCTTATTTTGCTCCTCGATAATCTTTATTAACTTTTCGGAGTTTTTTTGCTGTTCGATAGCGTAAAGAGTTAATTCTTCTATCTTTTGTAAAAGTTTAGAATTCATCTCTCCAAGATTAATTCCATCTTTTAAAACTTCTTCCTCGCTTGGGATATTTTCTAAATGTCCTTTTTCAGCAATATGTTTTTCAACTTCTTTAAGCGTTGGTAAATTGTATTCTTTTTTAAATACAAAATCAGACCAGTTATCCATATCCACTTTTACTTCTTGAGAATGAATCGTCCCCTTAACATCCAGTTTATTAGCTGTTGGAACTGTTGTTCCAATACCTACATTTCCGCCATAAAATAAAAAAGTTCCATCTCGCTGCCAATGATATGCAGCACCAAAAATCGAAGGTTGTACATCATCTTCGTTAGAAATTATCTCTTCAATAAATGCAAAAACAGTATATTTACTAGTATGTTTTGTATAAACTTTTACGATGTTATTCTCTACAATAAGTAATGGATGATTTGAAGAATTTCCAGACAAAGTAACTGCTCTAATCTGCCAAGAAGCAGTAGTTACATCATTCCATACTAAATATTCAGCACCTGTTTTAGTTCCCGTACCAGTGACTACTAATTGAACTTTATAAATATTATTTGTATTTAGTGATTGTCCCAAATCATCTGTTAATTCTAACAGAGTTACATTGTTAACATAAAAGCTTTTGTTAAAAAATCTTCTTCCTCCGGTTTGTGAGAAAATATTTTGCGCAATTAGCAATACAATTATAAATAAAAAATTCTTTTTCATCTCTATTGGTTTTATTAATTTTCTAGTTTTTTACTAAGTAAATTTTCGATTTTTTCTAATTTAGCTTTTACAGTATTTAATTCTTTTTGCTGCTCAATGCTGTATAAAGTTAATTCTTCAATTTTTTGCAAAAGTTTCGCATTCATTTCCCCTAAATTAATTCCGTTTTTTAAAACTTCTTCTTCGCTTGGGATATTTTCTAAATGTCCTTTTTCGGCAATATGTTTTTCAACTTGTTCCAGTGTTGGCAAATTATATTCTTTTTTAAATACAAAATCAGACCAGCCAGTTGCCTGAACTTTTATTTCTCTTGCACCAATTGAACCTTCTACAGCCAGCTTATGTGTTCCTGTTGTAAGAGTACCAATTCCTAAGCTGCCGTTAGCCGTTAAAATCATTTTTCTATTAGCATAAGAATCCCACGCGAATAATGGTCTTGTTGTAATAGCAGCTGCACTAGTTCTTGAATCAAACACCATTAACGGGTCGCTGCCACTATCAATATTGGGCTCTGTAGTAGCAGTTAGATAAAGTGCGGCTCTATTATCACTAACTCGATAACCATTTAAAGCAGGTATAAATTGACCATCAGCTAATGTACTATTTGCAATTCTAAAATAATCTTGCGCAGCATCACTCACACTTAATTTTAATAATGTCTCTGCTCCTGTTATAGATGAAGTTTTAGCTTCTAAAGTCGCAGTTGGAGAATTTGTTCCAATTCCAATATTACCAGTTGGAGAAATTCTCATTCTTATTAGTGGTGATGGACTTGTACCATCCCAAGTTAAAAAACTAATCCCTTTATTATAACTACTATTGCCATTATCATGTGAATTCCCCTGAATCATTAATTCACCATAATCATTAAAAGGGAAAGCCCCAGTTCCATTATCAGGAAATCTTCTTGATCTATAAATAAGCGGCGTAGCTCCATAAGCATTTGTTGAAGTCCATGTCATCGCTCCTAATTCTGTTTTAGGAATCACACTTGAAGAAGAAGTAATTGCATTTACACTATTATCTGGAGAAGTAATAATTCCTTGTGCTTTTAGAGAATTAAAATTTAAAATAATTACTATAAATAAGAGCTTACATATTTTTTCCATTTTTTTTATTTTTATATTATTAAATCTTTATTATTGCTTATAATTTTTTTCTAACTAAACTTATTTTACTTTTTGCATATAAGATCAATACCAAATTCAATGCAAATGTTACAAGTGACAATGCAAACCTTTATGGTATATTAAATAAAATTAAGAGTTAAACTCCTTTATTTTTTTGCATTATTACTTCTACAAATAATTGATCTGTATTCGTTTTATAATTTCTCTTTTTAATGAAATTTAAATGTTTAATATTGCCAAGCATAGGATTATTTTCTACCTTATTAAGTACTGCCAGACATCCATTAAATGATCCTTCAAGAGAAAATGCATAGCTAGTTGTGGTAAATCCTTTTTGAGAAATAATATGAGGCTCTTTAAAATCAATAATTTTTAAATGGTAACTATCACTATAAGAAGTCAGTTGTTTCAATAAATCATTCTGGAAAGATTCTGAAATATTTACATCATAATTAGCCAAAATTTGATCCAGCTGTTTTTCTTTTAGAACTAGCTGAGCCACTATTTTTGGCATATCACTATCTTGAGCTATCTCCTGCTCTTTGTTTTTATATTCTGTATAATAATTTATTGTATTAGAAATCGCAAAAGAATAGCAGATATAAAGCACAACAAAAAAACCAATTACCAGTAGCTTATTTTTTCTGTTCAGTTTCATCTTACTTCAGGGTTAGGTTTATAGAAAATGTAGTTTCATTATCTTCATTTTTACCAAAATGCGTAATCAAAACCTTGTCAATATATTGCAGTTTTTCAATATCTTCTACCCATTTAGTAAAAGACTGATTTGCTATTGTAGTTCCCGAAATAGTGATTATTTTATCTTTTGTGAGTATTACTTCGTCTGCTTTAATCTTTTTTTCCAGAGGATTAAAAGTTAATTCCGTCAATAAAATTGATGAAGGCACTTTATTAGCTATTTCATTGATAATTAAAGAACTTCGAGAAGTCATCCTTCCGTCAATATCTTTTACCTTTTCTTCTTTTACTATAATTCTTTGTTTTATTTTACTGACATCTTCAATAGACGATTTATTTACCAGTAAAATTTCAGATGTTTCCTGAGCTAATTTATAATAGTGCGTAAAGAAAATAAAATTGAGTAGTAATATTCCTAATACTATTCCAACCATTATTTTAATTCCTTTATTAAAAAATGTTTTTTGATTGTAGTTATCATACAACTCATCATTATAAGAAATGATTGAACCAGTATTAAGTGTATTATTCAGTATCAATCGTAAAATACCTGAAAAAGCAAGTAATTGTCTATTCTCAATTTGAAGATCATTTATAGTATACGTTACTGCAGATTCTAAGGAACTCGCTGAGATTATCTGAATCTCTTCTTTAGATATATTTTGATGATTGGTATAAAGGTTATTTTCCTCCGTATAAGCTATAATATCAGCTATAGAACATACACCAAGACTGATTCCGGCAATTGTTATTTTTTGATTTTGATAATCTTCCAGTAAAGCGATAACATATGATTTTCTGGCAATAGCAATAACAGATTTTGCTTTTAATCTCCAGATTTCATAATAAAATTCATCCCAATTTGTATTAGGAAAAGATTTATGTAATAGCTTTTCATCTGATGGTTCTATACCTAAAACTTCTTTTTGAATAACCTGATTAGAATTTATAACTACAAAAAATGGTAGTTTTGTATCCCATTTTTCTGCAATTTTTCCATTATAGCTAACCCTGTCTTTTTTACTAATTACCAACCCTTCTTTTTTCTTTTCAACAAGCAATAAGGCGACTTTGTCTTCATTATTTATAGTGAAGTGCTCAACGCCAATGTATTCTTTTCCAAGCAAAAAAGTATGTAAGGAGAATGTGGTCATTAGTAAATAACTGTAGGTTTAATCAATACGCTTAATTTTTTCTTTGAATCTTCTCGTTTTCTCGAACTAAATAACCATTTTAGGATTGGAATTCTCGATAATAAAGGCACTCCTGTTCCTGAATCATTTTTTACAGATTCTTCAAGTCCGCCTAATACTATAATGTCTTGGTCTTTAACTCTAATAATTGAAGTAAACTCTCTGGAATTAATTCCCGGAGGAGCATCTTTATCTACTTTTTGACCATTAAAACTCGATTGAATTACTTTAATATCCATTGTAATCTGTCCATTACCAGAAACCAAAGGCATAATACTTACCGACAATTCAGCATCGATAGGCTGATAGTTTTTAACTTCCGAAGCCTGCGGAATTTGTGAACCATAATAATTCTGGTTGGTAACAACATAATAGGTTGTTTCACCAATAGATAGATAAGCTTTATGACCATTTAAGGTAGATAATCTTGGAGACGAACGTACTTTTAAGTTTCCGTTTGTTTCCATTGCCTTTAAACTTAAATAAAAATTAGGAACTACTTGTCCGATATTTAAAGAACCAAATCCGTTAAAACCATCAATAATTTTATTTATTGTTGAAGCTCCTAAATTAATATCAGCATTTGGAAAAACAGTTCCTTTTGTAGTAACAGGTTTATCTCCAATTCCTGCTTGAATACCTGTCTCTACTGTTGCACTTCTGTTAACTTCTAACAACATTACTTCTATTAAAATTACAGGAACAGCTTTGTCAATATAATTTATAAAAGATTCAAATCGTTCGATGTTTGCCGCAGGTCCATTAACTAAAAAGCTATTCAACTCTTTGTCAATTTTAATATCCAAATCTTTTTTTATTTCATCAGGTATTATAGTCAAAATAGATTCAGAAGGGCCACTGCTGCTGCTTGAAGACGAAGAATTACTGCTGTTATTATAATTACTATTTGGGTTAGAGTAGTTAGAATTAGATGTTGATCTATTGCTATTACTATCATAAGAATTATAATTTGAATAACTGTTCGTGTTATTTAATCTTCCGGCGCTTCGACCTTCTTTTGATGGATCACTTAAAAGTTCAATAGAACGGTGCATTAGCGGAATAGATTTAATATTTCGCACCACTAATTGATCTTTTGTTCCAAAATAATACACAGAGCCACTTCTTTTAAAAGTATAACTGCCTCCGGAAGATGCCATAGACCCAACTGAGTTATTAGTATTAAACTGCTGTGAATTATTATTTTGTGCTGGATAACTATCTGTTTTTACTTCAAACAATTTTGCTAAAAGTTCGTCAAAAGTGATGTTTTTGGCTTTCACTGTTCCGTTACCTGCATTTTCTAAAGGACTTGATATAAACATATCAATATCAAGTTCGTGACCTATATCATACACTATACTTGAAATTGGAGTGTTTTCAAAATCTACGTTTAACAGTTTTTTATCAGGATCAATTACAGTAAAGAAAAAATTAGATTTTCTTGGACGTTGAGGTTTGTTTTGTCTTAGTTCTCCATTTTGATTTCCTGTCCCTTCAACAACAAAATTTCCATCTAATTTATCAAAAATATAAAAGTTGTCTCTTGATTTCGTTACACTTAAATTATTAGCATAAGCCAATTTGTTTAGTGCTGCATCAAAAGGCACACTTTTTATATAAGCAGTTAGAGGTTGATTTTCTAATCCAGGTGCAAAAACCAAATTTTTACCACTTACATCCATTATTTTTCTGAAAACGTCATATAGTTTATCATCTTTCAGATTTAGAGAAAGTAAATTATTTGCATAATCATGGGTAACATCAATCTCTTTTATCTTTTGAATTTCAACTGGTTTTTCATATGATTTTATGGCCAAAATATTTCCAGTAAAATCAATAGTAAGATTATATTCTTTACATAAAAATATAAGTAGATCACCTACTGTAACATCCGAAAAATTATTTACAATATTAATCTGGTTTAGATTTGTTGCTACGCTAAAATTAAGTTTGTGAATTTGAGAAACAGCCAATAAGAAACTTGACAAAGAAGCTTCTTTAATATTTACATTAACTTTTTCATTAAGTCCCGGAGCATCGGCAGAAATGGATTCTATATTATTTTTAAGCTGTAAAATCCGATTATCCTGTGAATATGAAATCTGGAAAAGAATCAGTAAAAATAGAGTAATTATTTTTTTCATGAATTTATGTCAATTGTAGGACTTTTATATATTTTAATTTACAAGAGTAATGAAAAAACTTCATCGACAGAAGTGATTCCCTCTTTTATTAATAACAATGCATTACGCTTTAGTGTAAAAATGTCTTTTTCTTCTAAATAATCATTGATATCCAGTTGGTTGTTTTTAATTAAATTGGATAATTCTGACCCAATTGGCAGAATTTCATAAATCGCTTTCCTTCCTGAATAACCTGTATGATAACAATGCTCACATCCAACAGCAACATGATGTGACTTTAAGTCTTTTGGAACATCAAAACCTGTTGGGAAAATTTCTTCAGTAATTGGCTGTTCCGTTTTACAAGACTTACACAATTTACGTACTAAACGTTGTGCAACACTAATATTAAGTGTACTTGCAATTAGAAATGATGGAACTCCCATATCAATCAATCTCGATACAGTTGCCCATGCCGAATTTGTATGTATAGTTGATAAAACAAGATGCCCTGTTAATGCAGCGCGAATTGCCATATTTGCTGTATTCACATCACGAATCTCCCCCACCATAATAATATCTGGATCCTGTCTTAAAAACGTTCTTAAAGTCGCGGCAAAATCAAGCCCAATATTTTCTTTTAACTGAACTTGGTTAATTCCTTCCAGCGTATATTCTATCGGATCTTCAACCGTTAAAATATTAGTATTCGGGACATTTAATCTTTTTAAGGTAGCATATAAGGTAGTTGTTTTTCCTGAACCTGTTGGCCCCGAAATAAGAACAATACCATTTGGACGTTTTATATTTTCTAAATAAGATGCTAATTCTTTTTCGGTAAAACCCAAAGAATTAATATCAATATGACTGGTGTCTTTACTTAAAATACGAAGTACTACTTTTTCCCCATGCAGCGTTGGTAAAACAGAAACACGAACGTCAAAATCCTGATAATCTGTAACCATTGTTATACGTCCATCTTGTGGTAACCTTTTTTCTGATATATCAAGCTGAGCACGAATCTTTATTTTGTTTACAATAATAGGGTATTCTTCTACTGAAATATGAAATTGTTCTTTTAACTTTCCATCTAAACGAAAACGAACTCTTGCATTTTTTTCATAAGGTTCAAAATGAATATCACTGCTTCCTATTTCTTTAGCATTTAATACAATTTTTTCTAAAAAATCAGAAGTGTAATGAATCTTAGAAACGTTATTAGACGTTTTCCGATAATTGGTACTTAAATAACGGTTTATATTTTCTGTAGAATCTGTTTCTAACTGAACAGGAAAACTAAGGAGAATGCTTAATTCATTCTGTAAGCCTGCTATATCAGAATTATCTGTTTTTAATAATACGACCTGCCCACTTTTTCCGACTGGAACAATTCGGTAATAATAAGCCTGTTCTGCTTTTACAAGTTGCTGGAATTCTATTGAAATATCAAAATTTTCCATTTAATAAGCGTATAAAAATGTATCATTACCAAAAAAAGAAATGGCATAAACAACACCAAAAAAAAGTGACATATAACCCGCTAACGGAACTGTAGACTGCTCTTTTTTGTTACTTAAAACTAAATGCAAAATCAAGGAAAATAAAAGGGAAAAGACAAATAAAACCAAAAAAGAAACGATTGAAAATGTACCTGTTATAAAAAGAAAAAACAGGATATCTCCTATCCCGATTGTATTTTTAAAATCTAACTTTCTAAACCTGACATATATCATACTAACTGCCAAAATCAAAATTACAAATATTAAATTACCTCCCAAATTGGTCAATGCAATTGACAAAGGCAGATTATGTAATTGAATTGCAAAAGCCAGAATCCCAATAATTGGGTATAAAAACCAATAAACTAAACGGCTTTTAAAATCCTGATATAATACGAGAGCAAATACAAGAAGTAAAATTAATTTTAAATACCACATTAATCATTTATGATTTGTTTTGGAACACCATTCTGATCAATTTCCCAAACATTAAAAACCCCATTTCCATTAAAATCAGTAATTGCTGTAGCTTTTACTTTAAACTCATTATTGGTAGATTGTACTATTTCATAAACATAATTAGCACTTCCGCTTTCTTTTGTCGTTTTTGGCGCTTCAAAGTCTATTTCTGTAAAATTAGGGCTGTATTTTGAGTACATAAAGTAGTACTGTTTCTCTGCATTGTATATTGCTTTAAGCTGTACTTGTGCCTCTACACTTTTTGCTTTTGTAATCAAAGGCATCAAGTTAGGTAAAGCGATTAAAAGCAAAATTCCTATGATAGCAAGAACAATCAACATTTCCTGTAGATTGAATGACGGCAGTTTTTTAAGTAGATTTTTCTTCACAACAAAAGTGTAATAAATTTTTACAAATATATCTTTTTTATTGAGAAAACAAGGATGTTGATAATGAGAAATAATTTGTTAATAATTTCACAAAAAGATAAGAAAAATACTTTATTATTGCTCCCGAATTTAGACTAAAATTAAATTCAAACAACAAACGGATAATCAGCAAATTACCAAATTACCATGTCTCTAAAAATTAAAATCTTTTGTGCTTTAGTATTTATTACTACCATAAATATTTCAGCGCAAACTGTAACTGGTGCAGAAATTCAAAAAAAATATATGCCAAATGCACCTTTAACACCTAGTGCGGCATCCTTATTTAAATTTCAGGAAATAGGACTAAATGAATACAATGGATCAGCCAGTATAAGTATTCCATTAGTGCAACTCTCTCAGATACCTCTTAATTTAACTTATACCGCAACGAGTGGAAATAGAGTTAATGACGAACCTGGAATTGTTGGTCTTGGTTGGGATATGAATCTAGGAACAATTGTACAGAGTATTAATGATATTGATGACCTGCAGCCATTTTATTTTCAATACTTTAAACAGAGACCTGATTTTCAAGGATATGTTTACCCTTCAGATTATCCGTATTCATGTTCTTTTAGGTACAATCAATTTCAAGGATGTGATCCTGATGGGACTCCTTATCCTAAGCTTTCAGAGATACCTATCATGATTGGAAATAAGTTAACTTATGAAGGATATACTATTAGTAATGGAATATTTACCCCAACAAATGATGTTATTAAAAATGGAAATTTTGATTCTGAACCTGATGTTTTTACAGCCAATTTTTTAGGCCATTCATTAACATTTATAAATGATTTTTCTACAACTTCTAATGCTTTATCATTTAAAGTTTTAAATAAAGTTGGATACCTAATATCACTTACGTATGTCAGTAAAGATGAAATTAAAATTATTATTACTGCTCCAACAGGAACCATATACGAATTCAATGCGCTAGAAAATATAAAAAATGAAAGCTCAGTTCCTTCCATTGAAAAACCTGTAGATTCAAGATCCTGGAAATTAACTAAAATTATTGAGCCAAATAAAAAGGAAACAGTTATTGATTATATAAATATTGCTAATGTTAGTAATAATCCTTCTTATTCCCAGGAATTTACAAAATCAAAAGTAGATTCAAAAGTACATACTTCCTACCGACCGTTCAATAAAGTCACATTAGATTATTTTGGACAGTCACAAACTTCTTATCCAGATTACGTTTTTATTCCTGCTGAAGGAAGCAATGGGGAATATCTCAAAACATTTTATAATCTCTCAAAACAAAATGTTAAACTAATAAGTTCGATAACATCTAACGAAGGAAAATTAAATTTTTATTATTCCAATAGAACTGATCATCCCATATCTAAAAAATTAGATTCTATAGTATTAAATAATCCGAATAATCGCAAAATCCAAAGTGTCAAATTTGCATATTCTTATTTTAATGCTGTAACATCAACAAATGTTTTTACAGAATATCAGGCCAATGTCAATCCAAATACAAACATTTACAGGCTAAAACTCAATTCAGTTATAATCAATGATCAACAATATGATTTTACATATAACAATCAAAATTTACCACAAAAAAATTCGTTTGCGATAGACTACTGGGGCTACTACAACGGAAGCAGTCAGAATACATCTATTATACCAAATCCAACTCATTTTAAATATTATAGTTTTATAGGAGATAATGGAAATAATTTAAACGCTAATGAGACATTTGCAAAGGCCTCAATATTAGAAAGAATAACATATCCTACCAAAGGCTATACTATTTTTGAGTACGAATTAAATGAGGCTAATAATTTATTTTATTCAATACAAGACGATTCTCAAGTAAAAACAAAAGGAAATGGATTAAGAATAAAAAAAATTACAAATTTTGATTCAAACAACTCTTTTTCTAGTGCAAAAACTTATGAATATTTTGAAGGAAAAACCATGCTCCCTCTTTTGACTGCGAGGACTAATTCTTATGGCAATACAGCAAGTCATCCAAGTTCTACAGGATATTTATATTCTGTTAAAGTAGACCGTTTATCTTCAAATAATTATTTTAATGTATCCCCAAATGGAATATCTAATTATGTTGGTTATGGCACAGTTAAAATAACTGAGTTTAGCAATGTAAATAATGGTTTTATTAAAAAGGCATTTCAAAATAGAGCAGAAAACGTGGTTTATCTTGATAATGTTAAAACGATGAACAATTACAGCTTCAGTAATGATGATATTGACAATGGCAGCGTTTTAAATGAGTCTGTTTTCAACTCACAGAGCACAAAAGTTAAAGAAACAAATTTTGAATATTATAAATTTAGAAGTACAGTTGATTATGGGGCCAAAGTAAGTTATTATGGAACTTTCTTTCAATATATGTCAGATGGAAGCATAACAAGCTTAGATCGTTATCAGGTAAGTTTTTATCCTCTATTTGGTAAACAAACTTTGTTGAAAAAACAAATTGAAAGTAATTATTTCGTAACAGATACTATAAAAACCACTACCGATTATGAGTATAATGCTTATCGTTTAATCTCAAAGACAATAAAATCTAATAAGGCGGGAGAATTTTATAAAGAGCAAAATATTTATGCCACCGATTTTACTAAAAATATTTTTAATCTTCCAGGTTTCACAACTGTTAGTACTAACGGCAAAATTAAAGAAACTGTAAACTATTCATACGCTGAAGTATCAGGTATAACTGTTCCTAAAGAAATAGGCGTCTCTCCTTTTGGAAATTCACTAAATCAAAAATCAGTCTTTTATGATAGCTATGATACAACCGGTAATTTGGTAGAATTTCACTCTAAAAATGCTATTTACACTGTCTTTATCTGGGGATACAATAAAACCGTTCCCATAGCAAAAATAGAAAATGCTACTTATGCTCAGGTAGCCGCTGCATTAGGAATTACTACTATTATATTGAATACTTATAATGAAACTAATTTGACAGCAATAAATAATCTTCGAAATAATGCTTCATTGCCAAACAGCATGATTACAACTTATACGCACATTCCTTTAGTAGGGGTGAGTACTATCACCGACCCAAAAGGCGACAAAATTAATTATAATTATGACAATTTCGGAAAATTAATTTCTATTAAAGATGCTCAAGGCAAATTAATTTCTGAGAATCAATATCACTATAAAAACTAATATTCAAATGAAGAATATAACAAAATACATTCTATTTATATTATTAATAGCATTCCAATGCAATGCTCAAACTCCTATTAGTATTGTAAAAGATAACAATTATACTGTTACCGGCACGGAAACACTCACTGCATCAGAAAGTATAACTTTAAAACCAAATACCTGGATTAAAGCCGGGAGTACTTTTGTTGCCAAAATAGAATCAGATGCTTATCGAAGTATTTCATTAAGTAATGAAAATTATGTTTTTACAAGAGTATTTCAAGCACCAATGAATACTAATGATAGCATTCGCAAAAACAGTGAGGTAATAGAAACCATAACTTATTTTGATGGATTAGGCAGACCTATGCAAAACATTGGTATTAAAGCTTCTCCTTCAATTCAGGATATTATAACATCAATATCCTATGATTCTATAGGAAGACAAAAAAAAGAATTTCTTCCGTATATGGATACTTCTGTTAATTTGGCATCCTATCGAAATACTGCAATCGCAAATACAAATAGTTACTATATAGCAAATTATACTGCGGACATCAATAGTACCAAACCAAATCCTTTCTCAGAAAAAGAATTTGAAAAATCTCCACTAAATCGAATATTAAAACAAGGAGCACCAGGTATTGATTGGGCTTTAGGGAATGGGCATGAAATAAAACTGGAATATCAAACTAATCAGGAAAATGAAGTAAAACAATACCTTGTTAATTCTCAAACTGGCACATCAATTATTGACTCTAAATTTTATGCTTCACCTTATTATGCAAGTGGTTTATTAAATAAAAAAATAATTAAAGATGAAAACTGGGTTCCTGCTGATGGAAACAACAAAACAACGCATGAATTCACTGATAAAGAAGGGCATGTAGTGTTAAAAAGAACTTTTGGTACCTCAAAAGTAAATGGAATTTTAACAAACATCAATCATGATACTTATTATGCATATGACGAATATGGGAATTTAATAGCGGTCATTCCTCCTTTGGTCGATACAGACACATTAATTACATCAAATCAACCTACCTTTGGTTTTGATGATTTTAGTAAGACCTTTAATCAATCTGTTTTTTCAGGAACTACAAGCGGCGCAGGTTCAGTCTATGTAACTATTGTAAATAATGTATTAAAGGTTGTTTTTAGCGGCGGTTACAATACTTCGTTTTTAAGTAATACTCCACAAGATCTGCCAACTACTCCGTGCACCCTCCCAGATATGAATTTGGGGCTAATATCAAATGGAGATTATAACGCCAGTATTGTAAATGGAAAATTAAAACTAACTAGTGTTACAGGAGCTCCATCAATAAGTTTTTCTTCGACATTTACTGTTAATCTTCCTACCAATTGTATAGGTAATAGAATCGTAGCAGATGTCACAATTCTAAATAATTTATGCTACCAATATAAATACGATATAAAGAACAGACTTGTTGAGAAAAAACTACCTGGTAAAGATTGGGAATATATAGTATATGACAAATTAGACAGACCTGTACTAACACAAGATGCAAATTTAAGAGCTGATAAAAAATGGCTTTTTACAAAGTATGATGCATTTAGCAGACCTGCTTATACTGGAGAATATGTTAATGCTACAGATGTTACCAGAATATCTGTGCAGACATTGGCAGACAATAGTTCTTCAACATTTGAGAATAAACAAGCTTCTGTTTTAAACATTCTTGGAACAAGTTTAAACTATTCAAATACTGCTTTCCCTAATTCAGGTATAGATTTATTTACCATAAATTATTATGACGATTATAGTAGTATTGATTTAGATGGTGGTACATCAGTTTCAGCCTATGGAATTACTCCTATTTCTAATGCCAAAGGATTGTCTACTTGCTCTAAAGTACGAGTTTTAGGAACCAGTAACTGGATAACAACTGTAAATTATTATGACAATAAGGGCAGGACTGTATACAATTATAATAAAAATAACTTTTTAAATAGTATAGCTGCAGTAAAAACGCAGTTTGATTTTGGAGGCAAGGTTTTAGAAACAACCAGCACCCATAAAAAAGGTATTGATGCTTTAATTACTATTGTAGATTCCTATTCATACGATCACGTTGGCCGCATACTAACACAGAGCCAGTCTATAAACAATCAAACAAAAGAAATAATTGCAAGTAATACCTATGATAAATTAGGACAATTAATTTCTAAAGGCGTTGGAGGAAAAATAAATCAGTCTCGTTTACAAAACGTCACCTACAATTATAATATTAGAGGATGGCTAAAAGGTATTAATAATATAAATACAATTGGCGCTAATTTGTTTGCCTTTCAAATCAATTACAATGATATTACTGATCCTTTGAAGAAATTGTACAATGGCAACATAAGCCAGACTTCTTGGAAAACAGCTAATACAGATAGCAGCTTAAAAAATTACACATACACCTACGATGCACTAAACAGATTAACACAGGCTACAGACAATTCAACTTTAAATTCCGGAAGGTATAACGAAGGTTTAAGCTACGACAAGAATGGTAATATTATGAGCATTCTAAGACTCGGACATATTAATCCAACTGCAACAACATTTGGAACTATGGACAATCTTGCTTATACTTATACAGGAAACAGACTTGACAAAGTTGAAGACAGTTCTGGAAGCACAGAAGGTTTTAGTAATGGAGCAAATATTCCAATCGAATATACTTATGACAATAATGGCAACATGAAAACTGACGCCAACAAAGGTATTACAGCTATAAGTTACAATCATTTAAACCTACCTACATCTGTAAGTATAAACGGAGGCACCATAAGTTATTTTTACGATGCAACAGGTATAAAACAACGTAAAACGATTAGCACAGGCGGAAGCACCGATTATGCCGGAAGTTTTGTTTATGAAAATAATAGCCTTAAACAATTTTCTCACCCTGAAGGATACATTACTTATAATGCAGGAATTTATAATTATATTTACCAATATAAAGACCACTTAGGTAATATCCGTTTAAGTTATCAGGATAAAGACAATAATGGAGTAGTTAACACCAGTGAAATTGTACAGGAGAATAATTATTATGCTTTTGGCTTAATGCAAAAAGGCTACAATTCTGCTATTAATGGTGTAGATAATAAGTATAAGTACAATGGAAAAGAATTGCAGGATAATAACATCAATGGAAAACAATTAGATTTTTATGATTATGGAGCACGTAATTATGACCCTGCACTTTGTCGTTGGATGAATATTGATCCTCTTTCAGAAATATCCAGACGATTTTCTCCATATAATTATGCATTAAACAATCCTGTTTTCTTCATTGATCCTGATGGAATGGCAGTAGAAGACTTCGAAGGAGGAACAAAATACACTGGAGTAGATGCTCAAAACCAATTTAAGAGTTTAATGACAAACATGGGAAGTAAAGATGGTGAATATGAACAGGATAAAGATGGAAATTACAAAAAAACATCAAATGTTGGGGATGATATAGGAGTTGACTTTTACCATTCAAACAAAAAAGATTCTAAAGGAAATCAACTAACATATGCAACCGACAGGCAAGGAAATTGGGCTACAATAAATAACGGAAAGAAAACGTTATCTGGAACAATACGTGGCAATGATGTGGATTGGCAAACTATATATGATGAATGGAAAAATGATTTAGGTCCGGTTAGAAGTATATTTGAAGGCACGCATCCTGCAAATATAGCTATACATGATAATTATTTATATGGAGGTCTATATAATAAATTTATAAAATCGGGGAGCCTTAAAAAAGGTTACGAAGCTAATTTTTATTATATTTGGGATAATTATTGGACGTTTAATAATATGCAGGTACAAATGATGGGAACTTATAATGTAAGTTTTTATAAGCTTGGGGACAATGTTTTGAATATAGTGCAAGATTCTAAATCCAGAAGTTCGTTCTATTATCACTTGCCCGTCCACAATTATGAAAGAGGAAAAGGATATATTGGTGATAATGGTATGTGGTATCCGCCAATTAAAGGAGAAAATAATACATATCAAACATATATATTTATGACCACTAATAGATAATAATGAAAAAAGCTTTAATAATTTTGACTATCTCCTTAGTTTCCATTTATTTTTATAAATATTTCATTACTGAAGATATGATAGCAGGTACATATGTTAATCGCAATTATGAGAATGATTTTATAGGGGAAAATCCTCATGTTGCAGATACTTTAATTATTCTGAAAAAAAACAACTTTGTTAGTTCGTATTTTGGAAACGGTACATATGAATTAAACCACACTATATTTAGTACTAATATTTCACTGAATTATGACAATGGCCATGAGCAAGGAAGTCTTGAGACATCAATCGAAAGAATATTTTTCGGAAATCTAAAAATAAATCTTAACCAAGATTTAGATCAGTATTATGAAAAAATAAAATAAATATAATTTCATTTCTCTTTTGATTGACCGATTACCCTTCTCGCTTGTAAATATATGAAAGGGTGTAAAAACAAATAATAAACTTTTATAAAAAATGCACGACGTTAAGTTAAACATTCGTGCATTTTTTTATTTTAAAATTTCCTTAAAAGTTTAAAATTTTCTCAACAATTATTCCTCACCCTTGCTGGCGCAGCGTCTTGCTAGTGAATACGCGAAAGCTATAAAAATAAAAAAGAATCATTAATAAACTTTTATAAAAAATGCACGAAGTCAAGGAAACATTCGTTCATTTTTTTAACTATCAAAATCTTGAAAATTTTAAAACTATTCTAACAGCTATTTCTTTTCTAAGTCTTCAATCTTTTTAACAAACATCTTATTCTCCTCAATAAGCCTATCATTATTAACCTGAAGCATATTTACTTTCTTATTTACATCAATCATATAAAGAGTTAGCTCTTCAATTTTTTGAAGTAGTTTAGCATTCATCTCTCCTAAAGATATTCCATTTTTTATAACTTCATCTTCACTTGGAATATTTTCTAAATGGCCTTTTTCAGTGATATGTTTTTCTACTTCTTCAAGAGTTGGCAAATTATAATTGTTTTTAAAAACATAATCTGGCCATCCTGTAACATCTACTTTTACTTCTTTTGCATGAACTGTTCCATTTACGTCAAGTTTATTTTGAGGAGCATTTATGCCAATACCAACATTTCCTAAATTATAGAATAAATTTGTACCATAATTCTGCCAATTAGTAGCCGATTGCGTCAATAATCCCGAATATGGACTTGTAGCTTCCGGATGAATAAAAAACAGCTCCGACAGACCAACATTTCCTCCCTGTCCGTTATAAAATGTAAATTTTAATTTGCTGTAAACACCACCAACTGGAATCTTCACTGAAAAATTATAATTCCCATAATCAACATCTGAATAATCAGCTATTACCCTCCATACATTTACTCCATTATACGTATCGTAGCCTTCAATCTTAAATCTACTTGCTGGTAAATAGCGCGTGGTCCATCCAACCCATGCTCCTGCTTGGGTATGATACCCTGATAAACCTTCAATAAGAATAACTTTTGGAGTTGACGGTGTAACTCCTGCCATATAATAAGGATTCATACTTCCATCAAACAATCCTGGTAAATTAATTGCTGGCCCTTCTTGAGTTACTGTATAACGAGTTACAGAATTAAATAAAATGTTATGCTCCCAACCAACAGGTGTTAAATTTGTTGAGAATGTTTGACTATTAATAATTTGACATAGTAAAAAAGCCAAAAGACTTAAAGTTTTTTTCATAATTATATTTTAAATTAGAAATCAAATATAAGATATTACCTCATAATTTGAATCAAAAATTTAACAATATATAATAACTTTAATTGATGGTACTGGAAAATTAAAAGGCACAAAATCAAAGTGAAAAATGAGAGAAAAACCAACAATTTAGGTTAAAAATAAAAGATTAAATTTTAACAATCTATTACATCAATTTTACTAGATTTGTTAAAAAAATTACAGCTAAAAATAATATATAAAATATTATATTTTAATAAAAATATTATATTTTCTCATTCATAAAAAAGAATCTTATGTTAAAAAAAATTGTTGTCTTGATAATCATAATTTGCAGTGCCTGCCAGACAACTAAAATTAAAAATGACAACTATAAATTTTCTTCTTCTGTTGTCGAATTAGGGAGCATTGGTACATCAAAATTATCATACAATGAAAATGTATTTGAGCCAAAAGGTTTATCAAAACTGGAAAATAATATTCGAATAGAAATTGGAGTCGTTCCCTACAATCGAAAATTAAATAAAATCTATAAATCGAAAGCCAAATACAACCAGAATCAAACAAAAGTTGCTTTTATAGATAGTTTGCCTGTCAAACCTGAATTGATAACTATTAAAATTTTAGATATTGCTGGTTTAGTTCAGGAAATCAATGCTGATTATAATGCTTCTATTTTAAAACTATTAACTGATACTCAAAACTTAAAGATTATTTCAAGTCTTGCAGTAAGCCTTCCGGTTGAAGAAATTGCCAAAATCAGACAATCAGACGCTTTTTATTTAACAAATAATCAGTACAAAAAATACACAATTTCTTTATTCAAAGGCGGAAAAAAAACAGATACCATAGACATCAATCCAGAAACAATTGTTGCATATCAGGTAAGTTCTTTCTGCTGGGTTAAATCAATTAAAGGAACATGGAATGTCGCTGATATTGTAAACGAAAACAACAGCTGTTCTGGAATCACAAAACGCAAAATAAGTGAAAAGAAAAACAACAAAGATTTGTTTGATATGTAGCTTCTTCTCAGCGTTTACTAATTATATTAATGTCTATTCCTAAATATCATGCCTAAAATTTTATTTAAATATTTTCTACTTCTAGTTCTTCTAACTTTTATTTCTTGTGAAGAAATATTAATGGTTGATGATATCTCTAAAAAAGAAGTATCATTAACCGCTCCGGCAAACAATGCAGCTTTATCTTCAACAGGTATTACATTCTCATGGGAGACTGTTGAAGGTGCTGATAAATATCAATTACAAATTGCGTCTCCAAGTTTTGATGCCCCACAACAAATAATACTGGATACTTTAGTTGCAAAAAACTCTTATACACAGCAATTAAACATTGGAAAATATGAATGGCGAATAAGAGCGGTTAACAGCGCATACGAAACTGTATACTTCAAAAGAAGCTTTGAAATATTAAATAATGACGATTTTCAAAATAATACTGTTGTGTTATTAACACCAAGCAACAATTTGACTACAAAAACTGCTTTACAAAAATTATCATGGGATGCTATTATTGGTGCAACAAACTATCAGCTTCAAGTTCTGGATGAAAACAATACTTTGGTAAAAGAACAAAATTCAGCAGCTACATTTTTTAATTTTACATTTGATGAGGGTAAATATACTTGGAAAGTAAGAGCCAGTAACGGAACTGCACAAACCCTTTACACTTCAAGATCAATTTTAGTAGACACGAAAGCTCCCAACACCCCAATCTTATCTAGCCCGACAAATGCAAGTACTACAACTAATAAAAGCATAGATTTTCAATGGAACAGAATTCCTGTTTCTGGAAGCGCAGAAAGAGACAGTATTTATGTTTATACTGAAAGCGCATTGACCAATTTAAACTTCAAAGACCGAGGTACCAGTCCATATAATAAAACTATGACTGCTGGAACATATTATTGGTTTGTAAAATCGTTTGATGAAGCCGGAAATCAAAGTGCAAGAAGTACAGTTTTTAATTTTACTATAAATTAGAACACGTCTTAATCACAAAATCTTTCTGTTAGTCTCTAATAAATCTTAAAGATATTACTTAAAAAGATAAAAGAAATGAAAAAGAAATATCAATATTAAAACAATCAAATAAATAACATGAAAAAAATATTAACTGGCGTTATAGTTTTAATCTCTATAATTTCTTACGGGCAGGTTTCTGGTAATTTTGTAGTAAATGGTGATCTCGATAAATTTTATCCTGTAAAATTTATTGATGGTGGATGGGGAAATAATGTTCCAACTAATCTAATTTTAGGCAGAAGCAATGTACACACTAATGCATCATGGAGAGGATCATTAATGGCTACTTTTAATTTTCATACTACTGCTTGGGGAAATGGTTCTCATTTTATTGATGCTGATGTTAAACCTCTTATAATTACCGGTAGTAGTCCATTAATAGCTGGATGGCAAGATATAACAGCAGCATCTGGAAATAAAGAAATTATAATCTGGATTCGAGGTGGTGCAACTACTTATTATTATCAATCTAATTATGCTGTAAACCCTGTTGTGTATGATGAGGTTCAAAATCCACTCCCTTTTAATATAATCAATGGAGGGCAATTAACTTTTAAAACTGCAGTTGATGCTTACGCAACAACAACTGGTACTTATCAAAGTCGAAATGCTTATTTTACCTCAAATGTTGGAATAGGAACTTTAACACCAGATGAAAAACTAACGGTAAAAGGAAAAATTCATACTCAAGAGGTTAAAGTTGATTTATTAGGAGCACTAGTTCCTGATTATGTCTTTGAAAGTGATTATAAACTTAAAACTTTGGAAGAAGTTGAAAATTATATTAAAGAAAATAAACATTTACCTGAAATCTCTTCTGCTCAAGAAATTGAAAAGAACGGTTTAATGCTTGCCGAAATGAACATGGCACTTCTAAAAAAAATAGAAGAAATAACGCTCTACATGATTGAGCAAAATAAAAAAATAAATGAGCTTGAAAGAGAGAACAAAAAGCTTGAAGACTTAGAAAATCGATTAATCAAAATAGAAGCTAATCAAAATAACAAGCATGAAAAACATTAAAAATATATCTGCAATACTCTTTATCTTATTCTCTACAATAATACATTCACAGACTTATTTTCCATTAAGAAACGTTGAAACAAACCTAGAATCTTTTTCTGGAGTAAATGGACAATGGGTTGCAGTTACTCCAACAAATAGTACTCTGGGAGCAAATTACTATCAGGGATTAAATTTTGGTTTTGATGTTAATAATTATGCTAGTTTGGTAAACGGAGTAGGAACAAATGAATTATATTTCGGAAGATGGTCAAGCCAATGGAAAGGATGGAATAAAATTTGGCACTCTGGAAATTTAAATAACTCCAGTACTGATTTCACTGCAAAGACTTTAAACACTGCAAAAATAAATTTAAGCGTACCGGGTAGTTCAGAACAAATTGACGCTTTCACTATTGACGTAACTTCATTTGGAACAGCAGAGAACGCTGCACGAAGCAGTTTCTTTAGAGTTCGGGATATTGGGGCAAGTAATATGATTCCATTTATTATAAAAGGTAATGGAAATGTTGGTATTGGTACAACAAATGCAACTTCAAGATTGACTGTAGCAGGAAATATTACTTCAAGGGAAGTAAAAGTTACCGTCGATGCTGGTGCTGACTTTGTTTTTGAAAACAACTACAAATTACCTTCTCTAGATTCTTTAGACAAATTTATTAAAGAAAATAAGCATCTTCCAGAAATTGCCTCTGCTGAAAAAATGAAGAAAGATGGTATCAATCTTTCTGAAATGAATATTAAGCTTTTACAAAAAGTAGAAGAATTGACACTTTATATGATTGAGCAAGATAAAAAAATTTCATTACAGAAAAAAATAGATGAAGAACAAGTGTGTGAAATAGCAAAGCTACAATACAAAGCAGAAATTCTTCAAAAACAAAATGAAAAACTACTAGAAATTGAAAAAAGATTATCTAAAATAGAATTGAATTCAAAATAATCATATATCATTATTATTGTTATCAAATTAAAATATAAAACTAACTAAAAAAATGAAACAGAATTTTTTACTCTTTGTTACACTTGCGTTTATCTCGCTCCCTATCATTGCGCAAAATACAACTTTCAATAATGTATCAATAGGCACTGATCTTCCTGCGGGCGGTGTTAATATGAAAATGAATTTTCCAGGTTTAACCGGAGCTTGGGCAAGAGCCTTTTATATCTCAAATTCAGATGATACAGAAAAATATATAGGTTTTGGTGCTTACGGAACAGCTACAAATGGTGTTTCTACGCTTACAAATGCATTTATTGGTAAAGATTGGAACACACGTTATATGACATTCTTAGCAAATGGTAACATAGGAATTGGTACTTCTGTACCTTCAGCAACCCTAGAAATTAAAACACCAGCTGTTCCTGGATCAGAAACATTACTAAAATTGAGTGTTCTTGATGCTCCTCAAGATTATATACGAATTGCAAATGGCACAAATGCCGATAATCAATTTATTCCCAGCCTACAAGGATATCGCATTAGTGATAACAGAGCATCACTTTATTTGACAGCTGTTACTGAACCTAATATTGACAGTGGTACAGATCCTCTTATGACATTTGATTCACGAACGAGTGCCGCAGCTGTAGTGACAAGACCGTTATTTGCATGGGACTCTTATGGTAATAGAAAAATGATCTTAACTGCTAATGGCAGTTTAGGAATTGGTACTTTAACAACAGGAATACATAAACTGGCGGTAGAAGGATCTATTGGAGCAAGAGAAATAAAAGTTCAGGCAACAGGCTGGTCTGATTTTGTTTTCAAAAAAGAATACAATCTTCCAACACTTAAAGAAGTAGAAAAGCACATTAGTGAAAAAGGACACTTAAAAGATATCCCAAGTGAAGAAGAAGTTTTAAAAAATGGAATTAATCTAGGAGAAATGAATTCTAAATTGCTTCAAAAAATTGAAGAATTGACACTTTATATGATTGAAATAAAAAAAGAGAATGAAAATATGAAGAAAGAAAATAAAGAAATGAAAAATGACATTCTAATCCTAAAATCTAAACAAAACAAATAATAAAAATGAAGAACTATAAACTAATTGCTTTATTATTTATTTCACATATAATCTTTTCGCAAAATACAATGCCCGTTTCTGGTGGTGAAGTATATTTCGATACTAATTTAAAAATTGGCAGTCAAGTTGCTCCATCTTCTACACCAGGTGAAATTATACGTCTTTCACTTCGTCCGTATGGTCATACGGGTGGACCTTGGAATTTTAAAGCAAGAGATAATTCATCATTTGCTTTTTTAGACATCGATTATGGAACTACAGGTTCTGCTATAACTTTCTCAAGTGATAAAAAAGTTGGTATTAATTCACTAACTCCATTAAATACATTTGAGGTAAAAGTTCCAACAAGCTCTGGTATATCTAGTTCAGATGGTATTTCTATACATGATGGAGCCGCTTATAGATTAGGTCTTAATATTGGGGTGAATACAGCAGATGAATATTCTTACTTACAAGCTGTAAAGGGTGGTGTTGGCCAGAAAAACATTGCCATTAATCCTATTGGTGGAAATGTAGGCATAGGAATTGTTGTTCCTGTAAGCAAATTGTCAGTAGGAGGGTCTTTTACTCTAAATGGAGGTCTAAGTAATACCATGCAAAGACCATCAATAAATGCCGGAACATTAATATATGGTGAAATTCGAGGTTTTAGTAATTCAACAAATTTAGCATTAGGAGATGATGGTTTCTTAAGGATTTCTGCTGGTGGCGGTACAAACTCTAATACAAAATCTTTTATTGATTTATCAGGATATTCAACAATTCCAGATATGAATAGAAATATTGTAATTGGCACTTTAGGATTAGAACGTATGCGAATTGATATCAATGGGAATGTAGGCATTGGTACAACAAATCCATTAAATAAACTAGATGTTAACGGTACAATTCATTCAAAAGAAGTAAAGGTTGATTTACTAGGCTGGTCAGATTTTGTATTTAAAAAAGAATACAATTTACCAGCATTAGAACAGGTTGAAAAACACATAAATGAAAAAGGCCATTTAGAAAATATCCCAAGTGAAGAAGAGGTCTTAAAAAACGGAATTAATCTAGGAGAAATGAATTCTAAGTTACTTCAAAAAATTGAAGAATTAACTCTTTATTCTATTCAGCAAAATAAAAAAATTGAAGAACAGGCAAAAGAAATTGAAGCATTAAAAACTTTAGCTTTGAGAATAGAAAAAATCGAAAAAGAGTTAAGTCAAAAATAAATCATTAATGAAAAACAAAAAAAACATATACGTTCTTTTACCACTCGTTTTATTTGTTTGGGGTGCTGTTTTGTTTCAGGTATTTTCATTTACAAATTCAAATGAAATAATCCCTGAGAACAATTCTGAATTTAATTTTAAACCTTTAAAAGTTAATAAAAGAGAATCATTTTCTATTAATGTAAACTATAGAGATCCTTTTTTAGGAAAAATTTACAATCCTGAAACCGTTTCCTCTATAAAAACAAATAAAACTAAAACTACAAAAGTTATTAAACAACCCGAACCTTTGGTTTGGCCAAATATTGTTTACAAAGGTTTAATTACTGATACAAAGGGGAAAAGTAAAATTTTCATGCTTATTATTGATGGTAAAAATTACTTTATGAAAATTGGTGATACAGAAAATGAAATTTTTCTAAAAGACGGAAGCAAAGAATCTGTATATGTAAAATACAAAGGAAATCTTAATCTTATAATGCTTCAGGATTGAAATTAAAAATTAAATCTGGTGCTTTACAGTTTACGGTTTTTATTGCTGTATTAATTGCTTTGCTTCTGGCTGGCCTTGTTTTATATGCGTATACATTTATATATATGAAAGAGCAGTCAAAAGGAGCAATTGAGAATATCCAGATTGCTGATATAGGAATGCAGTCACTTTTAGAGCAAAAGGAATTAAATACTGATACAATCACAATTGATTTCATAAAAAAAGAAAATCAAACTATAAAAACCCATTTATCACAATGGGGTGTATTTCAAAAAGGAATTACAATAACACAATTCCGAAAGAAGAAATTTACTAAAACTGCCATAATAGGGTCGCTTATTATAGCAGATAAATCCCCTACTCTGTTTTTACAAGAGATACATAATGCGCTAACTGTAGTGGGAAGTACTAAAATTACTGGTATCGCTTATTTACCAAAACAAGGTGTCAATTCAGGTTATATTGCGGGAAACAGTTACTATGGAACTCAATTAATTTACGGACGTATTGAAAAAAGTACTTCTGAACTGCCAAAACCTGAAAAAGCTTTTCTTGATGCTCTAAATTTTTATCTAAAAGAATATAAAATAGACCATCAGGAAGATTATATCAATCTAAATTCGGCTTTGAAAATTACAAATTCTTTTAAAGAAAAAACAAAAGGATTTTATTCTCAGAATGCCATAACACTAGAAAACAAAATTATATCTGGAAATATTATAATTAAATCAGAAACGGTTATTAAAGTTAGAAAAACTGCTTTACTAAATGACTTAATTTTAATTGCACCAATTATTGAAATTGAAGATGAAACGATTGGGAATTTTCAGGCTATTGCTTCTAAAAAAATTACATTGGGTAAAAAATGTAATTTAAGCTATCCATCAGTATTGCTTCTATTTCAGGACAATAAAAATAGTGTCACTGATAACTCTAACTATAATACTTTATCAGAAAATCAAATTTTTATAGGAGAAGGAAGTGTTTTAAAAGGATGTGTAACTTATATCCAAACAAAAGAAACATCCGATTTTCAGACCCAAGTCGTTTTAGAAAAAGGTTCAAAAATAAAAGGACAAGTATACTGCAATGGCAATTTTGAAATAAAAGGAACAGTTTCCGGATCGATTTATACAAAGCAATTTGTAGCAAATCAGGCTGGGTCTATTTTTATGAATCATGTTTATAATGCCACTATTGAAAACGAAACTGTACCGGCAATTTATGGAGGCATAATTTTAGAGCAACAACCTAAAACTGTTTTAAAATGGTTATACTAAAAAAAATAAAATCGGCTACATTGGTCGAAGCTATTGTAGCTACAGTTTTAGTAGTCATTATTTTCATTGTGGCAAGTTTAATATTAAACAATCTAGTCTTTAATACCTTCTCTAAAAACACGCATGGTATTGAAACCCGAATTAATGAACTTGAATATGAAATTCAAAATAATAGCATCAAATTACCCTATCAAGAAGAATATAAAAATTGGAATATCAACATTGAATTAGAAGCTGTATCTACAAAAAAGATGATTTCGATTTCAGCAGTAAATAACATTTCTAAAAAAGAAATTACAAAACAACAAGTAATATGGCTGCAGGAAAATTAAAATCGTTTACATTGTCAGAAATGATAGTAGTTATGATTATTACAGCTATCGTAGTTGGTATGGCATTTAGTGTTTTGCGGATTGTTCAAAAACAAATTCATACTATTCAAAACAATTTTGAAAAAACGAGTACCCTGGCACTTTTTGAACAAAAACTTTGGCAGGATTTTAATGAACCGCATAATATAATGTATGATAGCGATAAACAGTTATTAATAATGATTTCAGAAATTGATACAGTAACTTATTCCTTTCAGGACAAATTTAGTATGCGAAATCGGGATACAATTAAATTGAAAATTGCACCAAAGAAAGCTTTTTTTAAAGGAAAAGAAATAAGCAATGGACAAATAGATGCATTATCAATATTTGCTGAAACAGAACTACCCGATTATCAAATTTTTGTTTCGAAAAAAAATGATTTAACCTTTTTTATGAATCAGGAAGATGGCCTTTAAAATAGAAAATGCACCCAATAGAAAAGCTGTTCAATCTAAAAATGAGAATAGTATCGAAAGTCTGTTAAAAAAAGAGATCACTCTTTTTGGTGACAGTTTCAATAATAAAAAGAAACAGGCCTTTTATCTTGAACTTGCTGTTTTACTAAAAGCTGGAGTTAGTTTTAAAGAAGGATTGTCCCTAATTATCGAATCATTAAAGAAAAAAGCGGATAAGGATTTAATCCAGACAATTCTAAATGATGTAGTAAACGGAAAACCTTTTTCAGATGCTTTAATGACTTCAAAATCATTTACAGAATACGAATATTATTCTATTCAAATTGGAGAAGAAACAGGAACTACAGCTCAGGTTTGTGAAGAACTTGGTCGTTTTTTTGAACGCAAAAATGAACAAAAAAGAATTATCATAGCCGCACTCACCTACCCTTCTATTGTATTAAGTACAGCAGTTCTGGTTGTTATTTTTATGTTGAGTTATGTGGTTCCAATGTTTCAGGATATCTTCAAACAAAACAATATGGAACTTCCTTTTTTGACACAGATGATTGTAAAATTATCGATCTGGACAAAAACATATGGACTTTACTTTTTCTTAGCAATAATTATTTTTATTTTTTCAACTCAGTTTTTTAAAGACAATCATAAGTACAAAAAAGCATTGCATTACTTTCTTATAAAAATTCCAGTTTTAGGACCTTTTATGACAAAAGTGTATCTCGCTCAATTTACCCAGGCAGTAACGCTACTTACAACTGCTAAAGTTCCTTTATTGAACAGTATTCAAATGGTCAAGAAAATGATTCGTTTTGTACCGCTTCAGGAAGCATTGGAACAAGTAGAAAATAGCATTTTAAAAGGAAATAGTTTAAGCGCCAGCTTAAAAAACACTCCTCTTTTCGACAATCGAATTATATCTCTGGTAAAAGTAGCCGAAGAAACTAATCAGACTGAATATGTTTTCAAGCAGTTAAGCGAACAGTACAATCAGGAAGTGGTGCAGCAATCTAAAGTTATGACTACTGTTCTTGAACCTTTTATTATTCTTTTTGTTGGTGTTTTAGTCGCTGTTTTATTGGTTGCTATGTATTTACCAATGTTTCAACTGAGTAGTGCGATTGAGTAAATATTTAGCATAGATTAGTACTAAAAATAATAAAGAAAAACAATAACATTTTAAATTTTAGTTTATGTATTTTTCAAGACAATTATAAAAATTTGTTAACAAAATCATAAAATAAATACCTTATATAGCATCTTATCTTGTTAATTTCACAAACAAATTAATTTCATAAATACACTCCAATCAAATATAAAAAATTATTAAATGAAAAAGTACTTATTGCTTCTGCCCTTACTAGTTTATAATCTATGTATTGCACAAAGTCCTGGGTTATCTAAGATTATTGCCCCATCACCAAATGCC
The DNA here is from genome assembly GCF_002482975.1 of Flavobacterium sp. UBA7680. Lineage (GTDB taxonomy): Bacteria > Bacteroidota > Bacteroidia > Flavobacteriales > Flavobacteriaceae > Flavobacterium. The sequence continues at coordinate 110,147 of NZ_DLHA01000054.1, read as the reverse complement.
TCTGCATTAGCTCAATACGCAGACATTCCTGTAAGCAATTATACAGGTATTCCCAATATTTCAGTACCCTTAATTAATATTAAATCAGGAAAAATAGAGTTACCTATAACCGCAAGTTATCATGCTTCTGGTGTAAAAGTAGCTGAAGAAGCAAGCTGGATTGGATTAGGCTGGGCTCTAAATGCCGGCGGAATGATTACCCGCCAAACTAGAGGCCTTGATGATTTTGCTTCTCAAGGCGGATATATCCGAAATCAATTACCTCCTGCTACATCACAAAATCTACCTGATTGGACAGATCCTACAAAACCTTTACCTAATAGCGCAAACTTCGATAAATATTATAATGATTACTATAGTCCTATAGGAAACGATTTTTTGGATCCAGAACCAGATATTTTTTTCTACAATTTTCTCCAATATTCAGGAAAACTTATCTTTGAAAAACAGACAGGAGACGTTTTTAAAGCTATCTCTATAGATCAAAATAATTTAATTTTTTCATATGATACAATATCTAAAGTATGGACAGTAATTGATGGAAATGGATGGAAATACTATTTTGGTTCTTCTAGTTTAAATGCTATTGAAACCACAGCAAATCATAGCACATCCAGTTTAAACCCTATAGAACCAACTAATGATAGAATTTCTGAATATGATCCAGATATTCTTGACAGTGCTTGGTACTTAACAAAAGTTATTACTCCTGAAGGCGATAATATAAGTTTCCAATATGAAAGTACCGGCAAAACAATAAGTCAAATAAGCAGATTTGAACAATTAAAGGATTATCTAAGAACCGTCTCTGAGTCAGGTGGACAATATGCATATCGTTTTGAATCTGAAAATGCAAAAACTAAGTTGTATTCTGCGAGTATGCAGGTAATAAACCCTGTTTATCTTAAAAAGATATCATTCCCAAATGGATATGTAGATTTTTTAACAGAAGACAGGAATGATATAAGAACATTCACTGCAACAGATCCTAAACCTAAAAGACTAAAAACCACAAAATTATTTAATATAGATGGAAAATTAATTAAACAGTTTGACTTTAATTACAGTTATTTTGGAAGCTCAAGTTTTGGAAGTGACATAACAATTGTGGATAATGAAGAAAGAAAATCCAGATTAAAATTGGAATCTATTCAGGAATCTACAACAAATACCAGTAATCAAATTATAAAAAACCCACCTTATGTTTTTTCATACAATCCAACATCTTTACCCGAAAAAACTTCATATTCAATTGATTATTGGGGATATTATAATGGTCAAATTAATAATTCAATGGTTGATTATCAGTTTTTAAATCTTAATATGCAGGATCGTATTCTATTAACAGAGCGTGGATCAACGATATCTACAAAAGCTTTGGCTCCTTTTTATGAAAGTACTACAGGAGGTAATATTTTCTTATCTGGGGCTAATAGAGAAGTAAAAAGTGGGCCTTTAAAAGCGGCAATCCTACAAAGTATTAAATATCCAACTGGAGGAATAGTAAACTTTGAATATGAGCCAAATGATTATTACGATGAAAATCAAACCTTGTTTGAAGATAATTATGTTACAGAATCGTCATTAGTTAATGGACATACCAGTAATAATACTGAAAAGTCTTTTACGCTTGAGAAACTTACAAAAGTTCAATTATACTTTAACATATATAATTTAATGTCACAAAACATAACAGATCAAATGACTGTGGCTTTAGAAGATGTAAATGGTAATAAATTAATATCTCTTGCTCCTTGGTTAAAACCCAACTCAACTCCTGGTTCATTCTTCTCCTATATTACTGTTTTTTTACCTGCTGGAACTTATAAGTTAAGAACCAGAAATAACACTACTGAAACAGTAATAATGGAGGCAAGAGCTACATACATAAAAAAAACTCCAACCAACAAAAAACTAGGAGCTGGACTTAGAATTAAATCTATGGTGACTTATGACCAAAGTAAGTTTTTGAAGCAAAAAAATTTCAACTACTCTAACAATAATATTTCAACTGGTCGTATGATAAGTCCTTATCAATACTTTTATACAGCCAGATTGTTAACTCTAGGTTTTGCCGCATCATACCTTGATATAAAACTCATTTTTCAACAAACAAATGATTATTTGGTTAGAACTTCAGATAGTTCAATTCCATTAGGAAATTCTGCTCAGGGAAGTGTTATAGGTTATAATGAGGTTAATGTTTCCGATGTTGACTTATCAAATAATAACATAGGAACTTCAAAGTATTTTTATAGAAATATTAAAGAGATTCCTTCCGAACTTTTTATGCCGGGAGTTCCAAATGTTGTTAATTTAAGTAATGGACAACTATTAAAAGAGGAGCACTATAATAGAAACAATATAAAAGTAAAAGAAATTGCTACAGAATATTTCAAAGAAAATACCACAAAAAATCTAAAAGGAGTTAAAATATATAGTATGCCACAAAGCATGAGTTCAAGTGTTGAGATACGTTTTTATGATATATTATCAGAATGGTGGCATCCAAAAAGTACTACTGAAACAATTTATGACCTAAATGGTCAAAACCCAGTTACTACTACATCATTGTTTAAATACGATAATCCTCTGCACAAAAATTTAACAGAGACCCAGATAATAAATAGCGTTGGACAAACTTTGAAAACAATCAACAAATATCCTTCAGATTTAACTTCCGGAGTAGATGAAACAAATACTGCTACAATTTCAAGTATGATAAATAACAATGTACTAAATCCTATAGTTAAATCTGAGACTAAGATTAATGACATTACTGTACAATCACGTATTAACAATTACATGATTAAAACTCATAGTGATACAAACTCATCAAATAATATGTACCTCCCAAAAAACATAAAAATGTTAAAAAAAGGTACAACTGCAGATTACGATGAACTAATACAATATAACACCTACGATAATAATGGTAATATCCTGCAAGAACAAAAAACTAACGGAATGCCTATTTCTTATATATGGGGATATAAAAATGAATATCCTATCGCAAAAATAGAAAATGCAGCTTACAACTCTATTCCGGCAAATTTAATTAGTGCTGTTCAAACAGCATCTAATTCTGGAAACGAAGCTTCATTAAAAAATGCACTAAACGCTATTAGAAATGCACCTGAACTTGTAAATGCAATGGTAAGTACTTACACTTATGTTCCTATTATAGGTATTAGTAGTATAACTGATCCTAAAGGACAGATTACTACTTATAGTTATGATTCCTTTGGAAGATTAGAATTTGTAAAAGATTCAAATGGAAACATCCTTTCTCAAAATCAATACCATTATAAAACCAATTAATAAAATGAAGAATAAATTACACCTTATTTTACTATTGCAATTCTTCTTTTTTTTAGGATTTGCCCAAAATAAAACCATATCAAATACAGGTACGGCTGTATCTACTCAAAAAATTGAACCTACCGACCCATGTGAGGATTGTCCTCAAGGATATCAATGGAATTTAGATTCTGATGGTGATGGATACGGTGATCCAAATGTTTATGTTTATGCTGCAACAAAACCTAATCATTATGTAGCCAATCAGTCAGATTGTGATGATAGTAATCCCAATATAACAACTGCTAATAATATCATTTGGTATCGTGATGTTGACGGTGATGGACATGGGGCAATAAATGGGGCAACAACAACAAGCTGTCTTCAACCAACAGGCTATGCAGGAAATAATGATGATATTAATGATGGAAATTTTAATATTACTAACATAATCCCACAAACATTTTATTATGATAATGATGGTGATGGGTTTGGAAATCCAAACATTAGCATTTATTATAGCGTTAAACCTACTAATTATGTAACAAATAATTCTGATTATGATGATGATAAAGCTCTTATTACAAACATACCTCCACAAATGTACTATTATGATTTTGATGGAGATGGTTTCGGAGATCCGAATGTTAGTGTCTATCAAAGTAATCCACCTATTAAGTATGTAAATAACAATACTGATTGTAATATTACTAATCCATCAGTCAACCCTAATACAAAATGGTATGCAGATTTTGATCAAGATGGATTAGGAGATCCTTCTGTCTTTATCCAGCAATGTATTAATACGGGATCAAATTATGTTTTGGATAGTTCTGATAATTGCCCCACAGTATATGGTACAAATGCAGATTGTTCTGCTGTACCGGCATATGACCTTAATTATATTATCATTAGTAAATATAAAAAGCCTACTACTACCACTTTTGTAAACCCGGCAGCTGATAAGGCACAAACTAATATTACTTATTTCGATGGTATAGGAAGGCCTGTACAGCAAATCGCCAATCAATACTCAGCAACTGGAAAAGATATTATTACACATATAGCTTATGACGATTTTGGCAGACAGGTTAAAGAATATCTACCTTATGCATCAAGCCAAACCAATCTAAATTATATGGTACCATATTTTTTGGAATCTGAATTAACTAACCAGTATAAAACAAATTACGGTGTTACCAATAGTAATCCTTTTAGTGAAAAACAGCTGGAATCTTCTCCTTTAAATAGAGTTTTAAAGCAAGCTTCACCCGGTAATGACTGGAAATTAGGTTCGGGGCATGAAATCAAAATGGATTACCAGACTAATAGTGCCGATGAAGTTATTTACTATTACGCTGTTACTACTTGGGATTCTAGCCTTGGAGTAGCCAATATTGATTTAAATACCGGTACTTATACCGCTAACCAGCTTTTTAAAATAGTTACATATGATGAAAACACATCAGCTTCACCTACTGAAACAGCTGGGTCAGTTGTTGAATTTAAAAATAAAGAAGGGCAAGTAGTTTTAAAAAGAACATATGGAACTGTAGGTACAGGAACTTCAAATGAAAAATATGATACTTACTATGTATATGATGTTTATGGAAATCTGACCTATGTAATTCCTCCCAAAGCTGCAGACCTTATTGCGGGATCAGCATCGCTTCAAGCTAATTTAACTTCAACTTCAGAAGTTACTTCTGGGAATTCCTTGAACTTAAAAGCAACAAATTCAATTACATTATTACCCGGTTTTCGTGCTTATAGCGGAAGTACTTTTAGCGCTTCTATAGCAAGTTCTAGTGATAAACAAACAGTATTAAACAATTTATCTTATCAATACAAATATGATCAGCGCAATAGACTAGTAGAGAAAAAGCTGCCAGGGAAGCAATGGGAATTTATTGTTTATGATAAACTAGATAGAATAGTAGCAACTGGGCCTGTAAATTCTCCATTTGTAGATGTAACTGCTACTGGGTGGTTAATCACAAAATATGATACTTTTGATCGCCCTGTATATACTGGATGGATGAACTCAACCCCTGCTACTTCTGCTGGAAGGGCAACATTACAAAACAATCAAAATAGTGCTGCTTTAATACAGTTAAATGAAAGTAAACAAACAACCGGTAATATTGATGGTTTTGATGTTTACTATACTAATCTTATATCTCCAACTACTTTTAAACTTCTAACAGTAAATTACTACGACAATTACACATTTCCAAGTAATCCTGTAATTACAATACCTACATCCGTTGAAACGCAGACGACTTTAACTACTGCTCAGGTAAAAGGTTTAGCAACTGCTTCCTGGACAAGGGTATTAAGTGATTACAATATTAATTTAGGAGAAACAAAAGCTACATTTTATGATATCAAAGGTAGACCGGTTCGCACTTATGCACAAAACTTTTTAGGCGGTTACACTTGTACTGACAGCAAATTAGATGAATTTTCAGGGCAATTAAAATACAGCATTACAAAACATAAAAGAGATGCAAACAGTACTGAACTAGTTACGAAAGATATTTTTGATTATTCTGCACAAGATAGATTGCTTACACAAACTCACCAGATAAATGGTGCAGAACCTGCAGAAGTTATTCTTACTAATACCTATAATGAATTAGGACAATTAATATCTAAAAAAATAGGTGGAAATACTCAAAATATAAATTATAGTTATAATATTCGTGGATGGCTAACAGACATTAATGACATCACATCATTAACTAAAGTAAATGATCCAAAAGATTTATTTGCTTTTAAGATTAACTATAACAACCCTGCAACAGGAATTGCAAATGTAAAACCATTATATAATGGTAATATTTCTGAAACCCAGTGGGCTACCAATTCAGATAATGGTGTTTTAAGATCTTATGGCTACAAATACGACAACTTAAACCGATTAAAAGAAGGGGTTTATAAAAAAGGATCTCAATTAGATGCCTATAATGAAACTTTATGGTATGATAAAAATGGAAATATTACCGGTTTAACCAGAAACGGAAATAATGATACCACTGTACAACAAATTGATAATTTAGCCTATACTTATAATAACAGTAATAATAGCAACCAGCTCGTAAAAGTTGTTGATAGTGCCCCCATAAATTACAAAGCAAATGGGTTTATTGATAGTGCGGCTAACACTGTCGATGATTACAGTTATGATGCCTATGGTAACATGACCAAAGACAACAACAAAAATATTACTGATATAAAATATAACCATTTAAACCTTCCTGTTAAAATAACGTTTGCTACGACGGGGAATATTGTTTATATTTACGATGCAGACGGAAAGAAAGTGCAGAAAATTGTAAATGAGGTTTCAAAACCAAAAGTAACAACAGAATATATTGATGCTTATCAATATGAGAATGGTCTATTGAAGTTTTTTGTTACTACTGAAGGCTATGTAGAAAACATATCAGGAACTTATAAGTATATGTACGTGTACAAAGATCACTTAAATAATACTAGGTTGAGTTATGACAAAAATTTAGCTATAAAAGAAGAAAATAATTATTATCCATTTGGATTAAAACAAGAAGGATATAATTATATTAAAAGCGGTATTGATAAATATAAATACAATGGGAAAGAATTTCAAGATGAATTACAATTTAATGTGTATGATTATGGTGCAAGAAATTATGATCCTGCAATTGCACGTTGGATGAGTATGGACACATTAAGCGAAAAATATATACATATAAGTCCATATGCTTATGTAGCAAACAATCCAACGATTTTTATTGATCCTGATGGGAAACAAATTATTTTCGCAAAAAATGCAACTGAAAAATTTAAAAAGAATTTTGCTCAGGCTATAGCATATTTAAAGGCTAATAAAATGGATGGCTTATTTGCAAAATTACAAGCATCTGATGTTGTTTATACAATTGAACAAGGAAGTAATTTAAGTTTTTTTGATCCATCAAATAATACTATAACTTGGGATGATGAAAATGGAATTATAACATCTGAAAACGAAATTTTATCTCCCACTACACTTCTAAATCACGAAGCCGATCATGCCTTAGAAGAGGAGAAACATCCAATTAAAAAAATGTTTGCAAGATATTTTCCTTCAAGATATGAAAATAGAGAAGAAAAAAGAGTTATTACTGGAACTGAATTAAGAACTGCAAGAGCTTTAGGTGAAATCAAGAAGAAAAATGGAATTACTAGAACAGATCATAAAGGTTTTAGATTACGAACCAAAAGTTCTACATCAAATATTCCTGTAAAAGCACCAACGCATATGCCTGCAAAAACATAAAGAAATGAATAAGTTATTTACATTAATAATATTAGTTTTCAGCGCTTTTGCTTGTAACAAAACGAAAGAAACAAAAGAAACAAGCATAAATAAAATAGTGATACACTCAGTAAATCTAGATATTGATACGGGTTCTGACGTTAGTTGTCAAGATTTCAACTTAACTTTTGGCAGTCATGTAAAAGATAAATCAATAGAAGATAAATCAATTTTGACAGAGCTTGAAAATCTCTTAAAAGAGACAAAAAAAATTAAAAAAAATAAGTCTGTAGATGTAAGAAGAAAAATCGTTATCTATTATAAAGATAAAACAGTAGACACCTTATGTGCTGGCAGATTTAATATTTTAGTTAATAATCAATTATTAGAAGAGAATACAGATCTATTAAATTTTGTACTTGATTTGTAGAACATATTTTATATTGACAAAAAAAGAGACCAAAGGTCTCTTTTTTTACTTATATTTTTTAGAAATTATTTCCCATTCAATAACTTCTCTAAATAAGCATTTTTCTCTTTCTCAGCTTCTAAAACGCTCATAAAGTTTTTTATTTTCCTCAAAAGCTTCTACCAATTTATCAAGAGGATTAAAAGTACAATGGTTTCCAAAATTTACCTGACTATTCTTTGTATCACTAAAACTATTAAAATAGTTAATAGCAGCTTCGTCCGAAAAATTTTTAATTGCTTCCACAGTTACGCCAAGAGCTTTTGCCACTTCTGCAAGTTTATCATCGTCGATAGTTTCACTATTTTCCATCGCAGAAACTGCTTGTTGGTTTGTTCCTAAAGCCTGTGCCAAAGCCTCCTGCTTCATGTCTCTTAATTCACGAATACGGCTTATTTTTCGCCCTATATGATTTGATTTCGTTAATGTGCTCATAATTCAAAGGTAATAATTAGGAATAAAAAATAATGCAATCTGTAAAAAACATATTTATTTCAGTGCGATACAAATTAAAATGAATTCTTGATACTGCATTTACATTTCGAACAAAAATACAATTTTTCGGACAAGTTGAAACTAAAATAAAATTATCAAACGCTATAATTTTCCTAATCCTGCCTTATAAAAACCAATTCCTCATCATAATTCGCAATACTTACCAAAGCATTATAAATATACTTACTCACCAAAGCACCACCTTCAAAATTAATTAAATCAAAATCATCTTCGGGAGTGTGATATTGCGGATGTCCGCCTGTGTGGAAACCTACCGCAGAAATCGAAGCTTTGTAAAAAGAAACATGATCAGATCCGCCCACATCACCAGCGAAAACAACCGGATTTAGTCCGCTGTTTTGTCCTAGTTTTTTCATTAGGTCGACTCCGTTTGGAAAAGTTCCTGCTCCGCCCATATAGATTTGTTTTTCGGCATTTAATCTTCCTACCATATCCATATTCAACATTACTTTTACAGTTTCTTTTTTGATTGGTAAATGATTTATGAAATATTTCGAACCTAATAATCCTTCTTCTTCTCCGCTGAAAGAAATAAAAATAATACTCCTTTTAGGTTTGATTTTCAATTTAGAAACTTCTTGTAAAATACACAACAAAGCCGAAACTCCAGAAGCGTTATCATCTGCTCCGTTATGAATCGCAACTGTATCTTTCTTTTTGCTTCCGGAACCGCTTCCGCCCCAGCCCCAATGATCGTAATGTGCGCCAATAACTATAAAATCATTTTTGAGTTTTTCGTCAGATCCTTCAATATATCCTAAAACATTTTGGGTTGAAACACTGTCGGATTTTGCTTTGTTGATTCCTTCTTTTACAAATACTTTAAAAGGCTGATAATAGTTGTTATTAAATTCCTTTAATCCATACTTTTTAAAATATTTTTTGATGTAAGATGCTGCGTCGTTATTACCTTTTGTTCCAACGAAACGACCTTCTAATTTATCTGAAGAAAGATATTTATCGTGTTTGTAAAATGTCTGCGCTAATTTGCTTTTTTGAGCATTTACAATAAGGCTTAAAAGCAGCAAACCACAAGCAAAGTTTATCTTTTGCAAAAATTTCATAATTAATTTAGTTGTATAAAATGGTACGCGGATGACACAGATTCGCTTCGCGAAAACGCGGATGGACACAGATTTATTTTTAAAATCTATAAATTAAAAATCCGTTTTAATCAGCGTTTTCGCGAAGCGAATCCGTGTCATCCGTGTGCCAATAAATTTATTTAAGCTCAAAAATTTTATTCATTAAAATCCATTTTTCTCCTGATTTGGCTTGTGGTAATGCTTTTTGGAATTTCCACATTAGCCTTTCCCATTCCTGCACTTTTGGATTTTCGGCATCTTGTTTTGCTTTTTCTGTAAATGAGAAATCGTCATTGGCTTCAATAATCATAAACAAGCGATCGCCGACATTGTAAATCTCTAAATTGATAATTCCAGAATCTTTGATGCTTTTCTGAATTTCAGGCCAAACGTTTTTATGGTAATCAATATATTCTGCAATTAAATCTGGGTGGTTATTTAAGTCTAAGGCAAGACAGTGTTTTTGCATAATTCTGTTTTTAAAATTTATTTCAAATCGAATGTTGTGTGTTTGATAAACTTTCGATTATAAGTATACAAAATATGAATCTTTTTATCTGAAGTCTGAATAATCGCTGGATAACTAAATTCGCCTTCAGGCTGGTTTTCTAAATCAAATATTTTTTTCCAATTTACACCATCTTTAGAATATTCTACATCCAAAACATTTCTTCCGTTAAACCAATCTTTCCCCATCTTAAGCGGATTATTCACCAATAAAAAAGATTTATTGGATAAAGTTACGGCATCAACTCCAGAATTTGAATTTACAACATTAATGCTGTCTGTTTTCTGCCATGTTTTTCCATTATCTTCAGACCAAGATGAAATCAGTTTATTATGTCGGCTTCGGGATAAAATCTGGATTTCTTTATCAGAATGAACTAAAAACGTTGGCTGAATAATATCAAAATTCTTCTTGTCGTTAATATCTGTAATTGTCCAAGTGTCTGTCGCTTCTGTGTAGGTTTCTATAAAAACTCTCCATTTATTATCGTCGACACTTTCTGTGCTGCTTCCGCATAAAATAATTCCAGAAGTAGTTTCGATGGGTTTATTCCGAATTGGTCCTAAAATTCCTTTCGGAAGATATTTTGGATTACTCCAACTCTTCCCATCATCTTTTGAAACAATCATAGCACCAAACCATTCTCTAGGATTTTTTCCAACTTTATAAAACAAATACAAATTTTGGCTTTTGCTTTTAAACAAAACCGGATTCCAGCACGGCAGTGTATCGCCGTCTTTAATTAAAGGTTCAATAAGTTTTTTTGGTGCCGACCATTTTTGTTCTTTATAAGATGAAATATAAATACTGACATCTTTTGCTCCTTCGTATTTTCCGCCAAACCAAGCTGCCAGAAGTGTATTATTTTCTAACTCCACCAATGTTGAAGCATGACTGACCGCCGTAACCGGATTTTCTGCAATATAATTTTGAGTAATGTTAACTGCTTTAGGTTCGGTTTTAATTGATTTACAAGCAAGAAAAACAGAAACTAATAAAACAATTGACACATATTTTTTTAAATTCATAATCTAACTTTTATATAAAACAAAAGGAGAGTTTCCTCTCCTTTTGTCATTTTAAGTAAAGATTGTGTGGATCTTTACTCAACCAAATAATTATTTTGTATCCCACCAAAGTTTAGTTCCTCCAGAATCAGGACCTCCAAGTTTAGAGATTCCATCTGTAACAGCATCTTTGTTTGAAGAATATTCGTTTGTAACATAAATGATACGTTTCATTAAGCTTTTTCCAACTCCCGGATCATTATTGTCTGTATTCAACGGCGGATAAATAACTTTCGCATCACTTCTACGTAAATCTGACCAGGCTTCCCAAGATTCTGGGAAAATCGCTAAATACTTTTGAACTGCAATTTGTGTACGCTGATTTGCTTCTGTTGAAGACCAAGCCACAGGTAATTTTACCGGAATATCTTGTAAGTCTAAAGTTGGATAAACAGTAAGTACGTTTGGTAAAGTTGGCAAAGTTGATCCTGCAATGTAAGCATTAATTGCTGTATTATCAACAATTCCCCATTGCTGTAAAGACAATCTAATACCAGTTTCGTATAAACTTTGAGCAGTTCCACCCATGTTCCATCCATTTAAAGCTCCTTCTGCTCTGCTTAAATAATTTTCAGAAGCCATGAAGATTTCAATATTTTTAGATTCACTAAGATTTCCTGCAGCTCCGTTACCCATAACATCATTATTGAAAGCTGAGAATTTAGTCGTTCCAAATTGATCTTGTAAACCTCCAATAGGCTGCCCTCTGTAAACTCCTGTATCGATTGGAGCAAACCATTTTGCTAAACGCGGGTCATTATATCCAACCAAAATACTTTCCATAGAAGAAGTCATTACATAACCCCAACTGTTTACAATCATATTTAAATTGTTTGGAGTAATGTTGCTTGCTTTGAAATAAGCACTTTGATCGTTTGTCTGCATTACACCTGCAGCTACAGCAGCTTCTGCTTCTGTTTTTGCTTGTGCAGGTTCTTTATCAGAAATTCTTAACGCTAAACGAAGTCTTAAACTGTTTCCAAAAACTCTCCATTTTGCCACACTTCCTGCATACACTCTGTCATTTGGCTGAAATGAAGCCACAGTTGTTACAGAAGTAGCATTTAATGTCGCATTTGCTTCGTTTAATAATTTAAAAAAGTCTGTGTAGATAAATTCTACACTATCATAAGCAACTTTCTCTTTTCCGTTTCCTGCTTCAGTGTAAGGAATTGGTCCATAAGCATCAACCATTTGATTGTACATAAAAACTTTCCAGATTTTAAGAACTGCCAAAGCTTCAGCGTTTCCTTCAGATGCTTTAATAGCATTGTTTAAAGCCGGAACTGCAACGGTGTAAAATCTTGTCCATCCACGGCCTTCGTAGCCGTTTACGAATGCATTTCTCTCAGTACCATATCTACAATCTAAATATTGAACAAAAGTAGAAGATAAAATACCTGTAGCAATACCCCAAGTTCCCTGATCATCAACACCTGGCGATGAGTAAGACCCATTGTGAATACCCGCATAAAGTGCTGATGCAAATGATGGTCCTGCTAATGTAGCATCTAACTGATCTTCAGTCAATGAATTAGGATCTTTGTTTATTTCGTCAAAGTCACCAGTGCAGCTTGACAAAATAGAAACTGCCATTAATGCAACTCCTAACGTTTTTATTTTAAAACTATATTTCATGATATCTCTCTTTATTTAATTAAAATCCAAATTTCACATTAACTCCATAATCTCTCGTTGAAGGAATGTTGAAAGATTCTATACCTTGCAGGTTTCCTGTTCCTGCTCCTGCCTCTGGATCAAAATATTTAGCTTTGTTCACGAAGAAGAATAAGTTTCTTCCCACTAATGAAAAATCAATATTTGTAAATCCTGAATTACCTAATATACGTTTTGGTAAAGAATAACCAAAAACAAGCTCTCTTAATCTGATGTTTGTTGCATCATAGATAAAAGGTTCTGCAATAGGAGTTCTTTGTCCAATAGCTGTCCAATATTGCTCTGCCGTAATACTTGTAGTATTTGGAGAATAAGTACCGTTTCCGTTAGAAACAACACCATTAACAACAATTCCGCCTTCTCTTCCTGCTAAAGTAACATCACTAACTCCTAAACCAGCTTGTCTCGCCTGAGTATATGAAATAACTTCACCGCCAATTCTAAAATCAACTAAGAAACTTAAAGAGAAATCTTTGTATTTAAAGTTATTTTTAAAACCTCCAGTCCAGTCTGGGTTAAAGTTTCCGGCACGAACATCAAAACCATTTGTTGCTAATGGAATACCTGCACTGTTTACAATAACATTTCCGTTTGGATCTCTTTGGAAACCTTTAATATATAAATCTCCGTATTCTCCGCCTTGAACAACTTTACTTCTTACCAAACGTCCTTCTCCAAGAACTAATTCATCTCTACCATCATAAATCGATTTTACTTTTGATTTATAAGAAGCGTAGTTTGCTGTAATATCCCAGCTAAAATTTTCTGTTTGAATAGGAGTTGCTGTAAGCGTAAGCTCGATTCCTTTATTTTCAATATCACCACCATTTACAATCGCTCTTGAGAAAGATGAAGATTCTGGAGTATTGATATAGAAAATTTGGTTATCCGTTAAGGTATTAAAGTAGGTAAAATCTAATCCTAAACGATTATTAAAGAATCTCACATCGGCACCAAACTCTGTAGAAGATGAAATCTCTGGTTTCAAGTTTGGATTAGCTTTTGTACTTTGTCCGTATAACATACCACCGTTTCCACCAATATATGAAAATCTTTGTTGAGTTTGATAAGGATCAGTATCGTTACCAACTTGCGCATAAGAAGCTCTTAATTTTGCAAAACTGATTACTTCTGGCAATTTAACCATGTCTGAAATAACAGCTGAAAGACCTACAGAAGGATAGAAATAGTCTGTTGGTAAAGTCGAAGACCAGTCATTTCTTGCCGTTAAATCTAAGAATAAATAGTTTCTGAAACCAATTTGACCAAATCCGTAAACAGAATTAATTCTTTTTTCTGAAGCTGTAGAAGTTGATTGAATTGTTTGTACGTTAGACAATGCAAAATAGTTTCTTTTACTTAAAACTCCTCCTGAATTTAAAGCTGAATTACTTTGCTGTAATGAACTCGCACCAGCATTAAGTCCAACAGAAAAATCTCCAAATTTTTCATTGTAAGAAAGTAAAGCATCAATATTCAATTCACTTACGGTTTCATAAGATTCGCTGTATGAACCTAAGTTATTATTGAATGCTACAGTTGCATATCTGTTTCTTACGTTTTTGTTTGTCATTTGGTCTAAACCAGCTCTACCTTGTAAACTTAACGTTTTTGTAAATTCATATTTAAGGGAAGCTAAACCAATGAATCTGTTTCTTTTATCTGAACGGGCATCGTCTCTTAAAGCTGACCAGAATGGGTTTCCACCCGGAGATCCTGTTTCGTCGATAAAGTAGTTCATTTGTCTTTGTCCAGCAGCATCAAAATATTCGAAGTTTTTATAATCGTTATAAGCGATACTACGAGGTAATAAATAAGCTGATGTTCCAATAGATTCTTCACCAGTTCTTAATAAGTTATCAATGTCCTGAACGATGTAGTTTGTTTTTACATCTAATGATAATTTATCAGAGATTTTACTAGTCAATCTTAAGTTAAGATTGTGCCTGTCTAATTGGTTTCCGCCAACAATACCTTCAGCGCGCGTGTTAGTGTAAGAGAAATAACCCTGCGCTTTTTCGTTACCCGCTGTTACTGTTAAAGTATTAGCTAAATTGTAACCTGTTTTGTAAAAATCAATTACGTTGTTTGGTTGTGGAGAATAACTTTGTGTAGCCGGCCCAGCATAATTTGGGTTACGAACTAACTGCCAGTTTGAAACCTGACTTCCGTCTAATTTTCCTCCCCAGCTTGAACTAGAAGTTGGATTGTAAACTCCGTTTGCTCCCTGTCCATACTCATTTTGTAAATTCATCAAGTTGTATGCAGATGAAGCCATAAAATTAGAAGATACCGAAACCGATGTTTTTCCTGATTTTCCTGATTTTGTTGTAATTACGATAACACCATTACTCGCTCTTGATCCGTAAAGAGCTGCTGCAGAAGGTCCTTTTAAAACAGTCATCGAAGCAATATCCTCCGGATTGATGTTTGAAATACCATCTGGCTGTGTAGTTCCTCCTGTATCAATATCAGGATTTGTTGTTGTTGTACCGTTACTAATAGGCACACCATCTACTACATATAATGGTTGGTTATTTCCGTTAAGAGATCTGTTACCTCTTAATGTAATTCTTGAAGAAGAACCAACACCATTTGAAGTTGTAGAGTAGTTAAGACCAGCAACTTTACCAGATAGTGAGTTAGCAACGTTTAAAGACCTTGCTTCTGATAATTCGTCTACTCCAATGTTTTGAGCTGAATACGTAATTGCTTTTTTCTCTCTCTTGATACCAAGAGCAGTTACTACTACTTCTCCTAATTGTTGTGCCGAAGCTCCTAAAGCAGCATTAATGGTAGTTTGAGTTCCCACGGCCACTTCTTTTGAAGCTGAACCAACATAAGAGAAAACCAAAACTGCTGATTGATTTGGAACCGTAATAGAGTACTTACCATCAAAATCTGATGATGTACTTGTTTTTGTTCCCTTAACAACAACATTTGCCCCTGGGATCGGAATTCCGCTTTGGGCATCTGTTATCGTTCCTTTTACTGTTGTTTGTGCTTCCAGATTTTGAAATCCAAATAAGCATATCACAAACAGTAATTTTAGTACGTTCTTGATCATATTTAGTTGTTTTTTGAGTTAATAACATGTTAAACTTAAGAATACATTTTGTTAACAGGATATAATTTCGACAAATGACAAGTTTGAAAAGGTGTTGGGAATACATTTATCATTTTAGGGTACGAAAACGTTTTAAATTGTAATCTTTATCCTCTTTATTTCCAACACCTTGTTCGCATTAATCGAGGTGTTTCACTCTTTTTTTAACAACATTCTTTTTTAATTGACTTAAACGTTAAATATATTGTTCAATTTGCGCGAATTAGTTCAAAACTTTGAAATTTGTTTTGATCAAATCTGTAGAATTTCCTCCAACCATAACTTCAAAATCTCCAGGCTCTACAACGCGTTTCATTTCTCTGTTCCAAATAGATAACTCATCTGATGTAAGTATAAACTCAACCGTTTTGGTTTCACCTTTCTTAACATTTAATCTTTTGAATCCTTTTAATGTTTTTTCAGGAGTTGTAGTACTGCTGTAAACATCTTTAATATATAATTGTGCAACTTCGTCTCCGTCTCTACTTCCAACGTTTTTAACATCAACCGAAACTTTTAGCTCTCCGTCAGCTTTAATTTCTTTTGCACTGATCTTTAAATTTGAATATTCAAACTTCGTATAACTCAATCCGTAACCAAATGTATATAAAGGATGTTCACTCTCTGCTACATATCTATGAATCGCAGATCTTTTTTGGTTATAATATATAGGTAGCTGTCCAACAGATTTTGGAACTGTAATTGGCAATCTCCCACCCGGATTATAATCTCCAAATAAAACATCAGCCACAGCTCTTCCTCCTAATTCTCCCGGAAACCAGCCTTCAACAACTGCCGGAATATTTTCTGCAATCCAGTTTGTCGAAAGCGGACGTCCGTTTAACAATACACAAACCACAGGAGTTCCTGTTTTTTGAATTTCTTCGATCAATTCCTGCTGCATTCCGAATAAGTCTAAAGAAGCAACATCTCTGTTTTCCTCCACCAATTCGTTTGATTCTCCTAAAACTACAATGGCAACATCAGCTTTTTTAGCAGCGTCGATTGCAGGCTGTAAGTTTACTTTTTCTAAGTTCCAGCGTAAGTGCGCTCTGGCTCCCCAGCCGCCTTCCCACATTTCAATGCGGACTTTGTATTTTTTTCCTGCTTCAATATTTTTTGGCGTTGTAACCATGCTTGTCGCACCTTTTGTCCAGTTGTCAATTACCAATTGATCATCAATCCACATTCTGATTCCGTCATCAGAACTTAAACCTATCCAGCCGTCAAATGCTTTATCTGATTTTATGTAACCAGTCCAGCGAATAGAGAAATCATCATCTGTAACTCCGTCACCAGGCGACCAAGGCCAGTCAAACTCTAATTGATTGTCAATACGTGTCAACGCCGGAGTTCCTTCTACATTTCTGTTATTGAAATATTCTCCTTTTAATCCGTTTTGAGCTTCATCTGGAGTAAATAAATATTTAGATGGAATAATTTGTCCTTTTACAATTAATGGAACGCCTTCTTCATAAACTACATTGGCCGTTTTTCCAACTAATTGCTGAATACCTTCGTAAACTGTCTTTCCAACGCTGTTTTTTGGAGCATATCCTCCAAGTCTTGAAGCATTTGCATTTGGTCCAATAACCGCAACATTTTTTATCTCTTTGCTTAAAGGCAGAATGTTGTTGTCATTTTTCAACAAAACCATAGATTTCTGAGCCGCTTCCAGAGCTACATTTTGATTTTCTTTAGTATGAAAACGTTCTTTAATTAAGTTTTTATCTGTGTATGGATTTTCGAATAATCCTAATAAAAATTTCAAACGTAAAACTCCTCCGGCAGCACGGTCAATCTGCGCCATTGTTAGTTTCTTTTCGTTTACCAATTCTATAATGCTTGTTTGCCAAAATTCATTTGTAAAATCATAAAACTGCATATCAACTCCCGCTGCAATCGCTTCTCTGATACTTTCTTTTGGAGAACTGGTAACAAAATGCGTTACCTGAAGATATTTTATAGCTCCTAAATCTGAAACTACAATTCCTTTAAAACCCCATTCGTTTCTCAAAACATCAGTCAATAACCAATGATTGGCTGCACAAGGAATTCCGTCTAATTCAGAATACGCACACATCGTTCCCAATGCGCCGCCTTTTCTGAATGCTTTTTCAAATGAAGGCAAATGATCTTCTCTCGCCGAACGTTCTCCGACTAAAATTGGAGAAGAATTTCCTCCCGCCTGCGGAATACCGTGAACAGCGAAGTGCTTAGGTTCTGCAATAATCGAACGATCTGATTTTAAATCATCGCCTTGCATTCCTTTAATCATCGCTAAACCAATTTCGCTGTTTAAATACGCATCTTCACCAAAAGTTTCGGCAACACGTCCCCAGCGAGGTTCACGACCTAAATCTAAATTTGGACCTAAACCAAAATGAACACCATGCGATCTTGCTTCCATCGCAATTACTTTTCCCACTTTGTCCATTACGCCTGTATCCCAAGTTGCTCCAAGACCAATGTTCATCGGGAAAGCTGTACTTCCTTCATCTAAATAACCGTGAAGCATCTCGCACATAATCAATGCAGGAATTCCCCATTTATTTTTTTTAATTATCTCACTTTGAAGGTCATTAATCATTTTAGCCGAACGTGGATAAATATCATGAATCGCCCCAATTCCCAGATTTCCAATTTTAGCATCTGATTTTACTTTAGAGAAATCTTCTTTTTCTTTAAAAAATTCGCCTTTGTACATATCCATCTGGCGCACTTTTTCTTCAAGCGACATGCGGCTTAACAAGTCTTTTACCCTATCTTCTGTCGGTAGTTTTGCATCTTGATACGGGTATTTTTTCTGCGCATAGGTTTGGTTAAAAAAACCTACAGCCATTACAAAAATAATGGCTGTTTTTTTGATTTTGAGTTGTAACATAGTTGTGAGAGTTTAATTTTGAATCACTTTGAGCGTTCCTCCATTCACAAAATCATCGTGTGAAATAAAATAACTGTTCAGTGGTTTTCCGTTTAATTCTATTGTTTTGATTTTTCCATCGGTATTGATTTCTTTTTCAATAACAATATTTTCTTTTTTATAATATCTTGAATCTAATTTGATTGTTACTTTATCAAACATTGGTGTTGTGATCGTATAAATTGGGTCGCCGGGAGATATTGGATAAAATCCCATCATAGAATATACTAACCAAGCCGACATTGTTCCGGTATCATCATTTCCTGGCAATCCTTTTGGTTTGTTTTGGAAATATTCCTGTACCAGTTTTTTAACCAGTTCCTGACTCCTCCATTCTTCGCCTTTTACATAATTGAATAAGTAGGGATAAGCAATATCCGGCTCGTTTGCCATATCAAATTTTTTGGTATCAAAAACTTTTTGTAATTGATCTGTGAAAGGTTTATCACCGCCCATTAATTTCATCAATCCTTTGATATCATGCGGAACCATAAAAGCATATTGCCACGCATTTCCTTCGATAAAACCAACATTTGCTTCAAAATTAGATCCTGCTTCCGGGTCAAAAGGTTCGTACCAATTTCCGTTAGCAATTCTTGGACGGAGTAATTTTAAATTTTTGTCAAATAATTTTTGGTACGATAATGAACGTTTAGCAAAACGTTTATAATCTTCTTTTTCACCCAAAGCTTTTGCTAAAAGTGAAATCGCATAATCTGAAGTATTGTATTCCAGCGTTGTAGAAACAGGTCCGGGATAATTAGTCGATAAATATCCTTTTTCTATATATTCTTTAAGCCCCGGACGCAGCGGATTATTTTCAATTTGGTCTGCACCTTTAAGCATGGCATAATAGGCTTTGTAAACATCAAAATCCTGAATTCCTTTTAGGCAGGCATCAACAATAACGATACTTGCCGGATCTCCTACCATTGTAAATGTTTCTGTAGAATTTAATTCCCATTTTGGCAGCCAGCCGTTTTCATCGTACATTTTCAACATGCTTTTTATCATATCCGATTGTTGCTTAGGATAAACTAAAGAGGTTAACGGATGCATGTTTCGATACGTGTCCCATAATGAAAATACGGTATAACGCGTGCCATCGGTTTTACCAATCTTGGTTCTTTTAATCTGCGGATATTCTCCGTTTACATCATTTAAAGTATTCGGGTGAATTAACGTATGATATAAAGCTGTGTAGAAAATTGTTTTATCATCTTCTGAACCGCCTTCGACTAAAATCTTCGAAAGTTCGTCGTTCCATTCTTTGTAAGTGTCTTTATAAACGGCATCAAACGATTTATCTCCGGTTTCTTTTTCTAAATTTTCTCTGGCATTTTCGATGCTTACATACGAAATTCCAATTTTAACTTCAACCGTTTCTTGTTTGTCGAATTTGTAGCTGAAATAACTTCCAATACTATCGCCAACTACTGTTTTGATTGTATTTTTCATTATTCTTGCCTTGCCATTATATCCTGACATCCATTGTGCTTCAACACCGTTGTATTTAGAAGGTTTTTTCCAAACGCCGAATTTTTCAGCAGGTTTAGAAAACTTGGCTACAAAATAAACCGGATAAGCATCTTCCGGACTATTGTAACAAAACGAACCAACGGAACGCATTCCTTCAATTTCTGTCGAAGAAACAACTTTAATCATCGAACCTTCTTCATTCGTTAATCCTAAACCAAGATTTATCAAAATGTTCGACTGCCCTTTCGGGAAAGAGAATCTGCTTACTCCAACTCGTTTTGAAGCCGTAAATTCTCCTTTAACTTTATATTTCTTGAGGTCAACGCTGTAATATCCGGCTTTTGCGACTTCATTAGAATACGTCGATCCATATTTTAAATGATCGATTTCCAGATTTCCGGTTGTTGGCATCAATAAAATAACACCTAATTCAGGACAACCTACACCGCTTAAATTAACCTGACTAAATCCGGTTAAAAAGGTATTTTCGTTTACATATGGATTCGAAAGCCACTGACTGTCTTTCTCCATTGGAGTATTTTTTACTCCGGCAACATTAAACGGACTTATACTTGCCATTCCGCGTGGCGCGATTGGTCCCGGAAAAGCAGCTCCAAAATTGGAAGTCCCAATAAACGGATTCACATAATCTGCCGGTTGTTGTGCAAAACTTGTGATGCTAAAAAACAGCATGCAAAAGCTGCATGCTGTTTTTAAAATTAATTTTTTTGATATTGAAAACATATTCTTATCTGTTAATAGCTTCTATTTTTAAAGTCCATGCTTCTTTTGCAGGTAAATTATTTCTAAGGCTTTCCGGAATTACAACTTTAAATCCATTTCCTTCTTTTGTCCATTTTAAAGAAGTTTTAGAACCTAACATTGTAATTTTTGTTCCTTTTTTAGGGCTGATCGATTTCACTGTAACGCTTGCAGGAATTTTATCTTCTCCCTCTTTTGCTAAATAAAAAGCAAATACATTTCCGGCTTTATTTTGTGTAAAGCAGATATTATCTTCTTTAAAAGGCTCGATTGGTTTAGTATCATAAATCGCAACACTGTTTACTTTCATCCAGTCTGCGTAAGCTTGTAACAAATCATAAGCACCTTGCTGCCATTCTCCTTCCGGACTTGGTGCAACGTTTAATAATAGATTTCCGCCTTTTGCAACAATATCAACCAACATATGAATTCCTTGTCTTCCCGTCATGTATTTTGCATCTGGAGTATACGACCATCCGCCGCCAGAAGTAATACAAGATTCCCAAGGATAAGGTAATGTTTTTGCCGGAACACGACCTTCTGGAGTTAAATAATTTTGGTTTTTTCCGTGAACCGCTCTGTCAACCACAATTAATCCTGGTTGTTTTTGGCGTGCTTTCACTACCAATTCGTCCATTTTTGGATCCTGATCTACAACTCTGTGTTTGATGAATCCATTTTTAGATTCGTTTTCAGCAAATTTCTCGTCGTAGTTTTCTTTTAAGTTTTGCTGATCTCTTTTTCTAACCCATCCTCCGTCAAGCCATAAAATATCTACTTTACCGTAATTGGTAAGGATTTCTAAAATTTGGTTGTGCGTGAAATCAACATATTTCTGCCATTTTTCCGGATATAACGACGGATCGTAATTTACGTTTCTGTCGAAAGGTGGAAAATATGGATCCCAGTAATTTTCGTTATGCCAGTCTGGTTTAGAGAAATAGGCGCCAGTTGAAATATTCTCAGCTCTAAAAGCATTGAAAACTTCTTTCACAACATCGGCTTTTGGATTTGTGCTGAAAGGACAATCTTTGTCTGTTACTTTATAATCAGAATATTTAGTATCGTACATATTAAATCCATCATGGTGTTTGGTGGTAAAAACCATGTATTTCATTCCCGCTGCTTTTGCCGCTTTTGCCCATTTTGTGGGATCAAATTTGGTTGGGTTGAAAGTCTTTTTCAAACCTTCATAATCTTTTACATATTGATTATAATTGGCAGGATTGCTTCCTTTTTTACGTTCGCACCATCCATAATCTTCAGGGCATATTGACCATGATTCTACAATTCCCCATTGGCTGTATGTTCCCCAGTGCATTAATAATCCAAACTTTTTGCCTTGCCATGCTTCTAAATTTTTCAACACCAACGGATCCGTTTCCGGTACATAACGCTCATCTTCATAAATGGCCTGCGAAAACATTTGAACGGAAAATAATAACGCGATTATGAATATTCCTCTTTTCATCTTTATTCTATTTATAGTTTTTTGTTTTTGTTCTTTGTTTAATTGTATAAATCACATTTAAGATATTGCGACAAAGTGTCCTTGCTTCACAACTTTGTCAAAGTTTTAAACTTTGACAAAGCTTATGCGTATTTTTTGTCATTTCGACGAAAGGAGAAATCGCACTAGGAATTCCTCAAAGCAAATCGACAATCTTTGTCGATAAACTAGTGCGATTCCTCGTTCCTCGGAATGACAGACTTAACCTGAACTTTGTCAAAGTTTAAAACTTTGACAAAGTTCGAAACGTGCTAAGTTTTAATTCACTAAAATCTCATCCACAAACAACCAAGAACTTTCCCCTTTCGGGCTTTTCTTAAGGTTATAAGCGATTACTTTTACAAATCGTGTATTAACTTTTCCAAAATTGATTTTGAAATCCTTCAATTCCGAAGTCACATTTGGAGCATACGGACGTGATACTTTACCAACTTCCTGGTATTTGATTCCATCATTAGAAACCAAAACTTTCACTTTTACAGGAAAATTAACTCCGGCTCCCTGACTTTCTAAAGCTCCTACGATTACCTGCTCAACGCTTTCCTGTTTTTCAAAATCGATTACCAATTCCATATCATTAACAAGCCACGCCTGCCATTGTCCGTCGTGAAAGTTTTTGCTTCCTCGAATTGTGTTGACCATTGTATTAGCATCACCTTTATAATTATCATTATAAGGCGTTAAATATTTTACTTTTTGTGCAAAAGCTTTATGGAAAATAATCGTATCAGTAAATACTTTACCTATTGGTTTATCGTCCTGAAACAGCGAAGCTTTTAAGATTGTTGTTTGCTTAAAATCAAGCGGAATCATATATTTTGAAGCATGATGATCAATATTTCCATCGCCTAAAACATATCGAATATCCGGATTTGGGAATTCATTTTGCAAAGACACACTCACTTGTTTATTAGCCAAATTTGCTGTTGAAGAAGAAGTTACCAAATAAGCACTTTTTGCATAATTGATTCCCAAATAATCGTAACGATTTAACATCGGTTTCAGTCTGGTTGTAAAATCAATCCAGTTTCGGCTTTCTTTTGAACTCCATAAAACCTCAGCCATAGCCGCCAGTCTTGGAAAAATCATATATTCAGAATCCTTTGGTCCCGAAAGATATTCTGCCCATAAATTAGCCTGTCCGCCCAAAACATGATTTGCTTCTGCAGGTGACATTGTAGGCACAATCGGCTCAAATTCGTATACTTTATTTAAAGGATTATAAGCATCAAAAGCCAATGGTTCTTCATTTTGAGGGCCTTGATAAAAATTAAAATAACAAGGAGATTCCGGAGTCATAATTACATCGTGACCTTGATCTGCCGCTTCAATACCGCCTTTTGTTCCTCTCCAGCTCATTACAGTTGCTTCTGGAGCTAAACCGCCTTCTACAATTTCATCCCAGCCTATAACTTTTTTACCTTTAGAATTGATGTATTTTTCAATACGTTTTACAAAATAACTTTGCAGTTCCGTTGAATTTTTCAACCCTAAATCTTTCATTCTTTTTTGGCAGTTTGGACATTTATCCCAATTGGTTTTTGTCGCTTCGTCGCCTCCAATATGAATGTATTTTGATGGAAAAATCGTCATTACTTCGTCTAATACATTCTGTAAAAATTCAAATGTAGATTCTTTTCCTGCGCAATAAATATCTGTAATAGGCCAAACTCCGCCAGACGGAACGCCGATACGCTGATCAAAACAAGCCAATTCCGGATAAGCTGCAATGGCAGAACTTACGTGTGCCGGCATTTCGATTTCAGGAATTACCTCGATGTTTTTAGAAGCTGCATATTTTACGATTTCTTTTAATTCTTCTTGTGTAAAAAATCCTCCGTAAGTTCCTTTTTCATCAGGATTTGTAGCTAATCTGGCATTCCATGCAACATTTTCCTGATTCACTCTCCATGCTCCAACTTCTGTAAGTTTAGGATATTTCTTAATTTCAATTCTCCATCCCTGATCGTCTACTAAATGCAAATGCAAAACGTTCATTTTGTGCATTGCCAAACGATCGATGGTTGCCAGAATATAATTTTTATCGAAGAAATGACGCGATAAATCCAGCATTAAACCTCTCCATTGAAAACGCGGTTCGTCTGTAATCACAACATTCGGAATCTGCCATTTTGCAGATGAAATTGCATAAGTGCTTTCAATAGCCGTAGGAAGTAATTGTCTAATCGTTTCTAATCCGTAGATAAAACCGGCATTTCCTTTAGCAGTAATTGTGATTATATTATTGTTTACCTCAACTTTATAAGCTTCTTTATGCAGATTTGGATCTGTTTTAAACTGAACAAAATTGTTTTGCGGTGCTTTTACGCCCAAAATTGGTCGCCAGCCTGCTGCAGTTTCAAATTTGTTGATTAAAGCGTTTGAAATATCTTTTTGAAAATCAGTATTGGCAACAAAAACGGTATTTTTAGAAAACTCAAAACTTCCAGATTGAATCAAAACTTGATTTGGTTTCGGAATAATTTGAATGTCTTTTGCAGTAAAAACTTTTTTCTGACTGTAACCCAAACTTAAAACAGTTAAGAAGATTAAGACGAATAAGGGTTTTAATGATCTCATAATTATTATTTTAAAGATGGTGTTATTTTAAATTGATATTGATAATTTTTTCCTCTCAAAAGATATTTTTCCATAGGCCAAGCCTGCCAACTGTCGATTCCGCCAACTCCCATTTGTTTAGAATCGATTTTTAAACTCGTTAAATCTCTTTCTTTCAATTCGGCAGCGTGTCTTTGGTCTTTTTGCAATCCGTCGTCTAAATCTTCATTTAAAAAATGTAAAGCGGTTACGGCCAATAATTCGTCAGATGTTACGGTTAATTTCAATTTATCTCCCGATAATTCTAAGAAACGTACATCTGTTTTATTTCCTGTTTCCTGCGGGCGGATGTATGGATAATATTGTTCTGAAACGGTTTGTGTATACAATCCCACTTTTGAACTATAATTTCTGTCGATATAATTTTCGTGCGGACCTCTTCCGTAATAGGTCATATTGCTAAAATCTCTCGGAACAATTACTTCCATTCCAAATCTTGGTAAAATAGGCTGTTCTTTATTTTTATCAATATTTAAAACTTCTTTTACGACTAATTCTCCGTTTCCGTTTAATTCATAATTCAATTCTAAAGTCGAAGAAACCTGCGGCAAACTATACGTTGCTTTTACCAGAATTTTATTGTCTTTTGCTGGAGTAAATGTCCAGTTTACCAAAGTTGGATTTTCTGTTGCCTCTTTCCAAGCTTTTAAGTTTATCTGAAAATTAGCGCCAAAATCATTATCGTTTGGTGCTCTCCAAAGATTTGGGCGCAATTGATATCCATCTTTTATAATAGGCTGATTATTGAAGGAATAACCGCTGATAAATCCTGTTTTTTTGTCGAAAGAAATCTCTGCTTTATCACTTTTGAAAACCGTTGCATTAGCTTTTTTCTCCACCGTAATTTTTGAAGCGCTTTCGATTTTAATATCATTTTTCCAAGTTCCTTTATATGCCAGTTGTTCTGTCGCAATTTCGAAACCTTTTGGTAAAAATGGTTCTTCTTGTTTTAACTGATAGCTTATGTTTATAAAAGCTTCCTGAAATTTTTTATCGCCTAATTTAATAGGCAATGTATAGGTTTTTGATTGTGTTGGATCGATTGCTAAATAATCGATAACGCCTGTCGTTTCTTTCACTCCGTCTAAAATTAAGGTCCAATGCAAAGTTACGTTGCTTAAATCTTTAAACGTAAATTCATTGTAAACTTTTATTGTAGCCGTTTCCTGATTTTCCCAGGAAGTCAGGATATTTTGATACACATTTCGCACTTCAAGAGCATGCGGATTTGGTTTTCTGTCTACAGTAAATACACCGTTGTTCACAAAGTTGTTATCGCTTTTTACATCTTTTGGGCCAAAATCTCCTCCGTAAGCTAAAATCGTAGTTCCGTTATCCAGTTTTTTATAAACCGATTGATCGATCATATCCCAAATGAAACCGCCCTGAAAGTTTGGATATTTACGAATGACATCCCAATAATCTTTAAAATTCCCCATCGAATTCCCCATTGCGTGTGCATATTCGCACTGAATATAAGGTCTTGACGGATTTGGGTTTGCCAAAATATATTCTTCCATTTTGTTTGGAGAACTGTACATTGGATCGATAATATCAGAATCCCATTCGAATTTTAAATCTTTTCCGTCCCACGCTCCCGCAGTTGCTCTTTCGTATTGAATTGGTCTTGATTTATCACGGTTTTTAATCCACAAATATCCTCTGTAAAAGTTGTAACCGTTTCCGGCTTCGTTCCCCATACTCCAGATAATGATTGAAGTATGATTTTTATCTCTTTCGATCATTCGCTGCATACGCTGAATGTGTGCTAATTCCCAGTCTGGTTTATTACCTAAAGTTTTGGTAATATCATAACCCATTCCGTGTGATTCTATGTTAGCTTCATCGACCACATAAATTCCGTATTTATCGCATAATTCGTAGAAATATTCATCGTTTGGATAATGCGACATTCTCACCGCATTGATATTAAATTCTTTCATCAATTTAATATCCTGCTCCATTCTTTCTCTTGAAATGGTTTGTCCTGTAATTGGGTCAACTTCATGACGGTTTACACCTTTTATGTAAATCGCTTTTCCATTTACTAAAAGCTGTCCGCCTTTAATTTCTACTTTTCTAAAACCAACATTTTGATTGATAACTTCAATTACAGTTCCTTTCTTATCTTTTAAAATAAAACGTACCTGATATAAATTCGGAATTTCTGCGCTCCATTTCTTCGGATTTTCTACGGCGAAATCAAATGTTTGTTTTTCGCTTAAAGCGGAAATAACTTTTGAGGTTATAATCTTGTCACCATCTTTTAACTGAACGTCTAAAGTATAGGTGTCTTTTTTATCTAAATCAGAGAATTGAGTTGTGATTTTTAAACTTCCGTTTATGTAATTAGCATCTAAATCAGGAATAATTTCGAAGTCATTTAAATGGGCTTTATTTCTCGCAACTAAATAAGAATCACGCGTAATTCCGCTCATTCTCCACATGTCCTGACATTCTAAATACGAACCGTCATTCCATTTCATCACTTGTAAAACGATGGTGTTTTTTCCAGTTTTTACATATTTATTTAATTTGAATTCAGATGGTAATTTTCCGTCTTCACCATAACCTACATAAACACCATTTACCCAAACGGTTAAATTTGATTTTGCTGTTCCGATATGCAGAAAAATATCTTTTCCTTCCCAAGATTTATCGATTGTAATTTCTCTTCTGTAAACTCCTGTCGGGTTATATTTTGTTGGCACAAAAGGCGGATTCGGCGCCATTAAATAATCAAAATCGTAAGTTGTATTTACGTAAACCGGATATCCATAACCGTTTACATCCCAGCTTGCCGGAATTTTAAAATTATCCCAGGCATTATCGTTAAAATTAGTTTTCTCAAAATCTTTTGGAAGTGCTGCCGGATTATCCACATATTTAAATTTCCAGGCTCCGTTAATATCTAAGTAATTTTTAGATTGTCTCCATTCGTTTTTAGCAGCTAATGCTTCATTTTCAAAAACATAATAGGCGGCGTGCATGGGCTCTCTATTATCTTCATTGATTTTTTCATTCTGCCAAAACGGAACTTTTTCCTGAGCGTTAACAGATAATACTGAAAGTAATAAGGTTAATATGGATATTGTTGTTTTCATTCTTTGTTGTTGTTTGAACACATAGCCCCGATTAGTATCGGGATAGATTGTGAGAGAAGAATCTATGTATCTATGTGTTTAAAATTTATTCGCGATTCAACTTTGTCAAAGTTTAAAACTTTGACAAAGTTCCCGCATAGTATTTTTATTTATCCCACGACATTTTAAATTTCGCATCTTCCATTCTGTGTCCTTTTTCATCATCAGAAACGGCATAATTAAATCCAGATCTAAGGCTGTAACCTGCATGTTCTCCGTTTTTATTTAAAGCAATAAAACCAACCTGCAGATATTCCATGTCTTTGTGGTTTTTGTGTTTGTTGTAAATACGCTCTGTAATTTCTTTACACGCATCATAAGGAGATTTCCCCTGACGCATTAATTCAACAACCATCGCACTTCCTGCGGTTCTAATTACAGCTTCGCCCAAACCTGTTGCCGCTGCAGCGCCAACTTCGTTATCCAGAAAAAGACCCGCGCCGATTATTGGGGAGTCACCGACGCGTCCGTGCATTTTCCAGGCCGCACCACTAGTAGTACAGCCACCAGAAAGGTTTCCATCCTGGTCTAACATTAGCATGCTTATAGTATCGTGATTTTCTATATTAATAACTGGTTTGTATTTTGAATCTTCCAGCCATTTTTTCCAGTCTTTTTCAGATTCCGGAGTTAGTAAATTTTCTTCTTTAAATCCTTCTGATAATGCAAATTGCAATGCACCTTGTCCGGCAAGCATTACGTGTGGTGTATTTTGCAATACTCTTTTTGCTACAGAAATTGGGTGCATAATTCCCTGTAAAAAACAAACTGAACCGCAATTGCTGTTGTGATCCATAATACAGGCATCAAGGGTTACTTTTCCTTCGCGATCCGGATATCCGCCGTAACCTACACTTCGCACATTTGGATCTGCTTCTGGAATTTTCATTCCGGCTTCAATGGCATCCAGAGCTGGTTTTCCGGCTTTTAATTGTTCCCAGGTTTCTTTATTAGCAGGTAAACCGTGATTCCAGGTTGAAATAACAACTGGCTTTTTTACTTTTTTTGAAGGAAATTCTAATGCGCCTTCTTTTTCATTTTCTTTCTCTTTTGCAAATCCGCTAAAGCCTACAGAACTTACGGCTGCTGCGCCTAAAGCTGCTTTTTTGATAAAGTCTCTTCTATTTGACATGCTTTTTTACTTTTAGTTTTATTTAAACACATAGGAACATAGCTTTTAGAACCGAATAAAAGGCGTTTCACTTGCATCAACGAACATAGCTTTATCGCCTGAACTTTGTCAAAGTTTAAAACTTTGACAAAGTTGAATTATCAATATATGTTTCTATGTGTTTAAAAATATTACTTTAAACTTGCTTTTGTTTCTTTGATTGTCTTTAAATTACTTTCAGACAATGCATTTCCGTCAAAAAATGAAACTCCTACGGCTCCATTTTCTTTTGCTTCTAAAATAGCTTGTTTTAGCTCTTTATCATTTTTCAATCCCGGAATATAAATTCCTGTATTGATTTTCGTTTTCTTATCTTCTAAATCGGCAACACCTTGTTTTGTGGCATAACCAACCCAGTCAATTTCTTCATTGTAAAAACTATGGTAAATCATTGGATATACTTCGTCGATATTCCATTTGTCCCAACGCTGACGTACCATGTGGTCTGCCATTTCAGGATAAGGAAATACGGCTGCCGTTAATTGCTTGTTGTGTTTGTGTGCAATTTTATAGGCATCATCAACAACGGCTTTTATCGCGTTTAAACGGAAGTTTTTCCACTCCATATCGATAGAAGTGTTGTGGCTTTCTTTTGGATTTTTATGATGGATTTTTTCGAATGCTTTTACACATTCGTCACAATAACAAAAGTCAAATTGAGGTAATTCTACATCCTGAACCAAGTTGTATTTTGGCAATAAGCTGATTGGTAAAAAGATGTCCGGAAAACGAATATAATCTAAGTGAACACTTTCAATTCCGTCAACTTTTGCTAATTCTTCAACTAAATGTAAAACGTGTTCTCTTGATTGTTTTCTGGTTGGACATAACCATTGGTAATAATCCACATACGGACGATTATCAAAACAAGATTTTCCTTCTTTACTTACCTGATACCATTCAGGATGTTGTAACGCAACTGAATCATTTGGTCTGTTCATGGCCATAATCCAGGCGTGAACTTTTAGGCCTTCTTTTGTGGCAAGAGGCACTAATCTTTTTAAAAGTTTCGGATCTGTAGTCGTATTGATTAATACTTCGTCGATTCCGCCGTCTTTGTATTTTTTGAATTCTTTGGTATAATCTGCGTCTGATTTTTTGGCATCTGCGGTTGTCCAGACTGCAAATTTAAATGAGGTAGTTTCTTCTTTTTTGGCACACGAAAAAATGCTGAATGCCAGTAAAAAAAGTAATAGTTTTGGTAGTTTCATAGTGGTTTTGTGGTTTATTTTGCTATTATTTTCCCGTCCTCTTTTATCACAAATGTTTGATTCGAAAAAGGGCTTTTTACTGAAATATTATATCCGCTGGAATGATTTTCTAAGATAGGTTTTAAAACTTTATTATCAATACTGATGTTTTTTTTTGTTAGATTCGCCAGTGATTTTGCCCAAACTTTATTCTTTTGAAAATATTCTTTTTGGGCTCTGTACAAATTGTAAAGTTCCCATTTTACTTTTTCGTCCTGCGGAATTGTAAAGGTATCTTTTCCTTCTTTTGAAGAAAAATAAACATAGCCCCATTTTTCAGGTTCGTGCATATTAATGACACCCATTGGCGACCAAACCCAGTTGTATTCCGGCAGAAATTTTCCGTCAGCGTCTTTTTTGCGTTCGTATTTGCCGTCAACAAGGGAATGCTGCCAGTTTACTCTTGAGAAATTAACTCTCCAAAATTTATCTACAGGTACATTTTGATCAAAATAAGAGGTTTTATAAGATGCCCACGGAATCGCCATTTCTAAAGTCCAGCCTTGGTCAATATCATTTGGATTATTAAGCGTTCCCTGAACTTTAACTGCCGATTTTAAACCCGGAATATTCCAGTCGTTTAAAACTACGAGATCATTTTCTCTATAAGGTTTTGATAAAAATAGATCCCAAGCAGTGTTCAAGGCGTTTATTTCTAATTCGTAATAGTTAAAAGTGTCGCTGTCGGGATCTATAAAAACTTCGAAATCATTGTTGTAAAAAATAATGGTGTCACGCTGTTTTAAATTTGCCCAAACGTGCGGTTCCTCCATCTTTGCTAAAATATAAAAATTGGTTTCGTCCCAAAGCATTTTAACCTTTGTTGCATATTTGGGTTTAATGCCGTTTTCTATATCTTCAAAAAGATCAGTCCAGTCTGCTTTACTCCATGCACCATCAGATTCATCTCCGTCAATTGTAATTGAATTTGTTGTTTTTGACGCAACGTATGTTTTAGGAATAATGGTATTTTTCTTCGATTGAGAAAATCCCGCAACCGAAAAAGAAACTAAAACAACTGTTAACCATTGAATTTTTAAACGCATGCTTTTTCTATAAACTGTTATCTTTTGTAAACTGAATTACTTCACTTAATTTACCAAATGCAATGGCTACGGCAGTATCTGCTGCACCATAATAAACGGCTAATTTATCTTCTTCTGCATCGTGTAAAGCGGCACATGGAAAAACAACATTTGGCACATCTCCTACCATTTCATAAATTTCTGCCGGGCCTAATAAATATGGTTGTGTTCTGTATTTTACTTTGTCTGGCGAATCAACATCTAAAAGTGCTGAACCCATTGCATAACGGAAACCGTTGCAGGTATTGATAACTCCGTGGTAGATCATCAGCCAGCCTTCGTTTGTTAAAATAGGAATTGGCCCTGCTCCCACTTTTGTACATTGCCATGCGCTGTCTTCAAATGGAGTTGGTTTCATTACCAATCTATGTTCTCCCCAATATTTCATATCAGGACTGTAGCTGATCCAGATATCTCCAAATGGCGTATGTCCGTTATCACTTGGACGGCTTAACATTGCGTATTTTCCGTTTATTTTTTGAGGGAATAAAACTCCGTTTCTGTTGAATGGTAAAAACGCATTTTCGCATTGAAAAAACTCTTTAAAGTCAAAAGTATATCCAATACCAATAGTTGGTCCATTGTAACCATTACACCACGTAATCCAGTAACGGTCTTCGATGAAAACCACACGCGGATCGTATTTATAAGCAGATTCGATCATATCTGTATTACCAGACTGCATTACGATTGGTTCGTGGTTAATGTCCCAATCGATTCCGTTTTTACTAAAGCCGGCAAAAATATTCATTTGAACCGCTTTGTTATCACATCTGAAAACTCCCGCATAACCATCTCCAAAAGGAACTACAGCACTATTAAAAATACTGTTTGATGATGGTATTGCATATCTGTCGATAATTGGATTTTCAGAATATCTCCACATTACATCGTTACTGTT
Organism: Flavobacterium sp. UBA7680; assembly: GCF_002482975.1. Lineage (GTDB taxonomy): Bacteria > Bacteroidota > Bacteroidia > Flavobacteriales > Flavobacteriaceae > Flavobacterium. The sequence continues at coordinate 77,294 of NZ_DLHA01000054.1, read as the reverse complement.
TTCGGGTCTGTCTTGCCAAGGAATACTGCTCATTTTTTTTGTTTTTTATTGTTTGTTTTATTCTCTCACTTTTGTCATTTGTTTAAACACATAAGAACATAGTTTTTGAAAACCGCTTAAAGGCGTTTCACTTGTATTAACTTATCCCGATAGCTATCGGGACTATGTGTTAGAAACTAGTTTCTTTTTGTATTCTTTTATATACATTTAAAACCTATGTTTCTATGTGTTTAATTTTTCTCAATCTTGTCATTTCGAGGAACGAGAAATCGCACTAGGAATTCCTCAATCTAAATCGTCAATCTTTGTCGATTTACGAGTGCGATTTCTCCTTTCAGTCGAAATGACAAACGTTATCTTAGTCTTCGATTTTTCTAACCTTATCTAACCATGTGAATTTTAATATCGTAGTTGCTACTAAAAACACAATCAAAGCCGTAATTGCTTTTGGATAATCTCTGATAATAAAGAATATCGGAAGCAAAATCATGCTCGACTGCCACACAATTCCTATCGCGCAATTCATCATATCTCTCCAGAAATCATTGTTTTTTTCGAAAGTAAAATCTTCTGACTTTAATACTTTATAAACCGGACCCCAGAATCCCCAAGGTCTTACGTTTGCGTAGAATGATTTTAAAACTTCCATATCTGTTGGCTTGCTTAAGAATGTTCCTAAAACGCATCCTAAAATAGAGAAACCAAATATTATTGGGAACAAGTAAATCGCTTGTACTTGTGCTAAATCGTATAAAAATGATCCTTCGGTTAAACTTCCTTTGGCCTGACCTAAAGCAAATTGTAAAGAAGCAACAATTAATCCGGCGAACATTCCCCAGAAATAACCCCATCCGTTAAAACGCCACCAAATCCATTTTAGGAAATTTGCGGCAACGTAACCTCCGTATAAAGCACTTGTAATCCAAAGTGTTAGAGAGTTGATAGAATCAGCGAAGAATCCCATGAAAACACCTAAACCAACTACAAGGAAAGATGAAATCTGACTTACTTTAATATAATGTGCATTTGTAGCAACTGGTTTAAAGTATTTTTTATAAATATCGTTTACAATATATGCCGGTCCTGCATTTACGAAAGCTGAGAATCCCGACATAAATGCGGCTAATAAACCTGCTAAAAGAATTCCTTTTATTCCAACCGGAATATATAAATTGACCACTTTTGGCATTAATAATTCTAAATCAGCTCCGGTTAAACCTGTGTTGGCATTTAATTCTGGTGCTAAGTTTACCAATGCAATTACTACGATTCCTGTGATTAATAAGTATCTTGGAATGAATAAAATTAAGTTGGTGAAACCGCTCATATAAGCTGCTTCTTTTACAGATTTAGTTGAAAGAACTCTTTGTAAATCGTAACTTGGTGTTGGCCCTGCGACACTTGCAAAAAATCCTTTAAACAAAGTCATTCCGATGAAAGCTCCAAACATTTTGTAACCTTCAGAATCAATTAAATTATTGAAGGTTTGGAATTTATCACTCCATTGGGTTTCAAACTGCCATCCGAAGAAAACATTTTTCCACTCCTCGGTAATAACCGAATTTATCTGAATATCAGTATAATTAACAAAAGCATATCCGGCAATTAAAACTCCGGCTACAATCATGATTAAATATTGTACAACTTCTGTCGCAACTACAGAAAACATTCCGCCTTTTACAGTGTAAATCGTAGTTAAAAAGATGATGATTAACGCATAAGAACGCTCTGAAGTTAATAAAATCATATCGCCATAATGAAGCGCTAAATCCCACGGAAGAATAATGGTTACAAATTTTCCGATTCCTTCAAAGAAATAAGCGATAAAACCAATTGTGGAAATAATGGCAAAAATAGCCACGATAATATGTGATGCTTTTCCGGCTCTGTCGCTTCCAAAGCGGGTTAAAATCCACTCAGAACCTGTCATTACTTTTGATCTTCTAATCCAGACTGCGAGGAACATCATTACGAAAATCTGGTTCCAAATTGGCCAAAGCCACATGAACATGAAACTTTTTACTCCGTACAGAAAAAGTACCCCAATCATCCAGGAAGTTCCGGAAACATCAAACATTCCAGATCCGTTGCTTAGACCTAAAAAATACCATTTGATTGTTTTTCCGCCAAGAAAATAATCATCCAATCCTTGTTTTGCTTTTCTTGAAATCCAGATTCCGATACTCACTGAGAGCAGAATGTAAGCTACGATTATCGATACGTCAATAATATCCATTAAATATATTTGTTAGTAGGTTAGTTACGTTTTTGTTTTATTTTTTTGTTCCCCAGTTTTTATTTGGCTGAGGTCCCATTACAAAATGTAAAACCCCGCCTTTTAAAATCTGTTGATGTGTGATTGCTGTTTGATTGAATTCGACTCCGTTTAAAGTTGCCGACTGAATGTAAAAGTTTTTGTCTGAAACATTTTGTGCTTCAATTACAAACGTTTTTCCGCCTTCAAGATTAATGGTTGCTTTCTCGAAAATCGGACTTCCAATTTCATATTCTCCCGAAGCCGGATTCATTGGGTATAATCCCATTGAACTGAAAACATACCAAGCCGACATTTGTCCGCAGTCTTCGTTTCCGCTTAATCCGTTTGGTGTTGTATTGTATTGCGTATCTAAAATATGTCGTACCCAATATTGCGTTCTCCAAGGCTGTCCTGCATGGTTGAACATGTATGCGATGTGATGACTTGGTTCGTTTCCGTGTGCATATTGCCCAATTAGTCCCGAAATATCTGCCGAAACATTGTTTCCTGTAATTTCTGAACTTTCGGTAAATAGTTGCTCTAAACGTTTTGTAAAAGTTTCATTTCCACCGTGAATCGAAATTAAATTATCAACATTTTGCGGTACAAACCAACTGTGCTGCCAGGCATTTCCTTCGGTATAATCAGTGTGTTCTCTGTGGTTAGAATGTTTTGGGTCGAAAGGCTCGTTCCATGATTTTCCATCATCTGATTTTCCTCTCATGAATCCTGTTTTCGGATCAAATAAATATTGGTATGCCTGAGAACGTTTTAAGAAAAATTCGTAATCAGCATTTTTTCCTAAAGCTTTTGCCATTTGCGCTACACACCAATCGTCGTAAGCATATTCCAAAGTAATTGTAACTGATTCGTCTAATAAATTATAAGGTATATAACCGTATTTTTTGTAGAAATTTAAACCGCGTTCGTCCTGCATCATGGTGGCTTTCATGGCTTCGAAAGCTTTTTCGGCATCAAAACCTTTTATACCTTTTAAGTATGCATCGACAATTACAGGAATCGAGTGATATCCAGTCATTGTGTTGGTTTCATTCGCATATAAAGTCCAAACCGGTAATATTTTTTTCGTATCGTAATACGCTAACATAGAGTTTACGATGTCTGAAGTTTTGTCTGGCGCCAATAAAGTCAATAAAGGATTTTCGGCTCTAAAAGTATCCCATAGTGATAAGGTCGAATAAGCGGTATAATCTTTTGCTGTAACAATTTGATCATCCTCTTTTCTAAATTGACCGTTTTTATCACTATAGGTTACAGGGGCAACTTGTGCGTGATACATCGCAGTATAAAAAATCGTTTTTAACGAATCTACTGGTGTTTCAACTTTAATTTTGCTTAATGCGTTATTCCAAATCGAAGCGGCTTCTGATTTTGTATTGTCGAAATTTGCTTTTTCTCCGTCCAGATTATCTTTGGCATTAGCCACACTTACAGATGATAAAGCAACTTTTATAAATAGTTCCTCTGAGTTTTTCGTGTCAAAAAATAATTGTGCCGATGTATTTTCTGCATCTGCTTTCTTGCCAGTAACAATTTGTTTATCTGCAGATAAAACTGATTCTGCAATAGGTTTTGAAAACTTGGCTACAAAAAACACTTTTTGATTTGCTGCCCAGCCTTTGCTATATCTGTAACCGCTTATAGTATATTCGTCTTCAATTGTAATTCCGGTTTTTAAGGCTTTGTCCCAATTTATGGCAAATCCTAAATCGACAATTACAGATTGTTTATCATTTTTGGTAAACGTATATTTATGATACGCTGTTCTTTGTGAAGAAGTTAATTCTACATTGATTTTAGGATCCTTAAGAAAAACTTGGTAAGAGCCCGGTGCTGCTTTTTCGTTAACATGACTGTAAAATGATTTATAAGGTAATTGATCGCGTGAAGTTGTTTTTAATGTCAAATCGACTTTTTTGTTGGTCGGCATAAATAAAATGTCCGCCAAATCGCCAATTCCTGTTCCGCTTAAATGTAAATGACTGAAACCAGAAACGATAGAATCTGAATAATGATAGCCTGAACACCAGTCCCAGCTTGAGATTCCGTTATCCGGACTTACTTGCAACATCCCAAAAGGAACTGTCGCTCCAGGGTACGTATGGCCGTGTCCACCTGTTCCTATAAAAGGATCAACATGGTTAACAAAAATATTTTCCTGTTTATTATTTTTGTTTACATTTATTTTACAACTTGTAGCCAAAATTGCAAATAAAGCAGGCACGAGAATTTTCTTCATATAAAACAACCTTAATTTAACTTTAAATTTAAACAAACCGACTTTTTATTAAAACTTATTTAGACGGACAACACATAAACTTAGATAAACATCAAAAAAAGTCACAAAACATACTCATATTATGAATTTCAATTCTAACAAATTATACCGCGTACCTTTGTATTATCATGTGGTTTTTTGGCTGACTTATTTCTTATTTAATACTTTTCGATGGGGAAGTTATTTTAATGACTATTTGTATTCGCTAAAAACCAATTTGCTGGGTTTCCCTATTCACATGACGTTGTGTTATTTGAATATTCTGATTTTCATGCCGTTTCTCGTTTACCGAAAAAAATATGTGCTTTATGTTCTTGCCGTTTTGTCTGCCATTTTCATTATGGTATTGGTAAAATTTAATCTTACTTATCTGTTAATCACACACAATGTTTGGCCGGAAGGTCCGCAGACAATTGATAAGCTGACACTTAATTATACCATTGATATGATGATGGGAGAATTGTACGTAATCACTTTTGTTACAGCAATCAAAATCACTTTGGACTTTTTAAAAGAGCAAAAAAGGGTGACCGATTTAGAGAAATCGCAACTGGAAACAGAACTGCTTTTCCTGAAATCACAGATCTCTCCGCATTTTTTCTTCAATACTTTAAATAATATCTATTCATTATCTGTAGAAAAATCGAATAAAACGCCAAAGATTGTTTTAAAACTTTCAGAATTAATGCGTTATATGCTTTATGACACAAGTGGCAAAAAGCAAAGTTTAGAAAACGAAATTTTATGTATTCAGAATTATCTGGATTTAGAAAGAATCAGAAATGATGAACGCCTGGAAGTGAACATGGAAGTTTCGGGAGATATTCACGATAAGGAGATTTCTCCGGTGATTTTATTGACTTTTGTTGAAAATGCCTTTAAACACGGTGTAAACAAAAACACTGGAAAAGTGAGGATTAATATTGATTTTAAAGTAAAAGGAGATTTTCTGCATTTTACGATTTCAAACCCAACGCCAGAAATTACGCAGCATCAGGATAATTTTAACAAGTCAAGTGGCATAGGTATCGAAAATGTCAAAAAAAGACTGGAATTAGGATATAATAAAAATGACTATAAGCTTTCATTTAAAAATAAAAAGAATATTTTTGTCGTGAAGCTTGTGATTAAAGTAACCTAAATGCAGCTTTTCCTCGTATATAAGTTTACCTGCTAGATTATTTCGCTCAAATAACATAAGATTATAGAAATGAAGATAAAATGTTTGATTATTGACGATGAGCCATTGGCAATCAATGTTATAAAAAACTATTTAGAGCCAATTGAGAATTTTGAGGTAATAGATACTTTCAGCAATCCAATTGAGGGCTTAAATTTTCTGAAAAATAATAGAGTTGACGTTATTTTTCTTGACATAAATATGCCTGTTCTTGACGGAATTAATTTTATAAAAAGTCTTGAAAACCCACCATTATTAGTTATTACAAGCGCTTACAGTCAGTTTGCGATTGAAACTTACGAACTCGACGTTTTAGATTATCTGGTAAAACCAATCGAATTTCCGAGATTAATGAAAACGCTGAATAAAATCAGCAAAAGGCTCGAAAATAAAACCAATTCTCCACAAGAAAATACCACAGACAGCCCTTTTATTTTCGTAAAAATCGACAAAAAAAGAATGAAGAAGATTTTCTTCAATGAAATTCTGGTTATCGAAAGCCTAAAAGATTACTTAAAAATAAACACCTTAACGGGAAAATACATCATTCACAGCACTTTATCTGATTTTACAGATTTATTACCCGAAAAAAACTTCCTGAGAATTCACCGTTCCTACACGATCGCAATCGACAAAATCGACGCCGTTGAAGGAAACAGTATTGAAATTGAAGGACTTAGATACGTTATTGGAAGATCGTATATTGATCATGTGAAACAGAGAATTTTGAATTCTTCTATATAGTATTTAACCGCAAAGAGCGCTAAGGTTTACGCAAAGTTCGCAAAGTTTATTCACAAAGCTTTGCGAACTTTTTTTATAACGAGACCTTTGTCAAAGTTTGAAACTTTGACAAAGGTTTTTTCTTTTAGTTGAGGTTTGTCATTTCGAGGAACGAGAAATCGCACTAGAAACTCGATAACGATAATCGTCAATCTTTATCGAGCTACTTGCGGAGATTTCTCGTTCCTCGAAATGACAAGATTGTGTTGAATATTTATTGAGGATATACTTTGTGGAGCAACTTTACGCCCTTCGACTTCGCTCAGGGTGACAAAAAATGACGAACAGCTTTGTGTCCTTCAGCTTCTTTTAATGATAAAGCTAAAAAAAAACTTTGCGAACTTTGCGTAAACCTTAGCGCTCTTTGCGGTAAAAAAACTTAGCGGTTAAATCTCAAAAACAAGCATAAAAAAAATGCAGCCAACCACGGCTGCATTTCAAAACTTGGTAACTAACCAAATAAACCACATGAAATAGTCTATTTTATTTTAAATATTTTCTTAGAAGAAATATCTCTTAAAGGCTTCAATTGCAGAATAATCTGCTAAACCTAAAGCGTGATATTTTTCTGCAGTTAATCTGTTTCTGTCTTCTGCTCTAATCCAGAATTCACGGCTGTCATCACCCTGGAACATTACACCATCTTTTTGAGATTGGTGATAGAAAATCGCGTGACGTTTTTTCAGCACCTGATCCGGACTCATTGGAACCGCCATTTCGATTTGGTACGTTTCCCATTCGTGCCAAGCACCTCGGTACAACCAAACCCAACAGTCATCCATAAAACTTTTATGTTTCAAACGTTTCAAAGCTTCAAATAAACTATCCAGACAAACTTTGTGCGTTCCGTGCGGATCTGCTAAATCTCCTGCTGCGTAGATTTGATGAGGTTTTATCCTTTCAATGATATCACACATAATTTCGATATCCGCTTCACCAAGATTATTTTTCTTTACCGTTCCCGTTTCATAAAAAGGAAGATCAAGGAAGTTTACATTAGAATCCGGCAAACCTAAATATCTTGTTGCCGCAAGAGACTCACTTCTTCTAATCAAACCTTTTAATTTTCTAACTTCTAATGAATCAATATCATTACTTTTTTTGTTTTTCAAAAAGTCAATAATCTTTTCAGCTTCAGCAGAATCTGTATTTAATGCTTTTGTAATTTCAGCAAATTTTAAAGCTTCCTGATTCGAAACTGCAATATTTCCAGAAGTCTGGTATGCAATATGAACATCGTGTCCTTGTTCTACCAATCGGTCAAAAGTTCCTCCCATTGAGATAACATCATCATCTGGATGCGGACTAAAAATGATAATTCTTTTTCTTTCCGGAGTAGCTCGTTCAGGTCTGTACGTATCATCCGCATTTGGTTTTCCGCCTGGCCAGCCCGTAATAGTCTGCTGCATTTTATTGAACATTTTAATATTCAAATTGTATGCAGTTCCTTCTTCGCTTAAAACGCTTGACATTCCATTATCATTATAATCTTTGTCAGTCAACTTTAAGAAAGGTTTTTTAGTTAATTCACTTAACCAAGCCACCGCTTTCAATTTCAATTCATCTGTCCAGATTACAGATTTTACTAACCAAGGTGTTTTTACTCTCGTTAATTCTGATGAAGCTTCGGTATCTAAAACAAAAGTTGTGTTGTTGTGCTGTTGTAAATACGTCGCTGGAACCCGAGATGAAATTTCACCTTCGATTGTTTTCTTTATAATTTCTGCTTTGCTGATTCCCCATCCAAGAAGTACAATTCTTTTGGCATTTTTTACCGTACCAATTCCCATTGTAATCGCTTTTTTAGGCACATTATCAATTCCTAAAAATGATGAAGCCGCATCAACACGCGTTAAGTGATCCAATGTAATGCTTCTCGTTCCTGAATTAACGTGAGATCCCGGCTCGTTGAACCCGATATGTCCCGTTCTTCCAATTCCTAAAAGCTGAAAATCCAATCCGCCATAAGCTTTAATTTTCATTTCATAATCAATACAATATTGCTGAAGGTCTTCATTGCTGATACTTCCATCAGGAATATTAATATTTTGAGGCAGAATATTAACATGATTAAAAAGATGCTCGTGCATGAAATACCAGTAACTCTGAATATCTTTTTTATCCATTGGATAATATTCATCTAAGTTGAAAGTCACTACGTTTTCAAAACTTAAACCTTCTTCTTTATGAAGACGAACTAATTCTTCGTATACTTTTATAGGTGAAGATCCTGTTGCCAAACCTAAAACGCAAGGTTCATTTAGTTCTTCTTTTCTTTGAATTATATTGGCGATTTCCTGAGCAACTAAAATCGAAGCTTCTTTAGACGAATCGAAAATTACATTGTGTATTTTTTCAAAACGCGTTTCTTCGAACTTTCCAGCCTCTTTGAAATTTATACTTTCTTTAATCATTTGCCTGTTGTTGTAATTATTTAGTATAAAATTAAATATTACATAATGTAAATAATCAAAAATTCGACTAATAACCTGTAAGCTTCGCTAAAAAACAAAATTGGAAACTTTAAGCAAAAAGATTACAAATTAAAATGCAATTATAATGCTTCGATCAGGTTTATTTCTGCAATAGAAACTGTTGAACCCTTCCCTACCGCTGACTTGGCAACAAAACGAACATATCTGGCTTTAGCTTTTTTGAAAGTCTTAACCTGTTCGATAGGATTATGTTTAATATTCGAGAATTCACCCTCAGACTGCAATGTCCAGTTTACATTATCGACACTTGTGTAGAACTCGTAATTGGAGATTAAATTGAGATTATTACCCACTTGCTGCGGTACATAAGTAAAGCCGTTTAGATTTAAAAGACTTCCCATATCAATAGTTATTTCCTGCGGAAGTTTATTGGCATCACCTCCAAAACTCCAATCTGTATTTGGATTTCCGTCAATAATTCGGTCAGCTGATTTTAAGTCTCCACTTGAAGCCGAAACTATTTTCCAGTTTTCTTTTGATGCACCGTATTTTGCCGTTTTCACAGCACTGCTGATATTTTCTGCAGTATCAATAGCAACGGCTTTTATAGTAACCGCTTTATTAACCCGAAATACTCCTTTATATAAAGTACTTTTTTTCGTTGGATTTTTTCCGTCAAGCGAATAATAAACTGGATTTCCATCTTCTGATTTTAGGGTTACATCGCCATTTTTATCACGCTGAATTTCCGGCATACGCACAAAAGTCGGCGCGTTGTAAGCCTGAATATTTGAAATAACAATATTTGCTTTTGAATCCGTGATATTAATTCTTAATGCCGAAGCTTTTACTCTGTCGATTCTTAAAATTCTTTTATAACCAATCGTTGTTTCATTTGCCACGGCTTTCCAGTTTCCATCAACTTTTGCTTCAACATTAAAAGCTTTTACGCGTTGTCCAAGCGCAATATATTCCTGAAGTAAAACTCGGTTTATATCTGTAGGTTTTTCAAACTCAAAAGTTATTGAAGCTGTTTTTACATTATCGTCTGTTGCCCAATAGGAATTTTTATTTTCGTCAGAAACATTTTTTGCAGAAAATTCTAAACTATTCCCTCTAACATTATCCGCAGCAATTTTTGTTTTGGATAATAATTCCGTTTTAAAATCGGCTTTTATGGTTGCAACTAATTCCTTTAATCTGGCTTCATCATTTTGGTGAACCAAACCTTTTTTATCAACCGGAAGATTTAATAATAAAGTTGCATTTCGCCCAACCGATTCGTAATAAATATCAACCATTTCATCCAGCGGACGCACTTTATCATCTTCAACTGAATGGTAAAACCATCCCGGTCTTATTGAAACATCAGCTTCGCCCGGAACCCATTTTTCGCCGTCTTCATGACCCGACATAAATTCTGTATAATGCACTTTTCCTGCCAATTCATCTTTCTGACGTAAAAGCGACCAATTTGTTTTTCCGGCACGTCCATCTTCATTTCCAATCCATCGCGCTTCTGAAGGGCCAACTCCCCAAACCAAAGTTTTAGGTGCCGTCTTGTAAATCAATTTATAGGTTTCATCCCAATTGTAATATTCAAGCGTATTGATTTTTCGGGTTTCATTGGCTCCGCCATAATAACCGTCTCCGCCGTTTGCACCGTCAAACCACATTTCGAAAACATCGCCGTAATTGGTCAATAATTCTTTTAGCTGATTTCTGAAATAGGTTACATATTCTGGTTTGCCATAATCGGCGCGGTTTCTATCCCAAGGCGAAAGGTATAATCCTAATTTTAAATTGTATTCTTTACAGGCTGCTGCCAATTCTTTAACCAAATCACCTTTTCCATCTTTCCAAGGAGAATTTTTAACCGAACGTTCCGTATACGCCGACGGCCATAAACAGAATCCATCGTGATGTTTTGCAACCAAAATTATTCCTTTCATTCCAGCCGCTTTCACAATGCGCGCCCATTGGCGAACATCAAGATTTGTTGGGTTAAATAATTTCGGAGATTCATCGCCGTAACCCCATTCTTTATTCGTAAATGTATTTAATGAAAAATGCACAAAAGCATAAAATTCCATTTCCTGCCAGTCGATTTGTTTTTGCGTAGGAAGCGGTCCAAAAGGTTTTGGAGCATTCGCCAATTCCTGACTTAAACCACTGGAAATTAAACCAAAAAAACATATGGAAAGAAAAATATTTTTCATTGCTGATTTACTTAAAATAATGTGTAAACATAAATGTACTATAAATTGAAATTTCGTAATGCAGAATTTCGACCAACAACGGATTTGAATTGTTGATTGTTGATTATTAATTATAAAACAAAAAATAAAAATCAACACAAAGCATATCGTAGAGACGCACAGCAGTGCGTCTTGCGCGCAAAGTGATATTCGTTGGGGTTACGTTGCGTAGACGCACTGCTGTGCGTCTCTACAGAATAAAATGTGAATATTTAATTCTCTAAAAAAATGAAAATCAACACAAAGCATATTGTAGAGACGCACAGCAGTGCGTCTTGCGCAACGTAACCACAATGTTTGATATTCGAGACGTAGACGCACTGCTGTGCGTCTCTACGGAATAAAATGAGAATATTCAATTCTTTACAAAGATGAATTGCCTCCAGCTTTAGCTGGAGGTTTAAAATATGAAAACATGAAAGGCTTTAGCCCAATATTAAAGTTTTGGCTAAAGCCCTTTTCTAATAACTTTTTTACCTCCAGCTAAAGCTGGAGGCAATTCAAAAAAAATAAAAATCAACACAACGTATATCGTAGAGACGCACAGCAGTGCGTCTTATGCGTAAAGTGATATTCGTTGTGTAGACGCACTGCTGTGCGTCTCTACGGAATAAAATGAGAATATATATTGTGTTAAAAAATAATTTTGTCTCAACTTGAAACTTGAAACAAAAAAACTTCTTCCATTATGATTTGAATCATAAAATGGAGCAATACTGTGGGATTAAATTTGCGAATATAAGTTCTAAGGCCTTTTATTTCTTATAATTTCAATTTTAAATCCTAATCAAATTATTCAAAATGAATCCACAACAAAAAGAGCTTATTAAAGCTACGGTTCCAATTTTACGAGCGAGCGGCGAAGACCTTACCAATTATTTTTATGCCAGAATGTTTAAGCATCATCCTGAATTGCGAAATATGTTTAATATGGGAAATCAGGCAAACGGAAGACAAAAATCGGCGCTGGCAAATGCCGTTTTGGCTTACGCGGAAAATATAGAAGATCCGTCAGTTTTAATTGGCGTATTAAAAGGAATTGGAACCAAACACCGAAGCCTAAATATTCAGCCGGAACAATATAAAATCGTAGGAACACACCTTATCGCTTCTATTGGAGAAGTTGTTGGGGAAGCCGCGACACTACCAATTCTTGAAGCGTGGACGGTTGCTTTTTATGAACTCGCCGATATTATGATTAATCTTGAAAAAGGTTTATACGAAGAAAATATCGCAAAACCAGGAAGTTGGAAAGGCTGGAGAAAATTCGTTATTAAAAAAATTGTTGAAGAATCGGCTGAAATTAAATCCTTCTATCTTTATCCAGAAGACGGAAAAGAAATTGCCGATTTCCATCCCGGACAGTTTATCAGCGTTCAGGTTTTTGTTCCTGAATTGAATCTTTTACAGCCAAGACAATATAGTTTATCAAGCACTTTTAATCCGGAATATTACAGGATTTCGGTAAAAAAAGAAAGCGGAATTGCGCCAAATCCAAACGGATGGGTTTCGAATACCATGCATTCAAAATCTGAAGGTGATGTTATTTCTATTTCTTCTCCTGCAGGATTGTTTCATTTAGAAAAAGATTCTGAAAATCCGTTAGTATTAATAAGTGGCGGGGTTGGGCTTACACCGATGTTGAGCATGCTGGAAACGAATTTAAATTCGATTCAGAATAAAAAAACAATCTGGATTCACGGCTGCAGAAATGAATCTGTTCACGCTTTTAAAGATCAGATTTCGGCTTTAAAAGAAGAAGCAAATCATTTGGAAACCTTTACTTTTTATGATGCTGTAACACCTGAAAATGTGATTTCAAATGAAGTAATTCAGGGTCGTGTTGATCTTCATAAATGCAAAGATTCTATTTTATTAGAAGAAGCCCGATATTATATCTGCGGGCCAGAAATGTTTATCAAAACCCAATATGAAGCGCTTATTAATTTAAACGTGAATCAGGAAAATATTTTCTACGAAGAATTTGGACCTCAGCTAATTAATTTGAATTAAAATGAGAATTGTCCGGTTTTATAATAGGAAATTATTAATTCAAGTTCTTCAAAATCTGACAACAACGTTTTTTATAACTTTAACTCTCGCCAGTATTAACTGCTCTAATAAATCGATTTTTTTATTTTTTTGGATGCGTTCCTGGATGGTTGCTGCTTTGATTTCGAACTTGTTTTCATTTTTTATATTTTCAAATAAAAAAGATTCCTAAAATAGGTTTCAACTCCTGCAAGGTTTCCAAAACCTTGTAGGTTTAAATTTTACTGAAATATACTGCCTTAGAATACCTACAAGGTTTTAGAAACCTTACAGGAAACGCAAAAACTAAAAAAGCCTTCAGAAATCTGAAGGCTTTTGAATTAATAATTAACTTTTAGAAACTGAAAACTTGCAGGATCAGCCACTATTTTTCCATCTTTAAATTCAATAGAAATAATTCCAGCTTTTCTTGGCGAAACAGCACTTTCACTATAATGAGTGTGTAAAACATAATGCATTTTATTGTCTTTATCCCAAAATACATCGCCGTGGCCAATTCCGTTTTGTTTGGTGTTTTTTCTGCTGATGATTGGGCTGTCCACCGCTTTTTCCCAAGGCCCAAGCGGACTTTTACTTGTTGCATAACCTACAGCATAATCAATATTTCTGAAATCATTTGCCGAATAAATCATATAATACAAACCGTTGTGTTTTAAAACTGTCGGGCCTTCTGTAACCGGCCAGCTTACATTTTGGGTGTTTTCCCAAAGCATAGTTCCCGAAATACATTCTGTTAAAGTTTCTGGTTTTATGCTTTTAAAATCATCGTTTATTTCTGCTGCAAAAATTCTATTTCCGTTTGTTAATCGAACATGATACAAATATTTTTTTCCATCTTCATCAATAAAAATAAACGGATCGATTTGATTTCCGGTTTTAATAATAGGTTCTTTTGATTCGCTTTTAAATGGCCCAAGCGGACTGTCGCTTGTTGCAACTGCTATATTTTCATTCGCAGTATAAATCATGTAAAATTTGTTTTGATACGAAAGAATCTGCGGTGCCCAAAATCCTTTGTCGCCAAAAGCGTCTCCTTTTTTAAAAGCCAAACCATTCTGTGCTCCAACCGAGCCTTTCCAGTCTTTTAAATCTGACGAAGTATAAACCTGAAATCCTTCTCCATTTGGAATATCTCCAGATGTTGTTCCGTACAAATAGTAGGTTCCGTTGTTGTAAAAAATGGTTGGATCGGCTAGTAAAATTGCTGGTACTGGTTTTACTTCTATTGGCTTTGATTGGTTGGTATCTTTTTCCTGCGAGCAGGCTGCGAAGACACAGAGTGATGTTATTAGGGATAGTATTTTTTTCATTTTTTATTGGTTTTAGATTTTTACTGCGAAGGTTTTTTACCGCAAAGAGCGCTAAGGTTTCGCAAAGGACACAAAGTTTTTTTTCTCATTTTATGTCACCCTGAGCGAAGTCGAAGGGCGCAAAGTTTATCGCCATTTTTTGTCATTTCGAGGAACGAGAAATCGCACTAGTGATTCGACAAAGATTGACGATTCTCTGTGTGGAGTTTCTTGTGCGATTTCTCGTTCCTCGAAATGACAAATCTTTGAACTCATAATTCATAACTTATTTCGTCGAAAACTGATAATAAGAAACCGTATGATATTTTTCTCCTACTTTCAAAACAATCGGTGCAAATTTTGGCTGATTTGGAGCATCTGGAAAATGCTGAGTTTCTAGAGCAAAAGCTGTTCTGAAATCATCTTTTGAACCAGATTTAAAGGTGTTTTTTGACTGCATGAAATTACCGCTGTAAAACTGTAATCCTGGTTCTTCTGTAAAAACATCCATTGTAATTCCAGATTTATCTCCAGAAATTGTTGCAGCATGATTCAGTCCGTTTTTCTTTGTTCCATTTAAAACATAATTATGATCGTATCCTTTTCCGAATTTCAACTGCTCATCTTTCGCTTCAATTCTTTCACCAATGGTGTGTTTTGAAGTAAAATCAAAAACGGTATTTTTTACGGGTTTTAATTCTCCACTCGGAATCAAACCTTCATCAACCGGAGTAAATTCATTTGCATAAATTTGTAATTCGTGATTTAAGATTGTGCCGCTTCCTTCTCCGTTTAAATTAAAAAAGGCGTGGTTTGTTAAATTGACAATTGTGGTTTTGTCCGTTGTCGCTTCATATTCCATTTTTATTGAATTATCATCAGTAATAGTATATGTTACTTTTACAGTTAAATTCCCTGGAAAGCCTTGTTCTCCATCTGGCGAAACATATGTAAAAACTAATGTGTTTTCGTTTGTTTTTTCAGCATTCCAAACTACATCCTGAAAACCTTTTATACCGCCGTGCAAAGCATTTTTTCCATTATTTAACGGAACTTGGTATTGTTTTCCTTCTAAAGTAAATTTCCCTTTTCCAATTCGGTTTCCAACTCTTCCAATTGTCGCTCCAAAATAAGGTTCGGTAGAAGTTTTAAACCCTTTTGCACTGTTCATTCCAACAACAACATCGGTTGGTTTTCCGTTTTTGTCCTTAACCCAAAGTCCTATTAATCTTCCGCCGTAATTGGTAAAAGCGGCTTTGATTCCTTTATTTTCTATCCAATATAAATTGACTTTTTTACCTTCGATTATGGTATCGAAATTTTTAGTTTCTAAAACCGTATTTACTGAATCTGATTTTATTTCGGCAGTTTCTTTTGAAGTTGTATTTTCTTTTTTATTGTCTTTGCAATTGAATTGAAAAAGTGCCAGTAAAACAACCGCAGCGATTTGAATATTTTTCATTTTTATGTCATTGCGAGGAAAAAGTAATATTATCCTCTGGTTAGTTTTTATAGTTTTATTTTGATGGAATTGCCAGTTTGGTTTCTTCACTAACAGGTTCTCCTAAAACCGGAAATCCGTTTGCATCCCAATCTATTTTCTGCATTCTAGGTGATCTTTTGTTTCCGCAGCCTTCACCCGGATTGGAGTTGGCGTGATACAAAATCCAGTCTTCTTTTCCATCAGGAGATTTAAAGAATGAATTATGTCCCGGTGCGTAAACTTTATTTTTATCGGATTGTTTAAAGATTGGTTCTGGAGATTTTTTCCATGCATTTGCATCTAATAAATTATCTCCGCCATTAAAAGTTAATAATCCTAAAGAATAGAAATCTGTCCAGCAACCGCTTGCCGAAAATACTATGAAAATTTTACCATTTCTTTCTAAAAACTGGGGCCCTTCGTTTACATTTACCTGCGCCGGATTCACGTCATCATGCAATGCGCCATGCGTTTCCCAGTCGTTTGTTGGCGATGAAATCATTACGCGATCGCCGTCAATTTCAAGCGGACTTTTCATTTTAGCGATGTAGATGTTTTGCTGTCCGTTGGTGTCGCCTTCCCATCCGGCCCAAATCATGTAGAGTTGTTTTTTATGTTCGAAAATATTTCCGTCAATTGCCCATTTGTCTGTTTTGGCGGCAATTTTTCCTTTAAATTCAAAATTCCCTTTAAACGGATCTGATGATTTATTTTCTAAAACATACATTCTGTGATTGTTGTTGTCGCCATTGTCTGCTGCAAAATAACAATACCATTTTCCGTTTATAATATGAAATTCCGGCGCCCAGATTTCTGCCGAATAATTGGTGTTTTTTGGGGGTGTCCAGATTACTTTGCTTTCAGCATTTTTGATGTCTGATAAATCTTTTGTTTTCCACAAAACCAGTTTATTTCCAAGTGTGTTGGTGTAGTAATAATATCCTTTGTAATACGTGCTGTAAGGGTCTGCGCCTGCTGGCAAAATGGGATTTGTGAATGTTTTTTGCTGAGCAAAACTCATTGTTGTGAGCAGAAAAAGAATTAGGTATTTTTTCATTTTAGTTTTTTTATTATTGGGCGTGGTTTTTTAAACACATAGGGACATAGTTTTGCTTTGTCTGTAAAAAGGCGTTTCACTTGTTTGAACAAACATAGCTGTTGTCTAGAACTTTGTCAAAGTTTGAAACTTTGACAAAGTTGCAGCGCGAAGAAAAACACAAAGCTATGTGTGGAAACTAGTTTCTTTTACTCCCTTATATAAACACTAAAAAAACCTATGTTTCTATGTGTTTAAAAAAAATCACTATTTAATGATTCAAAGCATCAATAACCTCTGTATTGATTTTATTTATTGCTTTGAAATCCATTTTATCTACTTTTCTATCGTAGGTCATAAAACCGTTTACTTCGCCTTCAACATCGGTTGTCTGCGTGTAAACTGCTGCCGAAAATCCTGTTTTTACTAAGCTTTTAAGGATTTGAGCGTACTTTACATATTCGGCAGTAACTTCTGCTTCGTCTTTAAATTTCACATAACCCCAATTGTCATTTGCTCTCCATAAATGTCCTTCTAACGGAAGACCAATTCCGCCATATTCACCTAAAACAGTAACTCTTCTGGCATCATACAAATACAATTCTGGAGCTGGATATTTGTGTAAATCTAAAATATCACCTGTTTGAAAATGATTTCCTCCGCTTGAAGAATTTATTAAACGACTTGGATCATGATTTTTAGTCCATTCTGTAATTTCTACGGTTTTGAATTGTCCCCAGGCTTCATTAAAAGGAACCCAAACTACAATACTTGGATACGAATACAAATGATCCATTATCTCCTTCCATTCTTTTTTATAGATTTCTTGTGATTTTGGAGTACGCTGTAATTCTGTTCCTTCAAAATACTTTTTATCTTGCCAAATCGGTTGTTCATCACCGCTTGGCATATCTTGCCAAACTAAAATTCCTAACTGATCGCAATGCGTGTACCAGCGTTCTGGTTCTACTTTCACATGTTTACGAATCATATTAAAACCTAATTCTTTCGTTTTAATAATATCGTATTTTAAAGCTTCGTCAGTTGGTGCAGTATACAATCCTTCTGGCCACCAACCTTGATCTAAAGGCCCAAATTGAAAATAATCTTTGTTGTTTAACTGCATTCTCATAATTCCGTTTTCATCTCTTTTTGATGAAATTTTTCGCATCGCAAAATAACTTTTCACTTCATCGACGACTTTATTCTTACTGATTAAACGGATTTTTGTCTGATACAAAAACGGATTTTCCGGCGACCATAATTTTGGAGCATTTAAAACAATATCATTGCTTTCGCCAACTACGGCTTTTTCTTTTGCGATTTCTTTTCCGCCGTCAAAAACAGAAATTTCTATTAAATCACCTTTTTCTGCTCCATTTACATCGGCTTTAATACTGATTGTATTTTGATCGATGTTTGGCGTTGTTTTTAATTCTGAAATGTTTTTAGCATTTACAGGTTCAATCCAAACCGTCTGCCAGATTCCGGTAACGGGCGTGTACCAAATTCCTTCTGGATTTTTAACTTGTTTTCCTCTTGGCTGTGGGCCGTCGTTTGATGGATCCCAAACTTTTACAACCAGTTTTTGATTTTTCCCTTTTTGGATAAAAGGTGTAATATCAAACGAAAATGGTGTGTAACCGCCAGTATGTGAACCCACTTTTATATCGTTAATAAAAACTTCTGTTTTCCAGTCTACAGCTCCAAAATGCAGCAGAATATTTTTTCCGCTCCAGTTTGATTCAATTGAAAAATTGGTTTCGTACCAAAGTTCATTTTTTGCTCCAACTTCTTTCATTACGCCAGATAAGCTCGATTCAGCCGCAAACGGAACCAAAATTTGCCCATCATATTTTGAAGGCGCTGTTTTGCCAAATTCCTGAATGGCATAATTCCATAATCCATTCAGATTTTTCCATTGGGCGCGCTCCATAATCGGACGGGGATATTCTGGTAAAGTTTTGTTCGGATCAACCTGCGCTGCCCATTTTGTTTTGATTTTATCGCCTTGCGGTTTCCATTGTGCATGAACCAGACAGCTTAAAAAAAGCGCCACCAGAACTGTAGTTTTCTTATTCATTTTATATCGTTTTACGCAATAATTTCCTCGATTATTACTGTTTCTTCTTTACTAAATAAATTACCAGACCATATCCACATAGTCTGGTAATTTTCAAACACTAACTTTACTAACCAAACCTTTTTTAATTGTGAATTATTAATTATGAATTATGAGTTGGTTTAATTGTGATTATAATTTATTTCCGATAAAATAATCTCTGTTTCGTATTAACTCAAAAAACACTAACAAACGCCTAATTCCAAACTCATAATTCATAACTTATAACTCATTATTTATTTTTAGTGATTCCAAATTTCTTCACTAAACTATCGTATTCATTTTTAGAGATTGTAATCATGCAGCCGTGGCGTACTTTTTCAGGGAAGCTGTATTTATCCCAATCTGAGAAAAAAGTATAACCTGAAGCTTGAAACCAAGGTCCGTTTAAATTATCAGCAATTGATAATCCGTAGGAAACGCCCGGATATTGTTCGTAATACATGTACCATATTTTATCATCTGGAGAAGGAATCAGCATTGGGGCTTCTCTAAAATTTGGACTAATCGATTGCTGGGGCAAAGAATAAGGCCCTAAAAGGGATTTTGATTTCGCAATTCGGATGGTTTTTCCGGTTGTCCAGTACAAAGTTGGATACGTTTCATCTTTAATTACGGCGTAATAAGAATCGCCGACTTTACGGATGAAAACATCAATGGTTCCCATATCCCAATCGAACAAACGTTTTGATGTTCCTTCAAAAGTTTTTAAATCTTTTGATAAAACATATAGTGTTCTCTGGCTTGCCCAATAACGTTCAGGATCTTCTTTTGTTCCATCAAGATGCGGCGTGTGCCATGTCATAATGAACTTTTCTGAATCTTTGTCGTAGTATAATTTTGGGGCTCCAATTCGCTGTAAAGCATTTGAATAATCTGGTGTGCTTTTTAAATCAGGTGTATAATCGGAGTGTTTTTTCCAGGTGATTAAATCATCAGAAACCCAAATGTTGATACTTTTTGCATCGTCTCCGGTATTTCCTGCGATGTAATATTTTCCGTCCGGGCCTTTGCAGATATCGGGATGTCCTTTGTATTCTTCAAAAACTCGTTTTCCGTTGTTGAGGTTTTCCCAATGTAAACCGTCCAAACTTACAGAATAGTACAATCTGCCGTAATCGTTGTGCGTCATGTGCGCAAAAAGATAGGCTTCGTTTTTTGGTTTTTCATTTCCTTTTACTTGTCCCGGCGGATCTGGCTGTTGTGCTTTCGCTGAAAATCCAACCAAAATTACGGCTAGAAAAAAGAGCTTTTTTATTGTGTATTTTTTCATGTTGCTAAAAGATTAAAATGTTTTTTTGCCACGAATTCCACTAATTTTCACTAATTATTTTTTTTGCCACAGATTAAAAGGATTAAAATGATTTAGTTTTATTGCCCTCGGATTAATCGGATTTTCACTGATTTTAATTTTCTAAGTTGATTTTAATAAAATTGACCAGTGGAAATCCGTTTAATCTGTGAAATCTGTGGCCAATAATTCTATTTCTTATTCGCCTCAGATGTCATTTTTCTGATTAAATCTGTTTCGGCTTTTATGTATGGTGTTCCGTCTGTGTGTAATACTTCGTGAAACCATACTTTTGGTTCTGCAGTATATGTTTTCGTCCAGCTGTCCCATGCGTATTTGGTTTGTGTTTTTCCATCTACAAATCCCCAGTTGATCATTCCAACATTGTATTTTTTTGCGATTGGTAAAAAGCCTTCAAATGTACTTCCGTTTGGTCTTGCCATATATTCTGTACATAATAAAGGTTTTCCGTAACGCTGTAATTGTTTGATTACTTTTTCGAAATCCTGAGGTGTGTTGTAATTGTGGAAGGAAACAATATCCGATTGTTCGATCTGCATTTTGTGCATTGGTTTCATTATAGCTTCGTCGCTCCAGTCTCCAACCCAAACTCCAGAAGTTAATGGCTGTGACGGATTGCTTTCTCTTGCCCAAACAAAAACATTTTTTAAAAGCGGAAGGATTAAATCGACTTTGTTTTTGATTTCTATTTTTTCGTAAGATGGACCTGTCATGTTATCTGGTTCGTTCCAAACATCCCAGCCTAAAATACGTTTATCGTCTTTAAAATGAGCAACTGTTTCTTTTACATATTTCTCTAAACGAGGATATTGTGTTTTGTCCTGCAATACTTTTTGTCCCGGACTCTGTACCCAGCCTGAGTTATGCGTGTGCGGTTTTGGCGCGCGTTGTTTTCCTAAAGCAGGAAACGGATCCCAGCAGGAATCAAATAGAACAAAAAGGATTTTGATATGATGTTTATCTGCAATTCCTAAAAATTGATCCATGCGTTTGTAAAATCCTTCTGCATCTTGCTGGTGCAATAAATCGTGCAGGTAAACTCGCATTACATTCATGCCTAAATTTTCTGCCCAGCCTAATTCCTGATCAATTCTTTTTGGATCAAAAGTATCTTCCTGCCACATCTCTAATTGGTTTATAGCTGTGCTAGGATAATAATTTGAACCTACTAACCAAGGCTGTTCTGCATACCATTTATTAGCCTGATCTTTTGTCCAGATTTCTCTTTTTTCAACTGCAGCAGTTTCGTTTTTATTTTCTTCAGTAGTATTCTTTTTGTTGTTGCAGCTTAGCAATACTAATCCTGCCAACATAAATGTCAGACACAATTTTACTTTTCTCATTATAAATTTTGTTATTATGAACAATCGTTCTTTATAATAAGGGAATCAGACTAATACATCTGATTCCCTTAAAAAATTAGTTTTTAATATCCTGAGTTTTGTTCCAGATTTGGATTATTATCTACATCACTTTGTGGAATTGGCATTCTATGATTTTTACCCACTTTGAAGTTTTTAAAATCCGGGTCACGAAGCGCAATTTTATCAACAGAAGCCTGAGAATTTAAATCTCCCCAGCGTTTTAAATCTTCCCAACGCACACTTTCGCCGGCTAATTCTAAAACTCTCTCTGTTTTTAAACGCTCTAAAAATTTATCATGATCGTTTCCTATTTCAGGATGAGCAACTGCTAAAGTATTCATGTTTACACGGGCTCTTACTAAATCAACATACTGATAAGCTTGTGCCGTATTTCCTGTTTCGTTCAAAACTTCGGCATAGCGCAGCAAAATATCAGCATAACGAACTAATCTGTAATTTACCTGGCTGTAATAATCTTCATTATTTCTATAATAATCACGGCTTCCTTTTCTAAACCAGGCTTCATTATTGTTCCATTCCCAATTTCTTCCGTAAGTTTTATCTCCAAAATCAGCTAATAATTCCGGATAGTATAAAGTCCATCTTAAACGAGTATCAAGATTACCATCTTTATTTGGTTCGGCCTTGAAAGCATTTACCAGCCATAAACGTGCTTGTCCGTCAGACCAGCCAATTCCTCTTGGTGCAAAAAACTGACCACGGTTACTGGAAACTGCAGCATTTGGATCTTCACCAGTTCCTCCTTTTCTTTGATCTCCAAACTGAATTTCAAAAACAGATTCACTGTTATTTTCGTTTACATCTGTAAAATTATCTCTGTAATTAGTAACCAGCCCATATCTTGCACCTGGCCCTGTAATCAAATATTCCAGTGCTGTTTTCGCTTCTGGCCATTTGTGCTGCTGCATGTATAATTTTGCTAAAAATGCTTTTGCTGCTCCTTTATCAGGTCTTCCTGTTTGATCAGATGGCCATTGCGCTGGTAAATCCACAAAAGCTTCATTTAAATCTTTTTCAATCTGAGCCCAAATTTCAGTTACCTTTTTTTGTTGTGGTAAATCTGCTGGTGTAGATGGATCTAAAACTAACGGAATATCTTCCCAGATTACGGCTGCGTAGTAATAATGTAATGCTCTGAAAAATTTAGCCTGAGCAATGATTTTCTTTTTATCATCTTCATTTTGAAATGTGATATTCGGAACATTTGCTAAAACCTGATTACATCTAAAAATGGCTTTGTAGGTATCTCTCCATGTTACGGCATTTCCTTCCCAAAAATTATAATTGATATAATTGAATCGCGTCCAGTCTGCTAATTCTGTCCACGGACTTACACTATACCCTTCATCAGAAGTCAAATCTAAACGAAAATACATCCATCTTGCCCAAAGACCGTCTTTGTAAAACATAGCGTAAATTGAGTTTACACCAGCTTGAGCATCACTTTCAGTTTTCCAATATTGGTCTACTGTAATATCATTTGGGCTGTTCAGGTCTAATTCACTTTCACAAGCTGTAAAAACAAGACCCAGAAAAGCTGCGGTTATTATGATTATTTTTTTCATTATGCTATTTTTTTAAATTAAAAGCTAAAATCAACACCAAAAGAATACGTTTGAAGATTTGGGAAAGCACCATTATCAACGCCTCTTTCAAAAATATTACTGTTTGTAAATTCAGGATCTAAACCTTTATATTTAGTAATTGTAATAATATTTTGTGCCGATAATGTTAATCTCGCTCTCGAAATACCTGAATTTTTCAAGACACTTTGAGGCAGGTTATAACCAAATCCAATGTACTTAAGTCTGATAAAATCTCCATTTTCTAAGAAACGGTCACTGTCTCCTCTTGAATTTAAAGTTGAACCTTTTGTGATTCTAGGAAAATCAGTATTTGGGTTTTCTGGTGTCCAAGGCTGAATTCCGGCTCTGTAATTACTATTGTCATCGAATCTGTCTACAACACTTCTAAATCCGTTATAAACAGTTGCTCCGTGAGAAGCAATCCAGTTCATAGAAAAATCAAAACCTTTATATTCTGCTCCTGCATTTAAACCCATTTCAAATTCTGGCCATGGGCTTCCCACAATAGCTTTATCTGTACTTGTAATTTGTCCGTCCCCATTAACATCTTTAAAACGAATATCTCCAGGAACAGCATTTGGCATAATTACTTGCCCGTTAGCATTTTTGTAGTTATCAATTTCCTGCTGATTTTGAAACAATCCATCAGTTTGTAAAACATACCACATTCCTACCGGCATACCACCTCTTGTGATTGTGTTTCCGGAAATGTTTTCATTTTGACCGTTACCTAATGAAACCAGTTTGTTATTAACTTTTGTAAAGTTGATCGAAGCATTAAACGAGAATTCATTGATTTTTTTGCTGTAAGCTAATTCTAATTCAAAACCTTTATTTTCAACAGTTGCAGCATTAGAAATTGGGTTTCCGCCGTCATTTCCTGTAGTTAATAAAATTGGGAATCCAAATAATACATCTTCTGTACGAGCGATAAAATAATCTGCTGTTAAACGTAAATCATTATTTAAAACGCCTAAGTCTAATCCAAAGTTGGTTTGTTTTAATTTTTCCCAACGCAGTTCTGAATTTGATAATTTTACCTGAGTTGCAGAAGGATATAAATTTTGACCTAACACAATCTGTCCGAAATTATTAACGAAACTTTTGTATTCGTATTCTTTAATATTTCCAGAACCTAATTCTCCATAACTCGCTCTTAATTTTAAATCTTTAATAAACTCTGATTTAAAAAATGATTCATTGCTTATTCTCCATCCAGCTGAAACAGAAGGGAAATTTCCCCATTTGTTTGCATCACTAAATCTTGATGATCCGTCGCGTCTTAAAACAGCATTTAATAAATAACGGTTATCATAATTGTATTCAATTCTTCCAAGATAAGATGCAAGAGCTGCTTCATTAATAAAACCACCAACTACCGGCGAATCTCCTTGGTTTAAAACCTCATAATATTGTCCAGTTCCGGAATTTATTGGCAGGTTTCTTTTTGTACCATAAATTTGATCGTATTTGTCTTTTTGAAAAGTCTGACCAACTAAAACCGTTATATCATGTTTTCCAAATTCTTTTTTGAAAGTCAAAGTATTTTCGAACAATGTTGTTTGCGATCTTCCTTTATTTTGATCTGTCTGAGATGGATCTATTGGTTGATTTAATGTCCAGTTCCCAACTTTCCTCATGAATTTATAAGAGTCAAAACTAGTTTCATATCCAAAATTGAAACGGTATTTCAACCAAGGAGCAAATTTTAGTTCAGACCAGATATTACCTCTAATTCTGAAATTTTCGTTGATTGTATTGGCAAAATCAGCAATTGCAAGAGGGTTTGTTCCAAAAGTATCTGCAACACCTTGTTTACCGTAACCATATCCTCCAGGATTAGATGCGTCGTAAAGCGGAATTGTCGGTGTCATTCTGTACACATCAATAATTGGATTTCCAGACATTTCATCTGTTTTAGAATTACTGATGGCTAAGTTTTCTCCAATACTGAAAATTCCTTTTGTACCGCTTGAATTTACACGGAATGAAATTCTGTCAAAATCAGTTCCTATAACTGCTCCTTCATTTCCAAAATAATTCCCCGACATAAAGAAGGTTGAGTTTTCATTCCCGCCAGAAACGCTGGCATTATAATCCTGCATCATTCCTGTTCTAAAAACTGCATCCTGCCAGTCTGTATTAACTGCCATATTCAGGTTTTGTCTTGTCATTCCGGCATTATCATAAGCCATATTATTTAATCTGGCAAACTCTTCTGTTCCCGCCAAATCATAGCGTGGGATAGTTGTAAAACTGCTTTTTGCAGAAACATCAATTTGAAGTGGCCCTTTTTTACCCTTTTTTGTGGTAATAATAATTACACCATTTGCTGCTCTCGAACCATAGATTGCTGCTGCAGATGCATCTTTTAAAACCTGAATACTTTCAATATCATTTGGGTTAAAATCTCTGTTTGCAGAAGTTACTAATCCATCAATTACATATAATGGATTTGTATTTTGAAGATTTTTAAGACCACGAATCTCTACACTTGCTTCCTGTCCCGGACGTCCACCGCCGCGAACCTTAACTCCGGTAACTAAACCTTGTAATCCGTCAGCAACAGTAGTTACCTGTCTTTTTTGGATTTCTGTAGCTTTTACAAGCGAAACAGCTCCTGTAAGGTCTTTTTTCTGCTGTGAACCGTAACCTACAACTACAATTTCATCCAGTTTCATCGCATCTTCTTGTAAAGTAACATTGATAGACGTTTTGTTATTGATTTCAATTTCTGTTGTTTTATAGCCTTGTGAACTAAAAACCAGTGTTTGGTTTCCCGCAGCGGCTATTTTATATGTACCGTCAAAATCGGTAACTGCACCATTTTTTGTGTTTTTTATGACAACGTTAGCAAACGGAATTGATTCTCCTGTTGCAGAAACTACTTTACCCGTTATGGTTATTTGCTGTTGTGCATACGTTTGTTGTAATAATAAACTAAAGAAAAACAAGAGGTAATATCTCTGCTTTAAAATTTGAGTGATCTTTGTTTTCATTGATTTGTCATTTAGATAGTTTTCATTTTTTGGTTGGTTTTACAATTGTTTTTTAAAAATTCTAATCATCTCTGATGCGAGCAAAAAAATAATTAATATTGCTCAGTAATAATAATGTGTTCATTTTAATTCAAAATTATTAATGGTATATTTTTTCAAACTTAATTTTATTGATGCTGTATTTTTTTAGCCTAAAAATTATCAATATGATTTGTTTGAAAATTCAAAGTAGATGATTTTAATTCAAAATAAAATGATTCATTTGTGTCAATTTCTATCTCAAATGATTCAAATTGTATAAAAAAGATCAGAAATATAGCGGCTTGCAACATTTTGTTGAATATTGACACGATTTGAATAAGTCCTTGTTTTATCCTAAAAAACACAACTATGCGTAAATTCTTTCTTTTATTATTTTTTTCGCTTTTTTCGATACATTTTATTCAGGCACAAGAATATTATTTCAAACATTTTCAGGTTGAAGAAGGACTTTCTAACAACACCGTTTTGACTTCTTTACAGGACGAAGATGGCTTTATGTGGTTTGGTACAAAAGATGGTTTGAACCGATTTGACGGTTATCGTTTTAAGACTTACAGAAGCAATGCTGACCCAATTCATAGTTTAGGAAGCAATTATATTCAGTCTTTACACGAATATAAAGGTGTAATTTGGGTTGGAACTGATAAAGGTTTGTATCAATACGATAAAAAAACTGATCAGTTTACGGTTTTAAACGAAGCGATTAACGACCGTATCAACGATATTAATCATGATAAAAACGGAAATATCTGGTTTATCTCCGGCAATATTCTCTATAAATATTCGACAACAAAAAAGGAAACTAAAACTTTTAATCCGAATAAATATTTTATTGCCACTTCGATTTCAAGAGATGCAAACGGGCAGATCTGGGCTTCTTCTTTAAATAAAATATATCGTTATTCTGAAGAAAATCTTTCGTTTGAAAATATTCCGATCGCGCCACCTGCAAGTTCTTCTAATTTTAGAATTACCATTATTTATGCTTTAGACAAAAACAATATTGTAATTGGTACGCAAGACGACGGTGTTTTACTTTATAACATTCATAATAAAACAACTTCGAGTTTAGAATTTTCGACAAAAAAACCAGTTTATGTCCGTCAGTTTAAAAAGAGAGGAAATGATGAACTTTGGATTGCAAGCGAATCTGGAGTTTATGTTTATAATCTGAAAACTAAATCAAGCATTAATCTTAAAAAAAATTATAATGATCCTTATGCTATTTCAGATAATGCAGCATATTCTATCACGATTGATAAGGAAAACGGAATTTGGGTTGGAACGTATTTTGGTGGCATTAATTACCATCAAAAACAATACACACAGTTTAAAAAATATTTTCCGCAGAAAGGGCAAAATTCCATTAGCGGAAGCGCCGTTAGAGAAATTCATAAAGATGATAAAGGTGATTTGTGGATTGGAACCGAAGATGCGGGTTTAAACCGATTTAACCCAAAAACGCAGCAGTTTACATCGTATTTACCAAACGGAAGTAAAAGCAGTGTTTCCTATTATAATATTCATGCTTTAATGCCCAGAAAAGACAAAATCTGGGTGGGAACTTTTGAACATGGCTTAGATGTTTTAGACCGAAATTCGGGTAACGTTGTGCGACACTACAGCGCTAATAATCCAGCTTCAGGATTGCGCAGTAATTTCATTTTTTCTTTTTATGAAACCAAAAAGGATGAATTGATCGTGATTACAACAATGGGACTTTATTTATATAATGAACAAAACGACAATTTTGAAACTTTAAAAACTTTTCCCGAAACGACGCATTATACCACTTACAAAGAAGACAGCGACGGAAATCTCTGGGCAGGAAGTTATCGTGATGGTTTGTTTTATTATAATCCGAAAACCAAAAAGAAAGAGGTTTTTATTTATGATTACAAAAACCCAAACGGAATCAGCAATAATTCGATCAATTATATTTTTGAAGACAGTTTTAAAAATTTATGGTTTGCAACCGAAAACGGATTGGATTTATTTGATAAAAAAACAAGAACGTTTAAAAAATTCACAACTAAAAACGGGTTTCCGAGTAATGTCGTTTATTCTATTTTAGAAGATGAGGCAAAAAATTTATGGCTTACG
This sequence comes from Flavobacterium sp. UBA7680, assembly GCF_002482975.1. GTDB lineage: Bacteria > Bacteroidota > Bacteroidia > Flavobacteriales > Flavobacteriaceae > Flavobacterium. The sequence continues at coordinate 48,673 of NZ_DLHA01000054.1, read as the reverse complement.
ACTTCTAAAGGTTTGGTGAAATTTGGACCTGATCATAAAAGCATTAAAATTTACACCACCGCAAATGGCTTATTGAGCGATCAGTTTAATTATGCATCGGCTTTTAAGGATACAAATGGCGATATGTATTTCGGGAATTTAAACGGAATGATCAGTTTCAACCCGAAGAATTTTACCAAGAACAAATACACGCCTTCGACTTTTATTACCAATCTGCAGATTAATAATAAGGATATTGATGCCAATGAAAATGATTCGCCTATAAAACAATCTATTGCGCATATTGACGAACTGGAACTTAACAACAGCCAATCGTCATTTAATCTTGAATTTGCTTCGTTAAATTATACCGCGCCGGAACTTACAGAATATTGGTATAAACTTGAAAATGTGAATAATGACTGGGTTTATCTGGAACGTAACAATAAAGTTTTCTTTACAGAACTCGCACCTGGCGATTATGTTTTTAAAGTAAAATCACTGAATAGTTTTGGTGTTTGGAGTAAAGAAGTTGAACTAAAAATCAGGATTCTGCCGCCGTTTTGGGCGAGTTCTTATGCGTATTTTTTCTATTTTCTGCTAATATGCGGTTCGTTTTATTATATCATTCGTTATTCGCAGAATCTCACTCAGATTAAACACAATCGAAAAATAAAACATTTAAACGACGAAAAAGAGAAAGAAATCTATCAGGCTAAAATTGACTTTTTTACCAATGTGGCACACGAAATCAGAACGCCTTTGACGTTGATAAAAGGGCCTTTGGAAAAACTTTTGGTTATGGATCACATATTGCCGGAAGTGCCTCAGAATCTTTCGATAATGAAGAAAAACACTTCACGTTTATTAAAACTGGTAAATGAATTACTGGATTTTAGAAAGTCTGAAATTGGCGGTTTAAAACTCACTTTCGTGGAAGCGAATATTTCGTCGATGGTTCGGAATTTACATTTGAGATTTAGTCAATTAATTGAAGAGAGAGGAATTGAATTTGAACTGGAACTGGGCGATAAGGATATTTTTGCTTTTGTGGATAAAGAAGCTTTCAAAAAAATCCTGAGTAATTTAATGAGTAATGCTATTAAATATTCTACAGATAAAGCTTCGATTACGCTTTTTAGAGATGAAAAGAAACTGACTTTAATTGTAAAAAATGACGGAAATCTGATTCCGTTTCATTTAAAAGATAAAATTTTTGAGCCGTTTTTCAGGGTTGATAATATGGACACGACTTCGGGAACGGGAATCGGGCTCTCGCTGGCACATTCGTTAACGCAGTTGCATAATGGGAACCTGCAGGTAATTCCGGATTCAAAAGTGAATATTTTTGAACTTGTGGTTCCGCTTCGTCAGGAAGAAGAATTTATGTTTTATAATGAAACAGAGAAAGACGAAATTGAAGCAGAATCTGAAACTGTAGAAATCGAAAACAAACACGAAAAAACACAGCTTTTAGTAGTGGAAGACAATGAAGATTTATTGAATTTTATTACGGCTGAATTAGCGCCTTATTACACGATTTTAAAAGCTGATAATGGCGAAAATGCTTTAAAAATAATTCATAATGAGAATATTCAATTGGTTATAAGTGATGTTTCTATGCCAATTATGGACGGAATTACGTTGTGTAAAGAGATTAAAACCAACTTAGAAACAAGTCATATTCCGGTAATTTTGCTTACTGCCAAAAACTCGCTGAAATCGCAAATTGACGGGCTTGAAGTGGGTGCAGATGCGTATATCGCAAAACCTTTTTCAATGGATTATTTAAAAGTTCAGGTGAATAATCTAATCGAAAACAGAAAGCAGATTATGAATTATTATGCGAGTTCTCCGCTTTCGCACATTAAAAGTATTGCGCACAACAAAACCGACGAAAAGTTCCTGAAAAAACTCGACGAAGAAATCCTGAAAAACATCACAGATTCTGATTTAAGTGTTGAGTCTTTGGCAGAAATCATGAATATGAGCCGTTCGACTTTATACCGAAAAATTAAAGATATTTCGAATTTGAGTCCGAATGAATTGATTAATATTGTCCGTTTAAAACGTGCTGCGGAATTGCTTTTGAATGAGAATTATAAAATGTACGAGATTGCAGAAATGGTGGGTTATAAATCGCAGACGAGTTTTGGTCGTAATTTCCAAAAGCATTTTTCGATGACGCCTTCGGAGTATATTGCGATGAATAAATAGTTTTTTTGTAGAGACGCACAGTAGTGCGTCTTATATGCAAAGTTTTTGTTGTCGATATTCGTTGAGGTTACGTTGTGTTAGACGCACTGCTGTGCGTCTCTACAGAACAAAAACTGGATATATTTTATTTAAAAAAAAATCAATTGCCTCCAGCTTTAGCTGGAGGTTAAATTTTGAAAAATATGAAAGGCTTTAGCCGAACTTTGAGTTTTTGGCTAAAGCCTTTTTGATAACAAATATCTATCTCTCCAGCTAAAGCTGGAGGCAATTAAAAAAAATATCAACACAAAGTATATCTGTAGAGACGCACAGCAGTGCGTCTACACAAAGTTATTCCTCAACCAATTGCTCAATCAACTGTAATCTTTTTACAATACTATTTCTATCTAAAATTGTCCCTGGCGATAAAACCGCATTCGCACCAACTTTAGAATTATCTCCTAACAACGATCCAAATTTGTCTGAATGAGTATTGATAATATTGTCTTTGTATTTAACCGAAATGTTTTTATTTTTTCTTTCGTTGTAATGATTGGCACAAATAGAACCTGCTTCAAAATTTATGTTTTGACCAATCAGGCTGTTTCCTATATAATTAAAATGTGCAACAGCCGAATTATCAGAAATAAACGATTGTTTTATTTCTGAACCCGGACCTATTTTTACAGATTTACCAAATAATATTGGGCCGCGCAAATAAGCGTGCGCACCAATATAACAATTTTCTGAAATGATGATTGTTCCTTTTAAGGTTACGCCTTCTTCGATTACGACTGTTTTATGTATCGCAATTGTCCCTTCTATTTTATAATCAGCTGAAAGAAGTTTTAATTTTTCTAAAAGTATTTTATCCAGTTCGTTGACAATATTCCAAGGTGCAGTAGTTATATAATCTGGAAAGTAAAAATCAAAGTTTTCTATAAAATCGATTGGCTTTATCATTATTGTATTGATTTAAAAATGCTTTATTTAATTTTATAAAGATAAGATTTTCAAAAATTCGATTTTTACTATTTAGTAAAATAAACCAAAGGTTTTCAGATGAAAAAAAATGATAAATAAACACAAAGTATATCCGTAGAGACGCACAGCAGTGCGTCTTATGCGCAAAGTGGTATACGTTGTGGTTACGTTGTGTTAGACGCACTGCTGTGCGTCTCTACAGAATAAAAAATGGATTTAAAAAATTATTTAATATCTGCTTCAAAAGGCGACGCAGGCAAATTTTCTTTATTGTATAAATTGGCTTCAGCCGGATTATCTGCCCAAGCGTATCTTACTTTTACAGGATCTGCAATTGAATCATTACTCACGATAACTTTATCGCCGTCGATAATGGCTTTTGCCCAAACAAATTTTCCATCATTTCCAGCAATTGCAAATTCTTTTAATTCATTTCCGGTTTTGATTTGTAATCCTGTTCCAACATCTGAAAAACTTAAGATTAACTTGTTTCCGTCTTTTTTTATTGCTTTAAAAATCGGTCCCGAAGCGATTAAGTTTTTCTCGCCGTAAACCAATTTTCTTGCCTGAAGCGATAATCTTTTCCCGACATCGTATTTATTTAAAGGATGAATGTCATTCCACTCTCCTACATCAATTATTACCGCCATTCCTGTGTTTGGAACTTTTAGCGTATTCAACTGCTGTTGCCTTAAAGCTGCCCAATTACTTTCGACTGGTTCTGATTTTGTTTCCATATAATTGGCAAGCTGAACGAATAAAAAAGGCAATTTTTCCTGTTTCCATTGGGCGCGCCAGTTCGCAATTAAGGTTTCCATTAAAGGAAAATATTCTGATGGCTTTTTGGTACTCGATTCGCCCTGATACCAAAGCACACCTTTTATCGAATAATTTTTAAGAGGCGCAATCATGGCATTATAAAGTCCGACTGGTTTTAATCTGACAAAAGTCTGTGCCGGAAGCGGTAACATTTTTGAACCTAATTTGTATTTCCAGATTCCTTTTAAATCGATGGTTTGATCGCCATTGATTAGCTCATAGGGTTTATCAAATACAAAACCGCCTTTGCCTGAATTACTGATTACGCGAACGGTAATTTCGTTTTTTCCTTCTTTTAAAATATTGGCATCAAAAGAATAAATTCTTGGCGGATATTGATAGGAAGTTGTACCTACAAAATGTCCGTTTACAAAAACCGAATCGGCATCGACTATTCTTCCTAAAATAATTTTAGCCTGATTTTCTTTTATTTTTTCCAGCGTAAATTCCTTTTTAAACCAAACCGAGCCGTTTATATTTCCGAGTTCACCGTCTGCCCAATAACCGGGAACGTTCATGGTTTTCCAATCAAAATTATCGATTTCAGCTGCCCATTTATTTTTTAGTCCAGGATCTGTTTCGTCTAATAATTTATCCCAGTCTGAACTTACTTTATCGTCGTTTTCGTCAATTTGTTTTTCGAGACTTCCATCTTTAAACTTTAAATATTCCTGATAATGATCCGGAAACTTTTTAATGTTTTCTTCGCTGATCCAGGCTTCTGCCGGAGAACCTCCTAAAGAAGAATTGATTATTCCAATCGGAATTTGGTATTTTTCATAGATTTCTAAAGCAAAAAAATAAGCAACTCCAGAGAATTTCAAAACGCTGTTTGGGTTTGCTGCAATCCATTCTCCCGAAGAAAAATCGGTATTTTCTCTTTCAAAAAAATATTGATTGGGAACTAGAAATTGTCTGATGTTCGGATTCTCTGCTTTAACGATATAATCCTGGTATTTATATTTAAGTCGTTCCATTGACAGCTGCATATTCGATTGACCGGAACAAACCCAAACGTCTCCAAAAAGTATATTTTTCAGGGTGATTGTGTTGGATGCTTTTAAAGTCATTTCATAAGATCCGCCTGCTTTTTGTGATGGAAGCTGAATGAGCCATTTTCCGTCTTCGGCTGTAGTGGCTTTATATGTTTTGTGGTTGAAATCGAGTTCTATTTTTTCTTTTGGTGACGCCCAGCCCCAGATATTGACTTTTGTATCGCGTTGTAATATCATTCCGTCGCTTATTAGTCTTGGGAGTTTTATTTGAGCATTGGCATTGAAAACTATAAGTATTGCTAGTATTATTTTTTTCATTTGATCTTATTTATTTTTTAGCCCACTGATGACACGGATTATACTGGTTAACGCTGATTTTTTTTGCCACAGATTAAAAGATTATCACTGATTAATTTTAAAAAATCTTTTTAATCTGTGTTAATCTGTGGCTAAAAAATTTTCACGCAGATTATGCAGATTTTTTATTTGTATAAAAATAATTTGTGCAAATTCGTGCAATTAGTGTTGAATTAAATCACTCATAAATGTATAGTTTTATTTTTTGAATTTCGTAATCCCCTACTGAAATTCTCAGGTGTCTTCCTTGATGGGTTTGGTCTCCGTTGAAATGTCGGATGGTTCTCCATTTTTCGTTTTCAAATTTTCCTTGATCTGTTTTTAATATTCCTGCGTTTGCGTTTTTATTTTTTAAAGGTTTAAAAGTTACCACAATTCCAGAACCTGCAATGTAAAATTCATCGGGTGAAATTTCTATAATTGTGGCGCTGGATGTTGGCCAAGTTTCTGCTTTTGCACCTTCGGACCAATTTAAAGTGTAATCGTGTTTAAAGGTAAATTCGTAATTTCCTAGATTGACTATTTGTGTATTATTTTCCTTGTCTAATAGAACTCCATCAATTTTTCCTTGTCCTTTATTGGCTTCAATAACTGGGGTTAACTGCTCTACTAAATCATAAATTTTTCCTAGTGGTTCTTTTTTGGCATCGATCACAGATTCTATGGAGAAAGGCGAAAAACCAATGGCTTCATAATGTCCAATTGCGTATAAACCTTTAAACGGTGCGGTTTCATCAAAACGGTGTTCGGGAATAAATAACGGATCGCCTTGTCGGGTAAACAAATCATTCCATTGCTTGAATGATGGATTATAAAAATCGGGGGAAAGGAAATCTATGGCGTTTCCGGCTGCTTTCCAAACATCCATTAGGTGCGGCAACGGACCTGCGCTTGGATATTCTCCGGGTTTCTTTTCTGGAGCGTTTAAGGCTGCGTTTACAAACATCGGAATTGGGTAAGCGTCTTTTCCGGCTTTGGCAATGGTATTGGTGAATTTTGAGAAATACCAGGCCATAAAAATTTCATCGGTTTGGAGGCTTTTTCCGAAGATTTCTTCCCAGTTTCCTGTTGTTTTAAATCCGTTTTTCTCCCAGATTGCTGAGAATTCCGGAACTAGTTTTTCTTTATTTTTCTGTAAATATTGGATGAATTCTTTTGGAACTTCTTTTTTGAAAGCTTCATTGGCTAACGGATGATAATCGCGTGCCGTTGGCAGCATCCCGATTTCGTTTTCAACCTGAACCATAATGACGGTTTGCTCTTTTTGGTCGAAATCCTTAATATGGAACATTAGCTTTTCAAAAGCTTTTAAGTCGGCTTGCAGGTTTTCTTCGCTAAAAGGCGTTAGAATTTCATGGCTTTTATTTTTGTCGTCTTTTATTCTTGGATATTTTTTCTGATTCAGTTTTACCCATTCCGGTGCGTAGCTTGACATACTGTTTTTCCATGATCCAAACCAAAGAAATACTAGTTTTAGGTTTTCTTTTCGGGCTCTCAGAATCAAATCATCTACTAGCGAAAAATCAAATTTACCTTCCTCCTTTTCTATTAATTCCCAATAAATTGGCGTTAAAACTGTGTTGAGGTTCATGTCGGTTAGCTTTTCCCAAATAGGCTCCATACTTTCCATAGTTGTTGCCGAAGAATTTCCTAATTCCCCACCGCGAATAATGAAAGGTTTGTCGTTGACAATGAGCTGTGTTTTATTTCCTTTTTTTTGAAGATGCGGTATTTTTTCCTGAGCATATCCGAATTGTAAAAAAGCAAAAAACAGTATAACAATTGTATTTTTTGGGAACGTAAACATCTGATTCTTTTAAAATTAAAAACAAATAATCCATAATACAAATCCTTTCAGATTCATATTATGGATTAAGACTACACTTAACTTACTTAACCAACTCTCCTGAAAAGTCTTTACTTACATCTTTTCCTGCAAGACCATCAGCAGTTCCTTTATAGGCGTGTTTACGAACGTAATTTGCATCCCAAAGATTTGGTGCTTCGTCCGGAAGCCAAAATTCATGTTCCTTAGAGTTATCAGAAACTCCCCAAACTGTAATACCGTATTGCTGCGCTGCCGGAATATGTTTTTTATACATATCTACCACATATTGATACATTTCTGCTTGCGAAGCTTGCTGCGCAACGGTTGGCGCATTTGTTCCTAATCTCACATCTAACTCAGAAATTTTAATCAATTTTCCTGTAGCTGCCAGTTTTTGGAACATTTGGGCAATTTTATCTTTATCTGTATTTAGACCTATGTGCATCTGTGTTCCTATTCCGTCAACTTTTCCGCCTTGACTTTCGATATATTCCACATATTGAATCAATCCGTCGCATTTGTCTAATCTTGATTCTAAATTATAATCGTTGATGAAAAGTTTGTCTGTTGCATTTCCATATTGACGCGCCAGTTTAAAAGCTGTTACTGCATAATCTTTTCCTAGGTATTTTATCCAAGAGAAAAAATCTGCTGCGGTATCGCCTTCATTTCCTGTTCTTAATGTTCCATCTTCTTTCATTGGTTCGTTTACAACATCCCAAGCAAAAACGCTTGTTTTGTAATGTGTCATCATTTTAGAAACCCAGTCAGTCATTGCATCGCCAATGATTTTTGTTTTTTCGGCTTCGGTTTTATTGATGGTTATTGGTGCTGTTGGGCCTCCGCCAGATGATCCGTCCGTTACTGAAACATTGTCGATATAATAGGTTCCTGCTGCTCCACCTAAATCAAAGTTTAAACCTGTTTCGGTTCCATTTCCGGTAAATTTCCATTCCACTAATTTCCAACTTGGCGTTGTTGCCTGATCTCCCTGATAATGAGCTGTTGTTCCTGTTGTTGAACATCTTACAGAACCAGTTGCTTCAGAACGAATCATATACGAAATGGTATATTCTTTTCCAGAAGTGAAGGTTGAAGTAAAATCAGCATGAATTTGAGTTTTCCATTGATTTGCCGCATCCGAAGTTGCGTTTACCACTTTCATCGCTCCGTTTCCTTCATATGCATCGGCCGCGCCTGCAGCACTTAAAGCATCATTAGCACCGTTGTATTTTGACCATCCGCTGATACCTGCATTAAAATTACCATTGGCAACCAAATTTGTAACTGTGGCTGCGGCATCAAGATCTACAACTGCAATCGTATTTACATCAATTAAATACGTCACATTTGGCAGATATCCTAAATCGATATTGAATTTGAAATTGGTGCTTCCGCCAACAAAATCTCCGGGAGCTAATTTAATTTTAACCTGCTGCCATGCTGATGTTGTTGCAAAAGCTTCTGTCCAGGATCCGCCTGTGCTGAACCAGTCTTTATACGGATATTGGTTGGTTAAGGAAGCATTGAAAGAAATACGTCCTTTTCCTGTTACATCAGATTTAATGTAGAAAGAAATCTCGTAATTATGACCGCTTACAATGGATACATCCGGAGAGGTCAATTGCAGATTATATGGTGCTGAAGATGTTGCGCTAGATTCTAATTTAATAGCCTGTGAACCCGTTGCAAGCCCTTCATTTGCTGCAATAGCAATTCCTTTTCCGGGATTATTTCTTGCCCAATTTGTAAATGTTCCGTTTTTTAAACCTGCAACATCTAATGTATTGGTTCCGCTTGAACCGGGAATTACAGTTGGCGCAATTATACTATTTAAATAACTCGCATTTTGGTTGGAATGCCAAACCAAAGTATGTCCAAAAACTGTTAATCCAGCTTTTTTTGTTTCAGCAATAAAGGCATCTACTTTAGTAAAATTAATTTCACCTTTTGAGTTTACCATTGCGCCGTGTTTCATTTCATAACCCGGCGTAACCTCATCAAAGTTGTCGTTTACAATTTTGCGGTACGCTGCGTCAGTTAAGTATAAATCGGCACCAATTCCGTTTCCTAAAACAAAATCTGTGTACGTTTTAAGGTTATCGTATCGGCTTATTTTTTCTACTAATTCTAATGGAAGTTCAGCTCCTGTTACCTCGCCATGCTCAGGGTCTTTTTCCCATTCCATTAAATTATCATCACAAGATGCCAGAAGCATTAAGGATGAAGCAATTACTGGTATTATATATTTATATTTCATTTTGGTGTTTTTTTAGTTAGCAAAATCATTGTAAACCGGAGTATCTAAGGATACTATTCTCCAGTTGTCTGTGTACACTTTTACTGAAGTTGGTTTTGAAGCAAATTCTACTTCACTTGCAGTTCCTGTAACGTCTTTTAGTTTTACATCAGAGTTTTCAAAGAAAAAACCAAAGTTTTGATACGTTGCAGCTTCACGATATGCTAAAACTGTTTCAAAAGTGAATGCTTCTTTAGACCATGCATAAAATTTATTTAGAGGAATAGTAACCGTTGTCCATCCTGTGGTTTGAAAAGCAACCGATTTTCCGTCAACAATCCAAGGAACATAATTATAAACAGCTCCTGTCCATTCTCCTCCATTAAAATTATTGACCATGCATATTTTTAAGAATCCAGAATCTTTCCAAACATCGGGAACGTAAACATCAAATTGTAATGCTACTTTGTCAAGCGGCGTGCTTGCCGGAATATAAGGCGTTAATTGTGTTCTCCAGTTATCGACTCCGTTTCCTGCTGTCCAAACTTCTGAGCAGCGGTTTTTGGCAGCATCAAAAGAAGCAATTCTTGCCGGACGGTGCGGTACATATTTGCCTTGCGAAATATTTCCTGTTCCTAAAGCAAGTGATGCTAAATCTTCTGGCTGAATCATACTGGTTGAAGTTCCCCAATATCCGTGTTGTCCTCTTCCGTCAAAATCTAATAAAACACCTTTTTTAAAGTTGAAATAAGCCGGAGAATAAACGCCTCCGTTTGAAGTCTGAACGAATAATGAACCTCCGTTGTCTGAAACGCCATTTGGCACTGCAACTGTAAAAAAATCACCGTCTTCATCTGAAGTAATTCCTGTTGATACTTCGATATTTCCAGGAAAAACTACTTTGCTTACTTCGGTTAAACCAGTTCCGGAAACGGTAATGGTTTCTCCTGCATTAGGCATTGTGTTTGAAATGTTTGTGATTGCTGGTTTTCCTGAACGAATTTCAAATGAAAATGTAGTTTCATTATTATCGTTTACAAATCGAATCGTGTTTCTTACGGATGGATCTGCTTCTAAAATTGGAGTATCGGCAGAAACATTGATCAGCATTGAATTATCGGATACAAAAACTACATTAAAATAAGTTTGATATCCGTTGATGTATACTCTTTTTAAGCCTGTAAAACCAGAACCTTGTATACGCAAAGCTTGTCCTAAACGGGCAAAAGTCACTTCTCTATCCGGAACGGTTGAATTTACATCTTCCAGAAAAACTTTTGAAATGGTTATGGTTCCGCCTTCAGAATCGTTATTATCACAAGAAGTAAATAGCGTACTAAAGAACATTATTCCCAGCAGTGCGATGGGTGCCCAATATTTTTTATTTAAAATATATTTCATATTAATATTTTTTAGATTGTTGTTTTTCAAAATACTAGAACAAGTCTGTTATTTTTTCTTCTGTAAATTGATACGGAACCGGATTTTCTCTCAACAACGGATTCTGAACCAGTTCTGATTCCGGATAAGGAAGAAGGAAAATTGTAGCATCGATTACGCCAATTGAACGCGGACTGCTGCTTCTTGCCGGATCTATAGATAAGGTATTTGTTGCCGAATCGTAAAGAATTGGCTCAATTGTTCCACGGTTTTGTGCCGTTACGTAGTTGATAACTTCCTGCTGTTTGTAATAAGCACGTCTCACTAAATCGTACCAATATTGTCCTTCCATTGCTAACTCAACTCTTCTTTCGTGAATGATATCGGCATAAGTTAAAGTCGTTTTTGGATCAAGACCTGCACGAACACGAAGTTTGTTTACGCCATCTAAAGCAAGTGCATCTGCTGTTGAAGCGTTGTTTCCTAAAGCCGCTTCGGCATAATTTAAATACACTTCACCTAAACGTAACATGTAAGTATTTAAAGCGGAGTTCATACGACTAATTTTAGAATTGTCTTTTGTAGAACCTACAACTCCTTTTTTTACGGTTAAGAACTCTTTTGCATGATCAACTGTATAACCTCCGTTTGATTTATTGATTTCTGGGTAGAAATCATCATCGCCCATCCAAGTTGCTTTACGGCGAAGGTCTTTTGATTCGTATTCTCTTAAAACATCATTCGAAGCTCTTGTCCAGTAACCCCAAGCGGCGTCATCTCCTGTAATATCAGAACCTAAAGCAAAATAAGCCTGATGTGTATTAATAACTCCATAATCTCCGTTTGGAACCCATTGCAAGGCAAACATCGATTCGGTATTGTTGTTGTTATCTATCATAAATAAATCGGCATAGTTTGTCATTAGACTGTATGGACCTGAATTGATTACTTTTTCGGCCGCTTTTTTAGCTAGATCTAAATATTGCTGGTTTCTTGTTCCGCTGTTTGGGTTATCGCTTACTCCCGAATATGATAGGTAAACACGAGACAACATTCCGAATGCACTGTATTTTGTTAAACGTCCGGCTTGTCCTGCAGTTTCAGGCAGATATTTTGCTGCAAATTCTAAATCGCGAATGGCAAATTCGTACACATCTTTTAATGGATTTTTGTTTACAATTGGATTTTTAACCAATTCTCTCGGGTCTGTAGAAATAATTACATCTCCCCATAAAGAGGCTAAATACCAATAGGCGGTTCCTCTCATAAAACGTGCTTCGGCAATGTATTTGTTTTTAACGCTTCCGTCTACTTTACTATCAGAAATTCCGATAATAACGTTATTCGACTGCTGTACAACATTGTATAAAGATCCCCAAGCCGAAACTAAAGGTCCTGTTAATCCTGTTTCAGATAAATCTGTAAACGGATAAACGTAATCAGAATAAGGTGCGTACAAATTATCTGAACGTCCGTCGCCTAAACCGTAATAGAATTTATCATTAAAATCAAACCAAACTCTGTTGTAAAGCGGGCCTGTTGCCGACTGAAAATCGGATTCTGATTTATAAAAATTCTCTTTTGTGATTTGATCTTCTGGTTCAACATCTAAAAGATCACTACAACTAGTCCAAACAAATGGCAATGCGATCATAAGAACCGTGTAAAATATTTTTTTTGTTTTCATAGTTTGTAAATTTTAGAAATTAACATTCAATCCAAGCGTTGTAATAATTGGCGAAGGATAACGTCCATTATCAATACCACTTAAAAGTGCATCCTGATTAATTGATCCAACTTCGGGATCATAACCTTTGTATTTTGTAAAGGTTAAAACGTTTTGAGCGTTAGAATATATCTTAATGTTTGAGATTCCGTATTTAGAATATAATTTCTTTGGAAGATTATATCCTATCGAAATATTCTTTACTCTTACATATGAACCATCTTCAACAAATCGATTACTAAAACGGTAGTTTGAAGCTGATGATGCAGACGATGCCGCAATTCTGGTCATATAAGGATCTCCGCCCACAATTTGCACATTACGATAATCGTTTGGTCCGTTTGGATCGATTAATTCTAATTGTGCGTATCCTAAAGCAGATTTCAATAAATTGGTGTTTTCACGAGGATTTTCTAACCAGCGTCTTTGGTAGTTTACGATATCATTTCCGTAAGAACCCGTCAGTAAAATGTTGATATCAAACCCCTGGAAAGAGAATGAGTTTCCGATACCGAAAGTGAAATCAGGAGCCGGATTTCCAATGTAATCGCGGTCTTTTTCGTTGATGATTCCGTCTTTGTTTACATCTTCAAAAATATAATCTCCAATCCAAACGCCGTTTTCACCAATCGCCATTCCTTCTGGCAAAGCTGTTGGTTTTACCACTCCGTCTTTATCTTTATAATAGAAATCTGTTGCTTTTTCAAATCGGCCAATCACTTTATATCCGTAAAATTGTCCAATTGCTTCTCCAACCGCTGTTCTCGTAACAGTTGTAACATCAGAACCTTGTTGAATGTTTTTATTTAATACTCCAGATTCTGTATTAAGTGCCAAAACTTTGCTTCTGTTCATCGAGAAAACAATATTTGATTTCCATATAAAATCGTTTCTCTCCATGTTGATGGTATTCAAACTAAACTCAAATCCTTTATTTTCAAGAGATCCAATGTTTACCGTTGGCGGTCTTGTAGCCCCTTGTCCAGTTGTTCCTACGTAAGCAGGAAGTGGAAGTTCCAGCAATAAGTCGTTTGTTTTTTTGTAATAAACATCGGCAACTAGTTCTACTCTGTTATTAAAAAGTCCAAGGTCTAAACCTAAGTTGCTTGAATAAGTTGTTTCCCATTTAATATCAGGATTTGCTGTATTTCCTGCCAATTGTCCAGTTCCCCAGTTTGTTGCCGAAGATCCGTAAATGGAAGTATAAGCGTAGTTTGGCGCACTTTGGTTACCAACTGCTCCCCAACCTAAACGTAATTTTAAATTATTGATGGTTTTATTTTCTTTTAAGAAATTTTCATTTGAAATTTTCCAGGCCAAAGCGGCTGACGGAAACCATCCCCAGCGATTTTCTTCTGCAAATTTTGAAGATCCGTCTCGTCTTAAAGTCGCAGTCAGTAAATATTTATCATTGAAAGAATAAAATAATCTTCCGAAGTAAGAGCTGATAGAACTTACACTGCTGGCATTTGAGTTTCTTGCTGTTGTAGCATCTCCGGCATTTAAATCTGTAGCACCGTTTGTGATGTAACCAGAACGGTATCCGTAAAGGTTTTCCCAGCTTGATTCCTGCATTTCCTGACCTAACATGGCATTAATGGTATGCGCGCCAAAAGTTTTATTGTAAGTCAATAAATTGTTCCAACTCCAAAATGCACTGTTTGATTTTGTTCTTGTTCCTTCGCGAACATCGTTTACTAATGCTCCAAAAGTATACGATGGATTAAAAGTATAATTGTTTGCAAATCCGTAATCTAATGAATATTGGGTTTTGAATTTAAGGTCTTTTGTAAAACCAATTTCAGCATACGTATTAGCTCTAATGGCGTAATTTTTATTGTGATTGTCTTTTATAGAAGCTAAACCTATTGGATTATTTTGAACGAATTCTGTAGTGTCCGGGCCGTCAAAACTTCCGTCGGCATTACGAACCGCAACGTTTGGCGTTTGTTTTAAAGCGGTTATAATTAAAGCATCATCTGTAACCGTTGTAGTTTGATTGTATTGACTTAGGGCAAAGTTTACTCCCAATTTTAAAAAGCTTTTTACCTGAGAATCTACAACTCCTCTTAAATTGAAACGGTCAAATGAAGAACCAATTGCTATACCTTCCTGGTCTAAATAACCAATTCCTAAAGAGTAAGTTGTACTTTCTGAGCCTCCTGAAGCTGATAAATTGTAACTCTGCATTAAAGCTGTGTTGAACAATTCTTTCTGCCAGTCTGTTCCTTCGCCTAATAAATCAGGACGAATGAAGGTATTGTCAAGTTGTACAATTCCCAAATCTGAACGTGTGTTTTTTAATGTTCCGTATTCTCTAAGGTTTAATAAATCCAAATGTTTCGGAATTTCCTGCCATCCTACATAACTGTCAAAGTTTAAAGTAAGATCGCCTTTTTTACCACGTTTTGTAGTTACGATAATAACTCCGTTTGCCGCTCTTGAACCGTAAATTGCAGTTGCAGAAGCATCTTTTAAAACATCCATCGAAACAATATCTGACGGATTAATCATTGAAAGCGGATTCGTGTTTACAGAACTTGTTGTATTGTCGATAATTACACCATCAATTACAAAAATGGGTTCATTTGATCCGGTTAGCGAACTGATACCACGAATACGAATAGAAGAACTTGCTCCCGGCGCACCGTTGTTTGCCTGTACGTTTACACCCGCCGCACGTCCTTGTAAAACCTGCTCGATTGATGTTGTTACAGATTGTGTAACTGCCTGACTGGTTACAGATGAAACAGAACCTGTTAAGTCTGATCTTTTCATGGTTCCGTAACCTACCACAACAACTTCTTTTAAGCTGCTTACATCTTCTTCAAGTGTTACATCTATTTTGCTTTTGTTGGCAACTGCAACGTCTTTTGAGCTATAACCTATAAAGCTGAAAGATAAAGTTGCATTTGCAGGAACCGGGCTGATGGTATACGTTCCGTCAAAATTAGAAACCGAACTGATTTTAGTTCCTTTTACAAAAATGTTTACTCCCGGTATTGGTCCGTTACTATCAGAAACTGTTCCTGACACAGTGGTTTGTGCATTTACCGCAGCAGAAAATACTAACATCAGGATTAAGTACCCTAAATTTTTAAAGTATTTTGATTTGCTTTTAGTAATTAAAAGGTTAGTCATAAATAATTAGTTTAATGAGTTAATAGTATGGTTTAGTTAGTTTTTTTTATGAAATGATGCAGAAGCTGTTTTCAGAATAAAAACAATTCATAATCATTATTAAAACAAATATATATAAAAAACAACAATACACAATCGGTTGCGTTAATTTTATTTAAGAATTATAAAAAAATACCACGTTAAAAAAACACATAGTTCATATATATTGCTAAAAAATTAAATTATAATTATTTTTAATAACTCGTTCAACTGAAAGATTATGAATAAAAAGCTGTTTTATTCAAAATACTAAAAAAAGTATAAATTATAGAATTTAAAATATTTTCAATATCTCTACATCGTTTTAGTAATACTAAAATTACAGAATAATTGAATTTTTAACTTAATATTCTAAAGGAAAGCTGAATACGAGCGCATCTCTAAAAATATTTGATTTAAAAACAAATCAAAAAGGCAATCGGTTGTTGAAAAGTTACAAAAAAAGCCCTTTTCACGAAGAAAAGAGCTTAGTCATTGCGTTGTGTATTTAGGGTTTAGAGATTCATTTTTTTAGCATCTTCAACAAACTGTTTTAAACCAATATCAGTAAGCGGATGCTTCAATAATCCTTTAATTGCCGAAAGCGGCCCGGTCATAACATCTGATCCTACTTTAGCACAATTTACAATATGCATGGTATGTCTTACCGAAGCAGAAAGTATTTGCGTTTGATAATCGTAATTATCATAAATTTCCCTGATTTCGGCAATAAGATGCATTCCGTCTGTTGAAACATCATCTAATCGTCCTAAAAACGGAGAAACATAAGTCGCTCCGGCTTTCGCCGCCAATAAAGCCTGACCTGCCGAAAACACTAATGTTACATTAGTTTTAATTCCTTTTGAAGAAAAGTATTTACAAGCTTTTATTCCGTCACCAATCATGGGTAATTTCACCACAATCTGCGGATGTAAAGCTGCAAGTTCCTCTCCTTCTCTTATCATTCCGTCAAAATCAGTAGAAATTACCTCAGCAGAAACATCGCCATCGACAATATTACAAATGTCTAAGTAATGTTTTAAAATGTTGTCTTTTCCTGTAATTCCTTCTTTTGCCATCAAAGACGGATTTGTCGTTACGCCGTCAAGAACGCCAAGCGATTGTGCTTCTCGAATGTCTTCCAGATTAGCAGTATCAATAAAAAATTTCATAAGTTTTTTGGTTTAAGGTTGGTTGATTGTAGAGACGCACAGCAGTGCGTCTAACGTAAAGTTTTAACGAATTGACTCTCAATTTTGTCATTTCGACTGAAAGGAGAAATCTTCGTAAGTAGCTCCGCACTGAGAATCGCCAATCTTTGTAGAGTTTCTCGCGAAGATTTCTCGTTCCTCGAAATGACAAGATTGTGGGTAATTAACTTTGTCAAAGTTTTAAACTTTGACAAAGATTGTGTGTAATTTGTAGAGACGAGCAGTGCGTCTAACATTTAGCGAGAAAAAAATGTGCATTTCGACCGATTCTGCTCTTCAAAAAACCTTCAATAAAAAAATAACTCACTTAATAATTTTATCAAACTGACTTTATTTTTAAACTTCAATTTTCAAAAAATAGTAACTAAACCTTCAATCTATTTTCTTCAAATTTAAATCTCAAAAACAAGTCATAATCTAAATACACATTCTCTCTATTTGTATCTAAAAAACTACTGAAAGAGCTGTTGAATAATTGATACTTTCTACAGCTATCACATTAAAATTTATCAAGTTTCTTTAGATAGTTTCTCACTAATAAATTTTAAACACATAGATACATAGTTTTTCTTTGTCCATAAAGGCGTTTCACTTGTTTAAATAAACATAGCTATGTGTAAAAATCTTGATTTTTTTTTCGTCTCTTTTTGTAAAAACTCAAACCTATGTTTCTATGTGTTTAAATAAATTATTAAATATATTGGTTAATGATATTTTCAAACAATTCCTGCTTACCACTTTGAAGCGTTAACTCTCCGTTTTGATTTGCGATATCGTATAAATCTTTAAGGTTTAATTTTCCGTTTTCGAAATCTTTTCCTTTTCCGGCATCGAAAGAGCTGTATCTTTCTGTTCTTAATTTTTCGTAAGGAGAAGAAGTGATGATTTTATCAGCAGTCAATAAAGCTCTTGCAAAAGTATCAGCACCGCCAATATGCGCTAAGAAAACATCTTCTAAGTCTGTAGAATTTCTTCGGATTTTAGCATCAAAATTAACTCCACCGCCTTGTAATCCGCCGGCTTTTAAGAAAACTAACATCGCTTCAGTAGTTTCCTGAATATTATTTGGGAATTGGTCTGTATCCCAACCGTTTTGGTAATCACCTCTGTTGGCATCAATACTTCCTAACATTCCCGCTTTTGCTGCAACTTCTAATTCGTGTTGGAAAGTGTGCTGCGCCAATGTTGCGTGGTTAACCTCGATGTTGATTTTGAAATCTTTATCTAAACCATATTCTTTTAAGAATCCAATTGCAGTAGCTGAGTCAAAATCGTATTGGTGTTTTGACGGCTCCATTGGTTTTGGTTCAATAAAGAAAGTTCCTTTAAAACCTTGTGCTCTTGCATAATCTCTGGACATTGCCAGGAATTGTGCCATGTGGTCTAATTCTCTTCCCATATCTGTGTTTAGTAAAGACATATAACCTTCTCTACCTCCCCAGAATACGTAGTTTTCTCCACCTAAAGCAATTGTTGCATCAAGCGCTAATTTTACTTGTCCACCCGCTCTTGCTACAACATTAAAATCAGGATTTGTAGCTGCTCCGTTCATGAATCTTGGATTAGAGAAACAGTTTGAAGTTCCCCAAAGCAATTTAATTCCAGAATCTGCTTTTTTCTGTTTTAAGTAATCTGTAATGAATGCTAAACGTTTTTCTGATTCTGCGAAAGTTGCTCCTTCAGCAATCAAATCATAATCATGAAAACAGAAATAATCGAATCCCATTTTGCTGATAAATTCAAAAGCAGCATCTGCTTTATCTTTTGCCGCCTGATACGGATCTGAAGACTGATCCCAAGCAAATTGCTGCGTTCCTGGCCCGAATGGATCGCTACCTTGTCCGCAGAAGGTGTGCCAATACGCAATAGCAAATCTAAAGTGCTCACGCATAGTTTTTCCAGCTACAACTTGGTCTGGATTATAATATTTAAATGCCAACGGATTATCGGATTCTTTTCCTTCAAATTTTATTTGGCCAATACCTTTGTAGTATTCTTTATCTCCTAAAACTATCATTTGTTCTTTTATTTAGTTGTTAATATTAATTCTAATTCTTGTTTCCATTTCTGGTAAGCCGTTTCATAAGGTGCTGCGTTGTGAAGTGGTAAAAACGTCATTACGTGATCGTTGTCGCTAACATTAGCTCCAAATTTGCTGTAATCACCATCTTTTAAACCAACTGCTCTTGCCGCACCAACTGCTCCGGTTGTATTATAAATTTCAATTTCGTGACCAATTAAAGTTGCCACCGTATTAGAGAAAATTTCAGATCGGAAAAGGTTATCATTTCCGGCTCTAATTACATTAATCGTCGCATTATCCTCTTTTAAACATTCCATTCCGTACACAAACGAAAAAGCAATTCCTTCAAGAGAAGCTCTAAACAAATGTGCGCTGTTATGAATATTTAAGTTGAGGTTTAAAAAATGTGTCCCAATGTTTTTATTGTTGAACATACGTTCCGCACCATTCCCAAACGGAATCACAACAACACCTTCTGATCCAACCTCAATATTGGAAGCTTTTTCATTCATTGCTTCATAACTTTCGTTACCCATATTATTACGAAGCCATCTGTACTGAATTCCTGCTCCGTTAATATTTAAAAGTTTACCAACTCGTGGCGTTTCCAATTCGTAGTTTACGTGAACGAAATTGTTTACTCTCGTACTTTTTCCAGATGACATTTCGCTTACCGCATAAAATACGCCCGAAGTTCCGCCCGTAGCCGCTACTTCTCCCGGATTTAAAACATTCAAAGCCAAAGCATTATTAGGCTGATCTCCCGCTCTGTAAACAATTGGAATTCCTGCTGGAAGCCCTGATTCGATAGAGGCTTTTTCAGTAACAACTCCCTGATTCGTAAAATTCTCTACAATTTTTGGAGTTAATGATGTATCAATTCCATAATAATCCAAAAGCCAATCGGCTACTTTATTTTCTTTATAATCCCAAAGCATTCCTTCAGACAAACCGTTTTTGGTAGTCGTTACTTCGCCTGTCAATTTCAAAGCGATATAATCTCCCGGAAGCATGTATTTATCAATTTTATTGTAAACTTCAGGTTCGTTTTCTTTCACCCATTTTAGTTTCGAAGCCGTAAAATTTCCCGGAGAATTCAGTAAATGTTCCATACATTTTTGCTCTCCAATTTCGGCGAAAGCCTTATTCCCAATTTCAACCGCACGGCTGTCGCACCAAATAATCGAATTTCGAAGCGCATTTCCAGCTTTATCCACGATCACTAATCCGTGCATTTGGTACGAAATACCAATTCCCTGAATTTTCGATGCATCAATATTAGCTTCACGAATCGCCCTTTTGGTTGCCGTACAAATGTGCTGCCACCAAATTTCTGGATCCTGCTCTGCCCAATCCGGGTGAATCGACAAGATTTCCATTTCGTTTTGCGGTTCATTCAAAACGATTACTTTTTTACCCGTTTCTGCTTCAACCAAGGCTGCCTTGACCGAAGAACTTCCAATATCATATCCGATATAATACATACTACAATGATTCTCTTATTATTAATTTTGTCGGCACATAACACTTCGTTTCTTCGTCATGCGTAATAAATGCCGCTGCTTTGGTTCCTAATTCTTTGAAATCAGTTGACACAACTGAAATTCCTTTGTATATAAATTTCTTCATTGGCGTTTCGTTGTACGACAAAAAACCAACGTCTTTTCCAGGTTCAAAATCTTTCTCTTTACATTGCTCTAAAAAGTATCCTAAAATCCTGTCACTTACACTGATATAGGCAATCCCTTTTTCGATATTGAACCTTTTAGGATCTGTAATAATTTCATATTCAAAGCTGAAATCAGCACAGAATTTCTTAAAAAAATCAACCGTTTCCTTCGGGTGATTTGTAAAATCCGGATACACAAATTGTATCTTTTTATACTTTTTAAACAAATCAGCCGCTTCTGTCAAAGACTCATAAAACGCTTTTCCAAAATCCTGAAAAACATAATTATAACTTTTATCTGCCTGAATATTCCAGTCTATCAAAAGCAATTTATCTTTTGAAATTGCCGACAAAGCCGGAGCAATTTCCTTATGATCAAAATTCATCACCACATATTTGTAATACTTCCCAATTCCGTTATTGATGATCGTTTTAAAAACATCAATATTATAATGATGAAACTGCACATCAGTAATCACATTATCCGGCAGATTATTCACAAACGAATGGTACAAAACCTCTTTATACGCTTTAAAAGTGTCTAAAACCAAAAGCACTTTTCTAGTTTCGCCCGAAACGTAATAGCCTTTATTCGGCACAGATTCAATCGTATTCTGATCTTTTAAAATCGTATACGCCTTAAAAACTGTATCTCTCGAAAGCTGATATGTTTTGCAGATTACATTTACTGACGGAAGCAAATCTCCCTTTTGCAAAATGTTCTCGGCAATTGCATTCGTAATCCCGTCAACCAATTGCTGGTACTTCGGAATATCACTATCGTGATTAATTATAAACTCAAATTTTTCTTCTTCTTTTAGCATACCGTTCTGTTCCGTTCTGTTATGCTAAAGTAAATAATTGTATCTTATAAAAAAATACTTTTTGCATTTAAATTGTTAACTTTTAAATCTGTTTCGACTTATACTTTGGGCGTGCCCCTCCGGGTCGGGCTATACGTTTCAAGTCCTCGCACTTCCTTCGTCAGGCTGTGGGCTTTCCACTGCTATCCCTCACGCAAACCAACCCCACCAGAAATAGTAAAACCAACACAACCGATTGTATTTTTCAAGAAATTTTTTTAATCTATCAATCTTCTTATTCCATACGGGTCAATTGTAACAATCGAACCATCTTCCAGATAATCAATTTTAGTTACTTTCATACTTCTTAAATGCGTTACACCTTTTGACAAACTCGAATCGTGATAAAACAAATACCATTCGTTTTCAACCTCACAAATAGAATGATGCGAAGTCCATCCCACAACCGGATTCAAAATTCTTCCCTGATACGTAAACGGTCCATACGGATTGTCGCCAATTGCGTAACAAATAAAATGCGTATCTCCTGTTGAATACGAGAAATAATATTTCCCGTTGTATTTATGAACCCACGAAGCTTCAAAAAAACGACGGGCATTATCTCCAGCCAGCAGAATTTCTCCGTTTTCATCCAGAATTTTAATCTCTTTTGGTTCTTCTGCAAACTCTAGCATATCATCACGAAGCAAAGCTACAATTGGGCCTAAAGCAGGTTCATTTCCAGAAGGTTCTTCATTATCCTGATCGTATTTATTATTTCTGTATTTCTGCAGCTGTCCGCCCCAGATTCCGCCAAAATAAATATAATGTTTACCGTCTTCATCTTCAAAAACTGCAGGATCAATACTGTAACTTCCTTTTATAGCATCTGGTTCTGACTTGAAAGGCCCTGCGGGAGAATCTCCAACGGCAACTCCAATCTGGAAAATTCCATTAGCACGTTTGGCAGGGAAATACAAATAATACTTTCCGTTTTTCTGTGCCGCATCTGGTGCCCACATTTGTTTTTCGGCCCAGGCAACATCTTTTACATGTAAGGCAACACCATTATCCACCGCTTTTGATGAAATATTTTCCATCGAAAAAACGTGATAATCTTCCATTCCAAAATGATCTCCGTTATCGTTAAACGGAATTCCGGCATCGATATCATGTGACGGATAAATATAAATTTTACCATTAAATACATGCGCCGACGGGTCGGCTGTATAAATGTGAGAAACTAAAGGCTTTGAAATCGCCAGTTCATTAATTTCCTCGAAATTAATTTGTTCAATGCTATCTTCAGGCATAGTAATATCTTGGTTTTAAATAATTAAGTTCTTCTTTCTTTTAATTCGGTTTCGATCTGCACTTCCATTTGTTTGTTGATTTTATAGAAAAACAATAATCCGGCTCCAATTAAAAATGGAATTGCAGGAAAAACGCTGACCAACAATTTGATTCCGTTAATCGCTGTTTCTGTTTGTACAGGAGAATTTGGCGCATAATGAAAATATCCTAAAAACAAGGTTGTCAAAGCGCCGCCAATACTTAATCCCGCCTTTAAACCTACCATCATTGCCGAAAAAATAATCGCCGTCGCGCGGCGATTGTTCAGCCATTCCGAATAATCGGCAACATCGGCAATCATCGCCCAAAGAATCGGGATTGTGATTCCGTAGAAAAATCCGTGTAAGATTTGGGAGAAAAACATGAAACTAATTGACGTTGGCGGGAAGAAATAAAAAGCAATAATAAACAATGTCGAAATGAATAAAAACAATCCGAAAACATTTCGTTTTCCGTATTTATCTGCCAGGTTTTTAGACAATGTAATTCCAACAATCATAAAGATAATTCCGCCCGCATTAAACAATCCAAATCCGGCTGAAACAGGATCGTTACCAAAATGATTCAAACCAATATTCGATAACGTATCTAAAATAGGCTGAATAAAAATCGCCAATTGCTCTTTATCTACATAGTTTTCAAAATAATACACATACGAACCGCCTTTCATTGCCAGCGTAATAAAAACCAAAGTGGTAAGTGAAAGCATAATTATCCACGGTCTATTTTTTACTAAATCACTTAAATCTTCTTTTACACTTGATTTTTGTTCCGGTTTAGGAATAATTCTTTCTTTTGTCGTCAAGAATGTGATTAAAAGCATAATCGTTCCAATAATTGCCAAAACCGTCATTACTTTCTCGATACCAATTGCTTTATCTCCATTTCCCGCGCTTTTTATAATGCCGAGCATAAAAACCTGAACAAAAAACTGCGCAAACATAACGGCCACAAAACGGTACGATGACATACTGTTTCTCTCTGACATATCACCTGTAATAACACCACTTAAAGCGGAATACGGTAGATTATTTCCCGCATAAAAAAGCAGTAATAAAGTATAGGTTACAACCGCATAAATTACTTTTCCTTTATAAGAGAAATCAGGAGTTGAAAACGCCAATAAAGCAACCACGCCAAGCGGAATTGCAGTTGCCAAAATCCACGGTCTGAATTTTCCCCATTTTGTACTGGTTCTATCTGCTAAAACGCCAATAATGGGATTAAAAATAAAAGCTGCAACTAAACCCACAATCAACATGATGATAGAAGAATCTGTTGGCGATAATCCGTAAATATCGGTGTAGAAATAAGCCAGATACGTCATCAAAGTTTGAAAAACTAAATTGGCGGCTAAGTCTCCTAAGCTGTATCCTATTTTTTCTTTGATGGATAATTTTTGTGAAATGTTATTCATTTTGTGGTTTGTGGTTAGTTAGTTTTTTTCTTCTGCAAGGTTTTCAAAACCTTGTAGGTTTAAAATTGTTTTATAATGCCTTCTCAAAATACCTACAAGGTTTTGAAAACCTTGCAGGAAAAGCGAATTTCGGTCAAAACAATCGGTTGTGTAAAATTATACAAAAAAACATATTACGCAAATTTACTTTACTTTATTTCAAGAATATTTTTAAAAACAACCGATTGTTAATAATATTTTAACTCAAAGCCTTTTTAACTCGTTATTCTTCCGTTTTCTTCAACTTTAAAATGCTATCGTAAGCTTGTTTATGCTTTAAAGTTGCATCAAATGGAAGCGGATAATTGGTTCTTCCTTTTATCGGCCAGTCATTTAACCACGATTGTCCGTCATAAACGCCCCAAAAAGTAACTCGGCTGATTTTGTCTTTATGTTTTAAAAATAGTTTAAAAATCGACGCGTACCGTTCTGCCAATTGTGTCTGAACAGAATCCGGCAATGATTTAGGATATGGATTCATTTTAGCACTTCCTTCAAAATTCTGATTGACATCAGCACCTTTCAAATCCCACGGATTTGGCAGCACGGTAATATCCAATTCTGTAAAAGCAACTTTAATTCCCAATGCCGAGTATTCTAAAATACTTTTTTCAATTTCTTCAATCGACGGACTCTGTAATCTCCAATGTCCCTGAATACCAACGCCGTCAACTTTTCCTCCGGCTGCTTTTATCTTTTTGATTAAGGTAATTGCTCCGGCTCTTTTTGCTGGTTCTTCGATATTATAATCGTTGTAATACAACTCTGCTTTTGGATCTGCTTTTTCTGCGAGTTTAAAAGCATCAACAAGGTATTTTTCGCCAAGCGTTTTCAAAAAAACAGATTGTCGCAAAGTTCCATCATCGTTTAAAGCTTCGTTTACAACATCCCACGAATTGATTCTGCCTTTATATTTGGAAACAATTGTCGTGATATGATCTTTCATAAAAGCTTTCATTTCTGTACTATCTGCTATTTTTTCCATCCAAGGCGCTAATTGACTGTGCCATATTAAAGTATGTCCATGAATAAACATTTTATTCTTTTCTCCATATGCCACAAATTTGTCCGATAAAGCAAAATCATATTTATCTTTTTGCGGATGCGTGAACATCGACTTCATAATATTTTCCGGCGTTATTGCATTAAATTCTTTCTTAATTAATGAATCTACTTTTGCATCTTTTTCTTCAATTTGATCTGCACTTAAAGCGGTTCCGATATAGAAATCGTTTTTGTAAACGTCTTTTAATGAAGCGGTTTCTTTTTGCGATGTACAGCTTACTGTCAGCAAAGTCGTGACGGCAAATAAATAAGGTTTAATAAAATTCATATATTTTTGGTTTAATAGTTAATAGATTTTTCTTTCTCAACGGAGACCTGACAGGTTTTTAAAACCCGTCAGGTCTAAATACGCTCACCGTTTTGTCATTTCGACGTAAGGAGAAATCGCACTCGGGATTCGACAAAGATTGGCGACATTCTGTGCGGAGTTTCTAGTGCGATTCCTCGTTCCTC
Organism: Flavobacterium sp. UBA7680; assembly: GCF_002482975.1. Classification (GTDB taxonomy): domain Bacteria; phylum Bacteroidota; class Bacteroidia; order Flavobacteriales; family Flavobacteriaceae; genus Flavobacterium. Next base: position 22,978 of record NZ_DLHA01000054.1, on the reverse strand, counting down.
GGAATGACAAACAGAACGTAGTATTTTAAAAACATCATTCCTTCCTAAAACTCTCAGGCGGCCCTAAATACGATTCCAGAACTTTTCCTTCTTCAGTCTCAATTACAATTTTCTGAAGCACTAAAGCCGGATCGACGGCATAAATTTTCAAAACATGATTTCCTGAATTTTCGATTTGATGCGTCGAGGTTATTATTTTAATATTATTTGCAACACATTCAGCCCAGTTTTTCTCTGAATCATTTGAATTGAAATTGATTATTTGAGGCTTTTCATAATCAAAGGCAATTCCATATTTCAAGCCGTCACGAATTGTAAAATTAATTGTTGGCGAAAAATAAGCGTGAACTTTTACATTTCCTTTGCTGAAAAAATGAACATCATATTCTAATCTTGGAGATTGCTCTGAGATTTGAATAGGTTTTATATTCGAAGGTTTTAAAGTAACGCCAGATTCTGTTCTTCCAAGATTTGGAATTATTGTCCATTTTACTGCATCCGAATTTATGGCTTTTGAATAATTTTTACTTTCTATTGAAATGTAACCGTTGTCCTCAACAAAACCCCGAACATGGTCTAAATTTCTATTTGTAATAATGGATGTTTCAGTCTTTGGAAAATTCTCAGCAGCAATCTTTGCCTGCTCTTTTATTGGAAGCTCGATTGTTTTTGTTTTCGGAATTACATTTTTATCCGGCTGCTGCCAATTATCATAACCAATATGTGTTTGCGACATCATATGATTCCATTTTCCGTTGGCTAATTTGGTATGATAATAATTCGTGAGCTGACTGTCTTTTTCAAACAATTCTTTTACTTTTTCAGCATATAAATTGGCAGAAGCTCTGCCCTGACTTGCGTATAATTGATTTTTAGCCGCAGCAACATACAATTCGTTTAAATTAGAACTTGCCAAAACTGGAAATAAAACCAATTGATAAAAAGCATCTTTATATTCCGACTTCAATTTTTCGTTTATTGAATTGGCTTTTTGAACCAATTTTTGATATTCTGCAACAACTCGATTTGCTTCATTATAATTGATAACGCTGTACGTTTTTGAATCCAATAATTCGGGTTTTCTACGGGAATTGTATTTGGTGTATAATTTTAAAATTTCAGCAATATCAGCTGTGTTTAGATCTCCAAAATTTTCTTTTGCCCAATTCACATAATATTGCTCTAAATTTTCGGCATTAAACTTTTCAGGATTCCACGCCATATCTAAGAAAAATTCTATTGGAAATTCCATTGGTTTAATGTCTCCAACATTTACAATCCAGATTTTATCAACGCCGTATTGATACGCTAAATCCATTTGTTCCCAAACTCGTTCAATTTGGTTTGTGTTAATCCATTTGTAATTTCTTGGTCCGCCTACGTAATCGTAGTGATAGTAAATTCCGTAACCGCCTTTTCTTGGTTTTGAATCGAGTTCAGGTAATTTGCGGATATTTCCCCAATTGTCATCACACAACAAAAGCGTAATATCATCAGGAACCGTCATTCCTTTGTCGTAATAATCCTGAACTTCTTTGTAAAGCGCCCACATTTGAGGTGTTTCTTCAGCTGGTTTTTTCGTAACTTCTGCAATGATATTTCTTTGCGTTTTTACGATATTTTCTAATAAACCAATTGCAGTTCCTTCGGTCATAGGTTCATCGCCGTCGCCGCGCATTCCAACAGTCACAATGGTTTCGTTGTTTCCCATTCTTTTAATTCCGTCTTTCCAAAACTTAATCAAAGCTTCTGAATTGGTATTAAATTCCCATTTTCCGTTTGATTTTCCCCATTCTGCATGCGCTCTTGTTAACGGTTCATGATGCGAAGTTCCCATTACAATTCCGTATTCGTTTGCCAAAACAGCATTCTGCGAATCTTCGACATAAAACATTCTGCCCCACATGGCTGGCCATAAATAATTGCCTTTCATTCGCAGAATCAATTCAAAAACTTTATCGTAGAATTTCGAATTGAATCCTCCAAATTTCTCAAATGCCCAGCCAGATAAAGCCGGAGCTTCGTCGTTTATAAAAATTCCCCTGTATTTTACTTTTGGTTCTCCCTGCGAATGAATTCCGGGTAAAACATGTAATTCTGATTGTTTTTTCACCGGAACATCAGCCCAAAAATACCAGGGCGAAACGCCAATTTGACTGGATAAATCATAGATTCCGTAAATCGTTCCTCTTTTATCTGAACCTGCAATTACCAATGCTTTTTTGATTCCTTTAAACGGATTTTCGACAATTTGTGTGGTGAATTTTTCCCATTTTCCTCGAAGATCGTTTGCATTAATTTTTCCCTTCTTGACTAATTGATCTATAATTTCACTTTTTCCAAGTGTTCCTATAATGACCACAAAATCTTCTGCTTCTGAAATTTTATTGATTCTTTTTGGATGCAAATCCGAAACCTGAAAAATGTCATTTTCTAAATGTCCCACAACTTTTAAAACGCCTGAAAAATCATTCTTGCTGACTAAAATGGAAGCTATTTTTCCTTTTGAAACCAAAGGAAAGTTTTCGGCGGAAGCCTGATTTACTACATATTTATTTGGATTTATGGCATACGATTTTATGCTTAATCCGATGAGGAAAAGCAGTAAAAACTTATATAGCAACTTAAAATTTAAACACATAGAATCATAGTATTTCTTTATCTACAAAGACATTTCATTTACATTAACAAACATAGTTTTACTCAACCGAGACCTGACAGGTTTTAAAAACCTGTCAGGTCTAAATTCGCAATGATTATCCATAATCTTGTCATTTCGACGAAGGAGAAATCTTCGTAAGTAGCTCCGCAATGAAAATCCAATCTTTGTAGAGTTTCTAGTGCGATTCCTCGTCCTCGGAATGACAAACGAAACGTTTTACAAATTCAATTTATAAGCAATTCCCATTTCTAAACCTCGCAATTCGGCTAGACCTTTTAATCTTCCTATCAAAGAATATCCCGGATACGTTTCTTTCGTTTCATCAACCAAATGTAAAAATCCATGATCAGGGCGCATAGGCAGGCTTATTTTTGTTTTATTCATTAACAATAATAATTTTTCTACGATAACTTCCATTTTGACATCACCATTTAAATGTTCTGATTCTCTGAAAATTGTTTCGCTTTCGCGGATGGTATTTCGAAGATGTAAAAAGTGTATTCGATCTCCAAAATTGTCTATAATTTTTTCCAGATTATTTTTCGGGTCGGCGCTTAATGAACCTGTACAATAGCACAATCCGTTTGCTGTTGATGGAACGGCATTGAAAATGGCTTTTAAATCAGCTTCTGACGAAACAATTCTCGGAAGTCCTAAAACCGAAAACGGCGGATCGTCTGGATGAATGGCTAGTTTTGAACCCGTTTCTTCTGCAATCGGAGCGATTTCTGATAAAAAATAAATCAAGTTTTCTCTTAGTTTTTCATTATCGATATTGGCATAATTATCTAATAAAGACAAAATCTGTTCTGCCGTAAAGTTGATTGTACTTCCCGGCAATCCTAATAGAACATTTTTAAACAATAATGCTTTTTCTGGTTCCGAAAGTTTGTTTCCAAACTGCAATGCGTTTTGTTTTTGAATTTCCGTATAATCATTTTCGGCGTTTGGTCTTTTTAAAAGAAAAACATCAAAATAGGTAAACGCATCCTGATTGTACAACAAAGCTTTGCTTCCGTCTTCGTTGATAAAATTATGATTTGTGCGCACCCAATCCAGAATTGGCATGAAATTGTAGGTGATAATTTTGATTCCGCATTCTGCCAGATTTCGCAAACTGATTTTGTAATTTTTGATGTATTGCAGATAATTTCCCGATGCTCTTTTGATTTCTTCATGAACTGGAAGACTTTCTACCACAGTCCATTCCAGTCCGTAATTTCTAATGATTTCCTGTCTTTCTTTTATATCAGCAATTGTCCAGATATCGCCAACCGGAATTTGGTGCAAAGCGGTTACAATTCCTGTTGCTCCAGCTTGTTTAATATCGATCAAACTTACTTTGTCGTTTGGCCCGAACCATCGCATAGTTTGCTGCATTTTTATCATACTGACTATTTTTTGTGCCACGAAGGCTCTAAGTCACAAAGTTTTTCTCTTCAAAGTTTTTTAAAATAGAACTTTGTGATTTAGCGTCTTTGTGGCATTTTCACAATTAAAACCCAATACTGTTTCCGCCATCAACTGGTAAAACGGTTCCTGTTGTATATTTTGATTCACTTAAAGCGAAATAATAAACAGCATCTGCAATGTCTGAAGGTTCTCCTAAAAAGCCCATTGGGGTTCTTCCCAAGACTTTATTTTTTCTTTCCGGATCATTGTCTAAAGCTGTTGACGACATTTTGGTTTTAATAAATCCTGGTGCTATACAGTTTACACGAATACCAAACTGAGCCAATTCAACCGCCATTGCGCGCGTCATGGATTCGATTGCACCTTTACTTGATGAATACGCAATTACTTTTGGAATTCCGTATTGTGATGCCATCGAACTTATGTTGATAATGCTTCCTCCTCCGTTTTCTTTCATGTTTTTTACGACTTCTCTACTCACGGCAAAAACGCTTAAAACATTAGTATGGATTATTGATAGAAAATCTTCATCGGTTACGTCTGGAATCTCTTTTTTCATATTGATTCCGGCGTTGTTTACCAAAATATCAATTGGCCCATTTTTAGCGATGTTTTCAATCATAGCTGGAATTCCTTTCAGGTCGTTTAAATCGAATATTACCGGAATGGCATTCTCGCCAATTTCTTTGCAGGCTTCTTCTGTTTTGTCTTTTGTTCTTCCGATGATGTAGGTTGTGATTCCGTTGTCACATAATTTCTTTGCTGTTGCAAATCCTAAACCTGAGTTTCCTCCGGTTACTATTGCTGTTTTTTTACTCATAATTTTTTTAATATATTTTTGGTACTTGCTGCTTGGGGTTTGGTACGCGGATGACACGGATTCGCTATCGCGAAAACGCTGATTTGCACGGATTTTTTTGTTCTTTTTTATTGGGAAGAACCCGTTTTTTTCCGTGTCTTCGCGATAGCGAATCTGTGTCATCCGCGTTACATTTACTCAATTTATCATCCATTTCCTGGGGCAAATGGGAATTTTAATGATTTAAAATACTCTAAACTTTGTGTTGGTTTTTCAACTCCTGCAGGAAGTTCTTTTCCTGAAAATTGCTGAAAATATAATAAACAGGCATCGCGCCACCATTTTGCTTCTTTCTGTTGAATTTCTAATAGCATTTTTACTTCGTTGAAACGTTCGTTGTCAACATATTTTTCTGTTTGATTCCAAACGTTTTGCATTTCTTTTACTTGATTTACCCCTTCCTGATATTTAAGTGAAAGTCCGTTCCAAAGCGTTTGTCCGTTTTTGAGTTTATAATCCCATGAAACGTGATGGAACCATAATAAATCTTTTTCTGGGCAGGTTTCTAGATTATCAAAAAGTTTCTCTAATTCTGGTGCATATTGCGAAGTGGCATTGGTTCCCGACTTTGATCTGTCGAAACCAATTCCGTTTTTATCTGCTTTATGATAATAAGTCGGATTCCATTCTGGACGTGATAAATTAGAAACCCACGGTCCTGGCCCGTAATGATGTCCCGTATCCATAATATGATGTAAACCCAGCGTTGTCATATAATTAACAACTGCTTCACGCGAATTGATCATCATAGTTGCAACTGGTTTTATAAAATTTTCATCGTTTGAAAATGTGCTTCTTAACCATTCATCGGCAATGGTTTCCGAATCTAAATATGGATTCCATGCCAGTCTTCCGAAACCATACCAATTGGCTTGCGCAAAAGGATGTCCTGTCCAGTTTAAATCGTTCCCGATATTAGCGACGCCGGCAATTCCGGTTAGTTTATTTTGATATAAAGTGCCGTCAATAACTTTGGCAACGGTTGAGCCTTTTCCTTTTTGATAGGTATCTGATTCTAAAACTTCCTGAAATAATTTTGGCAGAAAAACCAAATGGGTACTAAATCCTAAATATTCCTGCGTGATTTGAAATTCCATCATTAAAGGCGTTTTGGGCATTGCTCCAAATAACGGATGAAACGGTTCTCTAGGCTGAAAATCAATCGCGCCGTTTTTTACTTGAACTATTACATTTTCTTTGAATTTTCCGTCGTATGGCTGAAACTCAGCATAAGCCTGTTTCGCGCGATCATTTGCGTCGTGTTCTGAATATACAAAGGCTCTCCACATAATTACGCCTCCAAACGGGGCAACTGCATCGGCAAGCATATTAGCTCCGTCTACGTGATCTCTTCCGTAATTTTGAGGGCCGGGTTGCCCTTCTGAATTAGCTTTTACCAAAAATCCTCCAAAATCTGGAATTCGTTTGTAAATTTCAGTGGCTTTATTTTTCCACCAATTCATCACTTCAGGATCTTTTGGATCGGCAGTTTTTAGATTTCCTATTTCGATTGGTGCTGAAAATCTTGCGGTTAAATAGACTTTTATTCCGTAAGGTCTAAAAACATTCGCTAAAGCTTCAACTTTTTCTAAATATTGTGGAGTCAGTATTAAGGCATTTCCATTAACATTGGTTAAAACTGTTCCGTTAATGCCAATTGACGCATTCGCTCTGGCGTAATCAATATATCTTTGATCAATAAAATCTGGTAATTTCTGCCAGTTCCAAAGTGAAAACCCAGCGTAACCTCGTTCTACGGTTCTATCTAGATTATCCCAGTGATTTAGGATTCTGATATTTGTTTTTGGTGAATCGGTAATTTGTAAGTTTTGGATTGATTTATTGGTCTGCATCAATCTTAAAAAATTAAAAACGCCGTACAGAACTGTAACATCATTTTTTCCTGAAATAATAAGCTGTTTTTTATTTTTAAAGCTTATTGATTTAATGATAAAACCTTCGTTGTTTATTTTGTCGAAATCTTCTTTTAAGATTTTTTGTAAAGCCGGATTTAAAGAATTTTGAGAAGCTATAATCAGATTGTTTTCTCCTTTAATTTCTGATTTTATTTCCGGTTTATTTCCCAACATACCGGCGATTCCGTTTTCTAATTCTTTTACGGAAATCTGAGAAGTTTGTGAATTTCCCAAAGAAACAATTCCCTGAATATTGTTTTTATATTCTGCAGCAATTGTTGAATTTGTTATTCTGTCATATTGAAGCCATAGTTTATAATCCTTTTGAGCAAATGCCGAAAAGGAAATGGAAAGAAACAGGAATACAAATTTTACTGAAGTCATTTACTAATTAGTTTATTCTTAAAAACTTTCATTTTTACACCATCAACGTTTTGCATCTGAATCTTACTATTTGATAAAATTTTAATTTAAAAAATGTATTATTCTAAACAAAACAACAATTGCAATCGGTTGCGTAAAAATATAAGATTGTTGTTTAAGAAAAAAATTTTAGTTCTCTTTTTTTCGAAAAATATATTTCTTTAACAAATAAAAGCAGGATAATTATAAAAACTATCCTGCTTTAGAGGGGTTGAATTTAAGACTCGAAATCTCGAAATTCTGATATTCTAAATTTGATTTTTAGCGTTTGTAATACGCTACAATACTTGCTTTTGCTAAAGTTTGGTTCCAAAGATTAAAACCAACTACGGCTGGATTTGTATTTTCATCAGTTCCCAGTTTATCTGTTTTTAATGCATAAACCGTAATTATATATTGGTGAAATCCGTGACCAACCGGCGGACAAGGTCCTCCAAATCCTTTGATTCCGTAATCTGTAATACTTTGAATCGCACCTTTTGGAACAAGATTTTTAGTTCCGGCATTGGTAACCAATTCATTTACGTTTGCCGGAATATCAACGACTACCCAATGCCAGAATCCGCTTCCTGTTGGTGCGTCTGGATCGTACATCGTGACAGCAAAACTTTTGGTTCCTTCGGGAGCATTTTTCCATGACAATTCTGGGGATTGATTTTCGCCTGAACAGCCAAATCCATTGAATTCCTGAATTTTAGTGGTTTCTCCTCCTAAATCTTTACTGGTTAGGGTAAATGTTTTTTGGGCAAAAATTGTTGTTGTAAAAATTAAAGACAACACCAAAATTAAATTTAGCTTTTTCATTTTATTTCGTTTTAAAATTTTAAGCAAATTTAGGTTTGGCGATGCCAAAGAAACTTTAGGGAAAGGATCAAAAACTGTTGCTAAAAGTCCAGTTTTTCTGATTTTGTTTTGGCGTTACGCCGTATTTTAATTTATAAGCCTGCGTAAAGCTGGATAAATTCTCATAACCAACTTCAAAATAAATCTCTGACGGATTTTTTTGTTCTTGCTGTAATAAATAATGTGCAAATTCCAGTCTTTTATTTTGAAACCATTTTATTGGAGATTCGGCGTAGTGTTTTTCAAATTCTCTTTTGAATGTTGAAATGCTCATGTTGCACAAAAATGCCAGTTCTTTCAATGTTAATTTACTCAAATGGCTGTTTTCAATTATCTGAATAAATTTTTGTGTGGCATTATCGCTGTTTACAGTTAAAGAATATAGAAATTGAACTCCATATTTTCCGGTTAGATAAAGCATGATTTCTTCAAACTTAATTTCTAATAATTTGAATTTAATATCTCCTGACAGTTTAGAAATATCAGCTAAACTGTGTACAAATCGCTGTATAAATTCATCATAATCAAAAGCATAAACAGATTTTGGTTCTATTAATTCGAACTCGTTAAATTCCATTTTCCTAATGAAATTATGAATCATTTCATTAGAGAAAAATAACAGCATGCTTCTGTAATTAGAGTCTTCCGAAACCTTTTTTTCGGTCATTAAACAATTACCTGATCTCATTATTAAAAACTTAGAAGGATCTATAGACAAGGCTGCATTATCAAAAATAGCTTCTTTTGTCCCTTCCATAAGGAAACTAATTATATTCTGATTTAGAATAATCTGTTGTTTCGAAACATCTTTAGAACTTCTATAATCCACAACATGTACAAGCTGCGTTTTTTCTAAATTCATTTCATCGGGAAGTGTAATTGTTTTCATAATTGTATTCTAAAAAAATAAGAATATAAAGTCAATGACTTACTCAATTATAAACGAATTGATAAGTCATAAATTAGAATTGCGTTAATTTTATTTTTGAGAAGATTCTCTTGCCAGTACTTCTGTATTTAAGAAGGTGATTTCTTTTGCATCATCATTTTTAGATGATTTCAAATTTTTGATAATAATTTCTGCTGCTGCTTTTCCCATTTTTTCGGCAGGATGCGTAATTGTAGACAAATTAGGATCTATAATTTGTGAAATTGGGTCGTTATTAAAACCTATTACTTTAAATTCTTCTGGCACTTTTATGCCTCTTTTTTTAGCGGTCTGCACCGCACTTACGGCTAAAATATCTCCGGGAGCAAATAGTCCGTCGGGCATTGGTTTTAAATCAAATAAGGCGTTGCTGGCTTTTACTCCATCTTCGTAGGTTACTGAATTTAAATTGATTATCAATTCTTCTTCTACAGTAATATTATGATCTTTTAAGGCTTCTATATAACCTCTTTTTCTTTCGTTATACAGATTTCCTAATTCTGAACCGGCTGTTAAATGTGCAATTCGGATACAGCCTTGTTCTATAAGGTGTTTTGTGGCTTTGTAACCTGCTGTATAATTGTCGATAACGACTCTAAAAGTATTGTAATCTTTGGGAACCCTGTCGACAAATACTAACGGAATATTATTGTTTGAAAACTGATGGAAATGCGCCGTGTCTCTAGTTTCCATTGCAAGCGAACAAATTACACCGCTTACACGATTACTGTACAGTGATTTAGCCATATTTACTTCTTCTTCGTAAGAGTCATGCGACTGCATAATAATTACGGTATAATCCGATTTTTGGGCTGTGATTTCGATTCCGCTGATTAAGGATGATAGAAATGGCTGTGTAACGGTTGGAATTAAAACGCCAATGGTTTTGGTTTTATTTCCGCGCAAACCCGCTGCTAAAGTATTGGGAACAAAGCCCATTTCTTCGGCGGTTTTTTTCACTTTCTTTATCGTTTTATCACTTATGGTGTGATGGTCTTTTAAAGCGCGTGAAATAGTTGATGTTGCCAGGTTTAATCGTTCGGCAATATCGTAAATCGTTACATGTTTATTCTCTTCCATGAAATAAAAAATAGAAATGTAAATATAAACTATTTTCGCTCAAGATGTTCTTAACTATAAATTGGTGTTAAATAAAAATTCCCGATTAAATCACAGGCTGATTTAATCGGGAATATAAAACAATAAAAGATCTTTATTTGTCTTTTTTATCTTTTAGAATTTTACCGTCTTTGGTAAATTCCAAATCAATTTTGTTTGTTAAATCAACATCCAAATCTTTGTGTCCATAGTCGATGTGCGTTATTTTTTCGTTTGGATGATTTTTGGCCACATAAGCTTTGATGTTATCCGGAATAAAATCGGTTGGAATTGGTTTGCCTTCTCCATCTACTTCACGATACGATCCGTCTTTCCAGAATTCTACTTCTGTTCCGTCTTTCAATATTACTTCAAAACCTTTTTCTCCGTGTTCTGCATCTTTTTTGGCGGTTACTACTGTGGTATGGCTAAAATGTTTCTTTAAAAATTCCTGCGCTGGTTTTGGCAGTTCTGTAACTTCTATTTTCTTTTGTGCGCTGGCCGAGATTGTTAGGATTAACAATGCTATGGCTAAAAATATTCTATTTTTCATAATTCGTTTATTTAAGTATAGTATTACTAATTTACTGCAAGAAAATTTGGCTTCAAATCTATTTAAGAAACTTTTAGTTTTTTTATTATTTGTTAATCGATTGGTTTACAATTATTTTCGGGTTTGTTTTTCTAAAAAGATTATATCACAACTTTGGTTAAAAAAACTATTTTAAGAAACTGGTATTTAATTGTTTTGTGCTATTTTTACCTGTCTGTCTAAAATGGAACAGATTTTATAAACCCCAAGTTTACAAGACTTTAAAAATTACTCTAATTCTGGTTTAGGGTACAAACCAAAAACGTATGGCAATCTGGTCCGGAAGGCTTTATTTATTGATTTTTCTCTTTTTATCTTTTAATCTGCTGGCTCAGATTGAGAATAAAAAGAAGTCTTTCGTTTCCAAAAGTCCTTCAGAAATAAAAGAGGATAAAATCATTAAATCGCTTTATGCTTTATATAATAATGGCGATGAAAAAAAAGCCTACAACAAAGCCCATTCTATATTAAAATCTGGATATGGCAACCGTTCTACTGCTTGTGCTGATTTACTTTTAGGTTATTACTTCAATAAAAGGGCGATTATAGATTCTTCAATTTATTATACCAATCAGGCTTTAAAATTTAATACGGTTGTAAATGATTCTTTAAAAAACAGGCTTTTTTCTTTGGGATATAATCTGCTTGCTATTAATTATAAAACGAGAGGTTTACTGAATGAAAGTAAAAAATGGCATTTAAAGGGTATTGAGGCTTCTCAAAAGTATAATGAAAAGAATCTTTATTATACACATTTGCATGGTTTAGCATTGACTTACAGTGAATTGGGCGATTATAAAAATGCGATTGCATTATTTAAACAATGTCTTGAATATAAGGAAGATGAAGAAATAATTCTGGGAAGTTATATTAATCTTGGAGATATTTATTCTGAAATGAAGGATTATGAAAATGGGAATTATTTCTATAAAAAAGGAAAGGCGATTTGCGATAAAACAAATAACAATCAGGCAGAAGCAGTCATTTTGATTGGGCTTGGTGCTAATTATCAATTACAGAAAAAAAATAATGAGGCTTTAAAAGTGTATCAGGAAGCGGTTGTTATTGCTGATAAAAATGAACTAAATCAATTGGCTGTTGCTGCGAGAAGCAGTATTGGGGACACTTATATTGCATTGAAAAAATACAATGAGGCTAAATTGATATTTTCTGAGGCGCTTCAAAAATCGGTTCATTTTGGGCTGCTTCAAAATCAAAGTTATATTTATGATGAATTGCGAAAAATTGCGATTCAACAGGAAGATTATAAAAGTGCTTATTCTTTTTTTGAAAAATCTACTCACATTAAGGATTCTATTAATAAACTTCAGAAAATAAAGGAAATTAATGAGTTAGAAATCAAATACAAAACGGCTCAAAAACAAAAGGAAATTGAGGTTTTGAAATTTGAAAATGAGACTAAAAAACTATCACTGGCAAATCAGGAAGAGGCAATAAAAAATATGCTGCTTCAGGAGGAGATTTCTAATAAAAATAATGAGAATACGATTTTGTCTTTTCAGAATTCATCGAATAAAAAACGAAACGAAATTTCGCTTTTAAAGAAGGATCAGCAATTGAAAGCTTTGGAAATCAATCAGCAGAAAAAAACAAGATTGTTTACCATAATTGCTTTTCTGGTCTTATTACTGCCTATTATTGGGCTTTTGTTTCAATATTATAAACGTTTTAAAGTTCAGCATTTATTGAATATTAAGCAGGCCGAAATAAGTTCTCAAAAAATTGACGGAATATTGAAAGATCAGGAATTAGAGTTGATTAAGGCTTCGATAAGCGGTCAGGATAAGGAAAGGCAGCGTATTTCGCAGGAATTACATGATAGTATTGGCGGGAATCTGGCGGCGATAAAACTTCAGGTGAATCATTTAGATGTTTCTAATTTTTCGAATGTTCAGAAAATCAGTCTGCAGCTGGATGAAACGTATCAGCAGGTTCGAAGTTTGTCGCATACTTTGCTTCCGAAGAAATTCAGTCAAAATAAATTTTTAGAGGTTTTAGAATCTTATTTCAAAAATATTGGCGAGGCAAGTAAGATTAAAATTTCGTTTATTCCGTATCCTAAAAAAGAGATTAACGAATTAGATGAAGATATTCAAATAGAAACTTTTAAGATTATTCAGGAACTTTTAACGAATACGATTAAACATGCTAAGGCTTCTGAAGTGGAAATTCAGCTGAATTATTTTGAGAATATTCTAAATCTTTTATTTGAGGATAATGGTGTTGGTTTTGATACGAATAAGAGTTCTAAGGGAATTGGTTTTATTAATTTAGAAACGCGAATTGATACCTTAAAGGGTTCGTTTGTAATTGATTCTAAATTAAAAAGAGGGACGATTGTTAATATTGAAATTCCGGTTTTAGAACCAAGATCAAAAAATAAAATTAAGGGTATTGATTTTAAAAATCAGCTTGACGAATTAAAAAAGTAACTAATATATTGGTTTGATGAATAAAATAAATTTACTTATTGCCGATGATCATACGATGTTCCTTCAGGGAATTATGTCTTTATTAGAACAGGAACCGAATATTTGCGTTGTTGATACAGCAATAAACGGGATTGAAGCATTGGAAATAATTAAAAAGGATAATGTTGATTTTATTATTCTGGATGTTAGTATGCCGGAAATGGATGGTATTGAATTGAGTAAGATTTTGAAAAAGGAACATCCAGATGTAAAGATCCTGATTGTAAGTACGCACAGCAACGTGATGATGATTTCTAGATTAATTAGGATTGGGGTAAATGGTTATTTACTGAAGAATGCTGAGAAGTCTGAACTTTTGAAAGCGATTAATACGATTGCTTCGGGAGAGAATTATTTTGCTGAAGAACTGGAAGAAAAACATCTTTCGAATAGTTCAAAAATTGAAAAACAGGTTTCGAATTTAACGGAACTGAGTTCGCGAGAAAAGGAGATTTTAGTTTTGATTGCGCATGAATATAATACGGCTGAAATTGCCGAAAAAACGTTTATCAGCTTGAATACGGTTAATACGCACCGCCGTAATTTATTATCAAAACTGAATGCTAAAAATACGGCGGGATTGGTAAAATATGCGGTTGAAAATGGTTTGGTTGATTAATTTATTCGAATCCTTTTCCTAATCGAACATTTAAAACGAGTCCGAAAGTATCTGGGATTACGACATTATCAAAGGATTTATTGTAGGTACAGATGACTCTGAGATTATCTGAAAGATGAAATCCTGCGAGAAGATTTAAGGTATTTGAAGTTCGATAACCGCCTCCAAACTCGAGTTTGTTTTTATAGTTTACCAAAAGATTAAAATCGGCCTGAAAAGGTGCGCCTTCAACATATTTTAGCAAAATACTTGGGTTTATGAGTACTTCTTCAAAACGGTTTGTAAAGAATTTATACCCCAAATAACTGTAATACACATTTTTTAAATTGGTATTGTTTTTTGAATTGAATGCTTCGTTTAACAAGTTTGGCGCTGATAATCCGAAATAAATTTTATCTCGATTGTATAAAAACCCAACTCCTAAAGTGGGTGCAAAACTGTGAACGTCTTCCTGAAATTCGGGATCGTATTCTAAACCTAATTCTGATAAGTTTTCATCGTAAATCATGGCTCCGGCCGTAACTCCAAACGAAATTACATTGGGATCGTATGCCCACCATTTTCCGTATTTATAATCAGAATCATAATAGATTTTATAGGAGTACGATGTGAAGAAATTGGTTGTATTAGTTACTCCAATTTGATCGTGGGATATTCCGGCTGCTAATCCTATTTTTTCTGACCAGGTTAATTTATTTACAGAAAAATCAATGCTTTTTGGGCTTCCTTCGACAGAGTTAAAATATCCGTTTGTGGTCATTGCAATATCAATATCGGAATAATATCCGGCGTGAGCGGGATTTATCAAAACGGCATTGTAATTATAGCTTGAAAAAACTGGTGTTTGCTGTCCGTAAGCTCGATCTAAAAAAATGATTATGATGAATAAAGCCAGAACTATATTTATTTTACTTTTCATGAATTAACGTTTTAAAACAAGATATCCCTTGAGTTTTTTAAAGTGATGAGGCTGGTTGACGCGGATTTCGAAGAAATAAGTTCCTTCCGGCAATTGGTTCGCACCGAGACTTCGGCTTTTGTTTGCTATTCCGCTAAATACATTGGTTGCGTTATTGTAGTTTTCGGTTTGAAAAACTAAGTCGCCCCAACGATTGTAAATTAAAACCTCATTGTTTGGGTAGTTTGTAATGTCGTCGATTTCCCAAAAATCGTTTATACCGTCACCATTTGGAGAAAAACCGTATTTTGTTTCGTCTTTTTCTAACGGAAGGACTGTTACTGTAACAGAGTCTTCGGCTTCGCAGCCATGCTGATTTTTAAAAACTACTTTATAGGTTGTTGTTTCTTTTGGCATTGCAATTGGATTCCCTACTTTATCACTGCTTAATCCTGTTGATGGTGTCCATAAATAGGTTCCGTTTTCCAGAGCCAAGGCATAAAGTTTTACAAACTGTCCTTCAGTAATTTCAACATCTTCTCCGGCATCAACTAAAACTGGATATGTGAATAATTGGAAAGAACATTCTTTCTCATTGTTACTTTTGTCTGAAACTTTAATGGTAATGGTCATTCCATCAGAATATGTACTTCCGGCGGCTGGCGTTTGCGTAACTAACGGATTTGGATCTGTATTGTCTGTTGCAGCAATCATTTTGGTAAAATCCGGAACTACTGATATACCACAATCAAACATTTGGTCTGGAAGACAGGTAAAAGTTGGCGCTTCTGTATCCTGAATGACATGAATTATAAATGAGCATGATGTGTTATTTCCGCTAATATCTGCTGTTGACATTGTTACGTTCATTCCATCGGTAACGTTTGTTCCAAAATTTGGCGTTTGTGTAATTGTTAAATTAGTATCGCAATTATCTGTTGCTATAATTATCGAACGATAATCTGGAAGTGTTGCTCCAGAAGCTAAATTTTGATCTGCAATACAAGTAATTACTGGTTTTGTAATATCTGCAGAAAGATTTATTTTAAAACTGCAATAGGATTCGTTATTAGATGCATCTTTTGCAGTGAATGTAATTGTCATTCCGTCTGTAAAAACACTTCCGGCAGCTGGATTTTGGGTAATTATTGGCGAAGAATCACAGTTATCAGTCGCTGTAACTAAAGGTGTATAATCTGGAACTATACTACCACATGACAATGTTTGATCTCCGATACAAGTAATTACTGGCTTTGTCACATCTGCGGAAGCGTTAATTTTAAAACTACAATATGATTCATTATTTGATGCGTCTTTTGCTGTGATTGTGATTGTCATTCCGTCTGTAAAAACACTTCCCGCAATTGGATTTTGCGTAAGTACGGGTGAAGCGTCACAATTATCTGTTACTGAAACTAATGTCGTATAATTTGGAATTGTAGCACCACATGATAATGTTTGATCTCCAATGCAAGTTATTACAGGCTTCGTGACATCTGCGGAAGCGTTAACTTTAAAGCTGCAATAAGATTCGTTATTTGAAATATCTTTTGCCGTAATTGTTATTGTCATTCCATCTGTGAAAACACTTCCCGCAATTGGATTTTGTGTAAGTACTGGCGAAGCATCACAATTATCTGTTGCTGAGACTAATGCTGTATAATTTGGAATTGTAGCACCGCATGATAATGTTTGATCTCCAATGCAAGTTATTACTGGCTTTGTAACATCTGCGGAAGCATTAACTTTAAAACTGCAATATGATTCATTAGTTGAGGCGTCTTTTGCTGTAATTGTGATTGTCATTCCATCTGTGAAAACACTTCCTGCAATTGGATTTTGTGTAAGTACTAGCGAAATATCACAATTATCTGTAACCGAAACTAATGTTGTGTAATCTGGAATTGTACTGCCGCATGATAGGGCTTGATCTCCAATGCAGGTTATAACTGGTTTTATCAAATCTGCGGAAGCGTTAACTTTAAAACTACAATAGGATTCATTGGTTGAAGCGTCTTTAGCTGTGATTGTGATTGTCATTCCGTCTGTAAAGGCACTTCCTGCAATTGGATTTTGTGTGATTACTGGCGAAGCATCGCAATTATCTGTTACTGAAACTAATGTTGTATAATCTGGAATTGTACTTCCACATGATAAGGTTTGATCTCCTATACAAGTTATTACAGGTTTTGTATTATCCGCGGAAGCGTTAATTTTAAAACTGCAATAGGATTCGTTGTTTGAAATATCTTTTGCAGTAATTGTGATTGTCATTCCGTCTGTGAAAACACTTCCGGCAACTGGATTTTGTGTAAGTACTGGCGAAGGATCGCAATTATCTGTTACTGAAACTAATGTGGTATAATCTGGAATTGTACTGCCGCATGAAAGTGTTTGATCTCCAATACAAGTGATTAATGGCTTCGTAATATCTGCGGAAGCGTTGACTTTAAAATTGCAATAGGATTCGTTATTTGAAACATCTTTTACCGTTATTGTGATGTTCATTCCGTCTGTAAAAACACTTCCCACAGATGGGTTTTGTGTGTAAGTGATTGTTCCTGCACAATTATCTGTAGCCGAAACCAAGCTTCTGTAATCTGGAAGAACATTACCACATGCCAGAATCTGATCTCCTGCACAAGTTATAATACTTGGCGGCGTCAAATCTGGTGTTGCAGCATGTATAACAAAATTACATTCATCTGAATTTCCTGATTCATCAGTATATTTTATTTTGATAGGGATTCCATCATAGAAAGGTGTTCCCGGTGCGGGTGTGATTTCGTAATGTACATTTTCACTGCAATTATCCGCCAAATTCATCATTGGATCAATGGCATAATTCGGAATTAAATCACCACAGTTTAAGGTTACATTAGTCGGGCAGTCAAATGTTGGAGGAAGTGTATCCGGACCTGAAGCATTGATCGTTATACTGCATGAAGTTTCATGTCCTGCATCGTCTTTTGCTGTAAAGTTAATCTGCATTCCATCAAAAAATGTCGAGCCGGCACCTGGAAATTGTGTTACTTCAATATCTGTATCTGTATCATCTGTAACTATTAACAATGATAAATAATTAGGAACTAAAGATCCGCATGCTAATAATTGATCTCCCGGACATGTTAAATTAGGTGCCTGAGTGTCCCCTGCGCTTGAGATAGAAAAACCACAAGTTTGAAAATTAGTACTGGCATCTGTTGCTTTTAAAGTTACGCTTTGGGTTCCTCCTGTATAAATCGTTCCGGGAAGTGGAGTTTGTGTAATAACTGGATTGTCATCACAATTGTCTGTTACAGTAATACTGGTTTTGTAATCTGGAATTGGATCTCCAATTGCTAAAGTCTGACTTGTTGGGCAGTTTGTAAATACTGGTTCTTCTGTATCTTGTATTGTTGGTTTCCCATATATAACGTAAGCGTTCCCAGGATCAATATTTATTTTAAAGGGATCTGAATAATATGAACTTACACCTATAATTATGTCATCGTAACCATCATGATTTATATCGCCTGCGAAACTTAATGCACTATTGTAAAAGTAGCCTAAGTTAATTTTCATTCCATCTTTAGGTGTAATAGTTAGAAGATCTACTGGATTTGCCCAGGTAGTTTTTCCATACAAAATATAAGCAGATACACTTGAATCAAAGAAAATATAATCGTCAATTCCATCATTATTAAAATCACCTATGCTTCCAAATTTATCTGTACCAGAACTATTTGTTAATTTAAAACCATTAGTTCCGTTTAGATCATTTAAATCTATTGCAGCCGGGAGACTTGAAGATCCAAAAAGAATATAATTTTTGCTAAAAGCAATATCATTAAAACCATCATGATTCAAATCTCCTACTTTGCTTACCTCTCCATATTTTAATGATTGAGTTGAATGAGTTACTATAATACCATTACTGCCATTTATATCTTCGACATTAAATGAAGCGGGGAAACCTGAACGTCCGTAAACTACATATTTTTTAATTCCATCGTAACTTGAAAAAGCAATATCTGAAATTCCATCACCATTTATATCTCCTAAACCTGCTACAGATCTTCCTACTTTATCTGATGCCGGGTTACTTGTAATGACAAAACCATTTGTTCCATTTATATCTGTTCCTAAAATTTGAGATGGAAAACTTCCATTTTTACCATATAGAATGTAGATTTTTTCGAAATTTCCTGTTCCTGCAATAGCTATATCATCAAAGCCATCGTTATTAAAATCTCCAATGTTATCAATACTGAATCCTGAGGCTTCATAATAATTTGTTCCAAGAAATTTAAAACCGTTGCTTCCGTCTAAATCTGACAATAAAAATTCAGGAGAAAAACCTCCTGTTTTTCCAAAGACAACATAAACAGCTCCTGTAACCGAACTGCTACCTGTTTTTGTTGGTGCTCCAATCATAATATCATCGATTCCATCACCATTTAAATCTCCAGCGCTGCTTACAGAATGACCTGTTTGCTCATCTGTTGTCAAGTCAATATTATCCCGAATTTTAAATCCGTTATTTCCATCTAAATATCTTAAATCAATAACTGGCGGGAATCCTGAAGTTTTACCAAAAATTACATAGGCACGTCCCTTTATAATATCTGTTGTATTTTTATAAGTACCTGAAAAATTGTAGGTATCTCCTCTTGAGCTTAAAATAAAATCTGTTAATCCATCTCCGTTGACATCCCCTGCGTTATCAACACTAAACCCTGTTCTTGCGGCTCCAGCTTCTCCATAAATTATAAACCCATTAGAGCCGTCTAATTCATTTAATTCGTAATTAAAAGTTTTACAAGTTGGAGGTGTAACTGGGCTTTTTAATTTTACCAAAAAAGTACATGAGCTACTATTTCCTGATAGATCAGTAACTGTAATAGTAATGTTTGTATCTCCGGTAAACAATGTTCCCTGAGGTGGATTTTGGGTAACTATTAAATCAGAATTGTTAGCATATGTACAATTATCAATTAATTTCGGCAATAAGGAAACGTAATTTGGTAATGTTGAATTGACATAAAGTTCTTGATCTACCGGACATTCAATAGTTGGATTGACTGCATCTATTCGATCTAGTGTTTCTCCATAAAAAATATAAGCATTGCCTTTATCACTATAAAAAGTATTACTTCTGGTTGAACTAATGATAAAATCATTTTTTCCATCATTATTAAAATCTCCGATACCTGCAACGTCAATTCCAAATGTATTCTGTGCATAACCAACATAATCGTCAAAAACTTGATATCCAATATTATTTAAAATAGTGTTTTCTTTTACAATTCCTGTTGCGGTATTTCCCCCAAACACAAGATAAACAGCTCCATTATTACTAATTCCTTTTCTAGAAGATATAGCAATATCAGCCTTAGAATCCTGATTAATATCTCTCACACCATCAA
Organism: Flavobacterium sp. UBA7680; assembly: GCF_002482975.1. GTDB lineage: Bacteria > Bacteroidota > Bacteroidia > Flavobacteriales > Flavobacteriaceae > Flavobacterium. The sequence goes on along the minus strand of NZ_DLHA01000054.1, from coordinate 2,827 downwards.
CATGAGATCCGAATTGCCCGTATAATTTTGTTCCTTGAAAAACTATACCTGTACTTGGAGTAATACTTTCAATTGTAAAAGCGGCGGAAAATGTATTGCTGCCAAAAACTACATACGCTTCACCAGTACTATTTTTTCCATCAACTGTTTTCCCGGGAATTCCAATTACAATATCATCAATACCGTCACTGTTAAAATCACCTGCAGATGCAACAGATTTTCCCATGAAATTATATTGCCCTGAGTTGGTAATGGAAAAACCATCTGAACCAGATAATGTTTCTAATTCTAATAATGGCGGAAAAACTAAATTTTTACCAAAAACAGCATTAACTCTTCCCGAGTTAGAATCTATCCCATTATTACAATTAGGACATCCTAAAACCAAGTCATCAATTCCATCATTATTGATATCTCCGGCATTCTTCCCTACAACATCAAGAACAGAAAAAGGTCCGGTATATCCTTTAATCGTAAAACCATTTACCCCCGACAATGATGAAGTATTTAAACTAGCAATAGAAGATTCTCCAAAAACAACATAATAATATGCCCTGCCATTCATATTACCAGTAATAATTATGTCATCATTGCTATCTTTATTAACATCTCCTGCATAACTTACATCTCTTACGCTTGTAATTGTACCTGCATCCAGAGTTATAAATAACCCTTTAGTGTTATCAATATCAGTTCGATTATATAAACCGATAAAGGGTGTGTTTTTACCGTAAAAAACAAAAGCAGTTCCATTGCCAGAAACGTTAAAGTTATCTCCAACAATAATATCATCAATTCCATCCTGATTCAAATCTCCTGCGGTACTCAATGCAAAACCAAGTTTTTCATCTGCAACAACGCCACGAATTACAAAACCATTCGTTCCGTCTAAAGTAGATACATCAAAAGTGTCGAATGAAAAGCCAGAACCACCAAAAATCACATAAATCTCACCTACATTATTTATTCCTCCAAAATCAGCTCCGGGAGCTCCAATCATGATATCTGGAATTCCATCCCCATTAATATCTCCAGCAGATTTAGTTGTAAAACCTAAATCATCCTGAGCTGCTTTTCCTGAAATTGTAAACCCATTTGCACCATCTAAAATTGATTTTGGCACTTGCGGGCATCCATTTTGTCCATAAGAAAACAAAATACCGGTAAACAAAAAAAGAATTAGATATACTTGAAAATACTTGTGTTTTTTGAAAATAGTAATGTTATTTTTCATTCTTCAGCTATATGTTTTTTATCACTTTAACAAGACGCAAAACTATAACGGGGCTTAATTCTACACATCACTATAAATAATGATTTTTACAATAGAGAAAAGAGAGGTATAATAAAGGTAAAATACCACACGCTTTTTTTATTAATTCATCTTAAAGAATAATTTGTACATTAGTATAAACCATTAAATTTTAAATATATGCGATATTATATTTGCTTATCCTTATCGATCTTACTTTTTCTAACATCTTGTAAAAATGAAACTAAATCGGATGTACTTTCTAATTATTTTACTTATGATCAAAGTAATGTAGAATCAGCTGGTGTAAAAATGATTCCTATAAAAACTCCTGTAGGTGAATTCAAAGTTTGGACAAAACGTTTTGGAAGTAATCCAAAAATAAAAATTCTATTATTACATGGAGGCCCTGCAATGACACACGAATACATGGAATGTTTTGAAACATTTTTTCAACGTGAAGGTTTTGAATTTTATGAATATGATCAATTGGGATCTTATTATAGCGATAAGCCAAAAGACAGCAGTTTATGGACAACTGATAGATTTGTAGATGAGGTAGAGCAAGTTAGAAAAGCGATAAATGCAGATAAAGATAATTTCTATGTACTAGGAAATTCTTGGGGAGGAATCCTTGCTATGGAATATGCTTTAAAATATCAGCAAAATATGAAAGGGTTATTAGTTTCAAATATGATGGCAAGTGCTCCAGAATATGGAAAATATGCTGATGAAGTTTTAGCAAAGCAAATGAAACCTGAAATTTTAGCAGAAATAAGAGCTTTAGAAGCCAAAAAAGATTTCAGTAATCCGCGATACATGGAGTTATTAGTTCCTAATTTTTACAAAGAACACTTATGCCGATTAAAAGAATGGCCAGACGGACTAAATCGTGCCAGCAAACATGTAAATGGAGAAATTTATACCTTAATGCAAGGTCCTAGTGAATTTGGTATTAGCGGAAGATTAGCAAAATGGAATATCAAAAATCGTTTACATGAAATTACAATTCCAACACTGATGATTGGTGCCAAATATGACACAATGGATCCAAAAGCAATGGAAGAACAAAGTAAATTAGTCAAAAAAGGACGTTATTTATATTGCCCAAACGGAAGTCATTTAGCTATGTGGGACGATCAAAAAGTCTTTATGAATGGCGTAATTCAATTTATTAATGACGTTGACAATAAAAAAATCTAGTAAAACAAAAATACCAACACACTGATTTACAGAGTTGTAAGAATAAATTAAATAATTATAAAATTTCTCTTGGAGTCGGCTGTCCGATCAATCTTTGTTTTAAAATAAGAAAGTATATCTTTCTAGAGCATTAGCACACAATACCATTTCGAATTCTCTGATCTTAACTGTAAAAATATTGCCTGCGGTTTTAACCGCAGGGTTTCCCTGCATGATCGTGATATATACATTATGATTAGAATTCAGGAAGTATTTAAAGATTTCCTGAAGAAGATTTTGGAATTAAAACTCAAAAAATCAATACAAAACAAAAAACCCTATCCGATTTGGATAGGGTTTTTCAAAAGAAAGGCGACGACATACTCTCCCACA
>NZ_DLHA01000039.1:44782-71993 GCF_002482975.1 Flavobacterium sp. UBA7680 | reverse complement strand
GGCATTTTCAATTTTGGCAATAGGTTTTGTCTGGCCGTATCCCCAGATAATGGAAACAGGTGTGCCACTTTCAATTGTATATTGTATAATGTTTCCTTTAGTGTCATACTGGTCAAAGGTGATTTTTTTATCTGCAGTAACTATAGCAGGTACCCCTTTATTGGCATACACATATCTAGGCAGTAATAAATTGTTTGTATTTATACTTTTCTCATAACTGGTTTTCTGCTCAGACAGTTTTACGGTATTTCTAAAAGTCTGTGTATCCAAAGGTGCTTCAACCATATTGGCCGTTATTAAATCAGTTACAGCTGGTTCAGCTGCCATTTCAGCATCTTTGGCATAAAAATATTTAGTTTCCAGTGTATCCAGATTTGAACTGCTTGAGGTTTGTGATGATAATAAGGTATGATTAATCCCTCTGTAATTATAATTAGTGGTTGTGCTTACAGGATTATTTCCATTGCTGTCATAAGTAATATCCTGAGTAGATTTTAAGTAATGCCAAAAAGCATAGTTTTTATAAGCTACAATGCTCAGGTTATCAATATTATTAATATTTGTGATTGTTTTTGGGAGTGTAACTCCATAGCAGGGATGGTTTATATATGTAGTTCTGTTATCATGACCAGGGGCTATGCATGTGTAACCGTCTCCGAAAAATATCTCATTCATCATTATTTCATGTCTATGATTTGCGACACATCGCCAATATGGAGTTCTTTTGGTTAAATCTGCTGTTGTACATGTATAATTAACAGGTGCTGAAGCAATTTTTTCATAATTTTTTCTTGCACTATAAGATATGACTTCTTTTCTTAAAGCCGTTCTTTCTTCATATTCGTTTATGGTCTGTTTAACTATTTTCAGGTCTTTATTGAAATAGTTCACTTTTTTCAAAAGGCCGTTATCCCAGCCTAAGTTAGAAAAAGGGGCGCTTCTTACATCATAAGTCCCTAGTACAAAACCATCTGCCCCATCACGGTGAACAATAAATTCGTGTTCTTCTCCTCCGTTTAAAAACGAATCTGACCCGTATGAAATAGTTACATAATTATAAAATACATTGGAATTTCCTGTATCAAATAAAGATGTTAAACTGCTTGAAGATAAGTTTAAATAAGTTGCCGAACTTATCACACCAAACGTTCCTGCACCCGGAGACTCTAAAATTTTCTCGACTTTATATAAATCTATATAGTAAGGATCCTGTCCTTTATTTCCTGTTGATTTGGTAAGGTCGTCTTTTTTTGTATAAAAAAACCTTTTGATTACCGGAGCTGATGAGGCAGAAGCATAATCAGAAGTTCGCTGTACCCTTATACCACCTGTGGCAACATTCCCAGGAACAGTAGTAACTCCTCCAGGTAAATAATTATAGTTTAGTGTAGATGAAGTACAAAACCAGTCAGAACTTAGACTAATACGGTAAGTTTGGTTTGCTGTGGCAACAAAATAGAAAACTTTAGCTCCAGAAGCAGTATTGGGTGTTATTTGATAAGGACCAGTAGCCAGAGCAGAATTATTATCTGTTCTATAAAGGGTTTCGTATCTACTTGCTGTAGTATTATAAACACTTATGGTTGCTTTGTTTTTGCCTATGTTTAAATCTGGATCTGAACAGTAAAAGCTTACACCAGCTACAATAGGGATGTTTTGTATTGTACCGCCATTAGTATACATGGATTGTGAAGATGCATTGTTTGTTTCTTCTGTAGTTACAGCACTTATAGATTGGTAAACTCTGGAAGGTTCAACTGTTATCTGACCATAATAATCATTTGGTTCATAATCAAATGTAGTATATCCTTTTGTTGGATAAGTAATTTTTGTCAGCAGACCAATTTTTGCAAAATTCCCATCAGGATCCTTATTCGCACCATTATAGTTTACCGATTGTAATTCGTAAGCCGTAAGAGCAGGTACAATATTGGTATTACTTTTACCATTATAATAGCCCCAATGGTCCTGGCTTAAAGATAATCTTGCCGGAAAACTGTTTCTGTTGTTGTATTCAAACTGATAGTTTTGGTTGATGTCCTTAAACTGAATTTTATCCAAAAACACCCTGTTATTAGGGGTTGTAGTGTAAGTAAAATTGATACGGTCAATTTCTGCAGCATTTTTATCTTTAATGGTAATTTGAGATATTTTGTTATTACCGGTTGTTACATCTGCACTGGCAGTAGAAAGATAGTTAAATGCAACTTCACCGTAAAAAGGGTTTGTGCTTTTTATTGACTTTATTGCTTTGCCTGCTAAGCTTATGGTGTGGTCATACATTGGGCTTAAACCGCCTGTATACTGTTCAAGGTTACCAGCGGCATCATATTGTATGCGTGGGTAAAGCATTCTGTAAGTTTGGGATTGTGAAGCTGTATAAGAAGTCCCGGCAGCATCATAAGTAAACTGAATTTCATCTCCTTTAGGATGTACGATCCTGCTTATATACCATGATGAAACAGTTATATTAGGAATAGAATGACCTCCTCCTACAACTCTTTGTGTGGTGATTTCCTGATTGTCAAAATAATATTTGACACCGTCAGGTGTAGTAATTACAAAATTTATACTTTCAGGGGATAGTGTATACTCTATTCTTAGTTCCTGAGCCGGCATCAAAACCACACCGCCTTCGTTGTTAAGTAAAAATTTACCGGAATATTTACCAAAATTAAAACTAAAAATATCAGATTCTGTATCCACATCATTTTCTCCAATATATTGGTAAAAATCTAAAGCGGGAGGAGAATAGCGCCCCATTGCTTCGGTAATTGAAATAGGAATAGGATATTCTCCTCTGGTTTCATCTGGTTTATCTCTTATTATTCTTGTAATGGTACCGCCAAAGCTAAGGTTCCAGCTTTGTCCTACATTTGAAGAAATCTCATCCACCTTTATACCATTAGAGCTGTAAAACATAGTAATGGGAACTTCCAGATTCGCCGTTTTATAGGTATAAAGAGGAATATTTATGTTTTGGGATCCTGTAAATAGTCCAATTGGAGTATTCCCGTAAGTACCCAATGAGTAAGCCGTAGGGGAAGGAGGAATGATATTAGGGACATATTTACTTGGATCATTTTCTGCGATTTGTGCTTTCAATGAGATTGCCATAAAAAACAGGATATAACACAGTAATGGTTGAATAGAATTTTGAAAACTGGTTTTTTGATTAAAAGAAAATTTCAAAAAGAACAGTGGTAGAAATTTTTTCATTGGCTTAATTAGAATATAAATTAAAATTTGCACACAAATCTAATAAAGTACCCTGTTAGTTTTTTACGGGAAACCTCATTTATATATAATTTTTTATAAAAAAGAAGAAAGCTATTGATTTCTTTTAATTTTTATGAAAATATATCTTTTAAAATAATTAAAAATTGAAAAAACAGCAATATGAAAACTTAAATATCTTATGAAATTCTCTTGTAAGTTAAAATTTAATATTGTCGAGTATTTAATTTCAGTTTTTAAATTGAAAATAGGTTGTGTTTTTTATAACCTTATTATAATCAATAAAAAATAAAAAAGGGATCCCATTCAGGATCCCTTTTCACTTCAAAATTACTTATTAAAAAATTACCAGAATTTAACGTACAATGCTACGATAATCAGTAATGTAATTACAATTAAAACTGTTGTTTGTGGTTTTACTTTAAACATTTCAGAGTCTATTTCAAACGCTTTTGGATTTACTTTTGGTCCAGCAAAACTGATTCCAATCATAGCTAACATCGTAAAGAAGAATGATAATCCCATACAAATGTGGAATGGAATTTCGAAAGCACCTTTTCCATTAGGATAAGCTGTATATAATAATGTGTCGTTTCCGAATAAAGCCGGAGCATATTCGTTGAATAAAACCGATAAAAGAAATCCTAAAATTACTCCAACAATAGCTGCAGTTCCTGTAGTTCTTTTCCAGAACATACCAAGGAAAAACATTGCGAAAACTCCAGGGCTGATAAATCCTGTATATTTTTGGATATAAGTAAATCCTCCAACTCCTCCAATACCTAAAGTATCTTTCCATGTAAATAAAACAGCTAAAAGCATGGCAGCAAATACTGTAATTCTACCAATATTTACCTGTTGCTTTTCGCCAGCTTCTTTTTGAATGTATTTTTTATGAATATCTAAAGTATAGATTGTCGAAATACTGTTTACTTTTCCGGCCAATGAAGCTACGATTGCAGCAGTCAGCGCCGCAACAGAAAGTCCCTTTAAACCAGTTGGCAAGAAAGTCAATACAGCAGAATAAGCACCATCTTTTCCTCCAACTAATTGTGGTAATTGTCCGTTTGTATATAGTACATAAGCAGCAATTCCAGGTAACATTACAATTAAAGGCATTAATAATTTTAGCATTCCTGCAAATAAAATTCCTGTACGTGCTGTTTGTAAATCTGCACCAAGAGCTCTTTGCGTAATATATTGGTTACAACCCCAATAGTTTAAGTTGATAATCCAGATACCAGCAAGGTAAGACATCAAACCAGGGAAAGTCAAATATTTATCAATTTCAAGCTGTGATGAAGTTGCAGTTGGTTTTGGAATAATCATTTTAAAGTGCTCAGGAGCTTCTGTCATTAATACTTTGAAACCTTCAATTGCACTGCTGCTTATTCCTAGCTTTTCTCCTACAGTTACTAAAGCGATATAAGAAGTTACCAATCCACCAATAATTAATACAGCAACCTGAATAACATCTGTATAAGCCACAACCTTCATTCCTCCAAGAGAAATAAACAAGGCAAAAACCGCTAAACCAATCATAATAACGTGAAGATATTCTCCTCCCGCAAGACCGTTAATAGCAACTGCACCTAAATATAGAATAGAAGTTAAATTTACAAATACATATAAAAACAACCAAAATACAGCCATAATCAACGCAGTCGATTCGTTGTAACGTGTTTTTAAGAATTGAGGCATAGTATATATCTTATTTTTAAGATATACCGGAATGAACCAAACAGCTACAATAATTAAAGCAATAGCGGCAAGCCATTCATAAGCGGCAACGGCGATCCCTAAAAAGAAACCTTCACCACTCATACCAATGAATTGTTCTGCTGAAATGTTTGATGCAATTAACGAAGCTCCAATTGCCCACCAGGTTAAGTTTCCTTCTGCAAGAAAATATGCCTTAGCATCGTGTTCGTCTTGTTTACGTTTGCGATAAACGGTGTAACCGTAGACAGATACTACGATAAAATAGATAATAAAAACCGCATAATCTGCGAGTGCGAGGTTTTGGTTCATTGTTGATAGTATTTTAGATAATTAGTATAGGTGATTGTTTAAGTTAAAGTTTGAAATTAATATTTATGTGGTTTAATATGTTTAAAAATGAAATATGTGTTTTTATTCTGTTATTTTTTTATCAAAACAAGAACGAAAGCCAAATTTAAAATAAAAACTTAAAAAACAACTATTTTAAATGTGTTATTTACATTTATAAGCAAATAATTCTGTTAAATTTTCAAATGACAGACTATTACGTAAAAATTTAGTCAATTTTTACTGCCATTTTATAATGTACTTCAGCTTGTTGTCTTAAAATTTCAGCACTTTTCTCCGGAGTAATATCTCTTTGAGATTCTCCCATCATTTCGTAACCCACCATGAATTTTTTTACAGTTGCAGAACGAAGCAACGGCGGATAAAAATGCATGTGGAAATGCCATTCAGGATGATCAAAACCGTCTGTTGGCGCTTGATGAATTCCAGACGAATACGGAAATGAAGTATTAAATAAATTATCGTATTTGATCGTTAACTGCTTTAAAATTTTGGCGTAAGCCGAAACTTCTTCAGCCGTAAAATCAGTGATTTTGCTGATAGCTCTTTTGCTTACAATCATTGTTTCGTAAGGCCAGATTGCCCAAAACGGAACTAATGCCACAAAATGTTCGTTTTCGATAACGATACGGCTTCCTACTTTTAATTCGGCCTGAACGTAATCTTCTAATAAAGTTCTGTGGTTTTTATCAAAATACGATTTTAAGCTGTTATGTGTTTTTTCAACCTGAGTTGGCAATGAAGACTGCGCCCAGATTTGTCCGTGCGGGTGCGGGTTACTGCAGCCCATAACACTTCCTTTATTTTCAAAAATCTGAACGTGGTTGATATATTTTATATTTCCTAAATCAGTGTACTCTTTCTGCCAGGTTTTTACAATATTTTCAATATCTGAAACTTCCATTTCCGGAAGCGTAAGATCGTGTCTTGGAGAAAAACAAACCACTCTCGAAATTCCCTGTTCTGGTTTTGCCTTAAAAAATGTATGCTTAATATCTTCTTCAAAAATAATTTCATCCTGTTTTAAAGCAGCAAAATCATTGTCGAAAACAAAACTGCTTTTGTATGCCGGATTACTAACTCCGTTTGCACGAACATTTCCCGGACATAAATAGCATTCGGGATCGTGTTTAGGAAGTGATTCTGTCGAAATGGTTTCATTTTGTCCCTGCCACGGACGTTTTGCACGATGAGGTGAAACCAAAACCCATTCATTAATTAAGGGATTAAAACGTCTGTGGGGATCTTCGTTAATGTCAAAATTTTTCATTGTGTTGTGTGTGGTATTAAAGTAATGTTGTTCCGTTTGAGATTTTTACATCATAAAATTTTAATTCAATCCCAAATGTATCTAAATAAAGATTTGAAAACTTACTTTTTACCTGATTTTCATGTCCTTTTTTGATTAAATTTATGGTACAGCCTCCAAAACCGCCTCCCATAACACGAGAACCAATAATGGCATCATCTGCTTTTGCAGTGTCTACAAGCATGTCTAACTCGGCACAGCTTACTTCATATTCCTGAGATAAACCATAATGTGTTTCAAAAAGCAATTGTCCTAAAAGTTCAATATCTCCTTTGTCCAGCGCTTCGCAGGCTTTTATAACTCGGTTGATTTCTTTTACAACAAAATGAACTCTTTTAAAAACTGTTTCGCTCATTTTATCCTGAATACTTAAAAGCTGTTCTTCAGAACAATCTCTGAAACTTTTTACTTCAGGAAAATTACTTTTAATAATCGCTAACCCTTGTTCACACTCAATTCTGCGTGTGTTATACTCCGATGTAAAAAGAGAATGTTTTACATTACTATCCATTAAAATCAAGGAATAATCTTTAAAATCAGCATTGTGATATTCAAAATCAAGCGTGTTGCAATCTAGTTTTATAACCTTATTTTCAAGACCGTGAACGCTTGAAAACTGATCCATAATTCCGCAGTTAATTCCAACCCAGTGTTCTGCCTTTTGTCCTAATAATGCTATATCAACTTTTTCAATTTTTAAATCAAAAAGCTGTTTGATTCCGAATAATGTTCCGCATTCTAAAGCCGCAGAAGAAGACAATCCCGAACCAACCGGTATATTACTGCTAAAAACACAATTGAAACCATCAAACGAATATCCGTTATCCTGCAATTGTTTTATAACACCGCGAATGTAATTCGTCCAAACAACATCGCTCAGTTTTACTTCCTGAGTTAAATCAATTTCAAATTCTTCATTTAAATCAATGGCGATTACTTTTGATTTTTTTGAATTGTTTTTTTCAAATGCAAAACAAATCACTTTATCAATTGCAGCCGGTAAAACAAAACCGTCATTGTAATCAATATGTTCTCCAATAATATTAATTCTTCCCGGAGAAAGCACCACTTTTTCTGGCTTAGAGCCAAATGATTTCTCAAAAAAAGCAGTCGTATTTTGTATTAAAATATCACTCATTATATTGTAATAGGTAGTTAGTTTATATTTTCAAATTTGTAAACCGTTTTCTGAATATACTCTTCGCCTTTTTTCAAAACCGAATTCGGAAAAAGGGCGTGATTTGGAGCATCTGGAAAATTTTGAGTTTCAAAACAAATTCCGCTTGTTTTATGGTAAACCACATCATTTTTTCCTTTTAAAATATCAAAACAGTTTCCGCCCACATATATATGTACACTTGGCTGATCTGTATAAACGCTCATTTTTAAATTATTTTTAGAGCTTGATAAAACCGCAGAAGCATTGTTTGTTGGTTCAATTACAAAAGAATTATCTATGGAAGCCGGGCAGTTTTTCGCCGCTCTAAAATCAAATTCATGATTCCTAAGATCAATAAATTTTCCGGTTGGAATATTCTCGTGGTTCGTCTCCACTATTTTTTCAGCATCAATAAAAACGGTTTGATCTAAAACACTTCCATCGTGTCCGTCCAGATTAAAATAACTGTGATGCGTTAAATTTATAATCGTGTCTTCTGTTGAAACCGCTTTATAATATAATTTCAATTCATTTTCTTCTGTCAAAGTATACGTTAAATCAACATGTAATTCTCCCGGATAATTTTCATCTAAATTTTTACTTATAAGACTAAATGTTATCGAAGGATTTTCGCCCAAAGTTTGATTGGTAACATTCCATACTTTTCTTCCAAAACCATTATTTCCGCCATGCAGGGAATTTCCGTTATTGTTTTTGGCCAACTCATATGTTTTTCCATTCAATGAAAAAGTTCCTTTATTGATTCTTCCCGCATAGCGTCCAACTGTTGTTCCAAAATAAGGAGCACTTGGCAGCAAATACGATTCTAAATAAGAAGAAACAGAATCAAAACCCAAAACCACATCAACAAGATTTCCGTTAGAAACCGGAACTTGTAATGACGTCACAGTCGCTCCATAATTTGTAATCTCGACTTTCATACCATTTTTATTCGATAATTCTAAAGAAAGAATTTCGTTGTTATCTGGAGTGAAACCAAAGGATTTAGAATTATAAGTTTCCTTTAAATGCGATTTATGTTTTATTTCCATGTAAATTTTGCCAAAAGTGAAATTCAAAAATAGAAACATTTCTTTACTTTTACATACCAGTACCTACCAGTTTTTGTATATTGCACAAAATTTCTCTTTTCCTATGAATATAATTTCGATTCAAAATAACATTGGTCTGCCAAAATATAAGCAGATAATTCTTTCAATAGAAAAAGCAATTGAAGAAGAAAAATTAGTAAAAGGCGACAGGCTTCCGTCAGTAAATAAAGTCTGTCTGGCGTTTTCATTATCGCGCGATACCGTTTTGCTGGGCTATGAAGAACTCAAAAAAAGGGGGATTATTTATGCCATTCCCGGAAAAGGATATTACGTTAAAAGCGTTGAAATCACTATAAAACAAAAGATTTTTTTACTTTTTGATGAGCTTAATATTTTTAAAGAAGATATTTATAACTCGTTTTTAAACAGCATTGGAAAAAATGTTCAGGTCGATATTTTCTTTCACCATTTCAATAGTCAGGTTTTTCAAAAGCTCATAAACGACAGCAACGGCAATTATACCAAATACATTTTGATGCCCACAAATTTAAAAGATATTGTTGCTTCGATAAAAACCCTACCAGTAGGTGACGTAATTATACTGGATCAGACTAATCCTGATTTGAAAATATATCCGGCCATTTATCAAAATCACCAAAAAGATATTTTTGAAGGATTGCATAGAGGAAAAGAGCGATTGCGTAAATACAAAAAACTGATTTTGATTTTTCCGGGTTTTCGCGAACCGCTTGGAATGAAATTGGGTTTTGAAGATTTTTGTGCCGAATATAATTTTGAATCTGAAGTTATTGCTGAATTTACCAACAGAGAAATTTCCGAAGGAGATTTATATATAATTCCAAATGATCGTGATTTAGTTCGCGTAATCGAAAACGCCAGAGATAAAAACTTAAAACTCGGAGCTGATTTTGGAATTATATCTTATAATGAAACACCGCTGAAAAAAATAGCCGCTAACGGAATCACCACTATTTCGACACATTTTGAAGCAATGGGAAAAATCCTCGCCGAAATGGTTCTTAAAGGAAAGAAGGAACAAATAGAAAACAAATCGTCTTTAATTATGAGAAATTCTTTGTAATGACTCAACAAAGAATTTTAGCAAAAAAATTGTTTATATCACAGTAAAACAGCTTTTTGTTTGAAAAATCTAATAGTAAATTAATAAAAAACAATTTCTTGTTTTTGAAGATATATTTTGCTTACATTTGCAAATGTAAATTTTACACTTATTAATTTGTTTTAACGGTTAGTGTTCATAATGACCGCTTAAAGCAATGTTAAAAAAGATAATAAATAATTTTGTTTATTTTTTTAATAGTAGTTTTATTGAAGAAAAAACCCTGAAAATTGTGGATTTCAGGGTTTTGTTTTTTATAGATATTGCCACAGATTAAAAAGATTCACACAGATTTAAAAAATCATTTTAATCCTTTTATCCCGATAGCTATCGGGAGTGGCTAAACTTTCTTTATAAGTTTAAGACGAAATCATTAAGTAATTTCTCTTCATACTTTTCTTTATTAAAAGTGTATAAATAAGATCCTTTTCTGGACGACTGCATATCTTTTTCTTCCAGTTTATTCAGGATTTCAAGAGAATTTATTTTACTGATAAAGTTTCTCTTATCTAATTCTTTGCTTAAAATTGCTTCATATAATTCTAAAAGCTGACGCATGGTGAATTTTTCCGGAAGCAATTCGAATCCAATTGGTTTTATCGAAGTTTTATAACGAAGTCTTTTTATTGCATTTTGAACCATGTCGTTATGGTCAAAAATTAAATTCGGAGCCTCGTTAATAGGAAACCATTCTGCGTGATAATTTTTAATTAGTTCTTCATTGTGGTTTTCGATATTAATCAAAGCAAAATACGAAACCGAAATTGTTCTTTCGACAGGATCACGATCAATTTCACTGTAAGCATATAACTGCTCCATATAGATATCGTTAAGACCTGTATATGTATTTAAAATTCGGATAGCCGCATCGTCTAAAACTTCATCACGTTTTAAAAACCCCCCAATTAAAGACCATTTTCCTTTTTCAGGTTCAAAATCTCTTTGAATTAAAAGTATTTTTAAACCGTCACTGTCGAATCCAAAAATAATACAATCTACCGCTAGTAAAACCTTATCGGCAGAGCTATAACTGTTTAGCATATTCAATATTTTATTGGTAAAGATATAAACTTCCTCAATTGTTTCATAATTTATTAATGTAGATTTCACACTTACAATAATAACACTTCAAAAATAGAGTTAAAAAAATCACTTTTTGGACAAAAATAACATTCATTTTTCTTTTTTAAGATTTTTTTAATTCAAAAACAGGATAATACAGGACAGTTTTTTGAAAAAAACTTAAAAATACCTACTAGTTAAATAAGTTTTTATTTACAAAAGTAGTAAACAAATCACATTTAAATGATTAAAAAACAACTCATTTATATCTTTTTTCATCAAGCCGTTTTTTTGATTAAAAAGTGGCTTTTTGATTAAAAGTGTAGTTTTTACACAATTAAGACGTCAAAAACATTTCTTTTTTTGAAATAAACAGCAATTTTTTAAATGTTACAAATACACTTAAATTACGATATGTGTTTTTTTTCAGATGTTTTTTTGTCATATTAATTTGTTTTTGCGCATTTTTTTTATTTAAATTTACAAATGTAAGATTAACACTTATTAACTAACCACAAAACCAACCTTAAACAAACCAGTATGATAACAAACCAACAATTAATTTTTTACTGCAATTTTTTATTGCCAAAAAAAGACTGGATTTTAGCAATTTTCATGCTAATTTTTTCTGTTAATCAAATGTCGGCTCAAGGCAAAACGATTAACGGAGTTGTTACTTCGGCACAAGACAATCTGCCTTTGCCGGGAGTAAACATCATGATAAAAGGAACCAAAACAGTTGTTACAACTGGATTTGACGGAGAGTATACGATTAAAGCATCTTCTACTGATGTTTTAGTTTATTCATTTATAGGATTTCAAATTCGTGAAATCCCGGTAGCAAATCAATTAAAAATAGACGTAGTCTTAAACGAAGACACAAACAAATTAAATGAAGTCGTAGTTATTGGTTACGGAACTCAAAAGAAATCAGACTTGACCGGTTCTGTAAGTGTTGTAAATTTAGAGTCGGCGAAAAAAACAGTTACTTATGATGCGGCAAAAATGCTGCAAGGGCAAGTTCCGGGCGTAACCGTACAATCGTCAGGAGAACCGGGAGGTTTTGTCAATATTAAAATTAGAGGAATAACTTCTTTTACCAATAATAATCCGCTTTTTGTAATTGACGGAATTATGGTAGACGCTCCTTATGATTTTGCTCCTGGAGAAATAGAATCTATGCAGGTTTTAAAAGACGCTTCTTCGGCAGCGATTTATGGTGTTCGCGGTGCAAATGGAGTTGTAATTATTACCACAAAAAAAGGTAAAGCAGGACGAATGGACGTGAAATTCAAATCGATCGTAGGACTTCAAAATGTAGCTAAAAAATGGGATGTTACAGATCGTGAAGGCTATCAAAAAATTACCAGCGAGGCCGAAAGAAACAGAGATATTAGAGCAGGCGTTCCGATAAGTATTGCACCAGGAAATGATCCAAACAGCCCTTCTTATATTACAAATGTAAACACAGACTGGCAAAAAGAAGCTCTACAAACAGGAGTTATACAAAATCAGGCGCTTACACTTAACGGAGGTGCAGAAAACATTGCCTATAGTTTTAATGTTGATTATTTTAAAAACACCAGTTACGTCAAAACCCCTCAGGATTATGAGAGATTGTCCACAAATTTGAATTTAAATGGTAAAAAAGGAAAATTCAAATACGGTGTAAAAATAGGCTACACACAATCTGATAAAGAAATTTTTAATGAATACAATGCGGGACAAACGGTTATCAGCGATATTCTGGGAGCAGTTCCAACAATGCCGGTTTACGATTCTAACAGATTAGGCGGATACGGCGGAACAGATAATTTGACGCAAAGAGCGATTTCGATGAACCCAATTGGATATAATAATCTAATTGAAAATAATGGAAAAAGAAACCGTTTCCTTGGTGATGTATGGGGAGAAATTGAAATCGTAAAAGGGTTAAAATATAAATTAGACGTAAGTTACGACAGAACAGACTGGCAAAACAGAAAATTTATTCCGCCAAGTGATTTAGGATGGTATTATATCACTACAAATGACGAAGCTTCTTTAGATATTTCTAACGGAAATGAATTAAGAACGTTCCTGAATAATTTATTGACTTATGAAGTTACGCTTGGTAAACACAAAATAGACGCTCTTGCAGGATGGATTCAGGAAAGAAGAGAAAATTACAACCACTGGTCAAGAGGTGTAGGTTTTAAACCGGGCGAAATCAGCATGATGCAGTACGCAGATTCCAGAGATGCAGGTGAATACAAGTTTACCATCACCGGAATTTCTTATATCAGCAGATTAAATTATTCTTATGATGACAGATATTTATTGCAGGCTAATTTTAGACAAGACAAAACCTCTCTTTTTAGTGAGATCAATAATTCGGCAAATTTCTATTCTTTTTCTGGAGGATGGAAAATCAGCAACGAAAAATTCATAACTCTACCAAAATGGATCAGCAATATTAAACTTCGCGGCGGTTACGGTACATTGGGTAATAACACGATTCCGCAATACTTTTTTGCTTCAACAGTAAACAGTTTCGCAGGGTATGATTTTAACAACGAACTCGCTCCGGGTACAACCGTAGTAAGTTCTCTTGATCCAAATGTAAAATGGGAGAAAACAAGCAGTAATAACATTGCTTTAGAACTTGGTTTTTTTAATAATGATTTACAATTTACAGCAGAATATTTTTCTAAAAAAGTTACAGATATCTTAGTTACTGTGCCTCTGCCGTTTTCTACAGGAGCTTTTCCGGCGAGCATTTTTACTAATGCAGGAGACATGAAAAATCATGGTTTGGAATTTACAGCATCATACAGTAATCATCATCATAAATTTAAATATGATATCTCTGCCAATTTTGGAACGCTGAAAAATGAAGTTACTAAAATTGGAGTGAATTCAAATCCGCTTTACGGAGCAGTTTCAAAAACAGAAGTAGGAAGATCTGTGGGTGAACTTTTTGCATGGGAAGCGATTGGTATCTTCCAAAATGCAGCTGAAGTTGCGGCTTCTCCAACACAAACTGGAGCCGCTCCCGGAGATATTAAATTTAAAGATGTAAACGGCGACGGTGCCATTACAGATGCCGATAGAACTTTTCAAGGGGTAACAATTCCTAAATATGGTTTCGGAGTGAATTTTAGTGCTTCTTATGCCAATTTCGATTTTTCCATGTTCTGGCAGGGCAGCGGCGGAAATAAAATTTTCAATGCCATGTACCGTAATTTGATGATTGGTCAATATACAAACCACCACACAGACGAGTTAAATTACTGGACACCAACCAATACAAATACAAACGTTCCGGCTCCGGTTATTGGCGATCCAAACGGAAATTCAAGAGACTCAAACAGATTTATTGAAAGCGGCGATTATGTACGGCTGCAAACTATGGAATTAGGGTATAACATTCCGTTAAAAGATCAATTTATTCAAAGTGCTAAGGTTTACATCAATGGGCAGAACTTATTAACGATCACAAAATATAAGGGTTACGATCCTGATTTTAATAGTGACGGACTACTTTCAAGAGGATATGACGCAGGATCTTTTCCAAATCCAAGAACCATTTCTTTGGGTGTTGAAGTAAATTTTTAAACGAGCCTAATCAACTAAAAACGTATTAAAATGAAATATAAAATATTTAACTATATAGCAGTTTTCTTTTCACTGGCTGTTGTAACAACAAGCTGTGTTGATGATGAAGATTTGACCCAACTCGACCCAAATAATGATGCAGTAGATTCTTTTTGGAAAACAGATCAGGATGCATTGGAAGGAATTAATGCCGTTTACGGAAGTTTATTAACAGATGGTACGTACATGAGAAGTACGCCATTATTATTAGATGCCAAAGCCGATGATTCTCGCACAAACAGTCCTTGGCCATCAATGTATAACGTTGGACATTTTAACTCCAATGTTGCCGATGCAGCGATTTACGGATGGGCTTTTGAAACCTATTATCAAGGTATTTATCGTGCCAATCAGGTCTTGACTAATGTTCCAGATATTCAATTTGAAAATGAAGCGCTTAAAAACAGAATTTTAGGGCAAGCTTATTTTTTAAGAGGATTGTATTTATTTCACGCCGTAAATATGTTTAAAAATGTACCAATTCCGTTAGATGTTGAGGTATATCATCCGCAAAAATCAAATGAAGAAGGCTGGGCTCAGGTTATCGCCGATTTTAAAACAGCAGCTGAATTACTGCCTAATTCTTATGTTGGCGTTACAGGTTTGGATGCAGGTCAAAAAGGACGCGCTACAAAAGGAGCAGCTTTAGGATATTTAGGAAAAGCATATTTATTTACTAAAGATTTTACAAATGCAAGAACTACTTTTAAACAAGTTATTGATTTAGGAGTTTATTCTTTGGTTTCAAATTATCGAGACAATTTTACCACGGCAAACGAAAACAATTTAGAATCCCTGTTTGAAGTACAATTTAGCAGAGATGCCGGCGGTGTTGATTTAGGCTGGGGCGGTGCACCTGCATCTGGCTGGGGAAAAACATCTGCACGTGCCATTACGTATGCGCCAAGAGCTTTTGGATGGACAGATGTACAGCCAACATGGGCCTTATTTAATGAATTTCAGGAAGAAAAAACAAAAACTGGTGACGTTGATCCGCGTTTAGATGCCACTATTTTTTACAACAAACCCGGAACAAAATTATACGGAAGAGATTTTGCTGCTTTTTATGCTTCAAGTCCCGGAGATTTAAACGATTTGTTCTGTAGAAAATATCAAAATTCTGACGGTGAATTTGCAGACGAATACGACTGGCGTTCGGGAATTAACGAACGATTATTAAGATATGCCGATATACTTTTAATGTATGCCGAAACTTTAAACGAAACGGGCGATACACCGGGAGCATACACATACATTCAAATGGTTAGAAACCGAGTGAATCTTCCTGATTTATCAGTTACAAAACCGGGAATGAACCAAGACCAGATGAGAGAACAAATCGGGCACGAAAGATTTTTAGAATTTCCATTGGAAGGCCACCGTTTTGATGACATACGCCGCTGGGGTTGGCTTCAAAATCCAACAAAATTAGCATGGCTGAAAACAAGAGATGCCGAGTTTAATTCATATACCGCAGGACGTGAATATTTCCCAATTCCACAGTTAGAAATGGATAATAATCCGGGAACAAAACAGAATGACAGTTATTGAGTTTTCAGTCTCAGTCACAGTTTTCAGTGCCAGTATCACTGTAAACTGCAAACTGAGACTAAAAAATAAATTTTGAGTTAGTTAGAATACCTAATATCATGTGAAGAGTTCAAAATCTTCACATGATATTCCAACATTAAAAACCCATGAAAAAAGCACTTTTAATTACATTTCTTATCGCCTTTTGTAATCAGGCGGGATTCTCCCAAAGCACAGTTGTCACCATAAAAAACAATGCTGATGCGCCAACAATCAACAAAAATATCTACGGACATTTTGCAGAACATTTAGGACGCTGTATTTACGGAGGTTTTTTTGTGGGAGATACTTCAAAAATACCCAACACACAAGGAGTCAGAAATGATATTATTGCGGCTTTAAAAGATCTAAAAATTCCAAATTTAAGATGGCCTGGAGGATGTTTTGCCGATACGTATCACTGGAAAGACGGAATTGGCCCAAAAGAACAAAGACCTACAATTGTAAACCAATGGTGGGGCGGTGTAACCGAGGATAACAGCTTTGGAACACACGACTTTTTAAACCTTTGCGAAGTATTGGGCGCAGAACCATATTTATCAGGAAACGTAGGCAGCGGAACCGTTCAGGAATTATCAGACTGGGTTCAGTATACCAATTTTGGAGGTAAAAGTCCAATGAGTGATTTACGTAAAAAGAACGGAAGAACAGAACCTTGGAAAGTAAAATTCTGGGGAATTGGTAACGAAGCCTGGGGCTGCGGCGGAAACATGACCGCAGATTATTACGCTGGAGAATACCGTAAATTCACCACTTTTATGTCAGATTGGAATAATTCTGGCGGAATAACGCGCATCGCATCTGGGGCAAACAGCAGCGACTACAACTGGACAGAAGTTTTAATGAAAAATATTCCGCTAAATATGTTAGGCGGAGTTGGCGTTCACCATTATGCCGTAATTGATTGGGGCAAAAAAGGAGAAGGAGTAAATTTTTCTGAAGAAGAATATTTCAAAACCATGCAGTCTGCCTTAAAAATGGAAGAACTCGTTACCAAACACGCAGTCGTAATGGACAAATACGATCCAGAGAAAAAAGTAGCAATGGTTGTAGACGAATGGGGAGGCTGGTACGAAGTAGAAAAAGGAACAAATCCGGGATTTTTATATCAGCAAAACACCATGCGTGATGCTGTTTTAGCCGGAACAACTTTAAACATTTTCAATAATCATGCAGACAGGGTTCGTATGGCAAATTTGGCGCAATGCGTAAATGTTCTGCAAGCCGTAATTCTTACCGATAAAGCAAAAATGATTGTAACGCCAACCTATCATGTAATGAAAATGTACAGCGTTCATCAGGATGCAAAATTACTGCCAATCAGTTTTCAGTCGCCTTTGTATACCGTTAAAGGAGAAACACTTCCTGCGGTATCCGTTTCAGCATCAAAAGATAAAAACGGAGCCGTTCATATTTCAGTAGTCAATGTTGATGCTAAAAATAAAAACAAAATAGAAATCGACACCAACGATCTTGGAGTTAAAAACTTTACAGCAACAGTTTTAACATCGGCAAAATTGCAGGATTACAATTCATTTGATACACCAAACAAAATTGTACCAACAGTTTTTAAAGGTTTCGAAAACAAAAAAGGAAAACTTGAAATTACTATTCCTCCTTTCTCAGTAATTGTTTTAGAAGGAAAATAAAAGAGATAAAAGATGAAAAAAGCGAATTCCATTTTGAAAATAGTTCCTTTCATCGGGTTTTTGGTGATGGCTGTTTTATCCAGTTGTTCCAAAGATGATCCGGCGCTAGAAACTCCTACTCCGCCCGTAGTCGTAGATCCGCCTGTGGTTACGCCGGCTTTTCCCGGCCCGACTTATGCCGATAATTATACGGCAATAGCAAGCTGGGGAAACAGAACCCAATGGAATTTAGCCAATGTACACGATCCATCCGTAGAAAAATCGGGAGAATATTATTATATGTATCAAACCGATGCTTCTTATGGAAATGCCCATGATGGAAACGGACATTTTTTCTACAGAAGATCAAAAGATTTAATCAATTGGGAATTTATGGGATCTTCAATGACTCAGGCTCCGGCTTGGGTAAAAGATTCCTTAAACAATAAAAGAGCCCGAATGAATCCGGCACTTCCTCCAATAGAAAATCCAAATTACGGATATTGGGCGCCGTGTGTGCGTAAAGTCGGGAACATTTACAGAATGTATTACAGCATTGTGGTAACTAATCTAATTACAGGAACAGACACCAATACTTCATGGACAGAACGTGCTTTTATTGGTTTGGCCGAAACAAATGATTTAGGCTCAAACAATTGGACAGATAAAGGAATGGTAGTCTGCTCAGAACCGGACGGTGTAAAAAGTTATGTTCGAAATGGAGGAAACGATTGGGATGCTTATTTTAAATTCAACGCCATTGACCCAAGTTTTATAGAAACTCCGGAAGGCGATCAATATTTAATTTATGGTTCATGGCATTCTGGAATTGCTGCTTTAAAACTAAACCCAACAACAGGAAAACCAGACAAGTTAAAAACAATTGACGATTACGGAGTACGAATCGCAGGACGCGGAAATGTAAATACAAACCGCTGGCAGGCACTCGAAGGCCCTGAAATTATCTACAATCCAGATACGCAGTTTTATTATTTATTTCTGGCTTATGATGAATTATCAGTTGCTTATAATACCCGTGTAGCACGCTCAAAAAACATTTTAGGCCCTTATGTAACCAATACCGGAATCAGTATTACCAACGGAGCAGAATGTTATCCGATGATAACGCATCCGTATCAATTTAAAAATCATACGGGCTGGGTTGGATTTTCGCATTGTGCCGTTTTTCAAAACCCAACAACCAAACAATGGTATTATGCGTCACAGGCACGATTGCCGGAAGGTGTTGCTGGAATCAACGTTTCAAACGCTGTAATGATGGGACATGTTCACGGTATTCAATGGACAGAAGACGGCTGGCCTGTTGTAGAACCGGAACGTTATGCAGGAGTTCCAGCAACTACAATTGCCGACGCAAGTTTAGTGGGAACTTGGGAACAAATTACCATGAATTACCAATATAAAACCATGCAAAAATCAGTTACGATTTATTTAACCGCAGATAAAAAAGTAAGCGGTGATGTAAATGGAACTTGGTCGTATGACGCAACTAAAAAAATTGCAACCATAAACGGAGTTAAATGCAACGTAGTTGATGCTTGGGATTGGGAATCAGCAACAAGAAAAGTGACGTTGAGCTATACCGGAATAAACAGTGCAGGATTAGCTGTTTGGGGCAAGAAAATAAATTAAAGATAATGCCACAGATTTCACAGATTAAAAGGATTAAAAAATCTGCGTGAGAAAAAATAAGCCACGAATTACACAAATTTCCACAAATTAAATTCGAGAAAATTAGTGCAATTCGCGGCAAAAAATAAAGCCAAAGATTAAAAAGAAATCATTTTAATCCATTTAATCTGTGGCAAAAAAAAATAAAACTATATCACAATGAAGAATTTATTTAAAAGCCTATTCATTTTATTCTTAATTGTTTCGTGCAAAAGCATTGCTCAGGTCGATTCGTCAAAATTTAATAATCCCATTATTAAAGATAAATACACCGGAGATCCCGCAGCATTGGTTTATAAAGACAAAGTCTATTTATACGCAGGTCATGACGAAGCACCAAACGATTTTCATTTCTATAAAATGAACGAATGGCTGGTATATTCTTCATCTGATATGAAAACTTGGGAATCGCATCCCGTTCCCTTAAAAGTAACCGATTTTAAATGGGCAAAAAGCGATGCATGGGCTTCTCAGGTAATAGAAAGAAACGGAAAATTTTATTGGTATGTAACAGTAGAACACGGTTCTGTACCCGGAAAATCAATTGGAGTTGCCGTTTCAGACAGTCCAATTGGCCCTTTTAAAGACGCATTAGGAAAAGCCCTAATTACAAACGATATGACCAAATTTTCTATTATAAGCTGGGACGATATTGACCCAACAGTCTATATCGATACCGACGGACAAGCTTATTTGTTTTGGGGAAATACAGCGTGTCATTACGCCAAATTAAAAGAAAACATGACCGAACTTGAAGGTGAAATTCATCACATAGAATTACCGCATTTTACAGAAGCACCATGGATTCACAAACATAAAAACTGGTATTATTTGTCATACGCTTATGAATTCCCTGAAAAAATTGCATACGCGATGAGCAAATCGATTAACGGCCCGTGGGAATTTAAAGGAATTTTAAATGAAATAGCAGGAAATAGCAATACGAATCATCAATCGATAATTGAGTTTAAAGGACAATCGTATTTCATTTACCACAACGGAGCATCAATTCCCGACGGAGGAAGTTTTAGAAGATCAGTCTGCGTCGATAAATTATTTTATAACAAAGACGGAACAATGAAAAGAGTTATTATGACATCGGAAGGAATACAATAGATTGTCAGTCTGAGCGAAGTCGAAGACAGTCGCAGTTTTCAGTTTTTAGAGGAATTTTCAGTCTCAGCTTAAATGACCTAAAAACATTCAGATAAAGCCAAAACTTAAATTAACTTATATAACTTATATGGTTTACAAAAACATAAAATATATACTATCTGTTCTAATCTCCTGCATTGGTTTAGTTTCGTATGCACAGGAAATTGTAGTACACGACCCAGTCGTTATCAAACAAAAAGACACGTATTATTTATTCTGTACCGGAAAAGGAATCAGTGTTTTTAGTTCCAAAGATTTAAAAAACTGGAATCCCGAACCACAAGTTTTCAAAGACAAACCCCTTTGGGCAGAAGGCGTTGCAGCCGATTTTAAAAACCATATCTGGGCGCCGGATATTTCGTTTCACAACAATAATTATTATCTCTATTATTCGGTTTCGGCTTTCGCCAAAAATACTTCGGCGATTGGCGTTGCGACCAATACAACTTTAGATTCAAAAGATAAAAACTACAAATGGGTCGATCAGGGAATTGTCATTCAGTCACAGCCTAATCGCGATATGTGGAATGCTATTGATCCGAATTTAATCTTCGATGAAAACAATACACCTTGGCTTGCTTTTGGTTCTTTTTGGGAAGGGCTGAAAATGGTAAAACTAAATCCCGATTTAAAATCAATCGCACAGCCTCAGGAATGGCACACGATTTCAAAACGTAAAAGAAGTTTTGAATTACCAGATTCTGATCCCGGAGACGGTGCACTCGAAGCTCCTTTTATCTTTAAGAAAAACGGTTATTATTATCAATTTCTTTCGTGGGA
Source organism: Flavobacterium sp. UBA7680 (assembly GCF_002482975.1). Lineage (GTDB taxonomy): Bacteria > Bacteroidota > Bacteroidia > Flavobacteriales > Flavobacteriaceae > Flavobacterium. The sequence goes on along the minus strand of NZ_DLHA01000039.1, from coordinate 50,482 downwards.
TTTATGTTGCCGCGGAGAAAAAAGCACCTATAAAGTGGTCGTAGGAAGATCAAAAAATGCAACCGGACCTTATGTTGATAAAGACGGAAAACCACTAAACGAAGGCGGAGGAAGTTTAGTTGTTCAGGGCGATGAAAATTACTTTGGCGCAGGCCATAACAGCGCTTATACATTTGATGGGAAAGACTATGTTTTTTACCACGCTTACGAAAAGAAATCCAACGGAACACCGAGATTAGTAGTAAAAGAAATGCAATGGGATGCAGATTTATGGCCAATTTTAAAATAGAATTATCAATATAATGAAAAAATATACTTTCACATTAATACCAATTTTAATTGCACTTCTCGTTTTGATTTCCTGCAAAGAAACCAAAAACGATGTGGTGCAGTCTAATAAAATTTCGGCATTAAAAGCAGGTTACGAAATAGAACCAGTCAATATTCAAAATGTAAAATTGACTGATTCATTTTGGCTTCCAATCATCAAAAGAGTTCAGGAAGTTACGATTGCATACGCCATTCAAAAATGTAATGAAGAAGGACGTTTCGAAAATTTCTTAATTGCCGGAAAACAAAAAACGGGAGAAGTTCGAGGGCAAATGCCTTTTGACGATACTGATGTTTATAAAATAATAGAAGGCGCATCAAACACTTTAATTTCTGCCCCAAATCCGAAATTGGAAAAAGTGCTCGATTCCTTAATTGCCATTGTAAAAATAGGTCAGGAAAAAGACGGTTATTTAACCACATGGAGAACCATAAATCCGGCAAAACCGCCAGCGCCGTGGGTTCCGGTTATAGAAGGAAAACGTTGGGAATCATTACAAATTAGCCATGAATGCTATAATGCAGGACATTTGATTGAAGCTGCTGTGGTACATTATGAAGCAACAGGAAAAAGAAATTTTCTTGACATCGCCATCAAAAATGCCGATTTATTAGTGAAAACTTTTGGTGATAAACCCGGTCAGGTAAGAGGAGTTCCGGGACATCAAATTGTAGAAACGGGCTTGATAAAATTGTATCAAATTACCGGAAAAGAGGATTATTTAAAACTAGCTAAATACTATTTAGACAATCGTGGAAATCCAAGCAATCATAAATTATATGGCGAATATGCACAAGATCATATTCCGGTAATTCAGCAAAATGAAGTTGTTGGACACGCCGTAAGAGCTGTTTATATGTATGCAGGAATGACAGATATTGCTGCCATGACAAAAGATCAAGGTTATACCAATGCCGTAAATAATTTATGGGAAAACATGGTAAATAAAAAAATGTACATCACAGGCGGGATTGGTTCTAGACACGATGGAGAAGCTTTTGGAGCCAATTACGAATTGCCAAACTTAACGGCATACAACGAAACCTGCGCCGCAATTGGCGATGTTTACTGGAACCACAGATTGCATAATTTATACGGAAAATCACAATATTTTGATGTGATCGAAAGAACCATGTACAACGGATTAATTTCCGGAATTTCATTAGATGGAAAAGAATTTTTCTATCCAAATGCCTTAGAAGCCGATGGCATTTTTAAATCAAACAGAGGTTCTTGTACACGTCAAGCTTGGTTTGATTGTTCTTGCTGCCCAACTAATTTAATCCGATTTATTCCGTCGATTCCGGGGCTTATTTATTCAAAATCAAAAGATGTTTTGTATGTGAATTTATATGCTTCAAACAACGCATCTTTCACTTTAGGAAAAACTGATTTACAAATTTCACAGCTAACATCTTATCCTTGGAACGGAAAAATAGCTATTTCGGTTAACCCGAAAAAAGAAAGCCAATTTACCATCAAACTTAGAGTTCCGGGTTGGGCAAGAAATGAAGTTTTGCCGGGCGATTTATATACTTATAAAAAAACTTCAACCCAAAAACCAACGATTATTTTGAATGGAGAAACATTAGCGATTCAGCCGCAAGACGGTTATTTCGTAATCTCAAGAAATTGGAAAAAAGGCGACAAAATCAATCTTAATTTTCCAATGGAAGTTCAGGAAGTAGAAACCAATTCAAAAGTAGAAACCAATAAAAATAAAGTTTCTCTGGAATATGGACCAATCGTTTACGCTGTTGAAGAAATCGACAACAAAACCAATTTCGACAAGATAAATGTAGCATCTGGAGATACTTTCAAAGTAAAAAAAGAAGCCAATTTATTGCAAGGCGTAAATGTCATTGAAAATGAAAAATTCAAAGCAATTCCATATTATTCATGGTCAAACCGAGGAATAGGAAAAATGAAAGTCTGGCTGGATTACAAGACGAATTAAAGTTCCGAAGGAACGATTCATATTGTAGAGACGGATTTCAATCCGTCAGACGCAAAGGAATAAAAATAATGCCACAGATTAAAGGATTAAAAAGATTAAAAAAATCTGCACAATCCCCAAAATCTGCGAGAAACAAAAAAAGTAAAAAATCCGTTTTATCCGCGGTTTCACGTTAGTGAATCAGTGTCATCCGCGTGCCATAAAAACATAAAAATAAAAAAATGAAGCCCAATTTAATTACCAAAATTACCCTTTGCGGAGCGTTGCTGACAAGCATGTACACATCGGCACAAAAAAACAATCTTCAGGTTGATGCGTCCAAAACAATCACGAAAATTCAGCCCACGATGTACGGAGTATTTTTTGAAGATATCAATTTTGCTGCCGATGGAGGTTTATACGCTGAAATGATTAAAAACAGATCATTCGAATTTCTGTTTCCAATGATGGGATGGAACGAGCCAAACAGCGACCGCCATAAACTAAACCAGCAATCCGGAATTGCAACTGTAATTCAGTATTCTCAAAAAGGGACAAACCACAATTACTGCAGAGTTACGATTAATGATGCAAATGGTTATCAATTGGTAAACGAAGGTTTCAGAGGAATGGGGATCAAGAAAGATTTGAAATACAATTTGTCTTTAAAAGCTTCTAAAATATCGGGAAACATTTTGAAAATTAAATTCCAGTTTATAGATAAAGACAACAGAGTTTTGGGAGAAACCTCGGTTGTTCCAACATCAGCAGATTGGTCAAATTATACCGCACAATTAACATCAAATGCAACAGAAGCCAAAGCCAAATTGAAAATCACTTTTGAAGGAACCGGCGTAATTGATTTAGACAATATTTCATTATTTCCAGAAGATACTTGGGCAGGAAGAAAAAACGGACTTCGTAAAGATTTAGTGCAATTATTATACGATTTAAAACCGGGATTCTTGCGTTTTCCGGGCGGTTGTATTGTGGAAGGAAGAACACTTGCAGAACGTTATCAATGGAAAAAATCAGTTGGAAAAGTAGAAGAAAGAGAAACGGCAGTTAACCGTTGGAATATGGAATTTGCACACAGACCGGCGCCCGATTATTTCCAGAGTTTTGGTTTAGGATTTTTTGAATATTTTCAGCTTTCAGAAGACATTGGCGCTTCTCCGCTTCCAATTTTAAGCTGCGGAATGGCATGTCAGTTTAATACCGGACAATTAGTTCCGATGGATCAGTTAGATCCTTATGTGCAGGACGCTTTAGATTTAATCGAATTTGCAAATGGCGGAACAGAAACAGCTTGGGGAAAAGTCAGAGCCGATATGGGACATCCAAAACCATTCAATTTAAAATTCATTGGAGTTGGAAATGAACAATGGGGACCAGATTATATCGAGCGTTTCAAAGTGTTTCAAAAAGCCATCAAAGCAAAATATCCAAACATTACAATCGTATCTGGAACTGGACCATTTCCTGACGGAGATTTCTATGACTACGGTATGAAAGAATTGAAACAGTTAAATGCAGAAATCGTTGACGAACATTACTATAAAGATCCGGCTTGGTTTCGTAAAAATGTAACACGTTACGATAATTATGACCGAAAAGGACCAAAGATTTTTGCTGGAGAATATGCAGCACAAAGTGTTGCAATCGCAAGTCCGGAGAATAAAAACAATTGGGAATGTGCTTTCTCTGAAGCCGCTTTCATGACTGGAATGGAACGAAATGCTGAGGTTGTTCACTTAACATCTTATGCACCTTTATTAGCTCACGTAGAAGGCTGGCAGTGGACTCCGGATATGATTTGGTTCAACAATTTACAATCGTACGGAACGCCAAATTATTATGTTCAGAAATTATTCTCAAACAATAAAGGAACAGATTTAATCAATATTACAAAAGATGGAAAAGCTGTTACAGGGCAAAATGATTTGTTTGCATCAGCAGTAAAAGATGTGAATTCAAAAGAAGTAATTCTGAAAATTGTAAACACATCAGCAGCATCTCAAAATGGTTCAATTGATGTAAAAGGAGCAAAATTAGACGCAAAAGGAACTGCTGTAATTTTAAAAGGAGATGGAATAAATGATGAGAATTCTTTTGAAAATCCGACTAAAATCAGCCCAAAAGAAAGTGAATTTAAGGTGTCAGGAAATAAAGTTCAATATGATTTTCCGGCATACTCGGTTACCGTTTTGAAAATTAAGATGAAATAATCGCAATGTAATAAATGTAACACTAACATTTATTTTTTGTTTTGGTCTTAAACCCTTGTTTTGATGCATTATTTGTAAAAATTCAGGAGCTATATTTTATTAAGTGTTTTTAATACACTTATAAATTATTTATAATTATATTTGTCATTATTTAAAATTAATTTCGAATGAAAAATTACGTAATAGGATTAGACTACGGAACAGATTCTGTTCGTGCGGTGCTTATCGATACTGAGAATGGACAGGAATTAGCATCTAATGTTTCTCATTACAAAAGATGGAAAAACAAACAATATTGTGACGCTTCTATAAATCAATTTCGTCAGCATCCTTTAGACCATATTGAGGGTTTAGAAATCACAATTCAAACCGTTATAAAAGAAAGTAAAGTTGATCCAAAATTGGTTCGCGGAATTTGTATTGATACAACAGGATCTTCTCCGGTTCCCGTTACAAAAGATGGAACTCCATTAGCTTTGACAAAAGGTTTTGAAGAAAACCCAAATGCAATGATGGTTTTATGGAAAGACCACACTTCTATAAACGAAGCAAACGAAATCAACGAACTGGCAGTAAGCTGGGGCGGAGAAGACGTTACAAAATATGTTGGAGGAATTTATTCATCAGAATGGTTTTGGGCAAAAATCCTACACATTGCCAGAGAAGATGAAGCCGTTCGAAATGCAGCTCATACCTGGATGGAACATTGCGATTTAATGACTTATTTATTAATTGAAGATAAAGATTTAAAGACCTTTAAAAGAAGCCGTTGCGCTGCAGGACACAAAGCAATGTGGCACGCCGACTGGAATGGACTTCCTCCGGTTGAATTCTTAGAAAAATTACATCCGTATTTAGCTCAGCTTCGCGGAAATTTATATGATGAAACGTATACATCAGATTTATCAGCAGGAAATTTAAGCAAAGAATGGGCAGATCGTTTAGGACTTTCTACAGAAACAGTTGTGGCTGTTGGAACTTTCGATGCGCATTCTGGAGCTGTTGGAGCAAAAATTGGAGAAAATACTTTGGTTCGCGTTATGGGAACTTCAACTTGTGATATTTTAGTTGGTTCTTATGATGAAGTTGGAACTAAAACCGTTCGCGGAATCTGCGGGCAAGTTGATGGTTCTGTAATTCCGGGATTTATTGGTCTTGAAGCAGGACAATCTGCTTTTGGAGATTTATTGGCTTGGTACAAAGAA
>NZ_DLHA01000039.1:0-44744 GCF_002482975.1 Flavobacterium sp. UBA7680 | reverse complement strand
CAATTAAGAGAAGAATTCAGCGATAAATTAATTGTAGAATTGACAAAAGAAGCAGAGAAAATTCCGTTTTCAGAAAGTCTTCCAATTGCTTTAGACTGGATTAACGGACGCAGAACTCCAGATGCAAACCAAGAATTAAAAAGTGCAATTTCAAACCTTTCTTTAGGAACAAAAGCACCACATATTTTTAAAGCTTTAGTAAACGCAATTTGTTTTGGAGCCAAGAAAATTGTAGATCGTTTCGAAGAAGAAGGAGTAAAAATCGATAGCGTAATCGGAATTGGCGGTGTTGCCCGTAAATCTCCTTTTATCATGCAGACATTGGCAAATGTTTTAAACAAGCCAATCAAAATCGCAGCTTCAGATCAGACTCCGGCTTTAGGCGCAGCAATCTATGCAGCCGTTGCAGCAGGAATTTATCCAAACGTAATCGAAGCAAGTCAAAAAATAGGAAGTGATTTCGACGGAGAATATTTTCCTCAATTAGATAAAGTAGCAGCGTATCATAAACTGCTTTTAGGATACGAACAATTAAGTGCTTTTGCAGATCCAAACCTTAAAATATCGGAACATGAGCTCTCTTTATAAAGATTTAAAACAGGAATGTTACGAAGCCAATATGCAGTTAAATGCATTGAATTTGGTGGTATATACTTTTGGAAATGTGAGCGCTGTGGACAGAAAAAACGGGGTTTTTGCCATTAAACCAAGTGGTGTTCCTTACGAAGATTTAAAACCGGAAGATATTGTGATTGTCGATTTTGACAATAATGTTATTGAAGGAACTATGCGTCCGTCATCTGACACTAAAACGCATGCTTATTTATACAAAAATTGGCCAAATATTGGAGGCGTTGCACATACACACGCCACTTATTCTGTGGCTTGGGCACAATCACAAAAAGATATTCCAATTTTTGGAACAACGCATGCCGATCATTTAACAGCTGATATTCCGTGCGCACCGCCAATGGCAGATTCTCTTATCGAAGGAAACTACGAACACAATACCGGAATTCAGATTCTAGATTGTTTCAAAGAAAAAAATCTTTCCTACGAAGAAGTAGAAATGATTTTGATAGGAAATCATGGCCCATTTGCATGGGGAAAAAACGCAGCAAAAGCGGTTTACAATAGTAAAGTTCTGGAAGTAGTTGCCGAAATGGCTTACCTGACTTTGCAAATAAATCCAAATGCTGCAAAATTAAAAGATTCATTAATAAAGAAACATTACAACCGCAAACACGGAAAAGATTCGTATTACGGACAGTAATGATTTTAGATTTTAGAGTGCAGATTTTAGATTAATCTGCAAAACGATTAAACAATTCAACAAATAAACGATTAAACAGCATGATAGATATATCTCAAAAAGAAGTATGGTTTGTAGTAGGAAGCCAGGAATTATATGGTGAAGAAACACTTAGAAAAGTAGCAGAACATTCACAGATTATTGCAAAAGGATTAGATGCATCATCTTCAATACCAGTAAAAGTGGTTTACAAAGATGTGGTGAAATCTCCTTCGCAGATTTTAGATGTTTGTTTGGCTGCGAATTCAGAGAAAAACTGTATCGGAATTATTGCCTGGATGCATACTTTTTCACCAGCAAAAATGTGGATTGGCGGTTTGAGCATTTTGAAAAAACCATTATGTCATTTGCATACACAATATAATGCTGAAATTCCGTGGGGATCTATCGACATGGATTTCATGAACTTGAATCAATCGGCTCACGGAGATCGTGAATTCGGTTTCATCATGTCAAGAATGCGTAAAAAGCGTAAAGTGGTTGTAGGACATTGGGAAGACGAAAGAGTTCAGAAAAAATTAGGAATTTGGTCAAGAGTCGTTTTAGGTTGGGATGAACTTCAAAACTTAAAAGTAGCTCGTATTGGTGACAATATGCGTGAAGTTGCCGTTACAGAAGGTGATAAAGTGGAAGCTCAAATTCGTTTTGGAGTTTCAGTAAACGGATTCGATTCTTCAGATGTAACTAAACATATTGAAAAAGTAACCGACAAACAATTAGCTGATTTATTAGCGGTTTACGAATCTTCTTATATTTTAACTGATTCTTTAAAAGAAGGCGGTGCGCAAAGAAGTTCTTTAGCGGAAGCGGCAAAAATTGAATTAGGTTTAAGAGCTTTCCTTGAAGAAGGAGGTTTTGGAGCTTTCACAGATACATTCGAAAACCTTGGTGTTTGGAAACAATTACCGGGAATTGCAACACAAAGATTAATGGCCGATGGTTATGGTTTTGGTGGTGAAGGAGACTGGAAAACAGCTGCAATGGTAAGAGCTTTAAAAGTAATGAACATTGGTTTGGAAGGCGGAACTTCTTTTATGGAAGATTATACGTATCACTTCACACCTCAAAAATCATATGTTTTAGGATCTCACATGTTAGAAATTTGTCCTTCTATTGCTGATGGAAAACCTTCTTGCGAAGTGCATCCGTTAGGAATTGGCGGAAAAGAAGATCCGGCGCGTTTGGTGTTTAATTCACCTGCGGGAGATGCAATTAATGTTTCTTTGGTTGATATGGGAACTCGTTTCCGTTTGATTGTAAACGAAGTTGAAGCGGTTAAACCATTGGCAGAATTACCAAAATTACCAGTTGCCAGAGTTTTATGGGATTGTAAACCAAACCTTGAGATCGCAGCAACAGCATGGATTTTAGCAGGTGGAGCGCATCACACCGTTTACAGTCAGTCATTAACAACAGAATACATGGAAGATTTCGCTGATATCGCCGGAATCGAATTATTGGTTATTGATGAAAAAACTACGGTAAGAGAGTTTAAAGATAAGATCAATGCTAATGAAGCTTACTTTCATTTGTTTCAGCATGGACTATAATTTTAAAGTTACTGAGATTCTAAGGTTCTAAGTTTTTTTGTTACTTTTAAACTTCTCACATTTCACTTTTTACAATAATCAAAAAATATCATTTATGAATGTATTAAAACGTTGTATTTTTGGAATCGGCCTGCTAAGTCTGGCTTTAGTTTCAGTTGAATGCAAAAGCGATAAAAAAATGGATTCGACAGTTTCAGATCAAAAGACAGCAGTAACGATTGAAAAATCTTCTTACGGAACAACTGCAAAAGGAGAAAAAATAGACAGTTACAAGCTGAAAAACCAAAACGGAATGGAAGTAGATATCATCACTTTTGGTGGTATTATAACGGATTTAAAAGTTCCGAATAAAGAAGCAGTTTCTGAAAATGTGGTAACTGGATTCAATTCTTTGGCAGAATACGAAAAAGAAAATCCGTTTTTTGGAGCCTTAATTGGAAGATTTGGAAACCGAATTGCTAAAGGAAAATTTACTTTAGATGGAAAAGAGTATCAATTAGCAATCAATAACGCTCCAAATGCTTTACACGGCGGACCAAAAGGTTTCTTTAAAGTGGTTTGGAAAGCTGAGGAAATTAAATCAGGTGAAACAGCTTCTTTAAAATTATCTTATTTAAGTAAAGATATGGAAGAAGGTTATCCTGGAAATCTAAAAGTTTTTGTAACATACACGTTGACTAATAATAATGAATTAGAGGTTTTGTATGAAGCTGAAACAGACAAGAAAACAGTTATAAATTTAACACAGCATACTTATTTCAATTTATCTGGAGATTTTTCTAAAACTATCCTAGATCATGAATTGACTTTAAATGCTGATAAAATTGTTCCAGTTGATGCGACTTTAATTCCAACAGGAAAATTAGAAGATGTTGCCAATACACCTTTCGATTTCAGACAACCAAAATTAATTGGAAAAGACATCGAAGTTAAAAATGAACAATTAGAAAGAGGAAAAGGTTACGATCACTGCTGGGTATTGAACAATCCTGAAAAAGGAAAAACAATCATTGCAAAAGTATATCACGCACCAAGCGGAAGAGTTTTAGAAATAACTACAGATGAACCTGGAATTCAGTTTTACTCAGGAAATTTCCTTGACGGAACTCTGCCAACACGCGACGGAAAAACATACGCTCACAGAACCGGACTTTGTTTAGAAACAGAACATTATCCGGATTCTCCAAACCAGAAAAATTTCCCAACAACGGTTTTAAACCCGGGAGAAAAATACAAAACTAAAACTACCTTCAAATTCTCAGTGAAGAAATAGTTTTAGAATTTGTTTATTCGTTTAATTCTCTAAGGAACCTCGGAAGTTTATGCTTTCGAGGTTTTTTTATGGATAAAATTGCTTATCGAGACAAAGAATTTTTCTCATTTTTGTCATTTCGACGAAGGAGAAATCTTCGTAAGAAACTCCGCAATCAAAATTTCCAATCTTTGTAGAGTTACTTACGAAGATTTCTCCTTCGTCGAAATGACAAGATTGTGTTTAAGCTTTGCAACTATTGAGATTAATTCATTCCTGATCTATAAAAATCTTAACTTAGCAAAAGTAAACGAGAACGAAATGAAACATCTTTTTAAAGCAGAGCTAAATTGGACTTCAAAAAAAGTAAAGAATTCAACTTCAAAAATTTACAGCAAAAACCATCAAATTAAAATTGAAGGAAAATCTCTTTTAGATGTTTCCGCAGCAAAAGCGTTTAAAGGAGATCCATCATTATTTAATCCTGAAGATTTATTATTGAGCAGTTTAGTTTCCTGTCATATGATGTCATACTTATATGTGTGTTCTCAAAACGGAATAGAAATTCTCGAGTATTCAGACAATGCCGAGGCAACACTCGAAGTTTCTCCAGACGGAAGCGGACGTTTCGTTGAGGTTAGGTTATATCCAAAAGTAAAAATTTCAAATCCAGACCAAATTGAATTAGCTTTAGAACTGCATCAAAAAGCAAATCAATTGTGTTTTATTGCTAACTCTTGTAATTTTCCTGTTTTGCATGAGGCGAGTTGTGAAGTAGTGTAAATGAAAAAAAACTCTCCCGTTAAGAAGAGGTTTTTTGTACCATTTAGTTTTGAATTGTCGAATTTATACGTTGAAGATTTAAAGAGATTATCTTATGCATATGAAAAGTTAAATAAATAATTAGATCAATTATAGTATCATAATTAATTTTATTAAAGCGAATGGCTTCATTTTTAAGACTTGACCAATCAAAATCATAAAGTTCAGTATCATTCCAATCATCAGGCCAGTCAACAATTAAGAAATTACCGATAGCAAAACCTCCTCCAAAATAAGAATCTGTATTTACCCCAAGACTTTGACTGCCAGGTTTAAAATCTTCTGTTCCAAATTGTGAAGAAAGTAGTATACATAGACCTGCATAAGCATCAATTAAATTGCTAAAATTTGCCACTTCAAAATTATGAACTCTATCGTGTTTCGATTTATTGTAAGCTTGATACCATGGCAAAGGTTTGTTTTGCTTCCATTCGTAAAATGGTTTTCTAATATTCGTGCTTCCTTTCCAAAAAGGGAGTTTGATTGAATAGTCATCTAAATGATGTGTTTTATTTACAATAGCAAAATCTGTTATTTTCCAACTGTTTTCTTGACGAATTGCACCATGTCTATCCACTGGATTAAAGATGTTTTCTCTTAGTATCGCTTTGAAATTTGCTTCAACTTCAATACAAATTCTGGTTAGCAATTCATGTATTCTGAAAGAATATGTTGAATTGTTAATGTCGGATGGTTCAACAAATTCAAATAATTTGATCACATCTTCTTGAATAATTGAAAAAGCTCTTGTATAATATTCGGGATTGTCAGAGTAAGAATGGTCAACAATATAAGCCCAACTACTATATCCTGAGTTAGGACTTTTTTTTAAAGGACGATAATTTCTGTGGAAAGGTTTGCTAAAACTCATTGTTTAATCTTTTCAGGTTTAAAGCAAATATATCTATATTAAGAATTTTATTTGTTTTTGTCTGAATAAGTTTTCTAATTATGGTTTTCCATAATAACATGATGATTTTATTGCTGTTATTTGTTTATAGAAGATTGACTTATCAAAAAGTCAAGTAGAGAAAATTATTTAATTTAAAACATTTATCATGGAAAAAATTCAAGCAATTAAGCCAGGTCCAAAACCGAACAAGCCAGATGGAAAACCAGATGAAAGAAGGCGAGTTAATCCACCAAATCAACCAAAACATCCTGATTTGAAGCCTCATATCCATAAGCCAAAGGATTAAATGAGTAAAGCCTGGAAGTACTAAAACCAAAAAAAACCTCTTCAATAAATGAAGAGGTTTTTTGTACCCGGAGCCGGAGTCGAACCGGCACGGTTTCCCACAGGTGTTTGAGACCAGCGCGTCTACCAATTCCGCCATCCGGGCTTAGCAGACGAAAAAATAACGATAAATCAGTTATTTTAACGCAATAGAATGAGATCAAAAATGTGCCCATTCCTTTAACACGGTGCAAATGTAAAAAATAAAATTAAATCATCTACTAAAAATACTTAAATATTTCCTTTCAGTGTCCAATAAATTTTATAAATTTGCACCTCGTTAAAACGACGCACACACAACTAACTACACCCGAGGCATTTATACAGGTCTGGCTTTACGAAAATAATAAAGCCGAATTGTGCAGAGCGCAGCGGAGCAAAAACAACAAATTATAATGTCGCACCTAGAACCAGAAGCTAAAATTTTTGCTTGTTCACAAAGTGTTTATCTTGCAGAAAAAATTGCAGAACAATACGGAATTCCGTTAGGAAAAGTAACGATGTCAACGTATAGCGACGGAGAATTTCAGCCGTCTTACGAAGAGTCAATCAGAGGATTACGTGTTTTTATTGTGTGTTCAACTTTCCCATCTGCAGATAATTTGATGGAATTGTTATTAATGATTGATGCAGCAAAACGTGCATCAGCAAGACATATTACAGCTGTTATGCCTTATTTTGGTTGGGCAAGACAAGATAGAAAAGACAAACCAAGAGTGCCGATTGGAGCGAAGTTAGTAGCTAATTTATTAACCGCTGCAGGAGCAACAAGAATCATGACAATGGATTTGCACGCAGATCAAATTCAAGGATTCTTTGAAAAACCGGTAGATCATTTATTTGCATCTACAATCTTTTTACCTTACGTGCAAAGTTTAGAATTAGAAAACTTAACTATTGCATCTCCGGATATGGGAGGATCAAAAAGAGCTTATGCTTACTCTAAGTTTTTAGAATCAGATGTAGTAATCTGCTATAAACAAAGAAAAGCAGCCAACGTTATCGACACTATGGAATTGATTGGTGAAGTAAAAGGTCGTAACGTAATCTTAGTAGACGACATGATCGATACAGGAGGAACTTTAGCAAAAGCAGCCGACTTAATGATCGAAAAAGGAGCACTAAGCGTAAGAGCAATTTGTACACACGCTATTTTATCTGGCGGTGCGTATGAGAAAATTGAAAATTCGAAATTAACAGAATTAATCGTAACAGATTCAATCCCGTTAAAGAAAGAATCAAATAAAATTAGAGTAGTGAGTTGTGCACCTCTTTTTGCAGAAGTTATGCACATGGTGCACCACAATAATTCCATTAGTGGAAAATTTATAATGTAAAAGCAATAGGCTGTAGGCTTTAAACCGTAAGCTTTTGTTTCTCATTTTAAAAAGCGTAAAGCCTAGTGCCTAAAGCTTAAAGCAAATTAAGAATATTTATTAATAACTATATTTTTTTACAATGAAATCGATTACAATTAAAGGATCAGAAAGAGAAAGCGTGGGCAAAGTGTCAACTAAAGCCTTACGTAATGCTGGAGCGGTTCCTTGCGTGTTATACGGAGGAAATCAGGCAGTACATTTCTCAGCGGACGCTGCGGCATTCAAAAACTTGGTTTACACTCCAAACGCTCACACAGTTGTGATCGAACTTGGAAAAGGAAAATCATTCAATGCAATTTTGCAAGACATTCAGGTTCACCCTGTATCTGACAAAATTTTACACATTGACTTCTTCCAATTATTTGATGATAAAGAAATCACAATGGAAGTTCCTGTGAAAATTGTTGGTACATCTAAAGGTGTTCTTGCTGGAGGTGTTTTACGTTTAAACACTCGTAAATTAAAAGTAAAAGCTTTACCTAAAGATCTTCCTGATTTTGTTGAAGCGGATATTACTCCACTTGAAATGGGTAACAAATTATATGTTACTAAAGTTGGAAAACCAGAATACAAAATCATGCACCCAGAGAACACAGTTGTTGCTCAAGTAAGAATTTCTCGTGCTGCTATGAAAGCTGCTCAAGAAGCTGCAAAAGCTGCAAAAGCTCCTGCAAAAGGAAAGAAAAAATAATTTTTTTCAACTCAATACAAAAAGCATCAATCGAAAGATTGGTGCTTTTTTTTTAGCATCTAAGTTTCTAAGGTGCTGAGATACTAAGTTTTTTTATTGCTGTCAGGCTGAGCGGAGTCGAAGCCCACGCAAAGCATGGAATTCAGATTGTCGAGTATCTTACAGGGCTTCGACTTCGCTCAGCCTGACAAAAAGAAAATAAAAATTAATGCAAACCTGTTTCATCCGCGTCATCCGTGTGCCATCTTAAACAATCTTCGTGGTTAAAAATAATTATCTAATTAACCAATTGGCACATTCTCTAATTAATCTTACTTTTGCAAACATGATAAAATGGATAACAAAACTGTTTTCATCAACACAAAAAGAAGAGAACATAGATAATATGAAGAAATATTTAATCGTTGGTTTAGGAAATATTGGGGCCGACTACGTAAACACAAGACATAATATTGGATTTAAAGTATTAGACTTTTTAGCCAGAAAAGAAAGCCTTTCATTTGAAACTGTAAAACTAGGGTCTTTAGCCGAATATAAGTTTAAAGGAAGAACATTTTTTCTGCTTAAACCAAACACTTACATGAACCTTAGCGGAAAAGCAGTAAAATACTGGATGGATAAAGAAAATATTCCGTTGGAAAATATTTTGGTAATCACAGACGATTTAAACCTGTCATTCGGAACAATCAGAATCAAACCAAAAGGAAGCGATGGAGGTCATAACGGATTGAAAAATATTAATCTGGTTTTGAATACGCAGCAATATACCCGCTTTAGATTTGGAATCAGCGATCAATTTAAAAAAGGACAGCAGATAGATTATGTTTTAGGAGAATGGAATGACGACGAAAATTCAAAATTACCGGAACGTTTAGAAACTTCAGCTGAAATTATTAGATCTTTTGGAACAGCCGGATTAGAAAATACAATGACAACCTTTAATGGAAAATAAAGATTTTCAGTTATTTATATTTTAAAAAATCGATTTATCAATTAATTAAATTGAATTATAACGAAATAGTATTTTCAATTCCAAAGTTAAATGTCTAAATTTGGGATAAATTATTATAAACCATAAAAATCCTTATACCATGGCTTTTGAATTACCACAATTACCTTATGCATATGATGCATTAGAACCACATATTGATGCGCGTACAATGGAAATCCACCATACAAAGCACCACAATGCATACACTACAAATCTTAACGCTGCTATCGCAGGAACAGATTTAGAAGGAAAAACAATCGAAAATATCTTAATTAACTTAGATAAATCTAACGCTGCAGTTCGTAACAATGGTGGAGGTTTTTACAACCACAATTTATTTTGGACAGTAATGTCTCCAAACGGAGGAGGATTACCAACAGGAGATTTATTAGCAGCTATCGAAGATTCTTTTGGAACTTTCGAAGAGTTTAAAGCAAAATTTGCTAAAGCTGGAGCAACTCAGTTTGGTTCAGGATGGGCTTGGTTAACAGTACTTAAAGGAGGTAAATTAGAAGTTGTAGGTACTCCAAATCAAGATAATCCATTAATGCCAGAAGTTGCTGGTAATGGTGGGACTCCAATCTTAGGAATGGACGTTTGGGAACATGCTTACTACTTAAACTACCAAAACAGAAGACCGGATTATATTGAGGCTTTCTTCAGTGTAATTAACTGGACAGAAGTTGCTAGAAGATATGCTTTAGATAAATAAGAAAATAGAGCAAAGAATAAAGAGAAAAGACGAGTGCCGAAAGGTACTCGTCTTTTTTTTTGTATATCTATAAGTCTCATCTTTATTCTATAATCTTGTTCTTTTCTCTTCTCTAAAAAAAGAAAATAAAAAAGGCGGAATCTCTTCCACCTTTTTTGCCCCAAATCTACCATAAACTTAACCTACTAATGTTATGGTTTTATAAATGTATGACACTTATTTTTATTAAGAAAATTTTTCGGATGAAAGGTAAATATATCCGATGAAATGAATATAATGACTTAAAGGAGAAATACTTGAGTTTATTCCAATAAAAAAGGTGGAATCTCTTCCACCCTTTTTGCCCCAAATCTACCATAAACTTAACCTACTAATGTTATGGTTTCCCAAAAGTATTGTAGCTTTTCATTTTTACCAAACAAACAGGATAAACGGCAAAAAAAACCGATGAAATGCACAAATTAACCTTTTGTTAATACTTTTTTAATACGCTCTGGCGTCTTTTCCTTCGTAGAAATTCATAAATGCTCGGTTTACAACGCGGTTTCCTCCTGGGGTAGGATAATCACCTGTAAAGTACCAGTCTCCTAAGTTTTTAGGACATGCAATATGTAAGTCTTCTACTTTTTGGAAAATAATTTTTACTTCGGCATTAATTTCCGGAGAACTTAACATCTCAGCAATTTTATCTGAAATTTCTTCTGGTGTAAATTGATCGTAAATTGCAGTTACATAATTCACAACATCTGTGTCTGCAAAATTTTCCTGTGCTTTACATTTAGCATAAACTTCGTCAACAATATGATATAAGTTTCTTTCTTTCAATAAAGTTAAAGCAGCTCTAAAGGCAACAAGTCCTTCAAGTTTTGCCATATCGATTCCGTAGCAGTCAGGATAACGAATTTGTGGCGCCGATGAAACAATAACAATACGTTTGGGTTTCAAACGATCCATCATTTTAATGATACTCATTTTTAATGTAGTACCACGAACAATACTATCGTCAATAATAACCAAATTGTCTTCTGGCTTAATTACGCCATAAGTAACATCGTAAACATGAGCTACTAAATCGTCACGGCTGCTGTCCTCAGTAATAAAGGTTCTAAGTTTAGCATCTTTAATAGCCACTTTTTCGGTGCGTATTTTTACAGCTAAAAGTTCCTGAAGCGTCTCTGCAGTAAGTGTATTTCTATTTTCTAGAATATAATTATTTTTTCTCTGATTTAAGAAATCCTGAGCAGCTTCGACTAAACCATAAAATGAAGTTTCGGCTGTATTTGGAATATAAGAGAAAACAGTATTGTCTGTATCGCTGTCAATTGCGTTAAGAACGGCAGGTAAAATTAATTTACCTAAGTTTTTACGTTCCTGATAAATTTCAGCATCACTTCCTCTTGAGAAATAAATTCTTTCAAACGAACAAGCTTTCTTTACAGTTGGTTCTAAAATTTGCTGCATCGAAACCTTTCCACTTTTTTTGATAATCAAAGCGTGACCTGGATCGATTTCCTGAACGCTTTCAAACGGAACATTAAATACAGTTTGAATAACAGGTCTTTCAGAAGCTACAACAACTACTTCGTCATCTTGGTAAAAATAAGCTGGACGAATTCCTGCTGGATCTCTAAAAACAAAAGCGTCACCATGACCTAATAAACCAGCCATTGCATAGCCACCATCTAAATTTTTAGCAGAACGAGCTAATATTTTTGCAATATCCAAACGTTCAGCAATTACTGGGGAAGCTTCTCTTTTTGAGTAACCTTCAGCTTTACAGTCTTGGTACAATTGCATAACTTCTTTATCTAAGAAGTGGCCAATTTTTTCCATTACCGTAACAGTATCCGCCATTTCTTTTGGGTGCTGTCCTAACTCAACCAAGTTTTCGAAAAGCTCTTTAACATTCGTCATGTTAAAGTTTCCGGCTAAAATCAAGTTACGGTGCATCCAGTTACTTTGACGTAAAAATGGATGTACACTTTCGATGCTGTTTTTTCCAAAAGTTCCGTAACGAACGTGTCCTAAAAACAATTCGCCAACATATGGAATTTCCGATTTTATTTTTTGAACATCGTCACCAATTTCAGGCTGTGCTTTTAACTCTTCACTGATTCTCTCATTGATTTGTTTAAAAACATCCTGTATTGGCTGTGAATGATTTGAACGAACTCTGCTTATGTAGCGTTGTCCAGGTTCAACATCAAGTTTGATGCTTGCAAAACCAGCTCCGTCTTGTCCACGGTTGTGCTGTTTTTCCATCATCAAATACATTTTCTGAATTCCGTAAAAAGCAGTTCCGTATTTTTCTTTATAATATTCAAGCGGTTTGAGAAGTCTAACTAAGGCTATACCACATTCGTGTTTTAAAGCGTCGCTCATTGTTTCTTGTATTTTGTGTTGTTGTAAGTTGTGTGTATTAACGTAATAAAAAAAGCCCCGTGTTATCGAGGCTTTTGGGCATTATATTTCTATGTCAAACTGAGTTAACGACTTAAATTGCTGTAATCGAATCGCTACTTCTGCTTTGCTTAATGTTTCCATCCTTTCAGTTCCAAATTTCTCTACGCAGAACGAAGCTAAATTTGAACCGTAAATAATTGCATTTTTCAAATTGTTAAACGAAATGTTTTCGCTTTGTGCAATGAATCCAGAAAATCCTCCTGCAAAAGTGTCTCCGGCTCCGGTTGGATCAAAAACATCTTCTAGCGGTAAAGCTGGTGCAAAGAATACTTCTCTGTTGTGGAATAAAAGTGCGCCGTGTTCTCCTTTTTTGATCACTACATATTTTGGCCCCATATCCTGGATTTTAGCCGCCGCTTTTACTAATGAATATTCACCAGAAAGTTGTCTTGCTTCTTCGTCATTGATTGTAATAACATCTACACGTTTAATAACGTCTAATAATTCTGGAAGAGCGCAGTCCATCCAAAAGTTCATTGTGTCTAAAACAACTAATTTTGGTTTTTTCTCTAATTGATCTAAAACGCTGCTTTGTACTAACGGATGTAAATTTCCTAACATTACAACATCAGCATCTTTATAGTTTTGAGGAACTTTTGGCTGAAAATCAGCTAAAACGTTCAACTCAGTAACCAATGTATCTCTAGAGTTTAAATCGTTATGGTATAATCCACTCCAAAAAAACGTTTTACCGCCTTTTACAATTTCGACACCAGAGATATCAATATTTCTTGAAGTTAATAAGTCTAAATGTTCTTGAGGAAAATCATCGCCAACTACAGAAACTATGGCCGATTGCAAGTTGAAAAATGAAGCTGATAAACCAATGTACGTTGCAGCACCACCTAAAATTTTATCTGTTTTTCCGAAAGGAGTTTCAATCGCGTCGAAAGCAACCGTTCCAACAATCAATAATTTATTCATTTTATGAATTTCGAATTAGGGTGCAAAGATACTCTATAAGTTACAATCTTGCAACGGTTTAGGTTCTCAAAATTTTCTTAAAAAAAAGATATCGATTTCGGATCTAATTCTATTGTAAATGAATGAATTATATTTAGTTTTTGGGAGTGCTTAAAATATGTTTTCCGGATTTAAATCGCAAGTTTTATTTTGAAAAAAAACGTCAAAATTTTATCTGAGTCTTTTAAATGAAGAAACTTTTCTTTTTCCACTTAAAACGCCAAGAATTGTAATGTGATTGTTTTTTATTTTGAATATAATCAGCCAAGTTTTGTATGTAGCTTCTCTATAAATCTTGGTTTTAGTTGGCAAGTTTTCACATTGAGAATAAATCAAAGGATTCTGAATTATTTTATTCATTGCTTTATTTATTCCATTACCAATTTTAATCGCATTTAATGGTTGAAGTTTTTCGAAAGCAATATAATCAACAATTTCTTCTAAGGTTTGAAAATAATTTTCAGATATATCTAACGTATATTGTTTTGAATTTTCAGCTTTTTCTCTTCCCATTTTTCATTAAACATTTCTAGAGACATCTTTGGGGATTTTTCAGCAACTTTTATCCATTCCATTAAATCTTCTTTAGATAAATTGCTTTCAATTTGATCACTTTCATCTTCAAAATCAATAGATACTTTTAATGCTTTTCCAACATAATTCTTTGGAATCTCAAAAGAAAGATTCACAATTTTATCTTTAGGAGTAATGGTTTTCTGTATCATTTTCATGAATTTAATGAACTTTACAAAGTTATGATAAATAAATTCATCATTGTTGATATAATTTTTTTTAACAGTTACAACGGATACTTCTTATAAAAAGATTTTTTTCTAAAAGCTTAAAGATATTTGTAACCGCTGTTGGTGATATTGCCTATCTTTTTTTACTTGCGATTCTTTAATTTGTCTATATTTTTAATCCAATTGATTGCATCCTTCATAGGCTCTTCAGAGTCTGAAAATGCAGTATTGTGTCCCAAGTTTGGAAATAATTTATATTCATAAAGTTTTCCTTTAGACTTTAATATATCAAGATATTCGATTGATAGCTTTATAGGAACTTGAATGTCTTTGCCTCCAAAAATCCAGATTCCTGGAATTGATAATTTAGAAAGAACATCATTAGGATTTGTATCAATAAACTCATATTTGTCCGGGTCATTGAATACATGTTTTCTTGCATCTTCTTCTGAGTGCGTATTCCAAAAATTTTGATCTCCATCTGTATAAAATTGGAATCTCAATTGTTCTTTAACCGTTATAAGAGCTCCGCTAAAGATTGTCATAAATTTGACTTTGTTGTTTTTCTCTGCAGCCAATGGAATTATCCACCCAGCTTGACTGCCTCCTATTAAACCTATTGATATTTGATCATTTGATAAATATTTAGATAAAGTATTTACAGCAGCACTCGCATCTAAAGATAAAAGATTTAGATTTGAGAAATCAACATTGTTAGTTCCTACTTCTGGTCCAGCATATAAACCAGCTGATTCGCCGACACCACGCTTATCATACGTTAAAACTGCAATTCCGTTGTTGGCTAGAATTGCAGCAAAGTTTATCATTCTTTTTTCTTGCCCAGATCCATGAACAATCACAACGGCTGACTGTACGTTGTTAGGTGTAAAAATAGTTCCGGCGAGTGAAACTCCTTCACTAACAAATTTTATTTCCTTAATTGTAAAGTTTGGTGGAATTGCTGATGCATAACTAGTGAAAAACAACAACATTAAGAGATAATACTGGCGTATTTTTTTTGCTTTTATAATGCTTTTAAAAAATGCCAGTTTATTTTTCATTTTTTTAAATCTTAATTAAATAAATTGCTTTCATTTCTTGAATTAATCTATAACTGATATTTCTTATCAAAATAATTTTTCAAAACCCCAATTTGAATTAAAATCATAAAAGGAACTATTAAAATAGCATATAATGTAGTTTTAGAAATATGAATACCAGAAACAATTGCTGAGATTTTATCTGTATACGATTTCCCTATTTCTAAATTATTTTCTGCTCCGGTAAAATACACATTATAAACAACCAAAAGAGCTAAAGTAAATCCAATAAAAATCCACGTTGAGATGGAAATTAGAGGCTTATAAGGTTTGATTTTTACTTCTTCGGCAGCAAGAATTTTTGACATTATATTTGAAGTAAAGTCAGCAGATGGTGATTGAAGTGTATTTTCAGCCATCATTTTCTCAATAAGATTTTCTATATTTTTATCTTCCTCTTTCATAATACTCTACTATTTCTGGTTCTAACTGCTTTTTTAAAATTACGGCTAATTTTTGTCGGCTTCTAAATAATTTTACCTTGACATTATTAGTATTAATGCTCATGATTTTTCCAATTTCTTCTAAGTTTTGATCTTCAAAATAAAACAAAGTCAGCAGGAAATTCTCTTCACTTGGTAACAAATTTAAACAATTTTGAATAGTTTGCTTTCGTTCTTTGTCTTCTAAAACGCTTAAAGCGGTATCCATTGTTTTAATTAAATGAGATGAGAAATCATCTATCGAAATATTTAAATCCTCTTTTTTACTTTTCTTCAATCTGTCCAGACAAGTATTATAAGCAATCTTATAAATCCAGGTTGAAAATTTCGAGTCGCCTTTAAATTTGCTCAAAGAATTATAAATTTTGATAAACGTGTCTTGCGAAACTTCTTCTGCTTCCTCTCTGTTTTTTACCATTTTGAGTGCCAAAGTAAAGATCATATCTTTATAACGATCAACCAACACGGCAAACGCATTGGTTTGTCCCTGCAAAACTTTATCGATATAATGCTGATCATTTATTGTACTCATATTATATAGGACGACACTTTATTTCTTTAGGTTACAAGAAATTTAAAATAAATTTCATTTTTTTTGAAAGCACAAATTCTTAATTTAAATTCCAATTTGGTTATACTTATATATAGTATAGAACTTTGTCAAAGTTTTAAACTTTGACAAAGTTGCGGCATTGAAATTATTTTTACATCAAAAATAACTGATAATCAGTAACTTTTGGAATTTGGGATTTAAAATTTGAATTTTTTTCACAAAACCTGTAACCTCAATTTAAAAAGCCTCGTCATATGGAGTATCAATCAATTAATAAAAACATAAAATTATGGGACCACAAGTTTTAATACCGCTTAGTCTTTTTTTGATGATCTTCGGGATTGTCTATCTTATTTATTCAACAAGAAATAGAGAGCGTATGGCTCTTATTGAAAAAGGTGTTGATGCCAGTATATTTTTAAAAGGAAAAATAAATGGCGGTTCGGCATGGAAAATCTTTGTTGTAAATCTGGCTTTCTTATTAATAGGAAGCGGACTTGGAATTTTTCTTGCTTTGCTTATTACAACTTACACATCTCTTAACGATGGTGCAGTTTATCCTTCAATTATTTTTATAATGGCAGGTATTGGGCTTTTGGTAGGATTTAAAACCGCAAAAGATTTAGACAAAGAGTAGTAGAGTACGTAAAGATTTTAAGTTAGTAATTAAAAAACGCGTTTAAAGCAATTGTTTTAAACGCGTTTTTGTTATTCTTTAGATCCAATGGTTTCGTAATAAACATCTATAGAAAGCTTGGGCTGTGCTGATGCCATAACGGCAAGTTCATCGCAGCGTTCGTTTTGCGGATGATTATTGTGACCTTTTATCCATTTAAAATCTACCTGATGTTTACGATAAATAATTAAAAAGCGTTTCCATAAATCGGGATTCTTTCTGCCGGCAAATTTCTTTTTCTCCCAGCCTAAAACCCATTTTTTTTCAACAGAATCCACTACATATTTAGAGTCAGAAATTACCAGAACCTTCATATTTGGCTTTTTTAGTTTTTCTAAACCAACAATTACAGCCAAAAGTTCCATTCTATTATTAGTAGTAAGGCGAAAACCTTCGTAAAATTCTTTTTTATGCGGAGTTCCAACCAATTCCATGACCACGCCATAGCCGCCATTTCCCGGATTTCCTTTTGCAGCGCCATCTGTATATATATGTACTTCGTGTTGGGTCATTTTATTTTTTGTTAACCATATAAGTTATATAAGTCCATTTAAAGTATTGTCTTATATTTCTTAGGTTATTTAAAAGTTCATTCTGATTTTAGTATTTTTTAAACGCCAGCCTTAAATTATCTTATATAACTTATATGGTTTTAAATTTTAGAATCTGAATCTTCCAGAATTCTATGAATAATCTCAGGAAAATGTTTTTGTTCTAATTCGTGAATCTTTTCAGCTACCGTTTCTGGCGTATCTTCTTCAGTTAAAAGAACATTTTGCTGAAATATGATTCCGCCTTCATCATAATTTTCATTTACATAATGAATAGAAATTCCAGTTTCTTTTTCTTTATTATTAACTATCGCCCTATGAATGTGCATTCCGTACATTCCTTTGCCTCCATATTTAGGTAAAAGTGCAGGATGAATGTTTATAATTTTGTTTGGATACTGCTCAATTATGTTTTCAGGAAATTTCAGTAAAAAACCGGCAAGAACAATCAAATCCGGGTCGATTTTTTGTATTTTTTGTAATACTTTTCTTTCTAAAAGTTCGTTTTTTTCGAAGATTTCAACTGGAATTTGATGATTTTTTGCTCTTTCAATAACTTTTGCCGAAGCATTATTTGTAAAAATCGAAACGACCTTTGCAATTTCGATGTTCGAAAAATATTTTATAATGTTTTCTGCGTTAGTTCCTGATCCTGAGGCAAAAACGATAATTTTTTTCATAATAGAATTTATTTTGAGAATGCAAAAAACGGAATAAAAATCGAAAATAAATAGCTTTAAAAGACCTTTCTTGAAATTAATTTTATAAATTAGTGTCACATTTATAAACTAAATAGTTGTTTTAAAATAAAGTTTTTTATTTTTGCCAACAAATTAAATTCTAAAATTAAAGATTATGTCAGACATTGCATCAAGAGTAAAAGCGATTATCGTAGACAAATTAGGTGTTGACGAAAACGAAGTTGTAACAGAAGCAAGCTTCACTAATGATTTGGGAGCTGACTCATTAGACACTGTTGAGCTTATTATGGAATTCGAAAAAGAATTTGATATTCAAATTCCAGACGATCAAGCAGAAAACATTGCTACTGTAGGTCAAGCTATTTCTTATATCGAGGAAGCTAAAAAATAATAATACCACACCCGAATTTTAAAAATTCCAAAGTTTGAATGTCCAAATTCCAAAATTGGAATTTGTTTTTTAAAAAAATTGGAATTTCTAGAAATCGGGTGTTATTATTTTTTTAAATTTAAATTTCGATTGGTTTTCAATCAAAAAGATATATTTATATTGTAATACCCATGGCTCTTAAGTAACAAAACTGTTAAGAAAGCGTGGGTTTTATTTGTTTAAAGACACAAAATACATAATTTATGACATTAAGGCGAGTTGTGGTAACAGGATTAGGTGCACTTACTCCTATCGGGAATAATATCCAGGATTATTGGAATGCACTTGTGAATGGGGTAAGCGGAGCCGCTCCTATCACATATTATGATACAGAGAAGCATAAAACGAAATTTGCCTGCGAAGTGAAAAACTTCAATATTGAAGATTACATGGATCGCAAGGAATCTCGAAGATTAGATAAATTTGCTCAATATGCAGTTGCTGCCAGTGATGAAGCTATTAAAGATGCTGGACTTACAGATGATAATGTCGACAAAACAAGAGTTGGTGTTATCTGGGGAGCAGGAATTGGAGGTTTAGAAACATTCCAGGAAGAAGTAATTTATTATGCAAAAGGGGATGGAACTCCAAAGTTCAATCCATTTTTTATTCCAAAAATGATTGCCGATATCGCTCCAGCGCATATTTCTATGCGTAACGGGTATATGGGACCAAATTATACTACGGTTTCTGCATGTGCATCTTCTGCAAATGCATTAATTGATGCTTTCAACTACATTCGTTTAGGAATGTGTGATATTATTGTATCTGGTGGTTCTGAAGCTGCAATTACCATTGCCGGTATGGGAGGTTTTAACTCTATGCACGCTTTATCAACAAGAAACGATAGTCCGGAAACAGCTTCAAGACCTTTTGATGCAACCAGAGATGGTTTCGTTTTAGGAGAAGGAGCAGGAGCTTTAGTTCTTGAAGATTACGAACACGCAAAAGCAAGAGGCGCAAAAATTTACTGTGAAATTGGCGGAGGCGGAATGTCATCTGATGCTTACCATTTAACAGCACCACATCCGGAAGGAATTGGAGTTATTGCAGTAATGAAAAATACGCTTAGAGACGCTGGAATGAACCCTGAAGATGTTGATCATATCAATACTCACGGAACTTCTACTCCACTTGGAGATGTTGCTGAGTTAAAAGCAATCAGTAAAGTTTTTGGCGAGCACGCTAAGAATATCAATATCAACTCTACAAAATCAATGACAGGACATTTACTTGGTGCTGCCGGAGCTATTGAAGCTATTGCTTCTATCTTAGCAATGAAACACGGTATTGTTCCTCCTACGATTAATCATACAGTAGTTGATGAGAATATTGATCCTGCATTAAACCTTACCTTAAACCAACCTCAAAAAAGAGAAGTGAATGTTGCTATGAGTAACACATTTGGTTTTGGCGGACACAATGCTTGTGTGTTATTTAAAAAAATCGCTGACTAATTTTCGTATATGAATATTATCAAAAAAATATTTTCTAAATCCCGTTCTCTAGAAGACGGGATTTTTTTTGACACTATTCAGAAAATTCTTGGTTTTCAGCCTGTAAATATTGAATTTTACAAAAAAGCTTTTACCCATAGATCGTCAAATAAATTAGATGAAGCAGGACATCCTATAAATTACGAACGTTTAGAATTTTTAGGAGATGCTATGCTAAGTGCTGTAATTGCTGCGCATTTGTTTAATAAGGCGCCAAATGGAGACGAAGGATATTTAACAAAAATGCGTTCAAAAATTGTAAGCCGCGAACATTTAAATGAACTTGGCAAAGATTTGAATTTAGTGCGTTTTGTAGAAAGTAAAGTACCTGTTCAGCATTTTGGAGAAAATATTCATGGTAATATTTTCGAATCGCTGATTGGTGCTATTTATTTGGATAAAGGGTATTCGTATTGTGAAAGATTTATTCAAAAAAGAGTAATTACCCCTTATGTCGATATTGCAAGACTGGAAGGAAAAGTAATTAGTTATAAAAGTTTAGTTATCGAATGGTGTCAGAAAGAAAAGAGGATCTTTCATTACGACATTTTCGAAGATAATGGTATTGACGGACAACGCTTGTTTGGTGTCAAATTAAGTATAGACGATAGGGTGATCGCACGAGCGCGGGCAACTTCAAAAAAGAAAGCAGAAGAGAAAGCTTCACAAAGAGCATATTTTGCATTTCAGGAAAAAATAGATAAGAAATAATTACAATTTTGATGTAATTTTCTTAATGCTAAATCGTTTTCGTTTATAAATTAACAAAAACTAGCTGCTTATAACTATTGATGCTCCGTTAGAAATAGTATATTTACAACTTGATTTTTCATGACATGGCTATTCATAGATTGGATTTAGACGAATTTGACGAAATTGATTATTATTTAATGGCAATTCATACTTCATTAGAAGATTATAGACTGGCCTATTTTATCAATAAGAACCTTCCGATTAACTTAAGTAAGAGCAAAAACGAGATCCATGCTCAGACTAAAGAAGGTGAGGCAAATTTTTCGAGATTTTATTATTATGATTCTGAGAAAGCTGTATCGTGGAATTTGATTCAGAATAAAAATGAGATCATTTCTGTGAGTACAAATGATTTCCAGAATTTGTTTTCTAATGAAACAAGTGAGGTTTCTACAACAATTCATTTACTTCCTGAATTCAAAAAAGTAGATTTTTTCCTGAAAATCGATAACAGTGAGGAGGCTGTCGATTTTTCAGAAATTCAGCAACAACTAAATTCAATAGAAAGTATTGCAGCAATTTATGCTGTGGATACCAATAAAATAAAATCAAAAAACAATCTAATTTTTTAAAAAAAATGTTAACAAACAAGAAAACCAAAATTGTAGCTACATTAGGCCCTGCATGTGGTACGAGAGAGATTATCAAGGATATGATCGACGCAGGGGTGAATGTGTTTAGAATCAATTTTTCGCATGCAGACTACGAAGGAGTAAAGGAAAAAATTAACATTATTAGAGGCCTGAACGAAGAGTTTGGTTACACTACAGCAATCTTAGGAGATTTGCAGGGACCAAAACTTAGAGTTGGTGTAATGGAAGAAGGAACGGTTGTACATGATGGTGACGAAATTACTTTCACTACAGCAGAAGATATTATCGGAAATGCAAAAAAAGCATTCATGAAATATCAAAATTTCCCAAATGATGTAAATGTTGGAGAGCGAATTTTGCTTGATGATGGTAAACTTATTTTCGAAATTGTTTCAACAGATAAAAAAACAGAAGTTGTTGCTAAAGTTATTCAGGGTGGAGAATTAAAATCTAAAAAAGGGGTTAATCTTCCAAACACAAAAATTTCTTTACCAGCTTTAACTGAAAAAGATATTGCAGATGCTATTTTTGCAATTGAACAAAAAGTAGACTGGATCGCACTTTCATTCGTGAAAACTCCTCGCGATTTACAAGATTTACAAGAATTAATCGCTAAGCATTCAGAATATAAAATTCCAATTATTGCTAAAATTGAAATGCCGGAAGCTCTTGAGAACATGGATAAAATTGTAGCATATTGCGATGGTTTAATGGTTGCTCGTGGAGATCTTGGAGTTGAACTTCCTGCTCACGAAGTACCATTAGTACAAAAAGATTTGATTCGCAGAGCAAAAACGGCTAGAATTCCTGTTATCGTTGCTACACAAATGATGGAAACAATGATTACAAGTTTAACGCCAACAAGAGCAGAAGTAAATGACGTTGCTAACTCAGTAATGGACGGTGCAGATGCTGTAATGTTATCTGGAGAAACTGCAACTGGAAATTATCCTGTACAAGTTATTCAAAGAATGACACAAATTTGCGAGGCTGTTGAGGATTCTCCGCTAATTCGTGTTCCACAAAACACACCACAAATTAAAACAAAACGTTTTGTTACTAAAACAGTTTGTCACCAGGCAGCTTTATTAGCAAACGAAATCGAAGCTAAAGCAATTTGTACTTTAACAAACAGCGGTTACACAGCTTTCCAAATTTCGGCTTGGAGACCATCTTCGGCACATATTTTAGTATTTACTTCAAACAGAAGAATCTTAACACAATTGAATTTATTATGGGGAGTTAAATCATTCTTCTATGATAATGAAGTTAGTACAGATGATACTGTAACAGATGTAAATAAAATTGCAGTTGAAAAAGGGTATGCATCAAAAGGAGATTATTTAATCAATCTTGCTGCAATGCCAATTAAAGAAAAAGGAATGGTTAATACCATGAGAGTTTCAGAAATAGAATAGTTTTCTTTTTAAGATCACGATATTTTAAAATCAAATCCACCCATTCGGGTGGATTTTTTTTGTTTTATATATTCTTCAATTTATAAATCCTGACGTTTCAAGTTATAATTTGAAACACCATGGAGCAAAATAAAACCATTTTCATGTTGCAAGTTATAATTTGCAACAACCTAAAGCCTTAATAATAGGATTATTCGTGTTTTTATTACTTAATTTTGAGATACTTAACAAAACGTTAAAAAATAGTTGTTGCAAATCCCCTCAATGCCAACAGCTAAATGTTCTAAGAAATTGCTTTTAATACAGGTTGCATTTTCTACTTCATTTTTGTAGAAAATGATAGTTCGATTTTTAGATAAAAACCATTATACAAACGAATTATTAACAAATCTTATTACCATGAAACAAAGTAAATTTAGAAATGCCATAATGCTTTTTGCATTAATATGCTTCACGATTGTTCAGGTGAAAGCTCAGAATAAAAAAGTCAACATTTTAGTACTGTGGGGCGATGATATTGGAACTACCAATATTAGTGCCTATAGCGATGGACTTATGGGATACACTACCCCAAATATTGATCGTTTAGCTAATGAAGGATTGCGTTTTTTACATTATTATGGAGAACAAAGCTGTACTGCAGGACGCGCTGCTTTTTTAACTGGACAACATGGTCTCAGAACCGGACTTACAAAAGTTGGTTTTCCTGGAGCACCAATGGGTATGAGTCAGTTAGATCCTTCTATTGGTGGCATCCTGAAACAATTAGGATATGTAACAGGCCAGTTTGGTAAAAACCACGTAGGAGATCGTAATGAAAATTTACCAACCGTAAACGGTTTCGATGAATTCTTTGGAAATCTGTATCACTTAAATGCTGAAGAAGAACCAGAATTGCCGGATTATCCTAAAGATCCGGAATATCTAAAAAGATTTGGACCAAGAGGAGTTTTAAAATGTACAGCCACAAGTGGAGATGACGGTACTGTTGATCCTCGCTTTGGAAAAGTCGGAAAACAAAAAATAGAAGATACCGGAGCGCTTACTAAAAAAAGAATGGAAACGGTAGATGATGAAACATCAGCTGCAGCAATTGATTTTATTAAAAGACAAAATGCAGCAGGCAAACCATTTTTCTGTTGGTTCAATGCCACTCGTATGCACCTTCGTACACACGTTAGAGCAGAACATAGAGGGAAATATACACACGGAGACAGTGAATATATTGATGGAATGATCGAACACGATGCAACGATAGGAAGTATTTTAAAAGCACTAGATGACTTAGGAATTGCCGACAATACGATCGTGGTGTATTCAACAGATAACGGCCCTCACATGAATACATGGCCTGATGGAGCAATGACACCATTCCGTTCTGAGAAAAACACAAACTGGGAAGGAGCTTTCCGTGTACCTTGTATCGTACGCTGGCCGGGAGTTATTAAACCAGGAACAGTAACTACAGAATTAATGAGCCATAATGACTGGATTCCAACTTTTGCCTCAATTGCAGGAGAACCCGATATCGTTAATAAACTTTTAAAAGGTTACTCAGCAAACGGAAAAAACTATAAAGTACATTTAGATGGTTTTGATCAAAGTAAATTTTTAGAAGGCAAAACACCAAAAAGCGCCAGAGATAAATTCTTTTATACAGATGACGATGGTCTTTTAGTTGGTTTAAGAGAAGGCGATTATAAATATGTTTTTGCAGAGCAGCGTTTGGGAGGTACAATGGGGGTTTGGGCAGAACCTTTTACCAAACTGCGTTTACAAAAAATATTCAATTTGTACCAAGATCCTTTTGAAAGAGCAGATATCACCTCAAATACTTTTTGGGACTGGCAGATGAACCACGTACAATTAATGTATGGAGCCATACAAGATGTCGTAGTTTTTGCAGAAACATTTAAGGAATATCCTCCAAGATCAATTCCGCCAAGTTTCTCAGCCTATACCATTATGGAAGAAACAATGAAAGATATCAAGGCAAAACAATACATAGAAAAAAATGTGATGCCTAAATTAAAAGAGGAAGAAGGAGCAGCAGATTCGAAAAAGAAAAAGTAGAAAATAATGTTTAATAGAGCTTGAGTTACCCCCTAATTCAAGCTCTATAACTTAAAAATCAATACCATGTATAAGAAAATATATGTATTGTCTCTGCTTTTATTTTTACTGATTTCGTGCAAAAATAAATCAGAAGACGCCACAACTGTTAATCCTAAAGACAGTTCAGCCGTTATCGTTGGAGATCCGCTTCCCAGCTGGAACAAAGGAACTTTAAAAGATGACATTATTGCTTATGTTGAAAAAGTAACCAAAAAAGGAAGTCCTGATTTTATTCCGATTGAGGATAGAATCGCCACTTTTGATAACGACGGGACATTATGGGCTGAAAAACCATATGTTCAGGAATTATTTGCTTTTTATCAGGTAAAAAAAATGGTCGGAGCCAATCCGGCATTGGCACAAAAACAGCCTTTTAAAGCTGTAGTAGAAAAAGACAAAACCTTTTTTGAAAAAGGAGGTGATAAAGCACTCATAGAGCTTGTCGCAGCAACTCACACCGGAATGACCGAAGATGAATTTGAAACATCAGTAAATGATTTTTTTAAAACGGCGAGTTATCCGGGCAAAAATGTTCCTGTAAAACAAATACGATATCAGCCTCAATTAGAGCTGCTAAATTATCTCCGTGCCAACGGATTTAAAACCTATATCGTAACAGGCGGAACAATTGAAGTGGTGAGAGCAATATCTCAGGATTTTTATGGAATTCCAAAAGATCAGGTCGTAGGAACTTCTTTTAAATACAAATATGACGATGCTAAAAATGCCGTGCAGAGAGAACCTGCTTTAGATCATTTTAATGATAAAGAAGGAAAACCGGTTGGCATACAACTGCATATTGGCCAGCGCCCAGTTTTTGCCTGCGGGAACGAAGGCGGCGCAGGAGATATTGCGATGCTCAAATATTCGCAGGGAAATAAATATCCATCCTTTCAATTATTGGTCAATCACAACGATTCCATTAGAGAATACAGCTATCAGGAAAAAGATAATTTGTCATTAAGCACAGCCGCAAAAAACAAGTGGCATGTAGTAAGTATAAAAGACGACTGGAAAAAAGTTTTTGCAGATAAATAATTTGAATTAGTTAGGATCTCAAATGAAGCAGCTTTTGCCCGTCAAAAGTTGTTTCATTGAGATTTTTAGAGGAATTAAAAATCTTAAAAAAACAGCTATGAAACGAATAAAGTATTACATCAGTCCTAAATTATTTTTCTGCACACTGTTTTTTACTTTCTCTTTTGTTATTTCTGCTCAGGAAACCGTACCAAAAGCCGGAGCAAGTGCGCAGGAATTAGCAGATAAATTAGCAAATCCCGTGGCAAGCTTAATAAGTGTGCCTTTGCAGAATAACTTAAATTATGGTATTGGCCCCTTTAACGGATCAAAATATACAATAAATGTGCAGCCGGTAATTCCGTTTAAATTAACAGAAAATCTAAATTTAATTACCCGCTATATATTACCAGTTGTAGATCAAAGAGACATTACAGGAGAAAATACACATCAATTTGGATTAAGCGATGCAACAGTTACCGCTTTTTTTGCGCCAAAAACAAAAGGACTTATTTTAGGAGTTGGCCCCGCATTTTTAATTCCAACAGCAACAGATGAATTATTAGGAACAGAAAAATTTGGAGTTGGTCCAAGTGTATTAGTAATGCATCAGGGAAAAGGACTTTCAGTAGGTTTCATAGCCAATCAAATTTGGTCCGTTGCCGGAAATGAAGACCGCGCCGATTTTAATCAGTTTTACACCCAGATATTTCTTTCTCACAGTTATAAAAGCGGAGCCAGTTTAGGTATTAGTTCAGAAATTACTCAAAATTGGGAAGGCAATACAACTTTAATTACGATTAGTCCTAACATAGGAGCCGTAACAAAATTGGGCGATCAGGTCGTTCAATTTGCTATTATGCCATTAATTCCGGTTGTAGGCCCACATGAAATTAAACCAGATTGGGGATTACGTGCTGTTTTGGCCTTTGTATTTCCGGGTTCATAACATCGTTTTTGAGTTTCTTTAATCTTAAAAAAACAAATCATGAAGTTAAAAATTTTAGCCATTATAATAATGAGTTGTTTGGTCTCGTGTACCAATTCTACAACAAAAAACGAAACTTCAACACCTGCCGATACTACAAAAACAGCAGTATTTAAACCAGCAGATTTTGAAGAACAACTTGTTTATAATCGAGCATTTGAAGCCGTGGTTTGGGGAATTCCCGCCGTTAATTCAGAATTGCTTCATGAAAGTCTTGTAAAAGTAAAAGGCGATTACAATCAGATCATTTATTGGTCGGGATTAATCAGTTCCAAAAACCAAACCTTAACCCCAAATCCAGACGTGATTTATGTAAACCCATTGTATGATACACGACAAGGGCCTGTTGTTTTAGAAATTCCTCCCGTTGAAGGTGTTTCATCATTAACAGGAACTTTAGATGATGGCTGGCAGACCGCAATAGAAGATATTGGCCCCGCAGGAGTCGACAAAGGAAAAGGCGGCAAATACCTCATTTTACCACCAAATTATAAAGACGCCGTTCCGTTAGGTTACATACCAATGCCATCTTCAACTTTTACCGGATATGCAATATTGCGTTCAAATCTTACAGACGGAAGTCCAAATGATATTAAAAGAGCAGTTGACTATGGCAAAAAAGTTAAGATATATCCTCTTTCTGAAGCTGATAATCCACCCGCAACAACATTTGTTGATTTATTAGAAGTTCCATTCAGTAATACAATTCCGTACAACTTTCATTTTTTTGAAATATTGAATCAGTTTATTCAAAGAGAACCTTGGATAACTCGCGATATAGCAATGATTGATCAGTTAAAAACTATTGGAATTGAAAAAGGAAAAACCTTTCAGGCCGATGCCAGAAGACAGGAAATTTTAAATGCCGCAATAAAAGATGCACATGCGTGGATTGATTCAGAATATCAAAACGCGTTTAAAATGCCTTTTTACAATGATACCAAATGGGCGTTACCAGTTTCGCAGGATTTTGTAAAATCAATAGCGAGTAATTATTCAATACCAAATCTTTATCCCGTACGCGAAAGAGCGATCGCCTATTCAATAGCCTATTTTAGTGCCAAACATTTAGGAACGGGACAATTCTATTTAATATCAATTAAAGATGATAAAGGACAAGAATTTGACGGCTCAAAATTGTATAAACTTCATTTGCCTGCAAAAGTTCCGGTAAAACTATATTGGTCTGTAACAGTTTACGATCGTGAAACCCACGCACTTATTTTAGGAATGAAATATGCAAGCCGTGCCTCAACATCGCCGGGACTTCAAAAAAACAGTGACGGTTCTGTAGACATTTACTTTGGTGCAAAAGCTCCGACAGGAAAAGAATCAAACTGGGTTCCAACAGATCCTAAAGGAAAATTTGAATTATTAGCCCGTTTCTATGGCCCGGAAAAAGGTTTTTTTGACAAAACATGGAAAATGGGAGATGTTGAAGAAGTGAAATAATTACTCCCTGATTTTAAACCAAAATGATTAATCATTATGAAAAATAGATGTTTTATAATTTTAGCAGTAATTACTCTGATATTAAATTTTGGATGTAAAAAAGAAACATCAGAAACCGCATCATCAACGCTGGTTTCAGCATCTGGAACTCAGATTAAGTTAGATGGCGAACTGCCTTCAAAAGAATCTATTCCGGCATTATTTGACGAAATGGATTTTCAACAAGCAACGCAATGTTACTTATGGGGATTGCCTATTGTGGCTTTCGCCGAATGGCAGCAGCAACATTACAAAACGTTTAAGGCATCAAGTAACGATCTTGTTTTATATAACTCTTATGATGATCGTTTAGGAATTCTTACCGCAAATGCTACAACACCTTATATCATGACGTTTATAGATTTAGCAGCAAATGGACCAACCGTTATCGAAATGCCGGCTGGACATACTGCGGGAGGATTGGCTGATTTTTGGCAGCGAGAACAAGCCGTAATTGGAGAAATGGGACCAGATAAAGGAAAAGGAGGTAAATACATCTTAGTTCCTCCAACAATTAAAGATTTTAAAGCCGATGGATATTTTATAGTTCCATGTAATACCGTAAATATGTTTTTCGGATTTAGAGCTTTAGATCCTGATCCTAAAATTACTGAAACGTTATTAAAACAAGTAAAAATTTATCCGTACGCACAAAGAGCAAATCCGGGACCAACAAAAGTAGTTAGCCCGCCGGCAGGTAAAAAATGGTTAGGAATTCAGCCGGCAGGAATTAAATATTGGGAACGACTTCATGCTATTTTACAAAATGAACCAGTGGAAGAAAGAGATCGTTTTTTTATGGCTTGGTTAAGAAATCTTGGAATAGAAAAAGGAAAAGCTTTTGCGCCGGATGAACGTCAGAAGAAAATTTTAATTGCCGCTGCCGAGAAAGGCCAGCAAATGGCAATGGCAAATTCCTTTAGTAAACGTTTTGCAGATATAAAACACTGGCCAGACAAAAAATGGGATTATGTACTGATTATGAAAGACCCATCGCAGCATGCGGAAAATTATGATGAATTTTTCGAAAGATCATCCTATTTCTATGAAGCCGTTACGTACTCAAAAGCCATGATAACTAAAATACCAAACGTGGGTCAGGCTTATTTAGGATCATATTATGATAATGAAGGAAACTGGTTAGACGGAGGGAAAAATTATACACTAAATATTCCGGCAAATCCACCAGCAGTTAATTTCTGGTCCATTACCATTTATGATTCGGCAACCCGATGTTTAATAGATAATCCGCAGAAAAACGCCGACTTATCTTCCCGTAAGGATTTAATAAAAAACACAGATGGTTCTGTCGATTTGTATTTTGGACCAAAAGCCCCAGCCGGAAAAGAAAAAAACTGGGTTCAGACTTTACCGGGAAAACATTGGTTTACTTATATGCGTTTTTACGGACCAACGACAGCTTATTTTGATAAAAGTTGGAAAATGGATGATATAAAAGAAGTAAAATAAGAATCATTTTATGGTCGAAAAAGCAGCAGATATAACAGAAATTTCATTTGATCCACTGGCATCAAAAGCAGAACGTTATGAGAAAGGCGCAGCGATCAGAAAAACGGTTCCATGCTCTGCACATCAGGAATATGCTCCATTTAAGAATCGGGAAGATCCTATTGAAATTTTGATAAAAACCAGCATTGGTAGAATAGAAAGTTTACTGCCCATTCGGTACAGAAGAATGATGGAATCGCCATTTGCATTTTTTCGCGGCGCAGCAGCAATTATGGCAGCAGATTTGGCACAAACGCCAAACACAGGCATTGATTTACAGCTTTGCGGCGATTGCCATTTAATGAATTTTGGAGGTTTTGCAACGCCGGAACGTAAATTGGTTTTTGATATAAATGATTTTGATGAAACTTTTCAAGGCCCTTGGGAATGGGACGTAAAACGTTTAGCAGCAAGTTTTGCCATTGCAGGAAGATGGTTGAAATTTTCTAATAAAAGCAATAAAGAATTTGCCTGGCATGTAGCAGACAGTTATAAAAGACATATGCTGGACTACAGCAAATTATCGGCACTTCAAATTTGGTATGCTGATATTGATTTGGCCGAACTTATTGAACTCGGAAAAGATGAAGAAATAAAAGAATTTCATCAAAAGCGAATAAAAAAAGCAGCCGAATATACGGCACATGAAAAGGAATTTGCAAAAATGACGTATCAGGACGGAGTTCGGGCGAGAATAAAAGATGAACCGCCTTTGATATTTCATTCGTTTGGAAAAGATGAAAAACAAATTTTAAAAGAAGCAGAATTAGTTCATAAACGATATATAGAATCATTGCCAGAAGACAAACAAGTTTTGTTAAGTAGATATTCCATGCATGACTTTGCCATAAAAGTGGTAGGCGTAGGAAGTGTAGGTACACTTTGCGGCATTAGTTTATTAATGTCTGCCACAGGCGAACCTATTTTTTTGCAGTTTAAAGAAGCAAGACAAAGCGTTTTAGAACAACACGTAAAAGCGAAAAGAAAATACGATCATGAAGGCGAGCGAATCGTTATGGGACAAAAGTTAATGCAGTCAGCCTCGGATATATTTTTAGGATGGACAAATGATGATAGAGGAAGATTTTTTTACATCCGTCAGCTTCGCGATGCAAAAGTAAAACCCGTTCTTGAAATAATGAAAGAAGAAAACTTGGCAGATTATGCCAAAGCCTGCGGATGGGCGCTTGCGAGAGCTCATGCGCGTTCTGGAGATCCATCAATATTATCCGGATATATTGGCGATGGTAATGAATTTGCCAATGCGGTTTCGAAGTTTTCGCTTTTATACGCAGATCAAAATGAATTAGATTACAACAAAATGATCAAAGCCATAAAAGAAGGAAAATTGCCTGTTTCTGCAGAAATATAATTTGCAGGATAAATAAAGCAATTACAAATAAGTAAGAATTTTTTTCTAAATGTTTATATCAATTAAATAAAATGATTATCTTTGAATGTTTCTTAAAAGCCTGTTGTTTAGTTCTTTGTGTTTAAATTACACGTTATCCCTCCCCTTAATCGTTCATTCAAGATTTTTCAGAATTAATAATTTCCAGTTAAGTAATTAATCATTAATTTAAATTCTACAAAATGAATATTAAAAGAACAAATCTTAGCATCATCCCAATGTTATTGTTAGTATTGGGTTTATTTTACAGCTGTTCCCCAACAGTTAATGTTACAACAGATTATGATCATGCTGCAAATTTTACTGAATATAAAACTTTTGCAGTTTACGATTTAAAAGCACAGCAAGGTCAGGTAAACGAATTAAATGCTGATCGTGTAACAAAAGCAATTCGTGCTGAAATGATTGCAAAAGGATTTACAGAAAGTTCAAATCCTGATTTAAAAGTAAACGCAGTCTCTATCTTAAAAAATAAAACTCAAGTTACTGCCGATTCTAATTTCTATGGTTATGGCGGAATGTATCGCCCATACGGATATTGGGGCGGCGGAGCCATGATGGGCGGCGGTACCACAACGTTTAACACTTATGATTATGTAGACGGTTCATTAGTAATTGATATCGTTTCTACAAAAACACAAAAACTGCTTTGGCAGGGAGTTGGAAATGCTCAAATTGACAGCAAACCAGACAATCCTGAAGAATTTATTAACGGCGCAGTTAAAAAAATATTAGCAGGATTCCCTCCTGGTGCCGTAAAAAAATAACATAAAACTACTGTTTTAATAGGCTGTACTTTCCATTTTAGTAAGTACAGCTTATAACCGCACATTTTATTTTCTTTGAAAATCCCCCTTCTCAAAGAAAAAGGACAAACTAATCAAAGCTTAAAACGTATGACCGATATAGTACTTTCGCTTTTCTTTTTTATAGCTACAATTGTAGGATTTGCGACTTCATTTATGGTTCTTTTTTCGAAGAAAAACTACTCTAAAAGTTTTTTCTTAGGACTGTTTTTGTTTAGCCTTGCCCTTGTAAGCGTCTATAATTTTTACTTATCGGCAAATGTTTTTAAAGAGTTTCCAGATCTCTTCATGATCACAAAATCGTTTATTTTTTTAGCAGCTCCGTGCGCATTTTTATACGTTCGAAATATTTTATTCCCAAACTCCTCTTATAAAAAATACGACTGGTTTCATTTCCTGCCCTTCCTCATTTATTTCTCCTTGACCATTGTGGTCTGGATTGGAAATTACACGAATATTTATTTGATAGACTATATTTCAGTAAAAACAAAAAATCCTTTTTCAATGTTAAGTCTCAGCGTTTGGTTGATGTATGCTTTTTGCCAAACCATGATGATTTTAAATTACGACATTAAAAAATTTAAAGAAAATCACCTGCAGCGAATCAAAATATTAGGCTGGATCAGAGTTTATAATCTGGTTATCTTGTTTTTATTTTCAACGCTTTTTGTGCATTTCTTTTTAATCAATAATGTCGATAATTTAGATTTATCCTGCTACATTCTTATTTCATCTGTTTTAATATTTACGGTTGGCTGGCTGTATTTTAAACCGCAGCTTTTTTATGATGCAAACGAAACCGAAACATTAGATTTTGTCAATGAAAATTTGAGAACCTACACCTCACAGGAAACCAAAAATTCACTGCCAATAGTAAAAGAGTTAACACTCGAAAAACGACAGCTGTATCTGGCCAAACTAGAAAGTATTTTCGATTCTAAAAAACTCTTTTTAAAGAAAGATTTGGTCATACGTGATATTTCAGAAGAAACCGGAATTACAGTAAACAATCTTTCCTGTTTAATAAATTCAGAATTCAACCTACACTTTCAGGACTATATAAATTTAAAACGAATCGAATATTTTAAAGAAAAAATAAACGATTCAGACTGGAAAGATCTTTCACTCGAAGGAATGGCCTGGGCATCTGGTTTTAAATCCAGAACAACCTGTTTTAGAGCTTTTATAAAACATACCGGAAAATCTCCTTCAGAATATTTTAGAGTAATCAGGATTAACCCAGAAAAAAGCAGTTCTTATTTTTTTAAGCAATCTACAAATTGAAATAATTTGTAAAGAAGGATTGTAAAGTCTCATTAATTTAAAGAAGAAACCATGAAAACGAAACCAAACCAAACACAAACCATAAAATCAGTATTCATCCTATTATTTCTGTTCGTTTGCTTTTTAGGAAATGCACAACTAAAAGGAGGTCATATTCTTGGAGCAATGGGATTACAATCCGGAACTCAGACTCCGGCAAATACTTTAAGCGTTTACGTGCCGGGTTATTTATATGATGCAGGTTCTCTGCGAAATGCAGACGGTGACGAATCGCTTGCAAATCCAGACATTACGATGTTTATAACAGGAGTTGGAGCTAATTATGTAAGCGATTTTAAAATTTTAGGAGCTAATTATGGAGCTACTATTTTGCTGGCTTTTGCTTCAAATACCATTCAGGGAAACTCACTTGATGCAACAAATTCTCTTGCTTTTACAGATATGTATGTACAGCCAATTCAGTTAGGCTGGCACAACAAAAGAGCCGATTTTGTTTTTAGTTATCAGCTTTATCTCCCAACCGGAAAATTCACCGCCGGAGCTTCAGACAATGCCGGTTTAGGAATGCTGATGAATGAATTTTCAGCCGGAACAACCGTATACTTTAATGATAAAAAAACATTTCATTTTTCGGCTTTAGCCTCTTATGAAATAAACGGAAAAAAGAAAGATACTGATATAAAAACCGGAGATATTTTAAGTGTTGAAGGCGGCTTGGGAAAAACCTTTTACACGCTCAATGCTGCGAAAACTGCTCCAAGCGGAATACTAAATGCAGGGGTAATTTATTACCTGCAATATAAACTTTCAAACGATAAAATTCCGGTAGGGAATTTAGTGCTTGAACCAGACAAAGACAAAATAGGAGGTGTTGGTGCTGAGGTAAATTATTTCCATATAGGCTGTAAAACTTCTGCGGGACTTCGCTGGGTTTCAGAATTTGGAGCTGAAAGTCGCTTTCAGGGAAATACTTTTTTCCTGACACTTGCGCACGTATTTAGTCTGGCAAAAGAGAAAAAAGAATAACCTT
The DNA here is from genome assembly GCF_002482975.1 of Flavobacterium sp. UBA7680. Taxonomy (GTDB): domain Bacteria; phylum Bacteroidota; class Bacteroidia; order Flavobacteriales; family Flavobacteriaceae; genus Flavobacterium. The sequence goes on along the minus strand of NZ_DLHA01000039.1, from coordinate 10,264 downwards.
AAAATGATTGAAGTTGATGTTTTTTAAATGAATACGATAAATTTTAAATTGATTTAAATGAGAAATACATATTCAGATTCTTCCATAAAAAACAGAAAACTTTTTCTAAAACTGGTTTTCATTTTTGCTTTGTGTTTTTTTTCTCTTCAAAACATAACCGCACAAACGACACAAAAACCACATATAACCACAAAAGATTCTCTCGACGGAGCTTTTGATTTAAGCAATTATATTATTTACGCACACGGCTTTATTGTAGTTCCTACCGTTATTACAGAACCGGCTTTGGGCGGAATTGGAGGCGCAATCGTTCCCATTTTTCTTAAAAAACGCGCTCCGGTTGTAGACGAAAACGGTAAAAAACGTTTTATAAATCCAGACATAACCGGAGGAATTGGTATGTATACCGAAAATAAAAGCTGGATGGCAGGCGCATTTCGGTCTGGAACCTTAGTCAATTCCAGAATCTTATATCGTGTTATGGCCGGTTATGGCGATATGAATTTGTCTTTTTATGCCAATAATATTCCAAATGCAAAAGATCAGGAATTTAAACTCAATTTTAGGTCTACTATTTTTTATACACAATGGCTAAAACAATTTAGAAACGCAAAATGGAGTGCCGGGCCGCAATACCTCTTTTTAAACTCAAAAATAAACCTGCCTGATGTAGATCTTCCGCCGCCATTTGTACAGCCAAAAGATATCAAAAGTACGATAAGTCAGCTTGGAGCTGCGCTTCAGTTTGACGGACGTGACAATATATTTACACCAGATAAAGGAATTCGGCTACAGTCAGATTTCTTTTGGTCAGATGATGCAATTGGGAGCGATTACGATGCCTGGCGCGTCAATTTATCGGCAATAGGATTTTATCCCTTAACAAAAAAATTAATTGGCGGGCTTAGGGTAGAGGGAGAGCAGGCGTTTGGGAGTCCGCCTTTTTATCTATTGCCCGGAATCAATTTACGCGGAATTCCCGCCGCCCGATATCAGGGAAAAACCAGCATTGTTACCGAAGCCGAATTGCGATGGGATTTATATCGTAGATGGAGCCTTATGGGTTACGGAGGTCTTGCAAGTGCTTTTAACGATTGGGATAAAGCTTTCGCAAAACCGGTTGTCTATAGTTACGGAACCGGTTTCAGATATTTATTAGCCCGAAAATTCAAACTCCGCATGGGTGTCGACGTTGCAAAAGGCCCCGAAGATTGGGCGTATTATATTGTTTTTGGAAGCAATTGGCTTAGATAAAATTCAATTAAAAATTAAAAATTCCCGATAATATTTATCGGGAATTCAAATATAATTTGTGGAAATTCGTGCAATTCGTGGCAAAAAACAATCTATTTTTTCCAATACGGCTTAATGATTTTACCCTGTTTGTGGTTTAAAACCAATAGAATAATAGTTGCAGCGGCACAGAATATAATAGCCTGAATCGATCCTTCGGGACCAAATTCTCCTCCGGTAATAAATTCAGGACCTTGTATTTTGGCTTCTAATAAACTGCTTGTTTTTTCGTTTCCGGAAGTTATGGCTCCAAAAATTCCCGACTGTGTAAAATTCCATGCAAAATGCAAAGCGATCGGCATCCATAAATTACGGCTGTAAATATAAACGGCTCCAAACAGAAATCCTGCAGTTGTAATACAGATTGCAGAAATTAAAGTGCCGTGAGGATTTGCTAAATGAAAAACTCCAAATAAAACAGAAGAGATCGTAAGAGAAATATAACTTCCCAGTTTTTCTTCTACAATTCTAAATATAATCCCGCGCACCAATATTTCTTCGATAATGGCAACGGTAAACATTATCGTAAACGGAATCAGGATAAACGAAACAGGATTGATTTTTACAACACTGTAACTTCCGTTAAGGTAAATTACTAAAATGGTTAAGGATTGTAAAATAAAGCCAATCAGAGCTCCAATACTAATATTTTTTAAAAGTCCTTTCGTAGAAAATTCTGTAATAGCTCTTTTTTCATATTTTTTAAAGAAAAGAATATAACTGAAAATACACGAAAAGGAAACAAAAAGCCCTTTTAAAAGATTTCTATAATCTTTGTCAAGAGATGTCAAAGCCAATAATTTTACGGCAATTTGCTGGCCAATAATAACAACAGCCATAAAAGTAAGCAGTGCAAGAAAGATTTTGACAACAGGGAAATTAAATATTTTTTGTTTTCTGGTAAGAGTTTCCATTTGATTTGTTTTATTGATTTATGATGAGACAAAAGTATTGCGCATCAAAAACAAAAAATAGAATGAAATTTGCCTCTTTATAATTTTTGAAATTGTTTTGGCAAAAATCCCGTTTGGCTTTTAAACGTTCTAATAAAATGGCTTTGATCAGCAAAACCGCATTCGAGGGCAATTTCGGTTAGATTACTTTCGTGCGATTGTATCAGCGAAAGCGAACGGTTTATTTTAATTCGGCGCATGTATTCGCCTAAAGTACAGCCAAAATACTTCGGAAAATGTTTCGAAATCGTAATGGGATTTAAATTTAAAACCGTTGCCAAATCTTGTAGATTCGGGTTTTCATTCCAGCAGTCATTCAGTAATTCCTGTAAACTCTTCACCCAAAACGGACTTTTTTCAAAACGCTCCAAATGATTTTGAGCATTCAAAATCTGCGAAAAAAGCATCGTAATTGTATCGGCAGAAAAAATATCAGAAGTAAGCGTTTCTTTAAAAATCTTTAAAATTAGAAACTTAGTAAATGCCGAATTTTGAACCGATTTTTCGATCACAGCTTCAGACATTTGAAGTTCTTTCAGCAGGTTTTCTTCAATTTCAATATTAATATTTCGGGATGGAAAAAGCGTATTTTGATTCAAATGCAGTTCGTCGCTGTGGTAAAACAATAATGAACCTGGACCAACAGTTTCGCTGAAATTTTTTCGTTTTTCGGTAGTTCCGCCTTTTAGGAAAAGCGTTATATGCGCATTATTATGCGAATGCCAGCCTTCGTAAACCTTGTTTTGATACTCGGTTTCGACAACCGCAATTCCCTGCTGGGTATTGAAGCTTTTTTTAGTATTGCCTAAGTATTTCTCTTTTTCGAGTTCGTACATTTTGGGGTTTATAGCGTGGCATTTCAACAGCCAAATTACTATTTATTTGCATATAAAATCAAAAAACATTTGATTGTAAACAGATTATGTTTTTATATAGTTTGTAAGGTTTTGAGGATTAATAAAAACATTGTATAAACATTAACTGTTAAATAATAGTTTATTTACCGAATATTTAATTTTTTTGTAACAAAAATATAATACAGGCTACTAATAAGTAACTATTTAAATCTTTTGATTATGTATAAAAATACGATGAAATCAGTTTTCGCGGCATCTGCTTTTTTAGTTGGTGTAAGCGGCTGTTTTGCGCAGGACATTTTGGTAAATTCCTTAAAGCTAAATGCGAGTGATAAAAGTAAAGAAGCTTTTAAATTCACTGAAGTAGTTAACTTAGGAACAACGTCGATTAAAAACCAGGGTTCATCAGGAACTTGCTGGAGTTATGCATCAAACTCATTTTTAGAGTCAGAAATGATTCGTTTAGGGAAACAGCCTGTTGAGCTTTCTCAGGTTTTTTCTGCAAGAAATGTGTATGTTGACAAAGGAGTAAATTATGTTCGTATGCACGGCGCGATCACTTTAGGTGACGGAGGTTCGCTGCACGACGTAATTAATATGTACAAAAAATACGGAACCGTACCAAGAGAAGTTTACACAGGTTTGAACTACGGAACAGATAAAAATAAATTTGCCGAAATGTCTGCACTTATCGAAGGTGTTTTGGCTGCGGTGGTTAAAAATCCAAACGGAGAGTTAACGCCAAACTGGCAAAAAGCCTATGCTGCTGTTATCGATTCTTATTTAGGAAAAGTGCCGGATAACTTCAATTACAAAGGAAAAAACTATACGCCGCAGTCTTTTGCTAAAGAAGTGGTAGGAATTAATCCTGACGAATATGTAGAAATGTCTTCGTTTACAACTTCTCCATATTACCAAAAAACAGTTCTTGCCGTGCCAGACAACTGGTCTTTAGATCAGGTTTACAACGTAAAAGTAAATGACATGACAGATGTTATCGACAATGCATTGAAAAAAGGATATACTGTTGCTTGGGCGACAGACGTAAGCGAGAAAAGCTTTAGCTGGAAAAACGGTGTGGCATATGTTCCAACAAAGAAATTTGACGACATGACGGCTGAAGAAAAAGCAGATATGTTTAACGGACCAAAAGCAGAACCGGAAATTACTCCAGAAATGCGTCAGGCTGCGTTTGACAGTTACGGTACAACAGACGACCACGGAATGCACATTATTGGCCTTGCAAAAGATCAAACCGGAAAAGAATATTATATCGTAAAAAATTCTTGGGGAGAAACAAACGATTACAAAGGTTTCTTGTTCGTAACCAAAAATTTCGTAAAATATAAAACAACTGCCTTAATGGTAAACAAAGGCGGAATTCCTGCTGAAATTGCTAAGAAGTTAGGGGTTTAAGAGTTTAAGGTTTTTATAAAAATAGAAAAGCGCTGTGATCTTTGGATTGCGGCGCTTTTTTTACAACTCTTTTTATTGTTCTATTATTTTTTATCTTTTGGAGGAGGGGGTGGTGGAGTTTGATAGGTTGGTAATGTGTTACTTTTTAGTTCTCCTCTCTGAGATTGTGTGTTGTCAGATGATTGTCCTCCATTTTGCTGAGAACCATTTGATGAATTTCCTTTGTCGTTACTCATGATTTATAGTATTAAATGCTTTTTTAAAAAAATTATCACATTCTATTTCTGATAATTTTGCTAATTTTTTATTAGGAGATTTATGAATCTCATTTACTAATCTATTTATTTCTCTTTCAGTTTGCTTTAAAACCTGAAATTGTTCTAACATATCTACTTCAGACAATCGATCATTTTCATAATCAAACCATATTTTTTCTAATCTAAGATAAAAATCATAATAAAAATCAGCAATCTTATCAAGTTTTTCAATCTGTTTATCAGATGGTATTAAATGAGGTTGAATCAATTTAGTTAACGAAATAATGGCAATTATAATGCATGAAACAATAGGTAAATCATTCCAAAATTTCCATCCCATTATTCCTGCTGTTGAGAATATGGTAATTATTAAATTAAAGAGATTTAAGATGCTTCTTTGTCTACCTATTAAATTACAAACATATATTGCACTATATTTAGCTTGGGCTAATTCGTACCATAATCTTAGCCTCATATTGCTCGATTTTCGTTTTCAATTATAGTTATCTTTTTTTGTCTGATTGCGATACAATTGACCCTGCAAGGCTTTTCGTATTCTCATTGTATTTATTGCTTCCTAAAACTTTAGATGCAATACTTTCCATTTCAGAGCCAGTTTGGTTCCCTTTATTAACTTGAGACAGAGCTGAACCAGCTAAAGTCTTTTGGATGGCTGATGAATTTGGATTTCTTAAAACGTCTGATGCTAATGAAGCAATTGATTTTGATGTTTGCTTATTGTTCATGATTTTCTGTTTTTAGTTGTTAAAGTATTATTTTCATTTTAGTTCTTTCCTTTTCAATTAATGTTGAATATACATCTTCAAAAATCTTTTTAGAAAGACCAAATTCGTTTAAAAATTCTTTTTCGCTCCCTATATCTTCTTGACATACTTGGAACATTTTTTTTAATAAGATTGGCTTATTAATACTAACATCGTGAGGTTCACTTTTTCTATAAGGAGCAAAATGTGTTACCCATCTCCTGTATTGATCTTGGGTTAAAGTGGTCTCTTTTGCTTTGTATAATAAAGCCCCAACTGATATTTTCCAATATGCTTTTAGTTCAAATAATTTTTCACTTGTTAATCTTGTGAATTCACCTCTTAATGCGTTTTTAGGAGCCAGAAATTCGGAAGCAAATTTATTAGCTTCTTTTTCCATATCTCTTTCATTTGAGATGAAAAAATCATTGTGATTATGCATTATCAAATGCCCCAATTCATGAGAAATTGTGAAGATTTTTCTTGCATTTTGAATTTTGTCATTAATTAAAATAACTGGTACACCTTTGACATAGAAGCTTACTCCATCAAAATTTTTATTTTGTGCAGAAATGAAATCATAATCAAAAAAATAAACGATAACTCCGTTTTTCTCTAGAATTTTGACTAAATCTTCGATTGGTTTTCGTCCTAATTCGAAATAGTCTCGAACTTCATTTGCAAGATATTCTGCATCGAGCCGAAAGTCTTCTAAGTTCATTTGCGGAATCTTATTTTCAGGAATTTCTACATATTCAAGTAATTGTTCTATTTTATTTGAAATTATTAATAATCTTGCTTCAAATAAATCTGTGTACTTTTTTGCTACAGTTGCACTCGCACGATAATGTACTTTTAAATTTGGAGTACTCATAACTTGTGAAAAAAAGTTTTCACTAAATTCATCCTTTAATTTTTCTATAATATCGTCTGTTAAAGGTTTTAAACTTTTTTCTAAATTACTAATTAGTGCTTGTGAGACGTTTAATTTTTCAGCAAATTCTTTTTGGTTCATTCCAAAATAATTCCTAGCTAATTTTAAGGTATCATTTTTAAGTATACTTGCCATAGGTATTTGTTTTAAGTTAATATAACTTTGAAATGGGGATTTCGATTATCAACTAGCTACCAGTTTGTTGGTTGCCTTTTCTTTTTTTTGATACAACTTTTATTTCGTCAGTTGTATCATTGGTATTAATATTAAATAAATTTGGTCTGAATGTTTCAACCAAACTAACCTCATAAGCTACAATACCTTCATTATAATGTACTAATCTTATGTCGACAAGATTTCCCGTTTTGTCTAAGATGTAACCTATATAATAAATTGGTAAGGCTTTGTTTATTCCCATTTCAGAAAGATTTTGGAGCATATTTGTTGAGTAATGTATTGCATTACCGTTCATCATGTCCTTGAATCTTTTAGAATAGAATCCGCTTATCTTGCTTTTATTATCCATTTTTTTAAAACAGATTAAAGCTTTTCCATCTAACACGTAATAATCAACCCCGTGTGACTTTAGTCGATTGATTTTTTTTGTTAAGAAGTTATCAAGAACTAAATTATTATTAAATAATTTCTTGATGTTAGAGTTCAACCAGACAGCTTTTGCTGATCTGTATTCAAATTGACCAGGGTCATTATTGAATATCTTGACGGAATTTTTTACTCCGTCATTTACCATATTGTATGCAGTTTGAATAAATTTAACATACAAATCATTGCCTACGCCTTGCGCATCTAATGAATATTTACTACTTTTGTACGACATTATTAAAATAATATTTGAAATCACCCATTTCAAAGAACTATACAAAAAGCATCCTTTCCCGTTGGATGCTTTTTTTATTTAAGCAAATTTAAAAATAAAATTCTATCTGCGCAAATTCATTAATTTTTATCACATATTTATTATTAACATATTACAAAACTTGTTAACAATCGGTATTGAGTTATAATTATTGGGCTGATTAGTTGTGTTTTTTTAGCCAAAGCATTGTAAAAACAAAAAAAGACCATCATTTTCATGATAGTCTTCTGATATTTATGTAGATTCGAATTTTTTACAAAACGATTACTTCCCTTTCAACAATTTCTCCAAATACTCAACCTTATCTTTTTCAGCCTGAACCAAACGTTCGAAAAGTTCAACCATTTTATCAAGTGGATTGAAAGTACAACTATAATTAAATGAAGAAGCATTATCATGATTATTAATAGTATTTCCAATAATATTTAAAACCGCTTCTTCAGAGAAATTTTTAATTCCTTCAACAGTCACGCCTAATATTTCGGCAATTGCCTGAAGTTTTTCATCATCAATTGTTTCGCTGTTTTCAATAGCAGAAACTGTCTGCTGGCTCGTGCCTAAAGCCTGCGCCAAAGCTTCCTGCTTCATATCGCGAAGTTCACGAATACGGCTTATTTTTCGCCCTATATGATTTGGTTTTGTTAGTGTGCTCATAATTCAAAGATATTTAAAATTCCTGAAAAAAGTATTTCTGCTGTAAAATACAAGTTGTTTTTGTGTGATACAAATTGCTGTGATTTCAGGAGAAAACAAAAATACAATTTTTCGCACAACGAATAATTAAAAACTAAAATTATAAAAACAATCAGCGTTGGGCAAAAAGCAAAACGCACACTTAATCGTTTTTATAAGCACTTCACGGTCAAAGTAATGCATAAACGTCACGAAATCAGTAGCTTTATATAGTGTTTTACGGAGTATCAACTTAAATTTAATTACTTATGAAAACATATTTACTACATTTTGCGGCTTTTGCCAGTTTGTTTTCCATAAGTGGTTTTGCTCAGCAAACCAATTATATGGTAGCTAACGCAGATTCTCGAAGAGCGCCTTTTAAATTTGACAGCAAACCAACAGATGATCGTGTTATAGAATCGTATTTGGTTGTAGAAGTAATCAATATGCCTTTCGGAAGAAGAACTACTAAATACGAAGTTTCAAAACTGGATATGGTTTATACAAATGATCTCGGCCCAAATAATACCAGAACGGTAACTCCAATTTATAAAAAACCAAAAGTAAGAACAGCAAGTACAATTTTAGCTTCAAAATCAATGGCCGATGCAAAGTCTGAAGCCATTAAACCAGTCGATGTTGAGGTTACTGCTCCGGCTTATAGCGAGAAGTTTGTAAAAGTAGACATTTTGGACACTTACGCCAATGTTTTAGACAAAGGCTACAAATCTATAGACATGCTTAAAAAAGTCGCTGACAAGTTCTATTTTGAAAGTAATTTTGATGATGCCGTTAAATATTACAATGAGTTATTTACGCTCGAAGCAAATTTAGACACCATTTATTATTTTAGATACGCGCAGTGCTTAAAAGCAACAAACGAAAAAGAAAAGGGCGAAGAAATGATGAAATTGTTTGAAAGCAAAAATTTGAATCAATAGAGACGAAGTAATAAAACTCAGTTTTGTCATTTCGACGGAGGAGAAATCTCCGCGAGAAGCTCCATACAGTATGTCGCCAATCTTTGCAGAGTTACTTGCGGAGATTTCTCCTCCGTCGAAATGACAAACTTTGAGTAGAAATTGTTTGAAAGCAAAAACCTAAACCAATAAGACCTAAAGCATAAAATAGGGCAAGGAATTAAACCACAAAAACTTAATAGGTTTTATAAACATAGCCCACGATTTCAACCGCGGAGATGCAATTTTTGGGTAATACATTTTTTATAATTTGTATCGCGTTTCCCGTGGTTGAAACCAGGGGCTATGTTTGAAATATGATTGAATCGGCGAAAGAAATATTTATTCCTTTTTAAGGTATAATCTTGATTATGTTTGGAATCAAGTTATTTAAATAATCAGGTAATTTATTTAAAGAAGAAATCCTTCCAGATTCGATAGATAAAATATGCGAAGGATGATTTAAATGTTTTGAAGAATCGTATAAATCTACGTAATCAAAATAATCAAAAAAGGTATTCAGGTTATTATATCCATCATAATAACGCTTTTCGATTTCGTTTTCCGGAACATAATGTCCACCATTTTCTACACGAATTGCGACCCTTTTTTTAGCTTCTTGAATTGAATCAAGACACAGAAATATTAACTGCAAATCATATCCGTTACTTTTAAATATCTCAGGCCAATGAAGCGGAGTAGAATTAAAATTAGTTTCGTAACAAAAACTAGATTTATTTTTAATCGCTTTTTTAATTTGGCTTTCTAATTCATTAAAAGCCATTTGATGAGCCATCGCTTCCTTTATATCTGAATCAATTAAGGAATTGTAAAACTTTAAAAATTGAAAATCGTAATCAAAAGGGGTGAAATTGTCAGGAGAAAGTGGTTTTGAAAAAGTTGATTTTCCAGATCCATTGCATCCTGCTATAACAAGTAAAATGGGTTTAGACATTTTTGAATTGCGGAGCTATAGGTGGTTTTCTTTGGTTTTTGCCTAAAGCAACGTTTCTTTCATAAACGGCTACTTGCTGTTTAACAATAGGCATAACTTTTTCCATTTGCTTTAAAGCAAACTTTACTCTTTCAGCTGTATTAGAAATGTCTTTCATAGTTTTACAAATTTACAAAAAATATAGATAGCATATAAAAAGTTGTATAAACAAAAAAAATACCACTTACGATTTGTAAGTGGTATTTAATAAGCTCCCCCTCTTGGGCTCGAACCAATGACCCTCTGATTAACAGTCAGATGCTCTAACCAACTGAGCTAAGGAGG
>NZ_DLHA01000015.1 GCF_002482975.1 Flavobacterium sp. UBA7680 | reverse complement strand
TTGCAGCAGAAACCATTTTCATTGCCGATGTAATTTGCATCGTCGATGAAACGGAAGTAATTCTATTTCGGATTTCCTTTAAATTTGCCATTTGTCGATTAAAAAAATGTGACAATTTGAAAATTAGATAATTAGAAAATTCTTCAAAGACTTTTTAATTATCTAATTTACCAATTCTCTAATTAGATATATTTTGCTGAAATTTCTTTTGCTGCTTTTTCGATAACATCAGTAATGTTGTCATCTAACTTACCAGCTTTCAACGCGTTAAGCGTATCTTTATGTTTGCTGTTTAAGTAAGCTAAGAAATCAGCTTCAAATTCTTTTACTTTATTTACAGGAACACTTTTCAATAAGTTTTTAGAACCAGCGTAAATAATAGCAACTTGGTTTTCAACAGGATAAGGATCATTTAAACCTTGTTTCAAGATTTCAACGTTTCTTCTTCCTTTTTCAATTACGTTTAATGTAACTGAATCCAAGTCAGAACCAAATTTAGCGAAAGCTTCTAATTCACGGAATTGAGCCTGGTCTAATTTTAAAGTTCCTGAAACTTTTTTCATTGATTTAATTTGAGCATTACCTCCAACACGAGATACAGAGATCCCTACGTTAATAGCAGGACGAACTCCAGAGTTGAACAAATCTCCATCAAGGAAAATCTGACCATCTGTAATCGAGATTACGTTTGTTGGGATATATGCAGAAACGTCACCAGCCTGAGTTTCGATAATTGGTAAAGCAGTTAATGAACCACCACCTTTTACGATAGACTTGATAGAATCTGGTAAATCGTTCATGTTTTTAGCAATTCCATCATCAGCAATTACTTTACAAGCACGCTCTAATAAACGAGAGTGTAAGTAGAAAACGTCTCCAGGGTAAGCCTCACGTCCCGGTGGTCTTCTTAATAAAAGAGAAACCTCACGGTAAGCAACAGCTTGTTTAGATAAATCATCATACACAATAAGTGCCGGACGACCTGAATCTCTAAAATATTCTCCAATTGCAGCACCTGCGAAAGGAGCATAAACTTGCATTGGAGCTGGGTCAGAAGCATTTGCAGCAACGATAACTGTATAAGCCATTGCTCCTTTTTCTTCTAACATTTTTGCGATTCCTGCTACAGTTGAAGCTTTTTGTCCAATTGCAACATATATACAGAATACAGGTTTTCCTGCATCGTAAAATTCTTTTTGATTTAAGATAGTATCGATACAAACAGTTGATTTACCTGTTTGACGGTCACCGATAACAAGCTCACGTTGTCCACGTCCAACCGGGATCATAGCATCTACTGCTTTTACTCCTGTTTGTAATGGCTCAGTAACTGGCTGACGGAAGATAACTCCTGGAGCTTTTCTTTCTAAAGGCATTTCGTATAAGTCCCCACCAATTGGTCCTTTTCCATCAATTGGAAAACCAAGAGTGTTAACTACACGTCCTACCATTTGCTCACCTACTTTAAGAGAAGCAATACGTTGTGTTCTTTTTGCTGTTGATCCTTCTTTGATTCCTGTTGATGGTCCTAAAAGTACCACACCAACATTGTCTTCTTCAAGGTTCAATACAATAGCTTCAAGTCCGTTATCAAATTCAACTAACTCACCATATTGTACATTCGATAACCCGTAAATACGAGCAATACCGTCTCCAACTTGAAGTACTGTTCCTACTTCCTCTAGCGTAGCACCAGATTCAAAACCTTCTACTTGCTTTCTTAATATTGCTGAAATTTCAGCAGGTTTGATTTCCGCCATCTTAATTTATAATTTAGACACTTTTTATGTGTAATAAAACTAATTACTTAACTCTCTTTTTAATACTTGTAATCTGTTTGACACAGATGCATTGTATTGATTATCACCTATTCTTAAAATAAATCCACCAATGATTGAAGGATCTACGATATTTTCAATTGTAATTTTTTTATCTGACAAAGTTGCAATTTTAGCTAAAACTTTAGCTTCTAATGCAGCATCCATAGGAATTGCAGTTGTAACTTTTGCTACTTCAATACCATTACTTTCATCAAATAGTTTGCTGTATTCTAATGCAATTGCATTTAGAATTTCAAATCTTTTGTTTTCAAATAATAAATGAAATAAACCTTTGGTTACGCCATTTACATTTGCGAAAACTTCTAAAAGAGCACTTTCCTTAACTTCAACTTTTGTAGTTGGGTTTTGAATAAAGGTACTCAATTCTGCATTTGTCTCAATTGCCAAAGCAATTGACTTCATATCGTTATTGACAGCTTCGGCAACACCTTTAGAGTTTGCTAAGTCTAGAATTGCTTTTGCATAACGAATTGCTGCTCTTGTACTTGCCATAATCTTAGTTTAACTTTACGTCACCTAACATTTTCTCTACTAATTTAGCTTGAGATTCTTTGTTAGATAATTCTTCTTTCAATAATTTTTCAGCAATACTTAATGATAAAGTTGAAACCTGAGATTTCAATTCTGCCATTGCAGCATTTTTTTCACTTTCGATAGCCGCTTTAGCCTGCTCGATCATTTTTTGACCTTGCGTTTGTGCTTCGTTTTTAGAATCAGCAATCATTTTCTCTTTCATTTCGCGAGCTTCTTTTAACATAGCATCACGTTCAGCACGAGCTTCGTTCAAAATTCTTTGATTGTCTGCTTGTAAGTTTTGCATTTCTTGTCTAGCATTTTCAGCAGAAAGTAATGCATCTTTAATACCTTGCTCTCTATCATTTACTGCATCAAGAATTGGTTTCCAAGCGAATTTTTTCAATAAAAATATTAATCCAACAAATATTAGAATCTGCCAAAAGAACAAACCGAACTCAAACTGATTTATTAACTTTTCCATTATATATGATTATAAATTTTAAATTATGTCTTTTTAACTGCACAAGGCAATTTTAATGTTTTATTTTTAAAACAATAGTTACAACCAACCGTTGCAACTATTGTTTTTTGTGTTTTAATTAAGCAGCGAATAACGCAGCGAAACCAATTCCTTCAATAAGTGCAGCAGCAATAAGCATAGCTGTTTGGATTTTTCCTGAAGCTTCTGGTTGACGAGCGATAGCGTCCATTGCTGAACCACCAATTCTACCAATACCTAAAGCAGCTCCGATTACGATTAATCCTGCTCCAATGAAATTTAAACCGTTCATATATGTATATATTAAAAATTAAACATTCAATTTTGATTTTAGATTTTTGAATGTAGATTTTTAGATTGAAATAATCTGAAATCTAAACTCTGAAATCTAATTTTTAGTGGTGCCCCTCCTCTTCGTGGTGGTGCTCTTCTACTGCTGAACCAAAATAAAGTGCAGACAGCATTGTAAAAATATAGGCTTGTAAAAATGCAACTAAAATCTCTAGTATAGAAAGTGCAAATGATAATCCGAAAGATAGACTGCTTCCAATCCAGCTCTTAAAGATAAACATTAATCCGATGATACTCATTAATACAATGTGACCTGCGAAGATATTTGCATACAAACGAATCATTAATGAAAATGGTTTGATGAAAACTCCTAACAATTCAATTGGAGCCAAAATAATTCTCATTGGTTTTGGCACTCCCGGCATCCAGAAAATGTGACCCCAGTAGTTTTTATTTGCAGTAAGGTTTGTAATTAAGAAAGTAAGGATTGCTAACGAGAATGTAATTGTTAAGTTACCTGTAGCATTAATTCCTAGTGGAGTTAATCCGAAGATATTTAAAAACAATACAAAGAAAAATATTGTCAATAAATAACTCATGTATTTTTTATGGTGCTTTTCTCCAATATTAGGAATAGCAACTTCGTCACGAATAAAAACTACAAGCGGTTCAAAAAATCTTCCTGCTCCAGAAGCAATTCCTCCATTTTTAGCATATGATTTTGCTAAGCTTGTAAATAACCAGAACATTAATAATGCTGCTACAAAAATAGAAAGTACTGTTTTTGTAATTGAGAAGTCTAACGGACGAACATTTGTAGGATGACCTGTTTTTTCATCTTCAGTAATTGTTCCGGCAGCATCTGTTTTGTAGATTTTACCATCATGATGATTAATCACGTAATAATTTCCATTTGATTCTGCTACTGCATGACCGTGGTTAAATTTTGAAGAAGAAAAAATTTGAAGACCATTATCCAAAATAATTACCGGTAATGGAAAACCATAATATTTACCAGTCTCATCATCTTGTGTAAAAGTAAAATCATGAGAGTCCAAAACGTGGTGGCCAATGAAAGCCTTAATTTTAGATTTTACATCAGTTGGTTCTGCATGGTGCCCTTCAGAAGCTGCTTCGTGAGCTGTTTCAGTTTGAACATGCGCCGAGTCTTTTTCTGAATTAGAAAAGCTCATTAGTGGAAGACAAGCTACAAAAGCTGCAAGAATAAATCTGAGTGGTTTGTTTGAAATCACCATATCTGTGGAAATTCTTATTTTTTATGTTTCTAAAATTTGGTGCAAAGGTACATTTTTTATTAATATTCAAAAGGATATGAAAAATTATTTTTGAACCTTGTTTTAAAGAATCCGCATTTTAACGCTTTTCATTTAATAATCGGACAGTTAAAATCGTTTGAAATAACAAAAAGAGAATAAATGTTACAAAAAAATTGATTTTTTCAACACGGATGTTGTGAATCTTGTCGGATAAAATCGGCCGCAAAACAAAATAATACACAAACATTTGAATAAAAGTTCCAAGCATAAAAAACATTCCGATGCTGTCGAACTTATCTTTTTTGAATTTTACTGTTAGTGTTAATAGTAAAGCAGAAAAAAATAAAAAGATCAAATACAATACTTCTATACTATAATGAAAGTTTTGATCATTAATTTTAAAAATATAAAAAACTCCCTTATGTAGTATATAGGAAGCAACTGCAAGAATATGCAGATGAAGAATAAGTTTGTAGTTTTTTAAAAACATTCCGAACAATTTTTTGCAAAGATGCAATATTTATTCAAGCCGTTTTTAAAACTTATTTTACTTTGTTTTGTTGATTTCGTTTACCTGACGAATTACATTATATAATGCAATTGCAACTCCAACCATAACTAATACCTTATTATAGTATATCTTTTCACTTGGATGGTTTTCGTCTAACCAAGTTCCTAAATAAGAAAACAAAAAAATAATAACCCCCATTTGAATAGGAATATTTATGAGGGCTATCCATTTATTATTTTGTTTTTTATTCGGGTCCTTTTCCATCTTCTAACATAATTACTGGATTTGAATTTGCCAGCATGGTACAAGTTGCTGTAAACTCTGCGCCTGGTTCTATAGAAAGTTTTCCAACGGCAACTTCACCGTGAATTTTTGCTGCGGCTTTGATATTAAGAATTTCAAGAACTTTAATTTTTCCATGAAATTCTCCTTCAATGTCAGCATTATTACAAATGATTTCTCCTTTTACTGCGCCTGTTGCGCCTATCACTAATTTTCCCTGCGAGGTGAAATTTCCAATCAATTCGCCGTCTAATCTAAAATCGGCTTTTGAAACAATATCTCCTACAATAGAAGTTCCTTCAACAATTCGGTTTGTTTTTCCTAAAAGTTCTGTTCCGTTTTTTTTTACTTTGTCAAACATTATATTATGGGGTTTTTGGGGCGAGGTAGGCGTCTAGGTTCTTTTTAATTTGAACCACTTTGTAATTATCTGCTGATATAATAATTGACGGATGCGCAATTTTATATTTATCGTCTTCTCTCAAAACTCCTGCCACATCTCTGGCATAAGCTTCAGATTTTAAACCATGAATTGACACAAAACTTTGGGTTCTGTTGTATTTATCAAAAGACGTTGTTAATCTTTCAAAATTTTCGACTAACAAAAATACTCTAATTGCTTCTTCAATTTTTTTAACTGTTTTAGTATCCGTATTAGAAACCAGATATACAATTTTCCAGTTTTTATTATCTACAGTTGTAAAATTAAGTCTTTCTAAAGCTGGGACATCTTTCTCCAAAATTTCTCTTGCTTTTTTTCCTTCTTCACTATTTGGATAATTATCTGCCACGTTTTCTAAACCTTTTTTATAAGCATCCAGTCCGTTGACTTTTCCTAAAGTATTTGCTTTTAATAATTCAAACTTAGAAACAATTTCTTCTCCAGAATATTGATTGATTAAATTATCAATATTATCTAACACAACATCAAAATTCTCTTCCTGAAATAGTTTATACCATTTTTGGTATTCTTTTTCAGGCGAAGCTATATCATCAGCATTTGTATTGTTTAAAATCTGAGCATATCTCGACGTTGGATAATTTGTCGTTATATCTGATTTAATTCTTGCTGCTTTTTCCGGATCTGTAATTTGATATATTTTATACAAATTATACTTCGATGGAAGCACTAATTTTTCTTCTGGATTATTTTTAAGTAATTGCTCTAGTTTATCACTTGCTAGTTTATATTCCTTAAATTTCTCCTTATATATAAGGCCTAATTGATAATAGGCAAAATTGCGTTCTTTACCAATGCTGTCCATTGCAGTTTGCGTTTTCGGAAGTTGTTTTTCATAAAAAGCAGTGGTATACTTTTCAATAACAACCGTATCTTTTAACTTCGCTGCTTCCACTTCATTTATACTGTCATTGAGCATTGCTGCATCATTTGCAGATTTTATTGTAGCCAGTCTCCAGTTTCCGCCAATCGTTCTGTTACCCCACATTTTTTTAAACTGTAGTTTTCCGTAGGCAACTGTTGTTGGGTTGTAAAAGTAAAAAGTACTTGCTGTTGCGTCATTTCCAGATGGAGGTCTAATTCCGTCATCAGGATCTGCAGGTTTTCCTAATGAATTCGGGTTTATTGCTGTCGGCGCATTCGACGCATTTGTATTTCGGTCAATATTAGCTAACTTCTCTTTTTCTTTCTCTGCTATAATTCGTTTAGCTTCGTCTTTCTTTTTAAGTTCAGCAATGTAACTTTCAAAATAAATTTTTCTGTCAGCATCAGGCAATCCGTAGACTTTAATAATACTGTCATTTCGTTTTGCAATTCCTTCGTATTTAATTACGTTGTCAAGGTTTTTTCTATTTTTCTCGATTAAAACAAATTCTCTTGTTTTTGGGTCTAACTTGGTCAATGTACTGTCATAATATTTAGCAGCCATCGTGTAATCTGTATCTTTAAAATACATGTTTCCAATGTTTCGGTAAGCCGATGCCGTTAAATAAGGATCTGTAGATTTTCTTCTTAACGATTTATTGTAGAATTTTAATGCATTTTCTTTGTCTTTCTTTTTATCATAGAAAACTCCCATTTCATAAAAAAGAACATCATAATAAGGTCTGTTTTCACGATCTGCAACTAACTTATTATAGATTTTTAAAAATATGGTATCGTTGCCTTTTTCATAATCGTACATCTGCGCTTTTTTTGCGTAAGCGTGCATCATGTATTTTCTGTTGGCTTTACGATTCATGTCGATAACGCCATCATAATAATAGGTGGCGCTGTCTTTGTTTCCAACTTCCTGATACATCTGCCCCAGGATGAATTTATAACGGGCACGGTCTTCATTTATTCTAGAAAATTCTTCTGCAATTCTAAGTTTAGCAACGGCACTGTCCCTTTCTTCTAAATTCAGAAAAGCTTCCGCCAATAAAGCATTGGCGTCAGAAAATGTCTGTTTATTTAAATCTGTTTTCTTTAATAATTGATTGATATTTTTAACTACAATCGCATCATTTCCTAAACGCATATTGGTTTTTTCGCGCCAGATTTTTGCCGTATAAATATTACTGCTGTTTGGGTATTTGTAGAGAATGTAATTGAAAGCATCTAAGGCTGGAATAAAACGCTGATCATAATATCTGGCTTTTCCAAGCATTAAATATGCTTCGTCAATTTGATAGTTTCTTTCTCTTCCTCCAATATTCATGGAGTGTTTTTGAATTGCTTTTGTTGCCTTTGTTTCTGCTTTTTCAAAGTCAGGATTTTTTGTTTTTGATCCTTCCGAAAAATTTTCATCAAACTGCATTTTTTCAATAGGAAGCCTTTTCCAGAAATTGTCCTGATTATTGGCCTGAATAGCTAGCAGTCCTTTGTCAAGACCAATTCCTCCATTGTACAAAATGTTATATTTTGTACTTAATGCATGGGAATTTCTGTTCACAAAAGTATTATTCTTGGTAGAACATGCTATCAAAAGGAGAAAAAACGTGAGAAAAAAACTATATTTAAGAGTATTCTTTTTCAATAGAACTGATTTTAAAGCATTAACTTCTAAAAAGCATTTTTAGTATAATGACTTGTAAAAATACACTTCTTTTTTGAAACTTTAGAGGGTTATACCGCAAAAAACAATTCCAATTCTTGTAAGGTTTCTTCTGAGGTTTGAATATCCTTTACAATTTCACCTTTATTAAGTGCCACTATTCGATCGCAAACCTCAACGGTGTGTTGTAAATCATGGCTCGAAACCAAAACGGTAACATTTGGGTTTTCAGCTAATTCTTTAATAATTTTCTTTAATCTGCTTACTGTTGTTGGGTCTAAATTTGCAAAAGGTTCATCTAAAATTACTACTTCAGGGTTTCCTATAAGTGTTGCAATAATTCCAACTTTCTTTTGATTTCCTTTTGATAAATCGCGAAGGTATTTTTTGTTGTTTAAAATTTCTCCGTTAAAAAATTCTTCATGTTTGGCTAACAATGCATCAATATCGGCTTTATTTTGATGACGTAAATCTCCAATAAAATAAAAATATTCTTCGGGAGTCAGATAACCAATCAGGAAACTTTCATCTAAAAAAGAACCTGTAAAAGATTTCCAGTTTTCGCTCTTATTTACCTGAATATCATTGCTTTTTATATCTCCTGTCGAAGGCTGGATTAAATCTAAAAGCAAACTAAAAAAAGTAGTTTTTCCTGCTCCGTTGTTACCCACTAATCCAAAACTCTGTCCTTTTGGAATTTCAAGATTATGAATGTTTAAAACTGTAGTACCGTTATATTTTTTTGAAAGTTGATTTACTTGTATCATTTGTAATTTTAGATTTTAGATTGTTGATTTTAGATTAATTATCAAATTGACAAATTCTCTAATTAACTCTTTTGTTTATAAGCATTTATTGTACTGTACTTTTCGATTTTATATCTTTTTTCGATTAAAGAAAAAACCTTGTCTTTAAAAATAAAACCTAAAACGCCCGCGCCGGCCACTAATGCTAATCCGAGGTTTTTATTGTCAAAATAAATTCCTGCTCCATAAAGTGCCAAAGGCAGTAAGATCTTTGGAAGTGTTAATAACATTGCACTTACATTAAACGCTTTTTTATCTCCAAAAGCACCGCCGGCATTACTTAAATCGATTGGGGTTTTAGTAAAAGCACCTCCCAATAACACTAAATGTGAATTGACTCCAATGTTATAAATTGCCGCAACAACAATCGTTAAATAAATCTGCCATCCAAAATAAATATAAAACGAAGCCAGAATTGTAGAAATAATTGTGGCAATAACAATCAGCCACCATTTTGCCATAATATAACCGCGATACGGGATATTTTGTGTCATCATTAATTGATAATATGAACTATCCCAGCTTGGCACAAATTGTCCAAAGACAAATAAAAATCCGCCCGAAACAAAAATTCCTGCTAAAAGGTGCATTACTGGTTTGTCGTAGGTTTCAATTCCTCCGGAGAAAAATAAAAATCCGTAGAACAAAAATAAAAAGCTCATAAAAATAGTCGTTTTCGACCTTTTGTTTCTTTTTATAAGTTTGATATCGTTTTTCAGAAAAGTTCCCACGGTTCCAAATTGATTTAGCCAAGAAAGATTCTCTATTGTTGCAACATCTTCTTTTACAGAAAGTCCGGCATCGAGATATAGATTTTTTTTGAGGAATTTAAAACTAAAAATATACAAACCTGCCAATACTAAAACAGGAATTAAAAATAATCCTTTTATATTGTAAAGTCCTTGAAAAAAAGGAGTTGTAAAAATTGTGATATCAAACAATTTGTAATATTGCGCGCCGCCTAAAACAAGAATTAATCCAACAAAAACAACAAATAATTTATCGATATTACTTAAAATTATATTTAAAAAATTGTTGATGTATATAAAAGAAAGCATTGCCAGGTTCCAGAAAATAATGGCTGTTATATCATATCCTTCTATTGCCAAAACAATAGAAAACGGAACAAAAAATAAAGCATGAACCCAATTAAAAAAAGACAAAACTGTTTTGCCTAATGAAAAATGAACAATTACAGGTTTCTTAAAAGGCAAAACCAATAAGGGTTTGATATTCAAAACCGGAATTGATTGTAATAGCAAACGAATTACTAAATCAAAAAGAAAGTAATAAATCAAAAACCGGTTTACGGTTACAAATGGTTCAAGGTGCATTTCTTTAAGAATGTAAAATGCTCCAACGCCCATTCCAATAAAAATTAATGAAAAATAGATCATTAAAAATCCCATTAGAATTTTCATAGCCACATTTTTACCAAATGATGCCGACCTGATAAAGGCCTTCCATTCGAGATAAATAAACTTTTTAATCATGGTTAACTGGTTTTGATTTTAGTAATAAGAGATCAAATGTAGGAAAACGTTACAAAAAAAGTTAAAAAAAATATTTTAGTAAGTGTCAATTACTTATCGTTTGCTACTTTTGCAAAAAAATTAAATCATGCCTTCATTTTTAAAACTTATAATTAAAGAGGTAAAACGTGAAACTGCCGATGCAGTTTCAGTACTTTTTAATGTTCCCGAAGAACTTAAACAGGACTATAAATTTATAGCCGGACAATACATAAACTTAAAATTAACTCTTGATAATCAAGAAATTCGTCGTGCATATTCTATTTGCTCTGCACCAGAAAGCGGTGAATTGCGAATTGCGGTTAAAGCTGTAAAGAGCGGTTTGTTTTCGCAATTTGCGAACACAATACTAAAAGCAGGAGATGTTCTTGAAGTGGGTCAGCCAGAAGGAAAATTTACTTTTGAACCAGATGCTGAAAGACAAAAAAATTATGTTGCGTTTGCTGCCGGAAGCGGAATCACGCCGGTACTTTCTATCTTAAAATCAGTTTTAAAAAATGAGCCGAAAAGTTCATTTGTATTGGTTTACGGAAACAGAACTCCAGAACAAACTATTTTTCACCAGGAATTACACGATTTACAATTGCAATATGTGGGCCGTTTTTTCGTGCATTATGTTTACAGCCAGGCGAAAGTTGAAAATGCATTGTTTGGAAGAATCGAAAAATCGACCGTAAATTTTGTATTGAACAACAAACACAAAGAATTAGAATTTGATAAGTTTTATTTGTGTGGACCTGAAGAAATGATCAATACGGTTTCGAATGTTTTGAAAGAGAAAAACGTAAAAGAATCTGCTATTAAATTTGAGCTTTTTACTACTTCTTCTGAAGAACACGTAATTCAAGGTTCTCAGGAAGGACATACTAAAATTACTGTTTTAGTTGATGATGAAGAAGTTACTTTTGAAATGTCTAAAAAACAAACCATTCTTGATGCTGCTTTAAAACATGGCGTTGATGCTCCTTACTCTTGTCAGGGCGGAATTTGCAGCAGCTGTTTAGGAAGGGTTACTGCCGGAACTGCTGAAATGACAAAAAATTCTATTTTAACAGATGGTGAAATTGCCGAAGGTTTAATTTTAACCTGTCAGGCGCACCCAACTTCGGATACTATTTATGTAGATTACGACGACGTTTAGTTTTCTAAATTTTAAAATATAAATTCCAAATTCCAATTTTAGTATTGGGATTTGGAATTTTTTTTGTGAGTTATTTCTTTTATCAGTTTTAAAATTTGGAAAGTATACTTTTCAAATTTAAGAAATACACAAAAAAGCATTTAAATAATTGGGTTATTTTTAAAAAACATGCTGGAAATTTAGTATATTAGTAGTGCACTTAAGACTTGTCAACACGTTTTTAAAACATTCAATATTATGGCAATGCATCACTACCTTCGTCTAACTTTTATATTACTTTTTGTAATAACTTCTCTTTTTTGTCTCTACTTCGTAATCAAAAAAAGAAGAAACAGAAAAGCTCCTAAACTACTTTCAAAAGAAAAGTATGATTGCTCAAAGAATGAGGGAATGACAGAAATATCAATCTCAAATGATAGCTTTTTTAATATTTGGCCTTATGTAAGTGAACTAAAAGCAGCTAAAATTATATCGAAAAAAATTAAAGAATCTGAATTGATACATAAAGTTTACAGAAATTCAACCAATGATTTTGAACACATTTTATTAGCTACTGAAAAAGAAAATCATTTTGTTAAAGTTGTAGTTGATAAAAACAAAAAGAAAGCAATAGGATATCTTCTTTTGGATTTATAAGAAATTCCAATAAAAAAAAATTCCAAATTCCAACTTTTACAATTGGGATTTGGAATTTTTTTTATTGACATTTTATTGCTTTTGTCACCCTGAACGAAGTCGAAAGGCTTATATGCTGAGAAGACTTCGACTTCGCTCAGTCTGACAATAATATGTTATAATTGATTTTTAATTTTAGAAACAACTTCATCTGGAGAAATTGTTCTCATTGCATCTTCATAACCTTCTACAATTTTGTTTCCGTAAACAGAAGTTGGTAATTTTGGATATTGATTTCTGTCTGAAGTTAAGGCGTTTTCTAAACTTTGGTTGAAAGGTAAAAATCCGGAATAAGGATGCGTTGCGCCCCAAAGTGTAATTACTTTTACACCAAGCATTGCAGCAATATGTGCATTTCCAGAATCCATAGAAAGCATTACATCCAGATTGCTTATTAATTTTAATTCCTGCTGAAACTTAATTTTTCCGGCAACATTTATTACATTTTTAAAAGGTTCTGAAAGTGAATTTAAAATTTCAATTTCTTTTTTTCCTCCTCCAAAAAGTAAAATCGTATAATCTTTATTTTCTGCTAGTTTTGTTATTACTTCCTTCATTAAATCTAAAGGATAAACTTTAGAATCGTATTGGGCAAAAGGGGCAATTCCAATTAGTTTTTCACAATTTTCTTCAACCAAATCTGTGATTTCTCCACCAAAAACCGCTTTTTTAGGAAACTCAGGATTTGATAAATTTACAGGAAAACCAAGTTGTTCAAACACTTTTGCATGTCTTTCGAACATAGTTGGCAATTGCTTGAAAATTTTGTTTTCAGCTCTTGTCAATTCTTTTTTCCCTTCTCGTCCTTTATCTACAGCTACTCTTTTTTTTCCGCTTAAAGCGAAAAGCAAACTCACCACTTTAGATCGTAAAACATTATGAAGATCTGCAAAAGCATCAATTTTTAGTTGTTGCACGTCTCTGAATAAACGTAAAAGTCCTGGAAAACCTTTGTGTCTTTCTTTTTCATCAAAAGCAAAAAACTCAAGATTCGGGATTCCGTCAAAAAAAGGTTTAAAAAAAGGACGCGAAATAACGGTTAGTTTTACCGTTGGATATTGCTTTACAAAAGCACGTAAAACAGGAACCGTCATGGCGACATCTCCCATTGCGGAAAGTCTCATGACGGCTATATGTTTGATTTGGCTGTTAGACAACTCTGCCAAATTATTTTTTATTTTGATATAAAACCGGGTTCAAATCATCGTCGTTGTACATTTTCATTTGTTTGTACACTTTCATGAATTTTTCTCCATTTTCGATATCAGTCAATAATTCTTCAATTGCTGTAGATAAATCTGTTCTTTGCTCTAAAAGAATATTTAATTTTTCCTGACATTTATCTCTGTGTTCCTGAGTCGCTTCTGCACGAGTCGCTTCTTCATTCATGTGATAAATTTTTAAAGCTAAAATAGACAATCTGTCAAATGCCCAAGCCGGACTTTCAGAGTTGATTTTTGCTCCGTCTTTTGCTTTTACATGGCTGTATTTTTGCAAAAAGTAACTGTCGATATATTCAACCATATCAGTACGTTCCTGATTTGAAGCGTCGATGCGTCTTTTTAAAGTCAAAGCGGCTACAGGATCAATTTGCGGATCACGAATAATATCTTCAAAATGCCATTGAACAGTATCAATCCAGTTTTTTAAATATAATAAATGTTCGAATTTATCTTTTGGAAACGGATTGTTTATAGGCTGGTCAACATTATCAAATTGATGATAATCTTTAATGCTTTGTTCGAAAACAGAATATGCTAATTTTGAAAACATGTCTTTATTTTTTATAGATACAAAGATACTTTTTATACTTTTATGCTGCGAAAAAAAGAAATTATTTTTTGTTTTTATATAATAGTTCGTTAATAAATTAAAAAATCATCATGAAAATTCATTATATATCTGAAAACAATAGTGTTCTAAATCATTTTCTAGGACAAATTAGAAATGTAAATGTGCAGAACGACAGTATGCGTTTTAGAAGAAATATTGAACGCATTGGCGAAATTATGGCTTATGAATTAAGCAAAACTTTACCGTATAAAAGTGTTGAAATTCAAACGCCACTTGGTATCAAAAAAACAACTGAAATTGAAACGGATTTGGTTTTATGTCCAATTTTAAGAGCCGGATTACCGCTCCATAATGGCTTTTTAAATTATTTTGACCATGCGGAAAACAGCTTTGTTTCTGCCTGCAGATTTCATCCAAATGGTGGTGACGATTTTGAAATTTTAGTTGAATATCAGGCTATTTCAAATTTAAACAATAAAACTGTTTTACTTCTTGACCCAATGCTTGCAACGGGACAATCTATTGTAGCGGTTCATAAAAAACTGATTGAAAATGCTGCGCCAACAGAATTTCATATTGTTGTGGTTATCGCTGCACCGGAAGGAATTGCACATCTTGAAAAAAACCTTCCCGAAAATTGTCATTTATGGGTTGCTTCTTTAGATGAAAAATTAAATGAGAAAAATTACATTGTTCCCGGTCTTGGTGATGCCGGCGATCTTGCGTACGGAAGTAAATTATAACTGAGAGAAAAAAGTAAATAAGCTCACCAAAATCAAAATATAAAATACAATTTCGTTGTTGAGTTTTTGCTGCATATATTCTACGTGACTTGCAGCCATCATTGATAATGGTGCAATGCTGAACAATAATAAATCGTTAGTTTTATCTGGCGAAATTAGGAAAACAAGAACGGCAATAAAAAAACAGGCTACTACTTTTTTATACGACGTATGTACAATCTGCGGTCTGTTTGACAAGGTTGTTAACATTGAAAACACAAAAAATACGACAACCGCTGCATATATAGAAAGTGCTCCATTTTCGTAATTATTTTTAAAATAATCTATTCTAAAATCGACTACCGCACGTTCCTGAACAAATTTAAAAGCATCAATATGGAACATTAATGAAACCATATAAAACACGATTGACACGGCCAAAAGTGCAATAAATGGCAAAACCCAGTTTCTATAATCTCTCGAAACGTGAAAAATTATCGATATAAAAACTAAAATTACAAAAAGGATACTCCAAAATTGAAATAAACAAGCTACAAAAATCCAAAAAGAAGCGTCGAATATTTTTTCTTTTGATGCTTTTAAAGACTGAAGGGAAATCAATCTGCGAAGTGCCAATAATATAAAGAAATTGGCATAAACAACATTTGGATGGTTGAATATTGTTGGGAAAAACAATATGAATAATAAGTAGAAAAATATCGCGTAGCCGTTGTCTTTACTGAGCCCGTTTTTCTTGACAATAAAATTGACCATGAAAAATGAAGCAAAAATAAAGCACAGTAAACTTACTTTTTGAAATATCGTAAAATAAGAATTTATCCAAGACGTTTCTCGAATTTGAAACATAAAGAAGAAAACCAGTATCAAAATTACAACCAACGAATAATTTAATGGTGTAGATTTTTTAAAAACACTTGTTATCATAAGGATATTTTATACTTTTGTGACTGTAAATATAATACTTGTTTAAAAAGGAAAACCAACAAGTTGAAAAAAGATTCTCAGTTTGAATTTTGCTTCAAGGCGTTAAAACAATAATAACATATAATTTTATAAATTATGAAAGCTTTTTTTGAAGGAATACAATACTTATTCGTTAACATTTTATTTGCTCCACTTGACTTTTTACGTCATTTAGAATTAAAAACATGGTTTGGTGCAAACACGATCAACTGGATTTTTATGATCATCTGCGCATGCGCAATCGTTTATTGGATTAAACAATTACGCATTTTTGATGATGCCGGAACTGAAAACCAAGATACTACAGCTCACTCTTTCTTAAAGTAAGTCGAAGCCGATATCTTTTCTAAAATACATCTTATCAAAATTTAGTTTATCTATATTTTGGTAAGATTTTTTTATGGCCTGTTTGAAATCATCTCCGTATGATGTCACAGTCAAAACACGTCCTCCATTACTAACGACATTTTCGCCATCTAATTTTGTTCCGGCGTGAAAAACTATCGAATCAGTAATATTTTCTAAACCTGTAATAACTTTTCCTTTTTCGAAATCTTCAGGATATCCGCCAGAAACAACAACAATTGTAGTTGCGCTTCTTGGATCAACTTTTAATTCGAATTCATCTAATTTTTGATTTGCAACTGAAAGGAACAATTCAACTAAATCAGATTTTAATCTAGGAACCACAACTTCAGTTTCTGGATCTCCCATTCTTACATTGTATTCAATTACGATTGGCTCATTTTTTACATTGATCAAACCAATAAATACAAATCCTTTATATTCGATTCCGTCTTTCTGGAAACCTTCGATTGTTGGTTTTACAATACGAGTTTCAATTTTTTCCATCAAAACAGCATCAACATAAGGAACTGGAGAAACTGCTCCCATTCCGCCTGTATTTAATCCTGTATCGCCTTCACCAATTCTTTTGTAATCTTTTGCTGTTGGAAGAATTTTATAGCTTTTTCCGTCAGTTAAAACGAAACAGCTTAATTCGATTCCGTCCAAAAATTCTTCGATAACCACTTTTGAACTTGCTGCCCCAAATTTCTCGTGAACCAGCATATTTCTTAATTCCGTTTTTGCTTCTTCAAGATCCTGAATAATCAAAACTCCTTTTCCTGCTGCTAAACCATCTGCTTTTAAAACGAATGGAGGTTGTAATGTTTCCAAAAATTTACATCCTTCTTCAACCGTTTCGGCAGTAAAACTATCGTAAGCCGCAGTCGGAATATTATGTTTCATCAAGAATTCTTTTGCAAATTCTTTACTTCCTTCTAACTGCGCTCCTAATTTTGACGGCCCAATTACCGGGATATTTTTTAAACTTTCGTCGTTTTTAAAATAATCATAAATACCTTTTACCAACGGATCTTCTGGCCCTACGACTACTAAGCTGATGTTTTCTTTAAGCACTAATGCTTTTATTGCTTCAAAATCAGTTGGAGCAATTGCCACATTTTCAGCAATTGCAGCTGTTCCCGCATTTCCTGGTGCAACAAAAAGTTTTTCGCAAAGCGGACTCTGAATCATTTTCCACGCAAAAGCATGTTCTCTTCCGCCTGATCCCAATAATAAAATTGTCATGTGTTGTTGTATTTTAGTTGTGGTGCAAAAATAATTGCTTTTACACGTAAAAAATAATTAAATCTTAAAAACTTGTTGATTCTTCGCTGTTAGTAATTGGTAAATATTATTTTTGACGAAAATTATCCTAAAAATGATTCGTCTTTTTGATCTTTCCCTTCAATTAAATGGTTTTCCGATAAAGAAAGCCAAAGCCGAATTGGATAAAATTGTTCATTTTTCAGAAGAAGAATATGCTTCTTTTCTCGAAGATAAAAAGAAAGAAATTGTTGATTTTCATTTGAAGAATAACTCCTTTTATAGAGAATTAGTTGGAAATACAACTGTCGAAAACTGGGAAGATTTACCGATTTTAAACAAACAAAATCTGCAAAAACCACTTGAAGAAAGACTTTCAAATGGTTATTCAAAAAGCAATATTTACCTCAACAAAACCTCAGGATCAAGCGGAACTCCTTTTGTTTTTGCTAAAGATAAATATTCGCACGCCTTGACATGGGCTTCAAACATTATGCGTTTTGGTTGGTTTGGCATTGATTTTAATCATTCGTACCAAGCCCGTTTTTATGGCATTCCAATGGATTTTATTGGATATCAAAAAGAGCGTTTCAAAGATTTCCTAACGCATCGTTTTCGTTTTCCGGTTTTTGATTTATCTGATGAAATTCTCGAAAAATTTCTGCAGAAATTTAAAACGAAAAAATTCGATTATATCAACGGTTATACAAGTTCTATTGTTTTATTTGCTAAATTTTTAGAACAGAAAAACATCGTACTAAATGAAATCTGTCCAACCTTAAAAGCTTGTTTTGTGACTTCGGAAATGCTTTTTGAAAAGGATAAAAAACTTCTGGAAAAACAATTCGGCATTCCAATTATCAGCGAATATGGTGCGTCTGAATTGGATTTAATTGCTTTTGAAAACCCTCAAGGCGAATGGCAGGTAAATGCTGAAACTCTTTTTGTAGAGATTTTAGACGAAAACAATAATGTTGTTCCACATGGAACGGAAGGAAAAATTGTGATTACATCATTATTTAATAAAGCAAATCCTTTTATCAGATATGAAATTGGCGACATCGGAATTCTCGATGAAAAAAGTACACCTCAAAAACCAATCTTAAAAAAATTAATTGGCAGAACAAATGACGTTGCCATTTTACCAAGCGGGAAAAAATCTCCTGGTTTGACGTTCTATTATGTAACCAAAAGCATTATTGAAGATGATGGAAACGTAAAAGAATTTATCATCAAACAAATGCAATTAGATACTTTTGAAATTGAATATGTTGCTGAAAAAGAATTAGATTCTGCACAAATTCAAAAAATAAAAGAAGCTATCGATTTATATTTAGAGCCAAATTTAAACTTCACTTTTACAAGAAAATCTGTTTTAGAAAGAACCAATCGGGGGAAATTAAAACAGTTTAAATCTTATTTATAAATTGGGTTAGAATTAAAGAGTGAAAATTTTTTATAAAAATAGTTTACTAATTCTCTAAGGTCACAAATTGTGACCTTAAAACTTGATATCACAAATTGTGACTTCAAGTTTTTGCAAATATTTTATGTTTAAATTGGAGGACGCAAATTGCGACCTCCAATTCTGACCTTGAAAACTTGAAGTCGCAAATTGCGACATCAAGTTTGCGAAGATTTCATCTTAAAACAGTTTAATTTGAAAATTGGAAATCACAAATTGTGATCTCCAATTCTAATCGCGATTCTTCAAGGTCGCAATTTGCGACCTTGAAGAATATTTAAATTTTCTTTATATATCTTGGTTTTATAACCAACTGAGTAAATAGAAATCGTATCATCAATAAAACAGAAGACACGAAATTAAATCCATGAAAATCTCGATAAACACCAAAATTGTGTTTTATCAATTTAAATTTTGAAGATGAAATAGAATCTTTTCTAATTCTATAAAAAGCTAAAGGCTCTGGAACTGGTTTTGTTTCTTTGATTTGTTTTAAAATCGTAAGCCACAAACGCCAGTCTTGTCTTTTTTGGGTAGCTTCAATTACAATTTTTCCGAAGTAATCTGCATCATAAATCGCGGTTAAATTGCCAACGTAATTGCAGAAGAATAACTGATTATACGTTAAATTTAAAGGTGCTTCTACCCTTCTGTTTAAATTACTGCCTTCTTCATCGATACAATCATAAAAACTAAACGTAAAGGGCAGATTGTTTGTTTTTAAAAATTGAATTTGCTTTTCGAGTTTACTAGGAAACCATAAATCATCGGCATCTAAAAAAGCAATATATTTTCCTGAAGTTTTTTCTAAAGCAACATTTCTGGCAAAACCATTTCCGGAATTTTTGGGTAATTTAAAGAGTTTTATTCGGCTGTCTTTTTCTGCAAAATCAGAAATAATTTTGACCGTTTCATCAGTGGATGCATCGTCAACCAAAATCATTTCCCAGTTTTGATACGTCTGATTTTGAACTGATTCTATAGTGGCTCTAATGAACTTTTCAGTATTATAGGTCGGTGTTAAAATAGATACTAAATCGTTCATTAATATGCTTTTTTATCGCCTTTAAATATGTTTATTACAGTCTGCGAAATTATTTTCAAATCAAGAATAAGAGACCAGTTTTCAATATAAAAAACATCAAATTTTATTCTATTTACCATATCTCTTTCT
Organism: Flavobacterium sp. UBA7680; assembly: GCF_002482975.1. Lineage (GTDB taxonomy): Bacteria > Bacteroidota > Bacteroidia > Flavobacteriales > Flavobacteriaceae > Flavobacterium. Next base: position 22,203 of record NZ_DLHA01000015.1, on the reverse strand, counting down.
GTTGTAATTTCTCCTCTAAAACCGCTTACTTGCGCTAATCCTGTAATTCCTGGTTTAACAGAATGACGGATAATGTATTTTTTTAACTTCTTTCCGTATTCTTTGTTCTGTGACCAAAGGTGTGGTCTTGGTCCAACAACTGACATATCTCCTAATAAAACATTGACAAATTGCGGAAGTTCATCAATACTTGTTTTTCGCATGAATTTACCAATTGCTGTAACGCGCGGATCATCTTTTGAAGCTTCTTTTTCTGTTGTTTTATTCATTTTCATAGAACGGAATTTATAACAAATAAATTCATTTTCATCTATGCCTGGTCTTCCTTGTTTAAAAAAAACTGGTCCTTTTGATTCTAATTTTATCAAAATTCCTAATAATGGATATATCCATGATAATAAAAAAACAATAACTAAAATAGAGAATAAAATATCAAAAAAACGCTTTAAAATTTTAATTGCGGGCTCGTTCAATATTGTTTGCTTCAGCGAAAGCACGGGAAATAAATCGTAATAATCTATTTTTAGATTTTTTGAGAAAATCTCTTTTGTATCTGGAATAAATTTTATGCCTTTATTATTTTCGTAAGCAAAATCAATTAGTTCTTTTAAATAATTGTTTGATACTTCGTGTAAAGAACAATATATTTCATCAACAGAATTTGCTAGTACAAAAGGTTTTAAATCCTCTAATTTACCCTTAATCTCTTGATTTTCTTTTTTATCTGAAAAAAATCCCAAAAAACGATAACCATAATCTTTTCTTGTTTCAAATAGATCTTTTAACCGAATTGCTTCTGGCGTAAACCCAATAATAATAGCATTTCTGTAATTACTTCCAGTTATTATTCTGTATTTTTTTAAATAAAAAAACAACAAAAACTTAAAAATACTTATCAATACTATGATTGAAAATGCAAATATTGCAATGGCTCTTTGTTCAAAAATTGCGTGCCTGGAAAATGGAAAAAAAGCAATTACAATTAAAAGAAACAGAATTATTTGCTGGAATATTTTTGAAGCAATTACAACTGGTGGTGTGAATCGATATACATCGTAAAATTTTATAGAAAAAGCAATTAAGCTCCATCCTAAATATTGGTAAAAGACAAATAATAAAGTATTTGCAACTAATTCCTTAAAAACAAAAAAACTCAAAATAGCAATTACCATCAGATCTATTAAAATACTGATTGGCCTTATATATTTTGAGTATCTTCCTGTTTGAACCACCGTCATAAATTGTTCTTTCTAAATACTATTTTATGTAATTCGAAAAGTCCTTATGTTCTTCTTTAGAAAGTTCTTCTTTAGAAAGTGATCTAAAATAATCGTATGTAATTTTCATTCCTTCTGAACGGCTTACTTTTGCTTCCCAGCCCAATAATTCTTTTGCTTTTGTTGTATCCGGCTGACGCTGCAACGGATCATTTATTGGTAAAGGATGGTATACTACTTTTTGATTTGTTCCAGTAAGTTTTATGATTTCTTCTGCAAAATCTTTAATTGTAATTTCATCGGGATTTCCAATATTTACAGGATATACATAATCTGAGTGTAATAATCTGAAAATACCTTCAACCTGATCGTCTACATAACAAAACGAACGAGTTTGCATACCATCTCCAAAAATCGTCAAATCTTCTCCGCGAAGTGCCTGACCAATAAACGCTGGAATAACACGTCCGTCATTCAGACGCATTCTCGGACCGTAAGTATTAAAAATACGCACGATTCTGGTTTCTACACCATGAAATGTATGATATGCCATTGTTATAGATTCCTGAAAGCGTTTGGCTTCATCATAAACTCCTCTAGGTCCAATTGTATTTACGTTTCCGTAGTATTCTTCTGTTTGAGGATGTACTAAAGGATCTCCGTACACTTCAGAAGTTGAAGCGATCAAAATTCTTGCATTTTTAACTCTTGCCAATCCGAGCAAATTGTGGGTTCCCAAAGAACCAACTTTTAAAGTTTGAATTGGAATTTTTAAGTAATCTATAGGACTTGCCGGTGAAGCAAAATGTAAAATATAATCTAAATCGCCCGGTATGTGGACAAATTTTGTAATATCGTGATGGTAAAATTCAAAATGTTCTAATTTGAATAAATGCTCAATGTTTTTAAGATCTCCGGTAATCAAATTATCCATTCCGATAACAAAATAACCTTCCTTGATAAATCGATCGCACAAATGTGATCCTAAAAAACCCGCTGCTCCGGTAATAAGTATTCTTTTCATAATGATTATTTATACAACGCAAATGTAAGCGTTTTGAAAATTATAGGACTATTATAAAAAACAAAACTGCCTAAAATTAATTAGGCAGTTATTTAATATATAAAAGCTATTTTTTATAATCAAATCGATCTTCAAAAAGAGATCGATTTTTATACTATTTTTTAGAATTTACTATCACTTCAAGTGCTTCTATTTTTTTATTCTGTTCTATAATATAAAGCGTTAGTTCTTCTATTTTTTGAAGCAAAATATTACTCATTTCCCCTAATTGTAATCCTTTCTCTTTAATTTCCCGGGCTGAAGGTACATTTGGTAAATGATTGTTTTCTTTTGTGTATTTTTCTATTTCAGCTAGTGTTGGCATTGTATAATCTGCTTTTAAAACTGATGATCCGCTATAATACTTTTCGAAAACATAATCTGCAGGCACTAGTAAATCTACTCTAACTTCTTCAGCATGAATTTTACCTTTTACAGTTAACTTTTCATCCGGGCTTACTGAACCAATTCCCACATTTCCACCTATATCAATTTTTATTCTTGCTACATCATTTGTAAAAAAATTAATTCCAAAGTAACCGGAATGCGATACTATTGGTTCATTAAACTGATTTTTTGAAATAGACATACCATAACGGGCAACCGTACCAGATGTAACAGTAAATTTATCATTTGTGTCAAACCCAATTTTTTGATTAGCTCCTGAGCTGCAGATATCTCCAATTACCTGAAATTTAGAAGCCGGATCTATAATTCCAACACCAACATTATTATTAGGAGTTGTTGTTGCTAGTATAATCCCATTTTGTGTATAAATTTGTCCAAAAGACAAACTAGTAGCAAATAAAGTGATTGCAAAAAATACGTTTTTCATTGGTTTGAAAATTATTGTTAAGTATATTAAATGAATTGTTATTTTGCATTTAATTTTTTCTCTAAAGCTTCAATTTTTTTATTTTGAGCAATCATATAAAGCGTTAACTCTTCTATTTTTTCTTGCTGAATTCTAAGCATATCTGATACGTTAATTCCATCTTCTTTCACTTCCTTGGCAGAAGGAACATTTGGTAAGTGTTTATTAGCAGCTATAAAAGCTTCTACTTCAGATAAAGGTTTTAATTTATAATTATCAAAAAACACATAATCAGCCCAAGTTCCATTTGCACTTAAACTAACACGGATTTCATCTGTTAAAATACCTCCTTTTACAAAAAGTTTATAGTTGGTATAAAGTGGATTTGTTGGAAAAGTAGTTACATCAATTCCTACTTTTCCAGAACTGCTTATTTTCATTCTTTCTGCAGTATTTGTATAAAAATTAATTCCATTCCATCCAGAGAATGAGACTGTTGGCGATGGGCTAGAACTATCAAATCTACTCATCGTCATACCATAATTTGCTATTGGTATATTGTTTGTTTGAGAATTTGAAAAACTATCTGTTGTTGTAAATCCAATTTTTCGATACACATTTACCGGATTTATAAGATTTATATTTCCATCAATTGTTAATTTTTCGTTTGGATCAGCGACAGCAATTCCTATATTACTTGTTGTACTGGAATTAGTAGTAGGATATATAGTACCATAAGGCACATAGATTTGTGAAAAACACATTACAGAAATAAAAAATGTTAATATTGAAAATATTTTTTTCATGCTTAAAATTTTAAGATTAATTTTTTTTAAAAATAATCGTTTTACTATTAAAATTAGTCTTTTTAGAAAATATTTTTAACTTAATATTTAACATAATTTTTATTGTTTAGTTTTTAAGCTAAACTTCTAAATTAAATGAATTGTTGAAGTGTTTAAAAATTTATTTTTTGACTATCAGTAGTTTGAAGGATATTTCTTTTTAAAGAAAAAATTATAAAATGTTTTTTTATAAAAGCTTAGTGTGTTCTTTAAACTTTGTTTCAACAAAAGTTTTCATTTCATTTTCAAATCGCTGCTTAGAGAATTTCATTGCATGTTCTCGAATTCTTTTGGGATCAAATTCTGTCTTTTCAAAAGCAATTACAGCTTCTTTAATCTTTTTACATGATTGATCATTAAAGAAAATCCCTGTCTCATTTTCAACAACAGTTTCTAAAGCTCCTCCTTTTGCAAAAGCAATAACAGGAGTTCCGCAAGCTTGTGCTTCAACAGGAATTATTCCAAAATCTTCCTGAGCAGCAAAAACGAATGCCTTTGCCTTTTGCATATAATTTTTAAGCATTTCATAATCAACAAAACCAACAAGTTTAATGTTGCTTTTTGCTATTTTTTGCAGTTTTTTAAATTCCGGTCCATCTCCTGCAACAATTAATTTTAAATGAGGCAGTTCATTAAACGCTTCTACAATTAATCTAACTTTTTTATAGGAAACTAAACGCGATGCCGTAAAATAATAATCTTGTTTTTGTTCTTCTAATTGGAAAAAATCAACATCAACAGGCGGATAAATCACAATTGATTCCCTATTATAAATCCTTTTTATTCTTTTGGCAATATGATTTGAATTTGCAATAAAAAAATCAACATTCTTAGAATTTGCAACGTCCCATTTTTTTATTTTATTTAAAACATGTTTAGCATAAATCCCTTTTATGCCCTTATTTAAATTGGCGTCTTGTAAATATTCTTCTTGTAAATCCCACACATAACGCATAGGCGAATGACAGTAGCAAATATGTAATTGTTCTTGTTTTGTTACAACACCTTTTGCTACAGCTGATGATGAACTAATGATTAAATCATAATTGCTTAAATCAAATTGTTCTATTGCAATTGGAAATAACTGCAAAAATTTACGGTGGTTTTTCTTTGCTGTTGGTAATTTTTGAATGAAGCTCGTTTTGGCTTTTTTTCCATTAAGAATGAAGTTTCGATCTTCATCATTCAGAAAATCTATTAAAGCAAAATGATCAAAATTATTCCAAATTGAGTTAATGGAATGAATTACTTTTTCGGCACCTCCATTTACATAATACCAATCGTTAATTAGTGCTTTTTTCAAAGTTGTTCTTATTTGTTTTTCAAATTTTCAATTATGGAAATATAACGCTGTGACGTTATTTCCCAGTTAAATTTTTGAGATAGTTCAAATGACCTTTTACAAAGATCGGTATAGTTTTCTAAATCAATTAAATCTTTTATTTTTTGCACTAATTCTAAAGGTTTATAAGGATCAAAAAATAATGCTGTTTCATTATATAATTCTTTATATACCGGAATATTTGACAAAATACATGGAGTAGAAACGCTCATTGCTTCAAGTGCAGAAAGCCCAAATCCTTCGTAAAAAGAACCGTTAATAAGTGCCTTTGCTCCTTCCATTTCTTTTTTTAATTCAACATCTGAAACATCATTTAAAAATTCAACATTTAAACTATCTGATTCTAAAAGATCATTTTTAAATATAGTATTAAATGAACCGCCAATAATTTTTAATTTAAATTGATGTAGATCTAATGTTTTAAAAGCTTCTAAAATTACTTTAATATTTTTTCTGGGATTTAATGAATTTACGGCAATAAAATAATCGTGTTTTTGATTTGCGTCTTCATTTGGGCTAAAAAAACTTGCAAGATAAACAACGTCTATTTTTGATGGCTCAATCTTTGGATAAAATTTTAAAATTTCATTTTTAGAAAAATTACTAACCGTAATTATTTTTAAAGCTTTTTTTAAATTGAAATAAAACAATATGTTGTAAACAAAGGCAAATTTCCAATTAAACCAATCTTTATTTTCTTTTACAGCCATGTCATGAACAACTATCACGTTCTTTTTAAAAAGAATGGGAGCTGTATTGCAAAAATTAATTAATAAGGAAACTTTATTCCGAAATAAAAAAAGAGGTAATTCAACTTGTTCCCAAAAATAACCTGAAAAGTAGCCTATTTTTTTACAATTTAATGATTCTGAAACTGGGTTTAAGAAGGGTTTATTTGGACAAAGAAAAACTATTTCTTTATTATAATGCTGCTGCAGATTTTTACTTATTTCTGTAGCTACTCTCTGAACCCCAGTAACTTTTTGAGTTAAAAAACGACCATTGACTACTATTTTATTACGCATCTTGAATAGTGTTTTCAGTTCGAATTACGAAGAGATAACAAAACCATAAGAACAAATATATTCCGAGTTGTCTGCTTAAAAGGTTTTCAAATAAACTTTGGGATGAAAAAATGAAAATGAAAAAAAATGAATAAACATTTTTATTTTTTATAAAGTTCCAAAATTGAACACCAAAAATCCCTAAAAATAAAGTAAGCCCCAAGAAACCATACGTAACAAAGTACCAAATGTATTGATTGTGGGTATTGTATTTAAAATTCTTTTTTCCAATCCACCAATATGGACCGCTCAATACTTCTTTTGAATTATAACAATCTATTAATTTTTGATCAACCTGCTCACTGCTAAAAGTTCCAACAAAATAATTAAACGCTTTTTCATCGACTATTCCTTTAGCGCATTTCCAAATTACAATTCTTGGTTCTCCTTTTTCAACAGTTAATCTTTGCATTATGTATTGATTAGTAAATACAATAATAAACAAGACACTTACAAATCCTACAACGTAAACAATTTTTATTTGTTTTAAAAAGATAAAAAAGCAAAGCAAAACTGAAACTCCCATTGCAAGTCTTGCCGCAATAATAAACAACGTAAATATTATTAAACCAATAAATATATAAAGAAGTCCTTTTTTAATAGTTGTATTGTCTAATAAAAACTTAATACAAAAAATAGATAATAGACAATTTAAAGAGAAATAGGGTCTTTCTAATATGAACTTGTTTTCTACTAAAGCTGTAAAATTCTCAAAGCTTTTAGAGTCCGAAAAAAATTGATATTGTAATACAATAAAATCAACGTATAATAAATGTATTAACTGAAAAAATAAAAAGGAAAAAATAAAAAATTTAATTTCCTCAAAACTAAATTTTTTAACTAAAAACATTCCCGAAATAAATATAAAACCAAGCGATCTGACAATTAATTTGGAGGAAGAGTCAAAATTGAAAAGGAAAGATAAAATGTATAAAACATAAATTGATCCAAACAATAAGCTCAATAACTTAACTGTTAAATTATTATCCTGCTTTTTCATTTTTGAAACATTCAAAAGTAATAATAGCAAAATAGCTGGTGTGGCCAAAGAAATTTTAAACACAAAAGAGAATGCTATGAAAAATAAACAAACTAATTCTATTTTAAATTTCTTAAAGATATCTTGAATCATAATAATCTGTTTTTTTGATGGACAAAATTAATTTGTTATCAGTTTTTGTTGATTTAATTTATTTCTATGAATAGCAAAAGGTATCGCCAGAAAAACCCAAATAAAAAGCATAATAAAGGACGGAAATGCATTAAAAGATAAAATGATGCAAATTATGCCTGCTGTAATAGAATCTTCTTTTAAATAATATGCTTTCGTTAAAATTAAAAACAGAAACAGTAGAAATAGCACCGAAGCTATTAAACCATATTCTGAGAAAACCTCTAAATATACATTATTGGGTATCGCTCGTTCATTTTTTCGTTGTGCAAAATGGTCAAAATATGCATTTCTATTCACCACAATTTTTTTATACTTATTATAATGATCATAATGAAGTCCATAATTTGCAGGGCCAACTCCAAAAAAAGGATTGTCTATTCCAGAATAAAAAGCAACATTTGCGGTAATAATCCTGTCTGCTTTTGAAAAATTATTTTGAGTAAGTGTTTTTGTTGGATCAAACAGTTTTCCATATACATATTTTTGATAGAATTCCGTTTGAATAAATATTAATATACCTATGATTACAACTGGAATAACTTTAAGAAGAAAGTTTAATCGCAGAAGCTTTTTTTTATAAAAAAAGAAAATAAAGATAAATACCGAAAGTATTGAAATCGTAGACATTGAAACAATCACACTAAAAAGTAAAAACCAGCCATGAGTCATTTTTTTTAAATAAAATGCAATGGATGCCGATAGTAATAAAAACAATCCGAAATAATTACCTTCTTTGAAAGTACTGGATCTGATAAAACCTTCTAACATTTGTGGTTCCTCGATTCCCGGAAGCTTAAAATAAGGTATGTTTAATTTTGATGATAAAAATAAATACCATCCGTAAACTGCTGCTATTATGGCTCCAAAAATCCATATTTCTAAAATTTTTATATCTTTTGTGAATAATCTATAAGATACAAAATAAGCTGCCAGACACAAATAAAAATAACAAACTCTAATAAAACTATCTCCAACCCTATTTATTCGAAACGGAAATTCTTTTGGTGGATAAGGATAATTCCAATATATATTTACGATAAACGATAACGTGACTAAAATTGCTACTAATACAATGATAAGATTGTTGTTAAAAAACCAAATAGTGTCTCTTGAGATCGTTTTTTTATTAATATAGAACAGCAGCAAAATTACAAGAGCAATTTCAGATATTTTGAGTGGAAAAAAAATATTCAATGTTAGTGCCTGAGTAAAAGGCAGAAACACTAAAAAAACTTTTCTAATATCAATTTTCATTTGATTGCTTTAATTTTTTGCTTTTACTAAAAACCATTTTTAAAATCTTTGGAATTATTTTAAAATTTCTCTGCCAAATTCTATTTCCAATGGTTAAAGTTAAAATCGATAGATAAATAAATCCAAGGTTTTTTCGATTATACTTTTTAGCAAAAGTAATGCGGCTATTCATTGAAACCAAGTCTATAAATTCAGATTTTTGTTCGTTAATTTTTGACTTTGTACTATTTCCTTGTTTGTGATAAATTCCAAAAACCGGTAATATTTTTAAACTTCCGCCATTTTGTTTTGCTCGATAAACCCAGTCAAGTTCTTCATAAAATAAAAAGTAATCTTCTGATAATAATCCTATTGATTCCAGATCATGATACTTAATTATCATAGAAGCCCCGATGGGATAACTTGCTTTTTCAACTATTTTTTCAAAATTTAAAATTGCTTCATTAATCGAAATTCCTTCTCCCAAATGTGATGTCAAACCTGTTTTTGGATGATACAAACCCCCTAAAGATTGAACTTTTGTTGGATCAACATATTCTAATAAAGCTGTTCCATAAATAACTTTTGAGTTTGAAATGTCTTGCTTGTCAATTTCAGAAACAATATCTGCAAGGCTGTTTTTTTCTAAAACAGTATCATTGTTTAAGAGCCAAATATAGGAATCTTGTTCTTTTTGGTTTAAAATATATTGTAATGCTAAATTATTTCCTGCAGCAAAACCTTTGTTCTCTTTAGCTTTTACAAAAAGTATTTTTTCTTTTTTACTTTCTAATAAAAAATCCTTTTCATCAATACTTAAAAAGGATGAAGATTGCCCTTCTGCCCATGATTGCAACTCTTCAAAATATTGTAATGTTTTACTATTATCAATAATAATAATTTGATAATTGATATAATGTAATTTCAAAATACTTTCTAAGCATTCAATAGAATCCTCAGAGTTGTTATAATTTAAAAGAACAATATATACCTTCTTATTCATTAACAGAGTTGTATGTTTTAATTTCGCCTAACTTTCAAAAAGTATTGTGTACTTAAAAATGGCTCAAAAACACCTAAAGTAATTTTGTTCAAAGTTGATTTCATTGAAGAAAGGTGTTTTAAATTTGATTCTATTTTTTGCACTTCTAATTCAGGAAATAAAGTGATTAGTTTTAGCATGTCTTTTTTGCAAAAAAAACGAATATGTGTTTTGTCAAAAATTCCTTCGTCTGTATACTCAAAACTTCCTTTGATAAAGATTTTATAAAAAACTTCAAAATTTCTTATGTTAGGTAAACTGATGTAAAAATGTCCTCCTTTTTTTAGATGTGGAATTAGTTTTTGAATTGTTTTTTGTGGTTCTACTAAATGTTCTAAGACATCTGGCAATAGTATACTATCAAAAAAATCTAATTCGAAAGGAACATTATCCTGCTCGATATTTCCAATAATAAAAGAATCAAATTTTTCTTTATTCTGGTTAACATCAACGATATCAAATCCCATTATTATTTTTGCAACGCCTTTATTTTTTAATTCTAATAAAGTCGCGCCGGTGCCGGCACCAATTTCTAATATCGTTTGATCTTTTGATGTACCTATAAAAGAAATAATATCTTTTCTAATATTTGAAAAATATCCTTTTTCTTTATCTAAATAAGATTCTTGCATATTGCTTACCCGCTAATTTTAATTGTCTTTAATTTTGTATTTCTGGATACAAAATAATATTATCAAAGTTGTGATCAATCCTTCTATCAAAAAAACGGCAGTCAAACTTCCCTGTAATTTAAAAAATAAGGTCAAAAAATAACCTAAAATCAACATCATTACACAGCCGAAAGATAAAATTTTAGATAATAACTTCTGTTCATTTTTGTAAATTAAATATTGATAAAAAGGAATATTTAAAGCCGTAATAATTGGCACTATTATAAAACCTGAATAAAAACCCAGAAGGTTATAAATTTTATCCTCTATTGCATAGTTATTTATAAAAATAACACCGCCAGTTATAATCACTACAACTCCAAAAATTAATAGTGAAATATTAATGCTGTTTATTTTTTTTAAAAATAAAATTCCTTCTTTCCTGCTTTTACTGTAACTCTCACAAAATTTAGGAAAACTAACATTAAAGAAAACCGATAAATAGCTTCTAAAAATATTGAGAATCATATCGCCAATTTTGTAAATTCCGGCGTAATAATCACCAAGTAAATATTGAATTATTAAAATGGGGCTTTGTACATATGCGGCAATAGAAAAGTTAGATATTAGTATGGGATATTCATTTTTAAATTGTTTTATAACTGTATCTACTTTAACATCGAAAAGAGACAGCTGATATGATTTCCATATTTTTATAAAAAAAAACAAATAAACTAATGTATTTGATGTTCCTAGTATAAATAAAACTAGAAAATAATCTTCCTTCTCTCGAATTAAAAGATAAACTATTAAGACGTAAATTATTTTTGAAAAGAATATAAGTCTATTTATAATGCCAAATTTCTCTAGTCCTTGATAAATCCATGTAATATTAAAAAACTGACCAGATAAAAGTGTTAGAGCTAGTAAATAAAGCTTTTTATCAATATTATTAAAAATCAAACTTATCAAAAATATACCTAGAAATAGTATAAAAAAGTTGATGATTTTAATCGCAAACGAAGTGTTTAAATATTCCTGAATTTTGCGAAAATTATCTTTATTAATACTGACTTCTTTAACTCCAAGAATATTGGAGCCAAAATCAATAAACAATCCCAGTAATGTAAAGACAGATAATGCAACGCCAATCTTTCCCCAATTTTCAATGCCACATACAGAAATGACTTTTGGAGCAACTAATAATGGTGCAATTAAGTTTATTAACTGACCTGAACCATACGTTAGATAATCTATTATTGTATTTTTTTTCATTATTAGCAAATTGGTCTATAAATACAATTAATAACCAATAATAGAATCTATTCTTTTTCTTATCAGTTCAACTTATTCATAAGTAAATCATTAAACTAACTTATTTTATGGTTCAATTAATTTCTCCTTTAATAACTGCTTCTTATAAAATTTAAAAAGAAAATTTAAGAAAAGAAACAAGAAAAGAAACAAAACAGGGAATATAAATTTTAATTTTCCGTTAAGTGATTTTGTGTTTTTTATATTTAAAGTAGAATTGATTTCTTTAATCGTTTTATCAAAACTTAATAATTTTAGTCTGTTTCTTCCTTGTTCAACAACTAAATATTGTTTGGTTTTAATAAGATCATTCAATTGGGTATTTTCATTGTAATAAACCAATTTATCATTTTTATTCGTGTTTTTTACTGTATTCGAAAAACCGCTTAAAACATTATCTATTTGAGCAATAATAGTATCATTTTGAGCAATTTGCTGTTTCATACTCTTAAACCCTATTTTTTGGGCAGAATCAAAATATTCTGAAGAATTTAAATATTTTAATAACGGTTCTATAAAATCTTTTTCATCAACTAATTCACTTGAAATAAAAGATATTGTATGATAAGTATAATTTTTACTTACAACATTATCAATTAAAACCTTGTTAACATCACCATCATCAGTCATTAACTTTATAAGTTCAAAGTTTTGTTCTCTATCTTCTACAAATTTAAAAGCATCAGAAATAGGTTTAATTTCAATTTTTTTAATGGCTTTAGGATGAGAAATTCCAACAACTTTTTTTAGAAAAACGGTATCACCTGCATTAATTTTTGCATCAATTAAATCAATTTTCGAATACAAATAATCAACGCTTCCAAAATTTGGTGTTACAATAATCTCATTTTGAAATGATTTCTTGCTTGAATCCAAATACCACCCCAATCCAAATCCGAATAAAAGTAATGTTACAACAATGATCCTATTTCGAATTAAAAACTGAATCGATCTAAAAATAGCCGTGTTTATTCTATCGAAAAATCTACCGATACTTTTTGAAATCAGAAACAGATCAATTTCTTGATCTGTATTATTTTGTGGTACGTTTGTACTCATTTTTGGTTTTTATTTGATGTTGAAAATCTGCTCTAAAATCTTAATTGTGATCAAATAAGTTGGTTTTACACCTGTTGTTCCCAATCCGCCCGAAGCTAATGTACTTCCTGTTTCTAATGGATTATCTGATGCATAATATGCATAACGAACCTTTATATCGTGCGGTACGCTTTTTCTAATTTTTGATGCCGACTGAATTGCTTTTTGATAATAGGATCCTTCCATTTCAAGACCAATTACACCCCAAGTCGATTCGTGGAAAAATTTCAACAAATCTCTGTTTTGTAATGAAGTTCCTAAAACAGTAACCATTGCACCTTCGTAAACGTCGATGTCGTTTCCTTCGAACATTGCGCCTGTCAATTCATTTTCGAAGAAATAGTTATCCGCCGTTCCTTCATTTATATGTGCCGAAGGAATCATGATATCACCTTTTCCTCCTTCCAAAATTCCGGCTTTACCCATAATAGAAACCGATCTTACATTTAGTAATGTTTCTTTTTTAAATGGTTTTAAAAGCTCGTCGATTGTTTCATAAGCCTGTTCTCCAAAAGCATAATCCATTACAATAATTACCGGTTTATCTTCGTCGATATTAGCGTATGAAAATGCCGTTTTTGACCAGTCAATTTTGGCTGTATCAAAAATTTGAACGTCGATATTTGTTCCCGATGTATCTGGAAGCGAAATCATTCCGTTTTTCAATGCTAGTTCTTCAACCTGATTTCTTATTTCTTTTGAACCCGAGCCGCTTAATTCTTCATAAATAAAGAAATCTGTTTTGCCTTTGTACTTTGATGTTAACAGCGGCGTTGCAAAAATCGAGTTCATCACGCTGTGCATATTGGCACTTATTACGTGAATTGGACGTTTTAAAAGATCATTTGCTTTTAAAACTTCCTTGATATTTGTTGCCCAGATTTCTCCGTGAATATGATGTCCAAGACGTTCACGTAAAACCGGACTAAAAGTTATCGTTCGTTTATTGTTTTCTACAATTTCTTCAATCGCTAATTTTCCTAACCAATAGATAACATGCAGGAAACGATCTGGTGCATTTTCTGAACCAAAGGCGTCGTATATATCTAAAACTTCTTCAAAAGTTCTGGCTAAAATATTGGCAACGTGCGAAATTGCTTTTTCTTTTTCAATCTGCGAAAGCTTTTTTGTCTGCGTAACGGCTTGTTCTAATTTTAACCAATCACGTGAAACTTCTCCGCCGTCGTCAATTAAAACTCTATTTTTAATTTTATGAGATTCGATGAAAATAAAAGTCAAATGCGTCAGGATATCATAAATATCTGAACGTCCGCGCGTGATTTCAACATTCATTTGTTCTTCGTCAATTCTGTAGCAATTTCTCCTTCTTTTTGGAGGAACAATTGGCTGGAAATGCGATTTAGAATATCCTTCGTCTGAAGTTAAGTTGATGAATCGACATTGTTCAATTCCTATCGGAAGACGTTCTATAACGTACAAAAGCCCGTTTAGTTCTACTTTTTCTTCAGCAATATTTCCGTAGATTTCCGGACGTAAAGCCAACAATGATTCGCGTAAGCTGTCACCAGAAACTCCCATTGGTTTGTAAAAACCACGGTTGAATAAATGGCGCATTGTAATGTACATTTTTTCTATTGCTGCAGATGATTCCTGAGCTCTTGATCTTGATATATGTTTGGTTTCTTTCATGTTCTTTTAATTAAAAAAAATCTTCTTCATTTTTAAAGAAGGTAAGAATATTTCGATAAACGAAAGTAGAAACTATACTTAATACTTTAATGAATTTTAATTTAAAAAATTGTTAGAAAACATATCTCATTGGTTTTCTTTATATTCATTAAAAATTTTTACAATTTCTGGATTTCTATTCGAATAAATAATCGTAATTGTATCATTCAATCTTAAATAATCCGATCGAAGATTTACTGAATGCTTTTTATTTTCATATTCAATAAAAACATAACTATTATTTTTTATGTCTTTATTTAATTTTTTTACAACAATTTTTTCGATCACTCCATTGGTTTTCAGTTCATTATTTTCATAAATTTCTATTAAAAATCTAAATGAAAAAATTGTTAAAAACAACATTGGAAATCCAATAAAAGTAATTGCTTTCTCGAATCTTTTAGCTTTATCTACCCCTATTTCTGAAGCATAATATTTGTTGTTTGTTAAATCTAATGGAGAAATAAACTTATAATTATCAATTTTAACTATTAAAAGCCTAATTAACATTATGCTGAGAAATAAAATTCCTATCCAGCATATTCCAACAGAAAGTAACAAAATGATAGTATATTTATTTAAACCTGAGAGAATTAATGGATCAGTCCACCAATATCTGATAGCTAATAAGATACCTATTGCATTTAATATTAAATACAATGATAAATATTTTGCTTTTATTTTTAAATTCATCCTATCTTAATTCAAACTAACAAATCTACTTCAAATTATCCGCAATCTTTCTGTCATTCGACAATCTCGGAATTTTATTTTGTCCGCCTAATTTGCCTTGCGATTTCATGTATTCCTGAAATCCGTTTTTTGAAACTTTACTGATAACGACCTTTCGCAAAACGTTTCCGGTAATTAAATCGTCATAATAAATATTTTGTTTTCGCATCGAATCATCGATCGCTTCTGCAAAAGTTTCTATGTTTTCCGGCTCTTTTTCAAATTCAATTAACCATTCGTGATATGGCAATCCGTTTGCTGGCGTGATTTGAGGTGCGACAGTAAATTCGTTTATTACAATATTAGTTCCGGCCGTTGCTTCTTTCATTGCGTTTTCGACTTCGTTTGCAATTACGTGTTCGCCAAAAGCAGAAATATAATGTTTAATACGTCCTGAAACTATGACACGATACGGAGCTAAAGAGGTGAACTGAATAGTATCGCCAATATTATAACCCCAAAGTCCGGCATTCGTCGAAACTATTAAAGCATAATTTACTTCCAGTTCTACTTCGCCAATTGTATAACGTTTTGGGTTTTCAGTAAAGAATTCATCGGCTTTAATGAATTCATAGAAAATTCCGGAATTCAACAATAAAAGCATTCCTTTTTCTTTTTGGGAATCCTGATACGCAAAAAATCCTTCAGAAGCTGGAAACAACTCAATACTGTCTACTTTTTTACCTATCATTTGCTCAAACTTCGCGCGGTAAGGTTCGTAATTAACACCCCCGTAAATGAACAAATTAAAGTTTTTAAAAATTTCGCTTATCTTTTTTCCGCCGCTGTTTTCTTGTAAACGCTCAAAGTACATTTGTACCCAGGACGGAATTCCGGAAATCACAGACATATTTTCATTAATCGTTTCGCCTACAATTGTATTTACTTTGGTTTCCCAGTCATCAATACAATTGGTTTCCCAAGACGGCATTCGGTTTTTTTGCAAATATTTCGGAACAAAATGTGCTACAATACCAGAAAGTCTTCCAAATTTAATTCCGTGTTTTTCAGTCAAAATGGGGCTTCCCTGTAAAAAGATCATTTTACCATCAACAAAATCCGCATTTCCGGTTTCGTTTATATAATGTAGAATTGCATTACGCGCGGCATTGACGTGCGTAGGCATTGATTCTTTTGTAAGTGGAATATATTTGGCACCAGAAGTTGTTCCGGATGTTTTGGCAAAATAAATGGGTTTTCCTTTCCACAAAATATTTTCTTCACCAACCTTAACTTTTTCGATATAATTTTTTAAATCTTCGTAATCGCGAATGGGAACATTTTTTTGAAAATCTTCAAATGTTTTTATCTTATCAAAATGGTGGTCTTTTCCAAATTCGGTTTCCTTCGCATTTTCGATCAGGCTTTTAAAAACTTCTAGTTGAGTTTCAACTGGCTTATTGGCCCAGAAAAGTGTTTGGTTGTATATTTTGCGCGCAAATATTTTTGCTGCTATCGATTTAATTGACATTTTTTGTGGTATTATTTTTTGTCACTTTTGTTTTTCTTGCCCTTTTGCTGGCTTGTCTCCTTCTCTGTTTTTGCCACTTCTTCTCTTAGCTTAATTTCTTCTTCAGAAGCTTTCATATTTAAATCTGAAGGTTCATCAGCTTCACCTATAATAGAGTCTTTATTAAATTTTGCATATTCAAGCTGACCGCTTAAAACTTTTTGAACTCCTTTTATATAAGCTTCATTTTTTTTGAGCGCCGTTTCTAATGAATCTGATTTTATGGCCAATTCTGTCGCATTTCTTTTTAATTGAGAAGAAGAATAACCGGGAATAAATTCACGCAAAGGTGTAAAAGCAATAATGAAAGTAGTAACCAGAATAAGAAATATTCCACCTAAAGTAAACATTACAAACACATTCATTAGCGTAAGTCTGAAGGAAAAAATTTCTTCAAAAGTATCTTCATTCAAAATTACCAGTCGGTTTTTGATGAATAATTTTTTCCTAAAATTCCTTTTTTTCTTAGCCATTTTGGTTATTTATATGAGCAAATATAGTAATTAATCGCATTGTTAATGCTTGCGAAAAATGAGCATTTGCAGTAATATAATGATTTTATAAAATATTTAACGCACTTAAAAAGAAATTTTTTAATCCAAAAACCATTCTTGTTCGTATATTCTATATACCTTTGCGGTGAAAATAAAAAATCAATTTGCTTCGGCATTAAATATAATAGTCATGGGAAGATTAGGTCTTACAGAAATCCTTGTTATCGTAGGTATTGTGATATTACTTTTTGGAGGTAAAAAAATTCCAGAATTAATGAAAGGTTTAGGAAGTGGAATTAAGGAATTTAAAAACGCTGCTAAAGACGATCAACCTGCTCCTGCTAAAAAAGAAGAGGAAGAAACAAAATAATAACGTAAAAGTTATTAAAAATCCCAGATTACAAATTGTAGTCTGGGATTTTTTTGTTTTATCTCCAATTGGAATTTGAAATTTCTTTTTTGAAATTTTTAAAGTACCATCGTCAACTGAATTCTCTTTCTATCCTCATCAACCTCAGTAACCTTAACATCAACATGCTGATGTAATTTTACCACTTCGTTTACGTCGCTTACAAAACCAGCTTTTAACTGCGAAATGTGAACCAATCCGCTTTCTTTGATTCCGATATCAACAAAACAGCCAAAGTTGGTAATGTTATTAACAATTCCCGGGAGAATCATTCCAGTTCTCAAATCTTTGATCGATTTTACATTTGCATCAAATTCAAAAACCTTCGCCGACTTTCTTGGATCTAATCCAGGCTTTTCAAGCTCTTTTATGATATCTTTCAGCGTAAGTAAACCAATTTCAGGCGTTACATATTTTTCGGGCTTAATAAGCGCCGTTTTCTCTTTATTCGCAATTAAGTCATTTAACGAAAGATTCAAATCCTTTGCCATTTTTTCTACAACCGGATAAGCCTCAGGATGTACCGCCGAATTATCCAACGGATTTTTAGCATTTGTAATTCTAATAAATGCAGCTCCTTGTTGATACGCTTTATCACCCAAACGCGGCACTTTTTTCAACTGTTTTCTGTCTTCAAAAGGACCATTTTCAGAGCGGTATTGCACAATATTTTCAGCAAGCTTCTCTCCTATTCCACTCACATAACTTAGTAAATGTTTACTTGCCGTATTGATATTAATTCCAACCGAGTTTACGCAGCGAATTACCGTGCTATCTAATTCTTCTTTTAATTTAGTTTGGTCAACATCGTGTTGATATTGTCCAACTCCAATTGCTTTTGGGTCAATTTTTACCAATTCGGCCAACGGATCTGAAAGTCTTCTTCCGATAGAAACCGAACCACGAACCGTTACATCATAATTTGGAAATTCTTCTCTCGCAATTTTTGAAGCCGAATATACCGAAGCTCCAGCCTCAGAAACAATAAAAACCTGCACTGGTTTGTCAAACGCGATTTTTTTTATGAAAAATTCCGTTTCTCTTGAAGCCGTTCCGTTTCCAATAGAAATCGCATCAATTTGATAAGCGTTTACCATCGAACGGATTTTCTTGATAGCCATCGATTCCTCATTTTGAGGCGCATGCGGATAAATCGTTTCGTTGTATAATAAATCGCCTTTTTCGTCCAGACACACTACTTTACAACCACTTCTGAATCCTGGATCGATTGCCAAAATTCGTTTTTCTCCTAAAGGCGGAGCCAATAACAACTGTCCTAAATTGTTAGCAAATACCTGAATCGAATTAGCATCGGCTTTTGCCTTTGCTTCCTGCAAAGTTTCATTTCCAATTGCCGGATTCAATAAACGTTTGTAACTATCCTCAATTGCTAATTGCAAATGAGCCGTTGTATTATTTTGTTTTTTAATGATAATTTCATCAATAACATCGTAAGCATCATCGATATCAACATCAATTTTCATTTTGATGTAACCTTCATTTTCTGCACGAAGCATTGCTAGTAAACGATGCGCTGGCGCTTTTGTCAAAGACTCTTCCCAATCAAAATATTGACTGAATTTTTGCGCACCTTCTTCTTCGGCTTTCTTTTTTACGACTTTAGTTCCAATAACTGCTTTTCGCTGAAACAATCTACGAAGCTGTTTACGAACATAAATATTTTCGTTAATCCATTCCGCTACAATATCTCTTGCGCCCTGAATTGCTGCTTCTTCATTAATAACATTATCATTGATATATTGTGTAGAAAGGAAATCAATATCAACGTCACTTTCAGATATAATCAATTTCGCTAAAGGTTCTAAACCAAATTCGCGGGCAACATCGGCTTTTGTTTTTTTCTTCTTTTTGTACGGAAGGTAAAAATCTTCTATTTCTTGTAAATCAAAACTTTCTTCAATTTTTTTCTTCAAATCTGGCGTAAGCGCTTTTTGTTCTTCAATAGATTTTAGAACGGCTTCTTTACGTTTTACAAGTGTATCATAATCTTTTTGTAATTTTGCAATCTGCTCAATTACAACTTCATCAAGATTTCCGGTAACGTCTTTTCGGTAACGCGAAATGAACGGAATCGTACAATCTTCCTCTAATAATTTTACAGTGTTTTGAATACTAACTGCAGGTGCCTGAACAGACTTTGCAATGAATTGAATATTAGTCATACTTTAATGAAATAAATTCTTAATTATAAATTGATATAATTTACTTGTTAAAATTAATTTGAAAATTAATCAATGATTCGGCTAAAATAATATCTTTGTTTTGAATATTATGCCAATGGAAATTTTTTTACTCTATTTTTTATTTATAAATATCATCGTTTTTATTCTTGCCGGCTATGATAAATATCTAGCCCGAAAAAATAAACGAAGAATCCCCGAAAATACTTTGTTTTTTCTTGAAGCAATTGGAGGAACACCAGGTTTATTAACAGCGATGTTTTTCTACAGACATAAAACGAGTAAAACTTCATTTATTGTCAAATTCTCGCTAATTTTTTTGATACAGGCTGGTTTAGTTTATCTCTACTTAACTAACAAAAGATAGATATTAACATTGTTAATAACCTAAATTTTGATGATTACATCTAACTTAATTAACTGTATTTTAGATAATTAAATAAAAAACCGGATGGATTTTAAAAATCCGCCCGGTGTGTTTCTATTTATTTGGTGCGAAGCACCCGATTTTTTTGTGACTTTTATTAACAAGCTATTTTATTAACTCTATTTTGGTGTCTTCCGCCTTCAAATGCAGTCGTTAAAAAAGTTTCAACGATTTCAACCGCTTGCGGAATAGAAGTAAAACGCGCCGGAATACTCACAATATTAGCATCGTTATGTAAACGAGTTAAATACGCAATTTCTTTAGTCCAGCATAATCCAGCTCTCACTTTTGGGTGCTTATTAACCGTCATTGCAATTCCGTTTCCACTTCCGCAGATAACGATTCCAAAATCAGCTTTACCTTCAGATACATCATTTGCAACCGGATGCCCAAAATCTGGATAATCAACAGAAGCATCAGTATCTGTTCCATAATTCGTTACTTCATATCCTTTTGCTTCAAGCATTGCCACAATTGCTTTTTTATATTCTGGTCCTGCGTGGTCGTTTCCTATCGAAATTTTCATTTTTCTATACTATTAAGTTGTGTTATGCAAATTTACTTAATAAATAAATGTTCGCCACGAATTTCATTAATTTTCACTAATTTTTTGCTTACTAACATTTTACTGTGTTTTAAAAAATAAAAATTGAGTTTGTTTACAATAATTTAATCCTTTAAAACTAAACTTTGTGTTCTTTTGCAGCAACAATTTAGTCAAGATTATCCAAATTTCAACTTATAAATTTTGCGTAAAAACTTTGTGTGCTTTGTGGTAAATCCACTAAATACTGGCTTATTTATAACTCACATCATATCAAAACCTTAACACTTATCAACATTTTTACCAACTACATAACTATCTCATAATCAATAAAGAATAAACAGAATATTTGTTAAAATTTTAGAATGTTAATACCAAATCGTAATTCGTTGATATTCAATTAACTTTAAGTTAACATTATTTGTTAATAAGTTGAGATAGAAAATTAGAAGTTTTTTTTGGTTGTGTCAAAAAAAAGCCTAATCCAAAACTGGAATTAAAAATCCTAATAAAGTTTCAGTAATTTTTGGAAAAGTTATCAATATAAAAAATGCCATTTTCAACAAATAGCAGCATATGAACTTATCTACAAAATGAATTCATTTTTGGTTGTCAACCGTTGTTAATTAAAATACAAAAAGTCTTATAAATTAATCTTTTAGCTAAATATAACTATGTTGATAACTCCCAATAACTAAGAGAAACTTCATTTCAATACTTTTAAAAATAAATTTATTCGACATATTAACAAGCTATAATAACCATCAAAAATTAATTAAATTTAAAATTTCTTTTTTGTTGTATTTAATATATGTTGAAAACTATTAAAGTTGAAAAGGAAAAAAAAATTTTTGAGTTTGAAAAAAGAAGAGATTTAAACGATTTTAAGAGGATTGTTTAGGTTGTCCAGAATTTGCTGAACTTCTTCGAAATCGTTTGGATGAACTTTGAGTTTGATTCCGCCCACGGCATTTGAGTAAAGCGGCATAACAGAAAGTGTCATTTCGTTTTCAAAAAAATATGGGATTTCTTCTTGTTCTAGTAAGTGTTTGAGAACCACTGTTTCGTGCAGATAATTGAATACGGCGATCGTCTTAAAGCTTTCCATATGAGGTCTTTTTGTAAATATACGAAAAGTTATATTTTTAATAATTCTATTTGTTAAAAAGAATTATCTGATTTCTTATTTGTAATTTTAAACCTTATAAGAAAAGATATATGAGTAAGAAAATTAGAAAGCCGATAAAAAAAGAGAAAGATTTCTCTGGGAAGATCCTTAAGATTTTATCGCAAAATGCCAATAAGCCATTTAATTATAAACAGATAGGAGCGAAGTTAGAACTTGACGATACAAATAGCAGAAACCAGATTATAAAAGAT
>NZ_DLHA01000005.1:2350-4862 GCF_002482975.1 Flavobacterium sp. UBA7680 | reverse complement strand
ACGTGGGCCAACAAAAAAATCCGTTAGAACGGATTTCTCTATTTTATGAGCACCACCAAATAGCCAGTTTAATTTTTGAACGTCTTCTGAAGAAATAGAATCTTGTGTTTGAACTGCGAAAACAGTGTTGGATTGGTTTCCGAAGAAATGAATCATATATAGAGATTTTTGTGTGATTTTTGAAGGTACAAAGTTAACTTTATAGAATTAAATAGCCAATTAGCCAACCATTATTTATCCATAAAAATCAACATAATAAGTCGAAAATGTGAATAGATTTAATCTTTGATTAACTACATAGATACATGGGTTTTAATTAGTACGAAGTTAAATATAGACATGAAGCTATGCTTCATGAAAACTAGAACTAACTAAGAGCAAAAACAAAGTTCTATCTCAGCCTCACTCATACAATAATTCTACGCTTCTATGTGGTTAAACCATTTGTTTCCGTTAAAAAGTATAAAAACAAAAAAGACCCGGATAACACCGAGTCTTTTAATTAATTTTTCCGGAAAACTATTTTCCTCCTTGCATTGCTTTTAATTCTTCCATGGTCATCATCTTGTAACCATCCGTAGATAATTCAAATTTTGAATCAGCTACTGGCTCAACAGAAACTTCTTTAGCCACTAATTTAAATTTCATTCCACCTTGTCCGCCTGCATATTCAAAAGGCATTCCTTTTAATCCTTTCATAAAACCTTGCCCTCTTCCTTTTCCTTCTTTATTAGTATTTTCAAATTTATCGCAATACCATACTTCCATTTTATCTTCTTTTTTATCTTTACCTATAACAGTAACAATAGCTTTTTTGCATTCGTAACCTGCAATAGTTTTTGTCTCTGTTGTGTATTCAATTTTTGGATCAGCAGGTTTATCTTTTTGTTTTGCCTCTTCTTTTTCCATTTCCTCTTTGGTTTGTTTTACGGCAATTTTGTTTCCCATCTGTTCCATTAACATTAACATACCTTTATCGTCTGCTAATGTTTGATTTGTAAACATCATGGATGTCATTTCAGACAAAGATTTACCATTTTTAAAAGTTACCTTTGTTTCCATATCTCCAATCATAGCTGCCTGTTCAGGAGGCAAGCCTTCAATTTTCATATCGTAAACAATATATCCTTCTTTAATTTGAGCGTTTAATGACAATGCTGATAACGCAACAACAGCAAGCGTAGAGAATAATTTTTTCATTTGTGTTTGTTTTTTTAATGTATCCTAAATCGAATACGTTTATTTTAGTTTGTTGTTTTCAATTGGTATGCCAATTTACAAATTAGATAGTTTATAATTGTGAAAATATGCTAAATGGTAAAATGAATTGATGAATTATAATGGAATGCTGATAGCTTCAACAGGCTCAGTTACCATAAAATTTATTTTTGAATGTCTTCAAATAGTTTCTCCATTTCCGGACGGGTAACAATTTTATAAAAAGCAGGGACTTCAAATACATCGTCTTTTATTTCCTCTTTTTTAACTGCTGTTGCCGTAAAACACATTTCCAAGCCTAACTTTTTTAAACGGTATTGCATCAACATGCCTTTAATTTGTTTATACGGACCAATATTATTAATACTGTCTAAACCCAGTTCATCTGTATAATACACATCAAAAGTATTAGAAGGGTCTGATATAAAACTCGCTTTTACTTTTTTACAATTATATCCTGCAATTTTTTTTGTCTGTTTGGTTTCCTCTAACTTTAATTCATAATCTTTATTTTCCTGAATTAAATCGGCTTCCGTTTGAATACAGGCATTTTTTATGTCCATAAACTTAACCATTTGGGTTAATGTTTTTTTACTTGGATCGCTAATAAAAATGGTATTAAAAATACCCATAGTACTCATTTCAAGCTGAAGTTTATTCTCCTTAAATTTTACGGTTGCCGATCCGGGTGCCAAACCAGCCATTGGATGAGATGCGTCTACCACCTCAGCATTATATTCAATCAAACCTTCGGTAAGTGAATTTTCAGTTCTGCCTGAATTACCGCATGATGCAAATACACATAGAAAAACAAGGGCAAAAAATACAAATATTCGGTTAGTTGCTATCAAAAGGATAAATTAAAGAAATCGAAAGATAATCATTTGGATTAAACCGACAAATTAATAACCTAATATTTTTAACATCGACTTGTAGCTTTGTTCTTTGGCAAATAATTTAGTGGTTATTTTCCCTTCTTCATCTTTATCTATTAATACATGCTTAGGAGCAGGAACCAAACAATGCTGTGTGCCTCCATATCCGCTTAAGGCTTCCTGATAAGCTCCTGTATGAAAAAATCCTACATATAAAGGTTGCTTATCTGTTTTTGAAACTTTTGGTAAAAATACCTGATTAGTATGCGCCTCGCTGTTATAATAATCCATACTATCGCAGGTTAAACCTCCTAAGTTAACCGGCACATAAGGTTTATCCCAATTATTAACAGCCAATAGAATAAAACGTTGATTTATACCCCAAGTATCCGGAAGTGTAGTGATAAATGAACTGTCAA
>NZ_DLHA01000005.1:0-2331 GCF_002482975.1 Flavobacterium sp. UBA7680 | reverse complement strand
CCACTGCTCTCTGTCGTTTTGTTGTTTCTGATCAATAATTGAGTATAAAGTTGCTCCGCTTTCGGCTACTGTAAACGAGCCAAATTCTGTAAATATGTTTGGTTCATCCAATTCATGTTGTACACAAAACGACTTTACCTGAGCTATAATTTCTTCTACCATATAATCGTAGTTGTAATCAAAGCTTAAAGAAGTACGAATGGGCATACCTCCACCAATGTTTAAAGAATCCAGAGTCGGACAAATTTTCTTTAATTCTTTATAGATATTCAAACACTTGTTTAATTCTGTCCAGTAATAAATGGTATCCTTAATCCCATTATTTATAAAAAAGTGAAGTAACTTCAACTCAAACTTCGGGTTATTTTGTATCTTCTCCTTATAAAGACTAATGATATCCGTGTAGCGAACGCCAAGTCGGGATGAATAGAAGGCAAAAGAAGGCTCTTCTTCGGTACTGATTCTTATTCCGAGTTGACATTTAGGGACTTTTACATTCTTCTTATAATGGTCAAACTCATCCAAATGATCCAGAACCGGGATAACATTATAGCCGTCATTTAGTAATTCGGAGATATATTGTTTGTAGTTGGTTTTCTTGTAACCATTACATATAATAAAGGTATCCTTGGTAATTTTCTTCTTTTTAATCTGCTCACGGATAATCTGAATATCGTAGGCCGAAGAGGTTTCAATATGTACATCATTCTTTAATACCTCATCCAAAACAAAACTAAAGTGAGAACTTTTGGTACAATAACAGTATACATACTTCCCTTTATAATCGGCTTTGGCCATAGCCACATTAAACATACGCTTGGCCTTTTGTATTTGCGAAGTTATTTTAGGTAAATACGTGATTTTTAATGGAGTACCGTATTGTTTAATAATATCCATTAAAGGAATATCGTTAAAATACAATTCATTATCAACTACTTCAAACGATTCCTGGGGGAAATCGAAAGTTTGCTCAATTAAGTTCTGATATTTGTTTTCCATATGGCAAATGTAAGTTACTTGGATTATAGTTCAAAGGACTTAAGTAAGTTATTTGGATTTATTAATATTAATTTAACCGTAAAAGGTTTGATTACGAATATACGAATCTGGATTTAGCCAGCCTCGATTCGTATATTCGTACCTGATTCGTAATTATTTTCTTCTTATTAAAACAAAACCTTAATTTCGCGCTATGATTCAACGTAAACAAACTCTTTTTTTATTGGCAGTAGTTGTTATTGCTATTTTACAGTTTTTTATCCCTTTTCAAAAAGTAAATATTTCTGAAACCAATTGGGACATTTGTTTGTTGCCAGGCTGTAGTTCGGAAGTAATGGGCTCTAATATTTATTTCCCTATGGTATTTAATAGTATCATCCTTATATTAGGTATAGCCATCATCTTTTTATATAAAAACAGAGTATTACAATATAAGTTAGCTAACCTATTAGTAGTATTTAATATATTTTTAATTGGGTTATTTTTTATACTATCTTATACAAAAGAAAGTGGTCCTGAAGCAATTTCATATCAATTTGGTTCTTTTTTACCCCTTACCTCAGCTATTTTTGCTTATTTAGCCGCTTATTTTATTAAAAAAGACGAGCAATTGGTAAGAAGCGCTGATAGAATTAGATAGGAAGTTGGAAGTTGGATTTACGAATCTGATGTACGAATTTGGAGTTACGAATTACGAGTTGGAACGTAAAATTACAAATTCAGTATTGAAAATTATAATAAAATAGTAACTCGTCAATCGAAAATCATAATTATTTCTAAAATCGTACCTCGTCGTTCGAAAATTCGAATTCATAAATTTAATTTGTTGATAATTAGGTGTTTTTTTGAACATTTAGCCATTTTTCGACTAAAAACCTGTGTTTTTTGATTCTTTTTGTAAAAAAATGATACTTTTGCACGCACTAACTAAAACACTTTAAAATGAAATTAACTGAAATTCAAGATTTAATTAAATTTGTTTCGAAAAGCGGAGTAAA
Organism: Flavobacterium sp. UBA7680; assembly: GCF_002482975.1. Taxonomy (GTDB): domain Bacteria; phylum Bacteroidota; class Bacteroidia; order Flavobacteriales; family Flavobacteriaceae; genus Flavobacterium. The sequence goes on along the minus strand of NZ_DLHA01000005.1, from coordinate 334 downwards.
TGAAGTTGAATTAGAAACAAAGGAAATAAAAATTGTTATTAAAACGGGTAAGCAAGCAGCTCCTGTAATGTATCAAGCCGCTCCGGCTCAAATTACAACTGCACCTGTTCAGGCAATTGCCGCTCCGGTTACCGCTCCTGCTCCTGCTGCTGCTGAAACAGCGACTCCTGCTGCAACTGCAGCTGCTGCAAGCGAAGCCAAATACATTACTATTAAATCGCCGATGATTGGTACTTTTTACCGTTCTGCAGGACCAGACAAAGCTCCGTTTGTAAATGTAGGTGATGATATTGATACAGGAAAACCTGTGTGTATCATTGAAGCGATGAAATTA
>NZ_DLHA01000026.1:124978-146473 GCF_002482975.1 Flavobacterium sp. UBA7680 | reverse complement strand
AAAATTATGATTAAAGTATGTCTTGCAGACAATCATCCTGTGACTCACTTTGGCGTTAAGTCTTATTTCAAAGACCACGATCAAATTTCAATTGTTGCCAACGTAGGCAATTTTTCAATGGTTAGAGATATTCTTCAAACGAAGGAAATCGACATCCTAATCTTAGATCTAGAATTAGAAGGACTTTCAAGTATCTTCGAAGTTAAATCAATCTTGAAAAATTTCCCGAAGACAAAAATTGTAATTTTCAGTGACCTAGCTGAGCAAATGTATGCTCCAAATGCTATTAAAGCAGGAGTATCCGGGTATGTGCACAAAACAGAAAAACTTGAAACTTTAGGTCTTTCTATTATTAAAGTACACGAAGGGAAAATTATCATCAACGAAACAGTTCGCAAAAACATGGCCCTTATTGCTAAACAAAGCAAGAGCGAACGTTTGTACAGAAAACTTTCTAACCGTGAAATCGAGGTTTTACGTTATTTAAGTGATGGTAAGAAAAACAATGAGATTTCTAAAATCTTAAATCTGAACGAGAAAACGATCAGTACTTACAAACTAAGATTATTAACTAAATTAAATGTTACTAATTTAGTAGACTTAGTAAATAAGGCTAAGACTTTAGAAATTATTTAATTTGATGGTATCCTGATTCGCTTAGGCCAGAATCATCGACCATAAAAAAAGCTCTATATTGTTTATCACTATAGAGCTTTTTGATTTTTATCCGCCATGGTAAGGAACTACTACCCTTCCTAGCTTTTTAGAGAAATTATTCAATAATTTAGAATAATCTACTACCATCATCAATAATTCTGAATTATCTTCTTGTGGATCAGAAATAAGTGAATTTTTTAATTCATGAATAAGTTTTGAAACCAAAAACCATCTCATAGAAAATATAGTATCAGAAACATTTTGTTCGATGGTTTCGTTTTTATGTTTCGGAAAAATATTCTGTCCTTCCCAGTTATGAATGTTTACTTTTTCATCTTCCATTAAAATATTGGTTACTTCCTGCGCAAAATCAGGTTGTAAGTGCATCAAATATTTATCAAGACTAAAAGCTTCATTTTGATTATAGAATTCAATAATATTGGTGTAAATATTTTGAAATAACGTATTTGATAATTCTACTTCATCCTCCTGAAGACTTAAATAGACTTTTTCAAAAACCCTGTATTTTCGTTTTTCACTGACTTCTTTAACATTTCCTTCTTCATCTGCTTTCAGGAAAACATCTTCAAAATCTTCTTCTACACTTCCGTAAAGCAATAATATTTCAATAATTTTTCTTTCGAAACCGTATAAGATATCTACTTTCTCCTGCTCTGCCGGATATCCAAAATCGCCCGGATAATCATCTGGCGGTCCATTTCTTGGATCTTCGGGATCTCCTCCAGAATAATTGGCATTTTTTGAAGGCTGATTTCTAACAATATCAAAAGGTTTTTGTTCCTGCTTTTGTTTTTTATTAGCGTCTGCAAGATCTTTTTGAATTAACTGCGCAAGCGTACTTACCAAAACCTGCTCCGAAATGTCCATAATTCGGGCACATTCCTGAATATATACTTCACGCTGAATACGGTCTGGTATTTTAGAAATACTAGTTACCATATCACGAATCAAATCTGCTTTTTTGATTGGATCGTTTTTAGCTTCATTCATCAAGATCGAAGCCTTAAACTGTATAAAATCTTTACTGTTTTCTTCTAAATAAGCAACTAATGCATCATGTGAATTTTTGCGGGCAAAACTATCAGGATCATCTCCATCAGGAAAAGTACAAACTCTAACATTCATACCTTCTTCCAAAATCAAATCGATTCCTCGAATAGAAGCTCGTAATCCGGCAGCGTCACCATCAAAAAGTACCGTAATATTTTTCGTCAAACGATTAACCAATCGAATTTGATCTGGCGTTAAAGCGGTTCCTGAAGAAGCTACAACATTCTCAATTCCGGCTTGATTAAATTGAATAACATCAGTATAACCTTCCACCAAATAGCAATTATTTTGTTTTGCGATTGATTGTTTTGCCTGATAAATTCCGTAAAGCACTTTACTTTTATGGTAAATATCACTTTCGGGTGAATTGAGGTATTTTGCTGCTTTTTTATCGTTGGTTAAAATACGTCCTCCAAAGCCTAAAACACGCCCCGACATACTATGAATTGGGAACATTACACGCCCTTTAAAACGGTCAAAAGGACGGTCTTCTCTGGCAATTGTTAAACCTGTACTTTCCAGAAATTCTAATTTATAGCCTTTTCCTAGTGCTTCTTTCGTCAATGCATCCCAGGTTTCTGGTGAATATCCTAAATTAAATTTTTTGATCGTTTCGGCAGTAAATCCTCTTTCTTTAAAATAAGATAAACCGATGGCTTTTCCTTCTTCGGTATTAGCCATAACATCCTCAAAATACTTTGCAGCAAATTCTGAAACCAGATACATACTTTCACGAACATCCGTCATTGCCTTTTCAGCATCTGTCTGTTCGGTTTCTTCGATTTCAATATTGTATTTTTTGGCTAAATAACGAATGGCTTCGGGATAAGTAAAATGCGAGTGTTCCATCAAAAAAGCAACTGAATTCCCGCCTTTTCCGGAACTAAAATCTTTCCAGATTCCTTTTGCAGGTGAAACCATAAACGAAGGCGAGCGCTCATCAGAGAAAGGGCTCAAACCTTTGTAGTTACTTCCTGCGCGCTTTAAATTGACAAAATCACCAATAACCTCCTCAACGCGAGCAGTTTCAAAAACAGAATCTATTGTACTTTGTGAAATCAAAACGTAATTTATTTTTTAAAAATTATAGCTTGTAAAAGTACATAAATCAATCTTGAATTTTTAGAATTTAAAATAAAAAAAGTGCCTCTTTCGAAGCACTTTTTCTACTAACTAAACTCAAACTTTATTCTCAATTCAAATCAAGACGCAATCCTAAAGAAACATTATTTTCTTTGGTTAAATTATCCTGAAATATGGGATTTAAATCGTATTTAAAATACAAACTCAATTCTCTGTAACCAATGTAAGAACTCAAACCGTAGATAAAATTATTTACATTATAATCACCTTTAATTGTGGTTTTATATTTTAAATCGTCTTCTTCAAATTTTAAAATCTGCTTTGATTTTACATTGATTCCGGCGTAACCTCCCACTCCAAAACGGAAACTTTTATGTGTTTTGAAATATTTTTTCCCGTTGTTTTCGCCTGCTTTTGTAAAATCAAATTCTAAGTGAACCGGAGCAACCAAATACACGTTTCTAAAACGAGATTCTGTCAAATGAACCGGATTTTCTACCAAATTGGTTTGATCGCCGTCTACTACAAAACTTCTGTTATCTGTTGGGCGAATATTATTATACATTAACGAAAGTCCGTATTTTGCATGCAGCAGATTATCGTTTTTCATTAATCTTGAGTTATAGGTAAAACCCCATTCGTAAAAATGCGAACCCATAAAACGGTAATTTGAATCTTGTAGTTTTCCGTCGATCATTGTATTGTTTAAACCCATTGCAAATACAAATTGTGATGTTGTTCTTTTTTCGCCGTGAATAGAATCTTTATCATGTCTGTTAGATTTCCATCGAATCATGTAGACTTTAGAAGAATCTTCCTTGATTTTTCCGTCGACTTTTTGCTGAACCAAATCATTCAGTTCGTTTTGTGCCAAAGTCACTTTTTCTTCTATAATTACAGCACGGGCTTCTGCCAATTCTTTTTTGCGTTTATCAGCTTGTTCTTGTGTAATTTTTCCTTCTGATAATTGAATATTTACGGCTTCAATTTCTTGTTTTAAGGTTTCTTTTTCTTCTTTGGTAATCTTTTCAATCTTATTGGCAATTTGCTTTGCTCTTGATTCAAAGGTTTCCTGCCCCAGTACTTTACTTACGAATAAGAAAACGAGGATTACGAGGTAAATGGTAAAATTTTTCATGATTGATTTTTTAATTTGATTGTGATTGATGATGATTTTTTTAATTGTGAATTGTTAATTATTAATGGTAAATTTTTTATTCTGTCTCCATCGGGTTAAAACCCGACGCTACAATATGAATCGTTCCTTCGGAACTGAAAACCTATATTCTATTTTCTTGCTTTTTTATTGCATCTCCATCGGGTTGAAAACCCGACGCTACAATATGAATCGTTCCTTCGGAACTGAAAATCTATATTCCTATTTCTCGCTTCTTTATTGCATCTCCATCGGGTTGAAACCCGACGCTACAATATGGATCGTTCCTTCGGAACTGAAAATCTGTACTTTTGTTTCTTGTTTCTTGCTTCTTTATTCTTTCTCCTGCTGATTTCTGTTTGCTAAAGCGACTTTTACGGTTTGATAGTTTTTGTTGACTTTTGTAATTACTTTTTCTCTAAACGAAAGTTCTAATTCGCCATCGACTTGATTCAGTAAATCAGAAGCATTGATTTTTACTTTTGATTTTTTTACTGAACTTTGAGCCAAAACGGTTTTTTCGGCCGCTTCGAGTAATTGATCTGTGTTCTCTTTTTTAGGATTTTCGGTAATTGCGATTGGATTTGTATTTGATTGTTTTTCTTGATTATTTTTGATGATGACTGAAGACTCCGCTATTTGATTTGATTCATTTTTAATGGTTTTATTTGGTGTTTGATTAGAGTTATTTTCTTGTTTATTTGATTTTTGCGCTGCAGTTTCTGTTGGAGATTTTTCGGCAATTACAATTTCAGTTTGAACGGATTCAACTTTATTCAAAACTGGTTTAGCAACAGAATCTTTTTTAATATTCTCTTCAATTACAACAGTTTTAGGTGTTTCAATCGCATCTTTCTTTTGATTGAAAAAGAAAGTTCCAACTAATAAAAATCCAACAATACTGGCGGCAATGTATAGCCATTTTCTATTTTTTCTTGGTTTTTTAGTTTCTTCTGCAACACTCAACATCGCATCTAATCGGTCCCAGGCTTTTTCACTTGGTTCAATTTTGCGTTGGTTTAGTTTTTCACGGAAATCCTTTTCAAAATTATTCGGTTCCATTATCTTGTTTTTTTAGAATAGTAATTTGTGTTTGCAGCATTTTCCTGGCGTGCGATAATTGCGATTTTGATGTTCCTTCATTAATTCCTAACATCTTGGCAATCTCATTATGTTTATATCCTTCAATAGCATATAAATTGAAAACCATTTTATAACCGTCCGGCAGAGCATCAATTAAAAACTGAATCTGATCAACGGTAAACTGACTGTCGATTTCGTTGAAACTTTCTTCTGTAAAAAATTCATCTTCGGTAAATTTTACTTTTTTCTGAACTCTTAAATAAGAAATACATTCGTTAACTATAATTCGGCGAATCCAGCCTTCAAAACTTCCTTTATGTTCAAAGTTTTTCAGATTCGTAAATACTTTCATGAAAGCTGTAATCATTACATCTTCTGCCAGCTGAATATCTTTTATATATTGTCGGCAGACACTTAACATTTTCGAAGAAAACTTACTGTAAATCTGCTGCTGTGCTTGTCGATTATTTTCGACAGCAAGCTTTATGATTTTAGTTTCTTCTTGATGTAAATGAATAATTTTCATTAATAAGCTTTTCGGTTTTGGTTTAGAAACAGACTTCTATTAGCATAGACGCATGTCGATTTGAAATGGTTGCATGAAGGTGAGAAAAAATCAATTATACTCTTTTGCAAAAACCAACAAACAATGAATATTTATCTATATTTTAATATTATTTTGATTAAAAAAATAATTAATTAGATAAAAAAATATCAAAATAAAAATTTATCAATCAATTTTTAGCATATTTTTATAGTGCTTAAATTTTTAATAAAAAATTAATAATTAAATTGTATGTGGGTAACGAGAAAAGATAATTGGCATAAAGATATGACCCCTTTTGAAAAATTCTTATCTGAAAGAATAATACAGCGATGTGATTATGAAGAATCTATATCAAAAAAGCATCGTACAATAAATGGTTATACTCAACTAAAAGAACTTGTTAAACTTTGTGAACTATCATTTAAAAGAATAAGAACAAACAGAAATCTTTCCTCTGTTTTGTTAGAAGCTCGATCAACTTTTATAAAACAAAACATTCGCCAAGACTTAATCATTGAAACATATTTTACTGATTTAAAAGATTTCATAATAAATTACGATGTAAAAAAAATAAATTCTGATACAGCTGCAAAAGACTTAACAGAAATTAGAGCCTTATCTCATCAACTTAAAATATTTGAGGTACAATTAGACAAATATTATTACTCTTCCTTAATAAAAGAATTAACAAAAATTAATTATCATGATCTATCCCATCCGCACATAACTTTAAAACGCTTATCATTATTAATAGACATCTATATATCTTTAATGCTCTACAATGGATATTCCATTTCCTCAATTAATGAAGTATTACGAAGATGGATAGAAAAAAAATATCGAATTACTGTAAATCGAATAATTACATTTTTCAACTTTCATCCAGAAAACTATACTTTTTTGATTCGGATTGGAAAGGAAATCAAAGAAACAACGGATTTTATAAATCTTATAAAAGAATCTAAATCAATTGAAATATTAAAAGTTTCCGAAATTACTGAAAATTTACCCACATACAAAAAAATGAGAAAAAGTGATATGGTATTAAGGTACGATGCTAGTACTATTGATCCAAATGCTCATATAAGAAGTCAATATGACATTCTTTTAAAGAAATTAGTTATAGGAAGAGATCGTAAAACGTTAGTACCCTTTACAGATTATTTTAAAGACAATTTTTGGAAAAGAGAAAACAATAAAAGATTTACCAGGGCAACAATTAATGGTGATCCAATAAGTGTTCCTTCTAGAAAAAATACTTTACGAGATTCATTAATCAGAAATACAGAAATAGTTTTTGATAATGAATCAGAAATAAAATATCCCGAAAACCCAATTCTCCAAAAAAGTATATATTACTACAATCTAGCTTTAGGCTCTAAATCCATAGAAAATTCTCTTTCATTATTATGGACCTCATTAGAAACAGTTTTACCTTATAGAATTTTTAATAGCGATATTGAGAGTATAAAACATATTTTGGGAAAATCGCTAAGTATTGGTGCTATCGCAAGAGATTTCAATTCATTAATAGAAAGAATAAAAAATTTAAACAAACAGAATGGAAACTGTTTTATTTCCTTAGACATAAATGAATTTGAAGATTTTTCGACTCCAAAAGGGCAATTACAATGGTATGAGTGGTTGCTTGATAATAGCGATATCGAAAATAGATTTAGAAGTTTGAGTGAATGTTCTGAACTTTTGGCATATGAATATTTAGATTTTGCCAAACCAATTAGTGAAGGAAAATTAAAATGGATATCTAATCGTATAAATAGTTCAAAGCAGTCTATCGAGCATCAGCTACAAAGGATATATTTACATAGAAACCAAATTGTTCATTCGGGAGATATGATTAATGAGTACTCAAATTTGTGGCTTCATTTAGAATGGTATGTTGGTAAAATACTTTACTACTCATTATTAAAAACGGAATTAAGTAATCAAAATTGTACTATAGAAAATATATTTAGGGAACTAGAAGCAGAATATGACTATATAACATCATACATGAATAAAAATGAAAGCAAAAAATGTAAAGATTCTGACCGAATAATGAAATCCTTATTAGAACAAAATTGGCAAGCAAGTTAACATTTCGCTTTTAGAAACTTAAATCTATTTCATATTTAAAAAACATTACTTTTTCCTCTCAATTACATAATTCACCATCAAAGTCAAAGCAGCTTTATACTCTGAATCTTCAAAGTTTTGGAGAAGTGAAAGTGCTTCCTGCTGGAATTGCACCATTTTGTTTTCGGCGTAAGCCAAACCATTATTATCTTTTACAAAGGCAATAACTTCTTTTACGCGTTTTTTGTCTTTGTTGTGGTTTTTGATGGAGTTTATCAACCACTTTTTTTCCTGTGGAGTACAGGTATTTAAAACGTGAATTAAAGGCAAAGTCATTTTTTGCTCTTTAATATCGATTCCGGTTGGTTTTCCGATAGCTTCTTCGCTGTAATCAAATAAGTCGTCTTTAATCTGGAAAGCCATTCCGATTAATTCGCCAAATTTGCGCATATTCTCCACTTGAATATCATCTTCAATTACCGATTTTGCGCCAAGAGCACAACAAGCCGCAATAAGTGTCGCGGTCTTTTTTCGGATGATTTCATAATAAACATCTTCGGTAATGTCGAGTCTGCGGGCTTTTTCTATTTGAAGTAATTCACCTTCGCTCATTTCGCGAACGGCTACAGAAATGATTCGGAGTAAATCAAAGTCACCATTATCGATAGAAAGCAGTAATCCTTTTGAAAGTAAATAATCTCCAACTAAAACAGCAATCTTGTTTTTCCAAAGTGCATTTATAGAGAAAAATCCACGGCGGCGATTACTGTCGTCCACCACATCATCATGCACCAAAGTTGCCGTATGGATCAATTCAATAACCGAAGCACCTCGATACGTTCTTTCGTTTACAATGCCGCCAGAAACCATTTTTGCTGTCAAGAAAACAAACATCGGACGCATTTGTTTTCCTTTTCTGTTTACAATATAATAGGTGATTCTGTTTAGCAACGCAACCTTTGAAGTCATCGATTCGTGAAACTTTTTTTCAAAAAGTTCCATCTCGGTAATAATAGGCTGTTTTATTTGTGAAGTAATATTCATTTCGATTTCAAATATACTATTTTAAATAAAAAAACGTTGTCTATTTTATGTTAGTATATCTATAAATATGCACTAATTTAAAAAAAACAATCCAAAAACACCTCAATCTAATAACTAATTTGAATTCATTGAAAAGTAAAACCAAAAAAACTATTTATTATGAAAACAAAATTTTTATTAATTGGTACCTGTATCGCTTTATCATTATTTACAAGTTGTAATTCTGATGAAAACACAAATGACGGAACTAGTAAGGTCATTACTAACGACGAAATAATTGCAAATTCTAAAATAGACGCCTCTATTGAAGATGTTACGAATATTGCTGAAGATCAGTTTATCTCTCAGGTAAACGTTAACAGCAAACCTTCTGGAAACATAAAACACTTTTTGCCTGAATGTGCTGTTATTACAACAGTTTTAACGAATAATACTTTTACAAAAACAATAGATTTTGGCGTTGATGGCTGTATGCTTGATAACGGGAATACGGTAAAAGGAAAAATGGTAGTTTCATTTTCTAATGATTTTTCGGCTTCTACACAAACGATCAGTTATACATTTGAAGGTTTTTATCATAATGGTAAAAAACTTCAAGGAAGCAAAAGCATTATTAGAACGGTAAAATCGACTGATTTATTGGCAGAAGCGCATCCGGTTTTAACTGCCGCAATTGATTTGACTATTACTTTTGATGACGGAAAGGTTTATATCAGAAAAGGTTCTTTAGTAAAAGAAATGACTGCCGGTTACAACACTTGGTTCAATTGGGAAGATAATGTTTTTATAGTGACTGGAAGCGGTACTACAACTTTACCAAACGGAGATACTTATGCTGCAGAAATTACGACTCCTCTGGAATTTAAAGCTTCATGCAGAAAATCTTTTCCAGTAAAAGGAGTTGTTGAAATAACTAAAAATGAGGCTTCGGCTACTATTGATTATGGCAATGGAGATTGCGATACTCTGGCTTCTGTAACAAAAGACGGCGTAACAGAAGAAATAGATTTGAAAAAATAAGATCCCTTTTTGCCCACAAAAAAAGCATTAAAAACAAGATTTCAGCCTTGTTTTTAATGCTTTTTTTAATTTTTATAATATCGTAAATTTTACATTTATATGTAGTCCCTACGGGACATTCTCTACGTTTTAATCATTATTTTTCTACCGATCTGTAACTCCTAACGGAGTATATGTTTACCAACTCTATTGGAATATCTCGGAGAGATTAAATATCGGTAGGCAAAACATTGCCCGATATTGCTTGTTCTGTAGGGACTAGCTACCTATTTGTAACTCCTAACGGAGTATATCTCGTAGAGATTATATATCGGTAGACAACATTTGCGCGATACCACTTTTGTCCCGTAGGGACTAAACGGCATCCGCTTCTTTGTTTGCCAATTGTCCGCAAGCTGCATCAATATCTTTTCCGCGGCTGCGACGCACTTTTACAACAACTCCAATATTTTCTAACGCTTTTATATAAGCTAAAATAGATTCTTCTGAAGCTTGTTGAAATTCTCCATCATCAATTGGATTGTATTCAATTAAATTGACTTTACACGGTACGTATTTACAGAATTTTACCAACGCATCAATCGAAGCTTTATCGTCGTTGATTCCTTTCCAAACTACATATTCATATGAAATTTTGCTTTTGGTCTTTCTGTACCAATATTCTAATGCTTCACGCAAATCTTTCAAAGGAAAGTTTTTACTAAAAGGCATAATCTTAGCGCGGGTTTCATCAATTGCGGAATGCAGGGAAACTGCTAATTTGAATTTCACATCATCATCGGCCATTTTCTTGATCATCTTCGGAATTCCTGATGTCGAAAGCATAATACGCTTTGGCGACATTCCTAATCCTTCTGGCGATGTAACCATATCGATCGCTTTAATGACATTATTATAATTCATTAAAGGTTCGCCCATTCCCATAAAAACAATATTCGAAAGCGGATGATTGTGGTACAAACGGCTTTCTTTATCAATTGCCAAAATCTGATCGTAGATTTCTCCCGGCTCCAGATTTCGCATTCTTTTTAAACGTGCAGTTGCACAGAAATTACAATCTAAACTACACCCAACCTGACTTGAAACACAAGCTGTTGTTCTGGTTTCTGTTGGAATTAAAACCGATTCTACAACTAATCCGTCGTGCAGGCGGACCGCATTTTTAACTGTTCCGTCGCTGCTTCTCTGCATGGTATCAACCTTAATATGATTGATAACAAAATTTTCTTCAAGCATAGAACGTGTTGTTTTAGCAACATTCGTCATATCCTCAAAACTGTGTGCTCCTTTGCTCCAAAGCCATTCATACACTTGATTTCCACGGAATGCTTTGTCATTATTTGCGACAAAAAAATCTCGTAACTGATCTTTTGATAAGGCTCTTATGTCTTTTTTCTCGATTTGCATGCTGCAAAGTTAATCACTTTTGTCATTTTTTTGAATGATTCTTAAATTAAACCTTTACTATAATAATATAATATAATCTTAACCATGATTTTTATCAGTTCTTTTACTATTCGTTCGCAATAAATTTGATCTAAGAAAAAGACAGGAATTTATAATCAAACCCAAAATGAATTATGAACTGATCTTAGATTTAACTAAATACCACAAACAAATGAAAACGATCAAATCAATTTTATTAGCAGTAGTAATTCTATTTTCATTACAAGTAAATGCGCAGCGAAAATATACCCTCACAAAATCGACTTTTGAAGTTGCAGGAACTTCTAATATACACGATTGGGTTATGAAATCTACAGAAGGAACCGGCGGCGCCTATTTAACTATCACAGATTCTAAAATAACTGATATTAAAAATTTGACAATTACATTATTAGCCGAAAGTATTAAAAGCAGTAAAACCAGTATGGATGATGTCGCTTACGAATCTTTAGATATCAAAACACATAAAAACATTAGATATGTTTTAAAATCTGCTGATAAAGTAAACGAAACAATGTGGGTTTTAACCGGAACTTATACTATTGCCGGAGTTAGTAAAGATTTCAAAACACAAGTAAAAGTAACTACCTATGATAATGGTAATTTTGTATTACAGGGTTCTAACAAAATGACTTTTACTGATTTTGAAATGACACCTCCGTCTGCTGCACTTGGAGTTGTAAAAGCGGGTAAAGAATTAACTGTATTTTTCAATATTACTTTAACCGATTTTGCAAAAAGCGAAAATGTTTTAGTTATCAACTAACGTAAATTAAACAAATACAACACGTTTAATTTTATCAAAAAATAATTTTTCTAAAAATTTAAGTCTTCAGTTCTAAAAAGGAAAAATTTGGCACAAGAATTGTCTTGCACTCAAAAGAAAAGTAATCTTACAAAGCGCGCCATAATTTTAAAATTTGTATTTTTATTATTCCACTTTATAACCTTTTAAATTTTATAACCTAAAAAGACAATTTATTATGAAAAAACAAATTTTAAGTTTCGCTGTTGTTGCATTATTAGCTTTGGGATTACAATCTTGCGAAAAGAAAGAGCCTAAACCTGCAGATGAAGAATTAACTCTTGGAAACAAAGTTGACTCTCTAACAACAGATATTGAAGAAGTTAAAGACAGCGCTGTAAGCAAAACAGAAAATGCTGCTGAAAAAGCAAAAGATGCTACTGAAAATGCCGTTCAGGATGTAAAAGACGGAGCTAAAAAAGCGGCAACCGATGTAAAAGATGCTACTAAAAAGGGAGCTGAAAAAGTTGAAAATGCTGCAAAAGCTGCAAAAGACGGAACTGTGAAAACAGCTAAAGAAGTAAATGAAGCTTTGAAAAAATAATTTTCAAATTAGAACTAAAAACAGAAAGCCATTCGCCTAAACGAATGGTTTTTTTATGCAAAATAGTCAGCGGATATTTTTTGTATTTTTGCATTCAATTAGAACAACTATAAGATGCATTTTATATCACAAGAATTAGAAGATTATATCGAGCAGCATTCTGAAAATGAGCCAGAATTATTAGCCAAACTTAATAAAGAAACGTACCAAAAAATACTTTTACCAAGAATGTTAAGCGGTCATTTTCAAGGCCGTGTTTTAAGCATGCTGTCAAAATTAATACGTCCGGTAAATATTCTTGAAATCGGGACTTACACCGGTTATGCTGCGCTTTGTTTATGCGAAGGAATGCAGGAAAATGGGCAATTGCATACTATTGATATTAAGGAAGAATTAATTGATTTTCAAAGAAAGTATTTTGATGCATCGCCTTGGGGAAATCAAATTTTTCAGCATTTAGGCGAAGCAATTGATATTATCCCAACTATTGATATAAAATTTGATTTGGTATTTATTGATGCTGATAAGGAAAATTACCTCAATTACTGGGAAATGATTGTTCCAAAGATGAATAAAGGCGGTATTATTTTATCTGATAATGTTTTGTGGAGCGGAAAAATCCTAGAACCGGTTCACCCAAATGATGTTAGCACAAAAGTACTTTTAGAATATAATCAGCTTTTGAAAGATGATCCAAGAGTAGAAACGGTTTTATTACCAATCCGTGATGGATTGACAGTAAGCAGAGTATTGTAATCTCATTTTTGTCATTTCGACGAAAGGAGAAATCGCACTAGAAATTCCACAAAGAAAATCGTCAATCTTTGTCGAGCAACTTGTGCGATTTCTCCTTTCGTCGAAATGACAAACCTTGGGTTCTACTTCTATAAAAAAATTCAACAAGAATTTAATCATGAATTACAGCACCGAAATAAACTCTGAAGGTTTTGCAATAATAAACAATGTTTATACTGAAAATGAAATCAAAAAACTGATTTCATTAATCGAAAATGTAACCGAAAATGATTCTGACAATGCTACTTTTAGAAAATCTCAGGATTTATTTGCCATCAGACAATTTCATAAAGAAGTGCCTGAAACCTTAGATTTTATTTTCAATCAAAATTTAAAAAATATTATTGAATCTAATTTTGGAAAAGGATACTTCATTACCAAATCGATTTACTTCGATAAACCAGAAAAATCAAATTGGTTTGTGGCTTATCATCAGGATTTAACTATTTCTGTAGATAAAAAAATGGAAGCCGAAAATTTTGAAAATTGGACTGTAAAACAAAATCAGTTTGCGGTTCAGCCGCCGAAAGAAATTTTAGAAGATAATTTTACCATTAGAATTCATATTGATACCACTACAAAAGACAATGGCGCTTTAAAAGTTATCAATAATTCCCATTCAAAAGGAATTTTGAGAATCGAAACTCTGGATTTTGAAAACGAAACAGAAACAATCTGCGAAGTCGAAAAAGGCGGAATCATGATTATGAAACCTTTATTATTTCACGCTTCAAACAAAACCACAAACAACGAAAGAAGAAGAGTTATTCATATCGAATTCAGCAAACAAGAACTCCCTTCCGGATTAGAATGGAGTGAAAGAAAAATTCTTGAAAATAATTAAAACGATTTCAAGAATATTGTAAAATAAAAATTTCAATAGCCTCCAGCTTCAGCTGGAGATAATAAAGCTAAAAAAAGAAAAAGGCTTTAGCCAAATACTTAGTGTATTTTGGCTAAAGCCTTCTTAATTTGATCTATAAAATCTCCAGCTAAAGCTGGAGGCAATTTATCTAAATTCTATATGAAAAAACTTAGAAACTTAGCATCTTAGAGTCTCAGAACCTTTAAAAATTATCCCGGAAAATACTGCGGTTTCAACCTTCTGTAAGCCAAAAAGATTAAGAAACCGAAAAGAGCTCCAAAGAAATATCCTGTTAGAATGTCTCCCGGATAATGTAATCCTAAATAAATTCGGCTATAAGCGAAAATTAAAGGCCATAAGAATAAAAAGCCTAAATATTTAAAGTGGCGTTTTAAAGCCAAATATAAGAAAGTAGCAACAGCCATTGTATTTGCAGCATGCCCTGAAAAGAAACTAAAAGAATTTCTAATTATTAGAATTCTTAAATCTGCCTTTATATCGGGATTATTACAAGGGCGTAAACGCTGAAAAGTATGTTTAAACAGATTACAAGTCTGATCTGTAAAAGCAAGCAAAATTGCTACAAAAAGTAATATGTACAAAGTTTGCTTTCCTCCTATCTTTTTATAAATAAGATAAAACAACAATAAAAAGAATGGAGTCCAATACACCTGTTCGGTAATAATCAGCCAGAATTTATCATATGTTTCAGAACCTAAACCGTTTAGATATACAAGCAAATTGATATCTAATTTTTCAATTTTTTCAAGCATATTATTTTTGGCGTTTTATAGGTCCCGAAAGTGATTCAATGTCTTCTTTTACCTGGTCGATTTCTGTGGCAGTTTCACCTAACAGATTACTGGATAAATTAGTAGTATCACCTAACAAATTAGATTTTGCATCATTAATTTGTGCGTTAATATTACCCGTAATATCAGTCAAAGATTTCGTGTCAAGACCATTGGCCTCTGCACCTTTTTGAATTTCACTTTTTATATCGTTGGTTGCATTTTTTAACTGCGCCATCGCTTTACCCATTGTACGGGCAATTTCCGGCACTTTGTCTGAACCAAAAAGCATTAGTACTATAAACAGTATGAAAACTAATTCTCCTCCTCCTATACCAAACATATCTTTTATTTTTGTTGTGCCACAAAGATATTAAATTTTGAAGCGCACAGTTTTAAAATTTACTTAAAAAAAAAGACTCTTTTCAGAGTCTTTTTAGTTTGTTCTTAGTCAAATTTTGATTTTTGTTCAACCTTTGGCCATGAATTATTCGTTACATCGATATCCGCCGTTAGTAATTTTGGATCTATCTGAATGCTTTTTACAGCTTTTGTAGTTGCATAAACTTTTTTAGCTGTCTCATTACTTTTTCTCCAAATTTGTGCCGGATATTGGTAATTATCTTTTGTACCATCTTCATAAGTAATTTCAACAAGAATTGGCATAATCATCCCGCCTGGTCTATTGAATTCAACTTCATAAAAATATTTAGGCGATTTGATGCTTGCTTTTTCCTCAGCGCTAAAAGTCTGGTTCACATAATCAGCCAATGGTTTTACATCTTCTAATTTTAATGCTTTTTTGCTTGAAGCACTAACTTCCGGATTATCTCCTGAAACTAAGTAAACAAAAGGACCTTTTTCGAATCCAAAACGACCTTTTCTCACTTTTACATCTTTGATATCAGCAGTTGGAGTTTCAGAAACATAATATTGTTTTACATCTTTAATTCCAATGTCTACAAAATCAGTTGAATAAAACCATCCTCTAAAAAACCAATCTAAATCTACTGCAGATGCATCTTCCATTGTTCTAAAGAAATCCTCTGGAGTTGGATGTTTAAATTTCCATCTGTTTGCGTATGTTTTAAATGCATAATCAAACAATTCTCTTCCCATAACTACTTCTCTTAAAATATTAAGACCTGTAGCTGGTTTTCCGTAAGCGTTATTGCCAAATTGGTGAATCGTTTCAGAGTTAGACATAATTGGCTCTAAGAATTTCTGATCACCGCTCATATAAGGAACAATATTTTTTGCAGGTCCGCGTCTTGAAGGGAAAGTTGGATCTAATTCCTGTTCTGCTAAATATTCTAAAAATGAATTTAAACCTTCATCCATCCAAGTCCATTGACGCTCATCAGAGTTTACAATCATTGGGAAGAACGTGTGTCCAACTTCGTGAATAATAACCCCAATCATTCCGTTTTTAACCTCTTTAGTCGTAACACCGTTTTCATCAGGACGACCAAAATTCCAGCAAATCATTGGATATTCCATTCCCTGATCTTCTGCAGAAACAGAAACCGCTTTTGGATAAGGATAATCAAAAGTATGAGAAGAATAGCTTTTTAAAGTGTGTGCAACTGTCAATGTTGAAGTTTCTCCCCAAAGTGGGTTTGCTTCTTTTGGATAAACAGATTCTGCCATAACAGTTCTGCCGCCAATTTTTACAGCCATTGCATCGTAAATGAATTTTCTAGAAGAAGCAATTCCGAAATCACGAACATTTTTAGCACTGAATTTCCATGTTTTTTTCTTTTCAGAAAAACCTTTTTCAGCTGCTTCAGCTTCAGCCTGAGTTACAATAACAACAGGTTTATCAAATGATTTTTGAGCCTGCTCGTAACGTTTCACTTGTTCTGCTGTAAAAACTTCGCTTCTGTTTGTTAATTCTCCTGTCGCATCAATAACGTGATCTGCAGGAACTGTAATATTTACATCAAAGTTTCCAAAAGGAAGAGCAAACTCTCCGCTTCCCCAGAACTGCATATTCTGCCATCCTTCAACATCGTTGTAAACCGCCATTCTAGGATAGAATTGTGCAATTACATATAATTTATTACCGTCTTTTTCGAAAAATTCATAACCAGAACGTCCGCCTTCTTTTCTGTAATTGTTGATGTTATACCACCATTTTATAGAAAATGAAATTTTTTCTCCCGGTTTTAAAGGCGCAGCCAAATTAATACGCATCATCGTTTCGTTGATCGTATAAGACATTGGAGCTCCTTTTGCGTCTTTTATCTGTTCGATATTAAAACCGCGCTCTAAATCTTTTTTCAAATATTTAGATGAAAAACCATCAAGAGCTAAAACCTGATTGATTTTTTCTCCTTCTGCTAAAGAAGTCTGTCCATTTGCTCTCGCTTGATTTTGATCTAACTGAACCCATAAATACTCTAAAGTATCTGGTGAATTGTTAGAATATGTGATCGTTTCAGCACCCGTTAATTTTGAATTTTTATCATCTAATTCAACATCAATTTTATAATCTGCCTGTTGTTGGTAATAAGCAGGTCCCGGTGCTCCAGAAGCTGTACGAAACATGTTTGGTGTTGCCAGCAAATCGTACATCTGGCTGAATTTGTTTGTGTCGTAACTGCCTTGCTGCTTAGGTGTCGCAGCTTTTTCCTGAGCAACTAACATTGCAGGAAAAATTAATAATAATGAAAGCTTTTTCATAAAAGTCTAATGGTAATTTTTGTCAGGGTGTGAAAATAACAATTAAAATATTAATTTAACATATTAATTAATACTTTAACAATTCTTTCCTTGAAGATTCTGTAAAGAGGACACTTCTTTTAGTACCAAATGCTGAAATATGTGTAATATTCTGCTGTTCAGAACTCCAGTCCACAAGTAGAGTATTTGAAATTTCGATCGATTTAAATTTATCGATATCTTTTATTCGCGAATAACAGATTAAAACATCGTCACTTTCCACTTCTTTTGACAAAAAAGTAATCGGTTTTGATTGTCCGTTTATCTTAATAGTGAAATTTTCAGCAAGATATTTTTTTAACAAATCAAGATCTGCCGGAGTTTCCTTTTCTGTTCCTACGAAAGTTTTTTTATGGTATTTTTTCTCCAGTGCATTATTCAAATCATCAACAAAAATGCGGGATGTAATTTGAATCATTTTTTTTTCTGCCGCATATTCAACCTGAAAAACACCCACATAAAATTTATGAAATGCAAAGGAAGAAAGCGATAGAAACAATATCCCGATTAAAGGATAAATCAATATTTTTTTCATTATTGAGAGGCATTCACTTTTTTAAATTCAGCATTTTTGTTGATTAAAAAATCAATCAACTCAAATTTTTGATCTTCATTAAGATGTCTTTTTGATTCCGGATCATTAGAGCAGAACATCAAAAACAAATCAACTTCGTCTTTTTTCAAACCTAAGGTTTTAGTAAAGAAATCAGGTTTAAAATTGGCTTTAGAATATTCGACAAAGGCAATATCCGTGATTTCTTCTTCTTTTACATCATTCTTAGAAAGAAGTTTTTTAACATCTTTAAAAATTCTCACGAAATCCATTCCGTATTTAATCGTTTGATCAGAATACATTACCGTATTTTTTGCAGTCGACAGTTTATCGTCTTCAAACTGCATATCAACATATTTCTGTGAATTTTTATCTAACGATTGTACTTTTAAATCTTTACGAACCACCACTTCTTTTAATTCATTACTTACCAAATCTAAAGGCACAGAAAAAAGTATTTGCGCACAGTCTTTTTCAGTTAAAACAATTTTTTTAGACTGAAAAGCCAAACCGGTAAAAACTAAAGTGTCTTTTGGCTGGGCCAAAATATCAAACAATCCGCCCGGACCAATAAAAGTTCTGGATTTTGCATTAATATTCATAACATAACCACTTTCTATAGCAAGTGATTTGTTTGTAACCTGACCGTGCAGCGACCTTCTTAAGCCATTTTGCCCAAGCATTATTTGACAAAATAAGCAAACAACGAATACTCCTAGTTTATTTTTCATTTTCGAGAATTATTAGATATTTTCGAGCTAACTCTGTTATTAAAAACATACTCATTGTTTTATTCTTTGTATTCAAAGATACGGCAAATTCGGCATCATCCACACAATATAATTGAAATCCTTTGATATCATCTACCGGAATTTTTAATCTTTCGGTATAATAATTTTCATCAAAAAGATACTCAATTTTTCTGAAAAGCATCTCCTTTTTTTCCACATTTACCTCTTTTTTTAACATTGCGGTACGCCCTGAAATTTTATTGAGGATTTTATCTATAGAAGTAGAAGTTGCAGTATACACTTTTCGTTCTGCAGGGGTATATGTTTTTTGACCATGCGGAACTATTCCTAAATTTTCAGTCGTAATTCCATGATTGTCATTCACTTTAACTTCTTTCAATTCAATCTCTTTTGCCGTCATTTTAATCACGAGCACACTTAAAGTTAAATCCTCGGCAGAAATTCGGCGTTTATAAGGCTCTAAATTTACTGCTGAAAAAACCAAAACATCACCTTCTTTAACCACAATAGAAAACCTCCCGTCGGCATCAGAAATAGTCGAAACTTGTGTCGTGTTATTAATAATATTCACTCCGTCAACCGAAGTAGTTTTTTCGAAGATTTGTCCTAAAATTTCTTTAGAAGATGCATTTTGCCCAAAACCAATTTGAACAAAAAATAGAATTAAAATTATATGTAGGGTATTATTTAACTTCACTCGCAATTATTTCTTTATACTTTACCGCTAATTCGCCTAGCAAAAATTCGGTTGAAGTTTTATTTTTAGAGTTCAAAATATTTGTAAACTGCTTATTTTCGACAGCGTAATATTCAAAACCTTTTACATATTCTGCCGGAATTTTTAAGCGTTCTACAAAATGTTCCAGCGTAAACATTTTCTCTAAAAGCCTCATGAAAAATTCCTTCTGCTCTACTTCCACTTCTTTTTTCAGCATTGCCGTTCGGCCTGAAAAAAAGTTAAAAAGAGGATCTGCAGAAATTGACCCGCCTACCATTCCTGTAGCACTTGCTGTAGCATCTAAAGCTGTAGCAGTACGTAATTTTCTTTCGGCTTCTGTATATGATTTTTGTCCCGCCGGAACAATTCCCAGAGAAACAGCGTTTATATTATCGTATCTTTTTACAATAACTTCCTGCAATTGATGCACGACTAAACTCATCCTTACGGTAAAATTCAAATCGGTAAAATTTTCGCAGGCAAGAGAAACCCTGTTTTCTTTAAACTGAATCGAAGAAAAAATAAGCACATCATCCGGTTTTGCCATAATAGAAAAGGCTCCGGATGCATCAGTAGTCGTCATAACCTCAGTTTGAGAATTGACAACATACACTCCTTCCAAATCATTTGTATTTGCCGTAATTTTCCCGTTTATAATCGTACGTTCCTGATTTTGAGACCAGGAATTCTGACTTATAACTGCAACTAAAAAAAATACAATATTCTTTGTCAAAATGAAAATATTAGGGAATTATTAAAAAGGTAAAAATATCCTAATGTCTTCCAAATTTAGTATTAATGAGTTGGTAAAAATATGTTAATTAAACTGCAATATCTCAATTATATTAGACAGACTTTTTTTTAATATCTTTATCAAATAGAATTTGAGTTTAGAATTATGAAAAGCATTATCATCGCCAGCACATCTACACTGCACGGCGGCAGTTATTTAGATTATTTACTACCTACGTTACAATTACATTTTAAAAACTGTACCACTGTTTTATTTATTCCGTACGCACGACCTGGCGGAATATCCCACGAAGAATACACCAAAAAAGCAGCAGAAGTATTTGCTTCTATAAATATTAAACTTCAGGGAATTCATGAATTTGAAAGCCCCGAAAAAGCCATACAAAATGCCAAAGGTTTTTTTACCGGCGGCGGAAACACTTTTTTGCTTGTTTCACAGCTATATAAAAACAACATTATGCAATTGCTTGCCGAAAAAGTTAAAAGCGGAACTCCATATTTAGGAACAAGTGCCGGAAGTAACATTTGCGGTTTATCAATGCAGACTACGAACGATATGCCTATTATTTATCCGCCGAGTTTTCAAACTTTAGGATTGATTCCGTTTAATTTGAATCCGCATTATTTAGATCCAGATACGAATTCACAGCATATGGGCGAAACACGCGAAACCAGAATTAAAGAATTCCATGCTTTTAATGCAATTCCGGTTTTAGGTTTAAGAGAAGGAAGCTGGCTGGAAGTAAAAGGAGATAAAATAACTTTGAAAGGTTCTCTAAAAGCAAGACTCTTCAAACAAAACCAAACTCCAGAAGAACTAGAACCAGAAAGCGATTTAAGCGGTTTAAAATAAAGTTTTCCACCATATAAGTTATATAAGTTCATTTAAAAAAAGCTTGACAAAAAACTTATAATAACTTATATCACTTATATGGTTTAAAAAAATAACAGAAACAAAAAAGCCTCAAACAATGTTTGAGGCTTTTGAAGAGCGAAAGACGAGGCTCGAACT
>NZ_DLHA01000026.1:124806-124940 GCF_002482975.1 Flavobacterium sp. UBA7680 | reverse complement strand
CAACTGAGCTACTTTCGCATTAACAGGGTGCAAATATAAATAATTTATTTTAAAAAACAAAAATTATTTAAGTTTGATAAAAAAACCGAAACGATTAAATTTCGGTTTTTTAGAGCGAAAGACGAGGCTCGAAC
>NZ_DLHA01000026.1:0-124762 GCF_002482975.1 Flavobacterium sp. UBA7680 | reverse complement strand
ACCAACTGAGCTACTTTCGCATTGCTGGTGCAAATATAAAAATAAAGTTAAGTTCAAAACAAGCTTTTTGGCAAAAAAAATTAATTAAAATCAACATTTTCTTATAACCTATTTAAAATTAAAAAGTTATAAAATCAATTATTTTTAAAAAATCATGAATATTATTAAAGAAATCCCATCAAAAGAAACTTATATCGTTCGCCAGCCAGTACTAAGAGAAGGCAAACCTATCGAAAGCTGCATCTTTGAGGGAGATGATTTAGACACTACACATCATTTTGGTTTATTTAATAATGAAGATTTAATAGGAATTATTTCGTTATTCAATAAAATCAATCCTATATTTGCCGAAAAAAGTCAAGCACAAATTCGAGGGATGGCAGTTTTAGAAACGCATCAGAAAAAAGGATTTGGAGAAGCCTTAGTTAAGCATTGCGAAACCTACTGCAATGACAACAAAGTCGATTTGATTTGGTTTAATGCTAGAACCGCCGCCGTTGGCTTTTACAGAAAAATGGGATACCAGCCCCTAGGTGAACCATTTGATATTAAAGATGTTGGCGAACATTATTTAATGTTTAAAAATTTATAAAATGAGGAAACTTTACTTTTTTTTATTGGTAATCAGTCTAATTAGCTGCAAAAAAGATGAGCCTAAACCAGCGCCCGTTGCCGTAAAAAAAGCACCCGCAATTATACTTACTGATGAACGAAAAGTAGAAGTTGACACCGCACTTTTAAGTACTTTTAAAAGTGAAACGCTAAAGCAATTTTATACTTCATCTGAAAATAAAACCGTTTGGGGAAATCTAAAAAAGAGACAATATGTATTATCTCAATTAGAAAAATCGGAAGAATTAGGACTTAATCCAGAAGATTATAAAGCGGCACAGCTGGAAAAATTTGAAAAAAGAATCAGCAGTTTAAACGATGCCGACCTGGCAACGTATGATATTTTACTGACTTATAGTTTTGAAAAATATTTAGAGCATTTATATAAAGGAAAACTTGATCCTAAAAAATTATATACAGATTGGGATTTAGACGAAAAAACATTTGATGTAAACAGCGTTTTGATTAATGCTTTCAATAAAAACAAATTAGACAGCATTGTTGAAAATGTTCAGCCTAAATCTATCGTATACAAAGAATTATTGAAATCACTTGAAATTATTAATTCATTTCCTGATGAAGATATTGCCACTATTGAATCTTTAAAGAAAATCACTTTAAATGATACCAATAATGCCGTAATTAACATCAAAAAGAAACTTTTATTCTGGAAAGACATGACTGGAAAAGACAGTCTTACAGACAAATACGATCAAAAGACTTTCGAATCAATCAAAAAATTTCAGGCAAGACACGGTTTAGCCGATGATGGTGTTATTGGTCCGGGAACTATCAGCGCTTTAAACTATTCTAAAGAAAGAAGAAAACAACAGATTATTGCCAATTTAGAACGCTGGAGATGGTATCCGAATGAATTTGCCGAAAATTATTTTCTGATCAATATTCCAGATTACAGCTTAAATGTTGTTGAAAATCAGGACACAACTTTAGTTAGAAATATTGTGGTAGGAACAAGTAAAAGAAAAACACCTATTATTACATCTGTTTTAAAAACGGTTGTTTTTAACCCAACTTGGACTGTCCCGCCAACTATTTTAAAGGAAGATGTTGTTCCGGCAATGAAACGCAACCGAAATTATTTAGCAAAGAAAAACATAACGATTTACGACACATCAGGAAATGTTGTAGATCCGCATGCGTGGAACGAAAACAAACCTAATAATTACAGATATGTTCAAAGTCCGGGTTATAATAACTCATTAGGATTAATGAAGATTTTGTTTCCAAATCACCACAGTGTTTATCTGCATGATACCAACCACAGAAATTATTTTGAGCGCAGTAATCGTTCACTAAGTTCCGGCTGCGTACGTGTTGAAAATCCGCTTGAATTGGCTGAACACATTTTAGATGATCCTGAAAGGTTTTCAAAAGTAAAAATTGATACGATAATTGCGTCTAAAAAAACCATGAGTTTTAAAATTACAAAAAAATATGCTTTATATCAATGGTATTGGACGGCTTGGAGCAAAAAAAATCAGCTCATTTTCAGAGCTGATATTTATAATCTTGATTCAGATTTGTATACTAAGTTAAGAGATTAACCTTTCTTCCATCGTAAAGCTTCTTGACGGATGGTAGATATACAAACATGATTTGTCTTTAATAGTTTGAATGATTTCGTCTGTCAATTCAACAGGAACAGCAGGACAGCCTTGGCTTCTGCCTAATCTTTTGTGATCTCTAATGAAAGATTCAGAAACATAATCAGCTCCATGCATTACAACTCCTCTTTCGCGGGCGTTGTCGTTTAAACCTCTTTCAAGACCGTCTAAACGTAATGAAGCACCATGTTTTCCTTGATAGATTTCGCCTGTTGCATAAAAACCTAAACTACTTTTAAATGAAGAGTTTAAGTTAGAAAATGCTGAAGCAAATTCTTCTCCTGTGTTTCTTCCGTGAGCCACTAAAGAGTTAAACAACACCGTATTGGTAGTCATATCAATTACCCAAAGACGTTTGGTGTTTGATGAAAGACTAAAATCAATTAAGGTTAGGATGTTTTTTTGAACAATTCCTCTTTCTTTTAAAAGATAAAATCCTTTCACAGCTTCAGTAAAAGTTCTAAGCTCAGGAAGTTTACAATTGTTTGGATTTAATGTATTATAAACATTTTCAATTCTTGCTTCGACAGAAAGGTTTGTTTCAACTTTTGCAATACCTTTTGTTCTTACAGATTTCAATTCGGGAGTGTTTTTTGAATCTTTTCCAAAAGATAACAGAAAAAACACCATCAGCGGATAAATTTTGTAAATCATTGAATTTCTTTAGGTTAATAATAAATTTGGGTAAGGCAAAAGTAGAAATTTTTGAAAATCCTCAAAATAAAACCCTGTAAATCAGGCTTTTTTTGTTGAAAATTTAACATTATTAACACAATTTAGATCTTTCTGTAAGATTTTTTCTCATGCAAAAAATCATAATATTTTAGCTGCTTTTCTTAAAAAAAGCTGAAAAAAGTGGAAATTTTGAAACTTAAAGTGTAACAAGTGAAACAAAATGAAGTCTATTATTCTTAAATTAAAGTACTTTTACAATCATTTTTCGCTCAAAATTTCATGAACAAACTTGTTTTTCTAACGTTTCTTTTATCTACTTTTTTGTGTTTCAGTCAAAAAAAGGCATTGCAGGCGAAGTCTATTTCGCAAAACATTTCTATTGACGGAAAGCTAGAGGAAGGCGCATGGGAAAATGCAACAATTGCTTCAGACTTCATCACATTAGAACCTGATAACGGAAAAGCTGCTCCGGAGAATAAAAAATCTACTGTCAAAGTTTTGTATGATAATGACGCCATTTATATTGGCGCCATGATGTATGATGATGAACCTGATAAAATTTTAAAAGAGATTTCGCAGCGTGATAATTTTGGAACTGCAGATATTTTTGGCGTCTTTATAAATGGTTTTAATGACGGCCAGCAGGATTTTATGTTTTACGTTTCTGCGGCTGATGTTCAGGCAGATTGTATTATGACAGATGCAAATGGTGAAGATTATTCCTGGGATGCTGTTTGGATCAGCAAAGCTTCGATTACTGAAAATGGATGGGTTGTTGAAATAAAAATTCCATATTCGGCTTTACGCTTTTCGCAGGAAAACAAACAAACTTGGGGAATTAATTTTTTCAGGGAAGTAAAACGCACCCGTTATAAGTACACGTGGAACTTTGTCGATAAAAAAATTGGAACTTTTACGCAGCAAGCCGGAACTTTAGAAGGAATTGAAAACATAAAACCTCCTACCCGATTGTTTTTTATGCCTTATGCTTCTTATTACTTGAATGCCGGTGAAGGACAAAAAACATACGCTACCATAAAAGGCGGAATGGATATAAAATACGGAATCACAGATGCTTTTACTGTTGATGCTATTTTAATTCCTGATTTTGGGCAGACAAAATACGACGATCAGATTTTGAATTTAGGTCCGTTTGAGCAGCAATTCAATGAAAACCGAGCTTTTTTTACCGAAGGAACTGATTTATTCAATAAAGGAAATATGTTTTATTCGAGAAGAATTGGCGGTAAACCTTCTGTTGAACCAGATTTAAAAGACAATGAAGAAGTTATTGAAACCGTACAAAACGTGAATCTTATAAATGCTTTAAAACTTTCAGGAAGAACTAAAAATGGTTTGGGAGTTGGAATTTTAAATGCGGTTACCGAAAAAACTTTTGCGACTATAAAAGATACTATTTCCGGCGAAACCAGACGTGAAGTGGTAGAACCGCTTACCAACTATAATGTTTTGGTACTGGATCAGCGTTTTAGAAAAAATTCATCGGTTACTTTTATAAACACAAATGTTACCAGAAATGGTCATTATAAAGATGCGAATGTAACAGGTTTAGCCTGGGATTTAAATACTAAAGCCAACACGTATAGCTTGTTTGGAAATGTAAAATACAGTTCTATAAATGATAAAGAAGATACAAACGGCGTTTTCTCAACCGTGGGATTTGCAGAAACAAGCGGTAAATATCGCTATAGTTTAGGTACTGATTTTGTTTCTAAAGATTTTGACCCAAATGATTTGGGAATTAATTTCTATACCAATTATTATAATTTTTACGGAAATGCCAATTACAGAATTCTAAACCCAACGAAGCTTTTTAATAGTTTTAGAATTGACTATGAAATGTACTCTGAGTTTAATAAAGACTCCGGAAAAGTTCAGGCAAACCGAATTGAAGCAGAAGTAAATTTAAGCACTGTAAAAAATAATTATTACGGAGCGGGACTTTCTGTTTCGCCATTAGAATCTCATGATTATTACGAACCAAGAGCAGACAACCGATATGTTATAATTCCGAGAAAATTTGATTTTTGGGGAAGTATTTCAACAAATTACAATCACAAATTTGCTATTGATATTAATCCTTCATTATCTGTTGCTGATGAACCCGGAAGAGCTGCTTATGGCACCGACATTAGTCCGCGTTATCGCTTTAATGATAAACTTTTACTGGTTTATACTTTTAGCTTTCTTAAAAGAAATAACAACAAAGGTTATATCGACGGTTATGACGACGATGATAACGAAAATACTCCAGAAACTGTTGTTTTTGCTAATCGTGACGTTATTACATACGCCAATACTATATCAGGAAAATATGCTATTAACAGCACGATGACGCTTAATTTAGCGGTTCGCCAATATTGGTCTTCGGCAGAAAATAAAGATATTTTGAAGCTTGAAGCAGATGGAACTTTAGATCCGTATCCGCAATATACCGAAAATAAAAACTCAAGTTTTTATTCCTGGAATGCCGATTTATCCTATTCATGGTGGTTTGCGCCCGGAAGTCAGCTTTCGGCTTTATACAGAAATAACGCTTCTAATTTTGAACGTGTTATTGATAAGGATTTCAAACACAACGTAACGAGCTTATTGACTAACGACGCTCTAAAACATATTTTTTCTGTAAGTGTAAAATATTTTATAGACTATAACGCTGTCAAAAATAAGGTTAGAAAAAGAGCTTAGCGTGAATTAATTTTAAAAAATAAAGAGTAATATAATTAATTTAGTATTTTTTGTTACAGTTCATTTTATTAAACATAAATGTCATAAAGCTTTCTCGCCAAATTTTAGAAATGACTTATCTTTGTAGAAAACAAAAATGTAATGAACAAAAAAGTTATCCTTATGATTTTAGATGGTTGGGGAAAATCTCCTGACCCTAAAGTATCTGCAATAGACAATGCAAATGTTCCATTTATAAATAGTCTTTACAAAAATTACCCAAGCGCACAATTGCGTACTGACGGATTAAACGTAGGTTTACCTGAAGGTCAAATGGGAAATAGTGAAGTTGGGCACATGAACCTTGGTGCCGGAAGGATTGTATATCAGGATTTAGCAAAAATTAATTTAGCCGTAGCGCACAAAACACTTGCCAAAGAACAAGTGTTAATCGATGCTTTTACTTACGCTAAAAACAACAATAAAAAAGTACACTTTTTAGGATTAGTTTCTGATGGAGGTGTTCACTCTCATACTTCTCACTTACGTGGATTAATCGACGCTTCGCAAGAGTATGGTTTAGATCAGGTTTACATTCACGCTTTTACAGACGGACGTGATGTTGACCCAAAATCCGGAGCAAAATACATTCACGATTTAGATGAATATATTAAAGATACTCCGGTAAAAATTGCTTCTATCATTGGTCGTTATTATGCAATGGACCGTGATAAACGTTGGGAACGTGTAAAACTAGCTTACGATTTAGTAGTTAATGGAGTTGGTATTCCATCTACAAACGCTGTTGCAAGTGTTCTTGACAGTTATGCACACGATGTTACTGACGAATTTATCGAGCCGGTTGTAATCGTAAATGAAGAGCAAAAACCTTTGGCAACTATTATTGAAGGCGATGTTGTGATCTTCTTTAACTTTAGAACTGACAGAGGGCGCGAACTTACTGAAGCACTTTCTCAGCATGATTTCCACGAGCAAAATATGCACAAGTTAAACTTGTATTATGTAACGCTTACCAACTACGACGAAACGTATCAAAACGTAAAAGTGGTTTACAATAAAGATAATATAACGGAAACTCTTGGTGAAGTTTTAGAAAAAGCGGGTAAAAAACAAATTCGTATTGCTGAAACGGAGAAATATCCTCACGTAACTTTCTTCTTTTCTGGTGGTAGAGAAACTCCTTTTGAAGGTGAATCAAGAATTTTGAGAAATTCTCCAAAAGTAGCAACTTACGATTTACAGCCAGAAATGAGTGCTTTCGAACTTGCTGACGCTCTTGTTCCTGAATTAAACAAAGGTGAAGTTGATTTCGTTTGTCTAAACTTTGCAAACGGAGACATGGTTGGTCACACAGGAATTATGAGTGCAGCTATTCAAGCTTGTGAAGCAGTTGACGCTTGCGCGAAAAAAGTAATCGAAGCAGCTCTTGCAAACGACTACACAACAATCGTAATTGCTGATCACGGAAACTGCGAAACAATGATCAATCCTGACGGAAGCCCAAATACTGCGCACACAACAAACCCAGTGCCGATTATTTTAGTGGACAAACAATTGAAAAATATTCAGGATGGTGTTCTAGGTGACATCGCTCCTACTATTTTAGAATTAATGGGAGTGCAGCAGCCAAACGCAATGACTTGTCATTCGCTTTTGTAGAAAACCATTAAAACCATATAAGTAATATAAGTTCATTTAATTAAAGCGCTAAAGCTTTATTAAACTTATATTTCTTATATGGTTTTTAATTTTATATACCCGTTTTGTCACCCTGAGCGAAGTCGAAGGCTTATGGAACCAAAAAGGGCTTCGACTTCGCTCAGCCTGACATTCTTGTTTTTATCAGATAATAAAATAATGATACAATTGTTCAACACCATAAATCACAAGCCCAATAATACCTCCTACTAAAGTTCCGTTGATTCTAATATATTGAAGATCTTTTCCTATTTCAAGTTCCAGTTTTTCAGAAACCTCTTTTCCGTCCCAGCTTTTTACGGTTGACGAAATTAAATCTCCAATTACTTTTTTATTGTTTAGAAGAACCGAAAGCAAATCATTTTTGATGAAATTATTGATTTTATCAATCATAATCGTGTCTTCTTTAATACCATTTCCGAAAGTTTGAATTAAACCCGAAATACTGTTTTTAATAGACGATTCGTCACCTTTGTTTAAATCATTCGTTATCGAAAGTTTTATTTCATCCCAAATTCCGTTAATGTAATCCTGAACTTCTTTTTTTCCGGCAAAACTCAAAATCATATCGTTGATTTTAATTCGCATTTCTTCGGAGTTTTTTACTTTTTCGAGAAAGTTATAAACGTATTCATCTATTTTAATTCTAATCTCACTTTCCGGTTTTTTAGCTTCGTTTAAAAAATCCTGCAAACCATTAAAAACACCTTCTGTAATACTTTTATCAGCAAGACCAAAACTCAAAAAAGGTGTTGAAGCTTTTACTTTTTTCCGAATTAAATCCTTGTTATTGGTCAACTCAGAACTTATAACTTCTAGAAGATTGGTCAGCAATTGATCTTTTACATTTCCTTTTTGCAAAGGTTCCAGAGCCAAAGCAACCCAGTCTCCAAAATTTATTCCTTCCAATTTTTCTTTAAATTGAACCTGAATAAATCTTCTAACATCTTCATCTTTTATTGTTTTTAAAATTCCGGGAATAATATTTACTGCAACTGCATTGGCAATTTTATCTGCATTTTCTTCCTGCGAAAGCCATTCTGAAGCTTTTGTAGCAAAATTGAATTCATCGAGTTTAATTTCTAATTTTTCCCGATTCAGAAATTCTTCTGAAACAAAATTTCCTAGGTTTTCTCCAATTTCATTTTTCTTCGTGGGAATAATAGCCGTATGCCAAATCGGAATCCCAAGCGGATGACGAAACAAAGCTACAACCGCAAACCAATCGGCAATTCCCCCAACCATTGCCGCTTCGCTAAAAGCCTGCAAAATTGGAATTTTAAAATAAATAGCAATTATAAAAAGAAGCACGGCAAAACCTAAAAGCGCCAAAGCACTTCGCTGCATTCTTCGCAAAGCTTTTATTTTAACTATATCTTGATCTGTAGCAGTTTCCATGATTATCACATTTTACTACTAATTTATGGCTTTTTTCTGAGATATTAAATTAAATAAGTTTGCCACGAATTTCACGAATTAACACGAATTATAGTTTAGCAGAATTTTTAAAGACAAAGCAATTCGTGAAAATTCGTGAAATTCGTGGCCAAAAAAACCTAATTCGCAGCGAAAAATTTTAGACAAAAAATAATATTAAAATTGTACTTTTGCGAACTGAAAATCTGAAAAATATGATTATCCAAAAAACGAGAGAAGAAATCGAATTGATGCGCGAAAGTGCTTTGATCGTATCGAAAACATTAGGAATGATTGCTTCTGAAATTAAAGAAGGAGTTACTACATTATATCTGGACAAATTAGCCGAAGAATTCATTCGTGATCACGGTGCAGTTCCTAGCTTTTTAGGATTGTACGGTTTCCCGAATTCACTTTGTATGAGTCCGAATTCTCAGGTTGTACACGGAATTCCGAATAATATTCCTTTACAAAGTGGTGACGTCATTTCTGTAGACTGCGGTGCGTTCAAAAACGGATATCATGGAGATCACGCTTATAGTTTCGAAATTGGAGAAGTTGCTCCGGAAGTTAAAAAACTTTTGCAGATAACTAAAGAATCTCTTTACGTTGGAATTAGAGAATTTAAAGCAGGAAATCGCGTAGAAGATGTTGGAAATGCGATTCAAAAATATACAGAATCTCACGGTTACGGAGTGGTTCGTGAATTGGTTGGACATGGTTTAGGGCAAAAAATGCACGAAGAACCTGAAATGCCAAACTACGGAAAACGCGGTCGTGGAAAACTTTTTGTTGAAGGAATGGTGGTTGCCATTGAACCTATGATTAATATGGGAACAAAAAACATCAAACAACATAAAGACGGCTGGACAATCACAACAGCAGACGGAAAAGCAAGTGCGCATTTCGAACATGATGTGGCATTAATTGATGGTAAACCAGAATTATTATCGACTTTCCAATACATCTACAAAGCTTTAGGAATCGAAAGCAACGAAGAAGACGAATTTAGAAAAGTGCCGTTAGTATTATAGTTATTCCGCAAAGATTCACAAAGATATACGCCAAGATTCACAAAATTATTTATTTTACAAGCCTTTTAAATGTTTGAAGAAAACAATGAATCTCGTAATAGATTAGATGCAATTACATATAAAATTATTGGTTTAGCGATTGAAGTTCACAAACAGCTTGGCCCTGGTTTATTAGAATCAGCTTATCAAGAATGTTTATATTATGAAATAGTAAATGCCGGCTTAACTGTTGAACGCCAAAAAGTTTTACCCATAATTTATAAAGACATAAAACTAGATCATGGATATCGAATTGATTTATTAATCGAAAACACGATTGTCATTGAATTAAAAACTGTCGAAGCTTTTACCGATGTACATTTTGCGCAAATACTAACCTATCTGAAACTTGGAAATTATCCATTAGGATTACTTATCAATTTTGATTCAAAAATATTAAAAAACAACATAAAAAGATTTATAAACACTTTGTGAAACTCCGTGTCTCCTTTGTGTAACTCTGCGAAACTGCCCCATGAAAAAACTTTTTAAATTAGTACTTAATACAATCCCGCGTCCTTTATTAATTCGTTTGAGTTATGTGGCGCGTCCTATTTTAGCTTTATCATTAAAAGGAAGTAGATTTACTGATCCTATTGACGGAAAAAGTTTTAGATCTTTTCTTCCTTACGGATACGGAAAACAACGTAACAATGTACTTTCGCCAAGTACACTTTCGTTAGAAAGACATCGTTTGCTTTGGCTTTATTTAAATGATCAGACTGATTTTTTTACAGCACCGAAAAAAGTACTTCATTTTGCTCCGGAGCAAGCTTTTTATAAAAGATTCCGCAAGCAGAAAAACCTGGATTACACGACAACCGATTTATTTTCGCCTTTGGCAGATGTAAAAGCAGATATCTGTAATTTACCTTTTAAAGACAACGAATATGATGTCATTTTATGTAATCACGTTTTAGAACATATTCCGGATGATACAAAAGCAATGCAGGAATTATTCCGCGTTTTAAAACCGGGCGGAATGGCTATTTTGCAGATTCCACAGGATTTAAACCGTGAGGTTACTTTTGCAGACGATTCAATTACAGATCAAAAAGAGCGTGCTAAAATATTCGGACAATACGATCACGTTCGTATTTACGGTCGCGATTATTTTGACAAATTAAGAAGCATTGGCTTTATTGTTATTGAAGAAGATTACACCAATAAAATTTCACCAGAATTAGTAGAAAAATACTGTTTGGCAAAAGGCGAGATTATTCCGCTTTGCTTTAAACAGGAAAACTAATTTTTTTCACCATATAAGTGATATAAGTTCATTTTAAAAGAGTTTTCAAATTATTGATATTTTGAAAACTCTTTATTTTTTAGCCCAATTTCTAATTTACAAGCCAACCAAATCCCTAAACCTTGGAACCTACAAAATCATTTCAGTTCTGTTTTGACATCAGTTTTGAAAAAAACCTGAATGTTTATATTCCAACATCCTACATCGTTGAGAATACCGATGAAATCAAATATCTAGACAAAAAAGCAACTGCCGGAATAATTGAAAGCTTCGGGATTGTTTTTGACGACTTAAATTCTAATACAAAAAAAATACTCACCGCCTGCGAATCTTTAAAACCTGAATTTATATTCAAAAAGTTCAGTACCAAAATCAAATCGGCAAAAACCATTGCTGATTTACAAAAAGATTCTAAAATTGAGTTTGCAATCCGTCAGCATTTAAAATTAAATCTGTCTTCTTTTTACAGTTTAATTGTAGAAGAACAATTTCCGTTGTCAATAAATATTGGACCTGAAAAAGATTTTTATCGTTCGAGAGTTGATATCAGTCCGCTTTATTTTGAACCTCAAATTCAATTTGACAAACACGCTGAAGGAATTACGTATACCCTTTCTTTAAAAGAAAATGAAACGGCTTTTTTACCAATGGAAAGCAATGTTGATATCCTTTTGGATGAACCGGGCTGGTTAATTATCAATAAAAAATTAGGTCAGTTAACAGCCCTTAATGCTAAAAAACTGATGCCTTTTTTAAAGAAAAAATCAATTGAAATACCTTCCAAATTAGTTGATGATTACTTTAAGAATTTCATTCCCGAAATAGCTAAAAAAATTGATATCGAAGCGACAGGTTTTGAGATTGAGCAGCGCGATGAAATTACTTCCTGCACGATTCAGCCGGTTTACGATTTCTTTAAAAACTGTTATTACCTCAACCTTTATTTTGATTATAACGGCTATTCATTTGACGGAAGTAAAACGAAGAAAACACATTCGTTTGTAGATTTTAGCGTTGCCAATGAACCGAAAATCATTCAGTTTAAACGAAATGCTGATGAAAATTTGTATGTCGATAAATTACTTGAAATTGGTTTAATAAAAATCAAAAACGAATTATTTGGATTGAATTCTGAAGCTGAAACTTCAGATCCTTATATCAACATTCAATTGATAATTGACAATAAAGAAAAGCTGGAAAGTTTAGGTTTTAACATTCAAAATTTAAAGCTCGAAAGCAAAGAAATTGTTACATCAAATCATACGGTTTCTACATCAAAAGACACAAATGGAGATTGGTTTGACATCAAAATTATCATTACAATTGGATCGTATACGATTAATTTCAGCGAAATTATTCCGAATATAAAAAGTAAAGAAAGGCTCTTTCCTTTGCCTGACGGAAACTATTTTTTGATTCCGTTAGAATGGTTCAGCAAATACAGTTCGCTTGCAAAACTCGGAAAAATAGAAAGCGGAACTTTACTTTTACGCAAAAGTAATTTTACAGCTCTTGATGCTATTGCCGAAATCAAAGACGATGTAACTTATAAAGCCGAATATGTAGCTTCTGATTTATTAAAAGCAACTTTAAGACCGTACCAAATTGACGGTGTAAAATGGCTTTTAGGGCATTTTAATTCTAATTTAGGCGCTTGTCTTGCCGATGATATGGGACTCGGAAAAACGTTACAGACTTTAGCCGTTTTGGTTGCCGTTCAGGAACAATTAGGATTTACGACTAAAACCACCAATTTTGATTTATTCGCAAACGAAACTACTGTAGAAAGAGAACCGCTTAAAACTTTGATTGTTTTACCTTCTTCATTAGTTTTTAACTGGTACAACGAATCTGCAAAGTTCACTCCGCATTTTTCAAAAATGCAATATGTAGGTAATGACAGAAAACAATTAGCCGCAAGGTTAGCAACAACTGATTTAATTTTTACCAGTTACAGCATTGTTCATCGTGATATTTCAATTTTAGAAAAATATGATTTCCGTTATTTGATTTTGGATGAAAGTCAATACATTAAAAATAAAAATTCGAAGATTTTTAAAGCCATCAATAAAATAAGTACGGGACATAAAATCGCTTTAAGTGGTACACCGATCGAAAATTCACTGGACGATTTATGGTCACAAATGCAGTTTATTAATCCTGATATTTTGGGAACTTATAATTTCTTTGCAGAAAATTTTAAAATCCCGATTGAGAAAAAACAAAATGAAGATGTTTTATCTGAATTAAAAAATCTGGTTCAGCCTTATATTTTGCGACGAACAAAAGAACAGGTTTTGAAGGATTTACCTGAATTATCAGAGCAGATTTATTATTGCGAAATGGATCCTGAACAGGAAAAATTATATGAACAGGAAAAATCAAAAGCGCGTAACTTTTTACTAAAAATGGACGGTTCAAGTCCAGACAAAATCAGTATTATTAATACGCTGATGAAGTTAAGGCAATTGAGTAATCACCCGAAAATGGTAGATCAGGAATCTGAAATTGATTCCGGAAAATATATTGCCGTTACTAATTATCTGGAAAACTTAGTCAAAGCAAAACAGAAAGTAATCATTTTCAGTTCGTTTGTTACCAACCTGCATTTCTATACAGATTGGTGCAAGGAAAACAAAATAGCCTATTGCGAAATTACAGGTGAAACTCCAGCCAGCAAAAGAGAACAACAGGTAAAACTGTTTCAGGAAAAAGAAGAACCTTTATTGTTTTTTATTTCGCTAAAAGCGGGAGGTGTTGGTTTGAATATTACAAAAGCTTCTTATGTTTTATTTTTAGATCCTTGGTGGAATCCTTTTGCAGAAAAACAAGGAGTTGGAAGGGCGCACCGAATTGGACAGCTGAATAAAGTAAACGTGATTCGTTTTATTTCAAAAAATACGGTAGAAGAAAAAATCATCAAACTACAGGAAAATAAAAAGCTTTTATCTGATTCACTTTTAGAAGAAAGCTACATAAATGATGAGATCGAAGCTAATTTAGAATACATTTTAAATTCTTAATAAATCGCTTTATCCAATAAATGGCATCTTATTACGTTTAATAAAATTCTTATATTTACAATCTTACAACGTAATAAGATGCCAAAATTTTTATATCAAAGTTTGCTTTTGTTTTTTGTTTTTACTTTCGCGAAAGCTCAGGAAATACAAACTGAAGTAGTTCCTCCATACAATATCAAAACCGTTACTTTTGTTCAGAATGGCAATAATGTTGTCCCGATATTTGAAATGAATTCTACTTTTGAATTTCAGTTTGATGATTTATTTGGCAACGAAGCCAATTATTATTTTGAAATCACACATTGCGATTATAACTGGAAACCAACTGATATTCCGAAAACGGATTATTTAAGAGGTTTTGACGGTCAGAGAATTACAGATTATTCGAACTCATTTAATACGCTTCAGGTTTATTCGCATTACCGACTGGCGTTTCCAAATCAATTTACAACACAGTTAAGATTGTCCGGAAATTACATCCTGAAAATTTTAAATGAAGATAAAGAAGTTATTTTCTCCCGAAAATTCATTTTATACGAAGATCATTGTACGGTGGCGGCACAGGTAAAAAGAACGAGAAACCTGAGCAATATCGATTACAAACAGAATTTGGATTTTTCGATTGTTTCTAATGATATTACTTTTCAGACTCCAATTCAAAATGTAAAAGTTCTTTTATTGCAAAACGGAAATTTCAATACTGCCATTAAAAATATTCCACCACAATATACCATTGGGAATCAACTGGTTTATAAATACGATGCTGAAACGCAATTTTGGGGCGGCAATGAATTTTTATATTTTGAAAACAAAGACATTCGTGCTGCAAATAATAATGTAGGACGCGTGGGCGCTAACAACGATATTTACAACGCTTATTTGTATACCAATGCAGCAAGAGGAAATCAGATTTACACCAATTATCAGGACGTAAACGGTAATTTTGTTGTGAAAAACATAAATGGTTCAGACAACAGTATTGAAGCTGATTATGCCTGGGTTTATTTCACGCTTTCGGCTCCGGCTTTCAGGCTTAACAAAGATATTTATGTTACGGGAATGTTCAATAATTACAGCTTATCGCCAGAATATAAACTGGATTATAATACCGATAAAGCTGTTTTTGAAAAAGCAATAATGATCAAACAAGGTTTTACTAATTTTCAATACACCGTTGCTGATAAAAAAGGTAATATAGATAATGAAAATGCCGTTGACGGTAATTTTTATCAAACAGAAAATGAGTATACTATATTAGTTTATTACAAAGAAAGTACAGATCGTTATCAAAGAGTTATAGGAAAAGGCAATGCAAACTCCATAAACATAGTTAATTAAAACATTGTTAAGGTTTTAGGTTTCCTAGTTTTTTTTCGTAGCTTTGTGCCTATAACTCACACAGATTTACTAGGTTAATATGGTTTCTCAAATTACACGAGGCATAAAAATATCGGTTCTAACTAGTTTTGAAGGCACTTACTTCAAGAACTACAAGATTCACTTTGCTTTTAGTTACGTAGTTACAATCGAAAATCATAGTAAAGATTCTGTTCAGCTAACTTCACGCCACTGGGAAATCCACGATTCATTAAACGACTTAGATATTGTTGATGGTGAAGGCGTTATAGGCAAAAAACCTGTTTTAAAACCAGGTGAAAACCATACTTACAGCTCTGGTTGTTTATTATCATCTCCTTACGGTGCTATGAAAGGTCATTTCAATATGATAAATTTCACTACAACTAAAACTTTCAAAGTAATTGTGCCTACTTTTAGAATGTGCGCTCCTTTTGCATTGAATTAATTCAGCGTTTTATTTCTATTACTTCTTCTTTTGTAATGGCGTAAACTTGGTCATTTTCTTCAGGAATTAAGTAAAAATTGCCTGTGAATTCTCCAAAAGAAGGAAAAATCAATTGATGCGGTTTTCTAAAAAAACAGGATAAACTCAAAAACTGTCTGCCCAAACCTTTTAGTTTTATTCCGGGATGAATGTGTCCGCAAAAATTAAAAAAGTTTTCTCTTGTTGTGGGATGATGCGTAAGCAGAAAATCATCGATTATTAATTCTTCGTAAATTTCAATATTTAGATCAGCGTAGTTTTTTTTTGAGATAATATCGTGATTACCCTCAATCAAGATAATCTGCTGAGAAACCGTTTTAGTCCAATCTGCAAAAAAATCCCATTCGTTATTGATTTTACTGTGAAATAAATCTCCAAGAAAAATAATAGTTTCAGAATCGAATAAATTCAACACTTCATTTAATCGGGCAAAATTTTCCAAAACCGCTTTTTCAGGAATTGCCATTCCATGTTTTCTAAAATGCGCAATTTTCCCCAAATGTAAATCAGAGATAAAAAGTATTTTCTTTTCTTCCCAAAAAGCCGCACCGGATTGATGTAACGTAAAATTTTGATTGTTTATACTAATGTTCATATTTACCTATTTCATATAACTTGCCGTCATTTTTTTAATTCTTTCCTGCAATGTTTCGCTTGATATTTTTTCTCTTAAACGATCTGTAATGATTGGGAAACTAAACGGCGTTGGTTTCTTGCATTGTTTCCAAACAATATTCTGGTTATTTATTCTTTCCATAGCCTGAATTAAACGTCCTTCTTCTAACTGATGTTCAAAGGTTTCGATAAAAGCCTGTTGCAATAATAAATTATCGGGTTCATAATCCCTAAAAACTTCAAAAAGCAATTGCGAACCGCTTTGTAAATGTTTTGTTTTAATTGGTTTTCCGGGCATTCCGGTAAAAACCAAACCTGCGATTACGGCAATATCACGAAATTTTCTGCGTGCCATTTCGGTTGCGTTCAGGCTTTTCTGCAAATCATGATGAACATATTCTGTCGAAAACAAATTATTATCAAAAACAGACTGCATATCAATTTCCTGATCAGAAAGCAATTCGAATCCGTAATCATTATAAGCCAGTGAAAATGTGATTGGCGACAATAAACTGATTCGATACGAAATTAAACTTGCCATTGCTTCATGAACATATCGGCCCTCAAACGGATAAAAAATCGCATGATAACCTTCACGCGTTTTAAAGGTTTCTATTAAAAATTCATCATTATTAGGTACAATACTTTCTTTTCGCTGTCTGTCAAAAATGGGTTTTAAGGCTTTTAATTCAGGCGTTAAATTATCTGTGTTTGCCGCATACAATTCTTCCCGAAGCAATTCACTCATCTGTGCCGACAAAGTCATTCTTCCTCCCATCCAACTTACGACTCTTGCTGTTTTTTTAGGATCGGCTTTTCGAACTAAAACCTGCATGTTTTTAATTTGAAACAATTCGAGCCGCCTTCCGGCAAAAGTAAAAACATCACCTCGCTGTAATTTTGAGGCAAACCATTCTTCGACAGTTCCAATAAAACCGCCGCTTAAAAATTTCACATTCAAAACGGCATCACCTACAATTGTTCCCATTTGCATTCGGTGATGCATGGCAATAAAACGGCTGTTGATTTTAAAACGTCCGTCTTCTTCAATTTCTACTTTTTTGAATTCATCGTAAGCTTGTAAACTCTGGCTTCCGTTTGTGATGAAATTTAAAATCCAGTTCCAGTTTTCTTTGGTTATGTTTTGATAACAAAATGTTGTTTTGACTTCTTCGTAAATTTCATCAGGAAAAAATCCGTCAGAAACTGCCAGCGTATTCAGATATTGAACCAAAACGTCCCAGCTGTTCAAATACGGCATTCGATCTTCGACAACGGTTTGAGCAACCGCTTTTTTTAACGCCGAAGCTTCGATTAATTCCATTGCATGTGTAGCGAGAAAATAAATCACACTTTCTTTCCCCGGCTGATGTCCGCTCCTTCCTGCTCTTTGCAGAAATCTCGCAACACCTTTTGGTCCGCCAACTTGAATAATGGTTTCAACAGGCGCAAAATCGACACCAAGATCAAGACTGGAAGTACAAACTACCACTTTTAATTCTTCATTTCTAATAGCGTCTTCCACCCACAAACGTGTTTCTCTGCTGATGCTTCCGTGATGCATCGCCATTTCTCCTGCAAATTCGGGATATCTTTCTAAAATAGCCTGAAACCAAATTTCGCAGGCAGAACGTACGTTGGTAAAAATTAAAGTCGTTTTGCTTTTTCGGATGATTTTGGCAACCTCATCAATTAAATGCAAACCCATGTGCCCGCGCCACGGATAGGTTTCCATTTTCTCTGGCAAAATCGATTCTATCTTGATTTTTTTATTGATGTGTGCTTTAATCAAAACTGAATTTTGATACGCTTCTGTATCATGACCTAATAAAACTTCTTGTGCTAATTCGAGATTTCCTATTGTTGCCGAAATTCCCCAAATTCGCATTTTTGGCGCAATTGTTTTTAATCTCGAAAGCGCCAATTCCATTTGCACACCGCGTTTGGTCCCCATTAATTCATGCCATTCATCAACTACGATAGCACCACAATTGGCAAACGTTTTTTCATATTGTTTTGATGCTAACAGAAGCTGTAAACTTTCGGGCGTTGTAATTAAAAGATCGGGCATTTTATTTTTCTGCTTTGCTCTTTCGCTTTGCGAAGTATCTCCGGAACGAATTCCGACTGTTAATGGTAGATCTAAATCGGTAATGATTCGTTCTGCTGCTTGTTTTATTTCTACAGAAAGTGCACGTAATGGCGTAATCCAAATAGCTTTTAATCCGGTTTTGTGTTTAGTTTTATAATCGGGATTTTTTTTGATGTAATCGAGAACTACAGGAAACCATAAGGCGTAAGTTTTCCCGCTTCCGGTTGGCGCGTTTAATAAACCGTTTTTTCCCTGCAAAAAAGCAGTCCAGGTTTGCGTCTGGAACGGAAAAGATTTCCAACCTTGACTTTCAAACCAGTTTTCGGCAATTGCATATAGTTCTTCTCTATTCATTATATAATTTTGACTTACGACGTAATTATTATTTTCCAAAATTTATATATAATCCCTACGGGATGTTTTTCTGTGACATATCTCTATTTTGCTACCAACATTTAAATCCTAACGGATTAGCTTTTAGTTAGTCATATACATTGTAAATTTCCTTTACCAATAAATAAAATCTAAAAATTATATCTCGGAGAGATTATATATTGGTAAAAAATAACTCGAAGCGTCAAATTGTCCCGTAGGGACTATATATATTTAATTCAACATTTTATGAAATCATATTTTTTAAATCTTCGATAGAATTGGCTTCTTCTATTTTTTTGTCTTGTCGCCATCTTAAAATTCTTGGAAAACGAGTGGCAATTCCGCTTTTATGTCTTTTAGAAAGAGAAATTCCTTCGAAACCAATTTCAAAAACCAATTGTGGCGTTACGCTTCGAACAGGACCAAAACGTTCTAAAGTATTCTTTTTTATAAAATCATCTACTTTTCTGAATTCAGCATCGGTTAAACCGGAATATGCTTTTGCGAAAGTGACGAGTTCTTTTTCTCCTTTTTCATTGTTTTGCCAAAGCGCAAAAGTATAATCGGTAAATAAATTCGAGCGTCGTCCGTGTCCACGCATGGCGTATGTGAGAACGGCATCAATTACCAAAGGTTCGATTTTCCATTTCCACCAATCGCCTTTTTTTCTTCCAACTTGGTACGGCGAATTGTTGCGTTTTATCATCAAACCTTCACTTTTCATTTCGCGGGCGCGCTCTCTTTCGTTTGCTACATCTTCCCAAGAAGTTAAAGCAACTCGTTTTGAAAGCTGAAAAGAAGTCGTATAATCTTTTATTTCTTCATATAAATCTTCCAATAATTTTCTTCTTTCTATATACGGTAAATTTCGAATATCTTTTCCTTCCCATTCTAAAATATCATACGCTTTAAGAATAACCGGAACTTTTTCAAGCAAATTTGCCGATATGGTTTTACGTCCAATTCGGGCTTGTAAATCATTAAAAGTTCCGATTTCCTTTTCAGGAAAAGCCAAGATTTCGGCATCAATTACAGTTCCGTTTGGAATAAGTCCAACGAAAGTTTTAAATTCAGGATATTTATCGGTAACCAACTCCTCGCCTCTTGACCAAACATAAATTTCATCGTCGCGAATAATGGTTTGCGAACGAATTCCGTCCCATTTATGTTCGATAGACCAATCTTCGGGATTTCCTAAATCTTCGACTTCGCCTTCAATTGGATACGCGAGATAAAACGGATAGGGTTTTGATAAATAATCAGAGCTTTTTTCATCCAAAATCAATTCCTGAAACGTAATGGTATTCGGGTTCCAGTTTCCCATTAATTTATAAGCCAGCGCATCTTCATCTACATTTTCTGCTTTTGATAAAGCCCTTGTCATTAATTTTTGGCTTACGCCGATTCTGAAGCTTCCGGTAATTAATTTGGTAAAAACGAAACGTTCGTAATAATTTAAAGCTACCCAGTTTTCATGTAAATATTCTTTTTTCTCCGAATCGGTTTTCTTTTTTAAGGCAATGATTTCCTGTAGAAATTCGGTTAAACTTTTATCGGAATGTTCTTTTGTAGTTGGAATTATCAAAGCAATAGTTTCAGCCAAATCGCCCACAATATGGTAACTTTCTTCAAAAAGCCACAACGGAATATTCGCCAGTTCATTTGCCCAAAGACGTAATAATGTTGTATTAACAGGTCTGGCCGGACGACGATGCGAAAGAATGGCAATAGTCCATACTTTATCTTCCGGCGATGCATTTTTAAAATACGTCGTCAGTGCGTCGACCTTTACGTTCGTTTTGTTTGAACTGTCCAGCGTTTTTATAAGTTGGGCGAAATTTTTCATTTACAACATATTATTTTTAAACTCATTGCGTATAGTTTTTAAACACATAGAAACATAGGTTTAAAATTGAAAAGGAAGATGGTTTTAAAAAATCTAGATTTTCACACATAGCTATGTTTGTTTGAACAAATGAAATGCCTTTAACCACAAAGAAAAACTATGTTTCTATGTGTTAAATTATTCTCCAATTATTAATTTTCAGAAATAATCGAAGTTTCATTTTGATCTACTTCGGCTTCTTTTTCTTCTTTTTCCATTTCGGCAGTTTCTCCTTCGTATTGTGTTTTTTCGGTTCTGGCATCGTAACCTAATTCTCGTAAGTATTTGGCAAAGATATCGGTATAACCGTGCGTACATATTACACGTTCTGCACCCGTTGCTTTTACGCTTTCTAATAAAGAATGCCAGTCGCAGTGATCACTTAAAACGAAACCTTTGTCAATGGCACGTCGGCGTCTTGCTCCTCGAAATGCCATCCATCCGCTTGCTGAACCCGTTACAAAAGGCGTCATTTTTCTAATCCAGATACTTCCGTGTGCACTTGGCGGAGCGAGAACCATATTTCCTAAA
The DNA here is from genome assembly GCF_002482975.1 of Flavobacterium sp. UBA7680. Lineage (GTDB taxonomy): Bacteria > Bacteroidota > Bacteroidia > Flavobacteriales > Flavobacteriaceae > Flavobacterium. The sequence continues at coordinate 103,341 of NZ_DLHA01000026.1, read as the reverse complement.
AGTGCTTCTCTTTTTGTTTCTCTGGTAATTAATTCGGTTGGAGGAAAATAAACCATTGGGCGTAAAACATTTGTCATGTTTTCTATTGCGCCGTGGGTGTATATTTTTCCAATGTCAGTATCTAAATATTTTAAAAGTCTTTGCGCTTTTCCTAATGAATATCCAAAGAGAATTGAAGTTCTTCCTTCGGCTTTATTTTCTGCCCACCAATTATTGATTTCTGTAATAACTTCGGCTTGTGGTGTCCAGTTAAAAGCGGGTAATCCGAAAGTACATTCTGTTATAAAGGTGTCGCATTTTACGACTTCATACGGAGTTGAAATTCCATCGTCTTCAGTTTTATAATCTCCGGTAAAAACCCAGACTTCACCTTTATGTTCTACCCGAATCTGTGAACTTCCTATAATATGTCCAGCGGGATGAAGCGAAAATTTTACGTTATTGATTACAAAGGTTTCCCCCCATTCTTTTCCGGTTACATTTATTTCGCCCAAACGATGTCGGATTATGGGAATATTGGTATGATGTGTAATATAATTTTGATGTCCCCAGCGCGAGTGGTCGGCATGTCCGTGTGTGATTATAGCATTCTTTACAGGACGCCACGGATCAAGATAAACATCTGCCTGCTGGCAGTAAATACCTTTGTCATTAAAAGCTAAAAGGGGGATTTTCATAATAGTACAATTAAAGTATTCTTTTCAGAACTAACTCAAATTTAAAACTTTATGCAAAGACCTGTTTTACAACTTCATGTAATTAGTTTATTAAATTACAACTTTTTAATATTGTATTGTGATATAATCAAATTATCATTTGTACTTTTGTAGAAAATTAAACAATTCGTAAATTTTAAAACAATTTATCCCATGTTAAAAGGATTCTTTCATGTACCAAAAGCGGTAAACGAGCCTGTAAAAGGTTACGCACCGAACTCACCAGAAAAAGCAGCTGTTCAGGCAGCTTACACTACAATGTGGAACTCTCAAATTGATGTTCCTTTATATATTGGAAGCGAAGAAATCAAAACTGGAAACACAAGAAATATTACAGCTCCTCATGATCACAAACACATCGTTGGAAAATATCATTTAGCTGAAAAACAACATATCGAAAAAGCGATTGCAAATGCTCTTGAATCAAGAAAAGCATGGGCAAACATGGCATGGGAACAACGTGCTGCTATTTTCTTAAAAGCTGCTGAATTAATCGCTGGTCCTTACAGAGCGCGTATTAATGCTGCAACTATGATTGGTCAATCTAAAAATATTCATCAGGCAGAAATTGATGCTTCTTGCGAATTAATTGACTTTTTACGTTACAATGTTGAGTTTATGACTCAAATCTACAACGATCAGCCAAAATCAGATTCTACTGTTTGGAACCGTTTAGAATACAGACCTCTTGAAGGTTTTGTTTACGCTATCACTCCTTTTAACTTTACTGCTATTGCTGCAAATCTTCCTGCAAGTGCTGCTATGATGGGTAACGTTGTGGTTTGGAAACCAAGTGACAGCCAAGTATTTTCTGCAAAAGTTATTATCGATGTTTTCAAAGAAGCTGGAGTTCCAGACGGCGTTATCAATGTTGTTTTTGGAGATGCTTTAATGATTACTGATACTGTTTTAGCTAGCCGTGATTTTGCCGGTGTTCACTTTACAGGTTCAACTCACGTATTTAAAGATATCTGGGCTAAAATTGGAGCGAACATTCACCATTATAAAACATACCCAAGAATCGTTGGTGAAACTGGTGGTAAAGATTTTATCATTGCACACCCAAGCGCAAACGTAAAACAAGTTGTTACGGGTATTACTCGTGGAGCTTTTGAATTTCAAGGTCAAAAATGTTCTGCAGCTTCAAGAGCTTATATTCCGCAAAGTTTATGGCCAGCTGTAAAAGAACAATTAATTGCTGATGTAAAATCTATGAAAATGGGTTCTCCGGAAGATTTTGGAAACTTTATTACAGCAGTTATTCACGAAGGTTCTTTTGATAAATTAGCTAGTTATATTGATCAGGCTAAAAAAGATGCTGATGCTGAAATTATCGTTGGTGGAAATTACGATAAATCTAAAGGTTACTTTATTGAGCCTACTGTTATTGTAACTACAAACCCAAAATATACTACAATGGAAACCGAATTATTCGGACCAGTAATTACAATTTATGTTTATGAAGATGCTAAATGGGAAGAAGCTTTAGAATTAGTTGATACTACTTCTGAGTACGCTTTAACTGGAGCTGTATTTAGTCAAGATCGTTATGCTATTGAAGTAGCAACTACGAAATTGCAAAATGCTGCAGGTAACTTCTATATCAATGATAAACCAACCGGAGCAGTAGTTGGAATGCAGCCTTTTGGTGGTGCAAGAGCTTCTGGAACTAACGATAAAGCAGGTTCTGCATTGAACTTATTACGTTGGGCTTCTCCAAGAACTATCAAAGAAACTTTTGTAACTCCAGAAGATTACAGATACCCTTTCTTAGGTTAATTTTTGTTTCAAGTTACACAGGTTTAAAGTTTTGAGATCTGTTCATATAAAAAAGCCGAATCTTTTTCAAGATTCGGCTTTTTCTTTTTTACTCCCTTGAACTTATGTGGAAATACTTTTTCAAATTTCTGAAAACAATAAAAGTCAGGTTTCAAATATGCATAGAGTCTTATACACGCGACAAATTTTAAAAATGTAGTACTTTTCTTATTTAATTAAAAATCAACTAGTTAACCATCTAAAAAACCGTATTTTATTATTTTAAAAACTTCTTGTTCCGTTCTAAAAAAACACATGCTTTTAAATTTGTCCTTGTAAAAAAATCACAATTTATACAAGATAAATAATTAAAGAAATATGAGAAATTTAAACAATGTACCTGCCGTAATTTTAGAAGCAAAAAGTATTGGACATCCAATTAATTTTAAATGGACAAAAAAGAAAATTGATCAGCTTTTAGATCCTATTGAAGGCAATGACGCATTAGAAAGTGTATTAATGCAAATTAACCACAAAGCTTCTGTCGGTTTAACAGCTGCTTTATTAGAATGGGTTTACTGGCGTTTTACAGGTTATACACAATTTACATCAGATACACAAAAGCGCATCGAGTCACTTTGGTGCTCGATTAACGATCGCGAGCAAACAAATCCTTTGTTATTTGATTGTAATCTTGATATACCTGCTAATGGTTTAGTAAACGGGGCTTTATGGATCGCTCTAATGAATGTGAGAATGGTAGATGTAAAATACAGAAAAGGTTCTTACCTGCTTCAAAGTGAACTTGTAGGTCTAGTATTATTAGCCCGACACATAACCCCAAAAAAGAAAACATTTGATAAATGGTTTGAAAATACAATTGCAGAATTAATCCGTTTGTATCCTTGTCAATACAGCTATGATAATCTTGACGAAACAGATGAAGCAATTTACGACTCATCAAACGAGCCGGTTTTATGCAGAGAATTATTTTTTGATACTGAATTTAAATACTCTGTGGAAGCATCAGAAAATGCCATTCATAACTTTATTGATAATTTAGACATAAAAGCAAATCCTTTTCTGGATTTTTCCAGGAGAGCATCTTAGTAGTAGAAACTATTAATTCAAAAAATAACCCGCAAAGAGCTTCTTTACGGGTTATTTACTTTTATATAACTTAAGATTTAAATTTTAAAGGAAGATGAACCACTTTTTTAGTTTCAAAAAATTCATCATCAAATATTGCTGCTAAGTCATACAAAGTCGCATTTGGAAAATCTTTTAATTCTTCGGCCAGGTCACCGCCTTTTAAATATAAAATTCCATTTTTTAAAAGATGCTTATGCTGTTTTTTAATTTTATCATTTATCCAGGAAACAAAATCAGGCATATTGGTTACGGCACGGCTTACGATAAAATCAAAATCGCCTTTTACCAATTCAGCACGTTTTTGTTCTGCTTTTACGTTCTTTAATTCTAATGCATCAACAACACCCTGAACTACTTTTATTTTTTTGGCAATAACATCAATTAAATAAAAACGAGTTTCCGGAAAAAGAATCGCTAACGGGATTCCGGGAAAACCGCCGCCGGTTCCAACATCAAGAACTGTTGCTCCTGGTTCGAACTTCATAATTTTAGCAATTCCTAAAGAATGCAAAATGTGTTTTGTATATAAGGAATCAATGTCTTTACGCGAAATCACATTGATTTTTTCATTCCAATCGTGGTATAAAAAGTCTAATTTTTGAAATTGTTCTATTTGAAGATCGGTCAAATCAGGAAAATATTTCAATATCTCATCCATTGCAGTAAATTTTTAACAAAAGTACTACTTTACGATTGAAATATTTAACTCAATTTTGCAAATTGAGAATTTATAATAATTACCTTTGAAAACTATTTAAAACAATTATGAATAACACTGCTCCAACTTTTGCAAGGCAAGACAATCTGAAGTTTTTCAGAACACTTAACTCACGGGTAAACAATTACTTTAAGGAGAATAACATTCAGAAAACAGGAAACTGGAAGTTACACTTAAAAGCCGTTATTCTATTCGCCGTTTTTTTAACTCCTTATTTTTTGATCCTTACATTAAACATGCCTTTTTGGGTAATGCTGCTTTTATCAATCGTCATTGGCGTTGGAATGGCAGGCGTTGGAATGAACGTAATGCACGATGGCAATCACGGTTCATTCTCAGATAAAAGCTGGATTAACAAATTCATGGGCGGAACCATTTATGTTCTGGCAGGAAATGTTTACAACTGGCAGGTTCAGCACAATGTGCTTCACCATACTTATACTAATATTCCGGGACACGACGAAGATTTAGATGCCGGAAGAATTATCCGTTTTACAGAACATGCAGAATGGCATAGTTTTCACCGTTTTCAACATTATTACTCTGTTTTCTTATACGGATTATTGACTTTCAATTGGGCTATTACAACCGATTTTAAGCAAATGAGAAATTATCTTAAAAGAAAATTATCTTACGGAGAGCCAAAAAGCCCAAAAATTCTTTGGACAACTTTAATAATTACAAAAGTAATTTATATCTCAATCTGGATTGTTTTACCAATCCTTATTGGAATTACCTGGTGGAAAGTGCTTCTAGGATTTTTCGTAATGCACTACACAGCAGGATTAATCTTAAGTGTTGTATTTCAATTAGCACACGTTGTAGATCATACTACAAATCCATCTCCAAATGAATTAGGAGAAATGGACAACACATGGGCAGTTCACCAATTGTATACTACAACTAATTTTGCACCAAAAAACGCAATTGTAAACTGGTACACTGGCGGATTAAATCATCAAATCGAACATCATATTTTTCCTAATATCAGTCACATTCACTATGGTAAAATTGCAAAAATCGTAAAGGAAACTGCAAAAGAATGTAATTTACCGTACTACGAATACAAAACAATGGGAAGTGCTATTATAGCTCACTTCAAGCATTTGCGTGACTTAGGAATGAAACCTGAATTATCTGTTTAAACTAAAAAAAATCTATTAATAATTAACCATCCTTAAATTAGCGCAGCAAATTAAGGACATTCAAAAATTTTATAATGAGCCATATTCTTTCGGACAGAATCAACAACTTAGCAACATCACAAACTTTAGCAATGGCTGCTTTAGCACGCGAGCTAAAAGCACAAGGAAAAGACATTATCAGTTTAAGTTTAGGTGAACCAGATTTTAATACACCAGACTTTATTAAAGAAGCTGCAAAAAAAGCAATCGACGATAATTACAGTACCTATTCTCCTGTTGATGGATACCAGGATTTAAAAGAAGCTATCTGTAGAAAATTCAAAAGAGACAATGATTTAGAGTACAAACCATCTCAAATCGTAGTTTCTACAGGAGCAAAACAATCTTTATACAACATTGCACAAGTAATGTTAAACGATGGTGACGAAGTTATTTTACCAGCACCATACTGGGTTTCTTATTTCGAAATCGTAAAACTTTCTGGCGGAGTTCCGGTTGAAGTTCCAACATCTGTAGAAACAGATTTCAAAATTACACCAGAGCAATTAGAAGCTGCAATTACACCAAAAACAAAAATGATGTGGTTCTCTTCTCCATGTAATCCTTCAGGATCTGTTTATAGCAGAGAAGAATTAACAGCACTTGCAAAAGTTTTAGAAAAACACCCAAATATTTACGTAGTTGCCGATGAAATTTATGAGCACATCAATTTCTCAGGAACTTTCTGCAGTATCGGTTCAATTCCGGGAATGTTAGAAAAAACAATCACAGTAAACGGAGTTGCAAAAGCATTTGCAATGACAGGATACAGAATTGGATATATTGGAGCACCGGAATTTATCGCAAAAGCGTGTACAAAAATTCAAGGGCAAGTAACATCTGGAGCAAATTCTGTGGCGCAAAGAGCTACAATTACTGCAGTAGATGCTGACCCAAAAGTATTAAACGAAATGGTTCAGGCTTTCCACGGTCGTAGAGATTTAGTTGTAGGATTATTAAAAGAAATCCCGGGAGTAAAAATCAACGTTCCAGAAGGTGCATTTTATGTATTCCCAGACGTTTCTTCTTTCTTCGGAAAAACATTAAAAGGAACTGAAATCAAAGATGCAAACGACGTTTCGATGTATCTTTTGGCAGAAGCAAATGTTGCAACAGTAACTGGAGACGCTTTCGGAAATCCAAACTGTATTCGTTTCTCTTACGCAACAAGCAATGATATTTTAAAAGAAGCATTACGCAGAATCAAAGAAGCTTTGACTGTATAATTAGCTACAACAATATGAAGTAAAAAGGGTGTTTTAAAAACACCCTTTTTTTATTTAGTCAATTAAAAGCGCAGCAATATCTTTTGTAATAGCCGTTGGAGAATTGCATTCGCAATTACTCAAACCAACCACATAAACCTGTTCTGTTGGCTCATAAACTCCCATAGATTTAAAACCGAAAATACTTCCGCCATGTTCGCGGATTATTTTGTTTTTCACCTTTTCTAAATGCCAGCCATATCCATAATCAATATTTGTCCCGTTATTTAGCTGATAATTCGTAAAAGCTTTTTCTGTGTAAGTTGGACTTAATAATACATTGGTATTTATTGCATTTTGCCATTTCAGCAAATCATCTACAGTAGACATTATCGAACCCGAAGCATACGGAATAGAAAAACTAATATAATTTGCATTTACATAACCATTCTTGTCACGATAACCCGAAACCCTGTTTTTGATAATTTTATCATGACTTGCATAATAACTATTTTCCATTCCTGCTTTCTTAAAAATATTTTGAGTTATGAATTCCTCATAAGTCTTTCCTGATACGATTTCAATTATATAACCTAAAAGCACATATCCAGAATTACAATATTTATACTGTTCACCAGGTTTAAAATCAATAGGTTCATTCTTAAAAAAATCCACTAATTCTTTAGGCGACAAATCCCGTCTTGCAATATCTTTAATTGATTTCATACTCGTAAAATCTTTAATCCCTGAAGTATGCGTTAGCAAATGATGCAGTGTAATTACATTTCCATTCGTTGGATAATCCGGAATAAACTTCGTAATTTCATCATCAAGCTTCAGTTTTCCCTGTTCAGCAAGCATCAAAATAGAAACAGCCGTAAATTGTTTGGTCATCGAACCAATTTCAAAAACAAATTCAGGTTTCATTTTAATATTCATTTCTAAATCAGCCATTCCAAAAGCTTTTCTGTACACCACTTTTCCTTTCTTAACCGCCAAAAAAACTGCTCCCGGATTTTCAGGTTTAAACTTTGAAGTAATTAAACTATCTATCTTAGTCTCTAAATTCTGAGCCGACAAACCCGAACAAGCCATTATAAATAGAACAATAAACGATTTTAAGATTGATTTCATTTTGCGATTATTTAGTTTGATTGATAAAGCTTTGACGGCATCAATCAACTAAAGGTTACAAAAAACAAGTTTCTATAATTTTTGGGCGTGCCCCTCCGGGTCGGGCTATTCGTTACAAGTCCTCGCACTTCCTTCGTCAGGCTGTGGGCTTTCCACTGCTATCCCTCACGCAACACGGAAATGAGACGATTCATTTTCAAAAATCTCTCAAATCTGCGGGAAACATAAATTATAAGTTTCAAAATTCCCATTCCACAATATTGTAAAACCCCGCACATAATCCTGTAAAACATAACACTTTAGAAATCGTCAACTTTGTAATGTATTAATTTAAAAACTATTAGTCATGATACATACTGATGAAACCACAAAAGAAACAGTTAAAACTTTAGAAGGATTAATTTCAATTCTTGAGGATGGAAAACTAGGATATACAAACGCCGCAGAACATGTTGAAAATTTAGCCATTAAAGCTGATTTTCTGGAATATGCCCGAGAAAGAGCTTTATTTATTGTAGAATTACAAGATGAAATCAATAAACTCGGAAAATCGACAGACACTTCTGGCGGCGGACCATTAGGAGCTTTACACCGTACATGGATTGATATTAAATCATCTTTCACAGGCGGAGATACCGAAGCAATCATAAATGCGTGTATTACCGGAGAAGAAGCTGCTATTGAAAAATACAAAAAAGCACTTGATGATAATGAATTAGAACACAGTCAGGTTTTTATTGTTTCAAAACAATTAAACAGTATTCAAAATACTTTATCACAAATTAAAATGAAAGCGAACTAATTATTATTGACACTTTTATTTTAGGAAAACTATCTGGTTTAAATAATCAGATAGTTTTTTTGTTTTTATATATCGACATCCTGATCGGATTAAGAAAATAACATTAACTCATTCCATATTAAGTTAACAATTTCAAAAAAATACCTTCATCATTAGCAAACTCAAATAATTTATAAGACCTTTGCACACTTTTTTTCGGGAATACCACAAAAGTCTAAAGTTTTAGAAATGAAGAAGAAAATCGAAATATTAGCTCCTGCTAAAGATTTAATTGGAGGAATGGCAGCCATCAACAGTGGTGCTGATGCAGTATATATTGGTGCGCCACAATTTGGTGCACGTTCTAACGCCAACAATTCTATTGAAGATGTTGCCGCTTTAGTACAATATGCACATTTATTTAATGCTCAGGTTTTCGTTGTTATGAATACCATTTTATACGATAATGAATTAGAAACTTGTCGTACAATGATCTGGGAGTTATACGAAATTGGTGTCGACGCCCTGATTATTCAAGATATGGCCATTATGGAAATGGAGCTACCTCCTATCGTACTTCACGCCAGCACACAAGCCAATAATCGTGATGCCGATAAAATTAAATTCCTTAAAGATGCCGGAATTAAACGTGTGGTTTTAGCCCGCGAATTAAACCTACATCAAATTAAAACAATTTACGACCACGCCGATGTTGAGTTAGAGTTTTTCGTAACTGGAGCTTTATGTGTTTCTTTTAGCGGAAACTGTTATATGAGTGTGGCCAACGGAGAACGCAGCGCCAATCGTGGTTCTTGCGCACAAAACTGTCGTTTACCTTATAACTTAATCGACGGAAACGGAGAAACACTAATCAAAAATAGTCACTTACTTTCGATTAAAGATTTAGATATTTCAGAACAGATCCCGAATTTAATTGAAGTTGGAATTGTTTCTTTCAAAATCGAAGGTCGATTGAAAGATGTTGTTTATGTAAAAAATAACGTGTCTTATTTACGTCAAAAACTAGACAGTTATTTAGAAGGCGAAGGAAGCGAAAAATACATGAAAGCTTCTTCGGGAACTTGTACTTATACTTTTGATTCTTCTTTAAACAGAACCTTCAATCGTGGCTATACGGACTATTTCGTAAACGAAAGACACAGCTCTATTGGTTCTTGGGAAAGCCCAAAATCAAAAGGACAATATATTGGTAAATTAATTAAAACTGTTGGAAACGCTTACGAGATTGAAAACGGTGAATTATTAAATAACGGTGACGGACTTTGTTTCATCAACGAAAATAATGAGGCGGACGGAATTTACGTAAACAAAGCCGAAAACGGCAAAATTTATCCAAACGTTCTAAAAGAAGTAAAAGACGGAACTTTCATCTACAGAAATAACGACGCTGCTTTCATCAAAATTGTAGAAAGAGAAGATAGCGCTGTTCGTAAATTAAGCACAACTTTACTACTTACAGAAACTGAAAATGGTTTCGAATTAATCGCAACCGACGAAGACGGAAATGTAAGCATCGTTAATTTAGAACATGCAAAAGAGCAGACAAAAACTGGCGAATCAATTGAAGAAAATATTAAAACACAATTAGCAAAAACAGGTTTTACGCCTTATACTGCTAATGAAATCAACATTATGTTTTCTCAAAACTGGTTCCTTCCTATTTCCAAAATCAATGAAATGCGAAGAACAGTTTACGATCAGTTGACTGAAATTCGTTTGGCAAATTACAAACGTGAGGAACACCAAATGGTAAAAACGTCACATCCGTATCCTGAAACTAAATTGGATTTCATGTACAACGTTTCGAACAAAACGGCTCGTAAATTCTACGAACGTCACGGTGTTACTGAAATCGAAAAAGCTTTCGAATTACAATGGGATCCAGGAAAATCTCGTGTAATGACAACGAAATATTGCATCAAATACGAATTAAAAAAATGTCCGATACACCAAAAAGATATAGTTGGTGTTAAGGTAAAAGAACCATTAGTATTAAAACAAGGTGAACTTGAATACAAATTAAAATTCAACTGTAAACCCTGCGAAATGGAAATTTGGGAAAAAGATGCTGAATTTGAAATTGAAGAAGATCATTTTCATTAAAAGTTTAACCGCAAAGGTTTTTTTACTGCAAAGAGCACAAAGAAATACGCAAAGGTTCGCAAAGATTATTTTAAAATCTTTGCGAACCTTTTTTTAATCCTGCTATTTCCCACAATCTTGTCATTTCGACGAAGGAGAAATCTTCGCAAGTAACTCCGTTACAATTGGTCAATCTTTGTCGAGCTTCTCACGAAGATTTCTCGTTCCTCGAAATGACAAACTGTATGATTACTTTATGTAAAAATTAAATTCCAATCAAATTAAATCTCCTGAATCTCCAAAATCTGCGTGAGAATAAATTCCATTTTTTATCTTTACTCTTCAAACTAAATTTAAATGGAAACCAAAAATGACATTCAAAAACATGCAATTATTAGTGGAATTTTTGTGACCGCTTTTTTTCCATTATTAATATTTTCGGATAGTTATTTCATCGATTTATGTATTCAAATATGTGATTTCGGTATGTTTTGGAATCCAATTTTCTGGGGAATTTTATTTCCGATTTTTATAGTTTTTCTATTTTGGAATACCGCTAAAAAAATAAACTCATCATTAAATCAAATACATTTTTTCAAAGCTTGCTCCCAATTTTCTTTTGGAGTAAGTTCAAAAATTATAACCGCTCTTTTTACAATATATATTATCGGATTATTCGTAAACGGAATTTCATCTGTATTTAACACACAAATTCCTTATCAAATTTTATTTTCAATGCTAATGATCTTATTTCTATCATTTGTATTAATGGTTTTAAATTTTATCGCCAGTTTAATAATTATAAAACTAAACCAAAATACCCAATCTTGAATTGAATTGCCTTCAGCTTTAGCTGGAGGTCAAAAAGGAATCTCCCAATTAGGCTTTAGCCAAAAAACAAGAATTTTGGCTAAAGCCTCTCTTTTAATCTATTAACTTCCTCCAGCTAAAGCCGGAGGCAATTTATCCTAAAAAAAATTAAATCAGCCGAATCTCCAAAATCTACGTGAGATACTTTGCGAACCTCCGCCTTCTTCCTTAACATCAATACCTTGCGTTCTTTGCGTAAATCCTTTGCGAACTTTGCGGTTAAACCTAGATTACGCAGACGCACTGCAGTCGTCTCTACACCAATCCATGCGAATAGGCTTTGCGGTTAAAAACATTTTTCCCTACTTTTACTACTCCATTATTTACAAAATTCCAAAATGAAAATACTACTCCTGGGTTCAGGCGAATTAGGCAAAGAATTTGTCATAGCCGCACAACGAATCGGACAAACCATAATTGCTGTTGATAGTTACGAAAATGCACCCGCCATGCAGGTTGCACACGGTTTTGAAGTCATTAATATGCTCGACGGTGAAGCTCTTGACAGAATCGTAGCCAAACACAAACCAGATTTTATAGTCCCTGAAATAGAAGCCATTCGCACCGAACGTTTCTACGATTACGAAAAACAAGGAATCACCGTTGTTCCATCAGCGAAAGCGGCAAACTTTACTATGAACCGTAAAGCCATTCGTGATTTAGCCGCGAAAGAACTCGGATTAAAAACAGCAAAATATCAATATGCAACTTCGGCCGAAGAACTTCAAAAAGCCGTTCAGGAAGTTGGAATTCCGTGCGTAGTAAAACCTTTAATGTCTTCATCTGGAAAAGGGCAATCGACAATCAAAACAGAAAGTGATATCGAAAAAGCCTGGCAATATGCCGTTGCAGGTTCGCGTGGCGATGTTATTGAAGTCATTGTAGAGGCTTTTGTTGATTTTGATTCTGAAATTACACTTTTAACGATTACTCAAAATAATAATCCAACATTGTTTTGCGCTCCAATTGGTCACAGACAAGAACGTGGTGATTATCAGGAAAGCTGGCAGCCGGCACAAGTTTCTGAAGCCGATTTATACGAGGCGCAGGATATGGCTGAAAAAATTACGGAAGCGCTTGGAGGAGCCGGACTTTTTGGTGTTGAATTTTTCCTAACAAAAGAAGGCGTTTATTTCTCTGAACTTTCTCCTCGTCCGCATGATACCGGAATGGTAACTTTAGCAGGAACTCAGAATTTTAATGAATTCGAATTGCACTTAAGAGCTATTTTAAGTCTCCCTATTTTTGAAATTACATTAGAAAAAGCCGGAGCAAGTGCCGTAATTTTAGCATCTGAAGATTCAACAAATCCAACTTTTACCGGAATAGAAAAAGTAACCGCTTTACCAAAAACCGATTTCAGGATTTTCGGCAAACCAACTTCAAGACCATATCGCCGAATGGGAGTTGTTTTAGCTCAAGATTCTTTATCAACTCCAATCGAAAAAGTAACCGAACGCGCCAAAGAAACGGCAAAATTAATAACTGTAAATTCATAAAAAATGAAAAAAATTATATTCGTGCTTTTCCTGTTTATTGGAATTGCAGCTCAGGCTCAATCTAAAAAAGTAATCGATAAACCAACAATTGTTGAAGCTTCTTGTGGAGAATGTCAATTCGGAATGAAAGGTAAAAGCTGTGATTTAGCGGTTCGTATTGATGGAAAAACATATTTCGTTGATGGAACTACTATTCACGATCACGGCGATGCACATTCAGAAAAAGGTTTTTGCAATGCAATCAGCAAAGCTTTAGTTACTGGAGAAATCGTAAATAATAGATTTAAAGCGACTTCATTCACTCTAGTAAACGAAAAATAATGGCATTAATTCTTGAAAATATTGCCAAACATGTTTCTTTGACACCAGAGGAACAAGCACTTTTTTTATCTAAACTAGAAACAAATACTTATAAAGCAAAAACGATTCTATTAAATGCCGGCGAAGTCTGCAAACATTCTTATTTTGTAAACTCAGGAATTTTAAGAAGTTTCAATATCAACGATAATATTGTTGAACATGTTTTATCATTTGCCTGCGAAGGCTGGTGGATGAGCGACATGTACAGTTATTTTTCGCAAAAACCGGGACAGCTTTTTATTGAAGTTCTGGAAGAAGCCGAAGTTGTTTCTTTATCCAAAGAAAATCAGGATCAATTGTTTATTGAGATTCCAAAACTGGAACGCTTTTTTAGAATTCTAATTGAAAATTCATTGGTCGCTAATCAACAGCGATTAATGGACAATTTAAGTTTACCTGCCGAAGAGCGTTTTGAAAAATTCACTAAGAAATACGGAACATTAGTCCACAAAGTTCCTCAAAAACAAATCGCTTCTTTCATTGGCGTAACACCCGAATTTTTCAGTAAAATGAAAGCTAGACTTTTGAAGAAATAAGTTTTTCTTTTGCCACAGATTAAAAGGATTAAAAAGGATTTTTTTTTCGCCACGAATTACACAAATTTTCACGAATTAATTGATTTAAAAATTAAAATAAAATTCGTGAAAATTTGTGTAATTCGTGGCAACATTTTTTTAATCCTTTTAATCTGTAAAATCTGTGGCAAAAAAAACACGGCTCAAAAACGAACCGTGTATAGTGAATTAAAATTGCTCAACCTCAGTAGAATGTTTCATTGCTGTTATTGAAGATCTTCCTATCATAACCGTATTTTGAACTGCGTCGAAATAAGAAGTTCCAACAAAAGCCTGATGTTTTACCGCTCTGAATCCGTTTTTCTGTAAAGCAAATTCTCGTTCCTGCAACTCAGAATATCCTGCCATTCCGCGTTCTTTATATGCTTTAGACAATTCAAACATACTCGTATTCAAAGCGTGGAATCCTGCCAAAGTGATGAACTGGAATTTATAACCCATTGCTGCTAAATCTTCTCTAAACGTTTCCATTTCGGCAACCGTTAATTTCGCAGCCCAATTAAAAGACGGAGAACAATTGTAAGCCAGCATTTTATCCGGGAATTCTTTTTTCATAGCCGTTGCAAACTTTCTTGCAAATTCTAAATCCGGATTACTGGTTTCCATCCAAATTAAATCAGCGTAAGGTGCATAGCTCAAACCCCTTGCGATTCCCTGCTCGATTCCGTTTTTAACGTAGAAAAAGCCTTCGTCCGTTTTTTCACCAGTTAAGAATTTCCTATCTCTTGGATCTGCATCACTCGTTAATAAATTAGCTGCCTCCGCATCTGTTCTGGCAACGATTAAAGTTGAAACGCCCATAACATCTGCTGCCAAACGCGCTGCAATTAATTTATTGATCGCTTCCTGAGTTGGAACCAAAACCTTTCCGCCCAAGTGTCCGCATTTTTTAGCAGAACTTAATTGATCTTCAAAATGAACTCCAGAAGCTCCCGCTTCAATCATAGATTTCATTAATTCGAAAGCATTTAAGTTTCCTCCAAAACCCGCTTCGGCATCAGCTACAATTGGAACCAAATAATCTTTTTTATCTTCAATTTTATTTACAGTTTGAATCTGATCCGCACGCAATAAAGCGTTGTTGATCTTTTTTACCACCATCGGAACGCTGTTTACCGGATAAAGTGATTGGTCAGGGTACATTTCGCCCGCCAGATTTGCATCAGCAGCAACCTGCCATCCGCTTAAATAAATCGCTTCTAAACCCGCATCAACTTCCTGAATCGCCTGATTTCCAGTCAACGCCCCCAAACCAGCTACATAATCCTGACTTTTTAACTTTTTCCATAATTTTTGCGCTCCCATTTTCGCAATAGAATGCTCAATATGATATGAACCCTGAAGTTCAACTACTTCACTTGCAGTATAAGGACGTTCAACACCTTTCCATCTTGGGTTCGTTATCCAATCGTTAATCAATTCCTGAATTCTGTCTTCTGTTGTTTTCATAAGTATAGTTTAAGTGGTTAGTAAGTAATAGGTGTTTTTAATTTCCTGCAAGGTCTTTTTTTGACCTTGTAGGTATTTGTAATTACGATCATGATACCTACAAGGTTTTGAAAACCTTGCAGGAATTCTAATCAATTCTTTTACAAATATTTGTAACACGGAATAGTCAAAAAGTCAACGAAATCAGTATTTACAACTAATCTTTCCAGTACTTTTTCAGCCAATGGAAATTGTTGTTTTTCGTGATTTTCTTCTCCCAGTTCTTCTTTTATTTTTCTGAATTCATCTAAAGCCAATTCATGATAATAAGCCAAATCTAATTTTTGTCCATTATCTAAAACCACTTTATTCTGAAGCCATTGCCACAATTGCGATCTCGAAATTTCGGCTGTTGCAGCATCTTCCATCAAATTATGCAATGCAGCGGCGCCTTGCCCGTTTAGCCATGAAGCCAGATACAAAACTCCAACATTGATATTTTTTCGAACGCCATTTTCAGTAATGATTCCAATTGGTGGTTCAATCAAATCAGCTTCTGTAATTTTTCGATGTTCTCTTTGTATATGAATTTGATTTGGAGTCGGCATTCCTTTATCGAAAATTTCTTTTGCCAATACAACCAAATCCGGATGCGCCACCCAGGTTCCGTCGTGTCCGTTTTTAACTTCGCGCTCTTTATCGGTTTTTACTTTTGCGAAAGCGACTGCATTGGCTTCTTCATTATTTCGAATCGGAATCTGCGCTGCCATTCCGCCAATCGCATGAATTCCACGTTTATGGCATCTTTGAATAACCAAATTTGAATAAGCATTCATAAAAGGCGAAGTCATATTTACCTGATCGCGATCTGGAACAATGAATTTTGGATTTTTGCGGAATTTCTTGATGTATGAGAAAATATAATCCCAGCGTCCGCAGTTCAAACCAACGATATGTTCTTTCAATTCATAAATGATTTCATCCAGCTGAAAGCTTGCTGTTATGGTTTCAATTAAAACCGTCACTTTTATCGTTCCTCGTTTCAGTTTCAAATAATCCTCGGTAAAATCAATTACATTATTCCACCAGCGTGCTTCCAGATAATGTTCTAATTTCGGAATGTAGAAATACGGTCCTGAATTGTTTTCTAAAAGTCGTTTATGATTATGAAAAACATACAATCCAAAATCTACCAAAGAACCCGAAACTTCATTTCCTTCAATTAAAAGATGCTTTTCCGGCAAATGCAAACCTCTTGGACGAACAATTAGCGTTGCGATTTTTTCATTTAAATGATAGGATTTTTGCTTCACCAAATCGGTATACGTAATTGTTTTGTTGACTGCATCGATTAAATTCAGCTGGCCTTCCATCAAATTTTGCCAGGTTGGCGAAGTGCTGTCTTCAAAATCGGCCATAAAAGTTTTCGCACCCGAATTCAAAGCATTGATAATCATTTTACGATCAACCGGACCTGTAATCTCTACTCTTCTGTCCAATAAATCTTTTGGAGTTTCGGCAGCTGTCCAATTACCTTCTCTGATATTCTTCGTTTCCGGAATAAAAGTCGGCATGATTCCCTGATCAAAAGTGACTTGTTTTTGGTCGCGCTGTAAAAGCAATAGTTTTCGTTGTGATTCGAATTTTCTATGCAATTCAGTTATAAAAAAAATCGCTTCTTCTGTCCAGATCTTTGGATAACGAAGCTTCTTTTCGGCTAAAAATTCCATTGCCGTTTCGGTAATTTCAATTTGGTTTTTCATAGCTGTGGTTTTTAATTTTCATTAGAAACAATTGAATCGTTTGTTGTTTTTCAAAACACTAAACCATAACAATCTGATATCTAATAATTTCTACACCACAATATTAGAAAAAAGTTTTTTACAAAAAAAGCGAACGTTCGCTAAATATTTAAAATAATTTTTTGGCGATTATTTTTATAATAGCTATATTTGATTCATGGATATCGAAAAAGACTATATAAAGCTGATCTTCGGACTAAAATTGAAGCAAGTCAGAACGCAAAAAAATCTGTCACTTTTTGGCTTAGCCAAATTGACAAATCTTTCAAAATCGTATTTAAACGAGATTGAAAAGGGAAAAAAATATCCAAAAACAGATAAAATTTTACTTCTCTGCGAACACTTGGACGTGACTTATGACCAAATGGTGTCTTTAAAACTTGATAATAACCTCGCTCCGATTGGCGAAATCTTGAAATCTGGAATCTTAAAAGAGATTCCACTTGAGCTTTTCGGAATTCAGGAAGCTGATTTAATTGATATTATTGCCAATGCTCCCGCAAAAGTCAATGCGTTTATTAGTACGATAATCGAAATCGCACAGCATTATAATTTAAGTCGCGAAAGTTTCTTTTTGGCCGCTTTACGCTCGTATCAGGAAGCGCGCAGTAATTATTTTGAAGATTTAGAAGAAAAAGTAATTGCGTTTTCGAAGTCATTTCAGATTAATCTGGATTCTAAAATCAGCACTGAAGAATTAGAAGATATTCTAAAAGAAGAATACGAATACAATATAAAAGAGATTGCTTTTACAGATCAGGAAGCTTTAGACGATTTACGTTCGATTTATGTCCCGAAAAGTAAAACATTATTACTTTCGACAGAACTCGACGCTCCACAGAAAGCTTTTATTTTAGCCAAAGAAATTGCTTATAATTATTTAAAAATCTCCGATCGATTATTGACTTTCAGTTGGATTAAGTTTGAAAATTTTGATCAGGTTTTGCATAATTTTTATGCTTCTTATTTTGCCGGCGCTTTATTATTGCCGAGAAAATCATTGGTAGACAGAATCAATTCTTTTTTGGAAAATGAAAACCCAAAACCGGAAGAATTTGTGGCGTTAATAGAAAGTTTTGAAGTTTCGCCAGAATCGTTTTATCAGCGATTAACCAATTTATTACCGAAAGATTTTCAACTGAAAAACTTATTCTTTTTAAGATTATCTCACCGAATTGGCTCGGATGTTTATCAAATCAATAAGGAATTACATATTACGCATCAGCAGGAACCGCACGCCAACGAAACCAACGAACATTACTGCAGAAGATGGGTTTCTGTTAAAACAATTGACGAGGCCATCAAACAAAATAAATCTCATTTTTTTGATGCGCAAATATCCAGTTACGCTAATAGCGGAAACGAATATTTGGTTTTTTCATCGGCCACAAAAGATCCTTTCGCAGAAAATTATATTAGAAGTATTTCTGTCGGCATTTTAATTAATCCCACAATGAAAAAGAAATTCAAATTCATTGAAGGAAAGCCTTTAGTGAAACGAATTGTTGGTGTTACGTGCGAGACTTGTGCTGTAAAAGATTGTCAGGAAAGATCCGCGCCTCCAATTGTTTTAGAAAGAAAAAAACGCCATGAGAATACTGACATTGTAGTACAGCAGTTTATAAATCAATTTAGTTAGAATCCTATGAAATATTTCGCTTTAATAATAATATTCCTTTCTATTAACTTCAATCAGAAAACAGATAAGCTTAACGGTCGTTACAATTATTTGATTGAAGATGACAATTCCTATATTCAAAAAGATAAAATTACTTTTAAGGATAGCGTTTTTGCTTTTGATAATAAGTATATGCCAAAAGGAAAAATCTCTTATGGCAATGTAATTCTATTGGATAATTTCATTAATACTGATTTGATTATCAGCATTCCAAAAGATCAAATTGAAAGAGATACTATTCCTTTTTATATGCATAATAAAAAACATCCTGCCATGAATTATCTTGATGTAGTGGTTGGAAAAGGGAAATTGATTAGGATTAAATGATTCTTTTTAACAGAATATCAACATAATCTTGTCATCTCGACGAAAGAGAGATCGCACTAAAAACTCCAATCCTATAATCGCCAATCTTTGGCAAAGAATGGATTAAAATCCATCCCTACAATATGTTTTGTTCCTTCGGAACTTTACCTCTTTATGCCTATCCAACTTTTGAAAAATTAAATTTCTAGTATAGCCCCAATAGAAGTGGAAATCCTTTTGTATCTCGTTTTTGAACGAGATACAAAAGATTGAAACGGATAGCGGGACGTCAGGTCTTTTAAAAACCAAAATTTCTGCTCCAGAAAAAACCTTTCAACCTCTGCAACTCTGAACCTTTGAACTCTCAAAAAAACTTCTTAATCTAGGTTAAGTGCGTTTCCTTGACCTCGGCAGTATCTTTGTACTATAAAATTACAAAACATACAAGATCATGGAAAATATAATATTACACAAAGCCGAAACAAGAGGAAATGCAAATCACGGATGGCTTAATGCTTATCACAGTTTTAGTTTTGCGAGCTGGTACAACCCGGACAGAATTCAGTTTGGAGCGCTTCGTGTTTTAAACGATGATACAATTGCTGCAGGAATGGGATTTGGAACGCATCCTCATGATAATATGGAAATTATTACAATTCCGTTAGAGGGCGATTTGGCTCATAAAGACAGTATGGGAAATACTGAAATTATCAAAAATGGTGATATTCAGGTAATGAGTGCAGGAACCGGAGTTCAGCATAGTGAGTTTAACCCAAATGCAGATCAACAGACTAAATTGTTGCAAATCTGGTTGTTTCCAAATAAAAGAAACGTTACACCGCGTTACCAACAAATTACTTTAGACGTTGCAGACAGACATAATAAATTGTCTCAGATTTTATCTCCAAATGCAGATGACGAAGGGGTTTGGATTCACCAGGACGCTTGGTTTCAAATGGGAAATTTTGACTCTGGGGTAACGACTGAATATAAAATTAAAAAAGAAGGAAACGGAGTTTATGCTTTCGTTTTAAAAGGAAATGTTACGATCAACGGTCAGGAATTAAACACTCGTGATGCGGTTGGAATTTCAGGAACTGATATCTTAAATATAAAAGCAAATACAGATGCTGAATTTTTATTGATGGACGTTCCGATGAACTATTAATTCAATAGCAATTTTTCAAACAATAAAAACAAAACAAATTGGGAATCAAAGATTTGTTTCGTCTTCATTTCTTAATCTAGGTTAAGTGCCAAATGAAGACAGCCAAAGTAACTTTGTCCTATCAAAATGAAATAAATTAATATTTAAAAAATAAAATTATGGCAACTACAAAATGGTCAATTGACCCAACACATTCAGAAATTGGTTTTAAAGTTAAACACATGATGTTTACAAATGTTTCAGGTAAATTTGGAACTTATGATGCAACAATCACTACACAAGGAGATGACTTCGAAAATGCTGCAATCGAATTTTCTGGCGATATCGCTTCTATCGATACTGCAAATGCAGACAGAGACGGTCACTTGAGAAGTGCAGACTTTTTTGATGTTGAAAACAATCCGAAATTAACTTTTAAAGCTTCTTCTTTCAAAAAAATTGACGCTGGAGATTATCAATTAACTGGAGATTTAACGATCAAAGGGATTTCAAAAGAAGTAAAATTCCCTGTAGAATATAGCGGAATCTTAACTGATCCTTGGGGAAATACAAAAGTAGGTTTAAGCATTGAAGGAAAAATCAATCGTAAGGACTGGGGTTTAAACTGGAACTCAGCTCTTGAAACTGGTGGTGTTTTAGTTGGTGAAGAAGTAAAATTAAACATTGAGTTACAATTTGTAAAACAAGCTTAATACTTTATAATAGGTTTTAATTTGGTTGGTTACGAAGCCTGCACCTTTTCTCGGGAGTGCAGGCTTTTTTTTGCTTTTAGGAACGGGGCTTCGACTTCGCTCAGCCTGACAATCGTATTCTTAAAGATATAGCATGTCAGGCTGAGCGAAGTCGAAGCCCTTTTTACTTTGTATTTCGAAATTCTGTTGGCGATAATCCTGTTTGTTTTTTAAAGAATCGGGAGAAATACGAGTAATCTTCGTAACCTACTTTAAATGCCACTTCATTTACTGCTAATTGTTTGTCGATCAGCATTCTTTTTATTTCAAGAACTACACGATCTGTGATAACTTCTGTGGCGGTTTTTTGAAGAATTTCATTGCAGATTCTGTTTAAATGCTTTAAGGTTATATTGAGTTTTTCTGCGTAGAAAGACGGCAGTTTTTCAGTTCTGAAATATTCTTCTAAAAGTGATTCAAACTTGTTGATTTTTATGTTGTACGAATGCGTTTGATGCGAATAAGTTTCGCCGTATTTACGGGCAATTTCGATATGAATTGAATCTAATAAATTTAGCATTTTATCGAGCTGGTATTTATTATTCTGATTATTTTCCTGGATTAGCAAATTAAAATACGGAAGGATTTTTGGGATTTCTTTTTCTTCAAAAACCATTTCCGGTCTATTATGAATGGAATGATAGAAATTATATTCATTGATGTTTTTTTGTCCGAAATAGAGATTATACAATTCCTGCGAAAAGATAATTACAAAACCTTCAACATCTTTAGACAAACTCCAATGATGCATTTGTCCAGGCTGCAGTACAAATAAACTTCCTCTTTTTATTTCGAATTGGTCAAAATCGACTTCGTGCTGTCCTGAACCTTTTGTAAAAAATACCATTAAATAGGAATCATGACGATGTGGTTCTTCGACAAAACTGTGGTTTTTTAAATGCTCTGTAAAAGTATTCACGTAAAAATCGCGATGAATATCATTACAGCTAAAATTCTGAACGCTGTAAATTGGGTATTTTTTCATAACAAATGTCTTTATTGTGCTATAATAAGCGAAGATACTAAAAAGGCTTTTATCCTGCTCTGAATTACCTTTGTATAAATAAAAAACATCAAAGTCATGTCAAATTCATTAACTCATATTTTAAGCAACGAATGTCCTGTTTGTCATAAAGGAAAAGTATTTACAGACAGAAATATTTTTTTATCTTTCGGTCTTCCAAAAATGAATGAATACTGCAGTCATTGTAATTACAAGTTCCAAAAAGAACCTGGCTATTTCTTTGGCGCGATGTATGTAAATTACGGATTAACAGTCGCTCAGGGAATTGCTACGTATTGTGTTGCTCAGCTTTTCTTTGAGACAAATTTCGATTTAAGAATTATTCCAATCATCGCTGTTGTTATTACTTTACTTACTTCTTTTAATCTTAGATTTTCAAGATTAGCATGGATTTACATGTTTAAGGATTATACGAAATAAAAAAATAGTACTTTTGCCTTCCAATTGAAACTAATTTTCAATTTTAAAAAAAGTAAAAATTAAATTAGACAAATGAAAGCATACGTATTTCCAGGTCAGGGTGCACAGTTTACAGGAATGGGCAAAGATCTATATGAAAACTCGGCTTTAGCCAAAGAATTATTCGAAAAAGCCAATGAAATTTTAGGTTTTAGAATTACAGATATCATGTTTGAAGGCACAGCCGAAGAACTAAAAGAAACTAAAGTTACACAGCCGGCAGTATTTTTACATTCTGTTATTTTAGCTAAAACTTTAGGCGAAGATTTTAAACCAGAAATGGTTGCAGGACATTCTTTAGGAGAATTTTCAGCTTTAGTTGCTAACGGAACTTTATCTTTTGAAGATGGTTTGAAATTAGTTTCTCAACGTGCACTTGCTATGCAAAAAGCCTGCGAAATTACTCCATCTACAATGGCTGCTGTTTTAGGTTTAGCTGATAATATTGTTGAAGAAGTTTGTGCTTCTATTGACGGTGTTGTGGTTGCAGCAAATTATAACTGTCCAGGACAATTAGTAATTTCTGGAGAAACTTCAGCTGTTGAAAAAGCTTGTGAAGCAATGAAAGCTGCTGGAGCAAAACGCGCTTTAATTTTACCTGTTGGTGGTGCATTTCACTCGCCAATGATGGAACCAGCAAGAGAAGAATTAGCTGCAGCAATTGAAGCAACTACATTCTCTACTCCTATTTGTCCAGTGTATCAAAACGTAACTGCAAATGCAGTTTCTGATGCAAATGAAATTAAAAAGAACTTAATCATTCAATTGACTGCTCCAGTAAAATGGACACAATCTGTACAGCAAATGATTGCTGACGGTGCGACTTTATTTACTGAAGTTGGCCCAGGAAAAGTCTTAGCTGGTTTGATTAATAAAATTGATAAAGAAGCGGTTACTGCGAATGCATAATCGTAGAGGCGCACTGCAGTGCGTCTTTCATATCGAATATCATATAAAAAATCCTCATGAACTAAATAATGTTTATGAGGGTTTTATTTTTTAATTTATTTCTGAAGTTATTTCTTTCAAGGATATGCTTTTATTCTTTTAGACATTTCAGCTTTAAATTCTTCAGGAGTTAATCCTTTTGCAAACTCGGCTTCAAAATTATCTGGCCACCATTCTCTAATTCTTCTAATTGATTCTGCTTTTGCCTCTTCCGAAGTTAACCCTCTAGCAAATTCAGCGTCAAAATCAAAAGTATCCTTATTTTTTTCTTTTTTCAAATCCATAATTTATAAACATAAATTCTTACAAAATTATAAAAATAAATCAAAATAAAAATCCCAAATAATCAATTTAGATTATTTGGGATTTCTTTACATACGTTAGACGCACTGCAGTGCATCTCTACGGAATATTTTTGTTTATTTTATTTAAGAACGAACCTTCTGTTCCCATTTCCAGGCGCTTGCCATTGCTTCGTCTAAACTTAATTCTGCTTTCCAACCTAAAACGTTGTTTGCTTTGTCTGTGTTTGCATAAGCCTCAGTGATATCACCTTCACGACGTGGTTTAATAACGTATGGTAGTTTTTTATCGCTTACTTTTTCAAAACTATGAATTACTTCTAAAACAGAACTTCCTTTTCCGGTTCCTAAATTAAAAGTTTCTACTTTTTGCAGGTTCTTTTTATTGAATAAGCGCTGTAAAGCAATTACGTGTGCTTTTGCTAAATCAACAACATGAATATAATCGCGAACTGCGGTTCCGTCTGGTGTTGGATAATCATTTCCGAAAACTGATAATTCCTGACGTAATCCTACTCCAGTCTGCGTAATAAAAGGAACTAAGTTTTGAGGAACTCCTAATGGCAATTCTCCAATTTCAGTTGAAGAATGCGCTCCAACCGGATTAAAATAACGCAATAAAATCGCGCTAATGTTCGTTACTTTTGCTGTATCTGCAATTATTTCTTCTCCAATTTGTTTCGTGTTTCCGTAAGGAGACATTGCTGTTTGAACCGGAGCATCTTCTGTAATTGGCATTTTTTCGGCTTGACCGTAAACTGTACAAGACGAACTGAAAATAAAACTTGCTTCAGGTTTTTGCTGTAATTCCTGTAAAAGATAAACTAAACTGCTAATGTTGTTTTCGTAATACAACAAAGGCTGTTCAACACTTTCACCAACTGCTTTTGAAGCTGCAAAATGAATTACCCCAGTAACATCATTATGTTTTTTAAAGAAATCCCGAACGGCACTTTTTTCTCTTAAATCAATTTTTTCGAATAAAGGCGTTTTTCCCGTTATGGCTGTAATTCCTTTTAAAACATCTTCTGAAGAATTGGAAAGGTTATCAATTATCACAACTTCAAAGCCTTCATTTTGCAATTCGACTACCGTGTGAGAACCTATAAATCCTAATCCTCCTGTTACTAATACTTTCATTTATTTGGTTGTTTATGTGGTTATTTTGGCTGTTACTTATCTATTCAAAAATTCTAAAACAGAATCTGTTATAAATTTAATCTGCTCGTCGTCAAGTTCTGTATGCATTGGCAAAGCAATTACTTCCTGCACTAATTGATTCGTAATAGGAAATTGCTCTTCTTTATAACGAGGATCTAAATACGCTTTTTGAGAGTGCAATGGAATTGGGTAATAAATCGCACATGGAATTGCTTTATCTAATAAATGCTGCATTAAAGCATTTCTGTCGGCATCTAAGATTCTTAAAACATATTGGTGAAAAACGTGATCGTTTTCATTTGCATCAAATTCTGGCGTAACAATGTGTTTGTTTCCAGCGAAAGCTACATTGTATTTTGAAGCTGCCAAACGACGTGCTTTATTATATTCATCTAACAAAGGTAGTTTTGCATTTAAAACCCCAGCCTGAATACTGTCTAAACGTGAATTTACTCCCACAACATCATGGTGGTAACGCTCGTACATTCCGTGATTTACGATTCCGCGGATAACGTGTGCTAATTTATCATCATTTGTAAAAATTGCTCCACCGTCTCCGTAGCAGCCTAAATTTTTAGATGGGAAGAATGAAGTTGCTGCAACGTGACCAATAACTCCAACTTTACTTTTTGTTCCCGATTTTGAAATATAATCTGCTCCAATTGCTTGTGCATTATCTTCAATTACATATAAATTATGTTCAGCTGCAATTTCCATAATGGCATCCATATTTGCAGCGCGTCCGAATAAATGTACCGGAACAATTGCTTTCGTTTTTGGTGTAATTGCTTTCTTTACTGCATCAATATCGATGTTCATATTATGCAAATCAACATCAACTAAAACCGGAGTTAATTGTAACAATGCAATAACCTCAACCGTTGCTGCAAAAGTAAAATCGGCAGTAATAACTTCGTCACCTGGCTTTAAATCCAGACCCATCATTGCAATTTGCAAAGCATCGGTTCCATTTGCACATGGAATTACATGTTTTGCTCCTAAATAGTCTTCAAGATTTTTTTGAAACTGATGAACCAAAGGTCCGTTAATATAAGTATTTGTGTCTAAAACCTCTTGAATTGAAGCATCTACAGTCGTTTTTATTTTTTCATATTGACTTTTTAAGTCAACCATTTGTATTTTTTTCATTTTCGATATTTTATTTAAAAAAGCCTTTCTACTAAACCAGAATGTCAGAAAGAAGGAACAAAAATAGTTATTAATACCTTCAAACCAATGAAAATAAACGAAAGAAATGTAATTTAGCTGCAAAAATTACTACATGCTTTTTTTATACAATTTAGCTGTTTCTTTAGCAGCGTTTTTTCTTAAAATAGTCGCACTTTTTAGTCCGAAAATTAAGCTTTTTGTTGAAGGTCGGAAAAATGTATTTTCTATTTTAGAAGAAAAAATAAAACCCGAAGACAAAACCATTTGGTTTCACGCTGCTTCGCTTGGCGAATACGAACAAGGACTTCCGGTAATTGAAAAAATCAAAGAAAAATATCCTACGCATAAAATTATTGTAACCTTTTTTTCTCCTTCGGGATACGAAGTGCGCAAAAATAACACCGTTGCCGATGTTACCGTTTATCTGCCTTTAGACACAAAAAGCAACGCCAAAAGATTTTTAAAATTGGTTCATCCTGAATTTGCTTTTTTCATTAAATATGAATTTTGGTTAAATTATTTAAAGGAATTGGAAAAAAGCAAAACACCAACTTATTTGATTTCTGGAATTTTCAGAGACAGCCAGATGTTTTTTAAATGGTATGGCGGTTTTTACAGAAAAGCACTAAAAGCTTTCACTTATTTCTTTGTGCAGAATGAAAGTTCAAAACAAAAAATTGAAGCAATTGGCTTTAAAAATGTAATTGTTTCCGGCGACACGCGTTTTGATCGAGTTGCTGCAATTTTAGAAAGAGACAATACGCTTTATTATATCGAAAATTTTAAAAATAATCAGCAAACTATTGTTATTGGAAGCTCATGGCCGAAAGATGAAGTTTTAATTGCTGAATACATCAATCAGGCTCCTGAAAATGTAAAATTTATTATTGCGCCGCATAATATAAAAACGGATCAAATCTCGAATCTTAAATCCCAAATTATAAAATCGACAGTTTTATTTTCTGAAAAAGAAAACAAAGATTTATCAAATTATAATGTGTTTATAATTGACACCATTGGGATTTTAACCAAAATATATAGTTACGGAACGATCGCTTACGTTGGCGGCGGATTTGGCAACCCGGGAATTCATAATATTCTGGAGCCGGCGACATTTGGAATTCCAATTGTAATTGGCCCTAATTATTCTAATTTTGCAGAAGCTGTTTCTTTAGTTGGACTTGGCGGATGCATACCAATTTCCAACGTTTCTGAACTAAAAGAAATTCTAGACCGTCTTTTGACCGATCAAACATTTCTTAAAGAAAAAAGTCAAATTTGCGAATCTTTTATTCAGGATAACAAAGGAGCCACAAATGCGATTATGAGAGTTGTTTCCAAGTAAGCAAAGATTCAAATCAAATTTTGGGAGCGATTATTTCAGAGAAACGAATTAAAAGCAGGTAATTTTCATTATTTAAGATCAGGCAATAATCCTTAAAAAGCAAAATAAACTGCAATGAAGAGAAATGAAATAGCCAATTCGACGATAGAATTTTCAATAAAAAATTATTTATACAAAATATTAAATAATTTAAGATAATTTTATATTTTTGGCATATTCTTTGATAAATAAGATAAACGTGAGCTAGGAAAATATTTTAAAAAAAAAGTGAAAAAATATTTTACATATTAAAAAATTTATATCTTTGCCACGAATTAATAATTAACCTTTTATAATAAAGTAAGATGAAAAAAGTATTTTTAAGTTTAGCTGTTGTTGCTGTTTTAACTGTTGTATCTTGTAAAAAAGCTGACGCTGCAGCTACTGAAACTGTAGATTCTACTGCTGTTGCTGTTGATTCTGCTGCTGCTGTAGTTGATTCTGCTGCTGCTACTGTTGACTCAGCTGCTACTAAAGTTGATTCTGCTGCTGCTAAAGTAGAAGAAGCTGCTAAAGAAGTAAAAAAATAATTAGAACCTAAATTCTAAAGATTTTAAAACCATCCATCGTGATGGTTTTTTTTTGCTCAAAAATTAACAAAGCAAAATTCCAATATTTTAAAATTCCAAATTCCAGCAATACGTTATGCATGTTGGAATTTGGAATTTTAAAATATTGGAATTTCTTTTTATTTAATCTTCTACTTCTTCTTCAACAGAAACCTCTTCATCTCCAAAAATTGATTCAGCCGAAGAGAAATCCAAAATCTCCGCTTTTGAAGCATAAGTTACAATTTCTTTTATTCCTTTTTGCAAAAGCAATTCTGTAGTGTATTTTCGACTTGTTGCAAAGTGAACGCCATCTAACATCAATTTAAAAAAATACTTCCCTCCAGAGCCTTTAAATTTCAAAAATTTAGAAAGCTCAATTGTTCTTTTAAATCTTTCAATATCCTCTTCACATTCAAACCTCAATTCATAGCTTAAACTTGTAAAAATCACCTTCCCTTTTCTGGAAGTAAACACAAACTTATATTCATCATTAAATCGCCTGCTAATTACAAAAGCACCCATATTTTGATTGTTGATTTTAGATTTTGGATTTTAGATTGCTGATTTAGATTCTCAAAACCTTAGAATCTCAGTACCTCAGCACCTTTTAAAGAATTTACACAATAAAAAAAGCCTCTTCAAAAGAAGAGGCTTTAGTACTCAGAGCGGGACTTGAACCCGCACGAACATTGCTGTTCACTGGATTTTAAGTCCAGCGTGTCTACCAATTTCACCATCCGAGCATTATATGGTATTGAGCGAAAAACGGGGCTCGAACCCGCGACCTCGACCTTGGCAAGGTCGCGCTCTACCAACTGAGCTATTTTCGCGTTTCAAATTCTAGTTAAGAACTACAATACTTGACTTGTTTCGTATTGCGAGTGCAAATTTAGGACATTTATTCAATTACACAAGCCTTTTTTCAAAAAAATATTTACTTATTTTATAACTTTCTGATAACCTAAACTTTAAACTTGAAATTTTTTTTTCGATTTATTTCTTAACCAGCATTCTTTTTATTTCATTCAGCTTCATCAATGCTTCAACGGGTGTAATCGCATTAATATCGAGGCTTAAGATCTCTTCTTTGATTTCCTCCAATAAAGGATCATCCAGATTAAAGAAACTCATCTGCATTTCATCATTCGCAGATTTTACTCCGTTTAATGCGTCGCTTGAATGATTTTTTTCTAATTTCTTTAAAAGTTTCTGTGCTTTCAAAATTACAATCTGCGGCATTCCGGCCATTTTTGCCACGTGAATTCCAAAACTATGTTCACTTCCGCCTTTTACAAGCTTTCTAACAAAAAGAACAGTATCTTTTAATTCTTTTACTGCAACATTATAATTTTGAATTCTCGAAAGCGATTCTGTCATTTCGTTCAATTCATGATAATGGGTTGCAAACAAGGTTTTTGGTTTTGACGGATGTTCATGCAAAAACTCGGCAATAGCCCAGGCAATCGAAATTCCGTCATACGTACTTGTTCCTCTTCCTATTTCATCCAGAAGCACCAAACTGCGATCTGAAATATTATTCAGGATCGAAGCCGTTTCATTCATCTCAACCATAAAAGTCGATTCTCCCATCGAGATATTATCAGAAGCCCCTACCCTTGTAAAGATTTTATCTACAACTCCCATTCTTACGCTATCAGCCGGAACAAAACTTCCCATTTGAGCCAAAAGCACAATCAAAGCCGTTTGTCTTAAAATTGCCGACTTACCCGACATGTTAGGTCCGGTAATCATGATAAGCTGCTGTGTTTCTCTATCCAGAAAAACATCATTAGCTATATAAGGAGTTCCAACCGGTAATTGTTTTTCAATTACAGGGTGTCTTCCGTTTTTAATATCTAATTCAAAAGTTTCATCAATTTCAGGACACACATATTGGTTTTCAACCGCCATTTGTGTAAACGAACATAAACAGTCTAATTGTGCTACCAAATAAGCATTCATTTGAACCGGTTTGATATAAGTGGCAATCCAAGCAACTAACTGCTCAAAAAGTTCTGATTCAATTTTATGGATTTTTTCTTCGGCGCCTAAAATTTTGGTTTCGTATTCTTTTAATTCTTCCGTAATATAACGCTCTGCATTTACTAAAGTTTGTTTACGAATCCATTCTTCCGGAACTTTATCTTTGTGCGTGTTTCGAACTTCTATATAATATCCGAAAACATTATTGAATGATATTTTTAAAGATGAAATTCCTGTACGTTCTGATTCTCTTCTTTCTATTCCTTCCAGGAATTCTTTTCCAGATGTAGAAATTGCTCTTAATTCATCCAACTCTTCATTAATTCCCGTTGCAATTGCATTTCCTTTTGAAATAGCAACCGGCGCATCCTGATTTAAGGTAGTTTTGATTTTCTCACGCAGTAAATCACACGAATGCAAACTGTCTCCAATAACTTTTACAGCTTCCTGCGGACTTTCGAGCGCTAAAGTTTTTATTGGAATAATCGCATCCAGAGATTCTTTTAAATAAACAATTTCACGCGGAGAAACTTTTCCTGCGGCGATTTTGGAAATCAAACGCTCTAAATCTGAAATTTGCTTAATTTGATATTGAACATTTTGTAAAACATCCTGATTTGATTTCAAATACGCAACCACATCATGACGTCCTTTTATTTTATTTCCGTCTTTTAGCGGAAGTGCCAGCCAGCGTTTTAATAAACGTCCGCCCATTGGCGAAAGCGTTTTGTCGATTACATCTAAAAGTGTTACCGCATTTGGATTATAACTGTGATACAATTCTAAGTTTCTAATCGTAAAACGATCCATCCATACATAAGCATCTTCGGCAATTCGTTGAATCGCTGTAATATGCTGCACTCTGTTATGCTGTGTTTCTGATAAATAAAAAAGAATTGCTCCTGCAGAAATAATTCCTTCTTTTAATTCTTCTACACCGAACCCTTTTAATGAATTGGTTTGAAAATGCTTCGTAAGTGTTTCTAAAGCATAATCTTCTTTGTAAATCCAGTCTTCCAGATAAAAACTATGAAAATCTTCTCCAAAAGCGTTTTTAAAATCACCTTTACAATTCTTTGGAACAAGAACTTCACTCGGATTAAAATTCTGCAATAATTTATCTATGTATTCTGCATTTCCCTGAGCGGTAAGAAATTCTCCTGTTGAAACATCTAAAAATGAAATTCCGATATTTTTATTAGCAAAATAAACAGATGCTAAAAAGTTGTTTGTTTTTGATTGTAAAACTTCATCGTTTAAAGAAACTCCCGGAGTTACCAATTCTGTAACGCCTCGTTTTACAATAGTTTTTGTCATTTTAGGATCTTCAAGCTGATCGCAGATTGCAACACGAAGTCCGGCTTTTACCAATTTTGGCAAATAGGTGTTGATTGAATGGTGTGGAAAACCCGCAAGAGCCGTCTCTGTCTCAGATCCTGCACCTCTTTTTGTTAAGGTAATTCCAAGAATTTTAGAAGCTCTGATGGCATCTTCTCCAAAAGTTTCATAAAAATCCCCTACTCTGAAAAGCAGACAGGCATCAGGATATTTTCTCTTGATTTCGTTGTACTGTTTCATTAAAGGTGTTTCCTTCACCACTTTCTCTTTAGCTGCCAAAATTGATATGTTTTTAAATGAAAATTAAGACAGCGAATTTATAATTTTTTGGAGGAATATCGGGCACTTCAAAAATTAAAATATTTTAAGATTTTTTTATGTTCAGATATAAGAATTTTATATAGCTTTGTTCATCATTAAAAAAGACCCTTAAAAATGAAAAAAATAATTTTATTCGCTATGTTAGCTGTAGCTGGTATTACTGCTACTAATGCACAAACAACTAAAAAAGCTAAAGCTGCAAAAGTTGCAAAAGTTGAAGGAGCTGGAATGCTTTTCGAAACAGAAACTATTGATTACGGAACTATCGCTCACAATGCTGACGGTAAACGTGAATTCGTTTTTGTTAACAACGGAACAAAACCGTTAAT
Source organism: Flavobacterium sp. UBA7680 (assembly GCF_002482975.1). GTDB lineage: Bacteria > Bacteroidota > Bacteroidia > Flavobacteriales > Flavobacteriaceae > Flavobacterium. The sequence continues at coordinate 71,203 of NZ_DLHA01000026.1, read as the reverse complement.
CATTACAAACACTCAAGGTTCTTGTGGCTGTACAGTTCCTACAACACCAAAAGAGCCAATCGCTCCAGGTGCTAAAGGTATTATTGGTGTAAAATATGCTACTGACAGAGTTGGTGCTTTTACAAAAACTGTAACTGTTACTTCAAATGCTGAAGGACAACCAACAAAAGTACTTACTATTAAAGGTACTGTTTTACCAGATCCAGTAAAAAGCTAATCTGAGAAACAACAAAATAATTGAAAAAGCTTCCTTATCTTTGGAAGCTTTTTTTATGACCTGAATTTAAACCAATGAGAAAACTCGAAAATAGCGAACTAGACAGAAAATCAATCGAAGATTTTAAAAAATCAGACAAAACTCCTTTAATATTGATTTTGGACGATATTCGCAGTTTGCACAATATTGGATCTGTTTTTAGAACAGCCGATGCTTTTTTGATCGAAAAAATAATTCTTTGCGGTATTACAGCAACTCCACCCAATAAAGAAATTCATAAGACTGCTCTTGGTGCGACTGAAACTGTTGCGTGGGAACATCATGAAAATGTATTGGAAGTTATCGAAAACCTGAAAAAAGAAAATGTCCTGACTCTTGCTATTGAACAAGTTGAAAGTGCTATTTTTCTTCAGGATTTTAAGGTAGAGAAAAACCAAAAATATGCTTTAGTTTTTGGAAATGAAGTATATGGCGTATCTCAGGAAGCGGTTGCTATTTGTGACGGTTGCATCGAGATTCCGCAATTGGGAACCAAACATTCTTTAAACATTTCTGTAAGTGCAGGAATTGTAGTTTGGGATTTATTTCAAAAATTAAACTGGCCAAACTAAGAATTAAAGAATATTTTTACCAAAAAAATGTGATTTTTAAATTAGTTTCAGACTTTAAATGTTAGAAATATAAATATATTTTTTTTTTATTAAGAAATTGATACTTTTATAAAATGAAAACTATCTATTTCCTTAAACCACAACATTTATTTTTCTTACTGCTTTTCCCTTTTACCGGATTTGCTCAATATACAGCTATTCCTGATCAAAGATTTGAGCAAGCCTTAATTGATTTGAATATTGACAGCGGTCCTCCTGATGGTCAGGTTCTGACTGCAAATATAAAAGACGTAACAGAATTAAAAATTCCAGGTAAAAACATTGATGATTTAACAGGTATTGAGGCTTTTGTAAAATTGACAAGCTTAGATGTTGGACTAATTAATGAAGATATCAACAAAAGAAACTTTCTTTCCTCTTTAAATCTTACAAACAATATTTTACTAAGTTCTTTAAGATGTGGTCACAATCATTTATCTAATATAGACCTTTCTAAAAACACGGAATTAAAAGTTCTATCTATAGAAAGTAACGGATTAAACAGTTTAGATCTTTCAAAAAATACACATTTAAACTCTCTCTATTGTTCTGATAATAATATAGCAAATTTAGACCTCACTAAAAATAGTACTTTAACAAATTTAAATTGCAATTTTAATCAATTAACAACTTTAGATCTTTCAAAAAACATCATTTTGGAAGATATAAACTGCGCGTCTAACAATTTGTCAAGTTTTGATATTTCTAAAAACCCTTTATTGAAATCTTTAGACCTAAATAGTAATCAAATAACTTCTCTTAATTTTTCTAGTAATCCAGATTTAAATTACTTAAACTGTCATAATAATCAATTCTCTAGTCTAGATGTGTCTAACAATACCAATCTAAATTATTTCTATTGTAGTGATAACCAGCTAACAAATTTGAATTTAAAAAATGGGCAGAACGCAAAACTATTCATTGGAAATTTTAAATCTAATTCTGGTCTAAACTGTATACTAGTAGATGATGAGGCTTATTCAAATGCAAATTGGGCAATCTTCAAAGATAATACAGCAAAATATTCAAACGACTGCAGTAAACCTTCGGCAACAACTGCTCCTGTTGTTAAAGCAACCGGAGATCAGTTATATTGCCCACAAAACACAATAAAAATTGTAACAAGCTTTACTATTACGCACGATCCAGCGGAAACAGGAACTAAAGGTGTTTACATTCAAATTTCATCTGGTTATTCAAGTGGTTTAGATCAGCTTGCACTTTCAAATCCGGCGGCACACCCTAATGTAATAACAAGCTGGGATGCAACAGCAGGAAAATTAAGCATAACGAGCCCAACAGGTGCTAATGTTTTATATACTGACTTAGTTGATGCTGTAAAAGATGTGGTTTTCTCAAATTCTTCGGCTACAGCTTCTGGAACAAGAACTTTCTCCATAACAATTGGTAATGCCAATTATTTACCTTCAACACAGCACTTTTATTTATTTGTTCCGAGTATTGGTATTACCTGGACAAGTGCCAAAGCCGCTGCAGAAGCAAGTACTTATTACGGGCTTACAGGATATTTAGCTACCGTTTTATCTGCAGATGAAGCTCAATTAATAGGTGAACAAGCTTCTGGAACGGGATGGATTGGCGGAAGCGATGCAGAAACCGAAGGCTTATGGAAATGGGTTACCGGCCCTGAAGCCGGAACTATAATGAATTATACTTTCTGGAACTCTGGAGAACCAAATAATCTGGGAGAAGAAGATTATGCACATATTACACAACCCGGAATTGGAATTAGAGGTTCATGGAACGACCTTTCTAATACCGGATCGTTAACGTCTGGCGATCCTTATCAACCAAAAGGTTATGTTGTGGAATATGGCGGAATGCCGGGAGAGTCTCCGCTTGAAATTGCAGCAAGTACAAAAATTACAATTCCGGTTGCAACACCCGGAGCAAATCCAAATCCGGTTTGTGATTCAGGAACTTTTACTTTTACCGCGACTGCAACTGCCGGAGCAACAATTAGCTGGTATGATGCCGCTGTGGGAGGAAATTTATTAGGAACAGGAAACACCTATACTACTCCAACAATAAATACGACAACAACTTATTATGTAGATGCCGGCTGTGAATCAAACAGAAAATCGGTTACGGCTACAGTAAACATGACTCCAACAACTCCGGTTGCGGGTAAGCCTTCTTATTCAAACTGCGGGCCGGGATCTGTAACTATTAGTGCCAGTTCAAACATTGGAACCATTAACTGGTTTACAACCTCAATTGGAGGAACAAGTGTTTTTAACGGAAGTAACTTTACAACTCCAATAATTTCAGCAAATACAACTTATTATGCAGAGGCTTCGAATTCCAGCTGTATTAACCCAACTCGTACGCCTGTAAATATTGAAATTTACACGCCGCCCGTTGTTCATGACGAAAGCTTTCCGTTATGTCAATCTCAAACTATAATACTAGATGCGGGAGTTTCGGGAATGACTTATGCATGGTCAAATGGAGATACAGGACAAACAACACCTGTTTCAAAAGGTGGTACTTATACTGTAATTGTAACAAGTCCTGCTCCTGAAAGCTGTTCAAGTACAAAAACAATAATAGTTGAAGAGCGTCCAGTTCCGGAAATAGACCGAATTGACGTAAGCGGAACAAGAGTTGTAATTTACATTAAAAAGCAAGCTCCTTATTTTGAGTTTTCTGTAGACGGGATTAATTTTCAGGATTCAAATGTTTTTTATGATGTTCCTGGCGGATTACAAACAGCGTATGTTCGCGAAAAAAGCGGCTGCGGCGGTGATACTCAAAATTTTGTTGTTCTTGTTTTTCCAGCATTTTTCACTCCAAATAACGACACTCATAATGATTTATGGGAAGTAACCGGAATGGAAAATTACCCGCAGGCAGAAGTCACTATTTTTGACCGTTATGGCAAACTCATCGCGCAGTTAAACGCTTCTAATATGACTTGGGACGGAACTTTTGAGAGAACGCCACTTCCGGCTTCAGATTATTGGTACGCTTTAAAAATAGACAATACAAAACCTATTTTAAGAGGGCACTTTTCATTACTGAGATAATATCTTAATTAGAGAATGTGTCAATTAGAAAATGAGATAATTAAAAAATATCTTAAATAAATTATCTAATTGACACATTCTCTAATTAATTCAATTTCTTCTGAATTTCGCTTAAAACAAAAAGATAATCTTCCTGTTTTTTCACAAAATCACGATCAGAAACATCTATAATTAAAACATTCAAATCGGTTTGGGATTTTATGTATTCCAAATATCCGTTGTTGATTTTATCCAGATATTCAGCTTCAATATTTTGCTCGTAGCTTCGGCCTCGTTTTTTTATGTTTTGAAGAAGACGTTCAGTATTCTGATACAAATAAATATACAAATCCGGCTTTGGCATTTCTTTGTAAATGATATCGAATAAATTTCGGTACAAACGATATTCATCTTCCTGTAAAGTAATTTTCGCAAAAATCAACGATTTAAAAATATGATAATCGGCTACGATAAAATCTTTAAACAAATCAAACTGCGCCAAATCATCCGATAATTGCTGATAACGATCGGCCAAAAAAGACATTTCAAGCGGAAAAGCATATCGGTTTTGATCTTTATAAAACTTCGGCAGAAACGGATTATCTGCAAACCGTTCTAAAACGGTTTTCGCATTAAAATCATCTGCAAATTTGTGAACCAAAGTAGTTTTTCCGGCACCAATATTTCCTTCAAAAGCGATATAATTATATTTTTCTAACGGAATTTCACTCAGCGGACATTTCAAATCCTGAACAACCGTACAAACACTGTCATCTGGAGAAACGGCAATTAATTCTGAAATAGATTTCTGAAAAACAGGATGTTTCCAGTCTAATTTTAAATCCTGAACAGGCAGTAAAACAAAATTTCGATTCTGCATTAAAGGATGCGGAATATGAAGTTTTTCTGTTTCAATAATTTCATCATCAAAAACAATTACATCAACATCAATAATTCGGGATTGGTATCCTTCCTGATTCAATCTGATTCTTCCTAACTGTTTTTCGACTTTTAAAACCTGATTTAATATTTTTTGTGCCGATGAAGTGGTATGCAAAAGTAACGCGCAATTATAAAATGCATCGCTCTCAAAACCCCAGGCAGGCGTTTCATAAAGCTTAGAAACCCTAATTACAGTTCCCACTTCCTGATGTATCAAAGCGATACAACTTTCAATGTTTTCTAACCTGTTTCCCTGGTTGCTGCCTATAGATAAAACGACTTGGTGCTGTGATTTCATAATTAATGCAAATTAACTAAAACTATTTTAGAATTAACCAATATATTTGTGAAACGGCACATTGAGCCGATTAAAATTTATGTGCGAAATTTGTAACAAATAGCCCTTTATCGCTACTTATTAAAAAAAATATACTTATGAAGTTTTTAGGAAATGTAATTGCCACTGTTATTGGTATTTTTGTATTCATTATGCTCTTCTTTTTTGGAGTGATCCTAATTGGAGCCATTTTTGGCGGAGAAGACAAAGTTTCGGTTAAAAATGATTCTGTTATCGAATTAGATTTAAAGCAGATCAATAATGATTATGCCGGAAAATATAAAGATCCTTGGGTAACTGTTTTTTCAGATAAAAAAAGTGTTGGTTTAACGGATGTGATCAATGCAATTGAAGCGGCAGAAACAGACGATAATATTAAAGGAATTTCAATTTTAAACGATGAGTCTTCTCTTGGACTTGCTCAATATAAAGATTTGAGAAATGCTCTGGAAAGTTTTAAAAAATCAGGAAAATTTGTTTGGGCTTACGCCAATACGTATTCGCAAAAAGAATATTATTTAAACTCTGTTGCGAATGTTGTGTATTTGAATCCGGCTGGAGATTTAGATTTTAAAGGACTTTCGTCAGAAGTTATGTTCTTTAAGGATTTTCAGGAAAAATCAGGAATCCACATGGAAGTGATTCGTCACGGAAAATACAAAAGTGCCGTTGAGCCATTTTTAGAAAATAAAATGAGCGATGCGAACAGAGAACAAGTTACAGCACTTTTAAACTCGATTTGGTCAACAGTTTGCAGCGATATCTCAAAAAGCCGAAATATTCCGGTTGATAAATTAAATGAAATTGCAAACGGTTTATTAGCCAGAACTCCACAAATGGCAAAAACACAGCATTTAGTTGATATTGTAGCTTATGAAGATGTGTACCATAATGCCATTAAAAAAGCGTTGAAAGTTAAAGACGACGAAGATTATAATAAAATTTCGATTTTAGATTATACTCAAAATAATGTAACAACGGCATTAACCAATGTTGCTAATGATCAAATTGCAATTATTTACGCTCAAGGCGAAATTGCCGGCGGCGAAGGCGACGTAAATGTTATTGGCGAAGGTTCAATGCGTCGTTCATTACAAGAAGCCAGAAAAAATGAAGATGTAAAAGCGATCGTTTTAAGAATTGACAGCCCAGGCGGAAGCGCACTGACTTCTGACTTAATCTGGAGAGAAATTGAAGTAACCAAAAAAGTAAAACCGGTAATTGTTTCCATGGGAAATTATGCCGCTTCTGGAGGTTATTACATTGCTTGTAATGCCAATAAAATTTTTGCAGAAAGTAATACTATTACAGGTTCAATTGGAGTTTTTGGAGTTTTACCAAACTTTACGCCGCTTGCCAATAAATTAGGAATTAATACAGAACAGGTAAAAACACACGAAAACTCAGCAAATTACAGTCCGTTTGTACCAGTTGATGAAAAATTTAAAGCCTTTACATTGGAAGGCGTTGAACAGATTTACAAAACTTTTGTAACGCATGTTGCCGAAGGAAGAAAAATGACTTTTGCACAAGTAGATTCTATTGCACAAGGAAGAGTTTGGTCTGGATCTGAAGCCGTAAAAATTGGATTAGTTGACAAAATTGGAGGTTTGAATGATGCCATTGCAGAAGCAGCAAAAATTGCTAAAATTAAAGATTACGGCACACAAAACTATCCTGAATACGAAAAAACTTTTGGCGATTTAATGGCTAATTTACCTTTTGCTCAATCTAAAGAAGCTTTTATTAAAGAAGAAATAGGCGAAGAAAATTATTTGCTTATCGAGCAGGTAAAAAGGTTTCAGAGACAAAAAGGAGTTCAGGCCATGATGCCTTTCGGAATAAACATTAAATAATTCTATTTAAAGATGAAAAACATAATTCTGTTTTTAACCGTTTTGTTTCTGACATATGTAAATGCGCAAAGCCCGAAACAAGATACTTTTAAAGAAACGCCTGCCATTTTAAAAATCAATAATGATCAGATTTTTGGTACGCTTACCGTTCCCGACGGTGTAAAAAAATGTCCGGTTGCATTGATTATTGCCGGTTCTGGCCCAACAGACCGAGACGGAAATAATTCGATGATGAAAAACAATTCCCTGAAAATGCTGGCAGAAGAATTAGCAAAAAACGGAATTGCATCTTTACGATTTGACAAACGTGGCATTGGCGAAAGCAAAAAATCAGCAGTAGCTGAGTCTGGTCTGGTTTTTGAAAATTATACCGAAGATGTAAAAAGCTGGATTAACTATTTGAAACAAGACAAACGTTTTACACAATTAACCGTTATTGGTCATAGCGAAGGTTCTTTAATAGGAATGATTGCCAGTGCAAAAGCCAATAAATTTGTTTCAATTGCCGGAGCCGGAGAATCTGCAGATAAATTGATAAAGACGCAAATTGCTTCTAAATCAAACAAACAAATTGAAGATATGACGTTTCCTATTATTGATAGCCTAAAAGCCGGCAATAAAGTAAACAAAGTCGATCCGCTTTTAAATTCATTATTCAGAGCAAGTATTCAGCCGTATTTGATTTCGTGGTTTAAATACGATCCGCAGACAGAAATTAAAAAATTGACAATTCCTGTTTTAATCATTCAGGGAAATAATGATCTACAAGTTTCGGTTAAAGATGCCGAAAACTTATCGAAGGCTAAAGCTAATTCAGAATTGCTTATTGTAGATAAAATGAATCATATCATGAAAATAGTCGACGGCGATCAAAAGGCGAATATGGAAAGTTATAATAATGAAACTCTTCCCATTTCTGAAACCCTGATCCATAAGATTGTTTCCTTTATTAAAAAATAGTTACAATAATAAAAAAGTAAAATCCGTTTGAAAAGTATCAAGCGGATTTTTTTTATTCAATACTAACATAATTTTCTTACATTATTAAGAAAATTTTATCTCTGTACTTGAATAAAAAAACTATTTTTGCAAGAGTCAATTTTCAAAAAATAAACCTCAAATCTATAAATATGTTAAAGAAAATTTTAAAAATAACCGCCATTGTGCTTGTGGTCCTTGTCGCCGCATTATTTGCCATTCCGTATTTCTTTAAAGACCAAATCAAGGCTAAAATTGCCGAAGCAATCAACGAAAGTGTTGATGCAAAAGTCAGCTTTGCCGATGCTGATTTAAGCTTGTTTAAGAATTTCCCGAATGCTGCTGTTGGAATCGAAAAACTGGTGATTATCAACAAAGCGCCTTTTGAAGGAGATACATTGGTTTCATTAGGACAATTAAACCTTAATATGAGCATTAAAGAGCTTTTTAAAGGAAAAGACGAACCTTTAAACATTCAGGGAATTACTTCTGAAAACGGTTTAATCAACATTATCTTCAATAAAGATGGTGTTGGAAATTTTGATATTGCTTTAAAAGATAAAAAAGAAGAAAAAACGGATGAAAAAAGCAGTCCACTTTCTTTAAAAATTCAAAACTATAAAATCGAGAACTTTACCTTTAGATATATCGATCAGGGTTCAAAAATTAAAATGGTTATCGATAGTTTAAATCACGAAGGAACTGGAGATTTTACCAATTCAAAACTGGATTTAAATACAAAAACTACAGCAAACGTATCTTTAGATATGGATAAAGTTAATTATATGAAAAATATAAAACTGACTTTAGACGCTGTTTTAGGAATTGATTTAGAACAAAGTAAATATACCTTTAAAGAAAATAAAGCTTTAATTAACCAATTGCCGTTAGAGTTTGACGGATTTATTCAAATGGTTAAAGAAGGTCAGATTTATGACTTAAAATTTAAAACGCCAACTTCGTCGTTTACAAATTTCTTAGGATTAATTCCTTCTGCTTATGCATCAAGTCTTGACGGTGTAAAAACAACCGGAGACTTTACTGTTGTTGGTTTTGCAAAAGGAAAATTAACAGATACTACAGTTCCTGCATTTAACATTGCGATTGCTTCAAACAATGCCTCGTTTCAATATCCTAACTTACCAAAATCAGTTCAGAATATTGTAATTGATACTAAAATTATCAACGAAACCGGAATTCTAAACGACACTTATGTAAATTTAGATAAACTGTCTTTCAGAATCGATCAGGATGTTTTTAGCGCTAAAGCAAATGTTAGAAACATTACTGTTAATCCGCTTGTAAACGCAGCTTTAAAAGGAACTATCAACTTAGCTAATCTTTCAAAAGCATATCCAATTAAAATGGATAAACCTTTGGCAGGTATTTTAAAAGCTGATGTTACTACCAATTTTGATATGGCATCTGTTGAAAAAAGTCAATATCAAAACATCAAAAATGCCGGAACTATGAGTTTATCAGGATTTAAATATACTGATGAAAACAATAAATCTATGAATATCAGCACGGCTTTGGTTGAGTTCAATCCAAGTACCATTAACCTGAAACAATTTAATGCTACAACCGGAAAAAGTGATATTGCTATAAACGGAGTTTTAGAAAATTTCTACGGTTTTATGTTTAAGAAACAAGAACTTAAAGGAAACTTCAACATGAGTTCTAATCAACTGGCTGTTGATGATTTCATGACTTCTGGAGAACCTGCTAAAACAGAAGAAAAAACGCCAGCTAAACCAGCGGAAGCGATGAAAATTCCAGCTTTCCTGAACTGTACTTTAAATGCAAAAGCGACAACTGTTTTATATGACAATTTAAAACTGAAAGATGTTTCCGGAAAATTGATTATTAAAGATGAAAAAGCGCTTTTAGAGAACTTTAAAACGTCAATTTTCGGCGGAACAATTGGTTTAACAGGATCAGTTTCGACAAAAGCAAAAGTGCCAACGTTTGATATGAATTTAGGTTTCAATCAGGTTGATATTGCGCAGACTTTTACTCAGTTAGACATGATGAAAAAAATTGCTCCAATTGCCGGAATTATCAATGGTAAATTGAATTCGACTATTAAATTAAACGGAAATTTAGATGATAAGGAATTGACTCCTGATTTAAAATCTATTTCTGGGGATTTAATTGGTCAATTACTTTCTACAACGATAAATGCTAAAAATTCAACGGTATTAAATTCATTGACTTCAAACATTAAATTCATTGATATGAATAAACTGAATTTGAATGATATTAAAGCTGCCTTGACTTTTGAAAACGGAAAAGTAAACGTAAAACCTTTCGATATTAAATATCAAGATATTAAAGTAACAGTTGGCGGAACTCACGGTTTTGACCAAACGATGAATTACAATTTAAAATTTGATGTTCCTGCTAAATATTTAGGAAGCGAAGCAAATGCTTTTCTATCTAAATTGTCTCCGGCAGATGCGGCGAAACTGGAAAATATTCCAATCAATGCTGTTATTGGAGGAAACTTTTCAAATCCAAAAGTTACTACAGATATGAAAAGTGCTGTTACTAGTTTAGCATCGCAAGTGGCAAATCAACAAAAAGAAAAACTGACTCAAAAAGGCGCTTCTGCTTTGACAGATTTACTTAATAAAAATACCAAAGCGAAAGACACAACTCAGGCAGCTAAAACGGAGAAAGAACAAAAAACTCAGGAAACTACTAAAAAAGCAACGGACTTAATCAACGGGCTTTTCAAAAAGAAGAAATAAGTTTTAGTCAAAATAAAAAACTGCTCTCGAAAGTAATTTCGGGAGCAGTTTCTTTTTATAATAATCTGACTTGAATTTATTTATTCAATATCTTATTTATGGCATTAATATAATCCGGAACTGTTAATTGGTTGGTATCAATTCCTACGCTGTTATTTCCGTATGGCTGGTATTTTTTTAGACTTGAAATTGAAAACAATCCAGCAGTTGGCGCTTTTGATGCACTTGACAAATGCATAATTCCGCTGTCTGCACCAATAAAAACATCAACATTTGCTAATACAGAACCTATTTCGCGAATATCCTTGCTGTAGAATGAAGGTGCCTGAAAATCAATTTGAGAAACATTTTCAACAGGCAAAACTTCAAAAATATTATAATCCTGATATTCCTTTTTTAAAGCAGTATAAAACTCTTCCCACCATTCAACACAATAACATTTTTCTCCGGTTGCAAACGTAAAAATTGCGATTGTCCTTTTCTGTTCATCAACAATGTTGTTGAGGATTTCTTTCCCTTTTGAAATTTCTTCCTGAGTTAATTTTAAATCAAGAAGCGGAACGGGTTCTTTTTTATCTTCTATACCAAATTGGCTTAGAAAATATCTTAAATTATAAACAGGATATTTTGCAATATGCTCATGATCGTCATAATTGGACTGCACACTTTCAGGAAGGTCTCCAAAAAATTTATATTTAGCATTTGAAAATTGAACGGCTAATCGGCCAGAAGAAGAATTTTGATCAACATTAATTACAAGATCGTAATTCTGTTTTTTTATTAAAGTCCAGACTTTAAAGTATTTCACTAAATCTTTGAAAGGTTTTTTTGGGAGATCGATTATTTTATCGACATTATCATACTTTTCAAAAACAATTGGAGCCAGAGTTCCTTTTACAAACAAATCGATTTTACACCCCGGAAATACCGCAGAGACTTCCTGAATAAGCGGCGTAACTAAAAGCATATTTCCGAGTCTGCCGTTGGGCCTGCAGATTAGTACTTTTTTGATTTTGCTTTTATCAATAGTTCCGCCTTTACTAATGTTCACATTACCAATATTCTTGGTTAAAATGCGCATTAGGTTACGCCTGACTTTGTTAATGCTAACTTTTTTTAAGCTACTCATTGTGGTATTTATTTCGAGATTATTTTTGGAAACAACAAAAACATTTTAGTTAAAAAATAAAGCTTAAATTGTTTAAAACACACTTTTTAAATGTGCACAAATTTAGGCTCTTTTTTTACTCAAAAATAAATTCTAATAATAAGCAATTATTACAAAATTGTAATAAAATCTATAATTATTCACATTTTTGGAGCTTCCAATGAAATAAAATTACAACAATTAACAAAACAAATGACAAAGAATAGACCATTAGTCGTTAAGAATCGACAGAGAATAGAAAATACTAGACGTTAATATTTACGACATAACCTTCTGAACCACGGATGTTAAAAACGGTCCCGTTTTCAAAAATTAAATACTGGCCTTTAATTCCTACAAGTTTTCCTTGAAAAGTCGGCGTTTTATCTAAATTCAAACTCGCTACTTTTGCCGGATAATTCAAAACCGGATAATTCAATTCGTATAAATCATTTTTCTGGCTGTAAAAGTACTCCTTAACTTCTGCCGGAATTAAGTTCTCCACTTTTGACTTTTCAAAAATTAAATCGCATCCTTCTGGAGTACATTGAAGCATTTTCCTCCAGTTCGTTTTATCTGCATAATGGTCTTTTAACGCTACCTCTGTAATTCCTGCCAAATAACGGTTGGGAACCTCAACAATTGCAATGGCCTGCGTCGCTCCCTGATCAATCCAGCGTGTTGGAACCTGGCTTTTACGTGTTACTCCCACTTTTATTTCGCTCGATAAAGCTAAGTAAACAACGTGCGGCTGCAATTGTGCTTTTTGTTCGTATTCTAAATCACGATCTGCAATTCCTAAATGTGCGGTACTCAATTCAGGTCTCATAATCCAGTCGCCTACAGCAGGACTTGAGTAAAAACAGTCGTAACAAAAACCTTGTCTAAAAATCTTTTTCTTCTTTTGACAATTCAAACATTGAAAACCTGCAAAACTAATTTCAATTTCTTTATCTAATAATTGATTAACATTCAGGAAACTATCTTCGAAAACTAAATAATATTGAATTGGGTTACCAAATTCAGTCTGCATTTTTGTAAGTACACCTTGATATGTCATTAGATTTAATTGTAGATTTTAGATATTAGATTTTAGACTGCTCTTATTTTTTTGAGTTAATCTTTAGTTTACAAGTAGTGGTTTTTATTACAAAAAACACTATTTTTGATACAATGACAAAGTTACTATTTGTTGCTTGATATTCAAATTTTAAGTTCCGATTTACATGAATCGTAAAACCTAAATTTAAAATCAGCAATCTAAAACCTAAAAACCACTCATGCCTCTATCAATAATAAATTCTTTCGCTTCCTGGGTCCTCAAACAAAGGATACATCAAATCGAACTTTTTTTAAAATACCCAAATGAAGTTCAGGAAGAACTTTTGCATAATTTATTGTCGGCATCTGAAAATACAGTTATTGGAAAAAAATATGATTTTGAATCGATAAGTTCTTATCAGACTTTTGCAGAAAGAGTCCCGATTGCGAGTTATGAAGAATTACAGCCTTTAATTGAGCGTACGCGTCAGGGCGAGCAGGGGGTTTTTTGGGAATCGCCTATTAAATGGTTTGCCAAATCGAGCGGTACTACAAATGCCAAAAGTAAATTTATCCCTGTAAGCAGCGAAGCTCTTGAAGATTGCCATTATAAGGGAAGTAAGGATTTACTTTGTTTGTATTTGAATAATAATGAAGATTCTGAATTGTTTTTAGGTAAGAGTTTACGCTTAGGCGGAAGTTCTCAGATTTACGAAAACAACAATACTTTTTTTGGCGATTTGTCGGCAATTTTAATTGAGAATATGCCTATTTGGGCCGAATTCAGCAGTACGCCAAGCAGTAAAACTTCGTTAATGAGCGAATGGGAAACTAAAATCGCTGCGATTATTAATGAAACCAAAAATGAAAATGTAACGAGTTTTGCCGGAGTTCCGTCATGGATGCTGGTTTTAATGAATAAAGTTCTGGAAAATACGGGTAAACAAAGTTTATTAGAACTTTGGCCAAACCTTGAAGTTTATTTTCACGGCGGTGTGAGTTTTTCTCCTTATAAAGAACAATACAAGAAAATTTTACCAAGCAAAGATTTTAAATACTACGAAATCTATAATGCGTCTGAAGGCTTTTTTGCGATTCAGGATTTAAACAATTCAAGTGATTTATTGCTGATGCTGGATTACGGAATTTTCTATGAATTTATTCCGATGGATACTTTTGGAGCTGCAGATCAAAAAGTGATTCGTTTGGCCGACGTTGAATTGAATAAAAACTATGCAATTGTAATTACCACAAATTCTGGTTTATGGCGTTATTTAATTGGCGATACGGTTCGTTTTACCTCATTGAATCCCTATAGAATTAGAGTTACGGGAAGAACCAAACATCATATTAATGTTTTTGGGGAAGAATTAATGGTCGAAAACACAGATCAGGCCATTGCGAAAGCCTGCCAAATTACTCAAACCGAAGTTATCGATTATACGGTTGCTCCTATTTTTATGCAGGATAAAGAAAAAGGTGCGCACGAATGGATGATCGAATTTAAGCAAAAACCTGCCGATGTTGGTCTTTTCCAAAAGGTTCTGGATGAAACCTTGCAGACTTTAAATTCTGATTATGAAGCGAAACGTTACAACAATATGACTTTAAATCCTTTGGTGATTAACGTAGCGCGCGAGAACTTGTTTTATGATTGGTTGAAAGAAAGAGATAAATTGGGCGGACAGCATAAAATTCCTAGGCTTTCTAATCAGAGGGATTATTTGGAGCAGTTGAAGGAGATGTAAATTTAAAAAAATTGGCACACAGATGACGCGGATTCACTTTGTGAAAACACGGATTGGCACGAATTTCAATATAGATTCTACAAATTTTCAATAGCCCCTAGCTTTAGCTAGGGGTTTATAATTTATACCAAAGCCAGGCTTTAGCCGAATTCTACGTTATAAATAATTTGGCTAAAGCCTTACTCTTTGTCAATTCTTATTCCTCCAGCTAAAGCTGGAGGCAATTGATCTTAATTTATTTTCTCTTTAAAAATGTTTTTTCTGCTGAGTTGCATGAGGGATAGAAGTGGAAATCCTTTTTGTTTTTTCTTTAAAAACAAAAAGATTGGAACGGATAGCCCGACCCGGAGGGGCATGCCATTATTAAGACTCTAAGGTTTTCCCAATATACTCACTATAGACGAAGTGTAAAAGCACGCAGATTAAACGGATTCGCTTTGCGAAAACGCAGATTTACACAGATTTTTTTCATTTTGTCAGGCTGAGCGAAGTCGAAGCCCTTTTCGACATGAAAGCCCTTAGACTTCGCTCAGGGTGACAAACTAGTATTACATCATATCGATATATCTGTCGTGGTATCCTAGTAAATATAAAACACCATCAAGTCCTAAACTTGAAATTGAGGTTGAAGCACTTTCTTTTACTTTTGGTTTTGCGTGGAAAGCGATTCCTAGACCTGCTAAGTTTAACATTGGTAAATCGTTTGCTCCGTCACCAACTGCAATAGTTTGGTTAATGTGAATTCCTTCTTTTTCAGCAATTGCTTTTAAGTATTCTGCTTTCTTTTGTCCGTCTACGATATCGCCTAGATATTTTCCGGTTAATTTACCGTCTTTGATTTCTAATTGATTGGCGTGAACGTAATCGATACCCAATTCTTTTTGAAGATAATCTCCAAAATAGGTAAATCCTCCTGAAAGAATTGCGGTTTTATATCCGTAATATTTTAAGGCCTTCATTAAACGATGCGCACCTTGTGTAATTGGTAAATTTTTGGCAACATTTTGTAAAACGTCTTCGCTCAAACCTTCCAGCAAAGCCATACGCTGTTTGAAGCTTTCGTTGAAATCAATTTCACCATTCATCGCCGATTCTGTAATAGCTCTTACCTGAGGCCCTACTCCGTTTAGTTCTGCCAATTCGTCGATAACTTCGGTTTGGATTAAAGTAGAGTCCATATCGAAGCAAACTAAACGACGGTTTCTTCTGTAAATATTATCTTCCTGAAAAGAAATATCAACGTCTAAGGTTCTTGAAATTTCCATAAAACTTGCCGTCATGACAATTTTATTTACAATTTCGCCTGTTACAGATAACTGAATACATGAACGTGGATATTCTTCTTTTTCTACAATTGAAGTTCTTCCCGTTAAACGTATAATAGAATCGATATTCAAATTTTGATCTGACATTATTTTAGTAACTGCCGCTAATTGAGAAGCCGCCAGTTTTTCGCCTAAAATATTGATGATGTATCGCTGTTTAGATTGTGATTTTACCCATTTCTCATAATCTTCGATAGAGATTGGAATAAACTTTACCTTAATTTCTAATTCATACGCTTTAAACAGCAAATCTTTTAAAACTGGTCCTGAAGATGAACCCGCTTCGATTTCGAATAAAATACCTAAAGATAATGTATCATGAATGTCGGCCTGGCCAATATCTAAAATATTAGCATCGTATGCCGCCAAAACAGCTGTTAATCCTGCTGTCACCCCTATTTTATCGTGTCCTGAAACTTTTAATAAAATAATCTCTTTATCTTCTATTGCCATTTTATCTTTATTATTTAACGAGCGACAAAAATCGGCAATCTCTTGGTGATAAAAAAGAATAATCATTGTTTTTTTTGCAAAGAAAAAGCGCATATTCATGCGCTTTCCTAAGTAATTTAACAATTATGCTCCGCTATTAGAATAACGTAACTTTTTAATTATTTGTTTTGCATATTTTCATCAAAATTTACCATCCAGTTTATACCGAATTTATCTTTGAACATTCCGAAATAAGCACCCCAAAAAGTTTTATTTAAAGGCATTTCGATTTTACCTCCAGCCGAAAGTCCGTTAAAAATTCGGTCTGCTTCTTCTGTACTATCTGTATTAATTGAAACTGAAAAATTTTCTCCAAAAGGTAAATCTCCAAATCTTGTAGAACTGTCACTTCCCATTAAAATCGTATTTCCAATTGGAAGGGAAACGTGCATAATTCTCTCTGCATCTTCTGCCGTAACTTCGTCACAGCCTTCTTCTTTTGGCATTTCTTTAAATTTTCCGATATAAGGAAATTCTCCGCCAAAAACGGATTTATAAAATAGGAATGCTTCTTCGCAATTTCCGTTAAATAATAAATAAGGGTTTACTGTTGCCATGATATTTTTTTAATTGTGAGTTGTTAATTAATAAATTTTTAATGTCTTCTCTTTGTTTTTTTGTTTGTTTCTATTCTCTTTCTTCTATAATCTTTTTTCTTTCTTCTATTTCCCTTCTTCCGAAAGTTCTTTTACTACTTCAAGACCTCTAGGAAAAACATCTTTAAAATAGTCAACATATTTTTCGCCCGAATCGTTACGAGCAATCAAATCTGTAAATTCACCATCTGGAATTAATCGATAGGTTTCCATTGCACCGCTCCATTTTTTTGTTTCTTCATCGAGAGGCAGTTCTTTAAAGTCTTTTATCTCGCCTAGATGTTTAAAAGCCATATACTCGTTTGGCGTTTTTGTTTCAATTATACTATACATTCCTTCTCCGCTTGGTGTCATAAAATGTATTTTATCACCTTCATTCCAAGTACTTATGGTATGAGATCCTTCGCAAAAAACACTTGTCCATTTTCTATAGGTTTCGTCCTCCCATAAAACATCCCAAACTTTTTGAGCCGGGGCTTTAATTCTAATTTTAAATTCTAAAGTTTCCATAATTAAGATAGTTTAGTAAAATCCATAAATAAAACATTCCAGCGATGTCCGTCTATATCGGCAAAACCAAAGCCGTACATCCATCCCTGACTTTCGGCTGGAGAAGAAAAAATAGTTCCTCCTGCATCCTGAACTTTTTGAGCCAGTTCATCAACTTCTTCTTTACTTTCGGCATCAATCGAAATTAAAATTTCAGAGCTTGCTTTTGTGTCGGTAATTTTGTTTTGCGAAAAACCTTCAAAAAGTGATTCTTCAAACAGCATTACTACAAAATGTGATTCACCCACAACCATGCAGGTTGAACTTGGTGTATCGTGCTGCTCATTAAAAGAGAAGCCTATTTTCCAGAAAAAATCTTTTGCTTTTGCCACGCTTTTCACCGGCAGATTTAACCATATTTGTTTCGTCATTCTTTGATATTTTCGTTAAACATTTTTTTAAAGTTGCTAAGGTTCTGAGTTTCTAAGATGCTAAGATTTTTTTACTTTGAACCTATGTTGCTTTGAACCTCTGTACCTAATAAAGAATCAATTATTCTCTACATAATTTTTAAAGTTGTCCAAAATTGCCTGCCAGCCTCCGCGCTGCATTTCTTCTGGATTTTGAGTTTCCGGGTCGAAGCTTTCTGTTACTTCTACTCCATCTAAAGTTTCTTTGAAGGTAATTTCAACTTTTCTTCCGTCGGCCATAACATATTTTATCGTTTTGTTTGGTTCTACGAAAGTATATTCTCCTTCAAAATCAAAACTCATGCTTCCGTCTTTTGCGGCCATTGTTGATTTGAATTTTCCGCCTTGCTTTACATCATTTTCAGCATAAGGCGTATGCCAGTCCGGAGAAGCAAAACTCCATTTTGTAATATGTTCCGGTAGTGTCCAAAAATCCCAAACTTTATTTATTGGCGCTTTGATTGTATTCTGTACTGTTATCATTATTTATATATTTAAAAATTATACTTTATTCAACACTTTCAACATATTTTTTAAAATTGTCAATTACGTTCTGACACCATTGTTTCTGCATACTTTCAGAATCTTCTTTATTTGGTTCAAATACTTCTGCAATTTTTATTTTATCACCTTGTTCTTCAAAATGAATACTTCCGGTTCTGTTATCCAAAAGCTTATATTCTATTAATCGAAACTTTTCTATTTTGGTATATTCTCCTTCAAAATCAAAACCTGCACTTTTATCTTTAGCAGCCATTTCATATTTAAATTTACCATTTACCTGTAAATCATTTTCTGCATAAGGCGTGTGCCATTCATCAAAAGCATAATTCCAGTTTTGAATATGTTTTGGAGAAATCCAGAAATCCCAGACTTTATCTATAGAGGCGTTAATTGTATTTTGAACTGTAATCATTTTTCTTTACTAATTACATCTGATCCGGAATCTGACTTTCATCCATATAGAAAACTTCCCAATGATGTCCGTCTAAGTCCAGAAAAGTTTTTTGGTACATCCATCCATAATCCTGTTCTCTTTTATAATCAGTTCCACCGGCTTTAACTGCTTTCTCAATCATTTCATCAACTTCTTTTCGTGATTCTAAAGAAATAGAAATAAGGGCTTCGCTGGTTGTATGAGAATTGCAAATCTTTTTATCTGTAAAAGTTTGATAAAACTCTTCTACCAAAATCATGAGATAGATATTTTTACCAATAATTATACAAGCTCCTTTATCATTTGTAAATTTCGGATTCGTAGGAAAACCTAATTCATTATAAAATTTTATCGCTTTATCTAGCTCTTTTACAGCCAGATTTAAATACATTTTCGTTTCCATAATATATAAAGTTACAATTTATTTAAAACAAATTTAGAATTTTAGAATGGCCTTTATGATACATTAAAAGTCAACTTTAGGGGCATTTAAGACATTTTTATTACTTTTGTTGTAAAGCCAATCCTCCAAAAAACCACAAAATCATGAGCAAGAAAGTAGGTTTGATCGTTCCTCACGACTATAAATTATTAAGTATAGCCGCAATTTTAGAAGTTTTTGAAACCGCAAATAAATTAAGTCCGACAACTGACAAACCATTTGAAATTATGGTTTTTCAATTGGCAGAACAAATCAATCAGGAACGTTTGTTTGGATATGAAGTTAATACAATCGAAAATTCTGATATCCTTTTAGAGCTCATTTTGATTCCGGCTTTTACGACAGATAATATGAGTGAAATGATTGCGAAGAATAAAAATTTTATTCCGTGGTTACAGAAACAACATCAGGCAGGAGCCGAATTGGCAAGTTTTTGTACGGGAGCATTTTTGTTTGCTGCTTCGGGATTATTGAATGAAAAACTGGCAACAACCCATGTCGATGCTTGCAGCGCTTTTACCAAAGCTTTCCCTATGGTGAAATTAAAACCCGAGGAAACTTTAACAGCTGACGGAAGTTTGTATACCAGTGGCGGATCGACCTCAACGTTTCATTTATTGATTCTTTTGGTTCAGAAATATTGCGGCAACGAAATTGCAGTACAAATTGCCAAGATTTTCTCAATTGATTTAAACCGATACAAACAGAGTTATTTTAGCACTTTTAGACCGAATCATTTGCATAATGATACTTTGGTTGCGATGTTACAGCAAAAAATTGAAAGTCAATATCACAGCATCGAAAAACTGGAAGAAATTACCAAAGATATTCCAACGAGTGCTAGAAACATGACACGTCGTTTTAAACAAGTAACGGGGATTCCTCCAATTGAATATCTACAGAATATTAGGGTTGAGAGTTCAAAGAAATATTTGGAACAAACACAGCTTTCGATTTCAGAAATCATCGAAAAAACCGGATATAACGATCCAAAAGCTTTTAGAAAAGTGTTTTATAAAATGGTGGGCATGAAACCTATTGAATATCGAGAGAAGTTTAGGGTGCAGTAGTTTTAGAAGCAGAAATTTCGTTTTTCAAAATAACCTTCAGTCCTGCTCTACACTCTATCTTTTGTGGTGAACCCCACCACAAAAGGATGCCGTTTCGATCAGGGCTATTTATAACATTTTTATTTTCATTAGAAAAAATGTCTTTTTGAAAACTACGATTTAATAATCCACATCAGGACTTTTTTATTCGTTTTTAGAAGTTCGTCGATTTCTTTCATGCTTTCGTTTGAAACTGCTGGACAGCCCCAGCCTTCCGGCGTTCCTTCGGGATAAACTTCGTTTTCAGGAACTGCTTCCCAGGAATGTAAAACTATGGCACGGTTTCTAGCATTTGAATTCGTTTTGTCTTTTCCTTGTAAAATATAATTGACTTTTATTCCCCATTGACTTACTCCTCGGTCTAAAATGACATATTTACCCAGCGAGGAACAATGCGAATCGAATTCATTACTAATCTGCGGTTTTTCTTTAGTTACTGTTCCGCCCCATCTATTATCGCCGCAGCCGTGACTTACCATAGATGATTTTACAACTAGGTTTTTCTTGAAATCATAAATAAAGAATCTCTTTAAACCTGAATGCAATCCTAGATCGATTAGAATAAATTTATCTTTATTCAAGTTATTTTGAAGGCAATATTGTTTTGCTTCTTTATAAAATTTGCTGTAATCAACTTCAACACGAGGTTTCTCTTTTTCAATTACTTCTATTTTGTTTTCTTTTTCAGAAACCAACATTTCTTTTTTATCTTTTTGATTACAAGATAAAATCAAAGCCAAACCAATTACAAAAATCATATTTTTCATGCTCACAATTTACACAAAATCCGAAACGGAAATCTTACTTTAAAAGTATAAAAAAACCTGCTCAAATAAATGAACAGGTTTAAAAGTGAAACTTTGTCAAAGTTTTGAACTTTGACAAAGTTATTTGGAGGTTTAAGAAGCAATTTCCATTCGCTTCAATAAGTTTTTGCTTAAAGTATGTTCTGCATAATCCTTGTCGATTAATAAAACTTTATCGTCAGAACTTGGCAGTTCGTACATTGCATCTGTCAAGATTGCTTCACAAAGTGAACGTAATCCACGTGCTCCTAATTTGTATTCTAATGCTTTGTCTACAATAAAGTCTAAAGCTTCATCTGTAATTGTAAACTCAACTTCATCCATTAAGAATAATTTCTGATATTGTTTTACCAATGCATTTTTAGGCTGCGTCAAAATAGCACGAAGTGTTTCTTTATCTAAAGGATCCATGTGTGTTAATACCGGTAAACGACCAATGATCTCCGGAATCAAACCAAAATCTTTAATGTCTTTTGGAATAATATATTGAAGCAAGTTATTTTTATCGATATTATCTACATTTTTAGAAGTAGAATATCCAACAGCCTGACGGTTTAAACGTTTAGAAATAATACGTTCTACTCCATCAAAAGCTCCTCCTGCAATAAACAGGATGTTTTGTGTATTTACCTCAACAAATTTTTGGTCCGGGTGTTTACGTCCTCCTTTTGGCGGTACGTTTACAACTGTTCCTTCTAATAATTTTAATAAAGCCTGTTGTACACCTTCACCAGAAACGTCACGTGTTATGGATGGATTATCGCTCTTACGGGCAATTTTATCAATTTCATCAATAAATACGATTCCTCTTTCTGCTTTGGTTACATCATAATCGGCAGCTTGTAAAAGACGTGTTAAAATACTTTCAACATCCTCTCCTACATAACCAGCTTCTGTTAATACTGTTGCATCAACAATAGCCAAAGGAACGTCTAACATTTTTGCGATTGTTTTAGCAACCAATGTTTTTCCTGTTCCGGTTTGACCCACCATAATGATGTTACTTTTTTCAATCTCTACTTCATCGTCTAATTGCTGCTGCATTAAACGTTTGTAGTGATTGTAAACCGCAACCGACATTACTTTTTTTGTCTGGTCCTGACCAATAACGTATTGATCCAGGAAAGCTCTGATTTCTTTTGGTTTCTTTAAAATTAAATCGCCAACAAGTTTCGCGCTTCCACTTGATTTTAATTCTTCTAGAACAATTCCGTGTGCCTGTTCAATACACTTATCGCAAATATGTGCATTAATACCAGCAATTAATAAATTAGTTTCTGGCTTTTTTCTTCCACAAAACGAACATTCTAATACTACTTTTGCCATTCTTTATTTAAGTTACTAAGCTGCAAAGATACTAAGTTTCTAAGCTTTTTTTATCTAAAACTTTAAAACTTAACGCCTTTACAGCTTAATATTTGATTTTTATTTTGATTTTAAATTACAAAGAACACTTAGATTATCAGCGTCTTAGCAACTTAGAAGCTTAAAAAAAATTAGCTTCTTCTTAATACTTCATCAATCATTCCGTATTCTTTTGCTTCTTCAGCGATCATCCAGTAATCACGCTCACTGTCTTTGTGAACTCTTTCGAAAGTCTGTCCTGAATGCTGAGAAATAATGTTGTATAATTCATCTTTTAATTTCAACATTTCACGTAAGTTGATTTCCATGTCTGTTGCAACACCTTGTGCTCCTCCAGATGGCTGGTGAATCATTACTCGTGAATGTGGCAAAGCCGAACGTTTTCCTGCTGCTCCTGCACATAATAAAACTGCGCCCATAGAAGCTGCCATTCCTGTACAAATTGTAGCTACGTCTGGTTTAATAAATTGCATTGTGTCATAAATTCCCAATCCCGCGTAAACGCTTCCTCCTGGAGAATTTAAATAAATCTGGATATCTTTTGATGCATCAGCACTTTCTAAAAATAATAACTGAGCCTGAACGATATTAGCGATTTGGTCGTCGATACCAGTTCCTAAAAAGATAATTCTGTCCATCATTAATCTTGAAAAAACGTCTAATTGAGAAATGTTCAACTGACGTTCTTCAATAATATATGGAGTCATATTCGTTGGGTTCATCGCAGCTATGATTTTGTCATAGTACATAGCGTTTACTCCTTGGTGCTTTGTAGCAAATTTTTTGAATTCTTTACCGTAGTTCATATGTATCTGTTCTAAGTTTACTTTATTTAATATATTATTCTCCATCAAAGGTTGTACCTATTTCTAAAGAATGTCAATTTGTCTTCTTTTTGTTTTGTTTCATGTTTCAAGTTAATTTAGTTTCAAGTTCTGCGGCTAACATGAAACCTGAAACAAGATAAACCTGAAACAAAAAAAGAGCGTCGGCAGAAAACTGCCGACGCTCAAATATAATTATTTTTCAGAAATTATTCTCCGTAAGAAGCTGCAATAAATTCTTCGTAAGTAACTTCTTTAGTTGTTGGATTTGCTTTCTCTTTGAATAAATCTAACAATTTAGCTGCTACAACTTGCTCAGAAAGTCTTTTCACTTCTTCTTGGTTAGATAAAACTCTAGCCACGATTCCCTGAACTTCTTCATCAGTTGGGTTTGTTTGTCCAAATTGAGCCATTTGTTGTCTGATAGCACCTGTAGTAAACTCTTTCAAGTCTTCAAAAGTAATTTGAATGTTACTTTGAGCCATTGCTTTTCCTTCAATTAATTGAAAACGTAAACCTTTTTCAGATCTTGCGTATTCAACTTCAGCTTCTTCTGCAGAAAGTTTTTTCTCTCCAACAGTTTGTAACCATTTTTTAAGGAATTCAGAAGGTAAATCAAATTTTGTGTTTTCGATTAAGAAATCCTGAACGTCTAATAATAATTTTTGGTCAGCTTGCTGTGCGAATTGAGCTTCAGCATCTTCTTTAATTTTAGCTTTTAAGTCTTCTAAAGAAGCTACTTTTCCTTCACCAAAAAGTTTATCAAATAAATCTTGGTTTAATTCTGCTAATTCAGCACCGTTGATAGCCTCGATTGTAAAGTTTACTTCGATATCTAAACCGTGAACGTCATCATGAGATACTTTTAAGTAATCCATTAATTGGTGATCGTCTTCAAATAAACCTTTTGTACTTACTTTAACAACATCTCCAACTTTTTTACCGATGAATTTATCTCCAGCTTTTTTGTTGAATGTAGAAACAGAAATTGTAGTTGTATTGCTGATACCTTTTTCTTCGTTTGTAAAAGTTCCAGTTAAATCAGAGTCAGCATCTACTTTATCCTGAGGAATTGCTTTTCCAAATTGTTTTTGGATACGTTCTACTTGTCCGTCGATTAATTTATCATCAGCAGTAACGATATATTTTACGATATTGTTTTTAGCCTCTAAATCAATTTCGAAGTTTGGCACTAAACCAATTTCGTATTCAAAAGTTAATTCTTCTGCATCCCAGTCAAGGTTTTCGTTTTCTTTAGCAAGAGGAGTTCCTAAAAGGTTTAATCTTTCAGATTGAACAAAACGCTCTAAAGCCAAATCAACTACTTTTTTAATTTCTTCCTGCTTAATTGCTTTTCCGTATTGTTTTTCAACAAGATCTTTAGGAACTTGTCCTTTTCTAAAACCTTTTACGGTAGCCAATGGCATTTTTTCGTTTATTCTTTTTGCTACCTGACCTTTATAATCCATGTGAACAACTGTCAATACAATTGTTTCATTCACAGCGTCTGTTGCTACTCTTTTAATATCCATCTTCTTCTTTAATTTACATAATAAAATTGGGTTGCAAAATTATAAAATTTTTGCAACCCAACCAAGTTTTTAATCTATTGTATTTGAAGCAGTTTTAATGTGCTTTTAATTTTGATTTATTTATCGTCTCCTAATATTTTGTAAGTAATTGACTGAAGTATTGACAAAATAATACTGAAAAATAATGCTGTCCAAAATGATTCGACCTTAAAGCCTCCAACAATATAAGTACAAAATATAATAATTATGGCATTGATAACCAGTAAAAATAACCCCAGCGTAATAACTGTAACCGGCAGCGTTAGTACAACCAGAATTGGTTTTATAAAAAGATTTAATAATCCTAAAACCACTGCTACTATTACTGCTGTCCCAAAACTGGCAACATAAACTCCGGGTAAAAAATTTGCGATCAACAAGACTAAAGCTGCAGTGACAAGAAGTCTTAGTATTAATTTCATAACTTTTTCTTTTAAAATTTTAATAAAAGTAATGATTTTTTGTCTAACCATATATTTATTCAGAATGGTTTTCTGAATTGAAACTTCAGATTAGTTTAACATACTATTTTGCTTCAATTCATATTCTCTTTGATAATCTTTTACTGTTTTTCCTTGTCCGTTTGGTTTCCAGCCGGGAGCATAAAACATATACTTCAATCGGTTTTGCCAGCCGATGTTAGGCTGTTTTATATCTTTCCACATTTTTTTCCATTCGTAGAATAAAAGTTCAAAAGCACTATCTTCTTTTCGCTTTGGGTAAATTCCAAATTTTACGGGTATTTCTCGTTCTTCTTTCTGAAAAGTTCCAAATATTCTATCCCAAATTATTAATGCCATTCCCATGTTTTTGTCTAAGTATTTGATATTTCTGGCATGATGCACCCGATGATGTGATGGTGTCACTAAAACCCATTCTAAAATACCCATACTTTTTACACTTTGAGTATGTACCAAAGTTCCATAAACCTGAAACAATGCATAAGCCGCCATAATATGCCAAGGGTTAAAACCTAGAAAAGCCAAAGGAGAAAAATACAAATAACGATAAAGTGGCTGGAAAACAGGCGACCTGAATCCGGTAGAAATATTATAGTATTCTGAACTGTGATGCGTAATATGTACGGACCAAAAGAAACGGGATTTATGATCTACAACATGCAATACATAATATGCGAAATCCTGCAGTAAGAAAACAGCAGCCCAGTAATACCAAATGTGTATATTGCAAGAAAAAATACGGTGTTGAAAAAAGAAAAACATAACCCCAAAAGCAAATGATTTCATTATAAAATCTAATGCAAAATTAAGCACCGCAAATGTAACATTTACAAAAACGTCTTTTTTAGTATAAAGGTTCTTTTTACCAAAATGACTAAAGAGCATTTCGACAAAAATCAAAAGTGCAAAAAATGGAGAAGAATATAAATAAATTAACCCTAAACCACTTTCGTCAAATAAATTATAAAAATTGAAATCCATTAAATTATAAACATTAAAATTCAAAATGCAAATTTATGAATTTTAATGTTTATACGTAAGTTAATTCTTATTTTTTAACTTTATCTAACTATAATGTATCTTGTCAATTTACCTAATATTAATAAAAGTCTAAAACCTTATAACAATTACTCTTTCAAAAACTCGGTTGTCAGTTCAAAAAACATTTTAGGATTTTCGGCATGAAGCCAGTGTCCTGCGCCCGGAATAGTTTCTAGTTTAAAATTCGGAAACTGTTTTCTTATTTCATCTAAATCTGCATCTAAGATATATCCAGATTCTCCGCCTCTAATAAACAAGGTGGGATTATTAAAAACTAAATTTTCTGCCAAAGGTTTCCCAATAGCATCGAGGTTATTATTAAAAACTTCCAAATTAAAACGGAAAGCAAGTTGTCCCGGTTCTTTCCAATATAAATTTTTCAATAAAAACTGGCGTGTTCCAAAATCAGAAACATATTGAGCAACGATTGCTTCAACATCATTTCGGCTTGGTTTTACAGAAAAATCAACTGCATTTAAACCTGCTAAAATATCCTGATGGTGCTGTTTGTAAAATTTCGGACCAATATCTGCCACAATTAATTTATCTACAAGATCAGAATGTGTTGTTGCAAAAAGCATAGCCACTTTTCCACCCATTGAATGCCCCAGAATATCAATTCTTGTCAGATTATTTGCCTGGCAATATTCATATACATCCTGAACCATTGCTTCATAACTCCATTCGTCTGAATGAAAGCTTCGTCCGTGATTTCTTAAATCTAAAATATGAACCTGAAATCCGGCTTCGACATATTGTCCTGCCAGAGTTTTCCAATTATCAGACATTCCAAGAAATCCATGCATGATGATAAATGGTTTTCCTTCGCCTTCTATTTTTGAGTAAAGCATTAAATTTTTATTTTAAAATTCTTCTACAAATGTAAAAAACTTATCTATTAATCTGTAACAGAATGTGTTCTTCATGGTATTTTTTGCAAATAAATTAATAGAAAAAAGTTTACGTTTTTACGGTTTCCCGTAAGGATTAAATAAATCGAAAGTGTATATTCGCATTTTAAAAATCAAAACCAAAACATTGATTTAAATCCAATTAATTAATACCACCTTTATGATTAAAAAATTCCTTTTATTATCATTAGTTGCTTCGCAGCTTATGGTTTCATGTTCAAGCGACGAAAGCAATGATGAAGAAACTAAACCTGAAACAGAATTATCATTAGAAGAGCAAATTGCTGCAATTGTTAAACAGCCTTATTCTAAATTAACTCCTGGTGAGCAAAAATTAAAATTAGAAGCTGAAGCTAATCAAATGCTTACTGAACTAGACAAAACGAAAAGTTCTGGAGCTATTGAAGCATTAGAAAATTTATCAAGATTGTTAGGTGTTGATCAAATTGAGCTTTTTGATGGAAAAGATGATAATGGCATTGAAGACATTTTAACTGTTTCTGGTGTATATGGTGTTTATACATGGAATAATACCAACAAAAAGTGGGTAAAAACAGCTTCAACTACAGAGCTGAAATTTGTTTTCCCAGCTAAAGAATCTCAAACTGCAAACAATGCTGTTTTTACTTCTAAAAGTGTTTCATCTGACATAAAAGTAAAATTCGCCACTAATTATTATGACGGAGAAGAAATAACAGACCATTTCTTTCTTCCACTTTCTGCTGATGCAGTTTTAACAATTGACAATGCACAAGCGGCTGTATTTACACAAACTGCAAAATATGCAAACGGAAAAGAAATCCCTACTGATTTTGCATACAAAATGACTTTAAATGATGGTTACACTTGGGAAATGAGTGGTGTTAAAGCAGCACAAAATACCTCAAAAGCATCTCTTACTTACAACGGAAAAACTCTAATTAACTTTAATGCAGGAAGTAACGCTGAAATCGACAAATTACTTGCTAATGAAGAACTTACTCAATATAGAGGTAAAGCAAATGGTTTATTCCAATTAATGGATAATTTTCTTGTTGTTGCCGATATGGATTTAGTTACTGAAGCAGCAGATCAGGCAGCATTAGAAAAAAATGTAGTACACCCTGCTTATCCTGATTATCAAAACCCTAAAACTGATTTTAAAGCTTATTACGTAGCAAAAAATGTATATGAGAAAAAATACTCTGAAGGAAGTGCTGTCAATTTTAATAAAAATATAAAATTGGTTTTAGTTTCTAAAAAAGACGGAACTAAAATAGCGGATATTATACAACATTCTGCAGAGGATTACAGCTATTATGCTAACATACCTGTATGGACAGTTGACCAATGGAATCCTGACGGTCACTGGACTTATAACGAAGAGTTTAAAGTACAATACTATGGTGAAGCTTATTATTTAAAATTCAATGATAATACTGAAGTATCTATGAGTACTTACTTCTCTGAAGGATTTGACACATTCCAAACTAAATTTGAAGACTTTATTAGTGCTTTTAATAAAGAAGAAAAATAGTTTTAAAAAAATATAATTTAAAGCCGATTTGAAATATTCAAATCGGCTTTATTTTTTTGGAGATGTTCTGACTATGATGGTACTTTGTCCATATCCTGCCCAAATACCAATTCCACCTTTTATATTCGATTTTAAACTTGTGTTTGAGGGATAAATAGGATTTTTGCTGTTTACGATTTCGTTTTGCCAGCTGTTCCAGAAATCCAATGCTTCTTTGGTTTGAGTTCGTAGTTTTACATAAATAACATCTCCATCAGCAAAATAAGGGGTGAATTTTGTTTTAGGAAACAACAAAACCCCTCTGTTTATCTGAACAGAAACCGAAGAACTTTCGAAGTTTTTATCGTCTAAATTACCATAAAATGAAGGCACAAAAATAGGTTCTTCACCATCAATTTTTGTAGCGATTTGGTAATAGTTTTTTTCGGCTGACGGATCATCGAATTTTACAAAAATATAACCCGTTGTATCTATTGCATTCTTCTTTATATATTCTGCGCTTTTAAGCGGCACTGATTTTGGAATGGATGTTACAGCTTCGACAACACGATTTAGGTATTCAATTTTAATCGAATATTCTTTTCCTGCTTCTCCTTTTAATGTTGAACCGAAATATACAAATGGAGGAATTCTGTTTTTATCATTTTTTACCCTTAAAACTTCTGAATTCTGACCATCAGAAATTGTAATTTTTGCAGATCGAATTACATGATTTAAAACATTTGTAGAATCAATAACATCTGTAACCGGAATACTGCTCGACAGCAAAACATTGGCAAAATCACCTTCTTCAATCCAGCCTTCAACCACTATTTTTGATTCCAGGCTTTTTTGCTCACTAAAGTCATCTTTTGAACAACTTGTTAGTACTAAAACAAAAAGAAATAGTATATATTTTTTCATCTTTAAAATTTAAATCTCCAGCTAACAGAAGGAAGAATTCTATATAAAACCTTTTTTTCCTGTTTTACCACAACTTTGCTTTTATCTTCGTTTACTTCTACATCTAAAACAACATAAACCGGGTTTGATATATTGAATGCATTGTAAATAGAAAAGTTTAAAGCACTTTCTTTTTTAGCCGTTTTTATAAAATAATAATTGGCAGAAAGATCAGTTCTAATATAATCTGGCATTTGCGCATTATTATATCCTGAATATTCTTTAACAGGATTGTTGTTAATGAAGTACCATGAAGTTGGCATCGTGAATCGATTTCCGGAACCAAATATTTGAGTAACTCCAAAATTCCATTTTGAGTTTAAATCATACATTCCAACTACAGAAAGATTATGGCGTCTGTCATATTTCGCAAAATATGTTTTCCCATTATTCAATTCATCAAAATTTCGATCAGACCAACTTAATGTGTAGCTCAGCCAGCCCGTAAATTTTCCGTTGCTTTTTTTCAGCATCATTTCAAATCCGTACGCTTTTCCTTCTCCCACATACAAATCATTTTTCAACGTTGTAATTTCATTAAACTGCGTTATTCCATACGGATATTCAAGCAGATTTTTCATCGAACGATAAAATCCGCCAAATGAAGAAGAAAAATTTCTGGTAATATTTTGATTGGAACCAACAGCAAATTCATTAGACGATTGCGGTTTTATTCCATCAGAACTCGCAATCCAAAAATCAGTTGGAATTCCTACGCTTGAAGTTGTTATCAAACTCAAATATTGATATTGTCGATTATATGAAGCATAAAATGAATATTTTTCATTCGCATAATAATTCAACACAGCGCGGGGTTGAAAATGTAAATAAGAGTCTGACCCAGAAGTATAATAATTAATTCGAAGTCCTAAATCGGCCGTTACGTTTTCAAATAACTTAGGTTTTGCGTTTACAAAAATCGCTGCTTCATTGGCATTAATTATTCTTTGGGAATAATTATCAAGTGTTGTCAGGTTTTCTACGTTCACTTTTTGAGGCTGCAAATTGTGATAAACATATTGCAATCCTGACTCAAATGGAACATTATGAATTGAAAATCGTACGGCATTTGTAAACCCAAAATCTTTTACAAAAGAAGAAACTCCAAATTGAATTGTCGCCTGTTCCATACTTAAATCATTAGAATAATGACTAAAATAAACGGAATTAGACATGCTTACTTTTGAAGAAAATGTTGTGGTTAAAGATGGGGAAACTGTAAAATTGCTCCATTTTAAATTCGTGTGCAGTGCCAGATTCTCATCTTTTATTTTCAATTCATCTCCGCTAAAAAAAGCGTCTAATGAAAATAGGTTCTTTTTAGAAATTTGAGATACAAAAGTAAAATTCGCATCAGAGAAACCATATTTCATATCCTGAACATCATTGCTATCTGAACCAGATTTTAATATTGGGCCTACAACTTCATCTATATAAGTTTTTCTTCCAGAGATATAAAATCCTGTTTTATCATTTAAAGGAACTGCCAATGTTACTTGCGATGCCAAAATTCCGGCATTTCCCTGAATAGAAAATTCTGACGGTAATTTTTTATTAGTATTTAAAACTGTTGTCGAACTCAATCGTCCGCCATATTTTGCATTCGAACTTGATTTGTCAAATTCTACATCCTTAATATGATCTGCGTTGTAAAAAGGAAAAATCCCAAGTAAATGAGACATTCCATAAATGGGTGCTTCGTTATATAAAATGGCATTATGTCCGGGATCACCACCGCGAACATATAAATAACCATTTGCATCTCCAGAATTTTGTACTCCCGGTGTCAGCTGCAAAAGTTTTATAATATCTGTAGTTCCTAAAAGTGTTGGAACAGCGTTTAATTCTTTTAAATTAAAAGAAAGTTTGCCGCCAGATAAAGTTTTGATTCCGCTTTTTTTATCATTTGAAATAATTACTTCTTTTAAAAGCGAAATATCTTTTTCTAAAACAATAGAAAATGTGGTGTCTTTTTGAAGATTGCAATAAATAGTTTTTGGCGTAAAATCTTGATGGCTAATTTTTATAACCAAATTTCCTGAAGGAATATTTTCTGAAAAATTACCTAAAGTATCTGTAATAGTCTGCAGCTGTTTTTTGTTTATCTCAAAAGAGATATTTGCACCAATTAAGTTTTGGTTTTCGGATGATTTTACATTTCCTGATATCCTAACATTTGACTGTGCAAAAAGGTTGGAAAAGGATAATAGTAAAAAAAGAATAATAGATTTCGACACTTAATTTTAATAAGAAAAGTGCGAAAATAAACAATTATAACCCAATTACATCAGGTTATAATTGTTTTAATTTTAATCTTACTTCAATTTATTCAAATACATATTCACAACATTATCTAAACCAAGATAAAGTGCTTCTGAAATTAAAGCGTGACCAATAGAAACCTCTAATAATCCCGGAATATTTTGTTTAAAAAACTGAATATTATCTAAACTCAAATCGTGTCCCGCATTAATTCCCAAACCTAATTCGTTTGCTAATTCTGCAGCTTTTACATACGGATCGATTCCGTTTTTGTTTCCCAAATCATATTGATGCGCAAAAGCTTCAGTATACAATTCGATTCTGTCCGTTCCTGTTTTTTTAGCTCCTTCGATAATTTCTAAAACCGGATCAACAAAAATGGATGTTCTGATTCCGTTTCTTTGAAATTCCTGAATAACTTCGGTTAAATAATCTTGATTTTTAATGGTATCCCAACCTGCAGAAGATGTAATAGCACCAATTGCATCTGGAACTAAAGTAACCTGATCTGGTTTGCATTCTAAAACTAAATCAATAAAATTATGCTGCGGATTTCCTTCAATATTATATTCGGTAGTAACAATTGCTTTTAAATCGCGCGCATCCTGATAGCGAATATGGCGCTCATCCGGACGAGGATGTATGGTAATTCCCTGCCCTCCAAAACGCTGAATATCGACAGCAACTTTTAATAAATCAGGTACATTTCCGCCTCTTGCATTTCGCAGCGTTGCAATTTTATTGATATTAACACTTAACTTTGTCATATAAATAGATAATTAATTCAAGTAACACTATATTTGTTACGACAAAAATACAAAGTAAAACGCAGCAGTTTTTGGTATTTTTTGATTATTTTGCATCAAATATCTTCGATTGATTTATGACAGAAATTACAAACTATATCACAAATGATTTCAGAGCGATTGATAGTCAGGAAACGATAGCCTCGATTCAGGACTTTTTTATCGATGTAAATTTTTCTCATTTCCCGATTTTAGAAGATGGGATTTTCATTGGAAGTATTTCTTCTGATGATGTTGAAACGTTTGATACCGATAAAAAAGCTATTGACTACAAATATACTTTAGAACGTTTTTTTGCCAGAAAATCAATGATCTGGCTGGATGTTCTGGAAGTCTTCGCAAAAAATCACACTAATATTATTCCAATTCTTGATGAGAATAATAGTTACATAGGCTATTATGAAATGGAAGATATTATGAAGTTTTTTCAGGAAACGCCATTTTTAAAGGAACAAGGAGGAATTATTATTGTTCAAAAAGGACTGCTGGATTATTCGATGAGCGAAGTAACGCAAATTGTAGAAAGCAATAATGGTAAAATTTTAGGCTGTTTTGTTTCTGAAGCTGATATCGAAAATGTTCAAATTACTATCAAAATAGGTTTGGGAGCCATGAATGAAATTATTCAGACGTATAGAAGATATGGTTATGAAATTATTTCAGAGCATCAGGAAGATACCTATATTAATAGCTTAAAAGAACGCTCTGATTATTTAGACAAGTATCTTAATATTTAAATTAGAAAATTGATCAATGAGAAAATTAGAAAATGTTCTCAACTAATAAATTATCAAATTAACACATTTCCTCATTATCTAATTAAGAAGAATGAAAATAGCCATTTACGGACAATATTATCAAAACAGTACCGAACCTATTATAAAAGACATTTTCTCGTTTTTCAATTCCAATAATGTAGAAATGGTAATTGAAGAAAATTTTCTGGATATGCTTTACGATAAGCAGCTTGTAAAAAAGGAATATCAAACTTTTTCTCCAAGTACTACTTTAGATAATAGTTTTGAAATGCTTATTAGTATTGGAGGAGATGGAACAATTTTGAGAGCTGCGGCTTTTGTTCGTAATTCAGGTATTCCTTTATTAGGTATAAATGCAGGAAGATTAGGATTTCTTGCCAAAGTTCAAAAAGAAAATATTGACAGTTTATTGCAATTTGTCATCGATCAAAACTATACAACTTCTGAAAGAACTTTACTGGGTATATCCTGCGAACCTAAAAATGATGCATTCGCAGAACTTAATTTTGCTATGAACGAGGTTACAGTGAGCAGAAAAGATACCACTTCGATGATTACTGTTGATACTTATTTAAACAATGAATATTTAAATTCTTACTGGGCAGATGGTTTGATCATTTCTACTCCAACAGGATCTACAGGATATTCATTAAGCTGCGGAGGACCTATTTTAACTCCAGATGTAAAAAGTTTAGTAATTACGCCAATTGCTCCCCATAATTTAACCGCCAGACCACTTGTTATACCAGACGATACTGAAATTACTTTGCGCGTAACAGGAAGAGAAGACCAATATTTGGTTTCCTTAGATTCCAGAATTTCTTCGGTAAAAAACGAATCGGTTCTTAAGATTAAAAAAACAGATTATAAAATAAAAATGGTTGAAATACCGGGCGAAACTTTCTTAAAAACCTTAAGAAACAAACTGCTCTGGGGAGAAGACAAGAGAAATTAAACTCTTTTCTCCTTCATCACTATACGATAATACCACATTTTCTCGTTCTGCATATAGCGAATCATCATTAAATTGCTCAAAATCATAATGTAAATTGAAAAAAAAGCACATTTATCTAAAGGAACTTTGATTCGTATTGATAATTATTATATTTGCACGCAATTTTGAATTAAATGAAGAAAATTTTTAATTTATTGTTATGTTTTTTCCCTTTTATTACACTTAATGCTCAAATCAATGAGCTTGGTGTTTTTATTGGCGGAAGTAACTTTGTTGGTGATGTTGGAAGTACAACTTACATTAACCCAAATAAACCGGCTTTTGGTATTTTGTACAAATGGAACAAAAGTCCAAGACATTCTTATCGTTTCTCTTATACACAATCTAATATTCTTGGAAATGATGCAGATTCAGACGAAACAAGCCGCAGCAACAGAGGATATCGTTTTGAAAACGAGGTAAAAGAATTTTCTGCTGGTTTAGAATTTAATTTTTTCGATTTTAATCTTCATGATTATCACACAAAAATTACTCCTTATATATATTCAGGTTTAAGCTTTTTTATTTATGATGGCTTATACCGTAATATCAACAGCATTAATACAACGCAAAAGATCAATTCAAATTCATTTGCAATACCCATAACACTCGGAATCAAATCAAATGTAACTCCTCATTTTATTATAGGTGCCGAAGTTGGAGCTCGATATACTTTTACCGACAATATTGACGGCAGTAATCCTGATACCAGCAATGAAAACATTTTAAAATTCGGAAATTTAAATAATAAAGACTGGTATGTCTTTTCAGGTATTACTTTAACTTATACCTTTGGACAAAAACCTTGCTACTGCGCAGAATAATAAAAATGAATTTACTAGACTCTATAGATCAATCAAACTTACCAAAACATCTGGCCATTATTATGGACGGAAACGGGCGCTGGGCTAAACAACAAGGCTTTTTAAGAGCTTTTGGACATGAAAACGGCACCAAATCTGTAAAAAAAACAATTACAACTTGTGCCAAACTAGGTATTGAGTACTTAACCTTGTATGCTTTTTCTACAGAAAACTGGAATCGTCCTAAACTTGAAGTTGAGGCGTTAATGAAAATATTGATCAATTCCTTAAAAAAAGAGCTAGTTACACTTCAAGAAAACAATATCAGACTTAATGCTATTGGAAATCTTGATAAATTACCAAAATCGGCACAAAAGGAACTTTTAGACGTAATTGAGAAGACCAAAAACAACACCAGACTAACGTTAACCCTTGCTTTAAGCTATGGTTCCAGAGAGGAATTGGTAAATGCTGTTAGAGTGATTAGTGATAAAGTTAAAAATAATATAATTTCAATAGACACTATTGACGATTCAATTATAAATGAGCATCTTTACACGCAAAATTTACCTGACGTAGATTTATTAATACGAACAAGTGGAGAACATAGAATAAGTAATTTTCTGTTGTGGCAGATTGCCTATGCTGAATTATATTTTACTAATGTCTTGTGGCCAGACTTTAAAGATCAAGATTTATATGAGGCTATTATTAGTTATCAAAAAAGAGAACGTAGATTTGGAAAAACCAGTGAACAAATTAAATAATTTTTTAGTGTTACAAAAAAGAATACCACAAATAATCTGTACCCTTTTACTATTGGGTAGTTTTTCACAAGTTAAAGCTCAAGATAGAGTTCCTTTTGACCAAGGAAAAAAATATATTCTGGCTAAAGTTTCTGTTGTTGGTAAAATAAGCTTCAATGAGCAGACTGTTGTTACTTTCTCAGGCCTTCAGGTAGGTCATGAAATAACAGTTCCCGGTGAAGAAATCACTGGCGCTATCAAAAAATTAGGTAAACTAGGTCTTTTCGACGAGATCTCTTTTTATATTAATAAGGTACAAAATGACAGTATTTATTTAGATTTAAATATTGTTGAACTTCCAAAATTAAATGAAGTTAAAATCACCGGCGTTAAGAAAAGTAAAATCGAAGGATTAATTAAGGATAACAATTTAACTAAAAATAAAATTGTAAACGAAAACTTAATTACGACTACAAAAAATTACATCGAAAACAAGTATAAAAAAGACGGCTTTTACAATACAAAAGTTACCATTACTACCACTCCTGACAGTACTGCAGGAAATCAGGTAAACATGCTTGTTAGAGTAGATAAAGGAGATAAAGTTAAAATCAAAAGTATTGATTTTACAGGAAATCAACAGCTTAGCGATACAAAACTAAGAGCTGCCATGAAGGATACGAAACAGAAAAACCTGCTTCGTGTTTTCAAAGCGTCTAAATTTATTCCTGAAAAATACAAAACTGACTTAGAAAAAGTTATCGCTACTTACAAAGAAAAAGGATATCGTGATGCACGTATTATTTATGACTCTGTTACTTATATCAAAGACAAAAATATGCTTGCGATAAAAATTAATGTAGAAGAAGGAAATAAATATTACTTCGGAAATATTAAGTTTTTAGGTAATACCGTTTATTCAGATCAGCAGTTAAACCGTTATTTAGGTATCAAAAAAGGGGAAACTTATAATGGTGTTTTACTAGAAAAAAGAATCGCTGATAACACAAAACCTGACGGAGAAGATATCACGAACTTATACCAAAACAACGGTTATTTATTTTCTAAGATTAATGCTGTAGAGGTAAAAACTGTAAACGATACAATTGATTTTGAGATTAGAATTACAGAAGGTCCTATCGCTTATTTCAATAAAATATATGTTACTGGAAATGACAAAACAAATGACCACGTTATTTACCGTGAGTTAAGAACTAAGCCAGGAAACAAATACAGCAAAGAAGAATTAGTTAGAACTATTCGTGAAATTGGTCAATTAGGTTTCTTTGATCCGGAGGCTATTAAACCAGAATTTAGAAACGTTGATCCTGCCGCAGGAACTGTTGATATCGAATACCAATTAGTAGAAAAAGGATCTAGCCAGGTTGAGCTTCAAGGAGGTTACGGCGGAGGAGGTTTCATTGGAACTTTAGGTTTATCTTTCAACAACTTCTCGGCAAGAAAATTATTTGATAAAGATGCTTACAAACCACTTCCTATGGGAGACGGGCAAAAAGTAGCACTTCGTTTACAAGGAAGTACTTATTTCCAAACGTACAGTTTATCATTCTCTGAACCATGGTTTGGAGGTAAAAAACCAGTACAGTTTAGTTCTTCTATTTCATACAGTAAACAGTTCAATAACAATTATGTAACCAGAACTGTAGATAGAAGCCAAAGTTTTAATATTTTTACAGTACAAGTTGGTTTAGCGAAGCGTTTAACGGTGCCGGATGATTATTTCGTTCTTTCACAATCTGTAAGTTATCAGCATTATGACTTAAACAATTACTATACAGGGTTGTTTACATTTGGTAACGGAGCATCAAGAAACCTTGCTTATACTATAGGACTTTCAAGAAGTAATAAAGGGGTTAACCCAATATTCCCAACTTATGGTTCTGAATTTAGTATCTCTGCAAAAGTTACACCTCCTTATTCATTATTTAACGGGGTTAATTACGGAGATTTAGGAAATCAAAAAGAATATAAAGTACAATATACCGGAGAGGCAAAAACTGGTCCAGACGGACAGCCTATAAATCCTGGTGATTATATGAAAGCTGAAACTATCAACGGATCTTCTCAATATGTGAGTGTAGGATCTGATTATAAGAGCGCTGACACTGATGCTGCAAAGGTCGATCAAAAGAAATATAACTGGTTAGAATACTATAAAGTAAAATTTAAAGCGGACTGGTATACTAAAGTGTATGGAAAATTAGTTTTAAGAACATTAACAGAATTTGGTTTCTTAGGAGCTTATGATCAATCAAGAGGTGTTGTTCCGTTTGAGCGTTTCTATTTAGGAGGAGATGGAATGGCAAACTATTCTATGGATGGTAGAGAAACAATACAATTAAGAGGTTATCCGAACAACTCGCTGACACCTGTTAATTCATTAGGACAACAGATTGGAGCTACTGTTTATAACAAATTCTCGATGGAATTACGTTATCCTATTACATTAAAATCGTCTGCATCGATTTATGCATTGACGTTTTTAGAAGCAGGTTCGTCTTATCCAACGTTTAGAGATTATAACCCGTTTGATTTAAATCGTTCTGCTGGTGCTGGTTTACGTGTATTCATGCCTGCATTTGGATTATTAGGAATTGATTTCGGTTACGGTTTTGATGCTCTTCCAGGGTCTGTTACAAACAAGGCAAATGGCTGGGAAACACATTTTATTATTGGTCAACAATTTTAGTGCGGGTTTTAGTACAAATTTTAATACCTTTGGCTAAAAATTCAAAATAAAGTAATGTTATGAAACAACGGTTTTTATTTATATTTTTAGTCTTGATTGCAGTAAATACAAGTCAGGCTCAAGGTAAGACGACTAGAATCGGCTACATTGATATGGAATATATTTTGGAAAATGTTTCTGATTACAAAGAAGCAAAATCACAATTAGAGCTAAAAGCTCAAAAGTGGAAACAAGAAATAGAAGCCAAAAAATTAAACATCAATACGCTTAAAGAAAATCTTAAGGCTGAAAAAGCTTTATTAACTAAAGAGTTAATTGATGAAAGAGAAACTGAAATTAAATTTCAGGAAAACGAAATGCTGGAGTATCAACAAAAGCAATTTGGCGCTGACGGAAATTTAATGAGACAGAAATCAGCTTTAGCAAAACCAATTCAGGATCAGGTTTTTACAGCCGTTCAGGATATTGCAGAAGCTAAAAATTATGATTTCATTTTTGATAAATCGTCAGATTTGACAATGCTTTTTAGCAATAAAAGGTTCGATATTAGTGATCAGGTACTGCGTATTTTAAACAGAACTGAGAAAAGAGAACAATTGACTAAAAAACAATTGAAAGATCAGGAAGCTAAGGAAAGTAAAGAAAACGCAATTGATGAAAATCCGGCAATGGCAGATCGTCAAAAAGCCTTGGATGAAAAGAAAACTGCGAGAGAAAAACTGATTGAAGACAGAAGACTTGAGCAGGAAGCTAAGAAAAAAGAATACGACGACAGAAGAAAAGCAATTCAGGCAGAGCGAGAAGCTAAAAAAAATGGCACGGTTTCTGAACCAGCAAAAACAACCGAAGCAGCAAAAACAACTGAAACGGCTAAACCTGGAGAAACAGCTAAACCTGCTGCAACAACAACTACTGACCCAGCAGCTACAGAGCCGGCAGTAGATAAAGCGGCAGAAAGACAAAAGCTTTACGAACAGCGTAAAAAAGAATTAGAAGAGAGAAGAAAAAAAATACTCGAAGAACGAGAAGCGGCTAAAAAAGCAAAAGAGGCCGAAACACAAAAAACAAATACGACCAATAATTAATTAATTTTTTAAAATGATGAAACAAATCAAAACTTTACTAATTGCTGCAATACTTATTTTAGGAGCAAGTAATACAATGAACGCACAGGCGAAGGTTGCCCATGTTGATGTTAGCGAGATTATGTCGAAAATGCCTGCTATGTTAGATGCTCAAAATCAACTGCAAAAATTAAGTGGGACATATGATGCTGAATACAAAAAAATGGTTGACGAATACCAAACTAAAATTAAAAAGTACGAAGCTGAAGCTGCAACTGTAACTGAAGCTGTAAACGGAGATCGTTCTAAAGAAGTTCAGGATATGCAAAAAAGAATTGTTGATTACAGAGACAATGCTCAAAAAGAACTTCAACAAAAAGAAACTGATATCGTAAAACCTTTAATGGAAAAAGTAAGAGCTTCTATCCAAAAAGTTGGTAAAGCTAAAGGTTTCCAATATGTTTTAGATGGTTCTACTCTTTTATTAGCTGATGGTCCAAACATTACTGCTGACGTGAAAAAAGACTTAGGATTCTAATAAACGAATTCCTTTAATTAAACTGCTTAAATTTTTAAAATTTAAGCAGTTTTTTTTTACATTTATTTAAAATTAAAATTCATTAATATTTCCAGATTTCTACTAAATTGGAATATATTTTTATTTCAAAAAATACTAATTTTGTATTATGACAAACAATAATCCTATAGGCGTTTTCGACTCTGGTATTGGAGGAACTTCAATCTGGAAAGAAATTCACGATTTACTTCCAAACGAAAAAACAATTTATTTAGCCGATAGCAAAAATGCTCCCTACGGCCAAAAAACAAAAGAAGAGATTGTTGCCTTAAGTAAAAAAAATGTAGAGTTTTTACTTGAAAATAATTGCAAATTAATTGTCGTTGCGTGTAATACTGCAACAACAAATGCAATTTGGGAACTTCGTAATGATTATGATGTACCGTTTATAGGAATTGAACCTGCAATAAAACCTGCTGCCAATAATTCTAAAACACAAGTTATTGGAATTCTGGCTACAAAAGGAACCTTAAACAGTGAACTGTTTAATAAAACGGCAGAGATGTTTCAGCATACTACAATTATTGAGCAGGTTGGTTACGGTCTGGTTAAATTAATTGAAGATGGTAATTTATATTCTCCGGAAATGACTCAGTTATTAGAGGAATATTTACAGCCTATGATCGATGCCAATATTGATTATCTTGTTTTAGGCTGCAGTCATTATCCTTATTTAATTCCGCAGATTAAAAAGATACTTCCTGACCACATTCAAATCATAGATTCTGGAGAGGCAGTAGCAAGACAAACACAAAATATTTTGCGTGAAAAAGTCGGTTTTACTGACACTCCAAAAAGCGAACCTATATTTTATGTCAATTCAAATCCTGCAGTTTTAAAATCTATTTTAGAAGATAAATATCCGGTAATTGAAAAAGAATTTTAATTAATCAAACTTTCGTTTCACAAACCAAATTCCATCTAAAGATAAATTAAGGGTTATCTTATGATAATTTTCTTTTATAAGATTCTCTGATACTCTACCTCTTTGCCCATAGGAATATGAAATATTTAAAGCAGAAGAAGTGTTTTCGATTGGCAGATTAATTCCGACTGATATTGAGGCATTGTTAACTCTTTTTCCGTCAACTTCAAGATAACCGGTATCAAAATTTGCTCCAGCAGAATAGGTTATCCTATCCCAATATTTCCGCATATTTCTATTGGCATTAAAATAAGAAAATCCAAGGGCAAATCTGTCCTGATTTACAAAATCTCCATAAAGATCAGACTGTCTGGTATCATTCCACAAACTTTTTTCGTAATCCAAAGTCATGTTCAAAACATTCTTAAATCGTTTGCTAATCCCTACTCCTATTTCTAAAGGCATATAATAATCATCCACATCCGAAGCTGCTTCAGACTCAATAACATTAATAACTCCATCTGTAGACGTTTGAACAGATTGAACTTTTGAGCCTTTAATTTGTGCCGGAAGTTTAAAAGTTGTTCCAATTGTCAATGTGGAATCGATTTTATACTGCGTTCCTAAAGTAGCACGAAATCCGTTGTAATCTGTTTTTTTATGAACATTAGTAATTGAATTCAAAATCGTAAAGGTACGGTCGTCTGTAATATTTCCAAATAACAAAGCGGCAGTAGCTCCAACCGTCAGTTTTTTACCAAAACGATATCCATACGAGAAATCGAAGTCATTTAGTCCTCCAGAACCCGTGGCGGATAAATTATACGATTCCTGGCTATCGGCAATAGGCAGTAAAAGATTTGAAATTTTATACGTAGAACTCGAATACGGTTTAAGCGCAATACTAAACCCAGAATTCTTAGTTACCGGAAAAGCAAAAGCCAAATGCGAAAACTGAAAATTATTTCGTTTCTCTGTTTTGGTTTTACTCTGATAAGTTGTTCCAATGGCTTTTCCTCCAACATCAAGCATAAAATGATTTAAAGACATAAAACCTAAAGACGCCGGATTTAGATTATTGATAAAACCTTCTGATGGCAAAGCAATTCCGGAAGATCCAATCAATGAAATCGCACCAAAATCGGCATCATACACACTTCCTAAACCATACAATGAATAGGGAGAACTCGAAATACTTTGAGAAAATGAAGTCAGCGCCATTAAAATGAAGCAGCTTACAAAAATTATTTTCTTTTTCATTTAATAGGAGAGGTAATAAATTTTTATTAGAATTTTATTTTCGGGATGTTTTTGATCTCCTAAAACAAGTCGGTTAACTGATTTAGAAATTCCGGGCAATGTTAATATCAGGGATGATCTTGAATCTGATGCTTTTAGCATTTCTTTCTGAAGAAAACTGCCTAGTGGAATGGTATAACCTATATTTTCATTAAACTCATCGCTTTTCTGGCTCAAAGTTCCATAAACTGCAGTTCCTGCAGCATTAAGCAAACTGCCGCTAATTCTGTTTAAATTATCGCCTACATATACTTTTAAAGAATCCGCCAGAGGGTATTTATCAGAATAAGAATTGTTTACAGGTTTTATAAACATTTGAGCGTCGACAATGGCTCCGTTACTTGAAATATTTTTAAGCTGTTTTATATTCGGGAAATCAATGCGGCA
The DNA here is from genome assembly GCF_002482975.1 of Flavobacterium sp. UBA7680. Classification (GTDB taxonomy): domain Bacteria; phylum Bacteroidota; class Bacteroidia; order Flavobacteriales; family Flavobacteriaceae; genus Flavobacterium. Next base: position 27,937 of record NZ_DLHA01000026.1, on the reverse strand, counting down.
GGCAACTCCGGTTCCGGACTGAATAAAACCTTGTTTGTTGGTTAAGGAACTTGAAAGTTTACTGGTCGAAATGGGGAGATTTTGAATTATAGTTCCTGTTTTATCGAGCGATATAGAATTAAACTGTGTGGAAGTATTTGACATCAAAAAATCGATAAAAAAAGAATCGGCATCGGCGTCGCCCTGGTATTTTGAATAATACAATCGAACTTTGCTGGTAGTAGTGTGAAAACCTATTACACTTGATGAATTAGAACTTGAAGGAACAAGCACTAATCCTTTTAAGTATTCAGTAAGATTATCCAAACCAGTGATTTCTCTCTTTTTAATTTTTTGAAAAAAGGCTTCTCCAAAATCCTTATTCATTTTAATATTAATAGAATCTTTTTCTATTGGGCGGGGTTTGTACGAAACAGTGCCCAGACTTTCGTCGCTGTAAGTTAAGGTTGAATTATTATAAAAACTATCATCGTCTTTATTTGGTTTTACTTTTTGGGTTAATCGATGAATATCAAATTTTTGAACCTGAGTAGTATCTCCGTAATAATAGTTATCATATTTTAAAATCATGGAGATAGAATCAAAAACAAAATTTACAGTCTCTGTATCTGAACCTGAATTATTCAAGGCATAAGAACTTGCAGAAAGCTGGAAATAACTGTTTGATTTTACTTTTCCTAAAATAGGATCATCATAATTCCCAATTAAAATACGGCTTTGTCCCGAAGTAATAAGCGAATCGAAATTTATGGTAGACATTTCGACCGTGAGCGTGTCGATCATCACCACTTTATTATTTATAGCCAAATAATCTGAACCTACAACAAAGTTTCCTGCATCAGTATCTGTACCGCAGGAAAATATAGTAAAAGCAAAAACCAACATTAATAAAAACTTGCCCATAATCAATTTTTTGAGCAAATATAAAATGCAGTCTTCTGCACCACACTATAACATATACAGTCACGTGTTTTTAGACTATCAACGGCGAAAAAACATCTACAATGGAATATCGCAAATAAATATTTCATTCGACCTTAAAAAAGGCTGTTTTGTCTATCAAAAAGAGTCATACATATATCTTCTTTTTTTTAAAACCTTCTCCAACCTACTTTTGAACCAATAAATAAGTAATGAAAATAAGGTTTATAATTTGTTCGGTTTTTTTAGTGTCATTTCTAAATATGAATGCGCAGGAAAATTTTTCGGTGCACCTGAATTTAAAAACAGAGCCTACTGACAAAATTGATTTTACTGAAACAAGTATTGGTGTTTCGTTCAGCAAAAAAATAAGTTCAAAAAGCCTGATTACAAATACGCTGGAATATTCGAATTTGAATGTAAACTATGATTTAGGTCATTATGAATCTTTTGAAGATTTAGACAAGCTGCAGCTGATTAAGAACGAATTTGAATTTTCGCAGGAAATTTCAAATTCAACAAAACTGAATTTTTCGGTTACGCCAACATTCAGTTTTCAAGAAAATTTAGGTTTTTCTGATTTTACACTTTTAGGAAGTTTTGAAATAAAACAGGAATTAAATTCAAAAATGACTTTAAGCGTTGGAGCGGCCCGAACTAGTGTTTTTGGAAATCCAAAATTTCTGCCTTCAGCATCTTTAAATTATAAAGTAAATGACAACGCTAATGTGCTGATTGGTTTTCCGGATTCAAGGATTTCGTATTCGAATAACATACGCAACAAGTTTAGTTTAAGTAACAGCTTCAACGGAAGTTTTTACAATTTAAATGTTCAGAATGAAATAGATAAAAATGCTGCAAAAGCAACTTTATCACAAATGACAACCTCATTTGAATATGAGAGAAATGTCGATAAAAACTGGTTTTTAAATTTTAAAGCCGGATATGATTTTGACAAAAAATACAAATTAACCGACGGTGATAATCATACTGTTTATGATTTCAACATAAGTAACGGTTACATTTTAGGAATTGGGATCAAATACAAACAATAAATAAATTTTAAACACTATGAATAATCTAAAAAAAGGAATATTATTCGCAACCCTGCTTTCGAGCCTCTTTTTTATAAGCTGCAGCAATGATGACGATGATGATGATTTAGTAGGTAACTGGATTAAAAAATCAGCGTTTGACGGTCCTGCAAGATCTAGTGCAACAAGTTTTGTAATTGGAGATTTTGCTTATGTAGCAACGGGTTATACCGGAGATGAATATTTAAAAGATTTATGGGCTTACAACTCAACTGGAGATTACTGGGAGCAAAAAGCTAATTTCGGAGGTGTTGCCAGAAGTTCGGCATCAAGTTTTACGCTAAATAATAAAGGTTATGTGGGACTTGGTTATGATGGAACTAATAAACTAAAGGATTTCTATCAATATGATCCATCAAGCAACAGCTGGACTCAAAAAGCTGATTTTGCAGGAACAGGACGTTATGCTGCCGTTGGTTTTCAGGCTGGCGGAAAAGCTTATTTTGGAACTGGTTATGATGGAAATTATTTAAAAGATTTTTATCAATATGATGATCAGGCCAATACGTGGACACTTGTAAACGGATTTAGTGGTAATAAAAGACGTAACGCAACTGTGTTTGTAATTTCAGATAAAGCTTATTTGGTTACCGGAGTTAACAATGGTGTTTATCAGGAAGATTTTTGGGAATTTGATCCTGCAACTGATGTATGGACAAGAAAAAGAGATATCGATAAAGATACTGATGATGATTACACTTGGAATGATGAATATGCTATTACAAGATCTAATGCTTCTAGTTTTTCAATGAACGGTTTAGGATATGTTGTGGGCGGTGAAAACATCAAAACGGTTTGGGAATACAATCCTTCAACAGATCTTTGGGAAGAAAGAACAGCTATGGAAGGTGCTACAAGAACTGATGCTGTTGGCTTTACAATTAACAATCGCGGTTTTTATATGTTAGGAAGAGTGGGTTCTACTTACTTTGACGATGCATGGGAATTTAGACCTCAAGATGAACAAAGCGACGATGACAATTAATACTAAACAATTCTTCTGGAGTAAAATCCAGAAGAATTTATTGCTTTTGATTCTGCTTTTACAAATTGTTTCCTGTACAAAAAAGGAAGTTTTTAAAACCGAATCATTTAAAACAAATACAGGCTGGGGATATTCGATTTCTTATAAAGATAAAATCATAATTAAACAATCTATCATTCCTGTAATAAATGATAATAAAAGTTTTTCAACAGAAAAAGATGCCTTAAAAACAGCCCATTTTGTGGTTGAAAAACTCAAACAAAACTTATCTCCAACGGTAACCAAAAATGAATTAATTTTATTAAAAATAAAATTATAAATGACACTAGATACCATTAAAAATACAAATTCAAATAAAATACTATTCCATTTTATGATTTGGATTTTCTTTATTCTAACATCGCTGATTCAATTTTATGAAAGTCCCTTTAGAATCAATAATGATTTCTATGTACAATGGGCTACGGGAATTTTGTTATTTTATCTGAACTATTTTTACTTGGTACCTGCCCTTCTTTTACAAAAAAAGTATTGGAAATATTTTCTGTTCATTTTTATTCTTATTGCTGTCTTCATGATTATCAGGATTCATTATTTTATTCCTGAGTTCAGACATATGAGAACAAGAATGATTCCGCCCGAAGCAATTAACCTGTATAAGCAAAGAGGCAGAGTAATGATGGCACCGGCGAGACAGCCGTTGTTTTTTAAAATTGGCCCATCTTTTTTCTATATTCTAATTATTACCATAAGCGCCGTTATTAGAACACTGACAGAGTTTTATAATAATCAGCAAAACAAATTAATCGCCGAAACACACAGAACGAATACAGAATTGATATATCTGCGTAAGCAAACCAATCCGCATTTTTTATTCAATTCCTTAAACAGTATTTATTCTCTGGCACATAAGAAATCTGATTTGGTCCCTGATGCCATCGTAACCTTATCTGAATTAATGCGCTATATGCTCTACGAAACAGATAACAAAACGGTGGCTTTAGAAAAAGAAATCAATTACATCCAGAATTATATTGAACTGCAAAAACTCAGACTGAATAATATTGAAGACATTGTAATAAATGTTCACGGCAATACTAAAAACAAGTTTATTGAACCTTTGCTTTTAATTTCTTTTGTAGAAAATGCTTTTAAGTACGGAACCGATTACAAAGGGGCTACGCATGTAAAGATTAAGATATTCATTTCTGAAAATGATCTGGATTTTTGGATTGAAAATACTATTGAAAATTATGAAAAAGATCCTGACAATTCTGGTATCGGACTTATAAATATTCAAAGCCGATTAGATTTACTTTATCCAAACGCACACGAACTAACTATTAATCAGGACAATCATTTTTACAGAGTTCATTTAAGTCTAAAATTAGACGAAATAAAAACCACATAAACGTTAAATTGATACTGGGATTAATTCCGTATTTTTATGATAATTTTAAAACTTAATTCATTGGTTTAAAACTACTTTTGACTGCCAAAACAAATTTAAAAACTTAATTTTCAACAGATGAAATGTGTAATTATAGATGATGAACCTTTAGCAGTTGAACTATTAGAAGATTTTGTCAAGAAGGTAGATTCGCTTGAATTGGTCAGCACTTTTAATAATGCGATCGATGCCGTTTCGTTTATCAATCAAAATAATATTGATTTGATTTTTCTTGATATTCAAATGCCGCATTTCTCCGGAATTGACTTTTTAAATACAATCGAAAAAAAGCCTTTGGTAATTTTTACAACCGCTTATTCAGATTATGCCGTTGAAGGATTTAATCTTGGTGCGGTTGATTATTTGGTAAAACCAATTCCGTTTCATCGTTTTTTAAAATCTGTGGTTAGAGCGCAGCAAATCAGTAATCCTGCAGCGGCTGTTCACCCAATTTCTGAAAGCATCGCCGCTTCGGAAGTAGAACAGGATTTTATGTTTGTGAGAGCTGAATATGAAAATGTAAAAATGAATTTTTCAGATATTCTTTTTATCGAAGGTTTGAAAGATTATGTGAAAATTTACACGACAGACAATAAATTCACGCTGACTTTAATTAGTTTAATAAAATTAGAAAACCTGCTTTCAAGCAAAGGATTTTCGCGAATTCACCGATCTTATATTATCAATATAAAACACGTAAAATCAATACAAAAAAATAAAGTTTTGATTAGCGATAAGCGAATTCCAATAAGCGAAAGTTATAAAAATGCTTTCTTTGAAAAGATCAATCTGTAAATAAAATTCCAAAATAAAAAATTCCAAATTCCAATGAAGTGTCAATAACTATTGGAATTTGGAATTTTTTATTATTTGGAATTTTTTATTATTTGGAATTTCTTGAATTTATTCTTTAAACCAGCCAGAATACATTACGTAGTTGTTTGAAATACGTTCTATTTCGCCTGCAAAGTCAGATTGATCTATATCTTTTACTTTTTTGGCAGGAACACCAGCAAAAATAGTTCCTGAAGGAACAACCGTATTTTGGGTTAAAACCGCTCCGGCCGCCACGATCGAATTACTTTCGACAACACAGTTATCCATTACAATAGCGCCCATTCCTATTAAAACATTGTCGTGAATTGTACAACCATGAACAATAGCGTTGTGTCCTATAGAAACATTATTTCCTATAATTGTTGGGTGTTTTTGATAGGTGCAGTGAATTATTGCTCCATCCTGAATATTTACTTTATTTCCTATTTTAATAAAGTGAACATCGCCGCGAACAACTGCATTAAACCAAACACTGCAAGATTCACCAAAAGAAACATCGCCAACTATAGTTGCATTTTCAGCAACGTAACAATCTTCTGGAATTGCAGGTGATTTTCCGTTTACAGATTTAATAAGCATAATAAAATTTTAATTAATTGCCGGACAGTTACAATCGTAACGTTCCTTTCTACAAAATATATTAACTCCTAAAGTAATCTGGTGGTATCCGCCAGTATCAAATTTTACATCGCCTGTAACCTGAGAATAGGTGTAAGCAAACATAAAGTTCTTAAAATTCACGCCCACAATTGGGGTAAAATATTGTAGTTTTTGATTGGAAACTCCGTTTCCTGAGCTAAATTGAGCTCCGTCAAAACTTCTTCTATACGATAAAGCCGCCCATAAACTTCCAAAATCTAAATTCTTGTAAGCTTTCAAGTTCAAGTCAATTGATTTTTCTTTTGTCTGATCAAACAATTGAAATAAAATAGAAGGTTCCCAGGTAATATTATCTCTTTTTCCAAATACATAACCCGCGCTAAAAAGAAACTTTCTTAAATTATCACTTTCATAATCGGTATACAATTCTCTTCTCGTTTCAAGAACTCCCTGAACTGTTGCGTGCGCATAAAAATCTAAATAGTTATAAGAAGCTCCAAAATCTACATTAAAGTAAGAGTCTTTTTGAATCGAACCAAAAACAATTGGATCAAAAGTACCGCCAAATTTTGTTTCATCTAATTGATTCTGAATTAGTCCACCGCTAATACCAAAAGAAAGCTGATTTAAATCAACTTCATCTCTTGAAAACATAATATGATGCGCATAGGTAAGCTTTACCCCTTTTTCAGAATGGTATCCGTTTTTATCATTAAAAACAATAATTCCGGCACCAGAACGCTCTCCTACTCTTCCATTAATACTTAAAGTTTGAAGTGTTGGCGCATCTTCCTGACCAAACCATTGTTTTCTGGCTGTTAATCTCACTTTTGCACAATTAGCAGCTCCGGCCATCGAAGGATGAATCAAGTAGTAATTATCTGATAAATAATCAGAATAAACAGGAATTCCTTCTTGAGAATAAGTATAAAAAGTCGTTATTAAAAAAACAATTAATAACTTGATTTTTAATTTCATAATGGCTGGCTAGTTAGTCTAATTTTTACACTCTTCATAATTTCGTACGAATTATTTGAGGAGAGTCTTAATTATTTTATTAAAAAATCAAATATAGGTAATAGTAGAAAATAACTTTAGTAAATTTGCAAAAAATTACTACCATGACAAAAATCACTATAAAAGAGACTCAAAATTCTACTATCCTAAAATTCGAATTTGAAGATTTCATTACTCAAAATCAAAACTTTGAGTTCAAAAATATTGACGAAGCCCAAGCTTCGCCTTTAGCACAGCAATTGTTCTATCTGCCGTTTGTAAAAACAGTTTATATTTCAGGAAATTTTATTGCCATCGAAAGATACAGCATTGTAGAATGGAGCGATGTTCAGGACGATGTTGCAGAGCAAATTGCGGCATTTGTGGACAAAGGCGGCGTTATCATCAAAGTTGACGAAAACAAGGCAAAAAAACAGCCTATTACGGTTTATGGAGAAACAACTCCAAATCCTTCTGCCCTTAAATTTGTGGTAAGCAGAATGTTGACTAGAAACGCAGTTGAATACAAAAATATTGACCAGACTGCTTCTTCTCCATTAGCGCAGGAATTATTCAAATTTCCTTATGTAAAAGAGGTTTTTATTGATGAGAATTATATTTCTGTTACTAAATACGAAATCAACGACTGGGCTGAAATTACTTTAGAAGTAAGAACGTTCATTAAACAATTTATTGAAAACGGAGGAACTGTTTTAGATGAAAGTTTAATCCAGACTACGACTAAAAATGATGTTACAAAAGATGAAGCATTTGACAAATTAGATGTTACGTCTCAGCAAATTATCAATATTTTAGAAGAATACGTAAAACCAGCGGTTGCGGCCGATGGTGGAAATATTGCTTTTGATTCATATAATGAAGAGGATAAAACTGTAAAAGTGATTTTACAAGGTGCGTGCAGCGGTTGCCCATCTTCTACTTTTACTTTAAAAAGCGGTATCGAAAATATGCTGAAAAGTATGTTGAATGATGAAGCTATTAAGGTTGAAGCTTTAAATGCATAAAAATTTCAATTATCTATAATTGTAAGCGTCTCATTTGAGGCGCTTTTTTTATTTCATAATTAATTAAACGAAAAATAAATTGTTTTTCTCCAAAAATAATTAATATTGTAACCTTAACTAATCATTTTAAAACCATGGGATTATCATCATTTTTCAGCAATTTGTTTGGCTCGGCAAAAGAAACAGCAGTAGATTTTGCAGATCAGGCCGAAAATACTTTTGAAGAAGTTAAAGAAGCCTCAGAACCAATAATCGATTCTGCAGCAGAATATCTGGAACATACTAAAGATGCTGTTAGTGACTATGTTGAAAAAGCATCTGACTCTATACACGATGTGATTGATTCTATCAAAGAAGTAATTACTGAAACTGTCAATGAGGATTATAAATTAGTTACAGAAACTGTAGTTGATGTGAGCGAAGACGCAGTAACTGATTCAGACTCTGAAGAAGAGAAGTAATGGAAAGTATTTTCATATAAAAACAAAATATAGCTATATTTGCAAAATCAATTCACCTTCTCTTTTGAGAAGGTTTTTTTATTCAAAATAATATGTACATCAATCCTGAACAGTTTAGCGGTTACGCTACAAAATTCATCAATATTTTAATCGATTATTCTCCAAAATTAATCTCGGCACTGCTGATTTTATTTGTTGGTTTATATGCCATTCGATTAATCAACAGAATAATTAGAAAAGTAATGGTTAAGAGAAATCTTGACCCAACATTGACCAAATTCCTTGCTGACATTTTATTGTGGGCGCTTCGTGTTTTATTGTTTGTTACTTTTATTTCAAAACTCGGAATCGAGACTTCTTCGTTTGTAGCTATTCTGGGTGCAATGGGGCTTGCAATTGGTTTATCACTTCAGGGTTCGCTTTCGAATTTTGCGGGCGGAATGCTGATTATCGTTTTCAAACCTTTTAAAGTTGGAGATACAATCGAAGCTCAGGGAGTTATTGCAACGGTTTTAGAGATTCAGATTTTTGTCACTAAAATGTTGACCGGAAATAATCAAACGGTTTTTGTTCCGAATGGTGCTTTGTCAAACGGAACTATTATTAATTATTCGATGCAGGGAGAAAGAAGAGCCGATTTGACTTTTTCTGTTTCTTATGATTCTGACATTAAAAAGGCGAAAGAAGTTTTATTGGATGTTTTAAATAAAAATCCAAAAGTGCTTAAAAAGCCGGCACCTGAGGTTTTCGTAAAAAATTTATCAGCAAGTTCTGTGGATTTTGCAGTTCGTCCGTGGGCAAAAAACATTAATTACGGAGCTGTTTTTTCTGATACTTTAGAAAATTGCAAAACAGCTTTAGACGAAGCAGGAATTTCTGTTCAGCCGTTTACAGTTCAAAAATAAAAATTAGATTATTGCTTTTTTGATGGCAGTGTCATCATAAAATCTTTTAAATAATAAGGTTCAAAATAAGCGACATCAACAGTGTCGCTTTTTTGATATTTATTAAAACTGATTTTACTCATTTCTCTTGCCGAAGGGTATTTGATTTCTTCTAAAAACACAAAGTTTTCTTTAGTTAAAACTGGTTTGCATTTCTCGGCACAATCTCCAACGAAATAAAGTTTTTCTGTATAGGCTGCAAAAGATTCTTCTGTAATAATCTCAGCTTGAATTCCTCTTTCAACTTCTAAATCAGCAGTAAAAATTTCGCTGTACACTTCCATTCTTCTGGCGTCCAGCATCGGAATAATTTTTCCGTCAGAAACATTAGCTTTTGACGCTAAAGTCTGCAAAGTATCTACAGCAATTAACGGAATATTTAATGCAAAACACAATCCTTTTGCCGCCGAAACCCCAATTCGTAAACCGGTATAAGAACCTGGTCCCTGACTTACTGCAATCGCTTTTAAATCCTGAACTGAAATACCGGATTCTGCAATAACTTCTTCAATAAAAACATGAAGTTTTTCAGCATGCGAATATCCTTCTTCAGCAATTTCTTTACAGAGAATGGTTTCTCCATTTTTTGCAATTGAGACTGAACAGTTTTTGGTAGCGGTTTCGATATTGAGAATGAAAGACAATGTAGTACGTGTTTTTATTAAAAAATCATCTGAAAATTGTAGCTGCAAAAATAAAGGTTAATAACCAAAATAACAGAAATGCAACACCTAAATTTGCTAATAAAAAGCCTAAATATAGGATCAGTCTTTTTTCTACTGAAAAATATTTAAATTCATCATTATAATATTTCGTTTTATAGACGCTGTAATGCACCCATATCAAATATATAATTACAGCAATAAAGGCACCCAATAAACTGAAAATCATTTCTGCCGGAATTCCATGCAATGCAATAATCATATTATTGATTTACTTTTTTGGAGCATCCGCTTTTTTAATTTTTACTTTATCACCAGAATTTAGTTCTTTAGAAACTGTTGTGTACGGTCCAGTAATGACTACATCACCCGGTTTCAAACCAGACATTACTTCGATATTTGTATCGTCCTGAATTCCTGTTTTAATGATTCTGATTTTAGCTTTGTCTCCTACTTTTACAAAAACACATTCGAATTTCTTGTCGCTTTTTGGAGCTACTTTTTTCTCATTTGGATCTTCTACTTTAAAGTCAGTAACGGCTGTTGTATCCGATTTTACTACAACAGAACTAATTGGCACTGCCAAAACATTGTTTTTAGTTGTTGTAATAATATCAACAGTAGCCGTCATTCCAGGTCTAAAAGGCGAATACGCTGCTGGTTTTCCTTCTAATAAATCCTGATATGAATCTTTTAAAATACGAACTTTAACTTTGAAATTGGTAACCTGATCTGAAGTTAATGTTGTACTTGCAGAATTTGAAATACTGGTTACAACACCTTTAAATTTCTTTTTTAAATAGGCATCGACTTCAACATTTGCTTCGTCCCCTATTTTAATTTTTACAATATCATTTTCGTTTACGTCAACTTCAACTTCCATGTTATTAAGGTTCGCAACTCTTAAAAGTTCTGTTCCTGCCATTTGCTGCGTTCCTAAAACACGTTCTCCCAACTCAACATTTAGTACCGAAATTGTACCATCTGCAGGAGCATAGATTGTTGTACGTCCTAAGTTGTCTCTGGCTTCTGTAACAGAAGCCGAAGCACTTTGAACATTATAGTAAGAAGATTGTTTTGTTGCTTTTGCAACTTCATAAGTTGAAATAGCTTTATCCCAATCTGATTTTGAAATTACACCTTTATCATAAAGCGTTTTGTTACGCTCATAATTTGCTTTTGCCTCTTTAAAACTAGCTTCAGACTGCACTAAACCGGCTTTAGTTCCAGATAAATTTGCTACTGATCTTTCTAAACCTGAAGTATACAAATCAGGGTTTATTTTTACCAGTAAATCGCCTTTTTTTACAACTTGGCCTTCTTTTACATTTAATGCAATAATTTCACCGGAAACCATTGATGAAAGTTTTACTTCAATTTCCGGCTGGATTTTTCCTGTTGCCGAAACTGTTTCTACAATTGTTGAAGCGTTTACTTTTGACGTTTCAACTTCTTTTCCTTCATCTTTGTTTCCTATTACTCCTGCTTTGGAAAGCCCTATTAATGCTATGATAATAATTACAGCTCCGCCAACTAAGAAGTAAATTGTTTTTTTTGACATAATAAATTATTTTGTAATAATTGGAACAATTGGAATTCCGAAATAGAACTCAAGTATTTTTATTTTGAACATGTAATCGTATTTCGTTCTGATCACATCAGATTGTGCATTTGTCAGCAAAGTTTGGGCTTGCGTAAAATCAAATGAATTCATTAAACCAACATCGTACTTTTCTTTTGCATAGTTATATGCCTGCTGTCTAGCTTCTAAAGTAATCGTTGAAGATTCATAAGTATTTAAAGCGCCTTTTGCATCAGTAAATGCTGTATAAACGTTACGTTGCAAATCTAAACTTTTTTGCTCTAAATCTATTTTAGATTTCTCTAAACTTACTTTGTTTCTTTCAACATTGTTTTTTACAGAGAAGCCATTAAATATTGGTACACTTAATTGAAAACCAAAATTGTGTCCTTTATTATCACTAAACTGATCTAAAACTGGATTTGGAGCTGCGTAAACTGGATCTCCTGTAACAGGATCAGTTCCAATTAGTCGATCACTGTAACTTGCACTAGTACTAAATTGGTAAAAACCTCTTAATGTTGGCTGATATGCTCCTTTTGCAATTGCAACGTTCTTTTCGGCGATTTCAAGATTAGTCTGAGCTAATTTTAGTTCTGTTCTTGTTTCTTTTGCTTTATTGTAAATATCAATTGGGTTTTGCGCCATGATATTATTTTCATCTTTAGCATTGGTATCATCAATTACATCAAAATCTGCAAATTCTTTTAATTGTAAAAGCTGAGCTAAACTTAATTTCGAAATCAATAAATTGTTTTCAGAAACGGTAATATTTTGTTTATCTGTAGCTACAGTTGCTTTTAAATCAAATAAATCTCCACGCGGAATTGTTCCGGCATTTACCATTTCTTCAGAACGAGAATAACGTTTTTCGTCGATCGCTAATTGTTCTTTCTTTATTTTTAAATCTTCTTTGTTAGATAAAATTTGAAGAAAAGCATTTGCAACATTCAACGAAATATCTTCCTGCATTTTCAGCAACTGATATTTTGATGCTATAATAGAAAGAGAAGCTCTTCTATATGCATTTTGATTTTGCAGACCTTTGTAAATATCAACATTTGCATTTACACCTAATGAAGAATACTGCGTTGTTTGTGTAGTCGCAATATTGGTAACAGGGTTAACGTTCAAACCGATATTCCATGAATGTGAAGCATTTCCATTTACAGTTGGAAGATAACTTCCTAATGCTCCTCTTTTGTCAATAGTTGCCGTTTTGACATCCAGTTCAGATAATTTAATTGTAATGTTATTATCTAATGCGTATCTCACGCATTCTTCCAGTGTCCATTGTTTTGATTGCGCGTGTCCGGCTAATCCAAACCCAAACAACATGGCAAAAACAAGACTATTATATTTATTTATTTTCATATATTTTGAATGAAAGCGCAGTAAACCAAACTACGCAAATTTAACATTTTTTAAAACCAAAAAACTCTTTACAGCTTCAAATTACTTTTTCTCTTCTTTCTCGTCAATTAAACCCTGATTCCAGATTTTAATTTTATCCGTGTTTTTGATTCCGCTTTTAACCTGAACATAGATTCCGTCGCTCACACCCAAAACTAAATCTCTTCTTTCAAATTTTTGAGGTGCTGTTTCAACTTCTACATATGGTTTTTGAGTTTTTTTGTCAAATTGAACTAATGATTCTTTTATAGCCAGAACTTTATCTGCTTTTTCAAGAATAATAGATGCATTTGCACTTAAACCGGCTCTAATAAATGTATCATCTCTATTTTCTAATCTTGCTTTTATTTCAAACTGAATTGCTCCGTTTTCTACAACTCCTTTTGGTGCAATATCAGTTAAAACTGCTTCGAATTTTTTATTTTCAATTGCTCCAACAGTGATTTCAATTGCCATTTTTTCTTTGATTTTTCCAACCTCAGATTCATCAATTTTTCCAATAAAAATCATTCTTCCAACATCGGCAACACTTGCAATTGTAGTTCCTTCGTTGAAATTATTACTTTCAATAACCTGATTTCCTACTTTTACCGGAACCTGTAAAACCATTCCGTTTACTGTTGAACGAATTAAGGTATTAGCATAATTCCCTAACGAAGTCGTTGTACCTGTTTTAACGATATCTAAGTTTTGTTTTGCAGCCAGATATGTTTGTTTTGCTTGTTTGTAAGCTACTTGCGCCGCATCAAAATCATTGGCAGAAATTACATCTTTATCAAAAAGTGTTTTTTGTCTTTGAAAGATTTTCTCCTGATTATCTAAAGCAATTTTAGCAGTCTGAACCTGATTTTGAGTACTGCTTACATTCGAAACGTTAGCAACCACTCTAATTTTAGCAATCATATCTCCTGCTTTGATTTTTTCTCCTGCTTTGATATAAACTTCTTCAATAATACCTGAAATATTTGGTTTGATTAATACCTCTTCATCAGGCTGAATATTACCAGTCGCAATTGTATTTTTTACGATGGTTTTAATCTCTGCTTTTTCCGTTTTAAAAACAATTGGCGATTCTTGATTCTTTGCGTACAAATAGTAAAGCGCGCCAAAAAAGACTACTGCAATTAAAATTAAAATGGTTACGGTTACTCCTTTTTTCATTTTGTTTTTTAGTTTAATCGATTATTTTTTTGATTGATAATTTTATTCTGTTCGTAAAGCATCTACAGGCTTTACATTAATTGCGGTCTGCGCCGGAATAAATCCTGCCAGCAAACCAGATCCTACTAATATTATTAAGGCAACAAATACAACTCCTAAGTCAACACTCGGGTTTGAAAACATGGTATCGTTGCCGGGGGGCATGGAATCTAATGCCAAATTTAAGAGGGCAATAATTCCCGTTGCGACGGCAATACCAAACATTCCTGAAATGATCGTTAAAAATATAGATTCTGATAAAATCTGACTGCGAATTGCTCCCGGCGTTGCGCCTAAAGCCCTTCTAATTCCTATTTCTTTTGTACGTTCCTTAACTACGATCAACATAATATTTGAGATTCCAATAACACCCGAAATCAAAACTAATGTCCCAACAAAATAGGCAATGATTTTCAGGATATTAAATAAACTCTGCACCTTATTGAATTGCTCGTACAAATCAAAATTTCCTACTGCCCTGTCATCTGTAGGATTTATGGAATGAAGCCCTTTTATTATTTCTAAAATTTTAGGTTTTAAGTCGGTAATCGATGTTTCATCTTTTGCCGTAAGTGCCATCCACCCTACTTTATCTCCATAATTAAAAGCCTGTTGAAAAGTCGTAAACGGAATAAAAATATTCTTTTGTTCCTGTTCTGCATTTCCACCTTGCTGTTTCGATTTATAAACGCCAACAACCATAAAGTTGATGCCGTTAACTTTGATATATGTTCCAACAGCTTCTTCTTCTTTTCCGTAAAGTTCGCTGATAACCCCTTTTCCAATTACGGCAATTTTTCTTTTATCCAGAATATCCTGTTGGTTTATAAATCGGCCTTTTATGATATCCATAGGCTGTTGCTTAATCAACTCCGGATAATCTCCATAAATGGTAAAAGCAGAAGTTTTTGTACCACGAACCACATTGTTTGTTCCGTTAAAATCTCCTAACTGATTTCTTGGCGAAACATATAATAAATCCGGTAAAGCCGCTTTTAAAGCTGCAACATCACTATTTCTAAAATCATAACGACGTGTTTTTGGCAGCCCCTTATAGGCTTTAGAAGTTGTCTGGCTCCACATAAACATCGTATTTGTGGCAATTCCGTCAAATCCTTTTTTAATTCCGTTTTCCAGACCATTACCGGCTGCAAGCAAAATCACCAAAATAAAAATTCCCCAAAATACACCAAAAGCAGTCAGAATAGTTCTGAAGGGATTCGCCGTTAAGGCCTGTAAAATTTCATCCCAATTATCTTTTTTAAACATGATTATTCGTCTCTAAGTGCTACAATAGGTCTAATTTTGGCTGCTCTGTATGCTGGAAAAAACCCTGCAACGGCGCCTGCAAATACAAGTAAAAATAATGTTGTTAAAGCCACACTAAAATCTACTTCGGGATTTCTGAAATATTCACTCTGAACCATCGGCCCAACAAATTCTAACAACAATAAACTCGCTAAAAGCCCAGTAAAACCTGCTATTGTTGTAATAAAAATGGATTCATGAAGTATCATCGAAATAATAGAAAATGGCGATGCGCCTAAAGCTTTTCTAATTCCAATTTCTTTGGTTCTTTCTTTTACAATAATCAACATGATATTACTTACACCCACAACTCCGGCGATAATAGTACAAATACCAACCCACCAGAAAAATAGTCTGATATATAAATTTAAATCGTAAAACTGTTTAGCATCTTTAACTGAGTTATAGGCATTTATTCCGCCGTCATCATCCGGAGCTACAACATTTTTACTTTTCAATAATTCCTTTAATTCTTTAGTAAACTTTTCAGATTGTGCTAAAGCTTCATCATAATTATCCGTCTTTTTTAAAGTAAAAAACAAATTGCTGATTTTGTCACCGGCACCAAAAGTTCTTTGTACAGTTGTCAAGGGCAAATAAGCTCTTGCTTCCTCACGTTCTCCTCCCGGGTCTGTAAAAATTCCAATTACTTTAAAATTGATATTATTAATTTGAATTTCTTTTCCCAGAGCTTCTTTATCCTTAAACAAATCGGTTTTTATTTTCATCCCGATTGTTGCCACTTTTTCGTTATTTTCTAAATCTTTACTATTTACATATCGTCCCTGAACTATCGTAAGGTTTTCAATTCCGCCATAATCAGGATTAACACCTCTGTATTGATAATTTCCATTTTCTTTACCGTAAGCAAATTGCGCTCCCCAATAATTTTGTGTCGAAGCTCTTAAATCTAATTTGTCCTCAAATTTTTGAACCGATTGATTGTAATCGCTATTTCTAAACTGAATCTGTCTTCCTGGATTCAGTCCTTTATACTCTTTTGTGGTCGTACCAGACCAAACCTCAATAATTCCAGCAGCATCGCGCTCGAATTGTTTTTCAATACCGTTTTGAAGCCCTTTTCCCGCTCCAAGCAAAATCACCAAAATAAAAATCCCCGACGCTACCGAAACTCCTGTTAGGAATGTTCGGAGTCGGTTTTTGGAAATTGCATCAAATATTTCCTGCCAACGCTCAATATTAAACATAAGATGAAGCTCTAACTTGTTCTACTAATTTATCATCGATAATTAATCCATCTTTCAGGACCACATTTCTTTTGCACATTGCGGCAATATCAGGTTCGTGTGTAACGATTAAAATTGTTTTTCCTTCATCGTTAATTCCTTGAATAAGCTCCATAACTTCATACGAAGTTTTGGTATCTAAAGCTCCCGTTGGCTCATCGGCAAGTAAAACTTTAGGGTTCGAAGCCAGTGCTCTTGCAATTGCAACACGCTGTTTCTGCCCTCCCGAAAGTTCGTTTGGTAAGTGATGAGAATGTGAACCCAAACCTACTTTTTCAAGATATTTCATTGCAATATCGTAACGCTCTTTTCTTTTTACACCTTGATAATACAAGGGCATAGCAACGTTATCTAATGCTGATTTATAATTGATCAAATTAAAAGACTGAAAAACAAAACCTAAAAACTTGTTTCTGTATTTTGAAGCCAGGGTTTCGTTTAATTTTTTAATTGGCGTATTGTCTAAAATATAACTACCAGAATCGGCTTCATCCAGAATTCCTAAAATATTAAGAAGAGTCGATTTTCCAGATCCTGATGATCCCATAATCGCTACTAATTCTCCTTCGGCAATATTAAAATTTATTCCTTTCAACACATGCAGTTCCGAACTTCCCATTTTATAGGATTTATGCAAATCTTTAATTTCGATCATGGTATTGTTAAATTTTTAAAACAATAATAATATATTTTATAAGTAAATTATGATAATAAAACGTTAATAATTGTGTTTCATTATCTAAATAAGACGGCAGTTGTTATCAAATGTTACACTTTATCAAGATAATTTAATAGTTTTCTTAATTTTGCTTCACTTAAAAAAATCATTAATTATGAAATTTTTTTCCATAATCTCAGTGTTTGCGGTAACTGCCACATTCTTTAGCTGCTCAACTTCTCAAAAATTAGAAACTTTAAAACCAGAACCAGATGACGCAAGTCCGCTAATTTATGATGCCAATCCTTCCTTTATAAATCTGCCTATTACTGTTAAGCTGAATGATATTGAAAATCAAACCAATACGCTATTAAACGGATTGATTTATGAAGATAATAATATCGAAGATGACGATATCGAAATGAAAATTTGGAAACAGGCTCCAATAAAAATTCAAAACGATCCTGCAAATCCGGATAAAAAAATAAAAACGATTCTTCCGTTAAAAGCGACTATTAAATACCGAATTGGAACAAAAAAAATGGGTATTGAACTTTACGATACGAGAGAATTTAATTTAAATGGTGTTATTACATTATCCAGCGATGTTGCTTTAACGAACTGGAAATTAAACACTAAAACTGAATTTAGATCTTTAGACTGGAACGAAAGTCCAACGATGACTGTTTTTGGAAAAAATATGCCAATTACTTATTTGATTAATCCGGCAATTTCCATTTTTAAATCTAAACTGGAACATAAAATTGATGAGGCAATCGAAAAATCAATGGATTTTAAACCGAATGTTTTATCGGCTTTAGAAAAAATCTGTACGCCTTTTCAAATGAGCGATACTTATGAAAGCTGGTTAAGAATTGTTCCTGTTGAAGTTTATTCAACCAATGCAAAACTGAAAAATGATTCTTTTTTACTCGAAATGGGAATGAAATGCAATATGGAAACTATTGTAGGCAAACAGCCTGAATCTAAGTTTAATGCGAGTAAAATTGTTTTGAAACCGGTTACCAAAATTCCAAATCAGATATCGGCAAATATTGCGGCGATTTCAAGTTATATGGATGCTTCAAAAATTATGACGAAGAATTTTGCCGGGCAGGAATTTGGTTCTGGAAGCAAAAAAGTAACGGTAAAAAATGTTTCAATCTGGCACAAAAACGGAAAAATGATTATTGCTCTTGATGTTCTGGGTTCTATTGACGGAACGCTTTATTTAAACGGAATTCCGCAATATAATGCGCAGACAAAAGAAATTTATTTCGACAAACTGGATTATGTTTTAGATACCAAAAGCAAACTAATGCGAACTGCAAACTGGCTTGCACAAGGTTTTGTTTTAAGAAAAATGGAAGAAAGCTGCAGATATTCGATACAGCCTAATTTAGAAGAAGGCAAAAAGAGTATGGCTGCTTATCTTAAAAATTATTCGCCAATGCCTGGCGTTTTTGTAAACGGAAAAATGGATGATATTCAGTTTGATAAAATTCAATTAACGAATCAAGCGATTATCGCTTTTATCAAAATAAACGGAACTGTGAATGTCTCCGTTAACGGATTAAAATAAACGAATTGAAATAAAAAATGCAGTATAATTATACTGCATTTTTCTTTTTAGATCGGTACATCTTATAAATAAGAAAACCAATTATGGCTACAAGTAAATACGGGATTATCATTAAAAAAACGATTCCGTCATTTACAGCTTCTGCTTTTTTTATGTTAGAATCTCCTGCAAGTGCTGCACGGCACATCGCACATTGGGCGTTCGCACTCAGAGAACAGAATATAGAGAATAGAATATAGATATACTTTGGCGAAAAAAAGTTTCTCATATTATTGCTATTTTCTTGAATTCTATTTTCTTTATTCTTTGTTCTATTTTCTAATTTATGCATAATAAGGAGAAATCATTAAATAAACTACAACACCTGTTACCGCAACATATAACCAAAGCGGGAATGTTATTTTAGCTATTTTTTTGTGTTTATCAAAACGCTTTGCAAGTGCTCGTACATATGTTACCAATACAAACGGAATAATGATAATCGATAAAAGAATATGTGTGATTAAAATAAAAGCATAGATATATCTAACAGCACCAATTTTAGCTTTTTCTACTGCATCTAAAATCCCGTCATGATTTACATCACCAAATTTAGTGGAGTCAGCAGTCATGTGATACGCAACATACATGGCCAAAAAAGCCAATGATAAAGCAATAGCAAAAGTCATTAAACGTTCGTGCAGTTTAAGTTTTCCGTTTTTAACGGCAATTACCGCTGCAACTAAAACAATCGCTGTAAGACCATTTGTAGAAGCATAAATTGGAGGTAAAAAGGAAAGCGGCTCTACATTGATTCCAAAATCTTTTAATTTGATTGCAAAAAGAATTCCTACCAGTACCGGTATAACAATTGAAACCGCAATGATGTATTTATTGTATTTTTTTTCTAATGAATGATCTTCCATTTTTTATTCTTCTAATAGTATTTTAATATCTTCCTGAATCTCTCTAACGCCTTTTTTATCTAAACCGTCGTAATAAATATTTGGGTTTCCAAATTCATCTTTTCGGCAGCGAATGTTTCCATCTTTGTCAATTAAAGCAAATAACCCAGAATGTTCAAATCCTCCGCTTACTTTTGAGTTTTCTCCTGCATAAAGATTAAAACCTTTGTTAGACAAATCCATAATTGTAGCTCTGTCTCCGGTTAAAAAATTCCAGTTAGAAGATTTTACTCCTAATAATTTTGCATGATCTTTTAAAACCTGTGGTGTATCATGAGTTGGGTCAATTGTAATGGAAACTATTCCGAAGTTAGGATTGCCAAAAAATGTTTTTTCGATTTCCAGCATGCTCAAATTCATCTTTGGGCAGATTGACGGACAAGTTGTGAAGAAAAATTCTAAAACATATACTTTTCCTTTATAGGTTGCATTAGATACTTTAACGTTATCCTGATTTGTCAATTCAAATTTTGGAGCTGCACCAATTGTTATTAATTTTGCGTCTTTAGAACTTTTAGAACCAACATTATCTAAACGATTTCCTTTTACAACATCACCATTTTTAATTCTGTCAACAATTTTTGGTACTGCATAGATTCCGAAAATCAAGATAATAAACGAAATCCCTATGTAAGATTTATTTTTGAACATTATATGTGTATTTAAAGTTGTTTTGTGGCGTTATGGTTCTTTTTAAGAGCGGCACGATATTCATACAAAATGATTTTAAAGTCATCAAGCATTTCATTACTCAATTCAGATGGATGAAAAGTATCGTATCCTTCTTTATACTCGTCATCTTTTTCGTTTTTATTTCCGCCTTTGCGGCCTCTTAAGTTTCTTTCTTTATCTACAATGAAAACATTTGATGTACCTAGTTTATCATCCAGTTTTCCTTTTAAATGTAATTGATTATAAAAAGCCTGAATATCATCAGGTGAAGCAAAAACAAATTCCCATCCAGAAACATCTGTAAAAGGTTTAATCGCATCAACAAGCTTTCGAGCTTCAGTTTCTGTCCCAAGCGGGCAGATTACTACAAATTGAAGATCTTCGAAACCGTGGTAGCGTTTGTAGATTTTTTCGTTAAGGTTAAAGTAGTTTCCTCTGTTACTTAAAATATCAGAACCGGAAAAACCTAAAACGGTAATTTTTTTATCTAAAGAAACTTTTTTGCCGTCAAGAGATTTCCAGTTTCCAAAGTCGGCAATTTTTGGGGTAATTATGGGAAGTTTTGTAAAACTATTTACACCTGAAGCGAAAAACAAATAGGCTACAATGGGTAAAACAAAAAGCACAAAAAGAACTATATTTTTTTTCATTGTTTTAACGGAAGTTATTGAGGTACAAAAATAAAAAAAGCTCCGTTAAACGGAGCTTCTTTTCGAATTAATATCATGTTAAAAATTCCATTTAATAGTAGAATCTTTAAAAACCCCATAAATATAGTGTCCTTCTGTCAACAAGATGAACAATAAATATAATACTAGGAAAATAACTGGTGATACAACAGACCATCTAAGGCTGCTTTTTTCACCTTCCATGTGCATGAATGCCCATACAATATAATAAGCTTTGAATATTGTTAAGATATAAAATATCCAGTTTAACAAATTCAAACCAACAAAATGATTAAACTCTAATACTCCCGGTTTGTAAATACCAAGGATAACTTCTACTGTAGTTACAACTGATAGTAATATAAAAACAAACCAGATTCTTTTTGTATTTGATACGTGTTCGTGTGACATAATAATTAAAATCTAAAATTAAACTAAGTAGAAAACTGTAAATACAAATACCCAAACTAAATCTACAAAGTGCCAGTATAAACCAACTTTCTCTACCATTTCGTAGCTTCTTCTTTTCTCGTAAGTTCCTAATAATACATTAAAGAAAATAATGATATTAATGATAACTCCAGAAAATACGTGGAATCCGTGGAATCCTGTGATGAAGAAGAAGAAATCAGCGAATAGTTTACTTCCGTATTCATTTCTAGTTAAGTTTGCTCCTTCTACTACATATTTTGCGTCAACTAAACGAGCTTCAGATTCTGCTCTAGTTAAAACAGTTTTTTTCTTTTCAGCAGTAAGTTTTTCAGTTCTGATTAATACATCAGGGTGTGCTTTAAAACCTGCCTGAATTTCAGCAACAGTATAAGTTGGCTGAGTTTCTGCATCCTGAACAAACCAAGTTGCATGGCTTCTTGTTAATTCTTCTCTTTGTTCTGGCAATTTCACCGCAAAATCTGCAAGAGCAACTCTTGTTCCATCTGCTTTAACAAACTGCAATAAACTTCCACCTTTAGTTTCAACTGCTCCGTATTCTCCTTTAATGAAGTTTTTCCACTCCCAAGCTTGAGAACCAACGAAAATTAAACCTCCAATAATAGTTAAGAACATGTAAACAGCAACTTTTGTTTTCTTTAATTGGTGACCTGCATCAACAGCCAAAACCATTGTTACAGATGAGAAAATCAAGATAAAAGTCATTAAGGCTACATAATACATAGGAGCCGAAACACCATGCATAAAAGGAAAGTGAGTAAACACTTCGTCAGCCAATGGCCATGTTTCAATAAATTTAAATCTAGAAAAACCGTAAGCACCTAAAAATCCAGAGAATGTCAAGGCATCCGATACGATAAAAAACCACATCATCATTTTACCATAACTTGCTCCTAGTGGCTGGCTATGCTCTCCGCCTCCCCAAGTTTTTTCGTCGTTATTTGCAGTAGTAACTGTCGCTTCCATAAAAGATATTCGTTAAAAAGTTCCCAAATTTACGTTTTTTTCTTATTTAAAGAAATATAAAAATAAAAATAATAATACCCATAATAAATCCAAAAAGTGCCAATACATCGCACCTAGTTCTATACCAAGAGTTTGAGTCGGATTGTATTTTTGTTTAAAATGATTATAAATTATAATTAAAAGCGAAATTAATCCGCCCGCCAAGTGCAATAGGTGTGTAAACGCAATTACATAAAGGAAAGTTGTAGTAATTGAGCTACCTTGTCCTGTCATATAATACCCGCTTTCTACAATTTGCCCAAAACCTCTGAATTGTAAAATTACAAACAGAATCCCTAAAGCAAATGTCCCTAAAAGAAACGCAGAAGTAGCACTTCTGTTTCCTTTTTCAATTGCTTTTTTTGCTAAATAAAAAGTAACACTGCAGGCAATAATAACTGCTGTACTAAAATAAAACGCAGTTGGTATTTGAAAATTCGTCAACCAGTCTGCTCTTGATTTACTTACCACAAACGCACTTGCAAGTCCTGCAAACATCATGGTCATACTTACCATTGCGAATAACAAAATCAGTTTGGCTGATTTTGATTTCTGCACCTGCTCTTCACTTACTTTAATTGTCATTTCCATAACTATCTTAAAAATTTATCTACTATAAATACAATCTGCAGTAACGAAATATACGATACGCTTACCAGCATTAATGTTCTTGCAGCTTTTGGTGTTCTTAATTGGTACAAACGCACCGCATAAAACAACATCCATAAACCTAATAAAAACACTAAAACCGCTGCGATTGGCGAAATAAACAACTGCCCTGTATATCCTAAAACAGGTAATAAAGAAGCAATAATTAACCAAATCGTATATAAAATAACCTGCAAAGCTGTTTTTCTATCTTTATTTCCGGTTGGAAGCATGAAAATACCTGCTTTTGCATAATCATCATACAAAAACCATCCAATGGCCCAAAAATGAGGAAACTGCCAGAAAAACTGAATTAAAAATAATGTTCCGGCTTCGATACCAAATTCTCCGGTTGCCGCAACCCATCCTAACATAAATGGAATTGCTCCAGGAAATGCACCAACAAAAACTGACAATGAAGTTACGGTTTTTAATGGTGTATATATGCTTGTATATAAAAATATTGAAATTGCGGCAAACATTGCCGACTTTGCATTGATCGTGTACAACAATGCTATACCTATTATAGTAAGCAGACTTGCAACAATTAATGCTGTTACGGGAGACATTCTTCCGGAAGGAACCGGACGATTTTTTGTTCGATCCATTAACGAATCGATATCTTTTTCAATTACCTGATTAAAAGCGTTTGAAGCCCCAACCATGCAATAGCCGCCAATTGACAAAATAATCAAAACACTCCATTTAAAAGGATGTTCGTCATTAACTCCTAATAAATATCCGGCGATTGAAGAAAACAAAACACTAATAGCCAAGCCAGCCTTAGTTATCTCTTTGAAATCCAGAAATATTGATTTTATTGAAATTGTATTTTTAGCAGCGTTCAATACCGTAGTCTTTGTATATTTTTTTTGAGTGGTGCAAATGTACAAATTAGATTATAGAATTTAGAACTTTAAAATTAGATTTTTTCCAATAAAACCTCTACAAAACAAGAACTTTCCAATCTTTAACACTATTATTTCGAAAAATCTTATTAAAAATTCTAGTAATCAAAATACCAGTTAAAGATATCAGAACGTAAACCAATAGTAAACCAGGTCGTACTTTGTTTAAATGTTGTTGCCGTTTCCTGAGTTGGATCAAAATTTCTGTAAATGAAACTTCCGAATAATTTTAAATTTGTGATCGGATTTATCAAATATCCTCCTTGAACATCGGCAATAAAAATACTGGTTTTATTTCCCTGCCCCACTTTTACACCTGTATCATAAGGACGGTTTAAATCATAATCTTTATAGATATTTCCTCCGTAATTATAACTGTTTTCTGCGGTATCAAAATCTAAACCTCTTTTACCCACTGTAAATTTAGCATCTGCAAAAAGACGTCCTTTATGGTAACGACCAATTGCGATAAATTCTTCAAAATTTCCTCCCCATTGATGTCCGATACTTTGATTATTATGACCATAATTCGTAATTGGATCACTATGAGAATACACATAAGGACGAACGTGATTGTATTCTAATTGCAAAAGCAAATCTTTTACATGAAAAGCATTGTAATATTTAGCACCTAACTGGTAACCAAATTTATTTTTCCAGCTTTGATCTCCAGATTTCATATCACCAATCGAGAATTCGTCTAATAAAAACTGAGCATATAAATTTACATTGTTATTCCATTTGTATTTAGATGTCATTCCTAAAAGTGCATTTCCGCTTCGAGATGATGAAGCGAATTCAACAGAACGGTAAAAAATAATAGGATTTACAAAGTTAACATCAAATCCTCTGTTGTTGGTATCTGTCCAAACTACAGATTCAAAGAAACCAAAATTCAGTTTATTCGAAACATTCCAGCTTAAATAATGATTCGCCATATATTTGCTTGCATACGTTCTGTCCACCGTTACGTCTGGACGAACATCTTTAAGCCACATATAAGTATTGGTATATTTAATTTTCCAGAAAGTCGTATTGATTTTAAAATAAGGATAAGGGCTTGCACCATCAGTTTCAAGCAACGAACGATATCCATCTCCAATAAAATTTCTTCCGTAACCTAATTGTAAGTCAAATATTTTACTTGGCGCAAAAGTAATATTGGCTTCCGCCAAAGGAAAATCGTAAGCATCTGTTTTAAATCTCTTAGCAATTCCCATTCCCGGAATAATTGCCGGATTTCCTCCAGAAGGCTTTAATGTTTCTGCATAATCATTGTAATAACCCGCAAATCTTCCCTGACTCTCAAAAATGGTTGTGGTAAAATTAATCTGTTTTCCTAAACCTCCTCTAAAATTAAGTCCACGGGTATTTACATATGAATAAGAAGCATCAAGATCTGAAGCTTTTCCCATTTGCAAATCAAGAATTGGGTTTAATGCCAGCCAGTAATCTTCACCCTGAATCTGAACCAGGTTTTCATTCCAAAGTTTTCTTCCCCACCAGCCTGAAACTTTTTTCTGAAGCGATTCGTTTACTGCTTTTAAATTATAATATTTTGAAACCTCAGCATAAGTATACGGTTTTGAAGCGGTATGATTATTACTTCCCACCTGGTTCATTGCACCATCAAACTGCGCATAATAACTATGAGAAAATGGTATATTTAAATGACTTTCAAATTCAGGCATATTGTATTTTTTGTATACAATACTGTCTAATTCTGTCATTGGTTTTTCAATTGGCTTTTCAATTTCGGATGCTGCCAAAGCTTCTGCCGCAATCTGATCTGCACTTTTTAAAGGAATATCAATTGAAATCGTATATTTTGAATAAGTCGGTTTTCCGTTATAAGTCGAAGGTTTTATTTTCGGAAATTTTCCAAAAACACGTTTTGCTTCTTCAACTAGTAAATCATCTGCTGCATTTACATAAATTACTTTAAATTCACCGTTTGCATCCACTTCAAAAAGTACTTTTACTTCTCCTTTGTAATTATTTTGTTTTAAGTTTTCAGGAATTTGAAAATTATCATACACAAAATTCTGCACTTCTCTGTAAAAACAGTTTTCTAAATTTTTAGCCTGAAGATTTTCGCAATGCGGAAAAATAGGAAACTGCTCTGAAGTAAAATCAGGTTTTACATTAGTCTGCTGTGCAAAACCAAGTAAGGTAAATAGGGTGATAACAAAAGATAAAAAAAACTTATTCACGTAGATTGGGGCTTATGATTTAATATTGATTTGTGGTATTTTTTCCGTCTGCGATCGCTTTTGCTGCCGAAGTTCCAATGCGTTTAACTCCTAAACGAATCATTTCTACTGCATCTTCATAAGAGCGAACGCCGCCGGCAGCTTTTACCGGCAAAGGCGATGCATTTTCGAGCATCATTATAATGGTAGGAATTGTGGCTCCGTTTGGCAGATCATTTTCGGTTTTATAAAAACCTGTTGATGATTTTACAAAAACAGAAGCATAATCTTCTTCTTTAAAATTCGATATAACAACATTTTTTATTAAAGCCGAAAGCTGAATAATTTCTTTATCCGTTAATGCTGCAACTTCAATAATCCATTTTACTGTTTTATTATTGGCTAATCCTATTTGGCTTCCTATTAGAATTTCTTCTTTTATTAATGAAGCGTCTCCATTTTTAAAAGCTTCATAATTGCAGACAAAATCTAAATCATCGGCACCATTTTCAATCGCTTCGTTTGCTTCCTTGATCTTAGATTCTAAACTTGAATTTCCTTTTGGAAAATCTATTACGGTTCCAACCAGTAAATTCGAATTTTCTTTTAAGATCATTTCTTTCGCCAGACTTACATATTCTGACCGAATCATGATGAGCTTAAACTTTTCCTGAATCGCTTCTGCAATTGCATTTTTAACTACAATACTATTATCCTCTTCCGAAATTCCGGCTTGAGCAGCAGTTTTTAAATAAGTAGAATCTAAGTATTGCTTAACATTCATAATATTGAAGTTAGATCGAATGGAGCAAAAATACATTTAAATTCAGAAAAAATACTGTTTTAAAAGCTTGATTTTATGCCAATAAAAAACCCACCGAAGTGGGTAATTATATTCTTATATTTTATCGATTTGTTTTTTAAAAGCTATCGCCGAAAAAACGCCTACGAATGCACCTAATGCATTTGCTAAAACATCTGTTACATCTGATGCTCTAGTTATTGTCATTACACCTTGTAAAATTTCAATAGTTATTCCGAAGAAAACAGAAAAAATAAACGAAATCAAATACGCTTTGTAATCGTTAGCATCTTTTCCTTTAAGTTCTTTCTTAAAGAATAGGATCCAGGAAATCGTAAAGCCAAAGTGAAAACAAAAATGCACAATTTTGTCAATACTCGGAAAATTTACCTGCGGAATATTGCTTGAATCTATTAAACAAAAATACGCAATGATTCCAGAGCAGATAATTGCCCAGATTAACAATAATTGTTTAGGCACCGATAAGTTCTTTATAAGCTTCGTCAGATAATAAACTATCTATTTCTGATGCATCAGCAATTTTAATTTTAATCATCCATCCAGCTCCGTAAGGATCAGAATTTACAGTTTCAGGAGCGCTTTCTAAATCTTCATTAAAAGCAATAATTTCTCCAGTTAAAGGCAAGAACAAATCAGAAACTGTTTTTACAGCTTCAACTGTT
>NZ_DLHA01000009.1:1309-3101 GCF_002482975.1 Flavobacterium sp. UBA7680 | reverse complement strand
AAAACAGGAACTGTTCGTCAATTAAGAGCACGTACTGCTTTTATTAAGCCTTCTGTTGTAAAAAGAGCTCAAATTCAAAAAGCTGCTTACATCCAAACATTGAAAGATAGTTTAGAAAGTTAGTATTTCGCTTTTCAAAAATAATTACCGTTAGTCATCAAAAAGTTTTAACTTTGATGCTAACGGTTTTTTTATTTTAAAAATCTTCTGGTGGTTTATATATAATAGGTATAAATCGAAAAAAAAAACTTTCTTATGAAATCAAACAAAGAAGCTTTTCGTGATTATTTACAGCTGGAAAAAAAATATTCTCCGCATACGGTTAATGCTTATTTGAATGATATTGGTTTCTTTGAAGAGTTTAATAAATCTCGTTTTGAGCAGGATAATGTTGAGAAGGTTAATTATAGTCAAATAAGAAGCTGGATTGTTTTTTTAGTCGATCAGGAAATTTCTAATGTTTCTGTAAATCGAAAAATGGCTTCCTTAAAAGCCTTTTATAAATTTCTTTTAAAAATTAAGCAAATAGAGATAAATCCAATGCTTAAACATAAAGCACTTAAAACTCCTAAAATTGTCCAGATTCCGTTTTCAGAAAAAGAAGTAAGTGATTTGATGCTTGGAGTAGATTCTCCATCCGGTTTTGAAGAAATTAGAGATAAGCTTATTGTTGATCTTTTTTATACCACAGGAATGCGTCGTGCAGAATTAATAGGTTTGATGATGAAGAATATTGATTTGTCTTCGAATCTTATTAAGGTGTTAGGGAAAAGAAATAAAGAACGAATTATTCCGCTTCTGTCCATTGTTGCAGATCAGATTAATTTGTATTTAAAAGAAAGAGTGGGGGTTGAAGAAATTGTAGATTCTGATTATTTTTTTATTTCGAAAAAAGGGTTAAAATTGAGTGAATCGTTTGTGTATCGATTAATAAATTGTTACTTTAGTAGGGTCTCTGAAAAGGTAAAAAAAAGTCCTCATGTGCTTCGGCATACTTTTGCGACTCACTTATTAAATAACGGAGCAGATTTAAATTCAGTTAAGGAGTTATTAGGGCATTCGAGTTTGGCATCTACGCAAGTTTATACTCATAATAGTTTAGCAGAACTTAAAAAAGTTTATTCAGATGCTCATCCAAGAAATAAGTAATAACTCTGAAATGTTTAACCCTAAAATAATTATTATGAAGGTAGATGTTCATGCAGTTAACTTTACTGTCGACAGAAAATTAGTGGATTTTATTCAAGAGAGAATGGATAAGCTGGAAAAGTATTACGACCGAGTTGTTTCGGCTGATGTTTTTTTAAAAGTTGAAAGAACAAGTGATAAGGAGAATAAGGCGGTAGAGATTAAGATTAATGTTCCGGGAGATGAATTTTTGGTTAAAAAGCAATGCAAATCGTTTGAAGAAGCAGTTGAGCTTTCGGCAGAATCTTTAGAACGTTTGCTGGTGAAAAGGAAAGAAAAAATAAGAGCACATATTTAATTGAAATTTTTTTTAAAAAATGTTTTGATTCAAAGATAAAATAGCTACATTTGCAGTCCGTTAGAAATAGCGGACTTTTTTAATGTATTCGCCAGCGTAGCTCAGTTGGCTAGAGCAGCTGATTTGTAATCAGCAGGTCGTGGGTTCGAGTCCCTCCGCCGGCTCAAAAATATTTCAAATGCGATTTGAAATAAGTTCTTTTAAAAGACTGAAAAACAAGAATTTACGGTATAAATTATGATTCAAGATAATCTGAAATCTATAAAATAAAACCATAAATTATTCGGGGAGATACTCAAGCGGCCA
>NZ_DLHA01000009.1:0-1261 GCF_002482975.1 Flavobacterium sp. UBA7680 | reverse complement strand
TTCGAATCCTGCTCTCCCCACGATTTTGATTTCAGATTATTGATTTCAGAATTTAGATTTAGGAAAAAAAACTCGATTCGATTTTTTTTGTTTTAATCTAAAATCAATAATCTAAAATCTAAAATTGAACTCTCTGCCGGTGTAGCTCAGGGGTAGAGTGCTTCCTTGGTAAGGAAGAGGTCTCGGGTTCAAATCCCGACATTGGCTCAAGTAAGTAGGAAATTGAAAATTAATATATAACTAAGATTAAAAATTAAGTAAAATGGCAAAGGAGAATTTTAATCGTTCCAAACCGCACTTAAACATAGGTACAATTGGACACGTGGATCACGGAAAAACTACATTAACTGCAGCAATTACAAAAGTATTGTCTGATGCTGGTTACTGTCAAGCAAAATCGTTTGATCAAATCGATAACGCTCCAGAGGAGAAAGAAAGAGGTATTACTATTAATACATCTCACGTAGAGTATGAAACAGCTAACCGTCACTACGCTCACGTTGACTGTCCAGGTCACGCGGATTACGTAAAGAACATGGTTACTGGTGCTGCTCAAATGGACGGTGCTATCTTAGTAGTTGCTGCTACAGATGGTCCAATGCCACAAACTCGTGAGCACATCCTTTTAGGGCGTCAGGTTGGTATTCCAAGAATCGTTGTTTTCATGAACAAAGTGGAT
The DNA here is from genome assembly GCF_002482975.1 of Flavobacterium sp. UBA7680. GTDB lineage: Bacteria > Bacteroidota > Bacteroidia > Flavobacteriales > Flavobacteriaceae > Flavobacterium. The sequence continues at coordinate 582 of NZ_DLHA01000009.1, read as the reverse complement.
ATGGTTGATGATGCTGAGTTGTTAGAGCTTGTTGAAATGGAAATTAGAGATTTATTATCTTTCTACGAATATGATGGAGATAATGGTCCTGTTGTTCAAGGTTCTGCTTTAGGAGGATTGAATAATGATCCTGCTTGGGTACCAAAAATCATTGAATTAATGGAAGCTGTTGATGCTTGGATCGAAGAGCCAGTGCGTGACGTAGCTAAACCATTCTTGATGCCGGTTGAAGACGTATTTACAATTACTGGTCGTGGAACTGTTGCTACAGGTCGTATCGAAACTGGTATTGCTAATACAGGTGATGCTGTTGAAATCATTGGTATGGGAGCTGATAAATTAACTTCTACTATTACAGGAGTTGAGATGTTCCGTAAAATCCTTGATAGAGGTGAAGCTGGAGATAACGTAGGTTTATTGTTAAGAGGTATTGATAAAGAATCTATCAAAAGAGGAATGGTTATCATTAAGCCAGGATCAGTAAAACCACACGCTACTTTCAAAGCTGAGGTTTATATCTTGAAAAAAGAAGAAGGTGGACGTCATACTCCATTCCACAATAACTACCGTCCACAGTTCTAC